>NZ_JANAVK010000002.1:0-130167 GCF_024213425.1 Micromonospora sp. A3M-1-15 | reverse complement strand
TGAGCCGGGGTTGCGAGCCCCGCAGTCGCGAACCGAGAGGGTGCAGCCATGAGCGAGACCGGCACGGCGGTGCCGGCGCCCCGGTCCGGCGGTCCGACGGTCGACGTGGACGCGGCCGGGGCGGCCTGGGCGGATTACGTGGCGGCCGCCCGCCAGCTCGACGGCGTACGCCGGGCGGCGGCGACCGCCGCGAGCGAGCAGGCCCGGTCGGTGGCGGCGGCCCGGGAGGAGCTGACGGCGGTCCGTGAGCGGCTCGCCCCGCAGCAGTCGCGGCTGCGGGAGCTGGGCGTGCCGGCGATCTCGCTGGTCCCGACGCCCCCCGAGGTGACCGAGGCGACCCGGCCGATGGCGGCCGGTCCGGCGGCCGTGCTGGCCGCCCTGCGGTCCGCCCGGGGCTGGGCGGACTCGGCGGACGACAGTCTCGCGGCGCGCGGTCTGCCCCGGCTGGCCCGCTGGCCGGTGCACCCGCGCAACCTGCTGGTCTACGGTCCGCTGGCGCTGCTGGTGCCGCTGGTCCAGCTCGTGCTCTTCCTCGCCACGGGCACCGGCCCGCTGACCGTGCTGGCGCTGGTGGTGGGGCTGCCGCTGCCGGCGGTCGCGTTCATGCTGGGCTGGCTCGCGGTAGGGCGACTGTTCCGGCCCCGCCCGGCGGACCGGGTGGACCGGACACCTCGCTTCGGCGCGCTGGTCTGCCTGGTCCCGGCGGTGCTGACCACGGCCGGGCTGCTGCTGGCCATGCTGGCCGACTGACCCCGGACACGGCACAGGGCCCTCCCCGGTGGGAAGGGCCCTGTGTCTCGCTGCGGTCAGCGGGGGATGATCAGCGCCATGGCCTCGGCGCGCGACTTGGCGTCGTGCTGGAGGGTGCCCCGGACGGCCGAGGTGATGGTCTTGGCACCGGACTTCTGGATGCCGCGCATCGCCATGCACATGTGCTCGCACTCGAGCACCACCACGACGCCCCGCGGCGCCAGCTTGGTCATCAGCAGGTCGGCGATCTGCGAGGTCAGCCGCTCCTGCACCTGCGGGCGCCGGGCGAACACCTCGACCAGCCGGGCCAGCTTGGACAGGCCGGTGATGCGGCCGTCCGGCCCGGGGATGTAGCCGATGTGCGCGCTGCCCCGGAACGGGAGCAGGTGGTGCTCGCAGAGGCTCATCACGTCGATGTCCCGGACGAGCACCAACTCCTCGTGGTTGGCCTCGAAGGTGGTGCTGAGCACCTGCGCCGGGTCGACCCGCAGGCCGGCGAAGAGCTCGGCGTACGCGCGGGCGACCCGGGCGGGCGTCTGCTGGAGGCCGTCCCGGTCCGGGTCCTCGCCGACCGCGACGAGGATCTCCCGGACCGCCTTCTCGATGCGGGCCAGGTCGACGCTCTCCTCCACCGGCCGCCCGGTCAGCTTGCCGCTGATCAGGCGGGCGGCGACGTAGTCGAGCGCGTCGTCCCCGTCGGGCTCGGTCGCGGAGACGGCCAGCTCCCGGTTGGGGGAGCTGGCCGTCGGGTCGCTGCTCAGTGGGTACCGTCCGAGTTGTTCGACGGGGACCCGCCGACCGAGGCGCCGTCGGCCTGGGCCTGCGCCTTCAGCGTCTCCTTCTCGGCCGGGGTGAGCACGGGCGGCTCGGTGGAGGGCTGACGCTTGCCGAAGCCGTGGTAGGGGGCCATCGGCGGGCGCTTCGCCACCCGGGCGCAGATCCGGGCCATGTCGGCCGTGGAGAGGGTCTCCTTCTCCATGAGCTCGAGCACGATGTTGTCCAGGACGTCCCGGTATTCCACCAGGATCTCCCAGGCCTCGTCGTGCGCCAGCTCAATCAGTGCCCGCATCTCGCCGTCGATCTCGGCGGCCACCGCATCCGAGTAGTCCCGCTCGTGGCCCATGTTGCGGCCGAGGAACGGCTCGTCCCCGCTGGTGCCGTACTTGATCGCGCCGAGCTTGGAGCTCATGCCGTACTGCGTGATCATCGCGCGGGCCAGCTGGGTGGCCTTCTCGATGTCGTTGCCGGCGCCCGTGGTGGGCTCGTGGAAGACCAGCTCCTCGGCGGCCCGGCCACCCAGCGCGTACGCCAGGGTGTCGATCATCTCGGCCCGGGTCTGGGTGTACTTGTCCTCGGTCGGCAGGACCAGGGTGTGGCCCAGCGACCGACCCCGGGACAGGATGGTCACCTTGTGCACGGGCGCGGCGTGCGGCAGCGCCCAGGCGACCAGCGCGTGCCCACCCTCGTGGTACGCGGTGATCTTCTTCTCCTGGTCGCTCATCACCCGGGTCCGGCGCTGCGGACCGGCGATCACCCGGTCGATCGACTCTTCCAGGGAGTCGTTGCTGATCGCCCGCTGGTCCTTGCGGGCGGTGAGCAGCGCGGACTCGTTGATCACGTTGGCCAGGTCGGCGCCGCTGAAGCCGGGGGTGCGCCGGGCGACCGAGTCGAGGTCGACGTCGGGCGTGAACGGCTTGCCCTTGGCGTGCACCCGCAGGATGGCCTTGCGGCCCTCCATGTCGGGGGCGTCGACCGGGATCTGCCGGTCGAAGCGGCCCGGGCGCAGCAGCGCCGGGTCGAGGATGTCGGGACGGTTGGTGGCGGCGATCAGGATGACCCCGCCCTTGGTGTCGAAGCCGTCCATCTCGACCAGCAGCTGGTTGAGGGTCTGCTCCCGCTCGTCGTGGCCGCCGCCCATGCCGGCGCCACGGTGCCGGCCGACCGCGTCGATCTCGTCGACGAAGACGATCGCCGGCGCGTTCGACTTGGCCTGCTCGAAGAGGTCGCGGACCCGGCTGGCGCCGACACCGACGAACATCTCCACGAAGTCCGAGCCGGAGATGGAGTAGAACGGCACGCCGGCCTCACCGGCGACCGCGCGGGCGAGCAGGGTCTTACCGGTACCGGGCGGGCCGAAGAGCAGCACACCCTTCGGGATCTTGGCGCCCAGGGCCTGGTACTTCGCCGGGTTCTGCAGGAAGTCCTTGATCTCGTGCAGTTCCTCGACGGCCTCGTCCGCCCCGGCCACGTCCGCGAAGGTGGTCTTCGGCGTGTCCTTGGTGATCATCTTCGCCTTGGACTTGCCGAAGTTGAGCACCCGCGACCCGCCGCCCTGCATCTGCGACATGAAGAACAGCAGCAGGAGCACGAGCAGCGCGATGGGCAGGAGGTTGACCAGCAGGCTCACCCAGATGCTGTCCGACGACACCTTGGTGTCGGCCGGGCCGGTGATCCGGTTGGCCGCCTTGGCGTCCAGCACCTCGTTCCAGATCTGGTTGCCCACCTCGTAGGGGAACTGGGCCTCGATCCGGTCGGTGGTGGTGTCGCCGAACTTCGTCTTCTGGGCCAGGTCGAGCTGGAGCGTCTGCTCCTTGTCCTGGAAGACCGCCTTGTTGATCTTTGCGGTGTGGAGCTGGTCGAGCGCCACCGACGTGTCCACGCGGTGGTAGCTGGGGCCAGCCGTGAAGAGTTGACTGAGCACAACGGCGCCGAGGATGACCAGGATGATCCAGACCACCGGTCGGCGGAAGAAACGCGTACGTTCCATACTGTTGTCGGGCACCGAGGCGCCCGCATCCTCCTGATCGACGTCCTGACCGTCTGAATGGTGTCGCCGCCTCGGGCGGCGGCCGCAGCCGCCGTGCGGGCCGGCCCCGACCCCGAAGCGCGCGAACTGCCGCGCCGCGGTCATTCGACGGTACACCGTTCGTGCCAGATGCGAGCTTGCGAGCCCGGCACTTACGCGTACGGCGAACCCGGGTTTGAGCCGGCGTGGCGGGGAGCTCCCCACCCGGCCACCCGACCGCCCGGTCACGCGGTTCGAGGGGTCGGGCGTGGAGAGTGCCTCCACGTCACCGGCCTCTACCGTAGACCGGAAGGCTGAGAGCCCGCTGAACGTCGGCTGACGACCGGCGGGGCGCCGGGGTCAGGCCCGGGCGTAGACCTCGGGCTTGAGCACGCCGACGTAGGGCAGCTCGCGGTAGCGCTCGCCGAAGTCGAGGCCGTAGCCGACCACGAACTCGGTCGGGATGTCGAAGCCCACGTACTTCACGGGGACCGGCACCTTGACCGCGTCCGGCTTGCGGAACAGGGCGACCACCTCGACGCTGGCCGCGGAGCGCGACTCCAGGTAGCGCAGCAGCCAGGAGAGGGTCAGGCCGGAGTCGACGATGTCCTCGACGACCACCACGTGCCGGCCGGCGATGTCCCGGTCCAGGTCCTTGAGGATCCGCACCACGCCGGAGGAGGTGGTGCCCTGGCCGTACGAGGAGATGGCCATGAAGTCCAGCTCGGCCGGCGGGCCCTGGCGGCCCAGCGCGCGGGCGAAGTCGGCCATGAACATGACCGCGCCCTTGAGCACGCAGACCAGCAGGAGACCGTCGTCGACGTGCGCGTAGTCCGCCGAGACCTGCTTGGCCAGTTCAGCGGTCTTCTCGCGGATCTGCGCCTCGGAGATGATCACGTGGTCGATGTCGGCGTCGTACCAGGAGCCGTCAGCCATGCTCCTAGCCTGCCGTACGCCGGATGGCCTCCGTCGGCGGGGCCGCCCCTTTTGGCGCGGTCCCGCCGGGGATTATCGGCGCAGATGGAGCAAATCACCTCAGCAGGTGCGGGAGCGCCAGCGGCGCCCGTCCTCGGTCGGCTTCCAGTCGGCCGAGTCGCGACTGTCGGCGGTGAGCCCGGAGGCGCTCGCGCCGACGAGGAGGAGAAGGAAGAGAAGGAGCAGCAGAACGGTCATGGCGGCGCTCACTTTCGCGTGGTTGATGTGGGTTTCGCCGCCGGTGCGCACCGGACACCATCAAGTGTGCGGGCCGCCGTACCCTTCGGACAGTGGCAGGAATGCCAGTGAGCCTCGATTTCCCGCCACCCGTCGGGTTACCCTCGTCACATGCTTCACTCCGTCGCCGTCGTGGCCCTCGAAGAGGTCGCCGTGTTCGAACTCGGGGTCGTCGCGGAGGTGTTCGGCACCGACCGCACCGCCGACGGTTTCCCCGGCTACCGGTTCGACGTCTGCACCGCCGACGGCGGCCCGGTCCGCAGCCGCTCCGGCTTCCAGCTCACCCCGACCGCCGACCTGACCCCGATCGAGACCGCCGACCTCGTGGCCGTGCCCGCACACGGCGACGGGCGGACGCCGGTCCCCGAGCCCGTGCTGGCCGCGCTGCGGCGGGCCGCCGACCGGGGCGCCTGGCTGCTCAGCGTCTGCTCCGGGGCGTTCGTGCTCGGCGAGGCCGGGCTGCTCGACGGGCGGGACTGCACCACCCACTGGCGGCACGTCGACGACCTCCAGGAGCGGTTCCCGGCGGCCCGGGTGCAGTGCAACTCGCTCTACGTGCAGGACGGCCGGCTGCTCACCAGCGCCGGCACCGCCGCCGGGATCGACGCCTGCCTGCACCTGGTCCGCCAGGAGCACGGCTCGGCCACGGCCACCCGGCTGGCCCGCCGGATGGTCGTCCCCCCGCACCGCGACGGCGGCCAGTCCCAGTACGTCGAGGCGCCCATCCCCAGGGCGCCCGAGGCGCCCACCCTGGAGCCGGTGCTGGAGTGGCTCATGGGGCACCTGGACCGGGCGGTGACCGTGGACGAGCTGGCCGCCCGGGCCGGGATGGCCCCGCGCACCTTCGCCCGCCGGTTCCGCGCCGAGACCGGCACCACCCCGCACGACTGGCTGACCAACCAGCGGGTGCTGCTGGCCCGGCGGCTGCTGGAGGAGACCCGGCTGAGCGTCGAGAGCGTCGCCGACCAGGCCGGTTTCGGCGACGCCGCGGCTCTGCGGCACCACTTCACCCGCCGGGTCGGCACCACCCCGCACGCCTACCGGACGACCTTCCGGGAGCGGGTCGACGCCTGATCACCAGCCCAGCATCGCGCCGTCGACGCGGGACTCCGACCCGGCCGCGTACCCGCCACCGGGCGCCCGCCAGATCGCCTGGCCGTACCCGAAGACCGACGGCTCGGCCGCGACGGTGACCTCATGGCCGCGCGACCGCAACCCCGCGACCACCTCGGGGTCGAGGTCCGGCTCGACGAGCAGGGTCCGCCCGGCGTGCCAGTACCAGCGCGGGGTGTCCAGGGCCGCCTGCGGGTCACGCCCCGCGTCGACGGTGGCCGAGACGAGCTGCACGTGCCCCTGCGGCTGCATGTGCCCGCCCATCACCCCGAACGGGCCGACCGGCGCCCCGTCGCGGGTCAGGAAGCCCGGGATGATCGTGTGGTACGGCCGCTTCCCCGGCCCCACCACGTTCGGGTGGTGCGGGTCGAGCTGGAAGCCGAGGCCGCGGTTCTGCAGCGCGAAGCCGTGCCCGGGGACCACCACGTGCGAGCCGAACGCCAGGTATGTCGACTGGATCAGGCTGACCATCATGCCGCCGGCGTCGGCCGTGCAGAGGTAGACGGTGCCGCCGCGCTCCGGCTCGCCGGCCACCGGGTCACCGGCCCGCCCGGTCACCAGCGCTCGGCGGGCCGCCGCGTAACCCGGGTCGAGCAGCGCGGCCGTCGGCACCTCGGCCCGCTCCGGGTCGGCCACGTGGGCGTGCGCGTCGGCGAAGCCCAGCTTCACGGCCTCGATCTGCCAGTGCAGCCGCTCCTCCGGCGACAGCGCGGCCAGGTCCACCCCGTCGAGCACCTGGAGCGCCAGCAGCGCGGCGATGCCCTGCCCGTTGGGCGGCAGCTCCCACACCTCGTGCCCCCGGTAGCGCACCGAGACCGGATCGACCCAGGTCGAGGCGTGCCGGGCCAGGTCGTCGCCGGTGAGGAAGCCGCCGGTCCGGGCCGCGTGGTCGTCGATCGCCGCCGCGATCCGCCCACGGTAGAAGTCCGTCGCGCCGCTCTCCGCGATCCGCCGCAGCGTGCCGGCCGCGTCGGGGTTGCGCCACCACTCCCCCGGCCGGGGCGCCCGGCCGTCCACGGTGAACACCCGGCGGAACTCGGCGTGCTCCGCACCGGCCAGCCCGTCGTGCGCGGCCACCCCGCGCGCCCAGGTGGCCGCCGTGCCCGGGGCCACCGGGAAGCCGCGCTCGGCGTAGCCGATCGCGTCGGCGAACAGGTCGGCGAAGGGCAGCGAGCCGAACCGCTCGTGCAGGTCCCGCCAGCCGGCCGGGGCGCCCGGCACGGTCACCGGCAGCCAGCCCCGGGCCGGCACGGTGCGCCCCTCGCCCTGCGCCCCGCCGAGCGCGTCGACCGGTGCCGCGCCGCGCCGCTCCGTCGCGGCCAGCACCAGCTCCCGGGTCAGCGCCGCCGGGGAGCGGCCGGAGGCGTTCAACCCGTGCAGCCGGCCGCCGTCCCAGACGATCGCGAACAGGTCGCCACCGATGTCGTTCGAGGGTGGCTGCACCACGGTCAGGGTGATCGCGGTGGCCAGCGCCGCGTCGACGGCGTTGCCGCCGCGCCGCAGCACGGCCAGGCCCGCGGCCGCCGCGAGCGGCTGGCTGGTCGCGACGGCGCCCTGGGGAGCCAGCAACGGCTGTCGGGGGTACGCCATGCGCCCTGTCTACCGCCTCCGGCGGCTCCCGGCGACCCCTCGACGCGCCCGCCCACCGCCGGCTTGGCGAGGTGGCGGTATCCCGTGCGGTCAGACACCATCGGCTCGGCGGGCTGACGGTATCCGGTGCGGTCAGACACCGTCGGCTCGGCGGGCCGGCGTTTCGGCGTGCGGACCGCCGGGGCGGATCAGGTGGTGAGGCGACCGGCCTGGCGGCGCACCGGGAGGCCGCCGGGCAGGTGCGCGGGGCCCTGCCCGTGCCAGTCGGTGACCAGGGCGTCCAGCGCCGCCACGTGCCGGTGCGACAGGGCTGCCGGCGGGGCGCCCAGCTCGCGGGCCCACGCGTGCAGCACCCGGGTGCGTACCGCCGCCGGCAGGGCGGCCAGGCCGTCGACCGAGAGCCCGCCCCCGGCGGCCCGGACCTCCGCGAGCGCCGCGCCGGCGAGTTCGTCCAGCGCGGCGGTGTCGGCGGCCAGCAGCCGGGCGGTGCGGGCCAGGTTGCCCACCACCCCGGGACCGAGCGCCTCGACCAGCGCCGGAAGCAGGTCGGCGCGGACCCGCGACCGGGCGTACGCGGGGTCGACGTTGTGCGGGTCCGCCCAGGGCGTGAGCCCGAGCGCGGCGCACGCCTCCCGGGTGTCGTCGCGCGGGACGTCGAGCAGCGGGCGCAGCAGCGGGACGCCGTCCAGCTCACGCCGGGCCGGCATGCCGGACAGGCCGCGCGGGCCGGCGCCCCGGGCCAGGGCGAGCAGCACCGTCTCGGCCTGGTCGTCGCGGGTGTGCCCGAGCAGCACCCCGGCCGCGCCGTGCCGGCGGGCCGCGGCGACCAGGGCGGCGTACCGGGCCTCACGGGCGGCCGCCTCCGGGCCGCCGGGTCGGCCGGCGACGGTCACCGGGACCACCTCGACGGGGTCGAGACCGCTCTCGGCCGCCCACCGGGCCACCCGTTCGGCGCGCTCGGCCGAGCCGGGTTGCAGGCCGTGGTCCACGGTCACGAGGCCGGCCCGGCGGTCGAGGCGGGGCGCCACGAAGGCGGTGGCGGCCGCCAGGGCGAGCGAGTCGGCGCCGCCGGAGCAGGCCACGAGCACCGGCCCGGCCCCGGGCAGCCCGGTCAACGCCCGGCGTACGGCGAGCCGGACGGCGGCGACCGGCGGGGCTAGCGGGGCCAACTCAGCCGGCAGCCGGGGGCACGTTCGCCGGGCCGCCGTGCACCCGGGCCACCCAGGCGTCCGGGTCGCCCAGCTCGTCGAGCCGGGGCAGGGTGAGCGGCGAGGAGAAGATCTTGTTGAAGCCGGCCATGCCGACCCGGTCCACCACGCCGTGCACGAACTTGCGGCCCTCGGCGTACTGGCGCATCTTGACCTCGATGCCGAGCAGCCGGCGGATCGCCTTCTCCAGGGGGTTGCCGGACTCGCGGCGGCGGTTGAACGCCGCCCGGATCGACTCGACGCTGGGGATGACCTGCGGGCCGACGCCGTCCATGACGAACTCGGCGTGCCCCTCCAGCAGGGTCATGAGGGCGGTTAGCCGGTCCAGCACGGCCCGCTGCGCCGGGGTCTGCACGATGTCCAGCACGCTGGCCCGGCTGTTCGGGTCCTTCACCGCGTCGGCGAGCGTGGCCACGCCCCGGCGCAGCCGCTCCAGCACGTGCTCGCCGCCCTGCGACGCGTCGACGAACGCCTGCACCTCGCTGAGGAAGTACGCACGCATCCACGGCACGGCGGTGAACTGGGTCCGGTGGGTCACCTCGTGCAGGCAGACCCAGAGCCGGAAGTCCCGGGGGTCGGCGCCCAGCTTCCGCTCCACCTCGACGATGTTCGGGGCGACCAGGAGGAGCTGGCCGGGGTCGCCGGCGAAGACCTCGTACTGGCCGAGCACCCGGCCGGAGAGGTACGCCAGCACGGTGCCGGCCTGCACACCGGTGAGCCGGGAACCGATCGCCTCGGTGAGCGGCCCGGGGCGCTTGTCGCCGGAGAGCCGGTCCACCAGCGGGGTGATCACCTCGCGCAGCCCGGCGATGTTGGCGGCCGCCCAGTCGCGGCGGTCGACCACGCGCACCGGCGGGTGGGCGACCTGGGAGCGCAGGCCGGTGTAGTCGGCGACGTGACCGGCGGCCTCCTCGGTCAGCCGGCGCAGCTCGCCCACCACGTCGGTGGCCTCGGCATACGACACCCGGGGGCCCGACTTGCCCAGCGCCCCCGCGGTCGCGGCGGCCAGATCCCAGTCCACGAACTGCGCCATGAACCCACCGTACCCGCGCCGCGACACCCCAACCCGGGCTCGCGCCGACCGATCGACGCCGGTCTCACCGGTGGGGACGGTCAGCGGCAGCCGCAGCCGGCCAGCGCGGAGGTGATCCGGTCGAGGGCCTGCCGGGTCTCGTCGAGGGTGTCCGGCGTGCGGTCGGTGAGGACGGCGAACGTGAGCAGCCGGCCGTCGGCCGTGGTCACCAGCCCGGCGATGGCGTTCACCCCGGTGAGCGTCCCGGTCTTCGCCCGGACCACGCCCGCACCGGCCTTCGTCGCCGACGCCTGGTAGCGCTCGTCCAGCGTGCCGGACCAGCCGCCGACCGGCAGGCCGCCGAAGATCGCGGCCAGGTCGGGGTGGCTCCCGTTGCCGGCCAGCGTGATGAGGTCGGTGAGCAGCGACGGGCTGATCCGGTTGGTGCGGGAAAGCCCGCTGCCGTCGGCCAGGCTGATCTCGTCGGCCGGCAGCCCCAGCTCGCCGAGCACCTGGTCGGTGGCGGCCGCGCCGCCGGCGAACGAGCCGGGCTTGCCCTTGGCGAGCGCGACCTGGCGGGCCATCGCCTCGGCGATCACGTTGTCGCTGTCGCTGATCATGATGTCGACCAGGCGGACCATGGGCAGCGACTCGACCTTGCCCAGCTCGGCGCCGGGAGCGGGCGTGCCTGCCGTGGACGCGCCGGAGTCGGCGGGCGCGGTGCCCCGCTTCACCTCGCCGGCGGCTCCGGAGAGCCCGAGGAGCTTCGCGAACTGCCGGCCGGCGGTCAGGTCCGGCTGGGGCACCCGCTCGGCGGCGTGGTTCATGGCCTCCTCGGTCCGGCGGGCCTCCGCCGGGTCCCGCCGCGCGCCGTCGGTCATCAGCGCGGTGATCGCCGCGCCGAACCCGCCGGTGGGGATGTCGGAGTCCCAGCCGGGCCCGTACACCGGGCCGGTGAACAGGGACGAGTCGACGGTGACCTTGGTCGGGGCGGTGCCGCCGAGCGCCTTGCGCACCTGGGCGGCGAGGTCGTCCAGCCGGGCCGCGCCCGGGTAGAAGCCGTTCTTGTCGACCGCGAGGGTCGGGTCGCCGCCGCCCACCAGGACCACCTCGCCGGGGGCCGCGCCGGCCACCGCCCGGGTGGGGATCCGGTGCGCCGGGCCGCGCGCGGCCAGCACGGCGACCCCGGTGGCCAGCTTGGTCACCGAGGCGGGCACGGTCGGGGCGTCCTGCCCGCTGCCGTAGAGCGCCTGGCCGGTGGTCACGTCGGCCACCGACACGTTCACCCGGTCGCCGAGCGCGGCGGCGCGGACCAGGGGTTCGAGCGCGGCGCGTACCCCCTCGGGGGTGGGCAGCGGCGCGTTGCCGTCGGCGCCGGCCAGCACGGCGGGCGGGGGCGGCTCGGGCGACCGCGCGGCGGCGGTCGGGCTGTCCCCGCCGCCCAGCCAGCCGGCCAACGGGCCGGGACGGACCACGGCCAGCCCGACCGCCGCGAGGGCGACGATCAGCACGCTGGCCAGCACCGCGACCAGCCGGACCCGGCGCCGGCCGGGTGGCGGGGGCGGCGGCGGGAGCGGGGGCGGGGCGGCCCCGACCGGCGGGACGGGCGGGCTCACCGGGATGCCGCCGGGCGCGTCGTAGCCGGGCCAGCTCACCGGGGCGGCCGGACCCGGGCCGTGGTCCCGGGGGTCCGGGTGACCGTGCTGCCGGGGGTCGGCGTGGCCGTACTCCCGCGGGGTCGAGTGGCCGTACTCCCGGGAGGCCGGGCGGCCGTACTCCCGCGGCGCCGGGTGGCCGTACTCCTGCGGGCCGGGGTGGCCGTACTGGCCGGGGTTGGCGCGGCCGACCGGGGCGGACCCGACGGGCGGCCCGGGGCGGTGGGCGGGGTTGGTGCCGGGGACCGAGACGCGGCCGGTGGCCCCGCCGGAACCGGAACCTGCGGACCTGCGCCCGTCAACCCCCTCGGGGCGGTAGTGTGAATCTTCCCTCCCCACGACCCCCTCCTCCCCCGCTCCAAAGCGCCTTGGGTGACACTACTTCGGTCCGAACACTATGCGGCGGTCGGAGCCGGCGGGGGTCGTTCACCCCGTCCGGTGGGCGGCGCCACTGGTTCCGTTAGCCAGCGTGGGCAAACGAGGGAGCGTGGGAGATGGATTTCGACGTCACGGTTGAGATCCCGAAGGGTCACCGCAACAAGTACGAGGTGGACCACGCGACCGGCCGGATCCGGCTGGACCGCACCCTCTTCACCTCCACGCAGTACCCGGCCGACTACGGCTTCATCGAGGGCACCCTGGGCGAGGACGGCGACCCGCTGGACGCGCTGGTGCTGGTGCCCGAGCCCACCTTCCCGGGCTGCCTGATCCGCTGCCGCACCATCGGCATGTTCCGGATGACCGACGAGAAGGGCGGCGACGACAAGGTCCTCTGCGTGCCCTACGAGGACCCGCGCCAGGAGCACCTGCGGGACATCCACCACCTGGGCGAGTTCGACCGCCTGGAGATCCAGCACTTCTTCGAGGTCTACAAGGACCTGGAGCCGGGCAAGTCGGTCGAGGGCGCGACCTGGGTGGGCCGCACCGAGGCCGAGGCCGAGATCGTGGCCTCGTACCAGCGCGCCAAGGAGGCCGCCGAGCGCGGCGAGACCCTGCACTGACCTGATCCGCGCCGACGGGCCCGGGCCGCTCCACCGAGCGACCCGGGCCCTCGTGCGTGCCGGTCAGCCGAGCAGGCCGCGGGCCCGGTCGTAGAGGTCGAGCACCGCGCAGGCCACCGGGACCACCGCGACCACCAGCGCGGTGTCGGTCAGGTCGGCCAGCCGGCCCAGGTACGGGGAGACCGGCCGGCGGGCGTACGTGGCGCCGGCCGCGACGGCGACCAGGGCCAGGGCCAGCCCGCCGAGGGACAGCGCCAGCCGGCCGGCCGGACCGGAGCGGCCGGCGAGCACCGCGCCGAGCAGCGCGTACCCGGCCAGCCCGGCGGCGACGGAGGGCACCCGGTGGCGGACCGCCACGAAGAGCCGGGAGCGCAGCAGCAGCACCCCGCAGCCGACCGCCACCAGCAGCCGACCGGCGAGCCCTCCGGTGGTGGCGAGCACGGCCGCGGCCGCGACGGCCAGCACCGCGTGCCCGAGCAGCATCCCGGTCAGCATCTCCTCGGTGCGGGCCACGGCCGCGTGCACCCGGCCCCGGTCGGGCAGGTCGCGGACGCCGGGCGGGCCGCCCGCCGGTGCGGGCAGGGTGATCGGCGGCAGCGGCACCTTGCCGAGCCGGATGGCCAGCAGCGGCAGCCCGCCGAGCGCGAAGACCAGCGCGCAGAGCAGCACGGCGGCGGTGCCGGCCGGGTCGAGGAACAGCCCGCCGAGGCCGGCCGCCGCGCCGGCCGCGCCGGTGGTCGCGCCGGCCAGGAAGACCCGGGACCGGCTGGCCACCCCGAGCAGGCCGAGCACCGACACCAGCAGCAGCGCCACCGAGCCGGCGAGCAGTTCGGGCGCGCCGACCCAGCGCAGCGGCCAGAACGGGCCGACGGGGTCACCCGAGCCGACCGCCAGGGCGCCGGCCGCGGCGGCCCAGGGCAGCGCGTACCCGCCGAGGGTGGCGCCGGCCGGCCCGTCCCCGTACGCCCGGGAGGCGGCGGTGGCGGCCAGCACCAGGAGCAGGGCCACCACGGCGGCGACCGGCCAGCCGTTGCGCGGCCCGGGGCCGGCGGCCAGCACGGCGAGCAGCCCGACGGCCAGCGGCACGCCCGCGCCGGCCAGAGCTGCGGCCCGGGTGGCCCGGGGCGACCAGGCGGCGCCCCGGCGTCGGGCGCCGTCGGCGATCGCCTCGACCACGTCGTCGTACTCCAGCTCGGGCCACTCGGCGCGGGCGGGGACGAGATGGAGCACCTCGCCGTCGCGGACGCCCTGGGGCAGCAGTGCCTGCGCGGTGGCCAGCACGGCCCCGTCGGTCCGCCGCAGCACCCAGCCGCCGTGCCGTTCGCCGTCGTCGGCCAGCCCCTCCCCGGCGTGCCGGAGCACCTCGGGCAGCAGCTCGGCAAGGGGAACCTGCTCCGGCAGGGCCACGTCGACCCGCCGCCGGGGCGCGCTGATCGTGACCCGGGCCAGCCCGCTTGTCATCGATGCTTCTCCATATCGAGCGGGAACGGTGGCTGACGGACGAGTGGACTTTACCTACTATGAGCCAGGCTCGGGTTACCGAGAGCCATGGGGAGGCTCTGTGTCCACTGTCGTCATCAAGCGGCCGCCACGCCGCCCGGCGCCGGAGATCCCGGCCGGCGAGCTGACCGTGGAGGCGCCGCCGGAGATCCCCGCGGTGGCCGGCGGGCGCTGGCAGCAGGCGCTGATGGTGCTGCCGATGCTCGGCGGGACGGTGGCCATGGCCATGATGTTCGGCCGGGGCGGCGGGGCCTACTCGTACGTGGTGGGCGGCATGTTCGGGCTCTCCTCGGTGGCGATGCTGGTGACCAGCTGGGGCAGGGCCGGCCCGAAGAAGTCGGAGATGATGGCCGCCCGCCGGGAGTACCTGCGGCACCTCGCCGCGCTGCGCCGCCGGGTCCGGGAGACCGCCGGGGCGCAGCGCGCCGGGCTCTACTACCGGCACCCCGACCCGGGGCGGCTCTGGTCGACCGTGGACAGCCACCGGGTCTGGGAGCGCCGGCCGGCCGACCCCGACTTCGCCGTGGTCCGGGTCGGGGTCGGGCCGCAGACGCTCGCCACCCCGCTGCTCCCGCCGGTCACCCGACCGCTGGACGAGCTGGAGCCGATGACCGCGGGGGCGCTGCGGCGCTTCCTGGACGCGTACTCGGTGGTGCCGGACCTGCCGGTGGCGCTCTCGCTGCGCAGCTTCGCCCGGGTCTTCGTGCGCGGCCCCGCCGGCAAGGTTCGCGGAGCCGGCTCGCCGGACGCACAGGCGTTGGCCCGGGCGGTGCTCATCCAGCTGGCCGTCTTCCACGCCCCCGACGAGCTGCTGATCGCGGTGTGCGCCGGGCCGGAACGACGGGCGCGGTGGGAGTGGGTGAAGTGGCTGCCGCACGCCCACCACCCGGGGCGCACCGACGCGCTCGGCCCGGTCCGGCTGGTCACCAGCTCCGCGGCCGAGCTGGAACGGCTCCTCGACGACGTGCTGGGCAGCCGCTCCCGGTTCAGCCCTGCTGGCCCGGCCACCGACGGGCCGCACGTGGTGGTGGTGCTCGACGGCGGTGACCTGACCGGCGCCGCCGACCTGGCCGGCGACGGCGGGATCGACGCGGTCACCGTCCTCGACCTGGACACCCCGCCGCCCCGCCTGCTCGACCGGTACGCCCTCCTGCTCGACCTGGTCGACGGCCGGCTGCACTCGCACTCCGCCGAGGGGCACGCCGAGGTGGGCGCGGCCGACGCCCTGGAGGCGGCCGACGCCGAGGCGGTCGCCCGCCGGCTCGCGCCGCTGCGGCTGGCCGGGACGGCACGCGGACCGGACGCCCCGCCCGGCGCCGAGCCGGGCCTGCCCGAGCTGCTCGGCCTCGGCGACCCGGAGAACTTCACCGCCGAGCAGGGCTGGACGCCCCGGGCCGCCCGGGACCGGCTCCGGGTGCCGATCGGGGTGGGCGCCGACGGCGGGGCGATCGAGCTGGACCTCAAGGAGTCGGCGCAGGACGGGATGGGCCCGCACGGGCTGCTCATCGGCGCCACCGGCTCGGGCAAGTCGGAGCTGCTCCGCACGCTGGTGCTCGGGCTGGCCGCCACGCACAGCTCGGAGCAGCTCAACTTCGTGCTCGTCGACTTCAAGGGCGGCGCCACCTTCGCGCCCTTCGAGCGGCTGCCGCACACCGCCGCGGTGATCACCAACCTGGCCGACGCGCTGCCCCTGGTCGACCGGATGGTCGACGCCATCAACGGCGAGCTGATGCGCCGCCAGGAGCTGCTGCGCCGGGCCGGCAACTTCGCCGGCGTACGCGACTACGAGCGGGCCCGGGCGGCCGGCACGCCGCTCGCCCCGCTGCCGTCGCTGCTGCTCGTCTGCGACGAGTTCTCCGAACTGCTCTCCGCCAAGCCGGACTTCATCGACCTCTTCGTGCAGATCGGCCGGCTGGGCCGGTCGCTCGGCGTGCACCTGCTGCTCGCCTCGCAGCGGCTGGAGGAGGGCCGGCTGCGCGGGCTGGACACCCACCTGTCGTACCGGATCGGGTTGCGGACCTTCTCGGCGCTGGAGTCCCGGACGGTGCTCGGGGTGCCGGACGCGCACGAGCTGCCGCGCAGCCCGGGGCACGGCTACCTGCGCTCGGGCACCGACCCGCTGGTCCGGTTCAGGGCCGCGTACGTCTCCGGCGCGGTGCGCCGCAGCGGCGGCCCGGCGGGCGCGCCCGGCGCCGGCAGCTCCCGGCTGCTCGCCTTCTCCACCCATCTGGTGCCGGCGCCCGAGCCGGCCGCCCCGGCTGCCCTCAGCGCCGAGGAGGAGACCGGCGAAACGCTGCTGGACCTGCTGGTGGGGCGGCTGGCCGGGCAGGGCCCGCCGGCGCACCAGGTGTGGCTGCCCCCGCTGGACGCCTCGCCCTGCCTCGACGAGCTGCTCGGCCCGGTCGGCGTCGACCCGGCCCGCGGGCTCACCGTGGGCAACCCGGAGCTGCACGGCGCCCTCCAGGTGCCGGTGGCCGTGGTGGACAAGCCGTTCGAGCAGCGCCGCGACCTGCTCTGGCTGGCCCTGGACGGCGCGGCCGGGCACGTCGCGGTGGTCGGCACCACCCGCAGCGGCCGGTCCACACTGCTCCGCACCCTGGTCTGCGCGCTGGCGCTCACCCACACCCCGGCCGAGGTGCAGGTCTACTGCCTGGACTTCGGCGGCGGGACGCTCGGCGCGCTGCGGGACCTGCCGCACGTCGGCGGGGTCAGCGGGCGGGCCGACGACACCGCGGTACGCCGGACCGTCGGGGAGATGGTCACCCTGCTGGCCGAGCGGGAGCGGCGGTTCACCGAGGCGGGGGTGGAGTCGATGGCGGCCTGGCGCCGGCGGCGGGCCACGGCGACGGCCGGCGGCCGGCCCGGCACCGACCCGTTCGGCGACGTGTTCCTGGTGGTCGACGGCTGGAACACCCTGCGCGGCGAGTACGAGGACCTGGAGCCGCTGGTGACCGAGCTGGCCACCCGGGGCCTGGCGTACGGGGTGCACGTGGTGGCGAGCGCGCTGCGCTGGTCGGACTTCCGGCCGGCGATCCGCGACCTCTTCGGCTCCCGGCTGGAGCTGCGCCTCGGCGACCCGGCCGACTCGGTGGTGGTCAAGCGCGCGCTGGCGGCGGCCGTGCCGGAGGAGCGGCCGGGGCGCGGGATCACCGCGGGCGGGTTGCACTTCCTCGCCGCCGCGCCCCGGGTCGCCGGCCTGGGCGCCGAGACGGGTGACCTGGTGAAGGCGGTCGCCGGGGCCTGGGCCGGGCCTGCCGCGCCCCGCGTGCGGCTGCTCCCGCCGGTGCTGCCCTACGCCGAGCTGGACCAGACCGCGACCACCGGGCTGGCGTTCGCCATCGGGGTGGCCGAAGCCGACCTGCGCCCGGTGGTGCTGGACTTCGCCACCGAGCCGAACTTCGTGGTCTTCGGCGACGCCGAGTGCGGCAAGTCCTCGTTCCTGCGGGCGCTGGCCACCTCGATCGTCCACCGGTTCACCCCGGAGCAGGCCCGGGTCATCCTGGTCGACTACCGGCGCAGCCTCATGGGCACGATCGAGACGGCGCACCTCATCGGGTACGGGACCGCCGCGCCGCACACGACCGAGCTGATCGAGTCGGCGGCCGGCTACCTCCAGGGGCGGCTGCCCGGGCCGCAGGTCACCCCGGCCGAGCTGCGCGACCGGTCGTGGTGGGCCGGGCCGGAGCTGTTCGTGCTGGTGGACGACTACGACCTGGTGGCCGGCGGGCCGACCAACCCGTTGCGGGCGCTGGAGGAGCACCTGCCGCACGCCCGGGACGTCGGCCTGCATCTCGTGCTGGCCCGCCGCTCCGGAGGCGCCGGCCGGACCTCGTTCGAGCCGATCATCCAGCGGCTGCGGGAGCTGTCCACGGCCGGGCTGGTCATGTCGGGCGGCCCGGAGGAGGGGCCGCTCGTCGCTCAGGTGAAGGCCGGTCCGCTGCCACCGGGCCGCGGTCGCCTGGTCACCCGGCGCGAGGGCGTACGCCTGGTCCAGCTGGCGCATCTCCCGCCCGGCTGACCGGTCTCACCGAGTTGCACCGTGACTGGCGGGAAAACCGGTAATCTCCGAGCGGCATGTGTCTGACGCGATGAATGGCTGGGGAATGTGACCAGGGATCGGCAGGGAGTTCCCACCGCGCCGCCCCGGCGTCTCGCCGGACGCGTGCTGCTCGGCGCGGCGGCGGTCCTGGCCGCCGTGGCCGTTCCGCCGGCCAGGTCCGCGCACGCCGTTCCGGCCCCCGCCGCACGAGAAGCCGTCTGGCTGGCGCCGGCGGACGAGCTCACCCCTGTCGACCCGGTCCGCGCGGGCCAGTGGCAACTCGCCAAGATGCAGGCGCAGACCGCCTGGCAGAGTTCCACCGGCCGTGGCGTCATCGTCGCCGTGGTCGACTCCGGAGTGGACGGTTCCCACCCCGACCTGGCCGGCCAGGTGCTGCCCGGCATCGACCTGGTCTCCGGGGGCGCCGACGGGCCCGATCCGGTGGGGCACGGCACCACCGTCGCCGGCCTCATCGCCGGGCGTAACGACGACGACCGCGGCGCGGTCGGGCTGGCGCCTGAGGCCAAGATCCTTCCGGTCCGGGTGCTCGACCAGGAAAACCGGTACGACCACGCGAGCACCGTCGCCACCGGCGTGCGCTGGGCGGTGGACCACGGCGCCCGCGTGATCAACCTCTCCCTCGGCGGCACGGACACCAGCGACGCCCTGGCCGCCGCCATCGACTACGCCTTCGCTCGCAACGTCGTGGTGGTCGCCTGCACGGGCAACCTGGCCACCTCGGACAGTCGCAAGGTCTGGTACCCGGCCCGTGAGCCGGGCGTGCTCGCCGTGACGGGGATGGACCCGAGCGACAACCTCTGGTCCGGCGCGGTCACGGGCCACGAGACGGTGCTCAGCGCTCCGGCCACCGCGATCTTCGGGGCCCGTCCCGGCGGCTACTGGATGGTGCAGGGCACCAGCTTCGCGGCTCCCCTCGTCGCAGCGACGGCGGCGCTCATCCGGGCCCGGTACCCCCAGATGTCGGCCGCGGACGTGGTCAACCGGATCATCACGACCGCACGGGACCTCGGGCCCACCGGTCGCGACGACCGGTTCGGCTACGGCATGGTGGATCCGGTGGCCGCACTGACCTCCGACGTGCCCCCGGTGGAGGCCAACCCGCTCGACGACGGCGGCTCCCCCGGCAAGGTGGGCTTCGGCTGGGCGCCCGGCCTCGGCCCGGACACCCGGGCCGCCGCCGTGCCTCCCAGCGACCCGTTCAGCGTCGCCGCGCCCGAGCAGGAGCCCCGTTGGGAGGCCCGCCCGGCCGGCCAGGTCGACGATTCGGCGCGGGAGCGGCTCTGGCCAGGGCTCGCCCTGTTCGTCGCCCTGGTCACCAGTGCCGCGCTGGCGGTCCGCCGGTTCCGCCAGTCCCGCCGCTGACCGGACCGGCCCGTCTGACCGGGCCCCAGCCTGGGTAGTGAACAGCGCATGAACACCTCCGGCGACCTGATCTCCCCGCAGGAGCGGTCCTGGCGGCACCGCCGCCTCGACCCGGACAAATCACTGGGTCTCCGGCTGACCCTGGCCGCCACCGCCGCCTTCCTGGTGCTGGTGCCGTTCGCCCTGCTCGCGCTGCTGGTGCTGGGCGCCTGGTCGCCGCTGTCCCGGCTGGACGCCTCGATCACCGACGCCCTGCACGGGTACGGCGTCGACCACCCGGCCTGGGTCCGGGTGATGGAGGTCTGGACCCACGTCTTCGGGCCCGGCCCGCTCCGGGTGGCCGCCGCCGCGGTGGTGGTCTGGTTGCTGCTGCGCGGCGCGCCCCGGCTGGCCCTCTGGGTGGTCACCACCATGACCGTCGGCGGGCTGCTCGGCGCGCTGCTCAAGCTGCTGGTGGGCCGGCACCGGCCGGACCTGCTCGACTCGGTGGCCCGGGCGGCCGGCTACTCCTTCCCGTCCGGCCACGCGCTGAACGCCACCCTGGCCGCCGGCGTGCTGCTGCTGGTCTTCCTGCCGTTCGCCCGGCACAGCCGGCCGCTGCGCGGCGCGCTCTGGGCGGTGGCGGTGCTGATCGCGGTGGTGACCGGGCTCAGCCGGATCGCGCTGGGCGTGCACTGGACCAGCGACGTGGTCGGCGGCTGGCTGCTCGGCGTGGCGGTGGTCGTCGCCACCTCGGCCGCCTTCTCCACCTGGCGGACCCGGGTCGGCCGGCGGCCGGCGCGTACCGCCCGGGAGGGGGTCGAGCCGGAGCTGGCCGAACCGGGGCCGGACGGCCGCCACGCGTAGTCCGGCACCTGTCGGGGTAAAGGGCGGCTCATGTCCGATGTCGCGGTCCAGATCGCCCGGCGGATCCTGCTGCCGGTGGCCCTGCTCTTCTCCGTCATGGTCGCGTTGGGTCTCCTGGTCACCCGGGTGCTCGCGAAGACCTGGCCGTTCACCGTGGAGGACACGGTCAACCGCGAGTTGGCCGCCCACCGGTCCCCGGGCTGGAACGACGTCTCGCTGGTGTTCAGCACGCTGGCCAGCACCCAGGTGATCGTCGTGGTGACCGTGCTGGTGGCGCTGGTGCTGCGACTGGTGCTGCACCGCTGGCGGGAGCCGATCTTCCTCTGCGCCGCGGTGAGCGCGCAGGCGCTGATCTTCCTCTTCACCACGATGGCCATCGACCGGCGCCGCCCCGCCGTCGAGCACATGGACAGCTCGCCGCCGACCTCCAGCTTCCCGTCCGGGCACACGTCCGCCGCCATGGCGCTCTATGTCGGCATCGCCGTGCTGCTCGCCCTGCGGGCGCGGAGCACCCCGGCCAAGGTCACCTGGTGGACGCTGCTGGTGCTGGTGCCGGTCGGGGTCGCGGTCACCCGGATGTACCGGGGGATGCACCACCCCAGCGACGTGGCGGCGTCCTTCCTCAACGGCGGCGTCTGCGTGGCGATCATGGCGCGGGCGGTGCTCGACCGCACGCTCACCTGGGGCCGGGCCAAGCTGCCGTTGGGCCGCTCCGGTGACGACGTGACCCGGGCCGGCGCCGCGGCCGGCTGACCGCCGCCCGCGGGCTCAGGTGCAGTCGCCGGTGGCCACCCCGCGGGTACGCTCCGCGCCGGCCAGCGCCACCGACCGCGCCTCGGCGGCGGTCACCGCGAAGCCGGTGTTCGGGTCGTCCGCGGCGGCCGCGAAGATCACGCCGAGCACCAGTCCGTTCGAGGAGACCAGCGGGCCGCCCGAGTTGCCGCTGCGGACCAGCGCCCGGATCGTGTAGATCTCCCGGGTCACGTCGCCGGACGAGTAGATGTCCGGGCCGGTGATCCGGTCGACGTCCCGGATCCGGGCCGGGCGGGCATCGTACGGGCCGTCGAGGGGGAAGCCCAGCACGATGGCGTCGGCCCCGCTGCCGGCCTCCCCGGCGGCGAAGCGCAGCGACGGCCCGGGCAGGCCCGGCACGTGCAGCACGGCCAGGTCCCGCGCGGGGTCGTAGACGACGACCTCGCCGTCGTAGCGCTCGCCGCGCAGTTCCACCGCCACCGACCGGGTGCCCGCCACGACGTGCGCGTTGGTCATCACCCGGTCGTCGGCGTACACGAAGCCGGAGCCCTCGATGCGGCGGGCGCAGCTCGGCGCGGAGCCCAGCACCTTCACCACCGACCGCTGGCTGTTCTTCACCACCTGGGAGTTGGCCAGCGCCGGGTCGGGCGGGGAGACCTGCCGGGCCCGGGTCGGCGCGAGGTCGCCGAAGACGTCCGGGAAGCCGTTGGTGTCGACCGTGTCGCGCAGCGCCGTGGACAGCTCCTGCGCCTTGTCGGGCAGCACCCGGTCGACCACGGTCAGCAGCGCGCTGTTGCGCACCGAGGAGGCCAGCCAGGGCACCGACGAGGAGCCCAGCGGCACGGCGACCAGCCACGCCACCAGCATGACGGCGAACACCGAGATGACCGCGCCGCCGGCGTCGTCGACCTTCCGCCCGAACGGCCCGGTGATCGCCGCCCGCAGGTTGGAGCCGAGCCAGCCGGCCAGCGCCTGCCCCAGCACGGCCAGCCCGAAGATGGCCACCAGGGAGATCAGCACGCGGGTGCCGCTGTCGGCGAACTGCCGGGCGACCAGCGGCCCGACCTGCAGGCCGAGCAGGGCGCCCAGGAAGAAGCCGGAGAACGACAGCGCCCCGATGACGAAACCCTGACGGTATCCGCTGATCGCGAACACGAGCATGAGCAGGAGCAGTACGAGATCCACGGCGGACACGCCCCCAGGGTACGGGCACCGTGCCCGGAACAGGCTGACCGCTCGCTGAACGTGACCTTCAGAGCCGTGCCGGTGATCCCGGTCGGCTCAGCGGACCGGGCTCTCGTCGACCGCGTCGGTGCCCGCCGAGGGGGCCGGGGCGGCGCCGGTCGGCGGCAGCTCCACCACCCGGGAACGCGGCCAGGGGCGGGCCCAGCCGCCCATCTCCAGCAGCGTGTTCAGCACCCCGGCGGTGAAGCCCCAGACGAGCATGCCGCGCACCGAGAAGGCCGGGCCGATCCAGCCGCTCGGGTGGCGTACCCGCATCCGGTTCTCGGGGTCGACCAGCTCGGCGATCGGCAGCCGGGCGACGTGCGCGACCTCGGCCGGCTCGCGGGGGTGCACCGGGTGCGGGTCGTGCCACCAGGCGAGCACCGGGGTGACCAGGAAGTCGCTGACCGGGATCCACAGCTTGGGCAGCTCGGCCAGCACGGTGACGCTGGCCGGGTCGAGGTCGACCTCCTCGTTCGCCTCGCGCAGCGCGGTGGCGCTGGCGTCGGCGTCCTCCGGGTCGGCCGCGCCGCCGGGGAAGGCCGGCTGCCCGGCGTGGTTGCGCAGCGTGGCGGCGCGCTGGAGGACCAGCACGTCCGGGCCGGCGGCCGGCTCCTCGCCGAGCAGCACCAGCACGGCGCTCTCCCGACCGCCGCTCTCCGGCGTGGCGAGCCGGGTGAAGTCCTCGGCCCGCGCGGTGCCGAGGCGGTCGAGCAGCGGGTCGAGCCAGCCGGGCGGTCGGGTCACAGCCGCACCCCGAGGTGGGTGCGGACCAGCTCGGCGAGGCGGGCGTCGTCGAGCGCGCCGGTCGAGTCGGTGTGCCGGATCCGCCCGTCGGCGTCGACCAGGACGGTCAGCGGGAAGGCGTTGCGGCCGAGCGCCCGCTCGAACGCGTCCCCCTGGTCGACAAGCATGGGGAACCGGACGCCGAAGTCCTCGCCGATGGACTGCGCGCCGCCGCGGCTGTCCCGGCTGTTGACCCCGATCACCTGGAACCGGCCGCCGGCGCGCTCGCTGAGCCGCTGGAACGCGGGCAGCTCCTTGCGGCACGGCGGGCACCAGGACGCCCACACGTTGATCACGGCCGGACCCTTGATCTCGCGCACGTTCACCGGGGCGCCGCCGGTGAAGCAGGAGAGGGCCAGGTCGGGCAGGGGATCACCCGGGGCGCCGGACGGGGCCGGACCGGACGGCGGCGCGGCGGTCAGCGGGGCGCAGTCGGCGAACGGCGAGGGGCGCTCGGCCCGGGTGGCCGGCGCCCGGCCCGCCGGCTCCTCGGTGCTGCCGGTGCAGCCGGCCACCCCGAGCAGCAGCGGGACGAGCAGGTACGCGAGCCGGCGGGTCACGGCACCTCCGCCGCCACGGCCTGCTGCGGCACCAGGTCGGGGTCGATGCCGACGGCCGCCGCCAGGTCCCGGGCGCGGGGCCCCTTGAGCAGCTTGGCCGCGGCCACCGGTTCGGTCGGCCCGGTGCCGTACGACGGGCAGAGCTTCGCCAGCGTGCAGGCCCCGCAGGCCGGCTTGCGGGCGTGGCAGACCCGCCGGCCGTGGAAGATGATCCGGTGCGACAGCATCGTCCAGTCGCGCTTCGGGTAGAGCGCGCCGATCGCGTGCTCGATCTTCACCGGGTCGGTCTCGGTGGTCAGCCCCCACCGCTGCACGAGCCGCTGAAAGTGGGTGTCGACCGTGATGCCGGGGACGTCGAAGGCGTTGCCCAGGATCACGTTGGCGGTCTTGCGCCCGATCCCCGGGAGGGTGACCAGGTCGGCCAGCCGGCCGGGCACCTCGCCGTCGTAGCGCTCGCAGAGGGCGCGGCCCAGGTTGATCAGTGAGCTGGTCTTGTTCCGGTAGAACCCGGTGGGCCGGATCAGCTCCTCGAGCTCGGCGCGGTCGGCCCCGGCGTAGTCCGCCGCGCTGCGGTAGCGGGCGAACAGCTTCGGAGTGACCTCGTTGACCTTCTTGTCCGTGCACTGGGCCGACAGGATCGTGGCGACGGACAGCTCCAGCGCGTTGGAGTGGTCGAGTTCACAGTGCGCGTCGGGGTGCGTCTCGGTCAGCACCCGGCCGATCCGGCGGGCGCGGCGCGTGCGGCCGAGGTCGGTCTCGGGGAGGCGCGTGGTCACGCCGGCCAGCCTACGTCGCGGGGGCGACGTCCCGGCGGGGCCCACGCGGGCGGCGGTGCGCCTCAGCCACCCGCCGGAGCGCTGATCTTGCCGCTCCCGTCGAGCCGCGCCCCGGACTGCGGGAAGTCGGCCCGGCTCACCTCGCGGACCAAACCGAGGCCGCGGTCCTGCCGGTCGATGGCCGGCCGGCCCACGCTGTTCATCGCGGTCGAGGTGAACTCGCCCCCGACGAAGCGCCCCTCCGCGGTCAGCGACACCTTCAGCACGCCACCCCAGCCGAGCCGGCCCGCGCTGTTCAGCGACTTCCCGCCCCCGGCGAAGTTGCCCAGGCTGTAGGCGATGAGCCGCCCCTTGTAGAACTCCATGCCGCGCAGCACGTGCGGGCCGTGCCCGATCACCAGGTCGGCGCCGGCGTCGATCACCGCGTGCGAGAAGCGGATCGGGTCGCCCCGGTTCTCCCCGACGTACATCTCCGTGCCCGGCTTCACGTGGGACCGGTCGGCGCCCTCGGCGCCCATGTGCACCTGCACCACGACCAGGTCGGCCATCCCCTTGGCCATGGTGATGACCTGCTTCGCCGCGTTGATGTCGATGAGGCTGTTGGACCAGGGGTACGACGAGAAGCCCGCCACCGCGACCTTGACGCCCTTGACGTCGAGCACGGTGATCTCGCCGGGCGCGCCGGTGTGCTTGAGCCCGTGCGCCTCCAGCGCCGACTGGGTGTTCTCGTAGCCCTGCTGGCCGTAGTCGTAGCCGTGGTTGTTGGCCTGGTTGAGCAGCTGGAACCCGGCGGTGCGCAGATGTGCCGCCCAGCCCGGGGGCGCCCGGAACTGGTAGCAGTTCTTCGGCTGCGGGCCGCACTTGCCGGCGCCGGTGTCGTCGGTGAGCGGCTCCTCCAGGTTGCCCATCACGAGGTCGCCCTTGAGCGCGGTCTTGACGTCGTCGAAGAAGCCCTTCCCGCCGTTGGCCGGCAGCCGGGACGGGGCGTTGCCCATGATCACGTCACCGGTCGCGGTCAGCGAGATCGACTTCTCGGCCGGCTCGCCCGACGCGTCGGGCTGGTCGGCCTCGGCGGGGCCCGCCGAGGCGGTCGACCCCCCGCCCTGGCCCGGCTGCCAGATCGGCCCGTCGCCGGAACCGTCGCCGCACCCGGCGGCGAGCAGGGCGACGAGCAGCGCACCGAGGGCCGCGGAGAGGCGCACGCCCCGGGCGGCGGAGCGGCGGCGACGGGGGCGAGGCACGGAAAGGGCGGGAGCGTACATCGTGCGCGACGCTACCGTCCCGGGAATGCCGCGACGAGGGCCGATCGGTCGGAAAACCCGATCGGCCGGGCGGGACCGGTTCACGCTCAGCCCGCCCGCCGGTCGGACCAGGGCACCACCGTGCCGGCGCCGCCGGCCAGGACCGCCGCGTGCACGGCCCGGGCCAGCGGGGCGCCCCAGGCCGAGCGAGGGCCGCCGTACGGGGCCGGCTCGCCGTCGGCCGGGCAGAGCACGGTGACCGCGTCGGTGGGGGTGCCGGTGGCCGGCAACCCCAGCTCCCAGATCGCCTGGGCCTTCGCCTCGGTGGCCGTGGCCACCGCGTTGACCAGGGCGGCGTCGCCGAGCCGGACCGGGACGTGCACGACGATGTTGACCGTGCCGACCCGCTGGGCGGGCGCGGCGGGCTCGGGTTCGGCCGCCCAGACCGGGGTGCCGAGGCCGACGGTCGCCCAGACCCGTACGCCGCCGTCCGCGCGGGCCACCACCTCGGTCACGTCGACCCCGGTCAGCAGCCCGACCCCGGGCCCGGCCAGGCCGAGGCCGTCGGCCAGCTCGGCCAGGTGCGCGGCCGGGTCGTCCCGGTCGTACGACATCGGCACGGTCGCGTTGACGACCCAACGGCGTACGCCGATCCCCCCGCCCAGCGGGGCGGAGCCGACCGCCAGCAGCGGCGCCTCGGCCCGCCAGACCAGCAGCGGGATGTCCGACCCGTCCTCGGGCCGGCTGGTCAGGAACGGCTCGCTCAGCACGCCGGTCACCCTACGATCACAGGTGGGGACGGGTGGTGGCGGCCCGCACCGGAGGCGGGATCCTAGTCGTTGACCGGGTCGGGCGGGTTACGCCCAACGATCAAGATTCCAGGGGTGCACCTCTGATTCCCGCTCATGTGCGCCTAGACTGGCGGCGCGCGAGGGATCAGCGGACGGCGGACCCGGCCGACGGACGGCACGCGCAAGCGGAGGTGCGCGATGGACGAGGTACTGGCCCGCAGCGGGATCTTCCAGGGTGTCGACCCGGAGGCTGCCGAGGCGCTCGCCAAGGAGATGGAGACGATCGAGGTCCGCAAGGGCGAGGTCGTCTTCAACGAGGGCGAGCCCGGCGACAGTCTCTACATCCTCCTGTCCGGCAAGATCAAGGTGGGCCGCCGCGCGGCGGACGGCCGGCAGAACCTGATCGCCGTGATGGGCCCGTCGGACATGGTCGGCGAGCTGTCGCTCTTCGACCCCGGCCCGCGTACGGCGACGGCCACGGCGGTCACCGACACCCGGCTGGTCCGGCTGCGCAAGCAGGCGCTGCGCCCGTGGCTGAACAACCGGCCCGAGATCGCCGAGCAGCTGCTGCGGGTGCTGGCCCGCAGGCTGCGCCGGACGAACGACTCGCTGGCCGACCTGATCTTCACCGACGTGCCCGGCCGGGTCGCCAAGAACCTGCTCCAGATGGCCGGCCGGTTCGGCACCCGCGACGGCGGCGTGCTGCGGGTGACCCACGACCTGACCCAGGAGGAGATCGCCCAGCTCGTCGGCGCCTCCCGGGAGACCGTCAACAAGGCCCTGGCCGACTTCGCCTCGCGCGGCTGGCTGCGGCTCGACGGCAAGAGCATCATCATCCTCGACCCGGAGCGCCTGGCCCGCCGCGCGCGGGTCTGACACCTCCGCCCGACGTCCCGGCCCGGCCCGCCTCCGCGGTCCGGGCCGGTCCCGTCCGGGCCTCGGACACGGAACCTGGCCCGGCGCAGCGACACCGGTCGCGTCTGCCCGGCGCAGAATCGCTGGACCATCGGCCCGACCCGGCGGAGGCTGGGGCGATGATCGAGCGGGTAGCTGTCCTCTCCGACATCCACGGCGCGCTGCCGGCGCTGGAAGCCGTCCTGGCCGAGCCGGACGTGGCCGCCGCCGACCTGATCGTGCTCACCGGCGACATCGCGGCCGGCCCTCAGCCGGTCGAGGTGCTCGACCTGCTCGCCTCGCTCGGCGACCGGGCCTGCTGGGTCGGCGGCAACGCCGACCGGGAACTGGTCGAGGCGCGGGCCGGGCGGCCGGCGCAGATCGAGGTGTCCGACTGGGCGGCGACCCAGCTCCGCGACGACCAGGTGGCCCGGCTCGCCGCGCTGCCGCCGACCGTGACGCTGCCGGTCGCCGGCCTCGGCGAGGTGCTCTTCTGCCACGCCACGCCCCGGGACGACGAGGAGGTGGTGCTTGTCGACTCCCGCATGGAACGGTGGGCCGAGGTCTTCGCCGGGCTGCCGGCCGAGGTGGGCACGGTGGTCTGCGGGCACACGCACATGCCGTTCACCCGGCTGGTCGACCGCCGCCTGGTGGTCAACCCGGGCAGCGTCGGCATGCCGTACGGCGGCGCGGGCGCCTGGTGGGCGCTGCTCGGGCCGGGCGTGCAACTGCGCCGGACCGCCTTCGACGTGGACGCCGCGTGCGCCCGGGTGGCCGCCGAGTCGGGCTTCCCCGACGCCGCGGCCTGGGCCGACGAGTACCTGCGCTCGCGCCACTCCGACGCGGACGCGCTCACCGTCTTCGGCCCGCGCGACGGCCGCTGACGCGCACCCCCCGCGCGAGATCGTGAAGATTCCGAGTCGCAGCGGGACCGGCCGGTGGTGGCCGGCCGGTCCCGGCACCGGTCAGCGGTGGGTCAGGTAGTGCTGGGCCGTCTCACGCAGCCGGGCGTGCACCCCGTCGTATCCACCGCGCCCGCCCAGGTAGCGCTTGTCCACCTTCGCCACCATCGTGTAGTTCGTGTCGCACACGTTGCCGACCGGCGCCTCGCCGGCCTGGCTGACCAGTTGGTACGCGTCGAGCTGATCCAGGCCGACCAGCTCGGCGGTCCAGGTGACCAGGTCGTGCTGGCTGATCCGGTACGCGTCCTCCAGGGGGCGGGCCGAGCCGGTGGACATGAGCGCGTCGTCCGACTCCAGCCGGGGCCACGGCGTGCCGGCTCCCTTGACGACGTCCACCACGACCGTGGTGTTCATGGCCGCCTCGATGCCGGTGCCGCAGACCTCGCCGTGGCCCTGCCGGCAGTGCCCGTCGCCGAGGGCGAAGAGCGTTCCCGACACGTTCACGCCGAAGTACGCGGTGACTCCGGCCCGCAGCTCCGGGGTGTCCATGTTGCCGCCGTGCGCGTCCGGGGTGATCGTCATGCGCGCCTCGAAGGCGCCGGGCGCCACGCCGGCGGTGCCGTGCATCGGGTCCAGCGGCAGCGCCACCGTGTAGTCGCCCCGGCGGGCCCGGTACGTCGCCGTGCCGGCCGCGACGTCGACGTCGTACCGCCAGACCACCTCGTCGAGCGGGGGTTGCAGGGTCGCCGTGGTGTGGGTGCTGGTGAGCGCGCCGAAGTGCGGGAAGGTGGTGGACACGGCCCAGTCCCGGGCCGGCTCGATGGCGACGAAGTGGACGGCGAGGGTGTCACCGGGCTCGGCACCCTCGACGTGGATCGGTCCCGTCACCGGGTTGAGGTACGGGAACTGGCAGACCTGCGACGGCAGGTCGTCGACGCTGCGGACGCGCCCGCCGAAGCAGTCCTCGGTGTAGAGCTCGAGGATCGTGCCCGGGCGCACCCGGAGCACCGCCTCGCGCCCGCCGAAGGTGTAGGAGAGCTCGTCCGGCTCCGGCCGGTACTTCACCACGTCGGTCATCAGTGCGGCTCCTTCACCGGCTCGTCGGTGCTGTCGTGGGCGACGTCGACAAGCGCGGCGAGTTCGGGGCGCCGGCCCGTCAGGTAGAAGGCCAGCAGGACCAGCAGCCCGACGCCCAGCCAGACGAAGCCGAGCACCTGGGCGGCGACCTTGGCGTTGATCACGACGTAGAGCAGGATCAGGAACCCGATCACCGGCACCACGAGGTGCCGCAGCCAGTCCCGGCTGCCGTTGCGCACCACGTAGTGGGTCACGACGGAGACGTGCAGCGCCAGGAACGCCGTCATGGCGCCGAAGTTGACGAGTGTGGACAGCAGCGAGATGCCGTCGTCGCGGCTGGCCATGTAGAGGCCGAGTGCCAGGGAGATCGCGGCGACCAGCAGGGTGGCGTTGGCCGGCACCTTGTGCTTCGGGTTGATCCGGGCGAGGAAGCGCGGCATCTGCCGGTCGCGGGCCATCGCGTACAGCAGGCGGGAGGTCGCGGCCTGGGCGACCAGGGAGTTGGCGAAGCCCCAGGCGATCGCGGTGGCCAGGGCGGTCAGCGCGGCCAGCCAGCCGCCGCCGGCCGCGCGGGCCGCGTCGTAGAACGCGGTTCCCTCGGGGTCGCCGTTGTCGAGCAGGCTGGCGGCGTCCGGCACCAGGAGGGCGGCGACCCAGGTCTGCACGACGAACAGGGCGCCGGCCAGCAGCAGCGCCGCGACCATCGCCCGGCCGATCTGCCGGGCCTCCTCGCGGCTCTCCTCGGCCAGCATGGAGATCCCGTCGAAGCCGAGGAAGGAGAGCACGGCGATCGACACCGCGCCGAAGACCAGCGGCCAGGAGAAGGTGTCCCCGTTGAACAGCGGCCGGAGCGAGAAGCCGGCACCCTTGCCCTGTGCCAGCGCGATCACGCCGACGACCAGGAAGATCGCGAGGATGACCACCTCGGCGGCGAGCATCACCCGGTTGACCCGGGCGGTCATCTTGATGCCGAAGTAGTTGACGACGGTGTTGAGCACGACGAAGGCCACCAGCCACGCCCACACCGGCACGCCGGGCACGAGCGAGTGCATGGCCACGCTCGCCACCAGGTAGAGCAGGCCGGGCACGAGGACGTAGTCGAGCAGGATCACCCAGCCGGCGAGGAAGCCGACGGGCGGTGCGATGCCGCGACCGGCGTAGCTGTAGACGGAGCCGGCCATGGGGAACGCGCGGACCATCTGCGCGTACGACAGGGCGGTGAACATCATCGCCACCATGCCGATGATGTAGGCGAGCGCGACCATGCCGCCGGAGCCGGCGTACACGCTGCCGAAGATGCCGAAGGGCGCGATCGGCACCATGAAGATCAGTCCGTAGATGAGCAGGTCGGTGAAGCTGAGGCTCCGGCTCAGTTCCTGTCGGTAGCCGAACCGTTCGACCTGGGGGCCTGTCTGGGATGGGTCGGGAGGATGAGTCACGGCACGCCTCCTTGATCTGGTGAGGCCGCACGTTAGTCCTGCCCCCGACGGACAGCTAGATCCAAGTGCCTGAATTGAAAACATCGACAAAGCGACCCAGAAAAAGTCAGGCTTGACTGTTTGTTTCGGGGACGGCACGCTGTCCCCGTGCCCACCGCATCGACCCGCGTCCCTCAGCAGGAGCGCAGCCGCGCCACCCAGGCCCGGCTGCTGGAGGCGACCGTCGAGTGCCTGGTGGAGCACGGCTGGTCCGGCACCACCACGACCGTGGTGGCGGCCCGGGCGGGCGTCTCCCGGGGCGCCCAGCTGCACCACTACCCGACCAAGGCCGCCCTGGTCACCGCCGCCGTCACCCACCTCACCGAGCGCCGGGCCGTGGAGCTGCGCACCGAGGCCGCGGCGCTGCCCGCCGGCCCGCGGCGGCTCGACCGCGTGGTCGACCTGCTCGCCGCCGCCTTCACGGGGCCGCTCTTCGTCGCCGCGCTGGAACTGTGGGTGGCCGCCCGCACCGACGCCGAGCTGCGCGACGCCCTGGTCCCCCTCGAAGCCCGGGTGGGCCGCGAGATGCACCGGCTGACCGTCGAGCTGCTCGGCGTGGACGAGCGGCGGCCCGGCGTCCGCGAGGCGGTGCAGGCAACCCTCGACCTGCTCCGCGGCCTCGGCGTGGCCAACCTGCTCAGCGACGACTCGGCCCGCCGCGCCGCCCTGCTGCACACCTGGAAGCGCCAGCTCGCCACCCTGCTCACCCCCGACGCCGGCCCGCCCACGCCCGGGAGCGCGCGGCCGCACTGACTCCCCGGAGGCTCCATGGTCGACCTGACAGCCCTGCTCGCGGACCTGGCCGCCGAGTCCGAGCAGCTCGACGCCCTCGTCGCGCCGCTGCCGCCGGAAGCCTGGGCGCGGCCGACCCCGGCACCCGGCTGGAGCGTGGCCCACCAGATCGCCCACCTGGCCTGGACCGACCACGTGGCCCACCTGGCGGCGACGGACACCGCGGCGTTCTTCGCCTCGGTCACCTCCGCCCCGGATCCGTCCCGGCTGGTCGACGACGGCGCCGAGGCGTTCCTCGCCCCGCCCGCCGCGCTGCTGGCCCGCTGGCGTGCGGGCCGGGCCGCGCTCGCGGCGGCGCTCGCGGCCGCGCCGGCCGGGGAGAAACTGCCCTGGTACGGCACCCGGATGTCGCCCACCTCGATGGCGACCGCCCGGCTCATGGAGACCTGGGCGCACGGCGAGGACGTGGCCGACGCGCTGGGCGTCCGGCGGACCCCGACGGCCCGACTGCGGCACGTCGCGCACCTGGGGTTCCGTACCCTCGGGCACGGCTTCGCGGCGCACGGCCGCGCGGTGCCGGCGGCGCCGGTCCGGGTCGAGCTGCTGGCACCGGTGAGCGCGGGGAGTGAGCCTGCGAGCCCCGCAGTCGCGAACAAAGACGACACCGACGGGGACACCTGGGCCTTCGGGCCGGAGGACGCGGCCGACCGGGTCACCGGCCCGGCGCTCGACTTCTGCCTGCTGGTGACCCAGCGCCGGCACCGCGCCGACCTGGCGCTCGTCGCCACCGGGCCGGTAGCCGACGAGTGGCTGGACGTGGCCCAGGCGTTCGCCGGCCCGCCGGGCGGGAAGCGGGCGGCGGGCAGCGGGGTGCCCCGGTGACCGCGCTGCGGGTCGGCAACGCGTCCGGCTTCTACGGCGACCGCCTCTCCGCCTGGCGGGAGATGCTCGACGGCGGCGAGCTGGACGTGCTGACCGGCGACTACCTGGCCGAGCTGACCATGCTGATCCTCGGCCGGGACCGGATGCGCGACCCCTCGCTCGGCTACGCGAAGACGTTCCTGCGCCAGCTGGAGGGCACCCTCGGCACCGCGCTGGACCGCGGGGTCCGGCTGGTCACCAACGCCGGCGGCCTCAACCCGGCGGGGCTGGCCGCCGCGATCAGCGCGCTCGCCGACCGGCTCGGCCTCACCGTCCGGATCGGGTACGTCGAGGGCGACGCCCTCGCCCGGCCGGACGCGTTGACCGCGAACGCCTACCTGGGGGCGTTCGGGATCGCGGCCTGCCTCGACGCCGGGGCGGACGTGGTGGTCACCGGGCGGGTGAGTGACGCCTCGCTGGCGGTCGGCCCGGCCATCTCCCGCTTCGGCTGGACCCGGGACGACCTCGACGCGCTGGCCGGGGCGACCGTCGCGGGGCACCTCATCGAGTGCGGGGCACAGGTCACCGGCGGCAACTTCAGCTTCTTCACCGAGCTGCCCGACGGCGGGCACCGGCCCGGCTTCCCCATCGCCGAGATCCACGCGGACGGCTCGTCGGTGCTCACCAAGCACCCGGGCACGGGCGGCGCGGTCACCGTCGAGACGGTCACCGCCCAGCTGCTGTACGAGGTGGGCGGGCCGGCGTACCTCGGGCCGGACGTGGTGACCCGGCTCGACACCGTGGAGCTGGCCCAGGAGGGGCCGGACCGGGTGCGGGTCTCCGGCGTCCGGGGCACGCCCCCGCCGGACACCCTCAAGGTGGGCGTCAACAACCTGGGCGGCTTCCGCAACTCGATGACGTTCGTGCTCTGCGGGCTGGACATCCCGGCCAAGGCGGCCCTGGTGCGGGGGCAGCTGGAGGAGGCGGTCGGCAAGGAGGGGCTGGAGTTCACGCTGGCCCGCACCGATCACCCGGACGCCGCCGACACCGAGGCGGCGAGCGCGCTGCTGCACGTACACCTGCGGGACGGCGACAAGGCGCGGGCCGGGCGGGCCTTCTCGGCGGCCGCCGTGGAGCTGGCGCTGGCCTCCTACCCGGGCTGCACGCTGACCACCCTGCCCGGCGACGCCACCCCGTACGGGGTCTTCACCGCCGACGCCGTGCCGCAGGACGCGGTCGCGCACGTGGCCGTGCTGCCGGATGGGACCCGGGTGCCGATCGCCCCGCCGGCGCGGACGGCCGCACCGCCCGCCTACGAGCCGGTGGCGGCACCGGAGTTCGACGCCGGGCCGACCCGGCGGGCGCCGCTCGGGGAGCTGGTCGGTGCGCGGTCGGGCGACAAGGGCGGGGACGCCAACCTCGGCGTCTGGGCCCGCACCGACGCCACCTGGGCCTGGCTGCGCGGCTGGTTGACCGTCGCGCGGCTGGCCGAGCTGCTGCCGGAGACCGGCCCGCTGACCGTCGAGCGGCACGAGCTGCCGAACCTGCGCGCCGTCAACTTCGTGATCCGGGGGCTCCTCGGCCAGGGCGTGGCCGCCTCCACCCGCTTCGACCCGCAGGCCAAGGCGCTCGGCGAGCTGCTCCGCTCCCGGATCGTCGACCTGCCCGCCGACCTCACCCCGGGAGTGCCGTCATGACCATCGTGGACACTCCCGAACGGCGGCAGCTCCGCGAGCTGACCCGGGCCTTCGTCACCAAGGAGGTCCTGCCCTGCCTGGACGACTGGGAGCGGGCCGGCGAGGTGCCCCGCTCGCTGCACGAGACCGCCGCGAAGATCGGGCTGCTCGGCATCGGCTTCCCCGAGTCGGTCGGCGGCAGCGGCGGCGACCTGCTCGACTCGATCCTGGTCACCGAGGAGGTCATCCGCGCGGGCGGCTCGTCCGGGCTGATCGCCGCCCTGTTCACCCACGGCATCGCGCTGCCGCACATCGTCGCCGCCTGCGGCGACAAGGCAGGCCCAGGCGCGGCCGGTCCGCAGCATCTCATCGACAGGTACGTGCGGCCCACACTCGCCGGGACGATGATCGGCGCGCTGGCGATCACCGAGCCGGACGGCGGCTCCGACGTGGCGGGCATCCGCACCTGCGCCCGGCGGGACGGCGACCACTACGTGGTGAACGGGTCGAAGACCTACATCACCAGCGGCGTCCGGTCCGACTTCGTGACCACCGCCGTCTGCACCGACTTCCCCGGCTCCGGCGCGCTGAGCCTGCTCGTGATCGAGAAGGGCACGCCCGGGTTCACCGTCGGCCGGCGGCTGGAGAAGCTGGGCTGGCACTGCTCGGACACCGCCGAACTCTCCTTCGTCGACGTCCGCGTGCCGGTGGCGAACCGGATCGGACCGGAGGACACCGGGTTCCTGGCGATCATGCAGCAGTTCGCCACCGAGCGGCTCTCGCTGGCCACCCAGGCCTACGCCACCGCGCAGCGCTGCGTGGAGCTGGCCACCCGCTGGTGCCGGGACCGGTCCACCTTCGGCCGCCCGCTCGCCAGCCGGCAGCTCGTCCGGCACCGGCTGGCCGAGATGCACACCCGCGCCGAGGCGGCCCGGGCGTACGTGCACGACGTGGCCGAGCGGGTCGCCGCGGGCGAGCCGGTCGTGACCGAGGTGGCCATGGCGAAGAACGTCGCGGTGGCGGCCTGCGACTTCGTCGTCGACGCGGCGCTGCAACTGCACGGCGGCTTCGGCTACCTGCGTGACGCCGAGGTGGAACGGCACTACCGGGACGCCCGGATCCTCGGCATCGGCGGCGGCACCACGGAGATCATGAACGAGATCATCGCGAAGGGCATGGGCCTGTGAGTGCGAGGAGTGAGCCGGGTTTGCGAGCCCCGCAGTCACGAACGAAAGGATCGCTGTGAGCACACTGGACAGCGCGATCGACCCGTCCTCGCCGGCCCACCGGGCCAACCGCGAGGCGCTGCTCGAGCGCCTCGCCGAGCTGGAGTCGACGCTCGACCAGGCGCGGGCCGGTGGCGGCGAGAAGTACGTGACCCGGCACCACAAGCGCGGCAAGCTGCTCCCCCGGGAGCGGATCGAGCTGCTGCTGGACCCGGACAGCCCGTTCCTGGAACTGTCGCCGGTGGCCGCGTACGGCACCGACTTCCCGGTGGGCGCCAGCACGGTCACCGGCATCGGGGTGGTCGAGGGCGTGGAGTGCCTCGTCGTCGCCAACGACCCGACGGTACGCGGCGGGGCCGTGAACCCGTGGGCGCTCGCCAAGACCCGGCGGGCCGGCGAGATCGCCCTGGCCAACCGGCTGCCCATGGTGAACCTGGTCGAGTCCGCCGGCGCGGACCTGCCCACCCAGGCGGAGATCTTCATCCCGGGCGGCCGGGTGTTCCGCGACCTGACCCGGCTCTCCGCGGCGCGGATCCCCACGGTCAGCGTGGTCTTCGGCAACGCCACGGCGGGCGGCGCGTACGTGCCCGGCATGTCTGACTACACGATCATGATCCGGGACCGGTCGCAGGTCTACCTGGCCGGGCCGCCGCTGGTGAAGATGGCCACCGGCGAGGTCACCGACGACGAGTCGCTGGGCGGGGCGGCCATGCACGCCACGAAGTCCGGCCTGGCCGACTTCCTGGCCGAGGACGAGCGGGACGGCATCCGGCTGGCCCGGCAGTGCGTACGCCGGCTCAACTGGCGCAAGCAGGGCCCGCCGCCGCGCAACCCGTTCCCCCAGCCACCGAAGTACGACCCGGAGGAACTGCTCGGCATCGCCAGCGCCGACCTCAAGGTGCCCTTCGACCCGCGCGAGGTGCTGGCGCGGGTCCTGGACGGCAGCGAGTTCGACGAGTTCAAGCCGAACTACGGCACCGCGCTGGTCACCGGCTGGGGCGAGCTGCACGGCTGGCCGGTCGGCGTGCTGGCCAACGCCCGGGGGGTGCTGTTCAGCGAGGAGGCGCAGAAGGCGGCCCAGTTCATCCAGCTCGCCAACGCCGCCGACACGCCGCTGGTCTTCCTCCAGAACACCACCGGCTACATGGTCGGGACGGAGTACGAGCAGCGCGGCATCATCAAGCACGGCGCCCTGATGATCAACGCGGTGTCGAACTCGAAGGTCCCGCACCTGACGGTCAACCTCGGCGCCTCCTACGGGGCCGGCAACTACGGCATGTGCGGCCGGGCGTACGAGCCGCGGTTCCTCTTCACCTGGCCGAACGCCAAGTCCGCGGTGATGGGGCCGGCGCAGCTCGCCGGGGTGCTGTCGATCGTCGCCCGGCAGGCCGCCGCCGCCCGGGGCCGCGACTACGACGAGGACTCCGACGCCGCCATGCGGATGATGGTCGAGCAGCAGATCGAGTCCCAGTCCGGGGCGCTCTTCCTCTCCGGCCGGCTCTACGACGACGGGGTGATCGACCCCCGGGACACCCGTACCGTCCTGGGGCTCTGCCTGTCGGCGATCCACAGCGGACCGGTGAAGGGCGCCGAAGGCTTCGGCGTCTTCCGGATGTGAGAGGGCTACCAGAATGATCCAGAGATTGTTGGTCGCCAACCGGGGCGAGATCGCCCGCCGGATCTTCGCCACCTGCCGGGCGCTCGGCGTCACGACGGTCGCCGTGCACTCCGACGCGGACGCCGACGCGCCCTTCGTGGCCGAGGCCGACCTGGCCGTCCGGCTGCCCGGGAACACGCCGGCCGAGACGTACCTGCGGATCGACCTCGTCCTGGACGCGGCCCGGCGGGCCGGCGCGGACGCGGTCCACCCCGGCTACGGCTTCCTGGCCGAGAACGCCGACTTCGCCGCGGCGGTCACCGACGCGGGGCTGACCTGGGTCGGCCCGCCCGCCAAGGCGATCGCCGCCATGGGCGACAAGATGGCGGCCAAGGCGCTGCTCGCCGACGCTGGCGTGCCCATGCTGCCGACCTGGACCGAGGCCGACCAGGTGACGGGCTTCCCGGTGCTGGTCAAGGCCGCCGCGGGCGGCGGCGGGCGGGGCATGCGGGTGGTCCGCGACGCCGCCGGGCTCGCCGAGGCCGTGGCGGGCGCGCGCCGCGAGGCGGCCGCGGCGTTCGGCGACGGCACGGTCTTCATCGAGCGGTACGTCGAGCGCGGCCGGCACGTCGAGGTGCAGATCTTCGGCGACACCCACGGAACCGTGGTGGCCCTCGGGGTGCGCGACTGCTCGATCCAGCGCCGGCACCAGAAGATCGTCGAGGAGGCGCCGGGCGTCCTGCCGCCGGAGGTGCGCGAGCGGCTGCACAAGGCGGCGGTGGCCGCCGGCCGGGCGGTCGACTACGTCGGCGCGGGGACCGTCGAGTTCCTGCTCGCGCCCGACGGGGAGGTCCACTTCCTGGAGATGAACACCCGCCTCCAGGTGGAGCACCCGGTCACCGAGGCGGTCACCGGGTGGGACCTGGTCCGGCTGCAACTGCTGGTCGCCGAGGGCGAGCCGCTGCCGCTGACCGCCACCCCGCCGGCCGACGGCCACGCGATCGAGGTGCGGCTCTGCGCCGAGGACCCGGCCCAGGGCTTCCGCCCGGCCACCGGCACCCTGCACCGCTTCGCGATCCCGGGGGTGGCCGGCGAGTTCACCCCGGCGAAGGGCCTGCGGCTGGACTCCGGCGTCGTGGACGGCTCGGCGGTGAGCGTGCACTACGACTCGATGCTCGCCAAGCTCGTCGCCTGGGCGCCCACCCGGGCCGAGGCCGCCCGCGCCCTGGCCGGCGCGCTGGCCCGGGCCGAGCTGCACGGCGTCGCCACCAACCGGGACCTGCTGGTCCGGGTGCTGCGCAGCCGCGAGTTCGGCGCGGCGGAGGCCGACACCAGCTTCCTGGAGCGGCACGAGGAGGTGTTCGCGCCGCTGCTGGCGGCCGACCAGCTCCCCCTGGCCGCGCTGGCCGCCGCGCTGGCGGGCGCCGCCGGGCGTCGCGCGGCCGCACCCGTGCTGGGCGGGCTCCCCTCGGGCTGGCGGAACGTGCCGGCCTTCCCGCAGGTCACCCGCTTCGCCGGACCCGACGGCGAGATCGAGGTCCGGTACCGGCTGGACCGCACGGGCGCGCTCGCCGACTGGTCGGCGTCACCGGCCCCCGCGTCAACCGGCCGGGACGGGTCGGCGGCGGGCGGCGGCGACGCGGCGCCGGACGTGACGGTGGTCGAGGTTGCTCCGGACCGCGCCGTGCTCGACGTGGACGGGACGCGGCGGGCGTTCCGCGTACACCGGGTGGGGTCGGAGGTCTTCGTGGACGGCCCGGACGGGGCGGCGAGCCTCACCGAGCTGCCGCGCTTCCCCCTGCCCACCGCGGAGCTGGCCGCCGGGTCGCTGCTCGCGCCGCTGCCCGGCGCGGTGACCCGGGTGCACGTCGAGGTCGGCCAGCGGGTGACCGCCGGCGACCTGCTGCTGACCCTCGAAGCGATGAAACTCGAACACCCCGTGCTCGCCCCGACCGACGGCGTGGTGGCGGAGCTGCCGGTGCCGTCCGGCGGCCAGGTCGACACCGGGGCCGTGCTGGCCGTGGTCACTGAGGAGGACCCGCGATGAACTTCGACCTCACCCCCGAGCAGGACCAGCTCCGCGACGCCGTCCGGGCGCTGGGCCGGAAGTACGGCCACGGCTACTTCGTCGAGAAGGCCAAGGCCGGTGCGCACACCACCGAGCTGTGGCAGGAGGCCGGCCGGCTCGGCTACCTGGGTGTCAACATCCCCACCGAGTACGGCGGTGGGGGCGGCGGCATCACCGAGCTGGCCATCGTCTGCGAGGAGCTGGCCGCGGCCGGCTGCCCGCTGCTGCTGCTCGTGGTCTCGCCCGCCATCGCGGCCACCGTCATCAACAAGCACGGCACCGACGAGCAGCGCAAGCGGCACCTGCCCGGCCTCGCCGACGGCTCGCAGAAGATCGTCTTCGCGATCACCGAACCGGAGGCCGGGTCGAACTTCCACCGGCTCGGCACGGTGGCCCGCCGCGACGGCGACGACTGGCTGCTCACCGGCCGCAAGTGCTACATCTCCGGCGTCAACGAGGCCGGACACGTGCTGGTGGTGGCCAGGACCGAGGATTCCTCCACCGGGAAACTCAAGCCGGCGCTGTTCATCGTGCCGACCGACGCGCCCGGCCTGGAGAAGTCCAAGCTGGACATGGAGATCCTCTCCCCGGAGAACCAGTTCCTGCTCTACCTGGACGACGTGCGGCTGCCCGCCGACGCGCTGGTCGGCGAGTCGCTGGACGCCGGGCTGCCGGCGCTGTTCGCCGGCCTCAACCCGGAGCGGATCACGGTCGCCGCCATGGGCGCCGGCACCGGCCGGTACGCCGTCGAGCGGGCCAGCGAGTACACCGCCACCCGGAAGGTGTGGGGCGGCCGGAGCATCGGCACGCACCAGGGCGTCGCCCACCCGCTCGCGCACGCGGCGGTGCAGGTGGAACTGGCCCGCCTGATGATCCACAAGGCGGCCACCCTCTACGACGCGGGCCGCGACCTGGAGGCCGGCGTCGCCGGCAACATGGCCAAGTACGCGGCCGGCGAGGCAGCCGCCCTCGCCGTGGACACCGCCGTGCAGGCGCTGGGCGGCGCCGGCATGACCACGGAGTACGGCGTGGCGACCCTGCTCGGCGCGGTCCGGGCCGGCCGGATCGCCCCGGTCAGCCGCGAGATGATCCTCAACTTCGTCGCCCAGCACGTGCTGGGCCAGGACAAGTCCTACTGAGTACGCCGCTGCCCGGCACCCCTTCCTCGGGGGCGCCGGGCAACGGCGGCGGGCTCAGGAGGTGGCGATCCTGTCGAACTTCTCCCACGGCCCGATCGACGTGCGGTTGGCGATGAGCGGCAGGGCGCCCGCGTTCTCCGCCACCACGTACCGGCCGTTGGCGTTGGCCCGGAGGCTGATGCTGCCGTCCGAGTTGTTGATGACGGTGAACTTCTCCCAGGCGCCGATCGACGTGCGGTTGGCGATCAGCGACTTGGCGCCCGCGCTCTCCGCCACCACGTACCGGCCGTTGGCCCGTGCACGGAGGGCGACGAACCCGCCACCCGCGTCGACCACGTCGAACTGCTCCCACAGCCCGACCGCGGTCCGGTTGGCGATGAGCGGCTTGGCGCCGGCGCTCTCGGCCACCACGTAGCGGCTGTTGGCCCGGGCGCGGAGGGCGATCGGCGCCGCGGGCGCCGGAGCGCCGGTGAGCCGGGTGAGGGCCGCGTAGTCGCCGTTGAACGCGTTCTGGCTGTAGTTGCCGGGCTGGCTGGGGTCGCCGGCCGCGTACTGCCAGATCGTCTCGGTCGTCCAGCCCGCGGGCAGCGGCGGGCGGGTGGTGGTGTAGCCGGCGATGTCCAGCGGGTTGGCCCCGAAGGTGGCGTTGTTGCCGGTGCACGGGTTCCAGTAGTTGGTGTTCGTGTAGATCATCACCGGCCGCCCGATGCGGGCCTTGACCTGGTCGGTGAAGGACTTGATCCAGGCGGACATCTCCGTCGTGGTCAGCCCGTAGCACGTCGGGGCGCCGGACCAGTACGGCCACTCGATGTCGACCATGGGCACGAGCGTCTGGCTGTCCTTGGCGAACTGCGCGTTGTCGATGAAGAAGTTCGCCTCGGTGACCGGGTCGCGCCCGTCCGGGCGGGCGAAGTGGTAGGCGCCGACGAGCAGGCCGGCGGCCTTGGCCGCCGCGTAGTCCGCGGCGAAGTAGGGATTGCGGTACGTCTGCCCCTCGGTGGCCTTCACGTACGCGAACTTGTAGCCGTTGGCCGCCACGCCCGGCCAGTCGATGGCGCCGAGGTTGTGGTCGTGGCTGGACACGTCGATCCCGCGGATCGTGTAGCCGGCGGGGATGGTGGCGCTCGTGGTGGCCGAGGTGATGCGGGCGCCGGGCTTGACGCCGGCGTTCGCCCGGCCACCACCGTCGGGAGCGGCGTCGGCCGCGCCGGCCGGCTGGGACATGCCGAGTGCGCCGAGCGCGAGCCCGGCGGACAGCAGAACAGAGATCCATCTTCTTGACATGGAGGTCGAGATCTCCTCGGTCGGGAAGTCGAGGACCGCCGGTCGCCAAAGGGGCGGATCACGGCGGCGGAACGCCCTCGCACTCGGGCCGGGGAACCGGCGGGAGCAGGGCGCGGCCGTACTCTAACCCGCCGAACCGCCTGCGTGCTGCCCCGACCGTCCGCGTCGCTCGGGGCCCGGGGTACGGCGGGTGCCCGATCACCCGCCGTACCCCGGGGGTCCGTCAGCGGACGGTCAGCGTGCCGACCGCCGGCAGCGGCGCGACGACCGGCGGCAGCCGCTTCGGCTCGCCGCGGCCGGGCTCACCGGCCCGGGCCAGGTCGCTCTTCGACGCCGCCGCCCGGGTGGCCGCCGGCTCGTCCTGGAACGGCTGGGCGTCACCGGTGCAGAGCGTGCCCTTGGCCGGCAGCGTCCCCTTGACCAGGTACGCGTCGACCGCGCCCGTCACGCAGGCCGAGGTGCCGTAGGCGGTGTGCCCCCAGCTGTCGCTGCTCAGCAGCCGGCTGTTCGGCAGCAGCCGGGCCGAGCTGACCGCACCCTGGTAGTTGGTCGCCGGGTCCCAGTAGTTGCCGACCACCAGCACCGGCGCGGCGGTGGTCCGGTCGAACGGGCCGGTCCAGGCGTCCTCGTCGCGCACGGTCCAGGTGTTGCGGGCGCAGGGCGCGGTGCCCCAGGTCCAGGCCCGGCCGAAGTACGGCGCCCGCTTGTCCTCCCTGGCCGACAGCGCCGGCCAGGCGTCCGCGCTCCTCGGGTGGTACGCGTCGGTGCAGTCCACCGTCAGGAACGTCTCCAGCCCGTTGTCGTACGGGAAGTCGTATCCGCGCTGCTGGCGGACCTGGGCGGCCCGGCGGGCCACCTCGGTGCGCGCCTGCGCCCGGGCCGGCGCCGCCGCGGCCGGGTCCGTCAGCACCAGCAGCTCGCCGGTGAGCTCCACGATGTACTGCCAGCCGTTCGGGTCGTAGAGGTTGCCGAGGGTGGCGCTGACGAAGTCGGCGTAGCTCACGGTGAACTGCCCGAGGTCCGGGTCGTCCACCACCAGGGGCTTCTTGCGCAGCCGCTGCGCCACCGTCTCGTACGCGGCGACCGGGTCGCCGCCGGACGCCAGCGCGCACTTCTCCGCACCCGCCTTGGCGCAGCGGACCAGGATCTCGTGCAGCGCCCGGTACGCGCCGTCGGCGCTGCGCAGCCGGGTCTCCTGGAGCTGGTTGCGGGACCTGCCCTGGCCGACCCAGGCGTTCGGGTTGAGCACGCCGTCGACCACGAGGGCGCGGAACCGGTCCGGGAACATGTTGGCGTAGTACTGCCCCAGCGCGGTGCCGTAGCTGAAGCCCAGGTAGCTGAGCTTCCTGTCGCCGACCGCGCGGCGCAGCACGTCCATGTCGCGGGCCACCTCAGCGGTGGACGCCGCGCCGGTGAGCGGCCGGCCCGTGGTCGAGCAGCCCCTGCCGACCGCCTTCGACGCCGCGACGTACGCCTTCTCCTCGGCCTTCGTGTACGGGAAGGCGACGTTCAGCCCGGCGTACGCCCGGGTCTGGTCCTTCACCGACGGGAAGCACTTGACGTTGTCGCTGGCGGCGACGCCGCGCGGGTCGACGCCGACGATGTCGAAGCGGTCGAGCAGGTCGTCGCCGAGGAAATAGGGCGCGGCGAGCGCGATGCTGGTGCCGGAGCCGCCCGGGCCGCCCGGGTTGAGGAACAGGCTGCCGATCTTGTGCTGCTGGTCGCGGGCCCTGACCCGGAGCACCGCCACCTCGGTGGTGGCGCGCTTCGGGTTGTCGTAGTCCAGCGGGAGCCGGACCGTGGCGCACTCGGCGTAGTCGTAGCAGGCGTACCAGTCGAGCTTCGGCGTCGGCACGCGGTCGACCCGGCGCGCCTCGGCGGCGCTGGTCCGGTCGTGCGTCGGCGGCTGCGGCGTGCGCGCCGCGGCCGCGGCCGGCGCGAACGCCGATCCGGCGAGGACGATGCCGGCGATCCCTGTTGCGGTGAGGGACCGGATTGCACGTGGCATGTGGCTGCCTTCCGGTGGGGAACGGGGTCCGTCGAGGAGACCTCGACCCCCGTCACTTTAGGGATCAAGGCCAACCAAAGCCGCCCGTCAAACGCGGGCAGAAGCGACAGATTGCCGATTGATGTAACGAATTTTTCTTGATCGACGCTTTTGGCCCTCCAGGTGGGAGGGTGACCCGCGAGGGAACGCTTCTGACGGGAAGCCGTCCCAACCCTGCGGTTGACAGGTCGACGCGCTGGGCCATGCTTGTCGGGTGAGTTCGTTCCCGAAGCCCGATGCGCGGGTCAAGGCCGCCGTCGCATCGCTGGCGGCGGTCGCGGCGCTTGTCACGTTGGTCGTGTGGCGCCCCGCCGGCATCCTGTCGGTGGTGCTGGCCCTGATCTGTGTCCTGCTCGGCATGGTCGCCGGGGTGACGGTGACCGCCGCCCGCCAGGCCCCTCCCCGCGCCGACGCCCCGGCCGAGGAGTGGCCGACCCCCGCCGGGTACGGAGTGGACGCCGACACCTTGGAGGCGATCGACCCCAGGGCCGTGCGGCAGCTCCGCACGCCCACCGGCGGCTACGCGGGTGACGCCGACACCCTGGAAACGCTCGATCCGCGGGCGGTCCACGACCTGCGGGCGTCCGGCGGCGCCTACCCGGTGGACGCCGACACCCTGGCCACGCTCGATCCCCGGGTCGTGCGGGAACAGCGGGCGGCGAACGGCGTCAGCGACCGGTGAGGGTGGGCACGGCGAGCGCGTCCACGCCCCGACCCGCCAGGCACCGGTAGGTGCGGTCCAGCTCCGTGCCGGCCGGCGGCAGCACCTCCAGATTCCAGCCGGTCGCCTGCCGGATGCCGCTGGCCAGCCGGAATGTGCTGAGGTTGCAGACCTGCTGGACGGCCGGGTCGGCCACCACCGCGTCGTGGCCCGCCCCGGCCAGCGCGGCCGGCAGGTCGCCCTCCGCGTAGGTCTCCCAGGTGTGCCGGCCGTCGCAGGGCACCCGGGTCGCCTCGGCCCGGTCGCGGCGCAACCGGACCGGGCCGTAACACTCCAGTTCGGACGCGCAGTGGGCGCCCGCCGGCAGCCGGACGTCGCCCGCCGCGCAGCCCGGCAGCACCTTCGCACCGGAGGGCTGGACCGCACCGCTGGCCACCGGCGTCGGCGACACCACGGGCGGCGCACCGCCGGCGAGCCAGGCCCCGGCGCTGGCCGAGGCGGCGAGCGCGAGCACCCCCGCACCGCCGAGGAACCAGCGGCGCGGCCAGCGCCGGCCACGGGTCGGCACGGTCGGGTGGGTGTCCTCCGACGGCGGGCGCGGGCTCGGCTGGCCGCTACGGGCCAGCGGGTGGCCGCCGGTGGTCGGACCGCCGCTGACCGGGGCCCCCGGGTAGGGCGCGCCGCTCACCGGGGCGGCCCCCGGGTCCAGCGGGAGCGACGCGAGCAGGCCGCGCAGCTCGACGGCGGAGGGCCGCTCGTCCGGGTCGTTCGCCATGCCCAGCCGCAGCAGGTCGATCAGCTCGTCGGGCACGCCGGGCAGGCCGGGGATCGGCTGCTGGAACATCTCCAGCACGGTGACCAGGCTCGGGTTGCGCTCGGACTGCCAGCGCGGGGGCCGGCCGTGCATCACCGCGTAGAGGGTGGCGCAGAGCGCGTAGACGTCGACGGCCGGGCTGGGCGGGCTGTGGCTGAACATCTCCGGCGGCGCGTACGCCGGGGTGAGCACCTCCAGGGTGACCGAGGCGTCGCGCACCTCGGCCAGCACCGCCAGCCCGAAGTCGGCCAGCACCGCCGGGTTGAAGTGCGAGTAGAGGATGTTGGCCGGCTTGACGTCCCGGTGCAGCACCCCGGCCGCGTGCGAGTGCGCCAGCGCGTCGGCGATCTTCACGCCGAGGTCGCGGGCCTCCACCGCGCCCAACGGGCGCCGGCGCATCCGCTCCGCGTACGAGCCGTCGCAGAGCTCCATGATCAGGTAGGGGTGCTGGTCGACGGTGACCCCGACGTCGAAGAGGTCCACCACGTGCGGATGGGAGGACATCTTGCCGGCGGCCCGCGCCTCACGCAGGAAGCGCGCCTGGTCCCGCTCGCTGGCCAGCGTGCGGTTCTCCACCTTGACGGCGACCTCGCGCCCCACCGAGATCTGGGTGGCCCGGTAGACGGTGGCGTAGCCACCCCGGGCGAAGACCTCCAGGTCGGTCAGACCGGGCACGATGGGCAGCCGCAGGGCGCCGGGCGGGGTCTCGGTCACGGCTCGAAAATACCCAACGGTCCCGGTCGCTCAGTGCACCGCGTCGGTCGCCGGAACCGCGCCCGGGCCCGGAACGCCGTCGTCCGCCACACCCGGCCCGGCCGGCCCGGTGGCCGCCCGGCGGGCATCCCACCACAGGCCCACGGCGGTCGCGACCGCGCCCAGGCCCTCCCAGGCGGCCACCCCGAAGAACCGGTCCGGTGCGACGTCGGAGAGCACCGCGATGCTGAAGACGGTGAAGGTGACCAGGCGGAACCAGACCGTGAACCGGTAGAACGGCCGCCACTCGGTGGCCACCGCGAGCAGGTAGTAGACCCCCATGTTGAACGAGGCCATCGAGGACGCGGTGAGGAACGTGCCGGTGTAGTCACCGGGGGCGCGTTCGGCCGGCACCTCGAAGCCGAGCAGGCGCAGCTGCGTCTCCGGCCAGATCAGCCCCAGGGCGCCGAGCAGCAGCGCCAGGAGCCCGAAGACCGCGATCGTCCAGCCGGCGCCGGAGCGCGGCAGCCTCATCGTTCCTCCCCCAACCCCGCGGCCGTCGACGTGGACGGCCCTCCGCCAACACGCTAACCGCCCCCTCCGACGGACACATCCCCGGAACCGGCAGAACTGGGGGCGGGATCAGTGCCCGGCGAGGCGATCCCGGAGCGCGTCGGCGACGGCCCGTTCACTGCGCTGCTCGGTGGCGTACGCCAGCCGCACCGCCTCCTCGGCGCTGGCCAGCGCCTCGGCCGGACGGCTGCACGCGGAGAACGCCTCGGCCAGCACCATCCGCGCGACGACCTGGCTGCGCACGTCCTCGGCCGGGGCGGACACCGCCCGCTGCGCCCAGTCCAGCGCCTGCTCCCGCTGGCCGTGGGCGAGCAGCGCGGACGCGTACCGGGCCATCGTCTGCCGGCGGGAGAAGAGCAGCGACGGGGTGTGGGCGGCGGCGGTGGCGACCGGGGCGAGCAGCCCCACGGCGGTCGCCGAGTCGCCCGCGGCGAGCCGGGCCATGGCCAGCAGCACCCGCGGCCCCACCTGGGCCGGGGCCTGCGGGTTGTGCGGCTCCACAGTGGTCAGCACCGACCGGGCCTCCCGCTCGGCGGAACCGGCGTCGCCCATGTCCAGCGCCACGAAACCGCGCAGCGTCCCGGCCATCCCGGTGAGCAGCGGGTGCGCGGTGCGGTCGGCGTACGCGAGGGCGTCGGTGAGCAGGTCGGCGGCGTGCTCCGGCTCGCCCAGCCCGCGCGCCACCACCCCGCGCACGACCAGCGCGAAGCCCTGCCCCCAGTCGTCGCCGACCTCGGCGAACTCCCGGTACGCCCGGCGTGCCGCGCGGTCCGCCTCGGCCAGCTCACCCAGCTCGGCGGTGGCGTACGCCTCGACGGCGCGCAGCGTGCCCACCGCCCACGCCTCGCCGACCCGCTCGCCGAACGGCAGGAACACCTGCGCCAACCGGCACGCCTCGCGGAGCCGGCCGGCGAGCAGCCGGGCGAACGCGGTGGTGCCGCGCAGCCAGGCCCGCCCGTACGGGTCCTTCAGCTCGGCGAAGAGCCGGGCGGCCCGGCCGAGCACCGCGTCGGTGCCGGCGAAGTCGCCCCGGGTGGTGGTCACCCAGGCCAGGTTCTGCAACGACCAGGCCTGCCCGCGCGGGTCCCTGGCGGCGAGGCTGACCTGGTAGGAGGCGGCCAGCCGGCTGCTCGCCTGGCCCAGCCGGCCGGCGATGAAGTCGGCCATGCCGAGCCGGCGCATCGCGGAGGCGCGCATGGTCGGCAGGTTGGCGGCCGTGGCCACCTGCAACGCCTCCTGCCAGCTCCGCTCGGCCCGGTCGGCGTCGCCCAGGGTCTGGTGGGCCTGGCCGGCCAGCAGCAGGGCGCTGGTCCGGGTGGCCGCCGCGTCCCCGGCGTTGGCGGCGATCTTCTCGGCGAAGGCGAGCGCGTCGGTCGGGCGGCCGATCTGGAGCAGCGCCCGGGCGTGCACCACCCGGTCGGCCAGCGGCACCCCGTCGCGGGCCAGCTCGGCGGCGCGTTCGGCGTACTCGACGGCCAGCGCCGGCTCCCCCGACCGCAGCGCGCGGCGGGCGGCCCGGCCCAGCGCGGCCACGCCCAGCGGGACCACGGCCCGGGCCGGCGCGTCCGGGCGCAGCTTGACCGCGTCGGCGAGCGCGGCGGCCCGCTCGACGTGCTCGGCGACGAAGTCGTCCCGGGCGGCCTCGGTGAACCCGCCCGGCGGGGTGGCGTTGCCGTCGGCGCTCTCCGGAGCGGCCCAGCGGGCCAGCGCGGCGTGCCGGTCGGCCAGCTCGGCCTTGCTCACCCCGGCGTACGCGGCCTCCCGCATGAGCGGGGTGGCGAAGGCGAACCCGGTGCGGGTGCGGTGCAGCATCCGGCGTTGCAGCAGCTCCTCCACGGCCCGGTCCAGCTCGACCGCGGCCACCGCGGCGGGCCGGCCGTCCCGCCCGACGCGCTGCTCGCGGAGCGCCTCCAGCGTGCCGCCGGGCACCGTGTCGCCGACCACCGCGGCGTCCCGCAGCACCGAGCGGGCGTCCGGCGGCAGCGCGTCGATACGCGCGGCGAGCACGGCGGCCAGGTCCCGGGAGAGCAGCCGGCTGCCCAGCGAGCCGGGCGCCAGCCGCCAGCCGACGTTGGCGCCCCGCCCCGGGCCGGCGGTCAGGGCCCCGCGCTCCATGAGCAGGGTGACCAGCTCGGCCAGGTAGAACGGGTTGCCCTGGGCGGTGGCGAGCAGCCGGTCCGCGTCGGCCGGCGACAGCTTGCCGCCGCTCAGATAGCTGGTGAGCAGCCGGGAGGCGTCGGCGCCGCGCAGCGGGGGCAGCGCGTGCACCTCGGCGTCCGCGACCCGGGTCAACGCGCCGGCGGTCCGCACGAGCTCGGGCCGGCCGAGCAGCAGCACCAGCACCGGGCCGCTGAGCCGGGACAGGGTGAGGCCGAGCGCGTTGATGGTCTCGGCGGTGGCGTCGTGCAGGTCGTCCACGACCACCACGAGCGGCGCCTCGACGGCGAGCGCGCTGAGCAGGTCGGCGACCGCGTTGGGCACGGCCTCGGCGTCCGGCGGCGGGGAGGCGGCGTTCCACTCGCCGTTCTCGGCGGCGGCGGGGAGTTCGGCGTACCCGAGCAGGGCCAGGAGCTGCTCCACGGCCAGCGGGGGCGTGTCGCCGGGAAGCCGGCCGAGACGCTGCCCGAGGCGGCGCAGCCGCTCCTCGACGGCCGGCCGGGTGACCGCGGTGGCAGCGTCGCTGGGCAGGCCGACCGCCGCCCGGACCAGGTCGGCGAGGGGGGCGAGCCGGCGCCGCTCGCCGAACGCGGCGCAGCGGACGGAGAGCACCCGGGCGCCGGTGTGCGCGGCGTACCGGCCGGCGCCGACGTCGTAGCCCGCGGCGAGGCGCTCCACCTCGGCGGCGAACCGGGACTTGCCGATCCCCGCCTCGGCGGTCACCAGCAGCACCCGCGGCTCGCTCCGGTCGATCACCTCGGCGAGCCGGCCGGCGACCCGGCCGATCTCGGTCTCCCGGCCCACGAAGGGCGCCTCGTCGCCGAGGCCGGACCGGGTGCCCGGCGCGTCCAGCAGGCCGAGCAGCTCGTACGCCTCGACCGGCTCGCGCTTGCCCTTGAGCCGCAGCGGGCGCAGCGCCCGCCAGGAGGCGACGTGCCGGGTGGCGGCGGAGGTGCGCGCCCCGGCGTAGACCGCGCCCACGGCGGCGGCGTCGGCGAGCCGGGCGGCGGTGTTCACCGTGTCGCCGATGACGGTGTACTCGATGGCGGCCTGGATGCCGGCGATCACGTCGCCGGTGTTCAGCCCGACCCGCAGGCCGAGCGGCGCGCCGCCGCCCCGCTCGTCGTCGAGCACCCGGCGGACCGCCCGCTGCATGGAGAGCGCGGCCCGGACGGCCCGCTCGGCGTCGTCCTCGTGCGCCACGGGCGCGCCGAAGACCGCCATGATCCCGTCGCCGGTGAGCTTGTCGACGTGGCCGCCGAAGGTCTTGACCGCGCCGGCCAGTGCGGCCAGCACCCGGTCGGTGACCGCGCCGACCCGTTCCGGGTCGAGGTCCTCGGACCAGGAGGTGAAGTCGGAGAGGTCACCGAAGAGCACGGTGACCACCCGCCGCTCGGCGGCGGGCAGCGTGGCGGCGGCCGGCAGCGCGGCCCCGCAGTTGTGGCAGAACCGCGCGCCGGGTACGGCGACGGTGCCACACACCGGGCAGGTCACGGTTGCTCCAACTCCGCACCCCCGGCGCCGGATTCCCGGGTGGTCACGCCGAGGTACTCCAGCTGGGCCCGGACTGACCATTCGGCTGCCCACCACAGCGACCGGTCGACGTCCGCGTAGACCCGCTCGACCACCTCGGGCGCCGTGGTCGCGCCGGCAGCGACCGCCGCCCGGACCTGGTCGAGCCGGGCGCGCCGGTGGGCCAGGTAGAACTCGGCCGCCGCGCCGCAGTCGGCCAGCGCCGGGCCGTGCCCCGGCAGCGCCGGGATCCCCCGGTACGTGGCGAGCAGCTCCAGGCTCGACAGGTAGTCGCCGAGGTGCCCGTCCGGGTGGGCGACCACGGTGGTGCCCCGCCCGAGGATGGTGTCGCCGGTGAGCACCACCCGCTCGTCGCCGTGCCCGACCAGGAAGCAGATCGAGTCGGCGGTGTGCCCGGGGGTGGTCAGCGGGCGGATCTCCAGGCCGGCGTCGAGCGCGGTGTCGGGGGTCAGCGGCGCGCCGCCCACGGTGTGCGCCGGGTCGACGGCGAGGACCGGCGCGCCGCCCAGCAGCTCGCTGAGCCGGGGCGCGCCCTCGGTGTGGTCGGCGTGCCCGTGGGTGATCAGCACGAAGCCGACCGGGCCGTGCGCGGTGAGCGCGGCCAGGTGCTCCTCGTCGGCCGGGCCGGGGTCGACCACCACGGCGTGCGACGCGCCCGGGGCGCGAAGGACCCAGCTGTTCGTGCCGTCGAGCGTCATCGGCCCCGGGTTGGGGGCACGCACCAGCGTCACCCACTCCGGCAGCTCGTCCGCGAGCGCCGCTGCGGCTCCGGTCACACGCCCACCCATGGCAGCGATCGTACGACCCCGCCCGCCACTCCCCGCGATCTTGCGGTTCCGCCAGGTGTTATGTCCCCCTGCGGGCTGTCTGCCCGTCGGGCAACCGCAAGATCGCGGGTACGGAGCGTCAGGCCACCTCGACGATGACCTCGACCTCGACGGGGGCGTCGAGGGGCAGCTCGGCCACGCCCACCGCGCTGCGGGCGTGCCGGCCGGCCTCGCCGAAGACGGAGCCGAACAGCTCGGAGGCGCCGTTGACCACACCGGGCTGGCCGGTGAAGCCGGGCGCGCTGGCCACGAAACCGGTCAGCTTCACGATCTTGACGACGTTCTCCAGGCCGACCAGCGAGTCGATGGCGGCGAGCGCGTTCAGCGCGCACCGCTGCGCCAGGTCCTTCGCCTGCTCGGCGGAGACGCCGTTGCCGACCTTGCCGGTGGCCAGCAGCTTGCCCTCGGCGAGCGGGAGCTGGCCGGAGACGTAGACGTGCTGCCCGGACTGGACGGCCGGCACGTAGCTGGCCAGCGGCGACGCCACCTCGGGCAGGGTCAGGCCGAGTTCTGCGAGCTTCGCGTGCGGTCCGCTGCTCATGCGCCGGCACCCTTCGGGCGCTTCAGGTAGGCGACGAGCTGCTCCGGGTTCGGGCCGGGAACCACGGAGACCAGCTCCCAGCCGTCCTCGCCCCAGTTGTCGAGGATCTGCTTGGTCGCGTGGACCAGCAACGGGACCGTGGCGTATTCCCACTTCTGCATCGGGTGAAGGCTCCCTTGCCTGACATGGACTGCGGTCAGGCACAGCCTACGGTCCGGCGCTGCTACGGGGACCCGGGACGCTGCTCGGGCGTACCGGACGGCTCGCCGCAGGGGCCCTCGTGGTCGTACCGCTGCGGGCACCGGGTGCGGTCGGGCAGCAGCAGGTCGCAGAAGACCCGGTGCCGGTTGTTCTGGTCGTCGGCCGTGGAGACGGTCGTCTCGCCGGCGTCGAGTTCGCTGAGGAACCCCAGCGAGGTGGCCACGGTGCCGGCGAGCGCGGTGGCCGCAGCCAGGTCGGGGACCCGGACCGGCAGGTGGATGACGTAGCCGGGCTCGTCCTCGTCCCGGCCCCGCCCGCCGGGCCGGACCAGGGTGCGCAGCACCTCGGTCGGCGGGCGGTAGGACCGCTCGTTGAACGGCGCTCCCGTGCCGGACCCCTCGGCGTCGCCGGGCCGTCCCGCCCGCTCACCGGGGGAGAACTGGGCTCGGGGAATGTTCTCCGCGTCGCGCATCCGCTGCCTCCGGGCCTCGTACCTGTTCACAGTCACCACCATCCGGCTCGGAACCCCTGCCCGGTCCGGCCCCCGCGTCGCGACGAACGTAGGACCTGCGGGGAGTCCCGGCAACGGGACGCGCACGGCTGATCACCTCCAGTCACATATGCGACACATTGCTGATCCGGAATCCGACGGCGGCCTCACGTCCGGTGTGGCGCGGCGCGGCGGACGCGGGGCTGGCAAGCCGCCCGCCGACCGCTACCCTTCCGGTCTGGACGAGCGCCCGCGTTCGCCCGCCACGCTCGATCACGTGTCCGTCGCCTGGGGCGGCGGCGGCGCGCCGCACTCCGGGGGAGCACATGACCCAACCGCCCATCGGTGGCGCCGCCGGCTCGCCCGGAGGTCCCGCCCACCAGGAGCCGCCCGCCGGCGCCACGCCGGCCCCCGGGGCCCTGCCTGCGCCGGCGCCCGGCTACCCGCCGTACCCGCAGCCGGCGGCCCCGAAGAAGCGGCGCGGCCTGTTGATCGCCTCGATCGTGCTGGGCGCGGCGATCCTGCTCTGCGGTGGTGGCGGCACGGCCGCCTTCCTCACCCTGCGCCAGGCCGAGGACGGCCAGGGCGCCAAGGAGCCGACGGTCGCCGTGGACGGCTTCCTCACCGCGGTCTACCAGGACCGGGACGCCCGCAAGGCGGCCACCTTCGTCTGCTCCGCGTCCCGGGACGACGACAAGATCGCCGCCAAGGTCGACGAGGTGCGGAAGTACGCAGGGCAGTACCAGAACCCCCGGTTCCGGTGGACCACCCCGAAGGTCGACAACCAGACCGGTGACCGGGCCACGGTCAGCACGAAGGTCACCATGACCACCGCCGACGAGAAGGTGGCCGACCAGGAACTGCGCTTCACCGTGGTGCGGAAGACGGGTTGGTGGGTCTGCGAGGTCGCCTGACCCCGGCGGCTGGATAGGCTCGACGGGTGGCAGCGACTGAGCAGCCGGCCGAGTCCGCCGGCAGATGGCCGGCCCGCCTGCACGTGGTGACCGGCAAGGGCGGCACGGGCAAGACCAGCGTGGCCGCGGCGCTGGCCCTCGGGCTGGCCGCCGGGGGCCGGCGCACCCTGCTGGTCGAGGTGGAGGGGCGGCAGGGCATCGCCCAGCTCTTCGGCACCGACCCACTGCCCTACGAGGAACGGCACCTGGCCGACGCGCCGGGCGGCGGCGAGGTGCGCGCCCTGGCTGTGGACGCCGAGGAGGCGCTCCTCGAATACCTGGACATGTTCTACAAGCTCGGCGCCGCCGGGCGGGCGCTGCGCAAGCTGGGCGCCATCGACTTCGCCACCACCATCGCCCCGGGCCTGCGGGACGTGCTGCTCACCGGCAAGGTCAAGGAGGCGACCACCCGGACCAGCGGGCAGCGCCGGGTGTACGACGCGGTGGTGCTGGACGCGCCGCCGACCGGGCGGATCGGTCGCTTCCTCAACGTCACCGCGGAGACCGCGCGGCTGGCCAAGATGGGCCCCATCAAGACCCAGAGCGAGGGGGTCTCCGCGCTGCTCCGTTCGCCGATGACCGCCGTGCACGTGGTCACGCTGCTGGAGGAGATGCCGGTCCAGGAGACCGTCGACGCGATCGCCGAGCTGACCAAGCTGGGTTTCCCGGTCGGCCGGGTGATCGTCAACGGGGCCCGTCCCCCGGTGCCCGCCGGCCGACCGGTGACCGCCGCCGAGCTGAAGCGCGGGCTGGCCGCCGCCGGCCTGCCGACCGACGCCAAGACCGTGTCCGGCCTCGCCGCCGAGGCCCGTGACCAGCACGTACGCCGGGAGCTGGAGGATTCGCTCCGCGCCGACCTCGTGGAGCTGGGCCTGCCCCTGACCGAGGTGCCGCTGCTGCCCGCCGGGGTCGACCGGGCGGGGCTGGAGACGCTGGCGGAGACGCTCGTCCGGGCGGATTGACTCACACCTGCGGCCGGCACGGAGCAGAGAGGCCCTCGGGACCGATACGCTCGATTGGTGCCTTCCGAAGACGCGGCGCCACCGCTGGACGTCGACCAGATCCTCGCCGATCCGGGCGTGCGGATCGTGGTCTGCTGCGGGGCGGGCGGAGTGGGCAAGACGACCACCGCGGCGGCGCTCGCGCTGCGGGCGGCCGAGCGGCACGGCCGGCGGACGGTGGTGCTCACCATCGACCCGGCCCGCCGGCTGGCCCAGTCGCTCGGCCTGACCGAGCTGGACAACACCCCGCGCCAGGTCAAGGGGATCGACGTCGAGGACAGCGGCGGCCAGTTGCACGCCATGATGCTCGACATGAAGCGCACCTTCGACGACGTGGTGCTCCAGCACACCGATCCGGCGAAGGCCGCGGAGATCTTCTCGAACCCCTTCTACCAGGCCATGAGCTCGACCTTCGCCGGCACTCAGGAGTACATGGCGATGGAGAAGCTGGGCCAGCTGCACGCCCGGGGCGAGTGGGACCTCATCGTGGTGGACACCCCGCCGTCCCGCTCGGCGCTGGACTTCCTGGACGCGCCGGCCCGGCTCTCCCGCTTCCTCGACGGCCGGATGCTGCGGCTCCTGCTCGCGCCGGCCCGCAGCGGCGGGCGGAGCATGTTCAGCTTCGTGACGGCCAGCTTCGGGATGTTCTCGAAGGTGGTGCAGAAGGTGCTCGGCGCGCAGCTGCTCACCGACCTGTCCGGCTTCGTCGCCGCGCTGGACTCGATGTTCGGCGGTTTCCGGCAGCGGGCCGAGCAGACGTACCGCATCCTCCAGGCCCGGGAGACGGCGTTCCTGCTGGTCGCGGCGCCGGAGCCGGACGCGGTCCGGGAGGCCGCCTACTTCGCGGGCCGGCTGCGCTCGGAGCGGATGCCGCTGGCCGGCCTGGTGCTCAACCGGGTGCACCGGCCGGCCGTGCCGGAGCTGTCCGCGGCGGACAGCCTGGCCGCCGCGGAGCGACTGGCCGGCGCGGGCGGGCACGAGAGCACCGCCGAGGTGCTGCGGGCGCACGCCGCGCTGGCCGAGCAGGCGACACGCGAGCAGCGGGTGGCGGCCCGGTTCACCGAGGCGTTCCCGGAGGTGCCGGCGGTGTCGGTGACGGCGCAGCCCGCCGACGTGCACGACGTCGACGGGCTGCGGACGATCGGCGAGGCGATCAGCCGGCGGTGAGCACCGCCGGCCGGCGCGCCGGTCAGTTGGCCGTGGTCACGAGGACCTTGTCCCGTCCGGCCTTCTCCCTGGCGTTCTTCTTCATGGCCGCCTCGAACATCTTGCGCCAGCTGGTCACCTGCGGGTGACGGCGCAGCAACGCCCGGCGCTCGCGTTCGGTCATGCCACCCCACACACCGAACTCGATCCGGTTGTCGAGCGCGTCGGCCAGGCACTCGTACCGAACTGGGCAGCTCCGGCAGATCCTCTTCGCCACGTTCTGTTCGGCGCCCTGTACGAACAACGCGTCCGGGTCCCCGTTCTGACACGCCGCCAGTGACGGCCAGTCAGTGATCATGCCCATCTGTACACGTCCCCCCTTGCAGTACCTACCGACTTCGCGCGACCAGCCGTCGAATTCCCCCCGGTCGTCCGGGCCGGCCTCCCCAGGGCGGCACGGACGACGTGTGGCTGCGGTCGCCGCCACCATCATGCTGTGTAGTCGCCTGATTACGCAACGTTGTCGGCGAAATCCATCATTCCGGACACTCCCGGCTTCCCGGGCCTTCGCCCGCCGTCTACCCGGCCCGAGTACAGGAAAACGCTGCGCCACTCCCCCGTTCGGGGGAGACTTCTGCCAGGTTTCACGCAACCACGCACCGGGGTTCGTGCGTTTAGCACAACGAGGTCGGCGCGCGCAGGAAATGGGGAAACTTCCCCGCGCGCCCCTCGTTCCCTACTCGCGTACCCTGTCGAGGTGACCTGGATGCGGAAACGTGACCACAACGTGCTGACCAACGCCGCATCGCTACTCATCTGTGGCCTGTTGGCCGGCGTGGTGGTCGCAGCGGCGGCCTTCCCCGCGGTGGCGATGTCCGGACTTGCCGCCAAGGCGGGAGCCGAGACCTTCGGCGCACTGCCCAAGGAACTGACGGTGGCCCGGGCCCCGCAGATCACCTACCTGCTGGCCTCCGACGGCAAGACCCCGCTGGCCACGATGTACGACGAGAACCGGCGCGACGTGGAACTCAAGGACATCGCGCCGATCATGCAGAAGGCCATCATCGCGGCCGAGGACCACGACTTCTACAAGCACAACGGCGTGGACCTCAACGGCGTGGCCCGGGCGTTCGTCAACAACCAGGCCGGCGCCCAGCGGCAGGGCGCGTCGACGCTCACCATGCAGTACGTCCGGCTGGCCATCTCCTACTCGGCCACCCACCCGGCCGACGTGGTCGCCGCCACCGAGGACACGAGCGCCCGCAAGCTGCGCGAGATGCGCTACGCGCTCCAGATCGACAAGGAACTCTCCAAGGACGAGATCCTGCGGCGCTACCTGAACATCGCCGCCTTCGGCAACGGCGCGTACGGCATCTACGCCGCCAGCCAGGTCTACTTCAACAAGCCGCCGAGCAAGCTCGACATCCAGGAGTCGGCCATGCTCGCCGGCATGGTGAAGGCGCCGACCGCGTTCGACCCCACCACCCCGGCCGGCTACCCCGAGGCGGTCGGCCGGCGCGACTACGTCATCGACAACATGGTGCAGATCGGCGCCATCACCCAGGAGCAGGCCAACCAGGCCAAGCAGATCAAGCTCAAGGTGGCGAAGAAGCGCACCCCCAACGGCTGCGTCGCCACCAACACCCGCTCCTGGGGCTTCTTCTGCGACTACTTCTACCGCTGGTGGCTCCAGCAGGAGACCTTCGGCTCCACCTCCTACGACCGGGAGCGGCGGCTGAAGAGCGGTGGCTACACCATCACCACCACACTCGACGTGCAGGCGCAGAGGGGCGCCGACAAGGCGGTCCGCAACCAACTGAGCGAGGACGCCACGGCCGCCCGGATGGTGGCTGTCATCGAGCCGGGCAGCGGGCGCGTCCGCGCCATATCGGTCAACCGGAACTTCAAGCTCGACGACCCGGCCCGCCCGCAGAACAAGATCTCCAGCGACCCGAAGAAGGCCGCGAAGAAGATCCGGGGCAACCGCCCGAACACGGTGAACCCCCTGATCAGCGGCGGCGCCGGCATCACCGGCTACCAGGCCGGCTCGACCTTCAAGATCTTCACGCTGGTGGCGGCCCTGGAGAAGGGCTACCCGCTCAGCTACACCATCGACGCGAAGCCGCAGTTCAAGTCCGAATACATCATCGACAAGGGCAACGACGCAGCGTGCCCGGGCACCCACTTCTACTGCCCGCAGAACGCCTCGAAGTCGATGGCCGGCGTGCACAACATGTGGAGCGCCTTCGGCGCTTCGGTCAACACCTTCTTCGTGGACCTTCAGCAGCGGGTCGGCGCGGAGAACGTGGTGAAGGCCGCACAGAAGCTCGGCATCACCTTCCGGGCCTCCAACGACGCCAGCTACGCCGCGAACAAGGACGCCGCGCACCAGTGGGGCGCGTTCACCCTGGGCGTCTCGCAGACCACCCCGCTGGAACTGGCCAACGCGTACGCGACCCTGGCCGCCGACGGCAAGTGGTGCGAGCCGATCCCGGTGCAGGAGATCCGCGGCCCGGACGGCGAAAAGCTGGACATCGCCAACCCGCACTGCGAGCAGCGGATCAGCACCGAGGTGGCCCGGGCCGCCGTGGACGCGGCTCGCTGCCCGGTCGGTGACCACTCCTCGACCTCGCAGTGCAAGAACGGCACTGCCCGCAACGTCCGGGGCGTCGTCAACGCCCCGGTGGCCGGCAAGTCCGGCACCACCGACGGGGACAAGACCTCGGCGCTGGTCGCCATGACCAAGCAGTACGCGGTGGCCGGCATCGAGGCCGACCCGGACTGGCCGCAGACCAACCAGCGGATGCGGCACAACGAGGTGCCGTGGGGCATCAACCCGGCGGTCTACCAGACGCTGCGCGACGCCATGGTCGGCAAGGAACGGATCAACTTCACCCCGCCGAGCGGGAAGATCATCGAGGGTGACCAACGCGCGATTCCCGGGGTGAAGTGCGAGTCCATCGAGACCGCCAAGTCGCGGCTGCGCGGCGCCGGATTCGAGCCGGTGGTCGCCAGCCAGAAGACCCCGTCGGAGTGCCCGGTGGACACCGCGGCCGGCACCAGCCCGGAGGGGCGCACCATCAAGGGCGGCGTGGTGACCATCGAGGTCAGCGCCGGCGGCGGCCAGCCGAAGCCCGGCACCGGCACGGGCCCCGTGGTTCCGCCACCGGCCGGTCCCACCAAGCCGGGACGACCACGCGGCTGACCCGAGCGGACGACAGCGGGCGGGCACCCTGGTGGGTGCCCGCCCGCTTCGTCGTAACGGGGCGGTCAGAGACCGAGCTGGCGGCGTACCTCTGCGGCGACCCGGCCGCCCTCGGCCCGGCCCGCCACCGCGGCCTGGGCCGCCTTCATGGCCGGGCCCATCTGCGCCTTGCCGGTGAAGCCGCCCGCGGCCAGCGCCCCCGAGACCAGCTCGGCCAGCTCGTCGTCGGAGAGCTGCTTCGGCAGGTAGCGCTCCAGCACCTCGCCCTCGGCGGTCTCCTTGCCGGCCTGCTCGGCGCGACCCGCGTCGGCGAAGGCGGTGGCCGCCTCGCGCCGCTTCTTCGCCTCCTTGGTCAGCACGGCGAGCACCTCGTCGTCGCTGAGCTCGCGCTTTTCCCTGCCGGCGACCTCGGCGGTGCCGACGGCCGCGAGGGCCATCCGCAGCGTGGAGGTGGTCAGCTCGTCGCGCGCCTTGAGAGCGGCGCGCATGTCGGCGGTGAGACGGTCCTTCAGCGTGCTCATGGACGGTCAAACTACCCTGAACGCCATGCGAAAGCGCACACTATTCCGGCTCGCGGCCGGGACCGTCGCCGCCGGGGCGGCCACCCTTGCCTACGCGTCGCTCATCGAGCGCAACATGTTCACCCTGCGCCGGTACGACGTACCGGTGCTCCCGACCGACGCCGAGCCGCTGCGCGTACTGCACCTGTCGGACCTGCACATGATGCCCGACCAGCGGCGCAAGCAGGACTGGGTGGCCTCGCTGGCCGCCCTCGACCCGGACCTGGTGGTGGTCACCGGGGACAACATGGCCCACCCGGACGCCGTGCCGGGCGTGCTGCGCGCCCTGCAACCGCTGCTCGACCTGCCCGGCGCCTTCGTCTTCGGCTCCAACGACTACACCGGGCCGGTGCTGAAGAACCCGTTCACCTACTTCCTGCCGGACCGGGAGTACACCGAGGGCGTGCCGCTGCCGTACGAGGAGCTGCGCGACGTCTTCACCGGCGCCGGCTGGGTGGACCTCAACAACGCGCGGACCACCCTCAAGGCCGGCGGCCGGGAGATCGAGCTGGTGGGCGTGGACGACCCGCACATCGAGCGGGACGACTACGCGGCCGTGGCCGGGCCGGTCAGCCCGGGCGCGGCGCTCTCCATCGCACTGGCCCACTCCCCGGAGCCCGCCGTGCTGGACCGGATGGCCGCCGACGGCTTCGGTCTGCTGCTCGCCGGCCACACCCACGGTGGGCAGGTCTGCGTGCCCGGGTACGGCGCGCTCGTCACCAACTGCGGGCTGCCGCGGTCGATGGCGCGCGGCCTGCACCGCTGGCCCGGCTCCGACTCCTGGCTGCACGTCTCGGCCGGCCTGGGCACCCACCCCACCGCGCCGGTGCGCTTCGCCTGCCCCCCGGAGGCGAGCGTCCTCACCCTGATCCCGCGCTGACCTCCCCGGCGCGGGGATACCGAGTTTGACCTTCGGAGCGGGTGGGCTACTATTTGTCGGCACGCCTCGGGGTGTGGCGCAGCTTGGTAGCGCGCTTCGTTCGGGACGAAGAGGTCGTCGGTTCGAATCCGGCCACCCCGACCAGAGGTAACAGCAGGTCAAGGCCCCTCCACGGAGGGGCCTTGATCCGTTTCCGGGACCATTGCTCGGCGGACGCGGCGAGAAGGTAACCGAACGACCGCGGAACTCTGTGGCGTCGATCACGTCGAGCTGCGCCGGCATCTGACTGACCAGCCGCAGCCGCCGAAGGCAACCCCCGGCCACCTCTGGTGTGCCGCCGAACCCCCAACCCCACCTTCGCCTCACCTACGCCGCCGCCCCACCGCACCTCGTTGGACGAGGCGGGCCGTCGCCCCGCCCATCCCTCCACAAAGGGACGGCACTTTTGCCGCCGCCGAACAGCCGTGGCCGGGCCTTAGCAGCGGGGACAAGGCTCCGGCATTTGAACCCTTTTCAAGAGCAGCGACATCGGCTATGTTCACTGCAGTTGCTCTTATGGAAGCGGGGGAGAGAATGAAGGTCAAGCGGATCGTCGGTGCCCTGACGGCGGGGGCCTGTGCTGCAATTTCAGTAGGCGTGGTGACTGCCTCGCCAGCCAGCGCGGGAACGGCCAACGGCTGCGGTTATCCCCAGGTCTGCTTCTACAAGGCCAAGGCCGACTGGGACGCTCGCAGGTGGACCGCCGCCTACAAGGACATCACCAGCTCGTATCAGACCCTCAGCTCGTCAGCCTACGGCTCCTACTACGTCTACAACACGCGCAACGACGACGGAGCCCTGTTGCACTACACCAACGGCTACACCTACTGCCTGCGTCCCAACTCGGGCGTCAACAACAGCAACACCCCGACGGGGTTCTGGACCGTCGACAAGATTCGCATCATGGATTCGGCGACCTGCTAATCGTGTCGGCCAACGGATAGCGACAATTAATTGGACCGCCGATCGGATGACGCTGAATCGGCGGTCCAATTCATTGTCATTTCGAGCAGCTCTATCGAGGAGAGCGGTGGGCCGTCCCGATCTCGTCGATCCTGCTTGTCCGAACCGGGGGATGCGGGCACGGCCTACCCGTTTCAGGGACCACTGCGTGAGGGGCGGCCTCCCTCCGGCCGTCATGGTTGATGTGCCGTGGCGACGCACAGGCTTCCGAGAATGTCCGGCCTGGCACAGTTGACGGCATGCCGGCACTGATTCGATCCCGCCTGACCGATTGGACCACCGTCCTCCCCCTGATCGCGGTCCTCGTGCTTGCGGCCACCTGGGGCCGGGACCTGCCCGGCCCGCTGATCGTGGCGGTGGCCGCGCTGCTCGCGGGGGCCGTGCTGGCGGCCGTGCACCACGCCGAGGTGGTGGCGCACAAGGTGGGCGAGCCGCTCGGCTCGCTGGTGCTCGCGGTGGCGGTCACCGTGATCGAGGTCGGGCTGATCGTCACGCTGATGATCAGCGGCGGCGACAAGACGCAGGCACTGGCCCGGGACACGGTCTTCGCCGCCGTGATGATCACCTGCAACGGGATACTCGGCCTGTCCCTGCTGCTCGGCGCGCTGCGCCGCCGGGTGGCGGTGTTCAACCCGGAGGGTACGGGTGGGGCGCTGGCGACCGTGGCCACGCTCGCCACCCTCAGCATGGTGGTCCCGACCTTCACCAGCCGGCCCGGCCCGCAGTTCTCCCCCGCACAACTCGCCTTCGCGGCGGTCGCCTCGCTCGCCCTGTACGGCCTGTTCGTGATGGTGCAGACCGGCCGGCACCGCGACTACTTCCTGCCGGTGACGCAGGAGGGCAGCATCATTCCCGAGGACGCCGACGGCGACGGGCACGCCGACCCGCCGTCCACGCGTACCGCCCTGGTCAGCCTGGCGCTGCTGGTCGTGGCGCTGGTGGCGGTGGTCGGCGACGCGAAGACCATCTCCCCGGCGATCGAGGCGGGCGTCGAGGCGGCGAACCTGCCGCCGGCGTTCGTCGGCGTGGTCATCGCCCTGCTGGTGCTGCTGCCCGAGACCCTCGCCGCCGCCCGGGCGGCCCGCCGGGACCGGGTGCAGATCAGCCTCAACCTGGCGCTCGGTTCGGCCATGGCCAGCATCGGCCTGACCATCCCGGCCATTGCGCTGGCCTCGATCTGGCTGGAGGGCCCGTTGCTGCTGGGCCTCGGCGGCACCCAGATGACGCTGCTCGCGCTGACCGCGGTGACCGGCGTGCTGACCGTGGTGCCGGGCCGCGCCACCGTGCTCCAGGGCGGGGTGCACCTGGTGCTGCTCGCCGCGTTCGTCTTCCTGGCCGCCAGCCCGTGACCGTCTCCGGCGGCGGTCAGTCGTGCAGTTCGGTGCGGGCCACCTCGGCGAACGCCGCCGACAGGTAGTCGGCCAAGGGCCGTCCGGTGGCCGCCAGCAGGTCGGCGACGAGCAGCGGGGCGTGCCGGGCGATCGCGGCCGGATCGGGCGGCGCGTCGTCGTCGCCCGGGTCGTAGACGCCGAGCGCGCCCGCCAGCAGCACCAGCAGCACGTGCGGGTCGACGTCGGGCCGCCAGGCCGCGGCGGACCGGACGCAGCGCTCCAGCACCTGGCGGACGTCGTCGCCGTCCAGCCCGTCGGGGTGGCCCTCCTCCAGCAGCAACCGGACCACGCCGCCGAGCACCAGCCCCGCCCGGTCCGCGGCGGCGAGCCGCTCGACGGCCGGCTGGTACGCCTCGGCGTCCCGGTCCTGCGCGGCCCCGACCGCCTCGGTGGCCGCCTGCGCGATCTCGCGGGCCGGGGCGGGCAGGTGGCGCCAGGTGGTGGTCACCGCGCCAGCATGGCAGACAGGGTTAGCTTGCTCACCTGCCGGTTCTCCTGAGCGCGTGACGGGCGCAAATCCGGTCGCGGGTCGTCGTACCCGGCGCCAAGAATGCAGCAATGCTGCGCCGCGCCCTGCCCGCCCGTCCCGAAGCCCGTCGGATCATGATCGGCACCCTGCTGTCGGCCATCGGGCGCGGTCTCACCCTGCCCTTCCTCTTCATCTACCTCACCGACGTGCGCGGCCTGGGCGACGCCCGGGCCGGCCTGGTGATCGGCTGGTTCGGCGCCGTGACGTTGGCGCTGTCGCCGCTGGGCGGCACGCTGATCGACCGGTTCGGCGCGCGTCGGGTGGTGCTGCCCTGCCTGGTCGTCGAGGCGATCGGCACCGGCTCGCTGGCACTTGTCGACTCGACCGCGACGGCGTTCGGCGTCATGACGCTGATCGCGATCGGCAGCTCGGCGATCTGGGCCGGTCAGAACACCATCCTCGCCTCGCTCACCGGCGACGGTGAGCGGCAGCGGGTGTTCGGGTTGAACTTCGCGCTGCTCAACCTGGGCATCGGTGTGGGCGGCCTGATCTCCGGCGCGGTGGTCGACGTGGCCCGGCCGGTCACCTTCCAGGCCATCTACGTGCTGGACGCGGTGAGCTACCTGATGCCGGGGCTGATCCTGCTCACCCTGCCGCACGTCGGGCACCGGCTGGCCGGGAACCGGGCGGCGGACACCGGAACGGGGGCCGGGGGCTACCTCACCGTGCTGCGGGACCGGCCGTTCCGCCGGCTGGTCCTCTTCGGCCTGGTCCTCACCACCTGCGGCTACGCGCAGATCGAGGTGGGCTTCGCCGCGTACTCGGTGCGGGTGGTGGAGGTGTCGCCCCGGGTGGTGGCCTGGGCGCTCGCCGGCAACACCGTGATGATCGTGCTGTCCCAGCTGCTGGTCATCCGTCGCATGGAGGGGCGGAGCCGGACGGGCGCGCTCGCCGCGGTGGGCGCGGTCTTCGCGACCGCCTGGCTGGTCCTCGGCGCGGCCGGCGTGATCGGCACGGGCAACGCGCTGCTCGCGGCGCTCGGCGTGGTGGCCTGCTCGGCGATCTTCGGGTTCGGCGAGACGATGCTCTCGCCCGTGATGCCGGCGCTGACCAACGCGCTCGCCACCGACGAGCTGCGCGGCCGGTACAACGCCATGAGCTCGATGATCTTCGGGATCAGCGGCGTCATCGGCCCGGTCACCGCGGGCCCGCTGATCGGCGCGGCGCACGGCCGGCTCTGGGTGGCGGTCGTGGTGGGCGGCTGCCTGACCGCCTCGGTGCTGGCCCTGTCGCTGCGCCCGCTGCTCACCGCGGCCCAGGACGGCCGCGCCGCCGCCCCGGTCCGGGAGCCGGAGCCCGCGCACGCGTGACGGCACACGAACGGGCCCCCGGAGCATCAGCTCCGGGGGCCCGTCGTCGTTGCGGTCGGCCGTCAGGCGACGGGGACCTCCGCGGTGGTCTGGATCCGGTCCAGGGCCGGCGCGGAGACCGGCGACTTCTCGGTCAGGTACGCGGTGAAGGCGTCCAGGTCGATCATGCCGGTGACGGCGTTCGTGCCACCGGTGAGGACGCTGAAGCCGTCACCACCGCCGGAGAGGAAGTTGTTCACCGTGACCCGGTAGGTCGCGGTGTCGGTGACCGGGGCGCCGTTGATGGTGAGGCTGCCCCGGACCACGCGGGTGCCGCTGCACGGCGTGCCGGCCGGCGCCGTGGTGCCGTTCACGTCGACGACGTAGTGCACGGTCGAGGACGCGTACAGCACCTTGGCGGTGGTGAACTGCTGCTCCAGCAGGCAGTAGAGCTGCGCGCCGGTCAGGTCCAGGGTCACCAGGTTGTTGGCGAACGGCTGGACGGTGAACGCCTCGGCGTAGGTGACCGGGCCGGCGTCGAGGTCGGCGCGGACACCACCGGGGTTCATGAACGCGGCGACCGCGTTCTGCTCGTTGTCGGTGGCCGCGAGCTGGGCGTCGGCGATCACGTTGCCGAGCGGCGACTCACCGGTCTGGTACGTCGGCTTGCCGTTGACGTCGACCCCGGTCTGGTACAGGTTCTCCTGCGTCTTGGTGATGACGCTGGTGGTCTCACCGACGACCTTGTCGGCCACCGGGCCGAGGGCGGTCTTGTAACGGGTGATCAGCTCGGTGCTGGCCGGGTCCTTCGGGACGTCCCGGGTGACCACGACGTTGTTCGCCGACGCGCTGACGATGTCGCCGCTGCGCCGGTCGACCTTCAGGTCGATGTCGGTGACCAGGCGGCCGAACGAGCTGGCGCTGGTGACCAGCTTGCCGTTGATGTTGCAGTTGTACGCGGCGTGGGTGTGCCCGCTGACGATCACGTCGATGGACGGGTCCATCCGGTTGGCGATGTCGACGATCGGGCCGCTGAAGCCGGTGCAGTCGTTGATGCCGCCGCCGTTCTGCACGCCGCCCTCGTGCAGCAGCACGACGATGGCCTGCACGCCCTGGGCGCGCAGGATGCGGGCGTACTTGTTGGCGGTGTCCGCCTCGTCGGCGAAGGAGAGACCGGCGACGCCCTGCTGGCTGACGATCTGCGGGGTGCCCTCCAGGGTCATCCCGATGAAGCCGATCTTGACGCCGTCGACCTTCTTGATGCCGTACGGCGGCAGCAGCGGCTTGCCGGTGGCGGTCTTGAAGGCGTTCGCCGAGAGGTACTGGAACTGAGCGCCCGCGAACGGCGTGCCGTCGGCGCAGCCGTCGACCGGGTGACAGCCGCCGTTCTGCATCCGGAGCAGCTCGGTGGCGCCCTCGTCGAACTCGTGGTTGCCGACGCTTGTGAACTCGAGCCCGGCGAGGTTCATCTCCTCGATGGTGGGCTCGTCGTGGAACGCGGCGGACAGCAGCGGCGAGGCGCCGATCAGGTCACCGGCGGCGACCGTGATGGTGCGCTCCCGCTCCTCCTCGGTGGTGCCACGCAGCATGTTCAGCTGGGTGGCCAGGTATTCCGCGCCACCGGCGAGCTTGCCGTCGATGGAGCCGCTCGAGCCGGTCGGCGGCTCGAGGTTGCCGTGGAAGTCGTTGATGGCGAGCAGCTTGACGTCGACCGGCTTCGGGCCGGCCTCGGCCTGGTTGGGGTTGACGGCGACCGCGGTGAACGCGGTCGCGGCGAGTGCGGCCAGGCCGACGGCGGCCCGGCGCATCCCGGGGACGGACATGGAACTCCTCGTGAGACTCGGCGCGTGGCTGTCCGGGCGATGGTTCGCACCGGTGACCCTGGACGTGCCGTGACAGGGGTCGATCGCGGATGACGGCGGTCGGGGGGACGCCGCCTGCCGAAGCAAGCTTGCCACCCGTCAAGCGATCGGTCGACCGGGGCAGTGCATCTCAACTGTGGATATCGACGGCAACCTGCACCGGTACGCCCGACTAGTCGGACATGACCGGGGGGTGAATTCCTTCACGCCGCGCCGCTGTCGGAGGTATGGGCTAGGAATGTAGCCATGGAGTCGAGCGGCACCAACTGGACGGTGGACTCGGTGCGGTCCGCCGACGGCACCACGATCGCCTACGAGACGGCCGGCGACGGGCCGCCGATCGTGCTGGTCGGCGGGGCCTTCAACGACCGGAGCACCACGCGCCCGCTGGCCGCCGCGCTCAGCGCCGACTTCACCGTCTACGGCTACGACCGCCGGGGCCGCGGCGAGAGCGGCGACACCGGCCCTTACGCGGTGCAGCGCGAGATCGAGGACCTGGCCGCCCTGATCGACCGGGCGGGCCCCGGCGCCCACCTCTACGGCCTCTCGTCCGGTGCGATCCTCGCGGCGTACGCGGTGGCCGAAGGGCTGCCGGTCAGCGGGCTGGCGCTCTTCGAGCCGCCGTTCCAGGCCGGCCCGCACGGCGGCGCGAAGCCGGGGCTGGCCGAGCGGTTGAGCGAGCTGGTCGCGGCCGGCCGGCGCGACGACGCGGTCGCCCTCTTCCTGACCGACGCGGTCGGCGTGCCCGCCGAGGCGGTCGGCGGGATGCGCGGGGCCCCGGAATGGGCCTGGATGGCGGGGCTGGCACACACCCTGGCCTACGACACGACGGTCACCGGCTACGCCGACCTGCCCGCCGACCGGCTCAAGGCGATCGCCGTCCCCACCGTCGTGCTGGACAGCACCGGCAGCCCGCCGTGGCTGCGGGACGCGGCCGGGGCGACCGCCGGGGCGATCCCCGGCGCCACCCACCTCAGCCTGGCGGGCGGCTTCCACGAGGTGCCGCCGGAGGTGCTGGCCCCCGCGCTGCGCGACGCCCTGCTCGGCTGATCCGGCCCGGCGCGGCGGGCGCCCCGCGTGTCAGCCGGACGGCGGCCCCACGGCACCGGCCCCCAGGGACCAGGGAGCCGGCGCCGTGCGCCGGGTGGACCGGCAGGAGGGTGCGGCACCTGCCGGTCCACGAACGGGTGCCGAGCGGCACACCGTCGACGCTGCCAATGTCACCGCGAGACGTTTGCGTCGACAACCTCTGCGTAGGCAAATACAGCCCACCGGGTGGCGGATCCCGACCGAACGGCGTCCCGTTCTGCCGGTCCGCCCGGTAGCGCTCCCGCCCCAGGGCGGCGCAGGCGGCGCGCCATGACACGGCAGCGCGGGCAGGGACCGACGGCCCCACCAGGCCCCCACGCCGACGTGGCGTCAGTGTTCCGACGCCTCCGCGACCAGCCGGCGAACCCGCGAGCGGGACCAGCGCCCCGCGACACCGGGCCGGACCGCCAGGTAGCCGGTGATCGTCGCGACATCCCAGCCGTGCGCCTCGCGTAGCCCGCGCGCGAGCATGCCGAGGTAGACCGGGGCGGGCGAGGCCCAGTCCACCTCGGACGCCCGGTGCGGGGCGGTGAAGGTGAGCATCGGCAGGCCGTCGCGCGTACCGACCCGGAGCAGGGTCTCGTAGCGACCCGGGCCGAGGGTGGCCCGGCCGGTCTCCGCCGCCACCCGGATCAGGTCCAGGTCCGTGCCGGGCGGCCGGTACATCTCCTGCGCCGCCACGTCGGCGAACTGCTCGACCGTCACGAGGTAGCCCCGCACGGCCGCCCGGCCGGGAAGCTCCGGGTCGTAGAACGCCATCCCGCCGGTCCAGGCCCGCGACTCGCCGGCGAAGTAGACGCCGCCGGGGATCAGCCCCGGTTCCGTCCGGCGCGGCGGCCGGCAGTCCCGGCAGCCGGGGTACGTGCGCAGCCCGCCGGGCGGCCGCCCGCCACGCAGGTACCGGTCCAGCCGCGCCGCGTGCAGGTTGGAGCCGTACGCGACGTACCAGAGGAGTTGCTCGGTCAGAACCAGCAGGTCCGCCCGGCGGCGTGGCTGACCTGGACGGTGTGGGTCACGCAGCCGCCGCCCGACACCGAGTGCAGCAGGAACGCGGTCGGCTCGGCGACCCACCCGATCTCCTCCTCGTCCGTCATGGCGAGGCTGACCTGCATCCAGGTGCTCGGCGCGGTGGTCAGCACCGTGCCGGCGAAGGCGCTGGTCACCGGCCGGTGCAGGTGGCCGGCGGCGACCCGGACCACATGGGGGTGCCGCCCGATCACCTCGGCGAGGGCGTCCGCGTCGGTGAGCCCCATGGCGTCCATGGCCGGGATGCCGACGGCGACCGGCGGATGGTGCAGGCACACGACGGCGGGCACCTCGGTGCGGCCGGCGAGCACGCCGTCCAGCCAGCCGAGCTGGTCGTCGCCGAGCCGCCCGGCGTCGTCCCCGGGGGCGTGCGAGTCGAGCACCACGAGCGTCCCGTCCGGCTGGTCCACGTGGTAGTGGGCCGAGAAACCCCCACCCAGGTACGGGGTGCCGCCGAACGTGTCGAGCAGGGACTCCCGGTCGTCGTGGTTGCCGGCGGCGAGGTGGACGGGCAGCGGGAAGCGCGCGATGATCTCGCGCAGCGCGAGGTACTCGTCCGGGCGGCCGTTGCTCACCAGGTCGCCGGTGATCACCACGCAGTCGGGCCGGGGACGCAGGGCGAGCACCCGGCCGAGCGCCCGGTGCAGCCCGGACGCCTGCTCGGCGGCGAGCGGGCCGGTGGTCACGTGCGGGTCGCTGAGCTGGGCGATGAGCATCGGCGCCTCCTGACGAGCCCGGGACCTCCACGCTATCGCCGCCGGCCCGGCCGCGGGTCCCGGCCGCACCCACAGGCCCCGTCCACAGCCTGTGGATAGCACATGTGTACGAAGGTCGCGGGCTCCTCCGCTGAGTACCCTTGATCGCGCCCCGCCCCCTCCGAGCAGGAACGACGTGGATCACGAGCGAGTCGTCCGGGACGTCACGGTCCGCCTTCCCATGGCGTCGACCGGGCTGGAGGCGTGCCAGTGGACCGTCGCGGCGCTGGCCCGGCACACCCCGGCGACGATCTCGATCCTGCTCCAGGTCCACGACCGGCTCCGCTGCGTCGCGGCCACCGGCGCCTGGCAGGTCTTCTCCACCGTGCCGTTGAGGACCGGGAGCGACAACGCCGGCACCCCGCTCCGTGACCCGGAGCGGTCAATCGTCGCCCGTGTGTATGACTCCGGCGAGCCCGCCACCGTCCCCGACGTGACCGCCGACCCCGACTACCTCCCCGTACGCCCCGACGTCACCGCCGAGATCTGCGTGCCGGTGCGGGACCGGTCGGGCCGGCCGCTCGGCGTGCTGGACCTCCAGTGGAGCGGCCCGGTCGAGACGGACCGGTGGCGGGCGACCGCGCAGCGGCTGGCCGACCGGCTCGGTGCCCGGATCGGCGCGCTCGGCGGCCGGCCGGCGGAGAGCCGCAGCGAGAAGCTGCTCCGGCACGCCACCGCCATGACCACCGCACCCACCGACTGGGACCTGATGACCGCGGCGATCGCCGCGGCCCGGGACGTCTCGGCCCTCTCCGCCGCCGTGCTGATCCTCGACGGCCGGCGTGAGCCGCGGCTGGGCGCCCCGACGGGCACCCCCGGCCCGCTGGAGGCCCGCATCCGGGCCGAGCTGGCCGAGGCCGGGCCGGCGGCGCTCGGCCGGATGATCGCCCGGGCGCACCGGCACGGTTCGGCGTACACGCTGGGCGAGGCGGGGCACCCGCCCACCGAGGACTACCTGCCGCTGACCCGGGCCGGGGCGCGCACCCTGGTGGCGGTGCCGGTCGGCCCACCGGACGGCGGCGGGGTGCTGCTGGTCGCCGACGAGCGGCTGCTGCGCCCCGACCCGACCACAGTCAACCTCATCGAGCTGCTGGCCGGGCAGGCGTGGACCTGCCTCGACCGGCTGCGTACGCTCGCCCGGCTGCGCGAGCAGGCCAGCTCGGACCCGCTCACCGGCCTGCGCCACACCGGGCCGTTCGGGCAGCGGATCGCGCGTGCCACGCCGGGGCGTACCGCCCTGCTGGCGATCGACGTGGACGGCTTCAAGGACGTCAACGACACGTACGGCCACCAGGCCGGCGACCGGCTGCTGGTGGGGCTGGCCCGGGCGCTGGAGGGGGCGCTGCGCCAGGGCGACGAGCTGTACCGGACCGGCGGCGACGAGTTCGTCGCGGTGATCGAGGTGAGTCGCCCCGAGGAGGCCGTGCGGATCGCCGAGCGGCTCACCGAGGCCGCCCGCCGCGCAGGCCGGACGATCAGCGTCGGCGTCGCCCTCCCCCGCCCCGGCGAAACCCCGGAGCGAACCCTACGCCGCGCCGACCAGGCCCTCTACGCGGTGAAGAAGCACGGCCGGGACGGCGTACACCTCTCCGCCGCCTGACCGGCGCGGCCCTGGAGCGGCCGGATCAGCGGGTCAGTTCCTTCGCCAGCAGTTCGGCGATCTGGGCGGTGTTCAGGGCGGCGCCCTTGCGGAGGTTGTCGCCCGTCACGAAGAGGTCCAGGGCGCGGGGGTCGTCGACCGCGCGGCGGATCCGGCCGACCCAGGACGGGTCGGTGCCCACCGCGTCGATCGGCATCGGGAATTCGCCGGCGGCCGGGTCGTCGACCAGGATCACGCCGGGCGCGTTGCGCAGCACCTCGCGGGCGCCCTCGGCGTCCACCTCGGTGGCGAAGACCGCGTGCACGGCGACCGAGTGACCGGTCACCACCGGCACCCGGACGCAGGTCGCGGAGACCTTGAGGTCGGGCAGCCCGAGGATCTTGCGCGACTCGTTGCGCATCTTCAGCTCCTCGGACGACCAGCCGCCGTCCGCCAGTGAGCCGGCCCAGGGCACCACGTTGAGCGCCAGCGGCGCCGGGAACGGGCCCAACTCGTCACCGACCGCCTGCCGGACGTCGCCCGGCCGGGAGCCGAGCACCCGGTCCCCGGCGATCTTGCCGAGCTGGGCGTGCAGCGCGTCCACGCCGGCCTGCCCCGCCCCGGAGACCGCCTGGTACGAGGCGAGCACCAGCTCGCGCAGCCCGTACTCGCGGTGCAGCGGGGCGATCGCCACGATCATCGCGAGGGTGGTGCAGTTGGCGTTGGCGATGATCCCCTTCGGGCGGTTGCGGACCTGCTCGGGGTTGATCTCGGGAACGACCAGCGGGACGTCGCGGTCCATCCGGAACGCGCCGGAGTTGTCCACGGCGACCGCGCCACGGGCGACCGCCACCGGCGCCCACTCGGCCGAGACCTCGTCGGGGACGTCGAACATGGCCACGTCCACGCCGTCGAACGCCTCGGGGGTGAGCGCCTGGACGGTCAGCATCTCGCCCCGGCACTGGATCTGGCGGCCGGCCGAGCGCTCGGAGGCGAGCAGCCGGATCTCGCCCCACACGTTGCGGCGGGAGGAGAGGATCTGGCACATCACCGTGCCGACGGCGCCGGTCGCTCCGACCACGGCGAGGGTGGGCAGCGACGACATCCCCACTACCGCCCGGTGCCGGCGTAGACGACGGCTTCGGTGTCACCGCCCAGCTCGAAGGCGTCGTGGATGGCCCGGACCGCCTTGTCGAGGTCGGTGTCCCGGCAGACCACGGAGACCCGGATCTCCGAGGTGGAGATCATCTCGATGTTCACGCCGGCCGCGCCGAGGGCGGCGAAGAAGCCGGCCGCGACGCCCGGGTGCGAGCGCATGCCGGCGCCGATGAGGGAGATCTTGCCGACGTGGTCGTCGTAGAGCAGGCCCTTGAACTTGACCGGCTCCTGGATCTTGCTGAGCGCGGCCATGGCGGTCGGGCCGTCGGTCTTGGGCAGCGTGAACGAGATGTCGGTGCGGCCGGTGCCCTCGGTGGACACGTTCTGCACGATCATGTCGATGTTGATCTCGGCGCCGGCCACCGTGTCGAAGATCCGCGCGGCGGCGCCCGGCTCGTCGGGCACCCCGACGATGGTGATCTTCGCCTCGCTGCGGTCGTGGGCGACCCCGGTGATCAGTGCCTGTTCCACAGGAAGGTCCTCCATCGATCCGGTGACCATCGTGCCGGTGTTGGTCGAGTATGACGAACGGACGTGGATCGGCAACCCCGCGCGCCGGGCGTACTCGACGCTGCGCAGGTGCAGCACCTTGGCGCCGCAGGCGGCCAGTTCCAGCATCTCCTCGTAGGTGATGTGCTTGATGTGCCGGGCGTTCGGCACGATCCGCGGGTCGGCCGTGAAGACCCCGTCCACGTCGGTGTAGATCTCGCAGACGTCCGCGTCCAGCGCGGCCGCGAGGGCCACCGCCGTGGTGTCCGACCCGCCCCGGCCCAGCGTGGTGACGTCCTTGGTGTCCTGGGAGACGCCCTGGAAGCCGGCCACGATGACCACCGCGCCCTCGTCGAGCGCGCCCTTGAGGCGACCCGGGGTGACGTCGATGATCCGGGCCCGGCCGTGCACCGAGGTGGTGAGCACGCCGGCCTGCGAGCCGGTGAACGAGCGGGCCTCGTACCCCAGGTTGTGGATCGCCATGGCGAGCAGCGCCATGGAGATCCGCTCCCCGGCGGTGAGCAGCATGTCCAGCTCGCGGCCGGGCGGCAGCGGGCTGACCTGGTTGGCCAGGTCGAGCAGCTCGTCGGTGGTGTCCCCCATGGCGGAGACCACCACGACCACGTCGTCGCCGGCCTTGCGGGCCGCCACGATGCGCTCGGCCACCCGCTTGATCCGCTCGGCGTTGGCGACGGAGGACCCGCCGTACTTCTGCACCACGAGTGCCACGACGGTGCACTCCCTCCCAGCGACGACCCTGAGCGTGCCGGCGCCGCCGGTTTCTTCGGTCCGGCGGCGCGTGTCAGACCTCCCCAGGGTATCGGGCGGCGCACGACGCCGGGTCGGGTGATCCCACCATCCGGCCCGGCGTGGGGCGGCTCACCGGGGCCGGCCCGGCCGCGCGACACGCCGACGGGCACACCCGTACGGTGGGCTCCCCGCACCCGGGCCGGCACCGCAGAATGAGCCGGTGCACGCACACCGACGCGCGGCCCGGCGGCTGACCGGCGCCCTGGCGCTCACCCTGCCGGCGCTCCTGGCCGCCTGCACCGCCGACCCGCCGAGCCCGGCCCCGACCAGCACCGCCGATCCGGTCCCGGCCGAGGTGGACGCGGCCCGCGACGAGCTGGCCGCGCTGGCCGCCGCCGCGCAGGACCGGCACCTCACCGCCACGTACACCTTCGAGCCGGCCGACGGCGCGGCCCGGACGGTGGCGGTGACCAGCGCGAACGACGGCACCTGGCGGGTGGACGTGCCCGGTTGGGGGCAGGGCGGCGCCGTCGACGTCTCGCTCGCCGCGAACGCGGACGGGCTCTTCCAGTGCGCCCTGCCCTCGGCCGGCTGGGCCCAGCAGGCGGGCTGCGTACGCCTCGGCGACGCCGACGACGCGGTGCCCCGGAAGCTGGACCCGCGGGTGCAGCACCCGTTCACCGACTGGCTGGAGGTGCTCACCGACCGGCGGGCCCCGCTCGCGGTCTCGCCGGCCGCCCCGCTGCCCGGGGTGAGCGGCGAGTGCTACTCGGTCGAGTCGACCTCGGCCTCCCTGAACGCCCCGCTGGACGTCGGCATCTACTGCTACCGGCCGGACGGCACCCCGGCGGCGGTCCGGGCCGCCTTCGGCACCCTGAAGCTGGCCGGCGAGCCGGGCGCGGCACCGGCCACGGTGCAGCTGGCCGGGCCGGTCACCGAGGGCGAGCCGGTGAGCCGGGAGGCGCCGTCGCCGACCGACAGCCCGAGCGCGGGAACGCCGTGACCCTGATGTCCGTTACGGGTGCTCTTAACCACATCTGACCGGGGGCGGTCGAGGGTGCAAAACACCCATGAGGGATGCTTCTCCGCATGCTCGACCTCACCCCGCTGCTCGCCTTCCGCTGGAGCCCGCGCGCCTTCGACCCGACCGCCGGGCTCACCGGCGACGAGGCCACCTCGCTGCTGGAGGCCGCCCGCTGGGCGCCCTCGGCCGGCAACACCCAGCCGTGGCGGTTCGCGCTCGGGCACCGGGATGACGACACCTGGAAGCGGCTGCTGATCAGCCTCCCCGACGGCGACCAGCGGTGGGCCCGGCACGCCGCGGCGCTGCTGCTCGGCGCGCACACCGGCGGCGACCCCGAGCGGGCCGCGTACGACCTCGGTCAGGCCGTCGCCCACCTGACCGTGCAGGCCACCGCGCTCGGCCTGCACGCGCACCAGCTCACCCACTTCGACCGGGCCGGCCTCGCCACCGAACTGGACCTGCCGGCCGGCGTCCGGCCCGCCGTGGTGGTCGCGATCGGCCGGCTCGGCGACCCGTTCGCGCTCCCCGAGGACCTGCGGGACCGGGAGACCGCGCTGCGCCGCCGCCTCCCGCTCAGCGACCTGCTCCTGGCCTGACCGCTCCGGCCGACGTCACCCGCCGCCGCTGGCCCGGACCAGGACCGTCGCCGCCTCGGTGTTGCGGTAGAGGACGTGCCGGCCCTGCCGGGACCGGGAGACCAGGCCGGCGGCGTGCAGCGCGGCCAGGTGCTGCGAGACGCTTCCGCCCGACAGCCCGGTGCGCCGGGCCAGATCGGTGGTGGTGGCCGCCGTGTCGAGCAGGTGCAGCAGCGCCGCCCGGCCTCCGCCGACCACCCGTGCCAGCGCGTCGCCGGACGGCGTCGCGGTCGCCTCCCAGAGCGTCCCGACCGCACGGACCGGATAGGCCGCGGCGGGCAGCGATGCCTCCAGCAGATTCCACAGCACTCGCCGCTCGGTGAACACCGTCGGGTTCAGCGCCAACCCACGACCGCGCAGGTCGAAGTCCCGCTCGAACGGGTCGTCGCCGACCACCCGGTCACCGAGCCAGCGCAGGCTCGGGTGCAACTGTTCGAAGAAATGACCGGCCCCGCCCTCGGCGAGCTGGGCGGCGCGGTACGCCACGTCGGCGTCGAGCAGCGCGCGCATCCGCGGCCAGTCCGGGGAGATCGCCTCGTCGTACCAGACCCGTACCGCGTCGACGAGCTGCGGCAGCAGCTCGCGGGGCTCGGCGAGCAGCGCCCGCCCGAACGGACTCAGCGGCCGGCGCGGGGTGGTCGCCAGCAGGTCCCGAACCACCACGTCGGGTGGCGTCGCCGCGATCTGATCGAGTTGCTCGGCCATCTCCACGTTCGGGCGGGCCGCCGGGGTGAGGAAATCGGGCAACGGGCAACCCCGCCAGGTCAGGTCCACAAGCGGTCGGACCCGGGCAGCCACCTCGGGGCGGCGCAACGTCACCCGGGCCCGGTCGATCCAGGGCAGGTGCACCGCGTAGCGGAGCGGGCTGGCCAGCGCCCACATGCTCATGACCGTCTCGTTGGCCGGCGACACGGCGACCCGCACTCCCGCCACGTCGGCCAGGCTGAACCGCAACTCGGACACACGACCCCCGAACCCAGGATTCGGCCCAGCCTAAAAGGTTCGACGGGAACCGTGGGGACCGGATTCACTCACCGCCCATGGGGGCCAGAGAAGTCATCCGCACCGCCGTCCGCCACGTCGTACCGCCCGCCGGGCTGACCCGCGCCCTGGCAGTCCAGGCCATGGTCGGAGCCGTCGGCAGCGGCCTGTTCCACGCCGGCAGCGCCGTCTTCTTCACCCGGGCGCTCGGCCTCAGCGCCGCCCAGGTCGGGTTGGGCCTGTCCATCGCGGCCGGGGTGTCGCTGCTGGGTACGGTGCCGCTGGGCGGGCTCACCGACCGGTACGGGCCGCAGCGGGTCTGGTTGGCCGGGCTGGTGCTCAACGCCGCGCTCTTCGCGACGTACCCGTTCGTGGGCGGCTTCGCGAGCTTCCTCGCCGTGGTGGTGGCGCTGGCAGCCGTGGACGCGTCGACAGGCGTGGCCCGGCAGGTCTACTCGATCAACGCGGTCCCCCCGGCCGAACGGGTCACGGCGATGGCGTACCAGCGCTCGTCGTTGAACGTCGGCTTCGGGCTGGGCGCGGTGGTCAGCGGCCTGGTGCTGGCGGTGGACACGATCGAGGCGTACCGGGGAATGGTCTGGTTCATCTCGGCGGTCTTCCTGGTCACGGCGCTGTTCGTGCGACGGCTGCCCCGACTGCCGCAGGTGACCCGGCCGGTGGAGCCGATGAGTCGGCTCGCCGTGCTGCGGGACCGCCCGTTCATGGCGGTGTCCCTGCTGTCCGGGCTGCTCACCGCGCACGGGGTGCTCTACCTGACGGTCATGCCGCTGTGGATCCTCACGCACACCGACGCTCCGAAGACGGTGATCGCCGCGCTGGTGCTGCTCAACACGGTCCTGATCGTGCTGCTCCAGGTACGCGTCAGCCGGGGTGCCGACACCGCCGCGGGCGCGGCGCGGGCCTCCCGTCGTGGGGGTCTGCTGATCGCCCTTTCCTGTCTGGTCCTGCCGCTCTCCGCGGTCACCCGGGGTCCGCTCACCGTCGTGGTGCTGGTGGCCGCCGCGACGGTGCTGATCCTGGCCGAGCTGATCGAGTCGGCGGGCAAATGGGGGCTCACCGCCACCCTTCCGCCGGACGACCAGCGCGGCGCGTACGTGGGGGCGCTGCGGCTCGGCGAGCAGGTGCAGTATCTGATCGCCCCGGCGGGCCTGACCGCCCTCGGCGTGACCACCGGCGGCTGGGGCTGGTTCCCGATGGCAGCGATCTTCGTGCTGGTCGCAGCGGCGATCGTGCCCGCGGTGGCCTGGGCCGAGCGGACGCCGCGGCTGGGTGCCGCGGCCGTCGAGAAGACGGTGACACCGGTCCCATAGTCCGGACCTGGCTTCCCACCACCCATCTCACCACGTAGGGTGACCTAGTCATGTGGCGTGCGTACCTTCTCCTTGGCTGCCGCGACGAGGCCTGACCGGCCGGCACCTCGTCGCGGAGTTGAACCGCGCCGTCCAGCACATCCGAACTTCCTCTCGGCACCGCCGCGCACCGTCGCCCGGCATCTCGCCGACACCTTCCGATCTGCTGACGCCACATGTTCCCAGGGAGCACTCCGAGATGGCTCAACCTGTCACCGACGCTGAGACCGATCCGATCGCCCGGCAGCGCCCCAGCCGGATGCCGTTCCAGCGTTACCTGCCCTACCACCAGCAGTTCCGGTTCGACCTGCCGGACCGCGCCTGGCCCACCCGCCGCGTCGAGACCGCGCCCCGGTGGTGCGCCGTGGACCTCCGCGACGGCAACCAGGCCCTGATCGACCCGATGTCCCCGGAGCGCAAGCGCCGGATGTTCCAGCTGCTGGTGCAGATGGGCTACAAGGAGATCGAGGTCGGCTTCCCCTCGGCCAGCCAGACCGACTACGACTTCGTCCGCCAGCTGATCGAGCAGGACCTCATCCCGGAGGACGTCACCATCCAGGTGCTGACCCAGTGCCGGGAGCACCTGATCGACCGGACCTTCGAGTCGCTGCGCGGCGCCCACCGGGCCATCGTGCACTTCTACAACTCCACCTCGACGCTCCAGCGCCGGGTGGTCTTCGGCCTGGACCGCGACGGCATCACCGACATCGCCACCACCGGCGCACGGCTCTGCCAGAAGTACGCGGAGATCCACACCCCGGACACCGACATCCACTACGAGTACTCGCCGGAGTCGTACACGGGCACCGAGCTGGAGTACGCGCTGGAGGTCTGCGCCAAGGTCATCGAGGTGGTCGACCCGACCCCGGACCGGAAGCTGATCGTCAACCTGCCGGCGACCGTCGAGATGGCCATGCCGAACGTCTACGCCGACTCGATCGAGTGGATGCACCGGCACCTGCCCCGCCGGGACAGCCTGGTGCTGAGCCTGCACCCGCACAACGACCGGGGCACCGGGGTGGCCGCCGCCGAGCTGGGCCTGCTGGCCGGCGCCGACCGCATCGAGGGCTGCCTGTTCGGCAACGGCGAGCGCACCGGCAACGTCGACCTGGTGACCCTGGGGCTGAACCTGTTCTCCCAGGGCATCGACCCGATGATCGACTTCTCGAACATCGACGAGATCAAGCGCGCCGTCGAATACTGCAACCAGCTGCCGGTGCACGAGCGCCACCCGTACGCGGGCGACCTGGTCTACACGGCCTTCTCCGGCTCGCACCAGGACGCGATCAAGAAGGGCTTCGACGCGCTGCACGCCGACGCGGCGGCGGCCGGGGTGCCCGTCGACGGGTTCACCTGGGCGGTGCCCTACCTGCCGATCGACCCGAAGGACCTGGGCCGCACCTACGAGGCGGTCATCCGGGTCAACTCGCAGTCCGGCAAGGGCGGCGTCGCGTACATCATGAAGTCCGAGCACCAGCTCGACCTGCCGCGCCGCCTCCAGATCGAGTTCTCCGGCGTGGTGCAGCAGGTCACCGACCACGACGGCGGCGAGGTCGAGCCGGGCACCATGTGGGAGATCTTCGCCCGCAACTATCTGGCCGACCACCAGGTCGACCCGGCGGTCACGCTGGCCGGCTACGCCATCGGCACCGCCGAGGGCAAGGTCGAGATCGAGGCCCGGGTCGGCTACGACGGCGAGGTCCGCCCGCTCACCGCGGTCGGCAACGGCCCGATCGACGCGTACGTCAACGCGCTCCAGTCGGTGGGCGTGGCCGTACGGGTGCTCGACTACCACGAGCACGCGCTGTCCTCCGGCGGGGACGCGCAGGCCGCCGCGTACGTGGAGTGCGAGGTGGACGGCCGGACCGTCTGGGGCGTGGGGGTCGACGCCAACATCGTGACCGCCTCGATCAAGGCGGTCACCAGCGCGGTCAACCGCGCCCGGAGCTGAGCGACGGGTGGTCGGGCCCCGCGGGGCCCGACCACCCGCTCAGACCGGCACGATGACGGGGTTGCCGTCGTCGAGCACGACCGCCTGCGCCACGATCACCCGCTGCCCGTCGAAGGTCGCCGCCGGTGAGCCGTGCAGCCGGTAGCCGTCGGCCAGCAGGTCGCTGACCCGCCGGCAGAAGTCGGCGTCGTCCGGCCCGGTCAGCAGCCGGTACCGCAGCCGGGCCGGCGTCCCACTCTCCTGATCACCCATGGTCCGACGCTAACAGCGCCACCGGTCACCGCCGGTCCGGTGGCGTCGAGGCGGGCAGGGAGGGGCAGGGCTGGCCGCCGGGTGCGGTCCGCGCCGGCCGGTGGATCAGCAGCCCGGCCAGCACCGCCCCGGCCAGCAGCAGGCCGGCGCACCAGAGCATCGCCCCGCGGAACGCGTCCGCCAGTGCGGTCTTCTGCTCGTACCCGGTGCCGGAGAGGCCGACGAGCAGCGGCAGCGCCGCCACCGCGAGCAGGCCGCCGGCCCGGGAGGCGGCGTTGTTGAAGCCGCTCGCCACCCCGGCGAACCGGTCCGCCACGGCGGCCAGCACGGACGCCGTCAGCGGGGCGACCACCAGGGTGAGCCCCGCGCCGAACAGGACCACCCCGGGCAGCACGTCCGTCCAGTAGGACGCACCGGGGCCGACCCGGCGCAGCAGCAGCAGGCCGGCCGCGGCGACCACCGGGCCGACGGTGAGCGGCAGCCGGGGGCCGATCCGGGCGGCGAGCGCCCCGGCGCGGGCCGAGCCGACCAGCAGCAGCAGCGTCATGGGCACGGTGGCCAGGCCGGTGAGCAGCGCCGACCAGCCGACCACGTTCTGCAGGTAGACGGCGAGGAAGAAGGTGAACCCGCCGAGGGCCGCGTACACCACCACGGTGAAGACGTTCAGCACCGAGAAGAGGCGGCTGCCGAACAGCCCGGTGGGCAGCATGGCGGCGTCGCCGCGGCGCCGCTCGACCAGCACGAAGACCACCGCGCCGAGCACACCGAGCACCGCCGCCGCCAGCACCGTCGGGGAGCCGGCACCGCGCGCCGGGGCGTCGATGAGGGCGTACGTGACGCCGCCGAGCCCCAGCGCGCCGAGCAGCGCCCCGGCCACGTCGAACCGCCGGCCGGCCCCGGTACGCGAGGCGGCCTCGTCCCGGCTCTCCGGCACCCAGCGCAGCGCGGCGAGCAGCACCCCGACGGCCAGCGGCAGGTTCACGAAGAAGATCCACCGCCAGGAGAGCGTGTCGATCAGCCAGCCGCCGAGAAGCGGGCCGAGCGCCGTGGACACCCCGGAGAGCCCGGACCAGGTGCCGATCGCCCTGGCCCGGTCGTCGGGGTCGAAGCTGGCCTGGAGCACGGAGAGCGAGCCGGGGGTGAGCAGCGCCCCGCCGGCGCCCTGGAGGAACCGGGCCGCGATCAGCCAGCCGGTCCCCTGGGCCAGCCCGCAGAGCACCGACGCCACGGCGAACCACACGACCCCGACGAGGAAGACCCGCCGCCGCCCGAACCGGTCGCCGAGCGCGCCGCCCAGCAGCACGAAGGCGGCCAGCATCAGCAGGTAGCCGTTGACGGTCCACTGGAGACCCGCGACGGTGGCCCCCAGCTCGGCGCCGAGCCGGGGCAGCGCCACGTTGACCACGGTGCTGTCCAGGAAGACCATGCCGGAGGCGAGGATCGCGGCGAGCAGCGTGCCGCGGCCGGCGGCGGAGCCGATGCGCAGCGCGGGGGCGGGTGCGGTCATGGGTAACCACTCTGCCGGGCGCTCCACTGCCGACGCCACGAATCACAGAAACCGTCGCCCCGGTACTGTGCGGGATCGCCCGGAGCACGCAAGCTGGAGAGGTGTCGTCTGTGCGTACCAGATCAGGAGCCCGTGCCGGGATGGCCGCCGCGCTCACCGCGGTGCTCGCCCTCGGCGTGGCCGGTTGCGTGCCGGTCGACGAGCCGGACACGCCGCCCAGCAGCGCCGGCAACGTCGACCAGCAGCTCGGTGAGCTGACGGTCGCCGCCGCCGGGTCGATGAAGGGCTACAGCCGGACCCGCTTCCCGCACTGGCGGGACACCGGCAAGAACTGCGACGTGCGGGACAGCGTGCTGCAACGGGACGGCGAGAGCATCAAGCTCTCCGGCTGCAACGTGGTCGACGGCCGCTGGGAGAGCCCGTACGACGGACTGTCGCTGACCGATCCGGCCGACGTGGACATCGACCACATGGTGCCGCTGGCCAACGCCTGGCGCTCCGGCGCCGACGAGTGGGACGACGCGAAACGCGGCGACTTCGCCAACGACCTGACCCGGCCGCAGCTGATCGCGGTTTCCCTCCGCTCCAACCGGGCAAAGGGTGACCAGGACCCGTCCCAGTGGAAGCCGGCGAACCGCTCGTTCTGGTGCCAGTACGCCGCGGACTGGGTCACGGTCAAGCACTACTGGCGGCTGACGGTGACCAGTGCCGAGAAGGCCGCTCTCACCGACATGTTGGAGGGCTGCACATGGGCGAACAAGCCGTGACCGGCGCCGGTGGCACACCGGCGCCGGAGAGGACGCCGGACGCCACCGGCGAGGACGCGGCGGCGGCGGCCGGCGGTGCCGCGGCAGCCGGCGGCGCGACCGCGCCCGGCGGTGCGGCGGCGCCCGGCCCGACCTCGGCCGGGATGACGGCCGACGGCACGCCGGCCGCACCCACCGACGTCTCCGGGGCCGGGATGTCCGCCGACGCCACCCCGCCCGCGCCCGCCGGTGCCCCGGCGGCGCCCGGGCCGCAGGAGCGGACCAGCGACATCACCGCCGGCCCGGGCGGGGTGATGACGGACGAGGCCGGCGTGGTGACCGGCGACCTGACGCTGCGCACCGAGTACGCCGACGGCCAGGTCACCCTGCGGGTGCAGTACAAGGACGCCGACGAGTGGTACGCGGTGACCGGCGGCCGGGTGCCGCTGGCCGACGCGGCGGCGCTGGACGCCGTCCACACCGTCGCGGTGGCCCTGCTCAACCGCCCCGAGGGCTGACCCGCTCCGCACACGACGAGGCCCCTTCCCCGCGGCGGGGAAGGGGCCTCGCGTCGTGCGTCACGGGGTCGGGATCAGCTCCCCGGTGTCGCCCGGCGCCGCGCCGTCGTCCGGCCGGACCAGCTCCGGCTCCACCTCGTGCGGCCGGATCCGGCCGGCCGCGATGTCCTCCGCGTAGTGGCAGGCCACCCGGTGCCCGCCGAGCACCTCGCGCAGCGCCGGCCGCTCCTCGGCGCAGCGGGTCGGCTGGGCCCACGGGCAGCGGGTGTGGAACCGGCAGCCGGCCGGCGGGTTCGTCGGCGAGGGCAGGTCGCCGGCGAGCAGGATCCGCTCCCGGCGGTCCTCCACCTGCGGGTCCGGCACCGGCACCGCCGACATGAGCGCCCTGGTGTACGGGTGCATCGGCTCCCGGTAGAGGTCGTCGCTGGACGCCTCCTCGACCAGTCCGCCCAGGTACATCACCCCGACCGTGTCGGCGATGTGCCGGACCACCGCCAGGTCGTGGGCGATGATCAGGTACGTCAGGCCGTGCTCGTTCTGCAGTTCCTCCAGCAGGTTGATCACCTGCGCCTGGATCGACACGTCCAGCGCGGAGACCGGCTCGTCGGCGACGATCAGGTCCGGGTCGAGCACCAGCGCCCGGGCGATGCCGATGCGCTGCCGCTGCCCGCCGGAGAACTCGTGCGGGTACTTGCTCAGCGCCGAGGCGGGCAGGCCGACCGCGGCGAGCGCCTCCCGGAGCCGCTTGGCGGTGGCCGCCTTGTCCTTGGCCAGGCCGTGCGCCTTGAGCCCCTCGACCAGCAGCGACTCCACCGACTGGCGGGGGTCGAGGCTGGACAGCGGGTCCTGGAAGATCATCTGGATGCGGCGGCGCATCCGGCGCATCGACTCGCCCTTGAGCGCGCGGATGTCGGTGCCGTCGAAGACGATCTCGCCTTCGGTCGGCTCGACCAGCCGCAGCAGGCCCCGGCCGAGGGTGGACTTGCCACACCCCGACTCGCCCACCAGCCCGTACGTCTCGCCCTTGTTGATGGAGAGCGAGACGCCGTCGACGGCGTAGACGTGGCCGACGGTGCGGTCGAAGAGCACACCGCTCTTGATCGGGAAGTGGACCTTGACGTCGCGCAGTTCGACAAGTGGTCCGGTCCGCTCGGTCGACTCGGTCACGGCACCGCCACCTCCTCGGAGACAGGGTTGTTGCAGCGCAGGTCGCCGCCGGTCGCGGTGGGATCGAGCGGGGGCGTGCCCTCCAGGCAGGCGTCCACCACGTTGTCGCAGCGGGGGGCGAACGCGCACCCCTCGACCCACGGGATGTTGTCGGCCACCGAGCCACGGATGGCGTGCAGCCGCTCGCCCCGGGGCGAGTCCAGCCGCGGCACCGAGCTGAGCAGCCCGTGCGTGTACGGGTGCCGCGGCCGGGCGAACAGCTCGTGCCGGGCGGCCCGCTCGACGACCTTGCCGCCGTAGAGCACGTTGACCGTGTCGCAGAGGCCGGCCACCACACCCAGGTCGTGCGTGATCATGATGAGCGCGGTGCCGGTCTCGTCGACGAGCTGCTTGAGCAGGGTGAGGATCTGCGCCTGGATGGTCACGTCCAGCGCGGTGGTCGGCTCGTCCGCGATCAGCAGCCGCGGCTTGCAGGCCAGCGCGATGGCGATCAGCGCGCGCTGCCGCATGCCGCCGGAGATCTGGTGCGGGTACTCCTTGAGCCGCCGCATCGGGTCGGGGATGCCGACCGCGTCGAGCAGCTCCCGGGCCTCCTTCATGGCCGCCTTGCGGTCCATCCCGCGGTGCCGCTCCAGCACCTCGGCCACCTGCGTGCCGATCGGCACGACCGGGTTCAGCGAGGACAGCGGGTCCTGGAAGATCATGCCGATGTCCCGGCCGCGCCGGTCCCGCATGTCGTCCGGGCGCAGCTTCAGCAGGTCGGCGCCGTCGAAGTTGACCTCGCCGGTGACCTTGTTGCCCCGCCGGGGCAGCAGGCCCATGATCGCCAGGCTGGTCACGCTCTTGCCGCAGCCGGACTCGCCGACCAGGCCCACGGTCTGCCCCGGCTCCACGCTGAAGCTGACGTTGTCGACCGCGGTGAACGGCCGCTCACCGCGACGCTGGAACACCACGCTCAGATCGCGTACGTCGAGCAGGCTCATCGGGTCACTTCCTCACCGTGCAGGTTCTTGGTCCGCATCGCCGTCACCGCCGGCTCTTCGGGTCGATCGCCTCGCGCATGCCCTCACCCAGCAGGGTGAAGCCCAGCGCGACCACGATGATCGCGACGGCCGGGTAGTAGGCCAGCTCCGGCCGGACCTCGAAGTAGCGCTGCCCGTCCACACCGAGCATCAGGCCCCACTCGGCGCGGTTGATGTCGGGGTCACCGAGACCGAGGAAGGACAGCGACGCCGCCTCCAGGATCGCGGTGGAGAGGGTCAGCGTGGCCTGCACGATCACGGCGGTCATCGCGTTGGGCAGCATGTGCCGGAGCACGATCGACCCCTGCTTGACGCCGAGTGCCCGGGCGGCCAGCACGTGGTCGCTCTCCCGTTGGGCGAGCATCGAACCGCGCAGCAGCCGGGCGAAGATCGGTACGTTGACGATGGCCACCGCCAGGATCACCGTCCACTGGCTGGACCGGCTGGCCATGGCCACCAGGCTGATCGCCAGCAGCAGGGCCGGCAGGGCCAGCATCACGTCGGTGAAGCGCATGAGGATGTTGTCGACCCAGCCGCCGAAGGCACCGGCGATCGCGCCGATCAGCACGCCCAGGGCCAGCCCGATCATCGTGGCGAGCACGCCGACGAAGAGGGTCTGCCGGCTGCCGTGGATCATGCGGGACAGGAAGTCCCGGCCCAGCGGGTCGGAACCGAGCGGGAACCCGCTGCTGGCGCCGGGGATGTTGTCGACGGTGAGGTTCTTCGTCAGCTCGTCGAAGCGCTGCGCGGGGTCGTGCGGCGCGAGCAGCGGCGCGAAGATCGCGACCAGGACGAAGAGCGCCACGATGGACGCGCCGACGATCGCCGTCGGGTTGCGCCGCAGCCGGCGGAACGCGTCCCGGACCAGGCTCACGCCGCCCTTGTCGGCGGTGGCCTGGGCGAGCTGCTCCAGCCGGGCGCGCTTGCGCTCGCCGAGCCGGTCGATGCCGCGCGGCAGGGTGCCCTCGGGCTTCTCCTCGACGGCGGCGGGGTCCACGCTCTCGCGCGGGGTGCCCACGACGGGCCGGGTGATCGGGTCACTCATCGCACACGCACCCTCGGGTCGATGAAGGCGTAGGAGAGGTCGACCAGGAGGTTGACCAGCACGAAGACCAGCGCGGCCAGCAGGATCAGCGCCTGGAGCACCGGGTAGTCGCGGCCGCCGCTGATCGAGTCGTAGATCAGCGTGCCGAGGCCGCCCCAGTTGTACACCCGCTCGGTGAGCACCGCGCCGGAGAGCAGCGCGCCGGTCTGCAGGCCGATGGTGGTGACCACCGGCAGCAGTGCGTTGCGCAGGATGTGCCGGCCCCGGATGGTCTTGTGTCGCAGGCCCTTCGCCTCGGCGGTGCGGACGTAGTCCTCGTTGAGCACGTCGAGCACGCTGGCCCGGGTGATCCGGACGATCACCGCGAGCGGGATGGTGGCCAGGGTGAACGCCGGCAGGATCAGGTGCCACAGCGCGTCCCCGGTGGCGTCGAACTCCCGCGTCAGCAGTCCGTCGAGGACGAAGAACCCGGTGATGTCGGTGTTGTCCACCCCGGTGCTGATCCGGCCCGAGGGCGGGAACCAGTGCATGTTCTGGGTGAAGACGTCCTTGAGCAGGTAGCCCAGGAAGAAGATCGGGATCGAGATGCCGAGCAGGGTGCCGGCGATGCTCAGGTTGTCGAGCAGCCGGCCGCGGTGCCGGGCGGCGATGTAGCCGAGCGGCACGCCGAGCCCGATGGCGATGATCATGGCGGCCGCGGCCAGTTCGATGGTGGCCGGGAAGGCGCGGCCGATCACCTCGGTGACCGGGTCGCCGCTCCGGATCGAGTTGCCGAAGTCGCCGGTCAGCAGCCGCTGCATGAACTTGGCGTACTGCACCAGGATCGGCTGGTCGTAGCCGAGGGCCTTGACCAGCAGGGCGCGCCGCTCCGGCGTGGCCCGCTCACCGAGCAGCGCCTCGATCGGGCCGCCGGGGAGGTTCCGCAGCCAGATGAAGACCAGCGCGGACAGCCCTATCAGGGTCACCACCAGCTGCAGCAGGCGGCGGACTATGACTCGCAACATCTCTCACACACCAGATTCTCGGTAACAGCGGGTCGGCCCGGGCCGGGAGAGAGAGCCCGGCCCGGGCCGATTCCGCGTACGGCGTCAGCGGTCAGTAGCGCCTTCAGCCAACGCTGACGGTGTTGAACCGCTCGTCGGTCAGGGGGCTGGCGACCAGACCCTTGACGTCCTTGGTGACCACGATGGCCGGCGGGGCGTGCCAGACCGGCACGGCCGGCAGCCACTTGGCGGCGATGTCGCGGTTGACCTGCTCCCAGGCGGCCTTCTTGCCGGCCTCGTCGACCGTGCCGTCGGCCTTGGTGATGGCGGCGAACATCTCGGTCATCGCCTGGTCGCCGAACTCGACCTTGGCGCGGCCGAAGAAGGTGCCGACGAAGTTACCCGGGTCGTTGTAGTCACCGGTCCAGCCGAGCAGGTGCAGGTCGTGCTTGCCGAACTGCTGCACGTCGTCCTTGTAGCCACCGTTCCACGGGCGGGCCACACCGTTGACCTTGATGCCGACGGCCTGCAGGTCGTTGGCCAGGACGGTGAAGATCTCCTGCGGGTTCGGCATGTACGGCCGGGAGACGTCGGTCGGGTAGTAGAAGTTGAGCGTCAGGTTCTCGGCGCCCGCCTCCTTGAGCAGCTGCTTGGCCTTGTCGACGTTGTAGTCGTACTTCTGCACGTCCTGCGCGTAGCCGAGCACGGTGTCCGGCATGAACTCGTCGGCGACCTTGGTGCCACCCGGGCCCTTGGTCTGGACGAGCTGCTGGCGGTTCAGGGCGTAGGCGATCGCCTGGCGCACCCGCAGGTCCTTCAGCTTCGGGTTCTTCTGGTTGAAGCCGAGGTAGAGGATGTTGAACGCCGGGCGGTCGAGGACCTGGAAGCCCTCACCGGAGAGCGCCTTGCGGTCGGCCGGGGCCGGGAAGTCGATGCCCTGGACGGTGCCCGCCCGCAGCTCCTGCTTCCGGGTGTTCTCGTCCTTGATGACCTTGATGACGAGCTTGTCGACCTTGGCCTTCTCGCCCCAGTAGTCGGGGTTCCGGTTCAGGGTGATCTCACCCTTGGCCTTGTCCCAGCCACCGAAGGTGAACGGGCCGGTGCCGACCGGGTGCTCGTTGGCGAACGCGCTGTACTCGAAGGAGTCGCCGTTCTGCTTCACGCTGTCGGCGTCGTACTTCTTCAGCGCCTCGGGGCTGGCGATCGACAGCGCGGTCAGCGCGAAGGCACCCGGGAAGGCGCCCTTGTACTGGTTCATCGTGACGACGGCGGTGGCGTCGTCCTTCGCCTCGCACTTGTTGTAGACCGGGTTGCCCACGCCCTCGGCCTCGTTCTTGGCGAAGCCGCCGAAGACGTCCGAGTAGTAGATCATCTGCGACTGGGCGGCAGCGCCCTTCATGTTGAACCAGCGGTCGAAGTTGAAGCAGACCGCGGCGGCGTTGAAGGGGGTGCCGTCGTGGAACTTCACGTTCTTGCGCAGCTTGAAGGTCCAGACCTTGCCGTCCGGGTCGTGCTCCCAGCTCTCGGCCAGGGCACCCTGCAGGTCGGCCGTGCCGGGCTTGTTCTGCACGAGGGTGTCGTACATCTGCCGGATCGGCCGGAAGGACTCACCGTCGTCGTTGAAGATCGGGTCGAAGTTCTTCGGGTCACCGGCGCCCGCGAAGACGAAGGTGCCGCCGGTCTTCGCCCCACCGCTGTCCTCGTCGCGCTCGCTCTTCGCGCAGCCGGACGCTCCGACCGCCAGAGCGGCAGCGGCCGCGAGGGCCACGGCCGCTTTAAGCCTGCTCGCCTGCATCTCTCACCTCTGTCATGCGCATGTGTGTCCACGCCGAGCTGTGACTCAGTCCGTGTGCGGGAGGCTATGACACGACACACAGAATGCGGAACGCCCGTTAGGCAATCGCTACCAAGCCGACACCAAGTGGCCGGGTCTGACAGCGGCGGATCACCCGACAAACGGGACTGTCACAGCCAGGAGCAGATAGTGGGATCCGACGAATCGGGGCGAAACAGGTCATGGCCCGGTCGGGCGGCCAGCCGGTGGCGAATCACACTCGTCCCACATTCCGGATGGCCGAACGACGCCGGCCGGCCCCAGGAACGGGACCGGCCGGCATGGTCGTGGCTCAGACCGCCCGGCGCCCCTCGAACGCGCGACCCAGGGTGATCTCGTCGGCGTACTCCAGGTCGCCGCCGACCGGCAGGCCGCTGGCCAGCCGGGTCACCGCGATGCCCATCGGCTTCACCATCAGCGCCAGATAGGTCGCGGTCGCCTCACCCTCGGTGTTCGGGTCGGTGGCCAGGATCAGCTCGCGCACCGCGCCGCCGCCCAGCCGGGTCATCAGCTCCCGGATCCGCAGGTTGTCCGGTCCGATGCCCTCCAGCGGGTTGATCGCGCCGCCGAGAACGTGGTAGCGACCGCGGAACTCACCGGTCCGCTCGATCGCCACGACGTCCTTGGGCTCCTCGACCACGCAGAGCACCTCGTCCGTACGCCGCGGGTCGCGGCAGATCCGGCACTGCTCCGACTCGGCCACGTTGTAGCAGGTGGTGCAGAAGCGCACCAGCTCCTTGACCTTGCGCAGCGCACCGGCCAGCCGGTTCACGTCGGCGGGATCCGCCGAGAGGACGTGGAACGCGATCCGCTGGGCGCTCTTCGGGCCCACGCCCGGCAGCCGGCCCAGCTCGTCGATCAGGTCCTGGATGGCACCCTCGTACATCTGCCGGCTCAGAAACCGGGCAGGCCGAGGCCGCCCATCCCGCCCGCGACCGGGCCCATCTTCTTCTCGGTCAGCTCCCGGGCGGCCTCGGCGGCGTTGTGCACGGCGGCGACCACCAGGTCCTCCAGCGTCTCCACATCCTCCGGGTCGACCGCCTTCGGGTCGATCTTGATCGCCTTCAGCTCACCGGTGCCGACGACGGTGGCGGTGACCAGGCCCCCACCGGCGGTGCCGGTCAGCTCGGTCTCGGCCAGCTCGGCCTGGGCCTTGGCGATCTGCTGCTGCATCTTCTGCGCCTGCTTCAGCATCTGCTGCATGTTCGGCTGTCCACCTGGGCGCACGGATGGCTCCTTCTCGCACTCGTCTGATCGGCCGCGCCCAGCCTAGTCGGGCAACGGCACTGCTCCTCGATGGTCGACGCGCGCTCAGCGCGCGTCCACCTCGTCGATCTTCTCGGCCCCGAACGCCTCGCGCAGCAGCTGCACCGCCTGCTCCTCGCTGGACTGCCGGGCGGTCCGCTCGTCGATCACCTCGTCCAGCGGCTCGTCGCCCGGGTCGAAGCCCTCATAGGTGGGCGTCGCCGGGGCCGCGCCCGCCGACCGGCCGCCCACCGGCCCGTCGAAGTCCGGGTCGTAGGGCGGCTCCCCGGCCCAGTCGGCATCGGCCGTCTTCCGGGTCGCCTGCGCCGCCCGCGGACCCTTGCTCGGACCGCCACCGGCGGCGGCCGCCGCCGCGGCCGCCCGGGCCGCCGCGATCGCGCTGTTCTTCGGCGTGCCACCGGCCGCCGGCGCGGTGCCCGGTGGTCCGGCCGGCCTCGGTACGGCGGGAGCTGAGGCGGCCGCCGGGGCGGTGGTGGTCGTCGGGATGGCGGCCGGCGCGGGGGCGGTGGCCACGGCCGCCGACCCACCCGGGCGTGCGGCCTCGGGCCAGTCGTCCGCTCCGGTGGCGGCCGCCGGGTCGTCCCCGGCGCGCGTCGGCTGTCCGGCACCACCCGGTCGGGCCGGCTCCGGCCAGTCCTCCTCGTCGTCGTCCCCGCCGGCAGCGGTCCCGTGCGCGGACGGCCCGGGCGGTCGCCGACCGGGTGCACCCGACGGCTCGGATGCGCGGGCGGCCCCACCGGACGGGCCGGCGTTCACCGGCCGGCCCCCGGTCGAGCCACCGGCGTGGCTGCCCGGCGCGTCGGACGGGCCGGCCGGACGGGCCGGTGCGGCATCCGCGCTGTCCGGGCCGGTCGCCGGGCGTGCCGGGGCGGGCTCCGACGCCGGACGGGACGAACCGGAGGGGCGGGACGGGCCGCCGAGCGAGGCCGCGCCCCGCTCGCCGGCCACCTCGCACCGGATCTGCCAGCGGCCGCCCAGCTCCTCGTAGAGCGCGTCGGTGAGCACGGCGGCGTGGTCGGCCACCATCTTCGCCAGCACCGTCGACTTCACGGTCAGCACCAGCGTGTCGCCGTCCAGGTCGCGGACCACCGCGTCGCGCATCAGCGCCGCGATCCGCTTGTTGCTCCGGTTGACCTTGCCGACCACCTCCGGCCAGACCCTGCGCACCGCGACGGCGTCCAGCGCGCGGGCCGGGGCCGCGCCGGGGCGCGGCGGCTCGGGGGTCGCCGGATCGGGCAGCACCGCCGAGGCCGGCACCGGCCGACGGGCGGGAGCGCCGGACGCCGGACCGTCGGATGCCGGGCCGCCGGGCGTCCGGTCGGTCGGGGAGCCGCCCGGGGCCGGCTGGGCCGAGCCGGCCCGGTCGGCGGGGCGGGCGCCCGGACCGGGCTGGGCGGGACCGCTCGCGGCCGGATCGGCGGGGCGGGCCGGCGCCGAGCGGGTACCGGCCGCCGCCGCAGCGGCGGCACGGGCGGCGGCCGCTCCGGTCGGGGCGCCGGCAGCCGCCGGCGTGCCGGCGGCCTCGGGGTCGGGCGCGGCGGCAGCCGCGGTCGGGGCGGGAGTGGCCGGGCGTACCTCCGGGGCGGCAGCGACCGGCGCGGCGCCGGCGGCGGCCGGCGGCGGCTCGGCGCCACCCAGGGTGAGCCGGCGTTCCATCCGCTCCAGGCGCTGGAGCAGGCCACCGGTCGAGTCGTCCAGGCCGGGCAGCAGCATCCGGGCGCAGATCAGCTCCAGCAGCAGCCGGGGCGCGGTGGTGCCACGCATCTCGACCAGGCCGTTGTGCACGATGTCGGCGCAGCGGGACAGGGTGGCCGGGCCGAGCCGCTGGGCCTGGCCGGCCATCCGCTCGATCTGGTCTGCCGGGCCGTCGATGAGGCCCTTGGCGGCGGCGTCCGGCACCTGCTGGATGACGATCAGGTCGCGCAGCCGCTCCAGCAGGTCGGAGGCGAAGCGGCGCGAGTCGTGGCCGGCCTCGGCGACCCGGTCGACGGTGGCGTACGCGGCAGCGCCGTCCCCGGCGGCGAGCGCGTCGCACATCTCGTCGATCAGCGCGGTGTCGGTGACGCCGAGCAGCGCGACGGCCCGGGCGTAGCTGACCCCCTCCGGGCCGGCGCCCGCGATGAGCTGGTCGAGCACGGAGAGGCTGTCCCGCGCGCTCCCGCCGCCGGCGCGGACCACCAGCGGGAAGACCGCCGGCTCCACCTTGACGCCCTCGGCCTCGCAGAGCTGCTCCAGGTAGGGCCGGAGCACCTTCGGCGGGAACAGCCGGAACGGGTAGTGGTGGGTCCGCGACTTGATCGTGCCGAGGACCTTCTCCGGCTCGGTGGTGGCGAAGATGAACTTGACGTACTCCGGGGGCTCCTCGACCAGCTTGAGCAGGGCGTTGAAGCCGGCCGGCGAGACCATGTGCGCCTCGTCGATGATGTAGATCTTGAAGCGGCTGCGGGCCGGCGCGAAGAACGCCTTCTCCCGCAGCTCACGGGCGTCGTCGACGCCACCGTGGCTGGCCGCGTCGATCTCGATGACGTCGATCGACCCGCTGCCGTCGGGGGCCAGCGAGCGACAGGACTCGCACTGCCCGCACGGCTCGGGGGTGGGCCCCTGCTCGCAGTTGAGCGAGCGGGCCAGGATCCGGGCGCTGGAGGTCTTGCCGCAGCCGCGGGGGCCGGAGAAGAGATAGGCGTGGTTCAGCCGGCCGCTGCGCAGCGCCTGCGACAGCGGCTCGGTGACGTGCTCCTGGCCGATGACCTCGGCGAACGTACGGGGCCGGTACTTGCGGTAAAGGGCCAGTGCCACCCGTCCCGCCTCCTCTCGACCGAGCCATTCTGCGCCGGTCGGCCGCGGGTGACCACCCACCACCCCGTGACTCGACCCGCAGCGACGTTACCGGGACCCGGAGACAGAAAGGCCCCCCGTGCACCCGTCAGAGCCCGCTTATCCTTGCTGCCTTCCGGCCCTGGGGAGGTTCACGAGATGCACGCCGCACGGGGGGTGCCGCCAAGCCTACCCGACCCGGGGTGGATCTTCAGGGGGTGGTGGGGTGTCCCGCCCGTCGGGGACCTGTATCCTGGCTCGCGGAGGATTCGCCTAGAGGCCTAGGGCGCACGCTTGGAAAGCGTGTTGGGTTAACACCCTCACGAGTTCGAATCTCGTATCCTCCGCCGTCGACGCAGGGGCCGGCTCTCGCCTGAGGGCCGGCCCTTCGTCGTTTCCCCGGCCGCCAAACGCGGCGTCTGATCGCCGCCAGACTCCCCGCCCGCCACCGACCAGGCTGGTGGCATGACCGGAGTTCTGGACCGAAAAGTGGCATTGGTGACCGGCGGCAGCCGGGGTATCGGGGCGGCCGTGGCGCTGCGGCTGGCGCAGGAGGGCGCCGACGTGGCGCTGACCTACGAGCGGCGCGCCGACCGGGCGGCCGAGCTGGTGGAGCAGATCAAGGCGGTGGGGCGGCGCGCCCTGGCGGTGCCGGCGGACAGCGCCGACCCGGCGGCGGCACGCGCGGCGGTCGACCGGGTCGCCGGGGAGTTCGGCCGGCTGGACGTGCTGGTCAACAACGCGGGGGTATTCCTGACCGGCCCGGTGACGGAGCTGGGCACGGACGAGATCGAGCGGACCATCGCGGTCAACGTGCGGGCGCCGTTCGTGTTCGCGCAGGCGGCGGTCGGGCACCTGACCGACGGCGGCCGGATCGTGAACATCGGGAGCAACGTGGCCGAGCGGGCCGTGTTCCCCGGCCTCGCCCTCTACTCGATGAGCAAGACGGCCCTGCTCGGCCTGACGAGGGGCCTCGCCCGGGAGCTGGGCGGTCTGGGGATCACCGTGAACCTGGTCAACCCCGGGCCGACCGACACCGACGCGAACCCGGCGGACGGGCCGAACGCGGACGCCATCCGCGGGTTCACCGCCCTGGGTCGCTACGCCGCGCCGGCCGAGATCGCCGCCGTGGTGGCCTTCCTGGCCGGGCCGGACGGCGGCTACGTCACCGGCGCGACGATCAACGCCGACGGCGGCTTCACCGGCTGACCGGCATCGCGGCAGGGGCCGGCTCCACCGGGGTCGGCCCCTGCCGGGGTACGCCGTCAGCCCCGCTCCGCCGTCCCGGCGCCCGGGGCGGCGGTCTGCGGGGTGGCCGGTGGCGGGGCGGTCTCCTCCGGGCCCGCGGCAGGCGCGTCCTGCGGTGCGGCCGGATGCGGGCCCTCCGACGCGGCACGCGGGCCGCCCCGCAGCGCCCAGCCGGCGAGCAGCACCGCGCCGGCCGCCCCGGTCAGCTGGATCACCCGGTAGTCGACCAGTTCCAGCAGGCCGGCGCCGGCCAGGACGGCGAGCGTGCCGGGGCCGAAGGTCAGCGTGTTCACGGTCGCGGACACCCGCCCGACCAGCGCGTTCGGCGTCTCCCGTTGCACGGCGGTCCAGACGGTGATCAGCACCAGCGGCGCCCCGACCCCGACCGCCAGGGTGCCCGCGACCACCGGGGCGAGGCCGGGCGCGGCCCGCAGCGCCAGGCCGCCGGCCAGGAGCGCGGCCGCCACCGCGGTCACCCGCCGGTCGCCGAGCCGCCGCAGCAGGGCGCCCGCGGCCAGGCCACCGGCCAGTGACCCGACGCCCTGCGCCGTGCCGAGCACCCCGTTGAACTCGGGCGGCCGGTGCAGGCCGTCGTCCACGACGGCGTACGCGAGGGCGCCGTTGATCCCGATCAGCAGCATGGCGGTCCCCGTGCAGGCGACCAGGTGCCGCAGCGGGGCGTGCCGGCGCAGGTGCCCGAGTCCCTCGGCGAGCTGGCGGGTCCAGGGCTCGGGCGGGGGTGGGGGCGCCTCGCGGACCCGGATCAGGGTGAGCAGCAGCGCGGCGAGGGCGAAGGTGGCGGCGTCGAGAAGCACCACGGGGTGCCCGCCGTACGCGGCGAAGAGGCCGGCGCCGGCCAGCGGGGCGACCAGCTTCATGCCCTCGTTGACGGTCATCCGCAGCCCGTTGAAGTCGCCGAGCAGCTCGCCGGGGACCACGGCCGGCACCAGCGCCGCCTCGGCCGAGTCGATCAGCACGAAGCTGACCCCGTACGCGACCATCACCGCGAAGATGAGCCAGACCCGGGCGGCGGTGTCGACAAGCAGCAGCACCGGCAGCAGCGCGGCCATGGCCAGGTGCAGCCAGATCAGCAGCGGCCGGCGGCGGAACCGGTCGGCCAGCACCCCGATCAGCGGGGCGACCAGGGTGGGCCCCCAGGTGCCGAGGGTGACCAGGCCGGCCAGGCTGCTCGACCCCGTGAGGTCCTTCACCCAGATCCCGGCCACCAGGAGCATGGCCGCCGTGCCGAAGCCGGACACCAGCACCGCGGCCAGGTAGCGCGCGGCGTCGCGGTTGCCCAGCACCCTGGTCGTACCCCAGCTCATGGCACCTCCCCCGTGCGGTGCGATTCTGTCCACACCCGACCCCCAAGTCAATGCTTGGGGGTGGGGGCACCGGGGGGTGCGGTTCAATGGCGGCCGTGAGCACCACCGACCCGCGCCTGCGCGCGCTGGCCCATCCGGTACGACTGCGCATGCTCTCGTTGCTGTGGAGCGCGCCGCTCTCCGCCGCCGCGCTCGCACGGGAGCTGGCCATCTCCCACGCCCTCGCCAGCCAGCACCTGCGCCGGCTGGACGCCGCCGGCCTGGTCGAACTGGCCGACGTACGCGCCCGGCGCGGCGGCCGGGAACGCCGCTACCGGGCGGTACGCGGACCGTGGCTCACCGAGCAGCAGGAGGGGCAGCCGCTGCTCGCCGAGTCGCTCGCCCGCAACCTGCTCGACCGGGTGGCCCACCGCGTCCCGGGGACGGCCGGCGTCACCACCGACGCGGAGCTGTGGGTCTCTCCCGACGCCTGGACGGCGGCGCGCGGGCGGCTGCACGCGATCATGACCGAGCTGCACGACGCCGCCCAGCCGCCGCACGCGCCCGGTACGGTCCGGGTGGGCGCCACCCTCATGGCCTTCGAGATGACCGACCCGCCGCCGGCCGCCGAGGACTGACCGGCCGTCGTACACATGTTCCATCCACAGCCTGTGGACGCCGAGGGGATCGGATGAGTTACGAGCTCAGCGCGGTGGTCGCCGACGTCGAGCTGCTCCGCGAGCAGACCGCCGGGCTGGACCACGCGGTGCTCGCCGCGCTCCGCCAGGACTTCGCGCTGCTGCCGGTCACCCCGCAGCTCGTCGAGGAGCTGACCGGCCGGCTGCCCGACTTCGCCACCGGGGAGCCCTCGGCGGAGCAGCCGTTCCAGCTCGTCCTCGCGCCCGCCCTGGACGAACTGCTGGCCCGCTGGTCCGGGGAGGGGCCGGTGGCGTACCTGGAGGCGGAGTTCGCCGGCGGGCTGGGCCACCAGGCCGCGGCGGTCTGGCTGGGTGGCGAGCGGAGCTGGGGGCCCTGCTTCGACGACCGGCTGGACCGGCCGCGCGCCGAGTGGCCGATCAACGCGGCGCTCGCGCGGCTCGGCGCCGAGCCGGGGCCGTGGATCGACCCGTTCGCCGAGCTGGGCCTGCACCTGGAGCGCGAGACGGCCGGTTGGCTGGCGCACGGTCGGCGCGGACTCTCCGCCGACTACTGGGACGAGCTGGCCGACGAGTGGGAACTGCGGCAATCCGACCAGCACCAGCAACCTCCTCGCCCCGGTCCCGTTGGGGACTGGGGGATTGCATGAGATTGCGACAATTCGGATTCATCGCCGCGCTGATGGCGGCCGCCTCGATCGCCGGCAGCGGCGTCCGTCCACAGGGGCCGGACGTGCCGGCCCGGCCGGTCGGGGCCGCCGAGGTGGTCAGCCTCGACGGGCTCGGCAACGCCGAGTTCGGCGCCACCGAGGAGGACCTGGCCCGGCGCGGCGTGCTGCGCACCGACGAGGACGCGTGCGGGCCCACGCTGGCCGGCCACGGCTCGGTCAGCCCGATCTTCGTCGACGACCGGCTCGTCCTGCTCTGGCTCGACGACCCGATGAGCACACCCGAGGGGATCACCGTCGGCACGCCTGTCGACGCGGTGCACGCCGCGTACCCGTCGGTGGTCGACCTCGACGCTCCACAGGAGATGCACCGGTTCGACGGGCTGCTGGCCCGCAGCGGCGACCGCGCGTACCTCTTCCTGCACGACGGCAGCACGGTCCGGAAGATCATCGCCGGGTACGCGGACTGGGCCCGCCGCCTCTTCGACGAGGGCTACGGCCCCTGCTGACCGGACCGCGGGTTGTGCGTGCGCCCCTCTGGACGGTAGAGACGACGCATGCGTCGGGTGGTCATGGTCGGCCTGTCGGTGATCGTCGTGGCCCTGCTGGGCGTGGCCACGAACGTCGCCACCGGGGCGCTGCCCGGGCGCTGGTCGCCGTACCTCTGGCTGGCCTGGCCTTTGGTCCTGCTGCTGGTCACGATCCTGGTGGTCATCGAGGTGCAGCGCGGCTGGGAGCCGCGGCGGATCGGGACCGCCGGCACCGTCCGGGCCCGGAAGGTGCTGCTGGAGCGGGTCCGCCGCTACTGGGTGACAAGCGTCCTGGACCGGTCCCTGTACGAGGAGGCGCGGATCGAGCTGGGCATCGCCGCGACCGCCGACGACCGCCGGCACCCGTGGAGCCTGCGGGCCAGCCACCGGGACGGCTTCACCGGCTCGCTGGACGACCGGACCTCGATGTCCGCCCTGTTCGACCAGCTCGACCAGGCGGTGGTCATCGTCGGCGCCCCCGGCGCCGGCAAGACGACCACCCTGCTGGAACTCGCCCGGGACCTGCTCGACCGCGCCGACCACGACCCGGAGGCCCCGATCCCGGCCGTGTTCAACCTGTCCTCCTGGGCCACCCTCCGCAGGCCCCTCGACCAGTGGCTCGTCGAGCAGCTCACCGAGCGGTACGGCATACCGGCCGAACAGGCGGCCGGCTGGGTGGCCGCCGGTGAGGTCCTGCCGCTGCTGGACGGCCTCGACGAGGTGGCCGAGCAGCACCGCGACGCCTGCGCCGAGGCGATCGCCGCGTTCCACGGCCGGCAGCCGCTCACCCCGATCGCCGTCTGCTGCCGGCAGGCGGAGTACGCCCGGCTCCGGTCGGAACTGCCCCTCTACGGCACCGTCGCCATCCAACCGCTGGACCGGTCGCAGATCGCGCGGTACCTCGACCGGCCGGGGCTGGGCGGGCTGCGGGACGCGCTCGACGCCGACCCCGAGCTGTGGAAGCTCGCCGACTCACCGCTGATGCTCAGCATCATGGCGCTGGCGTACGCCGACCCGGCCGGCGCCGGCACCGACCGGGCCCCGGCCGGCTCCGGCCGCGAGCGCCTCTTCACCCGGTACGTCGACACCATGCTGCGCCGCCGGCCGCACCCCGGGTACCCGCCCGAGCGGACCGCCGGCCACCTCGCCACCCTCGCCCGGGTGCTGAGCCTCCGCGAGCAGACGGTCTTCGTGCTGGACATGATCGACGAATCCTGGTCGGCCCGGCACTCGGCTGCGCTGTGGACCTCGACGGCGATCACCCGGCTGCTCAGCTGCACCGCGCTCGCCGCGCTGCTCGGCGCGGCGGGTTGGGCGCTGGGCCCGGTGACCGGCCTGGTGGTCGCCGGTGGCCTGCTCGGGCTGGCCGTGCTCATGTACACGGCCAACTACGACGAACTGTTCGACCTGACCTGGGCCATCCGCGACCGCGACGACCGGCGCCCGGAGAGCTGGGTGGTCGCCTGGACCACGGAGCTCGCGGAGCTGGAACGGTCCGTCCAGGTCTCGGCGCTCGTCGCCGGCACGGCCGTCGGCGGGCTCACCGGCTGGCTCGCGCCCGGCGGGCCGAGCTGGACCACCGGCCTCGGCTACGGCGCCGGGTTCTTCCTCGCCACGGTGGTCGCCCTGGTCGGCCTCGACAGCGCCCAGGTGCTGCTCTACTTCCGGCCCCCGCCGCCCCGCGCCGGCCGCCGCGAGCTGCCGAGCCCGTTGCTGCGGCAGCGGCTGACCGTCATGGCCGGCAACTTCATCGCGCTGGGTGTGGGCGTCGCCGTGCTCGGCTTCGTGCCGGTCGCGCTGGCGCGGGGCGCGACCGAGGCGCTCCGCTTCGCGGCGCTGCTCGGCGGCGGCACGAGCCTCCTGCTGTTCAGCGTGGTCGCGGTCTCCCCGATGGTCGAGCAGGCCCTGGTCCGGCGGCGGCTCGCCCGGGCGGACCTGGTGCCGTACCCGCTGCTGCCGTTCCTCGACCACGCGGTGCAGTGCCTCTTCCTGCGCCAGGTCGGCGACGGCTACATCTTCGTGCACCGGGAACTGCTCGACCACTTCGCCGAGCGCGCCGAGGCCGACATGCCGCTGCTGCGGTTCCGCGCCGCCGCGCGCGCCCGGCGGGAGGGGAGGCGACCGGGTGCCGCGCTGGCACGGCAGGGTCCGGCAGAGCCCACCTCGCCGCGGTGACCGAGGATCGACACGCCGGAACTACGATCCACCCATGCCTGAATCCTCCGGATTGCCGGAACTTCCCCGCACGCCGGCGGCGACGGCGGCGCTGTCCGTGGCCACCCGCTACTGCTCGCCCGCGCTGCTCAACCACTCCATCCGGTCGTACGTGTGGGGGGCGGCGTACGCCGACGCACACGGCATCGCCTTCGACGACGAGCTGTACTACGTCTCCGCGCTCCTGCACGACACCGGGCTCACCGAGCCGTTCGACAGTCACTCGCTTCCGTTCGAGGAGGCCGGCGGGCACCTGGCGTGGGTGTTCGGAGTCGCCGCGGGCTGGCCCGAGGCCCGCGCGGCCCGCGCGGAACACATCATCGTCGCCCACATGCGCGCCGACGTGTCCGCCGCCGAGGACGCCGAGTCCCACCTGCTGCAGGTCGCGACATCCTGGGACGTGGCAGGACAGCGGCCCGAGGAATTCCCCGAGGCCGGTTGGAAGAGCGTGCTCGACCGGTATCCCCGACTCGACTTCGCCACGGAGTTCCTGGGCTGGTTCGAGGACCAGGCGGAACGCAAGCCGTCCACTGCGGCGGCACGGTCGGTGCGATCCGGCGGACGCCTCCGGATCTCCGCGCACCCGCTCGACGCCTGATCGTCCCGGCTCTGCACGACGACAGGGGCGCCTGACCACCGGGGCACGCCGGACAGCGGAACGCCCGGCCGATCCTCACGGATCGACCGGGCGTTCGCGCATCTCACGAGCGGTGGCGGCGGGATTTGAACCCGCGGAGGGCGTAAACCCTCACACGCTTTCGAGGCGTGCTCCTTAGGCCACTCGGACACGCCACCGCCGAGTAGGGTACAGGACCCCGGGTCTGGACGCCGAACCGGTATCCCCCGGCCCGGCCTGGCAGGATCTTTGCCATGAGTACGCACATCGGCGCTGAGCCGGGAGAGATCGCCGAGCGGGTCCTGATGCCGGGCGACCCGCTGCGGGCCAAGTGGATCGCGGAGACCTACCTCGAGGACGCCCGCTGCTACACGACGGTTCGCGGCATGCTGGGCTTCACCGGCCGCTGGAACGGCGTCGAGGTCTCCGTCCAGGGTTCCGGCATGGGCATGCCCTCCGCCTCCATCTACGCCCACGAGCTGATCAAGGAGTACGGCGTGAAGACGCTGATCCGGGTCGGTTCCTGCGGCGCCCTGACCGAGGACCTCCAGCTGCGGGACGTGGTGGCGGCGATCGGCTCGTCCACCGACTCGAACATGAACCGGATGCGGTTCGACGGGCTGATCGACTACGCCCCGGTGGCCGACTTCGGGCTGCTGCGTACCGCGGTCGAGGTGGCCGAGCGGCGCGGCATCACCATGCGGGTCGGCCCGATCCTGGCGGCGGACGCCTTCTACACCGACCGGCCGGACCTCTACGACACCCTCGCCGACTACGGCGTGCTCGCGGTGGAGATGGAGTCGGCGGCGCTCTACACGATCGCGGCCCGCTTCAAGGCCCGCGCGCTGACCGTGCTGACCGTCAGCGACCACATCAAGACCGGCGAGAAGACCACGTCGCAGGAGCGCGAGCAGACCTTCGGCCAGATGGTCGAGATCGCCCTGGACACCGCCATCGCCTGACCGACCCGATCCTCGACCGCCCCGCCACCGCCCGGTGGCGGGGCGGTCGCGTTACCGGGGTCACACAAAAGAATACGACCGGTCGTTCTTATTTCCGTTAGGCTGCCCGCATGACCTCCGACGGCCGCGTCGCCCGCGGCGACCGCACCCGCACCGCGGTGCTGGACACCGCCGTGGCGCTGGCCACCGAGGTCGGCCTGGACGGGCTCTCACTCGCCCAGCTCGCGGACCGCCTCGGCGTCAGCAAGTCCGGCCTCTTCGCGCACTGGCGCTCCAAGGAGGCGCTGCAACTCGCCACCGTCGACCGGGCCGTGGCCCAGTGGGAGGAGCGGATCGCCGCCCCGGCCCTGCGCGCCCCGCGGGGTGTCCGCCGGCTGCGCGCGCTGCACGAGGCCCGGATCGGGTTCTACGCCGCCCGGGTGCTGCCCGGCGGCTGCTTCTTCGCCAACACCGAGTTCGAGTACAACGCCCGCCCCGGCCCGGTCCGGGACCGGCTCGCCGAGGCGTTCGGCCGGTGGACCGTGTTCCTCGAACGCCTCGTCCAGGAGGCCGTCGACCTCGGCGAACTCCCCGCCGACCTGGACGTGCCGCTGCTGGCGTACGAGATCGACGCGCTGGGGATCAGCGCGGCGATGCGGTCCCGGATGCTCGACCCGGACGCCACCTACCGGCACGCCCGCCAGGGCCTGCTGAACCGGCTGCGGGCGCTCTGCCCGGATCCGACCCTGCTACCGGAAGGCCAGCCATGAGCCAGCAGTTCGGGCACGTCGAGCACGTCCCCGTGCACTTCGACGACCTCGACGCCATGGGCATCCTGCACAACGCCCGCTACGCGGTGCTGCTGGAGCGCGCCCTGACGCCCTACTGGGCCGAGCGCGGCGTCGCCTTCAACGGCGACCTGCGGAGCGCCCCCGACGTGTTCCACGCGGTCCGCGAGTTCACCATCACCTACCGGGCCCCGGTCACCGGGGTCGGCCCCGTGGCGGTGCACTTCTGGCTGGAGCACTTCGGCACGAGCAGCGCCCGCTACGCCTTCGAGTTCCGCTCGGTGGACGGCAACGTCCTGCACGCCGACGGCACCCGGTCGATCGTCCGGCTGGACCCGGCCACCCTGCGCCCCACCGCCTGGACCGAGGCCGGCCGCGCCGTCGCCGAGACCCTGCTGCGTCCCGCCCCCCAACCGGCCTGACCGCGTGGGCTAGCGGAAGAAGGCGCGCAGCAACGCGACGCTCTCCGCCTCCCGCACCCCGCCGTACACCTCGGGGCGGTGGGTGAGGCGGCGGTCGCGCAGCACGTCCCACAGCGATCCGACGGCGCCGGTCTTCGGCTCCCACGCGCCGAAGACCACCGTCGAGATCCGGGCCAGCGCGATCGCCCCCGCGCACATGGTGCACGGCTCCAGGGTCACCACCAGGGTGCAGCCCTCCAGCCGCCAGCGGCCCAGCCGCTCGGCGGCCCGGCGCAGCGCCAGCACCTCGGCGTGCGCGGTCGGGTCGCCGGTCAGCTCCCGCTCGTTGCGGCCGATGGCCAGCTCGGCGCCGTCCGGGCCGTAGACGACCGCGCCGACCGGGACGTCCTCGATCGCGTCGGCGCCGTCGGCGGGCACGCTGTCCGGGCCGGTCACCGCGACCTCCAGGGCCCGGCTCATCCACAGCTCGTGCCGCTGCCGGCGGCCCACGCCGTCCAGGTCGGCGAACCCCTCGTCCGCGCCGGGACCGACCCGGGCCGGCCGGCCCGGGGTGGGCTGCCCCGGGCGTACGGTCTCCAGGGCCGGATCGGTGGCGTCGGCGGGCTCCGCCCCGCCGGTCCACGCCGGTCCGGGCGGCTCAGACCTCACGCAGTTCCTCGACCTCGTCGGCGCAGCCGAGCACCTGGCAGATCTCGGCGGTGACGTCGGCCGGCATCATCCCCTCGGAGCCGCTGAGAGCGAGCAGCTTCGGCGCCGGGATGCCCAGGTCGGCGAGGATGTCGGCGTCGCCCACCGGGTCGGCCTCCGGGTCCACGGCCGGCTGCTCGGTCTCCTCGTCGCCACCGGTGGCCGGCCGCGGCTCGTCGGCGTCCTCCAGCCCGGTGACCGAGGTCTTCAGGTCCCCGACCAGCAGCGCGCCCAGCCGGGACTCCTCGGCGTACGCCGAGTCCGAGCCGAAGACCCGCAGGTCCTCCCCCTCGTCCAGACGCAGGATCACGAGGTACGTGTCGTCGGCCTCGACGAAGAGCAGCGAGAGATCGGCGTCCGGCTCGACGTCGCGCAGCCGGTCGGCCACCTCCTCGATGTCGGTGACGCCCCGCAGGCTCACCTCGTCGGCGGTCCAGGCGCCCTCGACGCGCGCCACGGCAGCAGCGAAGTACGACACGGTCCCCCCAAGTTGGCCTCGGCAGCACGCCGACTCGTCACGCGATGCACGTTAACCGGTCGGGTCGGCAGCCGACCGGTCAACGCCCCGAAGGGCCGGCCGTTCCCGGAGAAAGTCGGTCAGCCGGCGATGCGGCGGCGGGTGGCGATCAGCTCGCGCAGACGCTCGCTGCGGGCCCGCTGCGGCCGTACGCGCTGCCGCACGGTGCGGGCACCGGCCAACTCGGCGAGGAGCTGCAGGCGGCGGCGGCTCCGCTCGGGGTCGAGCCGCGGCGGGGTGGTCCAGGCCATACCGCGAGCGTGAACCGTCACCGCGCGTACGTCAAGACGGCCTTCACTACGCAGTGAAACCGGCACGCAGGGTCACCAGAGCGGCCAGTCGCCGCTCTGCGCCCAGCGCACCGCGACGATCGCCGCGGCGATGCTCCAGCCACCCGCCGTGACGATCGCGACCCCGGTGGCCACCCCACGGTCACCGTGCCGGACCAGCACCGCGGCGGCCAGCCAGGCCAGCCCGCCGGCGAAAAACGTCCACCACGCGTAGCCGGGGACATCCCGGCCGAGCAGGCCGAACAGCAGCAGCCAGGCGAAGGCGGTCACCGCGCCGACCGCGACGCCGGCGCCGGTGACCGGGTACGGCTCGCGGTAGCTCGGCCGCATCGGCGCCCCGGACGGGAACAGCCCCGACGGGGTACGCGGCAGCGGCCGCACCGGCCCCACACCGGGCTCACCGGCAACGCCCTGCCAGCCGTTTGTCACCGCTGCCCCCTTCACGGAACGTAGATGTACCGAGGTCACGCAGAGCGACCGTGCGGTACGGACGGGTCTCGGCGTTCGTCCCCACGGTAGTGGTCTGTCAGGATGACCGGATGCGCTCGCCATCGATCGGACGCCGCGCGCGTCCGGCGTACCCGGTCCTGCTGCTCGTGGCGGCGCTGGCCGCCGGGTGCGGCCCGGGCGACCGCCCCACCTCGGCGCCGGGCAACTCCTGGCAGGGTCCGAGCGCGCTGGCCACCGGGGCGCGGCCGACCGCGCCGGCCGGCCCCACGGCGTCGCCGGCCCCGCCCGCGCCGGCCCCGTCGGCGAGCCGCGCCGACCTGCGGCACGTCTTCCCGGTCCGCGCCGGCAACGTCGACTACCACCCGACCCACTCGGCGTACCCGGGGACGGACATCTTCGCCGACTGCGGCGAGCCGGTGGTGGCGGTGACCGACGGGGTGATCCTCGAGGTGAGCCGGGTCGACCGGTTCAGCAAGCGGGGGCCACTCGGCCCGTACAACGGCGGGTTGTCGGTCTCGCTGCTCGGCGACGACGGGGTCCGCTACTACGGGTCGCACCTGAGCGCGATCGCCACCGGCGTCGACGCCGGGGTCCGCGTGCGGGCCGGGCAGCAACTCGGCAAGGTGGGCCGCACCGGGAACGCCAACAACGTCTGCCACCTGCACTTCGGGCTCTCCCCGAAGTGCACGGGTCACGACGACTGGTGGATCCGGCGCGGCGTGGTCTGGCCGGCGAAGTACCTCGACTCGTGGCGCAGGCGGGGCAACCGCGCGCCCGCCGCCGAGGTGACCGCCTGGCAGCGCCGGCACGGCTGCCCGAAGGCACCGAGCGACTCCGCCGCGGCCGGCTGACGGCCGTCCACTCCCGACACCCCGGGCGACACCGCGCGGCGGGCCGCACGGGCGCGTAGGTTGCAGGGCATGACTGCCCGGGACCCCATCGCCGACCTGCGGCGGATCGCGTTCCTGCTGGAGCGGGCGAACGAGGCCACCTACCGGGTACGGGCGTTCCGGTCCGCGGCCAAGGCGCTCGCCGCCCTGCCGGCCGGCGAGGTGGCCGAGCGGGCCCGCACCGGCAAGCTCACCGAGCTGTCCGGGGTCGGCGACGTCACGGCCCGCTGCGTCGCCGAGTCGCTGGCCGGCGAGGAGCCGGTCTACCTGCGCCGGCTGGTCGCCACCGAGGGCACCGACCTCGACGAGGCCGCGGCGAAGCTGCGGGACGCGCTGCGCGGCGACTGCCACACCCACTCGGACTGGTCCGACGGCGGCTCACCGATCGAGGAGATGGCCCTGGCGGCGGTCGAGCTGGGCCACGAGTACGTGGTGCTCACCGACCACTCGCCCCGCCTCACCGTGGCCCGGGGGCTCACCGCGGACCGGCTGCGCAAGCAGCTCGACCACGTGGCCGCGGTGAACGAGGCGCTGCCGAAGGGCTTCCGCATCCTCACCGGCATCGAGGTGGACATCCTCGCCGACGGGTCGCTGGACCAGGACGAGGAGCTGCTGGCCCGGCTCGACGTGGTGGTCGGTTCGGTGCACAGCGGCCTCAACGACGACCGCGCGAAGATGACCCGCCGGATGCTCGCCGCGATCGCCAACCCGCACCTGGACATCCTCGGCCACTGCACCGGGCGGATGGTCTCCTCCCGGCCGGCCGGGGTGACCGGTCCGGGTGACCGGGGGCACCGGGCGCGCACCCGCAAGGAGAGCGACTTCGACGCGGACGCGGTCTTCGCGGCCTGCGCGGAGCACGACGTGGCCGTCGAGATCAACTCCCGGCCGGAGCGGCAGGACCCTCCGAAGCGGCTGATCCGCCGCGCCCTGGAGGCCGGCTGCAAGTTCGCCGTCAACACCGACGCGCACGCCCCTGGCCAGCTCGACTGGCAGCGCTTCGGCTGCGAGCGGGCCGCGCTCTGCGGCGTGCCGGCGAGCCGGGTGGTAAACACCTGGAAGGCCGACCGCCTGGTGAAGTGGACGGCCGGCCGCGGCTGAACCGCCGTGGTGGCGGCATCCGGGACGCCGGACCCCGCCACCTCGCCGGTGCGGCGGTCAGCGGCCGGCCGGCACCGCCGGACGGGTGGCGACGGCGGGGACGGACGCGGGCCGGCGCCGGCCGAGCATCCCCTGTGCGACGGCCACACCGAGCAGCACGACCAGGGCGCCCACCGGCTGGTGCCAGTTCATCCGCTCGCCGAGCACCACCGCGCCGACCAGCACCGCGAACACCGGGATCAGGTAGGTGACCGTGGAGGCCGTGCTCGCCCCGGCCATCCGGATGTTGCGCAGGTTGATCACGAAGGCCAGCCCGGTGCCGAGCGCGCCGAGCGCCAGCACGGAGGCGACCACCTTCGCGGAGAGCCCGGTGGGCACCGGCGGCGCGCCCGCCACCAGCGGCGCGACCAGCGCGAGCTGCGCGGTCGCCACCAGCAGCTGGGCCGCCGACAGCGACAGGCCGGAGTACGAACTGCCCGCGATGAACTTCTTCTGGTACGGGATGGCCACCCCGTAGCAGGCCGCCGCCCCGAGGCACATGAGCTGGCCGGTGAAGTGCGACCCGCCCACGCCCTCCCAGACGCCGAGCACCACGAGCACGCCGGCGAAACCCAGCGCCAGCCCGATCGCGCGCCGCACGGTCAGCCGCTCGGTGCGGAACACCAGCACCGCCAGCGGCAGCACGATCAGCGGCGTGGTGGCGTTCCAGATGCCGGCGAGCATCGACTCCACCCGCTGCTCGCCGAAGCCGAACAGGGTGAACGGCAGCGCCACGCCGAAGGCGGCCACCACCACGAGGTGCGCCCAGACCCGGGGCTCGCGGGGCAGCCGGTCGCGCAGCACGGCCAGGACCACCAGCAGCGTCACGGCGCCGGTCGCCACCCGGTAGAGGGTGAGGTGCAGCGGGTGCAGCTCGGCCACCCCCACCTTGATGAAGAGGAAGCTGGAACCCCAGATCATGCCGAGCGCGACGAATCCGGGCAGCCAGCTCCGCAGTGCGGCCCGGTCAGGAGTGGTATCCGCTGTCACCCCTGACACTCTGCCGTAGGGGTACGACGAAGTCCCGCGAAATTCGGACGCCGTGTCGACCGCCACAGCCGCTCGACCACACCGGCCCCCGCTCCTCCGAACACGACGAACTTGGTCGACATCGGGGTGGCACGGTCACGTAGGGTCGCAGCGTGGGACGAATCGATGACCTCGCCAACCGCTACGTGGCCGACTGGGCCCCGCTGAGCCCGACCGGCGCCACCTACGTCGGCATCGCCGGCTACGACGACCAGCTCGACGACCTCTCTCCCGACGGCTACGCGGCCCGCGCCGACCTGACCCGGCGCACCCTCGCCGACCTCGACGTGACCGAGCCGGACACGGAGTCGGAGCGGACCGCCAAGGAGGCGATGCAGGAGCGCCTCGGCCTGGAGTTGGCCCGCTACGAGGCCGGCGAGGCCAGCAGCGAGGTCAACGTGATCGCCAGCGGGCTGCACGACCTGCGGATGGTCTTCGACCTCATGCCGACCGGGAGCGACGACGCCAAGGCGAACGTGGCCGCCCGGCTCAACGGCTTCGCGGGTGCGCTGGAGGGCTACAAGCGCACGCTGCGCGAGGCGGCGGCGGCCGGCCAGGTCAGCTCGCAGGTGCAGCTCGTCGAGGTCGCCAAGCAGTGCGACATCTGGGTCGACCCGAACGGCGACAACTTCTTCCACGGCATGGCCGAGCGGCTCGGCGCCGAGGGCGCGCTCGGCGCGGAGCTGCGCAAGGGCGCGGCCGCCGCGACGGCCGCCACCGCCGAGTTCGGGCAGTTCCTCCGCACCGAACTGGCCCCGAAGGGCCGGCTCAAGCAGGCCGCCGGCCGGGAGCGTTACGAGCTGGCCTCGCAGTACTTCCTCGGCGCCCGGGTCGACCTGGACGAGACGTACACCTGGGGTTTCGCGGAGCTGGCCCGCCTGGAGGGCGAGATGCGCACCGTCGCGGGGCGCATCGCGGGTCCGGGTGCCAGTGTCGATGACGCCGTGCGCGCCCTCGACGCGGACCCGGCCCGGACCATCCAGGGCAAGGAGGCGTTCCGGGACTGGATGCAGGCGCTCGCCGACAAGGCGATCAGCGAGCTGCACGGCACCCACTTCGACATCCCGGAGCAGGTCCGCCGGATCGAGTGCTGCCTCGCGCCCACCAGCGACGGCGCCATCTACTACACGGGGCCGAGCGAGGACTTCTCCCGGCCGGGCCGGATGTGGTGGGCCGTGCCGCAGGGCATCAGCGACTTCTCCACCTGGCGCGAGGTGACCACGGTCTACCACGAGGGCGTGCCGGGTCACCATCTCCAGGTCGCCCAGACCGCCGTCCGGGCCGACCTGCTCAACCGCTGGCAGCGGCTGCTCTGCTGGGTCTCCGGGCACGGTGAGGGCTGGGCGCTCTACTCCGAGCGGCTCATGGACGAGCTGGGCTACCTGGAGGATCCGGGCGACAAGCTCGGCATGCTCGACGGGCAGGCGTTCCGGGCCGCCCGGGTGATCGTCGACATCGGCATGCACCTGGAGCTGGAGATCCCGGCCGACAACCCGTTCGGCTTCCACCCGGGCGAGCGCTGGACGCCGGAGCTGGGCTGGGAGTTCATGCGGGCGCACTGCCGGGTGCCGGACGAGAACCTGCGCTTCGAGCTGAACCGCTACCTGGGCTGGCCGGGGCAGGCGCCCTCGTACAAGGTGGGCGAGCGGATCTGGCTCCAGGCCCGCGAGGAGGCGAAGGCCCGCAAGGGCGCCGAGTTCGACCTCAAGGAGTTCCACCGCCAGGCCCTCGACCTGGGCTCGCTGGGGCTCGACCCGCTGCGCCGGGCGCTGGCCCGGCTCTGAGCGACGACGACGGCCGGGAGTCGGAGGGGATCCTCCGGCTCCCGGCCGTTTCGTCCACCCGCCTCAGGCGAGGTCGAGCCGGAGCGACGGCCTCGCGGTGAGCGTGCGGCTGTCCACGAACGCCAGGTCCATCGCCGGGTCGGTGAAGCTGATCGGGATCGGTGAGGTGATCGGCAGGCCGTCGGGGAACGGCAGGTCCGGGGTGAGCGTGATCTTGATGCCGAGCAGGCGTCCGGCGAAGCGGGTGGCGTAGAAGGAGACATCGCCCTCGACGGTGAGCCGGTCGGTGACGTACCGCTGGGCCTTGCCCGCCGGGCCGGTGGCGAGGAGGGCGAAGTCCTCCGTCACCGCCTTGTCCATGGTGAACTTCAGGCACCTGAGCGTGCCGTTCCGGGTGGGCAGCTCGACGATCCCCTCGAACCGCAGCCCGGTCATGGTGACCTTCGAGCCGGTCAGCTTCGACGGCTGCTCGGCAACCTTCGGCTGCCCCGGCTCGGGGGCGATCTTCGGCATCATCTCGCCCTCCTCCACCTTGCGGGGCGGGCTCGGCTTCGCCGGGGGGCAGGTGGGAGTGGCGCCACCCGACCGGGTCGGGGTCGGGGTCGCCGGGGCCGGGACGCCGGGCGTCCCGACCGCTCCGGCGCTCGGGCTGGGACTCGCCGACGGCGACGCGGCCCGCTCACCGCCGGTGAAGAGGTCCCCGATGCCGTCCAGGATGTCCGTGAGGATGTTGCCGTCCGGGCTGGGCTCCGCCGACGGACTCGGGCTGGCCGTCGGCGTGGGGGTGGCGCGGCTGGGCGAGGGGGACGGGGTGCCGGCCGGCACCGCCGGTTTCGGGCAGGTGATCGGCGCCGTGGCGGGCGCGGCCGCCCGTACCGGCTGGGGGTGGGCGGCCACCAGCGCCGTGGCGGAGAGGCCGAGCACCACCAGCGCCACCGCGAAGTACCGGGAATCGCGGGAGGTGCCGGGCGATCCCGTCGGCGACGTCTCGTCACGCTGCTGTGGCACGCGCCCGTCGGTCGGCACCGGCTCGGCCACCGGCGGCTGGTCGTCGGATCCGACGGCGCTCCCCCCGTCCGGCGACACCTCGGCGGCCGGCTCGCCGTCGGCGGGACCGGCGGTGGGGTCGCCGGCGGGCCGGGAGGTCGGGGTCCAGGCGAAGGCGAGGGCGCTGCCGATGATGCCGAGCAGCAGGCCGAGGAAGAAGCCGCCGAGGTTGAGCCCCATCAGCGAGTAGATCGTGGTGACCACCGCGACGATCGAGTAGAACAGCCGCTGCCCCGGGCTGAACCAGAGCAGCAGCCCGCAGCTGAGCAGGATGACCGGGATCAGCAGCGAGTAGAGCCCGGTGGATCCGCTGTGAAAGCTCAAGCCGTTGAGGGTCATCTTGGTGGAGGCGAACATCTCCACCCCGGCCAGCGCGGTGAGCAGGCCGCCCCAGAACGGCCGGGTCCGTCGCCAGCTCTGGAAGCCCCGCCACACCCGGCCGGCACCACCGGCGCGGACGTGTTGCGGATCAGCGTTCGTCACGTACTCCTCCTGGCGGAGCGGAAAACGAGGGACGGGAACGGGCCTGCGGCGGTCGTCCGCCGCAGGCCTGCGGTTCCGCTCAGAAGCATTCCTTGCCCTTGGCCGCGTCCCCGACGTTGACCTTGAGGCGCAGGCCCACCAGGTTGAAGGTGGAGGCGGTGGTGTAGCGGGAGACCTGTTCGAGGTTGGTGATGGTGACCTTCTCGGCGTTCTGCCCGAACGAGCCGGCGCGTGCCGTCGGGTTCAGGTCGGACGCGTCCCGGCCGATCTTGATGTCGCCGAAGGTCGCGTTGCCGTCCAGGCTGTCCATCGCGATCATCAGGTCCTTGGCCTTGGCCGGGTCCTTGCCGTCACCGGCGTTGATGGTGAGCACCACCGGCAGCCCCGGCAGGTCGGCACGGACCGACTGGCAGAGCTTGTAGAGGTCGGCGCTGGTGATCTCGGCGAGGGCGACCGGGTGGACGGTGCCGTCCTTCTCCCGGACGATGCCGCCGTACTGCTTGAAGCCGTCACCCTCCAGCCGGTCGGCACTGATCTTGAAGGTCTGGCCGGAGACGGTGATGTCGGACGCGATCGCACCGGTCGACATGCCGAACAGGATGGCGCCGGCGGCTGCGGTCGCGGGAACCATCATCGCGGCGAAGCGCCGCCACCTGGTACGTCCCGGGTTGTCGATCTGCACAGATTCCTCCTCGGTGGGGCGGGCGCTCATCGGGGTGGCTGGTCGACCGGTCGCGCCCCGGGGGGTGGGCTGAGGCGACTGTTACCAGCGGGTAACGAACGCGCGTCTGATGGTGCACCGACAGAGGTCTGCGTCACAAGGGGCGATACTACTCACAGGTAACTCCGGCGCCGGCGAGTCGCCTCCGCGCTCACCGTCGGTGCCGGAAAGGACCGGCCGGCAGCGGGGAGAAGCCCGCGAATCGGGCGCGAGCGTCGGCATTCGTCACCGTCCGCGTTCAAACCATCGACCCATTACGATTCAATAACGGGCGCTCAGCGTGACGGCACGACGACGGGGGCGGGCCGACCACCGGTCGACCCGCCCCCGCATGCCCTACGTCAGCGCTTCTCGGCCTCGTCGTCCACGGCGGGACGCTGGGCCGGCACCGTCGACTCCTCGTCGGTGCGCCAGTTCGTCGACGCCGGCGGGATCTCGTCGCTCAACGGACCACCCTGCCGATCGGCCTCGACCTGCTCGTCAGTCGCCGGGTCCGCGCCCCGGACCGGCTCCTCGACTCGGGTCGGGGCGTCCGCCCGGTGCCGCGCATCGGCGGCAACGGCTGCCGATGCCCGACGACCCACCAACACGCCACCGACCAGCAGCGCCAGGCCCAGCACGACCAGCCCGATCGGGGCGTAGACGCTCAGCAGTCGGAGGCTGTCCCGGCTGTCCTTGGCCCGGTCCGCCGACGCGGTGATGGTCGCGTCGTTGTACGCGAAGTCCGCGTTCAACAGCGTGGTCGGCGCGCCCACGTTGGGGGTCAGCACCTTCTTCTGCACCTCGCGCACCTTGATGAACGACCCGGTCACCGGGTCCACCCAGACCGTCCGCTGGTTGCTGTAGACGACCTTGCCGTCGGTCGCGCCCGGCGCGAACGTGGCCAGCAGCGGGGTGAGCCGGTCCGCGCCGAGGTTCAGCGGCTCGTCCGTGATCACCTGCTCGAACCGGTAGGTCTCGATGCCCTTGATGTTCTCCGTACCGGCGAACTTCGCGTCCCGGACGGCCCGCAGGTCACGGTCGAAGATCTGGTAGTCCTTCTTCTCCGTGTTGAACGGGAACTTGTAGATCTGGCCGGCGAACTTGATCCCCTTGTCCTGCTCGCCGGTGTCGTCGAGCCACTGGCCGTTCCACTCCTGCGCCGCGCCGGAGACCCGGTCCAGGGCCAACTGGGCGCCGTAGGCGCTGACCAGCTGGTTGTTGTCGACCCGTTCCACGGTCTGGCCGACCTGCCACACCACGGCCTTGCCGTCGAGGTCTCCGGTCAGGTCCGCCGTCTCCTTGGCGAGCGGGGTGACCAGGACCGTGGACTTGAGAGTACCGTTGTTGATCTTGATGGACCCGTCGTTGATCTGGAGGAACTCCGCGTTGGTGGCCTCCGCCACGGAGGTCGAGGGATCCAGGTCGTAGGGGAGCTTGGCCAGCGCAGGGGTCACGACGAACACCAACCCGGCGGCCAGCGCCAGGAGCAGTCCGCCAACCCCGAACAGCACGGCACCGATGGCGCGGTGCTTCATTTTTCCTCCCTGGAGGAGCTCAGTTTCGTCGATGTAGATCAGCGAGATGGCCGCGAGGTTACTACCTGGTCACATCGCGACGCGACCCCCGGTCAGTCGCACTTTCCCCGCCGCAGCCGGTGAATCGCCGGTACCTACGGATGCCTGCCCGAGCCCGTCCGGCCTCCCACCGGTGCGCCGGAGCACGAGCAGGAAGTTCCACGAGCCGATCTCGCGGGCTCCGGGGACCCGCACGATCCAGCGGCCCCACCAGGGGTGATAGCGGGGCAGCGCGTCAACGACCTCGACCTCGCCGTTCCCCCGGGTCCAGCGCAGCGCGTCGGAGATGGAAACCGGGAAGAGGGTCTCCCGGAAGCGGTTCTTCGGCGGACGACCCATCCGCCGGTGATAGCGCCGTCGGGCCCGCTCCCCGCCCAGGTAGTGCCAGGGCGCGGTCTCGTGCCCACCCCAGGGGGACAGCCACGGGGTGAACGAGACGAAGAGGATGCCGCCCGGCCGGGTCACGCGGGCCATCTCGTCCAGCATCCGGTGCGGCTCCGAGACGTGTTCCAGCACGTTCGACGAGAAGCAGACGTCGACGCTGCCGGTGCGCACCGGCAGCGCGGTGCCACTGCCGCGCAGCATGCCGGCGGCGGAACCGGCCGCGGAGAAGTCGCCGACGTCCGGGTCGAGACCGACATAGTGCGCGCCGGCCGCGCGGAAGGCCTGCGCGAAGTAGCCCGGGCCACCGCCCACGTCGAGCACTGTCCGCCCGGCCAGCGGGGTGTAGCCGGAGACCTGCCGCACCGAGTCGTCGGCCAGCAGGCCGTAGAAGTGGTCGGGGTCGGTCTGCTCGACCAGGAACGCCCGGAACAGGGCCACCGAACGGCCCAGGGTGGCGAACCGGCGGCGGGCCGCCCGTTCCTGCTCAGCCGTCATCGCACTTCCGTCCCGTCCTTGTCCTCGCCGGCGACCGGCGGGTCGCCCGTCCCCTGTGCTGTCACCCGCGCCGGCGCGCCGGGGACCGGCACCACCGCCGCCACCACCGCGCCGATCGCCACGAGCATCGCCGCCTGCACCCACGTGCCGTACGCCCATTCCTGGCCGTGGCCCCGGAGCCGGCCTGCCACCGCGGTGACCGTCGCCAGGGCCAGGCCGCCGAAGACCACCACCGGCAACGCGCGACGGGCGAGCTGGCGCAGCAGCATCGCGGCGAGCACGATCGCCACCGGCAGCACCCCGCCCAGCGCGGCGAGCAGCACCACCAGCAACGTGCCGATCAGCCAGGGCGCACCCTCGGCCGGCGCCTGCTCCCCGCCCGCGGTCCTCCGGCGCACCGGCCAGGCGGCCAGCAGCACCACGACGAGCACGCTCAGCGCACCCGCGGCCAGCCCGCCACGGTAGGCGCGGTCCGGGGCGAAACTCAGGCGCACCTCACCGCCCGCGCCGGCCGGCAGCACCCACGCCTGCTGCCACCCGTCGACCCGCGTCTTCGGCAGCGTCCGTCCATCCATCGTGGCCGTCCAACCGGCGTTCGCGTTCTCCGGTACGACGAGCAGCGCGCCCTCCCCGGCCCCCACCCTCACCCGGCGGTCGGCCGGCGCCCAGTCCAGCACCGAGACGTCCCGGTGCCGGGGTACGGCGGCCGCGGCCCCGGCCGGGCGCAGCGTGACGTCCTGCGCCACGAAGCCGCGCGACGGGGATGTGGCCAGGCGGTGCGCGCCGGCCGGCAGGTCCACCACCGCGCCGGTCTCCCCGCACAGGGTCACCGCCATCGGCGTGCCGGCGACGGCGTCGCGCAGGGTGCCGGCGACCGCCGTGTCGTACCGGAAGCCGTCGAGTTCGACGGCGGGACCCGCACCGCACGGCGCGGCGATCCGGGTGTCTGCGGGCAGCGGCCGCAGCAGGCCGTCCAGGCCCGGGACCTCGACCTCGGCGATGCCGACGGTCGCGGTCCAGCCGTTGCCGCGCCGGTCCCCCACCCGGTCGACGGCCTCCCGCACGCTGATCTCCAGTCGGTCGGTGCGCACCGCGGCCAGGCGGACCGAACCGTCGGCGTCGACCGGCACCAGCTGGGCCCGGCCGCCCGCGCGCACCTCGACACGCTTGGGCAGGGAGCCCACGGGCAGGTCCGCCGGGCGCAGCCGCAACTGGTCGATCCGGCGCTTTCCGTGCCAGCTCAGGGTGATCGTCGGACGCAGGTCACCGATGTCGGCGAGCCAGGCGGTGCCGGGGTCGCCGTCGACGGCTGCCCACGGCGCCACCGCCGCGTCCCCGGCCAGGTACGACGAGGCTTCCGCGGTGACCGGCGCCCCGGCGAGGGCCAGCACGCCCCCGGGGCGCGCCACGGCGGTGACGGTCAACCGGTACTGGCCCGGCGCGGCGCTGCGGAACAGCCTGTCCACGCCGAGCGGCTCCTCGCCGACCCGGGCCAGGAAGCGGTCGCACCGGACGACCGTGCCCGCCGCCCGGATCCCCGGGCCGGCCGTCATGGCGCCGGAGCCCGTGGTCGATTCGGCGGGCGGGACCGCGTCGGAGCCGGGAGCGGCCGCCGGGAAGCACGCGGGCCGGCTCGCCGAACCCCGGCTGAACGACCAGGAGACCGGGCCGGTGCGGGCGGGCAGGTCGGTGGGGACGCGCAGGGCCCGGTGGGGCGTGGTGCCCGGAACCGAGAGCTCCCGGATGCCCACCCCGCCGTCGAGCCGACCGCCGGCCACCGCGAGCACGGTGACCCGGATCGTGCTGGTGACCCCGGGCAGGGTGTAGTACGTCTGGGCGCCCAGCCCCCCGGCGACGTCGTGGTCGACCGAACCCCGGTCGGTGCTGATACGGAACCGGGTGACCGGCCAACCGACCCCGAGGTCATCGACGAAGGACAGCGAGACCTGTCCCACCTGGCGCGGCGTGTCCAGGTCCAGTTGGAGCCACTGCCCCACCGGTCCGGAGAGCGGCGCGGAGTGCCAGGAGGTGCCCGCGTCGCCGTCCACGGCGGCGAACGGCAGGTACGACGGGTCGGCGGCGGCCAGGTTGTCCACGAAGCTGGCCGCCGTGGAGGCGGTCACGTCGCGGACCCCCTGGTACGTTGCGACCGTCTGGTGTTTCTGGCCGGAGAACGGCAGCAGGTCGAGGGCGACGCGCCCCTGCCGTCCGGCCTCCGTCGCGGTCAGCGTCTGGCTGAGGTTGTCCCGGACCCGGCCGATGTCCCGTTCCCGCCGGCGCAGCCCGTCGGTGACGATCCACGGCCCGTCGGCCGCGTCCGACCCGCTGTCGACCCGGTCGCCGGCCAGCACCACCGGCTGGTCCTGTCGGACCAGGCCCTGTTCGAGCAGTGGCAGCAGCGACTCCGGGCCGCCGCTGACCGTCGGCACGTCGGCGGTGAGCACCGCGGAGGCCGCCGGCACGGATCGCTGGACCTCGTACACCTCGATCGCCGGCAACGGGCCGGCGCCGTCGTCCACCGGGCTGCCGGGCGTCCGGCCGACCGCGCCGGTCGTGCCGAAGGTGGCCACCCGCGCGATGCCGGGCGATCCGTTCAGCGCCCGGCGCAGCACCGCCACCGGCGGGGCATCCACCTGGGTCCGGTCGATGTCGTTACGCAGCAGCAGGTGGCGGAAGCCCGAGCGGGCCAGAAAGTCGGCCAGGCCGGCCGACCCCCGCCCGCCGGACAGCACCGTCTCGACGGTGTCCATCATCCGGGTGTTGCCGGCCGAACCGAGCGGGATCTGGTGCCGCACCGCCCAGGGCGCTCCCGCCAACGACTGCAACGGTTCGTCGACCGTCCGTCCCCAGTCGTACTGGCCGAAGCCGGAGCCGGGCACCACCAGGGTGCGGGCCAGGGCGTCCCGGTCGGCGAGCCAGGTGGCGGCGGCCCGCCAGTGCGGCGGCAGGTCCGACCAGCCGGGGCCGGGGCGCAGCAGCCCCGTCCAGGCCGGCGCGGCCGCCCCGAGCACCAGCAGGAACACCGGTACGAACACCAGCGAGCGCAGCCGCAGCCCGGGGCGACGCCGACGGGCCGCGGTGTGCAGCCGGGTGGCCCAGGCGTCCACGCCGTGGGCGAAGCCGAGCATCAGCGGCAGCCGCAGCACCGGCTCCAGCTTGTGCACGTTGCGGAACGGCGCCAGCGGGCCGTCGAGCAGGTCCCGGACCTGCTCGGAGAGCGGGCTGTCCAGGCTGCCGACGTAACCCATGGTGAGCAGGGTCAGCCCCGCCAGGAAGCCGAGCACCAGGAAGCGGCGCTCGGGAAGCAGGTTGCCGGCCAGCCCGGCCAGGCCGACCAGCGCCACGACCGCGGTCAGCGCCATCAGCACCGGGTGGTCGATCAGCAGCCAGCCCGCCGGCCACCAGGGGTCCCCCTGGACGATGTACGCCACCCACTGGTTGGTGCCGCGTACCGCCTGGAAGAGCGAGGCGACGGCGGTGGTCGTGGTGGACGACTCGATGTAGTCGAGGAACGGCAGGCTGTACTGGCCGAGCAGCAGCAGCGGCACGATCCACCAGAGGCAGACCCCGACCACGCACAGGCACCACCAGCCGACCAGCCGCAGGTGGGCCGCGTCCCACCGCCGGGTGAGCAGCCACACCCCGGGCAGCACCAGGGCAAGCAGCACCACGGCCGCGTTGATGCCACCCATGCCGAGCACCGCCAGCGCGGACAGCGCTGCGGCCCGGCGCGGCGAGCCGATCCGGCGCACCCGGACCAGCGGCAGCAGCACCCACGGCAGCAGTGCGGCGGAGAGGACCTCCGAGGAGAGCGCGCCGATCTCGGTGAGCATCCGGGGCGCGAGCGCGTAGCCGAGGGCGGCCGCGTACCGGGTCGGTTCGGTGCCGATCCGCATCGTCCGAGCCAGCAGCAGCAGGCCGTAGAAGGCGGCGCAGAAGAGCAACGCGCACCAGAGCCGTTGGGTGATCCACGGCGGTACGCCGAGCAGCTGCCCCACCGCGAAGAACGGCCCCATCGGGAAGAGATAGCCGTACGCCTGGTTCTGCAGCTCGCCGGAGGTGGCCTCCGGGTTCCACAGGTGCAGCGCCCGAGCCAGGAAGTGCACGGGGTTCGCCGCCAGGTCGAGCTTGGTGTCGAAGGTGACCTGGCCGGGTCGCTGGGCGAACGAGAGGGCGGTGAGCAGCAGCAGGCAGAGCGCGGTGGCCGGTGCCTCCCGGACCGGTCGGAGCACCCGCGCCAGGGCACGCGACGGCGTCGTGGTCACCGCCGGCACTCCGGCGGCAGGCAGCTCAGGGCGGCCAACGCGGAGAAGAAGATCTGCCGCATACCCTTCGGCTGGTCGGTGCGGAACACCTGGCCGCCGGTCACCTTCGCGATCGCGTTCAGCTCGTCGGGGTCGACGTCCCGGCCCAGGCCGATGAAGAGGATCGGCAGCGGCCGGCGCGGGTCCTGGAGGGCCTTGAGTTCGGCGAGGAACTTCGTCCGGCCGATGCTCTCGGCGTCCTCGTTCCTGCCGTCGGTCATCACCAGCACAAGGTTGATGCGGCCCGGGGTCCAGTGCCGCCGGGCGTCCCGGTACGCGGCCAGCGTGGCGTCGTACAGGCCGGTGCCGCCGTTCGGCTTGACCTTCACCTCGCCCAGCCGCCGGTCCAGCATGGCCCGCTGGGCGCGCAGCGGCCGGACCGGGAGGATCTCCCGGTAGTCGCGATCCCCGTCGACCTTGGTGGAGAAGACCCACACGCCCAGCTCGCTGTTGTCCAGCAGCAGCCCGGCCCCCTCCCGGGCGGCGGCGAGCGTGACGTCGAGCCGGGTGCCGCCGCCGGGCACCCGGACGGCCATCGAACCGGAGATGTCCAGGACCGTGAGGATCCGGGCGCTGCGCTGCACGCCGCTCCACCCGGTGAGCATCTCGGTGACGGTCTCCTCGGCGGGCAGCGGAACCGGGTTGCGCCGGTCCGGGCTGAGCCGGCGGTCACGCGGCATCGCCGGCGGGTAGCCGGCGGCGGTGCGGAAGCCGTACCCGGTCAGCACCTCCCGGGACGGGGTGCTGAGCAGGTCGCTGAGGAAGCCGGCCGCCGCGTCGCGGACCTCGTCGGGGGCGCCGGGCAGCACCGCGTACGGCAGATCCAGATCGGGAACGGCGACCTCGGGATACGCGGCGACCAGCTTGTTCGCACCGGTCAGCGCGTTGTGTTCGAGCACCGCCTGCTCCGTGGTGGCGACCGCGTCCGAGCGGCCGGGCAGCCCCGCGTCCGGGGGCAGCGAGGTCGTGCTGTCGGCCGGACTGAAGGTCCGACCGGCCAGTTTGCGCAGCGTCGCCGCCACCGCGCCGCCCGGGTCGCGCTCCCCGGCGGCCAGCGCCCGGACACCGAGCAGCGCCCCGACCCCGGCCGGATCGACGGCCGGGTCGGGCAGCCCCACCTTCGCCGCGTCGGCCTTCGGGCCGACCAGCGACCGCCAGGTCAGCGGCCCGGCCGGCCAGCCCGACCCGCGGGCCATCGGCTCGGTCACCGCCAGCACCACCGGAGTCATCGCCACCGAGGTGCCCTGCCCGGGCACCTCGAAGGCCCCGGCGGACCGGGCCCGGCGCAGCCAGAACGTGGACTCCGGCAGCCAGGCGTCCGCCACGTCGGCGCCGTTGGCCAGCTCGGTGGCGACCTCGTCGGACTCCCGGGCCTGCACCACCAGCGACACGCACGGCTGCCGGCCGACGGTGGCCCGGGCGATCCGGTCCACCGCCGGGGCGACCACCGGGGCGGCAGCCACCCGCAGGCGTACCCGCTGGAGGCAATCCGGCGTGCTGCGCTCGTCGCGCAGCCAGACGAATCCGCCCCAGCCGATCAGCAGCAGGGCGAGGGCCGCACTGAGCAGCACCACGGGGGAACGACGGGCGAGGATCCGCGCCGGGACGTCGGGCAACACGACCGGCCACCTCCTCGCCATTTCGCCAAGCCGGCAGGCGCCGGCCGCAGGTCACGGGTATCGCGGACCGGCCTGACCGGTTTCGTCACCGGCGGCGCACGGTTCCGCGCTGACACACCCTGCCAAGCTTTCGGGCCTCCAGCAAACCCCCGGTCGACGAGCTGTTATCCGATCGTCGCTGCCGACACGACCCATTGCGTACGTGTGCTCCGCCGCCCTAGGGTGGCGCGATCGTGCCGTTACCGATCGGTAGGAGCAGCGTGGACAGGTCCGGCAGCACCACCGCGCGCCACGTGCTGTTCCTCAACTGGCGCGACACGAACAACCCCGAGGGCGGCGGCTCCGAGGTCTACATCGAGCGGATCGCCGCCGAACTGGTCGCCGCCGGTCACCGGGTGACCCTGCTCTGCGCCGCCCACGAGCGAGGCGCGGCGGAGGAGACCAACGCCGACGGCACCCGGGTGCTGCGCCGCGGCTCCCGGCACACCGTCTACGCCCGCGCCGCGCTCACCTGTCTCGCCGGCCGGTTCGGCCTGGGCCCGCTGGCTCGGCGTCGCCTCGGCCGGCCGGACCTGGTCGTCGACGTGTGCAACGGGGTGCCCTTCTTCGCCCCGCTCTACGCCGGGCGCCCGGTGCTCGCCCTGGTGCACCACGTGCACCGGGAACAGTGGCCGGTGGTCTTCGGGCCGGTCATGAGCCGGCTCGGGTGGTGGATCGAGTCCCGGCTGGCGGTGTGGCTGTACCGGCGTTGCCGCTATGTCACGGTCTCCGAGGCGAGCCGGGCCGAGCTGGCCGAGCTGGGCGTGGACCGCGAGCGGATCGACGTGGTGCCCAACGGCACCCCGCCGGTGACCGGCGCCCTGCTGCCCCGGACGACCCACCCGTCGCTGCTGGTGCTGGGGCGGCTGGTGCCGCACAAGCGGGTGGAGATCGCCCTGCGCACGGTGGCCGAGCTGCGGGAGGAGCTGCCGGACCTGGAGCTGGTGGTGGCCGGGCAGGGCTGGTGGGAGCAGCCGCTGCGGGAGCTCAGCGACTCACTCGGCATCGCCGACCGGGTGCGGTTCACCGGCTTCATCAGCGAGGAGGAGAAGCACGAACTGCTCTCCTCCAGCTGGCTGGCCCTGACGCCGTCGCTCAAGGAGGGCTGGGGGCTGACCATCGTCGAGGCCGCCGCCCGGAGCACCCCGACGATCGCGTTCCGCTACGCGGGCGGCGTCGCCGAGGCGATGGTCGACACGGAGACCGGGCTGCTGGTGGACGACGAGCGGGAGTTCACCGAGCGGGTCCGGGAACTGCTCGCCGACGACGTACGGCGCAAGGTGATGGGCGAGGCGGCGCTCGCGCACGCGGCCCGGTTCACCTGGGCGGCGACCGGTGCCCGGTTCGCGCAGCTGGTCGCCGGACTCACCGCTGCGCGGTAGGCGGACACGCGACCGGGGCGCCCGCATCGGCGGACGCCCCGGTCGGCGCTTGGTCAGCGGGTGCCGTACAGGGTGGCCTCGGAGCTCTGCTCACTCACCGTGCTGGTCTTGGCGACCTCGTTGGCGGACGGGCTGAGCGCATTCGCCAGACCGACGCTGCCGAGCACGCCGAGCAGCACCCCGAGTACTCCGACGGCGACGAACGCGGGCAGGTTCCTCATCCACCTTCTCCTTCCGCGGGACTCGCGTCCCGGGACGCTACCACGCGTCGCAGCCCCCGCGCAGCGGCCGAAAACCCGATGGTCAACACCACCGTTCCGGCCAGCAGGTGGGCCAGTCCGACCGGGCCGGGACCGTTCGTCGTCGCCGGAGCCGTCCAGCCCGGGTTCTCGTAGAGGGCCAGCTCCGGTCCGGCATGCGCCAGACGCAGTCCGACCAGCGACGACGCCGGCACCGGTGGCCCGAACGCCCGCTGCACCAGCACCCAGCGCACACCCGTCCCGGCCAGCGGCCGGCCGGTGGTGAGCAGGGCCCGGACCCGGGCGGCCCGGGGATCCTCCCCGCCGATGGCGAGGTCGCCGACGCGCAGGGTGTCGTCGATCAGCACCGGCGCCGACAGGTACCGGGGCGCCGGGTCGATCACCACCTGCCCACGGTTCCAGGCGTACCGCTGGTACTCCTGGAACGGCAGGGAGAGCACCTCGCCCGGACGGTCGGCCACCTGCCGGGCCACCGCCGCCCAGTCGGCGGGGTAGTCGACGGGCCGCAGCCGCCCGATGGCCCCGAACGCCAGGTCGGGCAGGACGGCCACCGGCAGCAGCGCGGCGCCCACCAGCAACACCCGCCCGATGGTCGCGTCGAACCGGGTGGCGAGCCGGTCGGCCAGCCGTTCCGCACCGAGCGCCACGGCCACGGCGAGGGCCAGCGCGTACGGCACCAGCAGTTTCTGCCCGTCGCGGATCAGTCCGGCGCCGGGGACCGTGTCGACCAGCCGGCCGAGCAGGGCGGCCCCACCGGGGAGCACGCCGAGCGCCGCGACCAGCCACAAGCCGACCGCCAGCAGGCCGAGCCGGCCGGCCGCGCCGGCCGGCCACCGCCGGCGCAGCAGCGGCACGCCGTACCCGGCGAGGAGCAGCAGCAGCGCGGTGGCCAGCGGCACCACCCCGGACTGCCGGGACACCGGGACGGTCAGGCCGTTCCAGATCCCGCCGGTGCCGGCGAGAGCGACCAGCGGCCCGGCCCAGTTCTCGGCGCGGGCGGCGAAGGCGGCCACCCCGGCCGGATCGGACCGGCCGCCGGTGGCGCTGCCCACCCCGGCCACCAGCCAGGGCGCGTTGAGCAGGACCGTCGCCGCCAGCGCCGTGCCCGCCCGACGACCTGCGCCCGGGTACCGGCCGGGCAGCAGCACCGCCACCGCCGCCAGCGCGAGCACGCCGCCGGTCGGGGTGATCGCGGCGACGGCGGCCGCGAGGAGCAGCCGGGGCAGCGCCCCGGGCCGGCCCGCCCGCACGTCGAGCGCCGCCGCCACCAGCCAGGGCAGCATGGCGTACGCCAGCAGCAGGCCCCACTGCCCGATCAGCAGGCGCTCGGCGAGGTACGGCGTCCAGGCGTAGCCGAGCGCGGCCACCACCCGCACGGCGGTGCGGTCGGTCGGCACCAGCCGGGCCGCGCCGAGCGCGGCCAGCCAGAGGATCGCCACCAGCACCAGCCGTTGCAGCAGCCAGCCCGGCACCAACTGGGTGAGGAGCGCGACCACGGCGTCCTGCGGGACGGCCCGGGGCAGCGCCGAGGCCGGGGCGATCACGTCCCAGCTCAACGCCTGGCGGGGAACGAAGACCATGTCGTAGCGGAGCACGTACCCGGGTAGCGCCAGCGGCGCGAGCACCACCGCCGTCACGGCGGCGGCCACGCCGTGCGGCACCAGCCGTTCGCGCATCCGTCGACCCCACCCTGCCCGCCCGGCGCGGACCGCGCCGCCCTGGTCCGGCGGCCACTGTACGCGGCGCCCGCCGGGCCCCGACGTCCCCCGAACCATCCGTTGACCTGATGGGACGCCCGGTGGCCGGTGTGGCAGTCTTCCCGCCATGGCATCGACCGGCACGCCCACCACCCCCGACGGCCCCGGCCTCCTCGGCGGCTGGACGCGGATTCATCCGGTCCGCGCGGCGGCGGTGGCCATGATCCTGGTCAGCCTGGTCTGGCGGGCACAGCTCGCGTCCCGCGGCTACCTCGCGGTCGACGACTACGTGCTGATCGCCCGCGCCGCGGAGTCCGACCTGACCCCGGGCTTCCTGCTCACCCTCTACAACAACCACTTCATGCCGGCGGCGCTGCTGGTCACCTGGCTCGTGACCCGGGCGGCCGGCCTCGCCTACTGGCCGTACGTCCTGCTCCTCACCGCCGCCCAGGCGGTGCTGGCGGTGAGCTTCGCCCGGCTGCTCCGCACCCTGGTACGCCCCGGCTGGGCAGTGCTGGTGCCGCTGGCGCTGTTCCTGTTCAGCCCGCTCACCCTGGAGGCGACCTCCTGGTGGGCGGTCGGCGTGAACATGCTGCCCATGCAGATCGCCATGGTGCTCGCGATCGGCGCCCAGGTCCGGTACGTGCGCACCGGCCGGAAGCGGCACCTGGCGACCCTCGCCCTGGCGGTGGTGTTCGGGCTGGTCTTCTTCGAGAAGGCACTGCTCGTGGTGCCGCTGGTCTTCCTGCTGACCGCGTTCCTCTTCGTCGGCGGACCGCCCGTCCGGGCGGTGCTGTCCACCGTTCGGCGGTACTGGCCGTCCTGGCTGGTCCTGACCGCCCTCTCGCTCGCCTTCCTGGCGCTCTACGGCTCCCGGGCGGAGTCGTCGATGCGCCGGCCGGACTCGCTCGGGGAGGTGTTCTCGTTCCTCTGGCAGTTGCTCGGCTCCACCGTGGTGCCGGGCCTGCTCGGTGGGCCGTGGCGCTGGCTGCCGGCCGGTGACGGAGCCCCCGTGACCGCCCCGCCGGAGCTGGGCCGGTGGATCGCCTGGGCGGCCTTCCTGGTGCTGGTGGTGCTGACCGTACGGCTGCGCCGGGTCGCCGGCCGGGCCTGGCTGCTGCTCGCCGCGTACCTGACCCTGGTGACCGCACTGCTGGCCGCGACCCGGCTCGGCTCGATCTACAGCGACGTCGCCGGTGCCGTCCCCCGGTACGTCAGCGACGTCGTGGTGGTGGCCGCCCTCTGCATCGGCGTCGCCCTGCTGGGCCTCCGGCCCGCGCCGGACCACTCAGCCTCGACCGACCCGGTTCCGGCGAACGGGGACGGCGACCTCCACCAGGCCGCCGTCGACGAGCGAGCCGACCCCGAGCCGGGTCCCATGACGCCCGACGACGCGTCGGGTGAGGTGCCGACCGACGACGCCTCGGCGCAGGTGACGGCCGACGACGAGCCCGGCGACGTGGTGCCGGTGCCCGCCGGGACCGAGCCCCGGGTCGCCGTGCCGGCCACCACCTACGGCGGTCACGGCGTCCTTCACGCCGAGTACGACCACGACGAGCTCCCGCTCCGGGACCGTCCGTCCGCGGCGCGACCGTTCGACGCGCCACCGCGGCGCGCGGACGCCGCCGGGTTGTCGCGGTCGACGGCGGCGCCGCTCCCGCCCGGCCCGGCACCGGACCACCCGGACCCGGTGGACGGGCGCACCGCCGGGCCGCCCAGCCCGCCGGACCAGCTCACCGCGACACCGGAACAGCCGCCGTTCACCGGCTGGCGCGACCCCGACGACCCGCCGCTCCCGGCGGTGCTGGTGCGGCACCGGGAGGCGGTCTCGGCCGGCCTGGCGCTCGCCCTGGTCGCCGCGGGTCTCGGCACCGCCTGGACGACGGCCCGTTTCGGCGACGAGTGGGCGGTCAAGAGTGGGCGCACCTACCTGGAGACGGTGCGGGCCGAACTGGCGGCGGCCCCACCCGGCACGGTCTTCTTCGACCAGCCGGTGCCGGGCGACGTGGTACCGACGCTCTCCGCGCCCTACAACCGGCAGTCGACGTTCTTCCACGCCCTGCCGGAGCGGCCGGTCTTCGTCACCGAGGCGGAGAACCCGTCGCTCCTCGACAGCTCCGGCCGGATCACCCCGGTGAAGGTCGACGGCCCGACCGCCCAGCCCGGCCCCGAGCAGGCCTGCGGCTGGAAGGTCACCGGTGGCGCGACGGCACGGCTGCCACTCACCGGGCCGCGCGACGACTGGTTCTGGGTGGTCCGGATCGGCTACCTCAGCTCGGGCGAAACCACGGCCACCTTCCGCCTCGGCGGAAAGGAGAAGCGGTTCCCGGTGAGGACCGGGCTGCACCAGATCTTCTTCGAGTTCACCGGCGGCGGAGACACCGTCGAGCTGAGCGTCGACGACCCGCACGTGACGCTCTGCACCAACGAGGTCGCGATCGGCACCCCGACGCCCCAGCAGTGACGCGCCGGTGGCGGCCGTCGTTCACTCCGGCCGGAACAGCACCGAATTGACGTACCGGGGGCGGGGCCAGAGGACCCGACGGGCGAAGCTCTGCTCCACCCGGACGATCGCCTCCCGCTGGTGGCGGGCAAGGTCGAAGTCCGCCAGCGGCACCCAGCTGCGCCCCGGCAGCACGTACCCCCGGTAGCCCCAGCCGCCGAGCAGCTCCAGCAGCGGCTCGACCGGCTGGATCCGCTCCTCCACCTCGATGAGCAGCGCCGGGCGGTCGCGGCCGATCGTCTGGGCGGCACCGCGCAGCGCGGGCAGCTCGTGCCCCTCGATGTCGAGCTTGACGAAGCGCACGTCGCTCAGGCCGAGCGAGTCCAGGGTGATCCGGCGTACCTCGACGGCCTGGCCCTGCCCCGGCTGCTCCAGGGAGGACGTGCCGACGATCGCGCCGCCATCGGGCACGTGCAGCGAGGCCGTGCCGGCGTGGTCGGAGACGGCGGCCTCGACCACCTCGACCGTGGGGAAACTGTCCCGTAGCTGGCGGGCCAGTGCAGGCGTGGGCTCGACTGAGACGACCCGGTCCGCGCGGCGCAGCAGGCGGGCGGTCCACGGGCCGTACCAGGCGCCGACATCGACCGCCGTACCACCACGCGGCACGAAGTCCGCCAGCCGGGCCAGCTCCGGCTCCACCCGGGGGTAGACCAGCCGGATCCCGTTCGCCACCCACCGCTCCGGCAGCTTCGCGGCCAGGCCGGAGGTCGCTGCCGCGGCCACGTTCGTCGACGTCACGGGCAGCACACTAGACCTTTCCCGGCGGCGGGGGCAGGGGTCGCGCGTGCGGGGCTTACGGGCCGGCCGACGGACCGGTACCGTCTCCCCGGTCGGGCCGCGGTTCCGGTCGGTTGTCGGCCGCGGTCTTCAGAGCAGGGCGGGCCACTCGAGGCGGCATGACACAGACCATCGGCAGGGACGCCGGCGTGGGGCGGCTCGGGGCCGCCGGCGCCGCCGTCACGGTCGCCACCATGCTGACCAACGCGCTCGCCTACCTGGTGCCGGTGCTCGGCGCCCACCGGCTCGACCCGGCCGGCCTGGGGGCGCTGGCGACCGTGCTCGCGCTGGGCGCGATCGCCGCCGTGCCGGGATTCGGCCTGCAGATCGCCGTCGCGGTGCACCGGGCGCGGAGCGGGCCCACCCGCACCGGCCGGCTGGCGCTGCTCACCGCCGCCGTCAGCGCGGCGGTCACCGTGGTCGCGGCGCCGGCGCTGACCGTGCTGCTGCGGCTGCCGGTGGCGCTCACCCTGCTGCTCGCGGCGACCACCTTCGCCACCGTGCTGGCCGGCCGGTGGCTCGGCGAACTCCAGGGTGATCAGCGCTTCCTCCGGCTCTCCGCGGCGATGACGGTCCTCGCCGCCGGCCGCTACGGCGGCCTGGTCGTCGGGCTGGCGCTGGGTGGGGACGCCGTCACCGCGCTGGCGCTCACCGCGGTCACCGGCCTCCTCGCGCTGCCGCTGCTGGCCCGCCTCGCCGCCGGCGGCCGGCCGACGCCCGTCGCCGGGCCCGGGCAGCGCGACCTGCGCCCCGGGGACGTGATGACCGCGTGCGCGGCCACGCTGGCAACACTGACCATCTCGTACGCCGACCTGATCCTGGCCCGCCAACTGCTGCCGGCGGCCGGCTCCGGGGCGTACGCGGTCGGCGCGGTGCTGACCAAGGGTGCGCTCTGGGGGCCGCAGGTGGTGACGCTGCTGGTGCTGCCCCGGCTGGCCCGGGGCGACCGGCGGGCCCGGGCGCTGGGCCTGGCGGTCATCCTCGCCTGCGGTTCGGTGCTGGTGGCCGCCGCGGCGTTCGGCGGGGAGCTGGCGTTCCGGCTGGCCGGCGGCGCCGACTACCTGCACCTGGCCGGCAAGGCCCCCCTCTTCGTCGCCACCGGCGCCCTGTACGCGGTCGTCTTCATGCTGGTCAACGACCGGGTGGCCAGCGGCGTCCGGTTCCCCGCGGCACCGCTCTGGGCGGCCACCGTCGGGCTGGCCGGGGCGGCCCTGCTGGTCGCCCCCCGTACGGTCGAGGGGGTCCTCGGCTGTGCGCTGGCCACCGCCGTGCTGACCGCCGCCGCGATGACCTGGCTGGCGTTCCGGCCGCGGCGCTGACCGCGCCGGTCCCGGTGCTCAGTCGCCCGCGGCCAGCCAGCTGTGCAGCAGGTGGTGGTCGATCGAGTCGACCCGGCCCAGCGGCCGCCCCGCCGCCACCCGCTCCCGCAGCTCCGCGCGGCTGAACCAGCGCGCCTCCACCACCTCATCGCCGTCCACCCGCACCTCGGTCGACGCGGCCGTCGCGCGGAAGCCGACCATCAGCCCGGCCGGGAAGGGCCACGCCTGCGACCCCTGGTACGCCACGCCGGCCACGGCCACCCCGGCCTCCTCGGCCAGCTCCCGGCAGACCGCGTCCTCCAGGCTCTCCCCGACCTCCACGAAGCCCGCCAGGGTCGACCAGGAGTCCTCGGACGCGCCCCGGTGCCGGGCCAGCAGGCAGCGCTCCGGCTCACCGGGCGCCTCGACCAGCACGATGACCGCCGGCTCGATCCGGGGGAAGAGCAGCCGCCCGCAGCCGGCGCCCGTGCAGGACCGGGTGTGGCCGCCGTCGCCGGCCACCGTCGCCGCACCGCACCCGCCGCAGAACCGCTGGCCGCGGTGCCAGTGCAGCAACCCCTTGGCGTACGCCTGGACGGCCGCCTCGGCCGCCCCCAGCCCGCCCACGAGGGCGCGGACGTCCACCGCCTCGGCCGCGCCGGCCAGCTCGCACGCCTCGGCGTCGCCCCGGCCGGAGAGGTCCACGGCGAACACCGCCCGGCCGGCATCCAGGCCGAGGAACACCGTCTCGTCGGCGGCGGCGCGCAGCCCGGCCGCCCCGGCCCCGGAGCGGCGCACCGGCGCCCGGTCGGCCGAGACCAGGCAGCGGTCCCGCCACAGCGGCAGCAGCACGCTCTCCGGATCGCTCAGCCGCGCGGCGATCCACGCCGGGTCGGCGCGCAGCGCCGCAGCCCGGTCCAGCCAGCCACCGCCGTACGCCAGGGTCCGTTCATCCGTCCGCACCCGGCCACCGTCCCACGATCCGGACCGGCACGGGAACCCGCCGGGGGGTGATCACGGCGACACCCGGGGGACGGCGGGCGCGCGGCCCGGCTGACCGCCGGGACGGAGACTCCCGGCTCGCTCGAGCGTTGGTTACCGTAGGTGTCTCCCGTGGGGGAAGCGGTCCCCGCGTGGTACTTCCGATCGAGGTTGCTGTGACGCTCTACGGCGAAAAGGTGCCTTCCGCCGACGACCGGCCCACCGTGAAGGTGACAGCGGTGAACTGGCCGGACGTCGAGGCGGAACCGGTCGCCGCCCCCACCACCGGCGGGCCCGGGAAGCCGGGGCGGTCCCGGCGCGGGCGGCTGCTGCTCGCCGGCGGGATCGTCGCCGCGGTGCTGGCCGCCGGCACCGGTCTCGGCACCTACGCGTACGCCGGCGACGTGCCCCGGGGCACCACGGTCCTCGGCGCCGAGCTGGGCGGGCGGAGCCGGGCCGAGGCGGCCCGGGCGCTCCACACCGAGCTGGAGCGCCGGGCGGCGGCGCTGAACGCGCCGATCACCGTCACCGTGGGCCAGAAGAGCGCCGAGCTGAAGCCGGCCGACATCGGGCTCGCCGTCGACGTGGACGCCACCGTGGCGGCGGCCGCCGCCGCGGAGGCGCACCCGGTGAGCCGCCTCGTCGGCTCCCGCACGGTCGAGCCGGTGGTGACCGTCGACACCGCGCGGCTGGAGGCGGCGCTGCGCAGGGCCATGGGCGACCAGGGCCGCGAGATGACCATGCCGGCCATCATCTACACCGGCACCACCCCCAAGCCGGTCTACCCGAAGCCGGCGCTGACCGTCGACGCCAGCGGCGCCGCCCACGCGGTGAAGGCCGGCTGGCTGGCCGGCGCGCCGGTGGCCGTGCCGCTGGTCGAGAAGTGGCCGGCGAGCACGCGCGAAGAGGTTGACCGGCTCGTCGCCGAGCTGGCCCGGCCGGCCGTCGCGGCTCCGGTCACGCTCACCACCGACGTCGGCTCGGTCACCATCCCGCCCGCGGCCATCGCCCGGGGGCTGCGCTTCTCGGCCGACGACGCCGGCAAGCTGACTCCCCGCGTCGACGTCAAGCGGCTGCGGACCGCGCTCGGCGACCAGCTCGCGAAGCTCGAGGTCGCGCCGAAGGACGCCGGACTGACCATCAGCGGCGGCAAGCCGAAGGTGCTGCCGGGCCGGGCCGGCCGGCAGGTCGACGCGGCGGCGCTCGGCCGGGACCTGCTCGCCGTCCTGCCGAAGGCGGACGGCCGCACGGTGACCGCCGAGCTGAAGCCGGCCGAGCCGGAGCTGACCGAGGCGAAGCTCGCCGAGCTGGGCATCAAGGAGCGGGTCTCCACCTTCACGACCCGGTTCCCCGGCGGTCTCTCCTCGCCGCGCAGCCAGAACATCGTCCAGGCCGCCAAGGACGTGGACGGCGCCATCGTGCGGCCGGGGGAGACCTTCTCGCTCAACGGCCACACCGGCGAGCGCGGCTACGACCAGGGTTACAAGGACGCGCCGACCATCGTGAACGGCAAGCTGGTGCCGGGCGTGGGCGGTGGCGTCTCGCAGTTCACCACCACGCTCTTCAACGCCAGCTACTACGCGGGGCTGGAGGACGTCGAGCACAAGCCGCACTCGTTCTACTTCAGCCGCTACCCCGCGGTCATCGAGTCGACCATCTACTGGCCGCAGCTGGACTTCAAGTTCCGCAACAACACCCCGTACGGCGTCCTGATCGACACGTCCTACACGTCGAGCACGATCACCGTGTCGATGTGGAGCACCAAGATCTACGACAGCGTCAAGACCGAGTACGGCCCGCGCCGGAACATCACCCAGCCGAAGACGGTCTACCTGGATCCCGGCCCGGACTGCATCGCCGCCGCGGGCAGCGAAGGCTTCGCCCAGGACGCCTACCGGGTCATCATGAAGGACGGCAAGGTGGTGAAGCGGGAGAAGTTCAGCTGGCGCTACGACCCCGAGCCGCGGTTCATCTGCGCCAAGCCGCCCGCCTGACGCCCGTCGCGCGCACGCACGGAAAAGCCCCGCCGGCCAGTCGCCGGCGGGGCTTTTCCCTGTCGTACGCCCTCAGGGCCGCGCCTCGGCCAGCCCCTGCCGTACGCCGTCGGCGTCGCGGTCGGTGCCGTAGACCGGGGTGTCCGGCTGCTGCCGCCAGCTCTCGTCGAGCGTGCCGCCGTCCACCGGGTCGAAGCCGAGGTCGTCCACCAGCTGCATGACGACCCGCTTCGCGTCGGCGTCGTCCCCGGCGACCGGAAGCGCGATCCGGCCCGGGGTGCCCGCCGGCTTGCCGGCGTCCATGAGGTGCGCGGCCTGGATGTTGTTGAAGACCTTCACGACGCGGGCGCCCTTGAGGTGGTCCGCCGTCCAGCGGCTGGAGCTGAGGCTGCGGTCGAGCAGCTCGGGGATGTCGCCGTCCCGCTGGGGGTAGTAGTTGTCCGCGTCGACGACCAGCTTGCCGTCGAAGAGCGCCGCCGGCATGTCCGGCACCGCCTTGACCGGGATGGCGACGACGACCAGCTCCGCGTCCTGGACGGCCTCCTCCAGGGTGCCGGCCGTCGCGCCGGTCTCCGTGGCCAGGTCGGTCAGGCTCTGCGGCCCCCGCGAGTTGGCCACCGTGACGTCGTGGCCCAGCGTGCGCAGTCGACGGGTGAGGGTGCCGCCGATGTGCCCCGACCCGATGATTCCGATCTTCATGACCTCTCCTGCCTCCGCCAGCTCCTGGCGGTCAGTTCCGGCCGAACCATCAGCAGGTACCCCGACCGGTCCGCCCCGATCGTGGGAGGACGCGTACAGCACGTCACGTTTTCCGCCGGCCTGACGGGGCAGGCGCGGGCGGTCCCGCACCGACGGTACGAGACGCGGCAGGGTGCTCGGGGCGATTCACGGAAGCGGGTCCCAAACGCAGTCAGGGCCACCCCGAAGGGTGGCCCTGACTGGAAGATTGTCCGGCGGTGTCCTACTCTCCCACACCCT
>NZ_JANAVK010000021.1:0-500 GCF_024213425.1 Micromonospora sp. A3M-1-15 | reverse complement strand
ATCTGGGTTGTAAGTTCGCTATCACACCTAGCGAGATAGCGAGGTGAAATGTCCTGTGAAAGCCAAATACCTCCCCACAATGCTGTATCGAAGCAAGGCAATGCGGAGATCCTTAGGTCGCTAGACCCGTGGTGGTCTCGGTAGTAAAGCAGTCACGCTGGCGGCCGCCCGCAGGGGACTGCGACTAGGCGCTGGCTGCCAGCTCTCAGGCCCAACTGTTCCTACAGTGGAGCGTACTCGTTCGTTCCAGATCGTCCCCGTATGCATGAAGCGGCTGCAGCGCATCATGATACTGCTGGTTGGTCGGAATGCCATCGCCCGGCACCAGCAGCGGATCGTTATGATACAGGCTGGTCTGGCTCGCCAGGCTTTTATCCGGGTTTTCTTTGCGATCATGCATCACCAGCAGTTCAAACACGGTCGCCGCGCCAATGGTATGGCCCATCATATCTTCCAGATATTTCATATGCTCGGCCCAACACAGGGCGATTCTGGTAGAT
>NZ_JANAVK010000020.1:0-500 GCF_024213425.1 Micromonospora sp. A3M-1-15 | reverse complement strand
ATCCTGCAGGTGAGCGGCGATGAAATTAACCATCGCATTAAATTTAACGCGAAAATTGGCAACAAACAGAAAGATGCGACCATTTATGTGCATAGCAACTATAACTATGAACTGAAACATCTGATTAACGGCGATGAAAAATTTGATATTGGCAAACTGGAAATTCGCAACGTGCTGACCGATGGCGAATTTAAAGTGGAAGCGCGCACCAAATATAACGGCGATGATAAATTTAGCATTACCCGCGAACAGGTGTATGGCGAACCGATGGCGAGCAAATTTTTTGATCAATATCTCCGTATATACCCATGTGCGCCTCACACTCTGATCCTGGGTTACATCTGCGCGTAAAAAATCAGCTTCTCGCTATAGCCCCTGTCCTCCTTCTCAACGTTACCCCCAATCTCCACCTCAGGCCGCGTTCACAGGGAATTCGGCCCTAGCGTCTATGCTGCCCGTGAACGGCTTCGGTACAAATGGGCCGCATTCCAACAGGAGAT
>NZ_JANAVK010000019.1:0-500 GCF_024213425.1 Micromonospora sp. A3M-1-15 | reverse complement strand
ATCTACACAGAAGTGGTAATGACCATGTTTCAGCGCAACGCTACTGGTTCGTACGACAGCTCCGTCGATCGCTACGTTATCGTTTGAAGGGCTAAAGTGTATCCGTGGGACGCAACAAATCTCCACGAGGCCATCCGATCTCGGAACGGGGCCTTAACAAATCAATTTATGGACTTCGACCGGTAGCACAGTCATGCGCTCGGCTTTTCCGGATCTCCGGTCGTCCTTGGTTCTGGGTGCGGATTGACGAGTGCCGATCGGCCCCAGCTAGTCCCAAGGCAGGCTTCGCATGTCCGGCAGGTGGCCCCTCTTTCATCGTACACGGGGCTCCAGCACTATCAAGGATGTCTAAGGGCGCTGATTCTGTCTTTCCGTGTTCAGAAGACTACGCGCTTCCGGTCCACTACCACGACGTATAAGGCCGGAATTAACACCAACTGGGACAGTGCAAGATGGCTGCGTATCCCATCTCAGCGCAGTGGCGGGTTGTTGCGCCGGAT
>NZ_JANAVK010000001.1:1716603-2053525 GCF_024213425.1 Micromonospora sp. A3M-1-15 | reverse complement strand
TGCGGCGGTGCCGGCCGTACCAGGCGATGCCGATGGCCACGCCGACGCCCACGCCCAGGGCTGCCGCGGCGACCGGCACGGCGGGGCGCTCCCGCAGCCGCCGGCCCAGCGGCACCGGGTGCCGGAACTCCAGCACCGGCCACGAGTTCTCCACGGCCAGCCGGCGCAGCGCCCGGTCCGGGTTGACCACGGTCGGGTGGCCCACGCACTCCAGCAGCGGCCGGTCGCTGTACGAGTCGGAGTAGGCGTAGGAGTCGGCGAGGTCGTAGCCCCGTTCGAGGGCCAGTTCGCCGACGGCGTCGACCTTGCGCGGGCCGGCCGCGTAGAACTCCACCTCGCCGCTGTAGCGGCCCTCCGCCACCGCCATCCGGGTGGCGATCACGTCGGTCACCCCGAGCAGCTCGCCGATGGGACGGACCATCTCCTCGCCGGAGGCGGAGACCAGCACCACGTCCCGCCCGGCGGCCTGGTGCTCCTCGATGAGGGCGGCGGCCTCGGCGTACACGTAGGGGTTGATCAGCTCGTGCAGCGTCTCCGCGACGATCTGGCGGACCTGTTCCACCGGCCAGCCCTTGCAGAGCGTGGCGAGGTAGTCCCGGGTCCGGGCCATGGTCTGCTCGTCGGTGCCGCCCAGCCGGAACATCAGCTGCGCGTACGCCGACTTGACCACGTCACGGCGAGTGATCAGCCCGTCCCGGTAGAACGGCCGACCGAACGCCAGTGCGCTCGACTTGGCGATGACGGTCTTGTCGAGATCGAAGAAAGCGGCACTCCGGCCCACGGCGCGAAAGTCTAGCCCGACGGGGCACGCTCGGCTGGTCCCCCGGGGGCTCTCGGAGCCACCCCGTCCGGGAGGTGTACCCGCGAGAGTGACTGCTGTCACACCTGTGGGCCATAAATTAGCGTTGCGTGGAGTGAACACCACTCGACGTATAAGGGTCCATTGCGGCATGCTTGTGCTCGCGACGAGAGTTCACGTCCCGTCGACCGCGAAGAATATGGACCCTCGGCGGTTGCACCCCCCGTGACCGCTGAGTGGGTTCGGCTCGACCCCCCCGGAGCCGAACCTCACGACGACCCCCGTCTCCCCCCGACGGGGGTCGTCCCTTTCCAGGGCGAGGGCTCCGTCGCCTATACACGGGCAGGCAGGACGCGGGCGGTCTCTAGGATCGGCACGTGATCGCTGACCTGCAGTGTGTGGTGCTGGATTGCTCCCACCCGGCGGAACTTGCCGAGTTCTACCAGGGCCTCCTCGGCGGTGTCGTCGATCAGCGGGATCAGCGATGGATGCTCAGCGACGACTGGGCGACGCTGCACACGCCGTCCGCCCTCGTCCTGGCCTTCCAGCGTGTGGCGGATTACCGGCCACCGCTCTGGCCCGATCCGGCCCGGCCTCAGCAGTTTCACCTGGACTTCGAGGTAGCGGACCCGGACCGCGCCCAGGAACAGGTGCTGGCCCTGGGGGCTACGGTGCTCGACGATGGAGCGGATGGGCGCAGTTGGCGTATCTATGCCGATCCCGCCGGGCATCCGTTCTGCCTGGTCCGCCACTTGACGAAACAGGGCCCGGCCAGCTGGTGAGTCGGCCTGCGGTCGGACTCCTGCCGCGCCGCCTCCGTGAGGGCCGTCAGAGTGGGTCGAGGCGGCGCCTGAGCAGGCAGAACTCGTTGCCTTCTGGATCGGCGAGGACGTGCCAGGACGCATCCGCAGGCTGACCGATGTCGACGAGTTTCGCCCCGGCGGCCAGGAGGCGCTCGAGCTCGGCGTCCTGATCGCGGTCGGTGGGGTTGACGTCGATGTGCAGCCGGGCAGGCCCGTTCTTCGGCTCGTCGTTGCGGATGAGGAAGATCGTCGGCTGTGGGCCGCCGAACCCTTCGCGCGGGCCGATCTCGATGCAGCCCTCCGCTTCGCGATCGAGCTCCACGAAGTCCAGGACCTCGCACCAGAACGGCGCCAGCACCTCGGGGTCGCGGCACTTGAGCACGAGCTCACCGATACGGCATGCCATTGACGAAACCTACTCTCAGCATGGGAACTGCGGGGGCGGCCGCACGCGGATCTCATGGGCTCCCCGCAGTGAGAACACCCGCGCGACCGTACCGGGCGAGGCTAGCGGGTCTGGACGAGGGTGCCCGTCGGGCTGAGCCCAGAGGTGAGGACCGGCGGGGCTGACGCGGTCTGAGCGGCGCCGCCGCAGCTTGCCGCTCGCAGGCCCACAGCCGTCGCGAACACTCCCGCCGCCGTCGGCGAAGTAGGGGTGAGCCCTCGGCCGTGTAGGAGGGATGCGGGACAGAAGGAGAATCCATGGGTGTGGTGACACGAGACGTGTGCACCCCCGCCGGGCAGACCGACGCCCAGATCATCAGCCGGATGCACGGGGATCCGGCGTTGTTCGACACCATCTTCGACCGCTACTACCCGGCGATCCACGGCTACGCGAGCCGGCGGCTGGGTCGCGACCTGGCCGACGACGTGGCGGCGGAGACGTTCCTGGTCGCGTTCGACCACTGGCGGCGCTACGACACCACGCAGCACAGCGCCCGGCCCTGGCTGTTCGGCATCGCGTCCAACCTCATAGCCGGGCATCAGCGGACCGAGGCACGGCGGTACCGGGCACTGGCCCGCGCGGAGCAGGCCGGCGCCGCCGACCGCGACAGCATCGACGGTGCGGCCGACCGGATCGCCGTACGCCTCGACGCGCAGGCCCTGCGCGGTCGGCTCGCGGCGGCGCTGGAGGAGCTGGCGCCGGCCGACCGGGAGGTGGTGCTGCTGGTCGCCTGGGCGGATTTGACCTGCGAAGACGTCGCCCGCGCGCTGGAGGTTCCCGCCGGCACCGTCCGGTCCCGGCTGCACCGGGCGCGCAGGAGATTACGGGCGGCGCTGGGTGGCGCCGATCCGACGGCAACCGGAGAGGATTCCGAGTGATCGACGACATCACCGCGCTGCGGGAGGGTTGGAGCGAGATCGAGCCGCCCTCGCCGGATGCGCAGGACCGGGCCAGGGCGGCGCTGCTGGCCCGCATCACCGAAACTCGCGCCACCGTGCCGCAGGGACGCAGGCCCGCCCGGCGGGTGCCGGGCTGGGCGTGGCGGTCCGGCCTGGCCGCCCTCGGTGCCGCCGCCCTGGTGGCGGGGGTGGTGGCGGTCGGTGGCCCCGCCCCGGTGGACCCCCCGGTCCCACGGGTGCCCTCCGAGGCCAGCGGGTCGGTCGCGCGGACCTTCGAACTGGCCGCCGTGCACGCCGAGACCGAGCCGTTCACGGCACCGCGCCCCGACCAGTGGACCTTCGTCGAGCTGCGGATCGTCCGCGGCAAGCTCGCCGAGGACAAGGGGCAGGCCACCCGCGAGACGACGCGGTCGTGGCAGCGCGCCGACGGCCGGCAGAGCGCCATGCTGGTCGACGGCAAGCTCGAAGTGAGCACGGAGAGCTCGGACCTGCCGCAGGTCGTGCCGCCGCAGGACTACCCGACGCTGGCCGGGTTGCCGACCGACCCGCGGGCACTGCTCGACTGGCTACGCGCCCGGAGCCCGTCCGGCAAGGGTGACGACGGTGTCCCGTACCTGATGATCGACTCCATGCTGCGGGACAACGTGCTGCCGCCCGGCGTGAAGGCGACCCTTCTGCGGGCACTGGCCCTGATCCCCGGCGTCACCCGGTCCAGCGAGCCGGTCGACTTCGACGGACGGCCGGCGATCGCGGTGGGCATGGTCCTGGACGGCTGGCGGCGCGAGGACATCCTGCTCGACCCGGCCACCCACGAGTTCCTCGGCAGCCGGACCGTGGTGGTCGAGGACCACACGACACCGGAGGGGGTCAGCCTGAAGAAGAATGACGTCGAGGTCGAGCTGGTCCGGGTCGCCGGGAAGATCGTGGACGCGCCGGGCCGCACCGGCTGACCGATCGGGCACGCCGACAGGCGCGTGCGCGGGCGGCCGGACCTGGTGATCCGGCCGCCCGCGTCACCGCTGGTCAGGACTTGGCGAGGTCCACGATCGAGGTGTCGTAGACCACGTACTGCTGGTAGTCGGCGTCGTAGGCGGACGCCTCGGTGCTCACCTCGGCGGCGCCCTTCCCGAACGGCGTGGTGTCGTTGGGGGTCGCCGCGGCCGTCCACGCCACGGGCGCGCCCGGGGTGCAGTCGACCAGGGCCCCGAAGCGGCCGCGGACCAGCACCTTCTTGACCACCTGGTCGACCACGCCGCTCACCGTGACCGAGGTCGGCTGGCTGCAGGTCACCGTGCCGTGCACGATCGCCTTGCCGCTGATCGTGCTGAACAGGCCGTCCGGGGCGACGGTCAGCCCCAGCTCGAGTGGCACCGTCTCCGCCTGTGCCGGCGCGGTGGCCACGAGCCCGCCCAGTGCCGCCGTGATCGACAGGCTGGCCGCGAGGGCCGCCCTCCGCCAGGTTCTCTGCATCCCCGTTCCTCTCTCCGCAGTCGGACAGCCGGGCATCTCTTCACCCGAACACTGCTGCCGGTCAATTACCGCAGACACCGTCGCCGCCGTCACACCGCACCGACAAATGAGTACATTGAGGACAGTCGGTGGCGATGGGCGGCCCATAGCAGATCGACCGGCTGATCGGCGGCTGTCCACAGCCGGTCCCGTCGTCCACAGCCGCACCCGGTCGGGCGCCGGTGCGCCGATCCCGCCGGCAGGCTGCTCCGCGGCACGTCCGAGTCCGACCGCTGGAGGCCGCCATGCCGCCCCGTACCCCGCTGCCGCCGTACCGCCGGCTGCCCCTGCTCGTCACCGCCGACGGCGACCTCCTCGACGAACTGCTGCGGCTCGCCGCGGCGGGCGGCACCGAGGTCGAGCTGGCCGCCGATCCCGCCGCCGCGCGGGCCCGCTGGACACCGGCGCCGCTGGTGCTGGTCGGCGCCGACCAGGCCCAGGCGTGCCTGCGGGCCCGCCTGCCGCGCCGGCCCCGCACGGTGCTGGTCGGTCGCTCCGGGCAGCTCGATCCGGGTACGCAGGTCGCCGAGCTGATCGGCGCCGAGCACGTCGCCACCCTGCCCGCGGCCGAGCCGTGGCTGGTCGACCGGTTCGCCGAGTGCGCCGTCGACCTGCCGGGCGGGAACCCCGCCCGCGTCGTGGCGGTGCTCGGCGGGCGGGGCGGCGCCGGCGCCAGCGTGCTGGCCGGGGGCCTCGCCGTCACGGCGGCCCGGGCCCGGCTGCGCACCCTGCTGGTGGACGCCGACCCGCTCGGCGGCGGCCTCGACCTCGTGCTCGGCTGGGAGCAGCTCGAAGGGTTGCGCTGGCCCGGCCTCACCGGCACCGACGGCCGGGTGGACCCGCCGTCGCTGGTCCGTGCCCTGCCCAGCCGGGGCGACCTGGTCGTCCTCTCCTGGGACCGGGGCGCCCTGCGGCACCTGCCGGCCGAGGCGATGGCCGCCACCGTCGACGCCGCCCGCCGAGGCCGCGACGTGGTGGTCCTCGACCTGCCCCGGCACCTGGACGACGCGGCCGTGGTCGCCCTCCAGGCGGCCGACCGGGCACTCATCGTCGTGCCAGCCGAGCTGCGCGCCACCGCCGCCGCGGCCCGGGTCGTCGCCGTGGCCGCCCCGCACTGCGCCGACCTGGCGGTGGTCGTGCGGGGTCCCGCACCGGGTCGGCTCCGGGCCGGCGAGGTGGCCCGGGCGCTCGGGCTGCCGCTGGCGGGCACACTCCGGCCCGAGCCCGGGCTCTGCCGGGGGCTGGAACGCGGCGAGGCGCCGGCCGCCACCGGGAAGGGCCCGCTCGCCGTGCTCTGCCAGCGCCTCCTCGACGGACTGGCCGACGTGCCCGCGGCGGGTGCGGCGTGACCGGGCCGGCCGACGCCGGAGAGCTGGCCGCCCGGGTCCGGCACCGGTTCGCCGCCGAGGCCACTCCGGTCACACCCGCGGCCATCGTCTCCGCCGTACGCGCCGAGCCGGACGCCGCCGTGCTCGGGGACACCGCCCTGCTGCGGATCGCCGACCGGGTCCACGACGACCTCGTCGGCGCCGGCCCGCTCGCGCCCTTGCTGGCCGATCCGCAGGTCACCGACGTGCTGGTGAACGGCACCCGGGTCTGGGTCGACCGGGGGCGGGGCCTGCACCAGGTGGCCGTGCCGCTCGGCACTGTCGACGACGTCCGCCGGCTGGCCCAGCGCCTCACCGCGGCCGCCGGACGCCGGCTCGACGACGCCTCCCCGTACGCCGACGCCCGGCTGCCCGACGGCACCCGGCTGCACGCCGTGCTGCCACCCGTGGCGACCGACGGGCCCTACCTGTCGCTGCGCACCTTCCGGCAACGGCCGTTCACCCTCGACGAACTGGTCCGGCAGGGCACCGTGCCCCGACCGCTCGCCCCGCTGCTCGCCGCCGTGGTGGCCGCCCGGTTGGCGTACCTGGTCACGGGCGGGACCGGCTCCGGCAAGACCACTCTGCTCAACACGCTGCTCGGGCTGGTGCCGGGCACCGAGCGGATCGTGCTCGTGGAGGACGCGGCGGAGCTGCGGCCCGTGCACCCGCACGTGATCGGTCTCCAGGCGCGCACGTCCAACGTGGAGGGCGCCGGGGCGGTCGGGCTGAGCGACCTGGTCCGGCAGGCGCTGCGGATGAGGCCGGACCGGCTGGTGGTGGGCGAGTGCCGGGGCGCCGAGGTGGTCGACCTGCTCGCCGCGTTGAACACCGGCCACGACGGCGGAGCCGGGACGCTGCACGCCAACGCCGCGACGGACGTACCGGCCCGGCTGGAGGCGCTCGGGATGCTCGGTGGTCTGCCGCGGGCCGCCCTGCACGCCCAGGTCGCCGCCGCGCTCCAGGTCCTCCTGCAGGTCCGGCGGACCACCGAGGGCCGGGTGCTGGAGTCCGTCAGCCTGCTCCTGCCCGAGGGCGGCGGCGACCGGGCGGTCACCGTGGTCCCGGCCTGGCTGCGCGGCCGCGGGCTCGGGCTCGGGGCCCGACCGCTCGGCGCCCTGCTGCGCGAGCGGGGGGTGGCGATGCCACCGATCCTCTGCGCGGCGTGGCCCGGCTCGGCGGGCCCGTCGTGACCGGCCCGGTGTGGCTGGTCGCCACGCTCCTGACCGGCGCCGCGGTGGCGGTCGCCTGGCCGATGCGCCTCGGCCGGGCCCGGCGGCACGCGGTCCTCGACCTGGGGAATCCCGCTCGCCATGGCGAAGTGCCGACGGTGCGAGCCTGTCCCGGGGCGGTACCGGGAACGATGCTGCGGACGCCCCACCCCAGCGGCCTTCGACGGCGCCCGACGTTGCCCGGACCTTCCGCCGACCGTCCCCCTCCGGGCCGCCCGCCGGGCCGGCGGGACCCGACGCGCCCGACTTCCGGGCTCATCCGCACTGATCGTGATCCCCGGTCCGGGCCGGCCGCACGTCTGCTCGCCACCCATCACGCGGCCCGGTCCCGGTCGGCCATCGCTCGGTTCCCCTCGGGTCGCGGCATGCGACCCCGGCTGGTTGCCGCCTTCGCCGCCGGTGGCGCGCTCCGGCTGGCCGCCGGGCTCGGGTCCTGGCGATCGGGTGCCGTCGCGTCCGCACCCCACCCGGGGTCATCCCACCGGGGCGGTCGTGCTCCGCTGGCCGGGCGAACTGCCCTGCCGGCGGCGGCGGTGGTCGGCGCCGGGGCCGGAGCGCTGCTCGGCGGCCCGGTGGCCGCGGTGGTGCTGGCCGCCTACGGCACGCTCGCGGCGCGGGCGGTGCGGCGCCGGCGGCTCCGCCGGGCGGCCGACCTGGCCCACCGCCGCGACCTGGACCAGCTCGGCGCGCTCGCCGCCGACCTGCGGGCCGGGCTGCCGCCCGGCGGGGGGATGGGCGACGGTCCGCGGCGCGTCGCCCGGTTGGCGCGAGCCGCCGTCCGGCTGGCCGACCGCACCGGGGCGCCCCTGGCCGAGCTGCTCGAACGGATCGAGGCAGACGCCCGGGCGGCGGAACGGGGTCTGGCCGCGGCCGCCGCACAGGCGGCCGGTGCCCGGGCGACCGCCTGGCTGCTCGCCGGGCTGCCGCTCGGCGGGATCGGGCTCGGGTACGCCATCGGCGTCGACCCGGTCGCCGTGCTCCTGCACACCCCGGTCGGCGGCGGCAGCGCCGTCGCAGCCGTCGCGTTGCAGATCGGCGGGCTGATCTGGGCGGAGCGCCTCGGCGCCGCGCCCGGGCGGGCCACCTGATGTCCCGCCCCGTGGTGGCCGCCGCCTGCCTGGGCGGGGCGGCGCTGCTCCTGGTCGTGTCCGGGCCCGCCGCCCGTCCGGCGCGGCGGCTGCGCCTCCTCGTCCCCAACCGGCCGCCGGAGCGGAGCCGCCCGGCCTGGTGGCCGGACCGGATCCGGCTCGGCGCCGGCCTGGCCGGGGTGGCCGCGCTGGTCGTGGTGGGCGGCTGGGCGGGTGTGCTCGTCGGGGCGCTGGCCGGGATGGCCGCCGACCGTCTGCTGCGCCGGATCGAGCCCCGGGCCGTCCGCGACCGCCGGCTCCGCGAGGCCGCCGACCTGCCCCTCGCCGCCGACCTGCTGGCCGCCGCGCTCCGGGCCGGCGCACCGGTGGACCGGTCGGTGCTGGCGGTCGCCGACGCGCTCGGTGGACCGCTCGCCGACCGGCTCGGCCGGGTCGGGCGGACGCTCGAACTCGGCGGCACGGCGGCCGAGGCGTGGGAGCACCTGGGACCGGTGCCGGGCGCGGAGCGCCTGGTGACCGGCGCGATCCGCTCGTCGAGCAGCGGCGCCGCGCTGGCCGGCGCGCTCACCCGGCTCGCCGACGACCTGCGGTCCGACCGCTCGACTGCGGCCGAGGCGGCCGCCCGGCGGGCCGGGGTGCTCATCGTGCTGCCGCTCGGGCTCTGCTTCCTGCCCGCCTTCATTCTCGCCGGTCTGGTGCCGGTGATCGTCGCCGTCCTCGGCGACGTGCTCTGAACTCTCCAGAAAGGGAGTACGACATGCGCAAACTCCTCACCCGCCTGCGCGGCGACGCCGGGATGAACACGGCCGAGTACGCCGTGGGCACCCTCGCGGCGGTCGCCTTCGCGGGGATCCTGCTGAAGGTGCTCACCTCCGGCAACGTGCAGTCCGCGCTCACCGCCGTCATCGACCGGGCCTTGAAGTGACCGGTCGCCGGTGGGCCGGCTGCCAACCCGGCCCCGACCCGGGCTCAACGTCCAGCGGCCTTGCCCCGGACCGTGGCCTTGCCCCGGACCGTGGCCTTGCCCCGGACCGTGGCCTTGCCCCGGACCGTGGCCTTGCCCCGGACCGTGCCCCTGGCCGTGGCCTTGCCCCCGACCTTGCCCCTGGCCGTGGCTCTGGCCTTGGCCGTGACTCTGGCCTCGGCTCTGGCACCGACCTTCAAGGCGGGACCCTGAGCCGGCGGCGGGGACGGGTCGTCGGGCGGCGGTCGTGGGGTGCGCGGGAGCGGGGCTCGTTCACGGCCGAGTTGGCGGCCGGCCTGCCGGCGCTGATGCTTCTCCTCTTCGCCGGTCTCACCGCGGTCGACGCCGTGACCACGCGGGCCGGCTGCCTGGACGCCGCCCGGGAAGCGGCGCTCGCCGCCGCCCGGGGCGAACCCGGGTCGACTGCCGGCGCCCGGTACGCCCCGGCCGGCGCCGACGTCTCGGTGACGGTGGCCGGCGACCGGGTCACCGTGACGGTGCGGGCGCCGGTCCGGAGCTTCGGTGCCCGGCTGCCCCGGCTCAGCGTGTCGGGCACCGCGGTGGCGGCGGTCGAACCCGGCTCCCCGGGGCCGCTGCCGTGACCCGGCGCGAGCGGTTCCCACCGGTGCGTCGGGTGATCAGCGGATGGAGACACCAGGTCGACCGCGGTGGCGCGACCGTCTGCCTGCTCGCGGTCGGACTGGTGCTCGTGCTGGTCGGGCTCTTCGGCGCCGGGCTCGGCGCGGCCCGGTGCGCACGCCACCAGGCCCGGAACGCCGCCGACTTCGCGGCTCTCGGTGGCGCCGGCCGGGCGATCGAGGGCGCCGGTGAGGCGTGTGCACGGGCCGCCGACCTGGCCGCGGCGAACGGCGCTCGGCTCACGGCCTGCCGGCTCGACGGTCTTGACGTGGTCGCGACGGCGGAGGTGAGGGTCGCTCCGCTGCCCTGGCTCGCCCGCGCGGCGAGCGCGACCTCCCGGGCCGGTCCCGCCCGAGGCTGACGGCGGGGGTGGTGTCGGGGCGGACCGGCCGGCCCCGCTCGGGGCGGACGGCGGGGTGGTGTCGGGGCGGACCGGCCGGCCCCGCTCAGGGCTGACGGCGGGCGTGGTGTCGGGGCGGGAGTCCTGTCGCCCCGACACCACCGGATGCTCGATCCCTCGCGGCCCGGTCGGGTGAGCTGCGGGCGTCAGCGGGACTGGAGGGCGTCCAGGCCGACCGCCATGGCGATCACCAGTCGCCGGTCGATCTGCGGGTGGTGGATGTCGACGACGTACCGGTCGCGCAGGCCCCACTTCTTGTCGACCGAGAACACCGGCTGGCCGTTCGCCACGAAGTCGAAGTGGTAGGGCAGCCAGGAGAGCGAGTCGACGAAGCGGCGCAGCAGGGCCACCGGCAGGCTGCGCTCCTGCCCGGTGATCTGCGGCAGGCCGGCCTGCTCGACGTGCCAGGTGGAGCGGAGCAGCGACTGGGCGAAGTCCTTGCGGAACAGGCCGATGGGGGTGCCGGCGTGGTCGGTCACGTCGTACGTGGCGCCGAGGTCGAGGCGCTGCCGGGCCTTGAAGCCGAGCAGGGGGTACTGCTTGGAGTCGTCGGTGTAGATGGTCACCTGCTCCTTGAACGCGAGCCGCTTCTGCTGCGCGAACGCGAGCAGCCCACCCTCGGAGCCGTCCGGCGCCGCGGAGTGGACCTCGTACTGGTTGACCATCATCCGGATCCGCTGGCGGACGATGAACCGCTGCTGGGCCTGCAAGCTGTCGAGCTGCATCTGATCTCCTTGAAGAGGCGAACGCCGGAGTCTCGCACAGCTCGGCCGTCACCGCCCGCCCGCGGCCAGCGCGTTCCGGCCGGTGATCCGATCGACCGCCGTCCACCTCCGCGGGCCGGCGGTCAGCGGCCGCCGTCGACGGTCGCCTTCATGGCCCAGGCGTTGAGCACCTGGTGGATGCCGCGCAGGCGTTCGTTGATCTGCTCCAGGCGCTCCGCCTGCGCCAGGCCGGCGAGCGCGGCGCCCAGCGCGATCTGCTGGTCGGGGGTGAGGTTCTCCTGGTCGATCGTGTAGAGCAGGTCGACGGTCTCGGCGATCGTGTCGGCCACGGCTGTACCTCCCGGCGCGAAGAATCTCAGGGACATGGAAGCGCTCCCATGCATCAATGCCCCGATGTCGCCCCGCTCATGCGCCCATCCCACCAACCAGGAGGTCAGTCCGCGGCGCGGCCCTCCTGCCGGGGCAGCACCGCCCCTCGGTCGGCCTCGGCCGCCGCGAGGTTGGCGAGGACCACGTCCAGGACCTTGACGGCGTCGGGCTTGGAGAGCGGGTTGTTGCCGTTGCCGCACTTCGGGGACTGGACGCAGGACGGGCACCCCGACTCGCACCCGCACTCGGCGATCGCGTCCCGGGTGGCGCGCAGCCAGGCGGCGGCCGTCCCGTACGCCCGCTCGGCGAAACCCGCCCCGCCCGGGTGGCCGTCGTAGACGAAGACGGTGGGCGCCTCGGTGTCCGGGTGCAGGGCGGTGGAGAGCCCGCCGATGTCCCACCGGTCGCAGGTCGCCATGAGCGGCAGCAGGCCGATCCCGGCGTGCTCGGCGGCGTGCAGCGCCCCCGGAATGTCGGCGGCCTCCACTCCGGCGGCGGCCAGCGACTCCGGGGAGAGGGTGAACCAGACCGCGACGGTGCGCAGTTCCCGGGCCGGCAGGTCCAGCGGCCGGGTGTCGATCACCTCGCCGGTGGCGATCCGCCGCCGCTGGTACGACACCACCTGGCTGGTCACGTCCACCTCGCCGAGGAAGAGCCCGACCGGCCCGGCGTCCACGTACGACCGGACGGACACCACGGACAGCGAGGTGACGTCCCGGGCGTGGGTGGACCAGTCCGGCTCCTCGGCGTGCACCAGCGCGCACCCGTCGGCCAGGTCGAGCGAGTCGACCACGTACGAGACGCCCTGGTGCAGGTAGACGGCGCCGGTGTGGAGCAGGAAGTGCGAGGAGCCGCCGTCGACGGTGCCGAGCAGCCGCCCGGTGGACTCCTCCACCACGCAGACCGGGGCCCCGCCCTCGCCGCGCAGGTCGACCTCGGGGCGTTCCCGGTGCCGCCAGTACCAGCCGGTGGGGCGCTGCCGCAGCGCACCGGCCTCGACCAGTGAGTCGACCGCCTCCTTGGCGCCCTCGCCGAAGAGTTCCAGGTCGGCCGGGGTGAGTGGGGCCTCGTGGGCGGCGCAGGCGAGCTGCGGCGCGAGCACGTACGGGTTGGCCGGGTCGAGCACGGTCGCCTCGACGGGTCGCCCGAACAGAGCCTCGGGGTGGTGCACCAGGTAGGTGTCGAGCGGGTCGTCGCGGGCCACCAGCACCGCGAGGGCCTCGTCGCCGGAGCGGCCGGCCCGGCCGGCCTGCTGCCACAGCGAGGCCCGGGTCCCCGGCCAGCCGCAGATCAGCACGGCGTCCAGCCCGACCAGGTCGACGCCGAGTTCCAGCGCGTTGGTGGAGGCGAGCCCCAGCAGGTCGCCGTGCAGCAGCGCGCGTTCCAGCTCGCGGCGCTCCTCGCGCAGGTAGCCGGCCCGGTAGGCGGCCACCCGGTCACCGAGGCCGGGCACCGCCTCGTCGAGGGCCCGCCGGGCGTTCGCGGCGACCACCTCGGCGCCGCGCCGGGACCGGACGAAGGCGAGCGTGCGCACGCCCTCGATCACGCTGTCGGCGAGCAGGTCGGCGGTCTCCCGCAGCGCCGAGCGGCGGACGGACACCAGGTCGGCGACCTCCTCGGCACCGGAAGGAGGGGGCAGGAGCGGCGGCTCCCAGAGCGCGAAGGTCACCCCGCCGCGCGGCGAGGCGTCCTCGGTGACGGCCGCGACGGGCAGGCCGGTGAGCCGCCCGGCCGCCGTCGCCGGGTCGCCCGACGTGGCCGAGGCCAGCACGAACACGGGGGTACGCCCGTAACGCGCGCACTGCCGGCGCAGCCGCCGCAGCACGTGCGCCACGTGCGAGCCGAACACGCCCCGGTAGGTGTGGCACTCGTCGACCACCACGTACGCGAGCCGGCGCAGGAAGCCGGACCAGTGCGCGTGCCCGGGCAGGATGCCGTGGTGCAGCATATCGGGGTTGGTCAGCACGAACCGGGAGTGCCGCCGGATCCACTCCCGCTCGGTGCGCGGGGTGTCCCCGTCGTAGGTGGCGGGGCGTACCCCCTCCAGTTCCAGGCCGGCGACGGCGCGGAGCTGGTCGGCGGCGAGCGCCTTGGTCGGGGCCAGGTAGAGCACCGTGGCGCGCGGGTCGGCGAGCAGGGTGCCCAGCGCCGGGAGCTGGTACGCCAGCGACTTGCCGGACGCCGTCCCGGTGGCCACCACCACGTGCTTCCCCGCGTACGCCAGCTCGGCGGCCTCGGCCTGGTGCCGCCACGGGGCGACCACGCCGCGCCGGGCGAACGCCGCCCGCAGCTCGTCGGGGGCCCAGCGCGGCCAGGGCGCCGGCTCGCCGGCCCGGGCCGGCACCCGCTCGACGTGGGTGACCGGGTCGGCGGCGTGCCGCAGGCGCAGCCGCCGGAGCAGCTCGCCCGGCGGCCGGCCGGGACCACTCCCCGCCGATACGGTGGCCGGTGAACTCACGTCCTGCACTCTCGCACTGGTGTTCGGAATTGGAAACCGGGGGTGGGGGTATGGGGAAGCCTTCGCCGGTGACCTGGAAGGGCTCATTCGGCGGGATGGTTAGATGCCCAGGAGAGCTTACCGAGGAGGGACCGATGGAGCTGTCGCTGGCGACCCGCACCGTGGGGGAGCACACGGTGCTCGAGGTCGGCGGTGAGGTGGACGTCTACACCGCGCCGCGCCTGCGGGAACGGCTCCTGGAGCTGATCGACGGTGGTGCCCGCCGGGTGGTGGTGGACCTGGGCCGGGTCGACTTCCTGGACTCGACCGGCCTGGGCGTGCTGGTCGGCGCGCTCAAGCGGCTCCGCTCGGCCGGCGGTTCGTTCGCGCTGGTCTGCGACAAGGAGCCGCTGCTCAAGATCTTCCGGATCACCGCCCTGGACCAGGTCTTCCCGTTGCATCCCACGGTCGACGCGGCGATCGACGCCGACGCGACCGGCGCCGGCGCGTGATGGCGACCGTCAAGCTTTCCTTCTCCCCGGCGCCGGTGCACGTCCGCACCGCACGCCTGGTGGGCGTCGCGGTGGCCCGCCGGGCCGGGGTACGCGAGGACCTGCTCGACGAGGTGCGCCTGGCCATCGGTGAGGCGTGCACCCGGGCGGTCGCGCTGCACCGGCAGTACGGGCTGCCCGACCCGGTGTACGTGGAGATGTCCGACAGTGGCGCGTACACGGTGCGGGTGGTGGACCGCGCCCCGATCGAGGCGAGCATCGGTCTCGCCGCGCTGCCCCCGGACGAGCTGGCCAAGGAGTCGCTCAGCGAGGACGCGCTGACCACCGGGGTGGGCTTCGCCCTGCTCGCCGGTTTCGTCGAGGACCTCCAGGTCCGCCCGGTCGACGAGGGCGTCGGCACCGAGGTCCGGATGGTGTGGCCGGTCGGCCGCGCCTGACCCTGTCCTGCCGCAGGCCGCGTTCCCCTCGGGGAGCGCGGCCTCGTCGTGCTGCCTGGGCCTTATATCAGATTTTTTCGCATAGCACAGTTACGAAGATCATCAGGACACGGTGCCCCCTCCCTGTGACCCTCAACACGTCGGAGGGCTACAGTACGCGGGTTGTCAGCAAGTGATCCATCCCGCAGCCAGCGGGAATGGGTGTTCATCGCTGGTCCGCCGGGGTGGGTTGGCGCGCGCTTGCGAGTCCGCATCCAGGCGTCGGTCCGTGCGTCTCCACTGGCCGGCGCGAGTTGTTCGGTACAGGAGGACATAGATGTCCGGGACCTTGGCCGCCGACGGCGGCGCACTGTCCCTTACCGGAGCCAACGTGACGTACGTCGTCATCGCCGCGGTCATCGCGCTGGTGGCGCTCGTCTTCGCGGCCGCCCTCACCAGGGCGGTCCTGGCGGCCGGTACGGGAACCACGAACATGCAGGAGATCTCCGGGGCGGTGCAGGAGGGCGCGTCCGCGTACCTGCTGCGGCAGTTCCGCACCCTGGCGATCTTCGTCGTGATCGCCGTCGTGCTGCTCTTCCTGCTGCCGGTGCACGACACCGACGGCAACGAGACCCTCGTGAAGATCGGCCGGTCGGCCTTCTTCGTGGTGGGCGCGCTGTTCAGCGCGTTCATCGGGGGCGCCGGCATGTGGCTGGCCACCCGCGCCAACCTGCGGGTCGCCGCGGCCGCCCGGGAGAGGGAAGGCGGGCGCGAGGGCGCCATGAAGATCGCCTTCCGGACCGGTGGCGTGGTCGGCTTCCTCACCGTCGGTCTCGGCCTCTTCGGCGCGGCGCTGGTCGTCATCCTGTTCAGAGGTGACGCTCCGACCGTGCTGGAGGGCTTCGGCTTCGGCGCCGCGCTGCTCGCCATGTTCATGCGGGTCGGCGGCGGCATCTTCACGAAGGCCGCCGACGTGGGCGCCGATCTGGTCGGCAAGGTCGAGCAGGGCATCCCGGAGGACGACCCGCGCAACGCCGCCACCATCGCCGACAACGTGGGCGACAACGTCGGTGACTGCGCCGGCATGGCCGCGGACCTCTTCGAGTCGTACGCGGTCACCCTGGTCGCCGCGCTGATCCTGGGCCGCGCCGCGTTCGGCGAGGACGGCCTGGTCTTCCCGCTGATCATCTCCACCATCGGCGTGCTCGTCGCGATCGTCGGCGTTTTCATCACCCGGCTGCGCACCAGCGACCGCAACGGCCTGACCGCCATCAACCGGGCCTTCTACCTCTCCGCGGTGATCTCCGCGGTGCTGGTGGCGATCGCGGCGTTCGCCTACCTGCCGGCGACCTTCGGCGAGCTGGAGGGCGGGCTGACCGACGTCGACCGCAACCCGCGGCTCGTGGCCATCGGCGCGGTGGTCATCGGCATCGTGCTGGCCGCCGCGATCCAGGCGCTCACCGGCTACTTCACCGAGACCAACCGGCGCCCGGTGCAGGACATCGGCAAGAGCTCGCAGACCGGCGCGGCCACCGTCATCCTCGCCGGCATCAGCGTCGGCCTGGAGTCGGCGGTCTACTCGGCGCTGCTGATCGGCGCGGGCGTCTTCGGCGCCTTCCTGCTCGGCGGCAGCTCCATCACGCTGTCGCTGTTCGCGGTGGCGCTGGCCGGCACCGGCCTGCTCACCACCGTCGGCGTCATCGTCGCCATGGACACCTTCGGCCCGATCTCCGACAACGCCCAGGGCGTGGCCGAGATGTCCGGTGACATCGACGAGCACGGCGCGCGGACGCTGACCGAGCTCGACGCCGTCGGCAACACCACCAAGGCGATCACCAAGGGCATCGCGATCGCCACCGCGGTGCTGGCCGCGACCGCGCTGTTCGGCTCGTACACCGACACGCTGCGCTCCTCGTACGAGGACGCGGGCGTGGGCGACGTCGGCACCGAGATCCTCAACTCGCTGAACGTGGCCAACCCGCGCAACCTGGTCGGCCTCATCATCGGCGCGGCGGTGGTCTTCCTCTTCTCCGGCCTGGCCATCAACGCGGTGTCCCGCTCGGCCGGCGCCGTGGTGATGGAGGTCCGCCGGCAGTTCCGCGAGCTGCCCGGCATCATGGACCGCACCCAGCGCCCCGAGTACGGCAAGGTCGTCGACATCTGCACCCGGGACGCGCAGCGCGAGCTGATGACCCCCGGCCTGCTGGCCATCCTGGCCCCGATCGCGGTCGGCTTCGGCCTCGGCCCGGGCGCCCTGGCCTCGTACCTGGCCGGTGCGATCGGCGCGGGCACCCTGATGGCGGTCTTCCTGGCCAACTCCGGTGGCGCCTGGGACAACGCCAAGAAGCTCGTGGAGGACGGCGCGTACGGCGGCAAGGGCTCCGAGGCGCACGCCGCGACCGTCATCGGCGACACCGTCGGCGACCCGTTCAAGGACACCGCCGGCCCGGCGATCAACCCGCTGATCAAGGTGATGAACCTGGTCTCGCTGCTGATCGCCCCGGCCGTGGTGGCCTGGAGCGTGGGCGACGACAAGAACACCGCGCTGCGCATCGCGATCGCCGTGGTGGCCGCGCTGATCATCGTGGCGGCCGTGGTGTTCAGCAAGCGCAAGGGCATCGCGATGGACGACTCCGACAGCGGCGCCGGCACCCCGGACGAGCGCGTGGAGACGGTCAACGCCTGACCCGGACGACGCGACGGTTCCCGGTCGGCCCAGGCCGGCCGGGAACCGTGCCGTCCGGCGGTCCCGTGCACGAAACCTGACCGGTGGCACTTCCACCGGGAGGTCGTACGCTGCAACGCATGCGTACGCGCCGGGCGGCAACCGCCGGAAAGCTCACGGTGGTCCTGGCCACGCTGGTCCTCGTCGTCGCCGGCTGCGGCGGTCCCAGCCCGCAGGCCTGGGCCGCCTCGGTCTGCCAGGCACTCAGCCCGTGGCGCGCCGAGATCAACAAGCTGACCAGCAGCACCCAGCAGCAGATGACCGCGCAGACCACCCCTGCGCAGGCCAAGGAGAACCTGGTCCGGCTGTTCGCCGGGGCCGAGCAGGCCAGCGAGACCGCCCGGCGCAAGGTCGAGGAGGCGGGCGTGCCGGAGACGGACCACGGCGACGAGATCTCCGCCGGGTTCCGCGCCTCGCTCAGCAAGGTGCGGGACGCGTACGGGCGGGCCCGGGACACCATCGACCGCCTGGACACCGCCCAGGCCGGTCCCTTCTACGACGGGGTGCGGGCCGCCGTGGACACGCTCAACAAGGAGTACGACGCGAGCGCGCTGGACACCAGCAAACTCAACTCGACCGAACTCAAAGAGGCCTTCGACGAGGTCCCGGAGTGTCGCTGACCCCTCCCTCCCAGAACCCGGCCCGCCAGCCCTCGCTGTTCTCCACCGAGGCGGCCGACCCGTCGCTGTCCGACCTCGCCGGCCTGCTCGCCGGGCCCGGGGAGGTGGTGCGGATGGGCGGGACGGCCCGGGTCGCCGTGGTCGTGGACGCCGCCTGGCGGGTGCACGTGCTGGTGGCCGAGCTGGGCGCCCGGGGGATCCCGGCGAGCTGGGAGCCGACGGAGGACGGCCGGCACCTGGTGCGCACCGCGTACGCCACCACGCTGGCCCCGCTCGCCCTGGCCTGGCTGCGGGGGGCGGTGAAGCGGCCCCCGGCGCGGTTCCACCTCAACGGGCGGCGGCTGCGGCTCTGGCTCGCCGCCGCCGGGGCGGCCGACCCGGCCGGGTTCCGGCTGCGGCTCGGCCCGGCCGACGAGGAGTGCTGGCCGCCGGTGCGCGCCGCGCTCGCCGCGGTGGGGCTTCCGGCCGCGTTCGTGGAGGCGGAGGAGGGCGGGCCGGCGTACCGGATCACCGGCCGGCGCCGGGTGGCCCGGCTCGCGGAGCTGGTCGGGGACCGGCCGCGGGCCGTGCCGGCGGCCGAGTGGCCGGGGACGCACGGCTGACCCTCCGGCGCAACCCCACCGGCTGTCCGATCCCGGACACACCGTGCGGCGGTTTGCCCAGGAAAACGACTGGTGTCCCCTCCGCCATGGGTGCGTGATCGTCACAGTGACCCGCTCGGCGCCCTACCCACGGTGTACGGTGGCGCCGTCCGGCGGGGTGCCGGCCGATGGTCGACGGAACCTGATCATTTGCCGCCCACGAAACCCGGAACGCGGACGGCGCGTTACGTTGGACATCCGGACCGCCGGTGGTGCGACACGGCCCGAAGCGGGCATTGCGTAGGAGTGAGGTCGGGGAGAGACGTGCCGAGCAACGCTGGAACCACCCGTCTGGTCATCGTCGAGTCACCGGCGAAGGCCAAGACGATCTCGGGCTATCTCGGCCCGGGGTACGTCGTGGAGGCCAGCTTCGGCCACGTCCGGGACCTGCCCCGCAACGCCGCCGAGATCCCGGCCGCCTACGAGGACAAGCCCTGGGCCCGGCTCGGCGTGGACGTGGACAACGGCTTCGCCGCGCTCTACGTGGTCTCCGCGGACCGCAAGAAGCAGATCACCAAGCTGAAGTCGCTGGCCAAGGAGGTGGACGAGATCTTCCTCGCCACCGACGAGGACCGCGAGGGCGAGGCGATCGCCTGGCACCTGGTGGAGACGCTCAAGCCCAAGGTGCCGGTCAAGCGGATGGTCTTCCACGAGATCACCAAGCCGGCCATCCAGGCCGCGGTGGCCAACCCGCGGGAGATCGACCGGGACCTGGTCGACGCCCAGGAGGCCCGGCGCATCCTCGACCGCCTCTACGGCTACGAGGTCTCCCCGGTGCTCTGGCGCAAGGTCCGCAGCGGCCTCTCCGCCGGCCGGGTGCAGTCCGTGGCGACCCGGATCGTGGTCGAGCGGGAGCGGCAGCGGATGGCCTTCCGCACCGCCGAGTACTGGGACATCCTGGCCACCCTCGCCGTGGCCAACCCCGGCGAGGGCCCGCGCACCTTCAACGCCACCCTCATCGCGCTGGGCGGCGACCGGATCGCCACCGGTAAGGACTTCGAGCCGACCACCGGCCGGGTCAAGCCCGGAGCCGGGGTGGTGCACCTCGACGAGAGCGGCGCCCGGGGTCTGGCCGCGCGCCTCGAAGGGCGGCCGTTCACGGTCACCCGGGTCGAGGAGAAGCCCTACCGCCGCCGCCCGTACGCGCCGTTCATCACCTCCACCCTCCAGCAGGAGGCGGCCCGCAAGCTCCGGCTCTCGTCGCAGCAGACGATGCGTACCGCGCAGCGGCTCTACGAGAACGGCTACATCACCTACATGCGTACCGACTCGGTGAACCTGTCGGAGACCGCCATCGCGGCGGCCCGCCGGCAGATCGTCGAGCTGTACGGCGAGCGCAGCGTGCCGCCGGAGCCCCGCCGCTACACCGGCAAGGTGAAGAACGCGCAGGAGGCGCACGAGGCGATCCGCCCGGCGGGGGACAATTTCCGCACCCCGGGCGAGGTGGCCAAGGAGCTGTCCGCCGAGGAGTTCAAGCTCTACGAGCTGATCTGGCGGCGCACCATCGCCTCGCAGATGACCGACGCGGTCGGCTCCAGCGTCTCGGTGCGCATCCGGGCGCTCACCTCCGCCGGTGAGGAGGCCGACTTCGGTGCCACCGGCAAGACCATCACCGACCCCGGCTTCCTGCGCGCCTACGTCGAGTCGAGCGACGACGAGAACGCCGAGGCCGAGGACGCCGAGCGGCGGCTGCCCACCCTCACCAAGGACCAGCCGCTCACCGCCGACGAGCTGGCCGCCCAGGGCCACCACACCCAGCCGCCTGCCCGCTACACCGAGGCGTCGCTGGTCAAGGCCCTCGAGGAGTTGGGCATCGGCCGCCCGTCGACGTACGCGTCGATCATGCAGACCATCCAGGACCGCGGGTACGTCTTCAAGCGCGGCCAGGCCATGATCCCGTCGTTCCTGGCGTTCGCGGTGATCGGGCTGCTGGAGCGGCACTACCCGCGCCTCATCGACTACGACTTCACGGCCAGCATGGAGAACGAGCTGGACGAGATCGCCGGCGGCGACCACGCGGCGGTCGACTTCCTCACCTCCTTCTACTTCGGCAGCGCCAACGGCACCGGCGACCAGGCCATCGCCCACGCGGGCGGGCTCAAGAAGCTGGTCACCGAGAACCTCAGCGACATCGACGCGCGCAGCGTCAACTCGATCCCGCTCTTCACCGACGAGGACGGGCGCGAGGTCGTCGTCCGGGTCGGCCGCTACGGGCCGTACCTCCAGCGGGCGCTGCCCGGCGAGCAGCCTGCCCCCGCCGCGGAGGGCGAGGAGGGCGGCGGCCAGGGCGACCGGGCGCCGATCCCCGAGGGGCTGGCCCCCGACGAGCTGACCCCGGAGAAGGTGCACGAGCTGTTCCTCGGTGGCGGGGGCGAGCGCAAGCTCGGCGACGACCCGGCCACCGGCGAGCCGATCCTGCTCAAGTCCGGCCGCTTCGGCCCGTACGTGGCCAGCGGCGAGCGGAAGTCCTCGCTGCTGCGCTCGCAGTCGCCGGACAGCCTCACCTTCGACCAGGCGTTGCAGCTGCTCAGCCTGCCCCGGGTGATCGGCGCCGACCCCGAGGGCAACGAGGTCGTCGCCAACAACGGCCGCTACGGCCCGTACGTCAAGCGTGGTGACGAGTTCCGCTCGCTGGACTCGGAAGACAAGATGTTCACCGTCACGCTGGACGAGGCGCTCGCCCTGCTGGCCGCCCCGAAGACGCGCCAGCGCCGGGCCGCCGCGCCGCCGCTGCGGGAGATGGGCAACGACCCGGCCACCGAGAAGCCGCTGGTCATCAAGGACGGGCGGTTCGGGCCGTACGTCACGGACGGGGAGACCAACGCGTCGCTGCGGCGCGGGCAGACCCCGGAGGCGCTGACCCTCGAGGAGGCCTCCGAGATGCTCGCCGAGAAGCGGGCGAAGGGTCCGGCCCCGAAGAAGAAGGCGGCGAAGAAGGCCGCCCCCGCCAAGAAGACGACTGCAGCGAAGAAGACGGCGGCGGCCAAGTCCACCACCGCCAAGAAGACCACCACCGCCAAGGCCACGACGGCGAAAAAGGCCGCAGCCAAAAAGGCAACACCAAAGAAGGCCACCACCACCTCGCCGGAGTAACGCTCTCTTCGAGATCTTGGAAGGAAACGGCCCTCATGAGGGCTTTTTCCTTCCAAGATCTTTTCTTTGTCCACAGGGGCGGCGAGGAGAGGTGGGTGCTGGGCAGGGTTGGTGGGTGGGGAGTTCCTGGGCGGCGTTGCGGCGGGCGGTGCCGGGCGATGACGCGGACGAGCTGACCTGGTTGCTCTTCCGGCAGGAGGACGTGATCTCCCTGGCGCAGGCGCGGGAGCACCTGACCCGTAAGGCGATCCGCCACCGGGTGGCGACGGGTCGCTGGCGCCAGGTGCACCGTGCGGTCCTGGTCGCACACAACGGCCCGATCGCGCCGGCTCAGCTTCCCTGGATCGCCGTGCTGGCCGCCGGCCCCGCCGCGCTGCTCGGCGGGCTCAGCGCCGCCCAGGCGGGCGGCCTGCGCGGGTTCCCCGACCGGGTCGTGCACCTGCTGCTACCGGCAGCCGTTCGTCGTGCCCCGCTGCAAGCGGGCGTCCGGGCGCACCGCACCAGTCACCTACCCGACCGGGACGTGCTCGCGCTGGGACAGCCACCTCGGACGGCGGCCGCCCGGTCGATCGTCGACGCGGCCCAGTGGGCGCTCAACGACGGGCAGGCTCGGGCCGTCGTCGCGGCGGCGTTCCAGCAGCGGTTGGTGGGCGGTGACGACCTGCACGAGGTCGTCGATCGGATGCCGCGCCTCCGTCGGCGCCGGCTGATCCTGACCACCGCGACGGACGCCGCCGGTGGCGCGCATTCGCTGGGCGAGTTGGACCTGCTGAGCCTGGTCCGTCGCGCCGGGCTGCCGGAGCCGACGCGTCAGGTGGTCCGGCGGGATGCGGCTGGCCGGCGCCGTTACCTGGACGCGTACTTCGAGGAGTGGCGGGTGCACGTCGAGGTCGACGGTGGCCAGCATCTCGACCCCGCCCACGCCGGGGCGGACATGCGCCGACAGAACGACCTGTGGGTGGAGGGCGACCGCGTCCTCCGGTTCCCCTCGTGGGCCCTGCGCACAGACCCCGAGACGGTCGTAACCCAACTCCGCGCGGCCCTCCGCGCCGCCGGCTGGCGCGGCTGACGCCTCCCCGAGATCTTGGAAGGAACCGGCCCCCATGAGGGCCCTTTCCTTCCAAGATCTTCAGGGTCAGGCGTCCAGCACCTGCTGGAGGTATGGGTTGGTGAAGCGGTTTTCGGGGTCCAGGCGCTTGCGGACCGTTTGGAAGTCGGTGAACTTCGGGTATGCCGTCGCCAGGGAGTCGGCGGTCCGCCAGTGCAGCTTGCCCCAGTGGGGGCGGCCGTCCAGCCCGGTGGCGACCTCCTCGAACGCCCGGAAGTACGGCTCGTACGGCATCCCGACGTACTGGTGGATGGCGATGTACGCGGAGTCCCGCCCGTATCCGTGGGAGAGCCAGATGTCGTCGGCGGCGGTGAACCGCACCTCGACCGGGAACAGCACCTTGAACGGCATCCGGTCCACGATCCCCCGCAGTTCCGCCAGGGCGGTGGGCAGGGCGGTGCGCGGGAGCGCGTACTCCATCTCCACGAAGCGGACCCGGCGCGGGGTGCAGAAGACCTGGTCGGAGCGGCCGGTGTAGGTGCGTTCGGTGAGCGCCCGGGCGGAGATGGCGCTGATCCCGGGGGCGAGCGCCGGCACGGCGCGGCCCAGCCGGCAGGCCCCGGCGAAGACGGTGTTGGAGAGGAACTCGTCGTCCAGCCAGCCGCGCCAGCGGGGCAGCGGCCGGTCGTCGGCGGGGACCCGGTCGTTGGTCTTGACCTGCACGCGGTCGGTGTAAGGGAACCAGTAGAACTCGGCGTGGTCGTGCTGCTCGATCAGGCCGGGCAGGTCGTCGAGGACCGCGGCGAGCGCGGCCGGCCGCTCGTGCGCGCGGAGCACGAAGGCGTCGACGCAACGCAGCGTGACCTCGACGAGCACCCCGACGGCGCCGAGCCCGACCCGGGCGGCGGCGAACACGTCGCGGTGTTCGTCGGCGGAGCAGCGCAGCACCTCGCCGGTCCCGGTGACCAGGGTCAGCGCGGTGACGAAGGTGGACAGGCAGCCGAGCTTCGCGCCGGTGCCGTGGGTGCCGGTGGAGAGCGCCCCGGCGATGGTCTGCGCGTCGATGTCGCCGAGGTTGGGCAGAGCCAGGCCATGGCGGGCGAGCAGGTCGTTGAGGGTGTGCAGGGGCATTCCGGCCGGTACGGTGACCAGGCGGCGAGCGGGGTCGACGGTGACCCCGGTGTCCAGGTCGGCGAGGTCGAGCCGGTGCCCGTCGGCGACGGCGGTCGCGGTGAAGGAGTGTCCGCTGCCCACCGCCCGGATCGTCCGGCCGGTGTCGGCGGCGTGGCGCACCGCCTCGGCGACCTCCTCGACGGTGCGGGGGCGCACCGTCAGGGCGGCGGTGCTGCGCTGGTTGCCGGCCCAGTTGGACCAGGCGGCTGGCGTGCCGACCATGGGACGCTCCTCGACGTGAATATGAACTGACTTCATATCAGGAACGTTGTACCTGGTAAATACCGCAATCGAGCCCGGCTCGTTGTACCGGTAGTCACAGACTCGTGACGTGCAGATATGTTCATCCGTCGAAGGGGGGTGGCGCCGAGTGTCCACACCAGCCGCCACGACCGGGCCGCTGCGTCGGGTACCGGTGCAGGGTCGAAGTGTGGCGCGGGTCCAGCGGATGCTGGACGCCTGCGCCGAGCTCGTCGACGAAGTGGGGTACGAGGGCTTGACCACGACCCTGCTCGCCGAGCGTGCCGAGGTGGCGATCGGGTCGGTCTACCAGTTCTTTCCGGACAAGCGGGCGATCGTGCAGGCGCTCACGCTGCGCACGATGGAGTCCTATCTCCAGCGGCTCGACGAGCGATTCGCCTCCACCGACCTGACCTACTGGTGGGACGGGGTCGACGCGGCGATCGACGAGTACATCTCGATGCACCGCACGGTCCCCGGGTTCCGTACCCTGCACTTCGGCGACGTGGTCGACCTGCACCTGCTCGACGAGCAGCGGGACAACAACGGGGTGATCGCCGATCAGCTCGCCCGGGTGCTCACGGAGCGTTTCGGTCTGGCCGGCGTGCCCGACCTCCGGTTCCACCTGGAGGTCGCGGTGGAGGCGGCCGACGCCCTGATCAAGCTGGCGTTCCGCCGCCGTACCGACGGCGACGAGCGGGTGCTGGTCGAGGCGAAGGCGCTCATCCGGGAGTACCTGCACCGGCAGGTCGACGCCCGGACGGAGGCCGTCCAGCAGGGTTGAGCAGGGCGTCACCGCCCTGGTGCCGGCGGTGACGACAAGGTGCGATGCCCGGGGTGCGACCGGGGCAGGACGACGAGCGGCGGGTTCCCGAGGTGCGCCGGGACCCGCCGTCACCATCTAGAGGAACGCGTGGCCCTCGCCGCGGTAGGTCGGCACGGTGGCCACCACGCTGTCGCCGTCCACCAGGTGCACCTCGTTGACGTGCTCGCACAGCTCGCCGGCCTTCGCGTGGCGGAACCAGACCCGGTCGCCGATCCGCAGGGCGGTCGCCACGTCGCCGGCCAGCGGGGTCTGCACCTCGCCGGCGCCCTCCGCGCCCAGCAGCTTCAGCCCGGCCGGCAGCCACGGCCGGGGGAGGCGGCTGTCGGCGGCCGGGCCCGAGGCGATCCAGCCGCCGCCGAGCACGGTGGCCAGCCCGGGCCCCGGGCGCCGGACCACCGCGCAGGCGAAGAACGTCGCCGGGGTCGGCCGCCAGGCACGGTACGCGTCGAAGAGCGTCGGCCCGTACAGGCCGGAGCCCGCGGTGACCTCGGTGACCGCGGGGTCGGCGCTGGTGGCGGCCACGCTGCCGGTGCCGCCGCCGTTGACGAACTCCAGGTCGGCGTGCTCGCGTACCGCGGCGACCGCGGCCGCCCGGCGGGCCAGCAGTTCCCGGTACGACCCGCGCTGGGTGACCCGGATGGCCGTGCCCAGCACCGCCTGCCCGGGCGGGGCGTCGCCGAGGCCGGCGATCTGCGCCTCGTACGACATGAGGCCGACGAGCCGGAAGCCCGGCCGGCCGGCGACGGCGGCGGCGAGCGTGCCGGCCGCTCCGGCGCTGTGCACGGGAGAGCGCCGCACGCCCACGTGCACCCGGCCGCCCAGCGGCCGCCAGGAGGCGTCCAGTTCGAGGCACACCCGCAGCGCCGGCCGGCGCCCGGGCGGGCAGACCTGGTCGACCAGGTCGAGTTGCCCGGGGTCGTCGACCATCAGGGTCACCGCCTCGGCGAGCGCCGCGTCGGCGGCCAGCTCGGCGAGCGCCCTCCGGTCGGCGGTGGGGTAGGCGACCAGGACGTCGTCGCTGACGCCGCCGCGGGCGAGCCAGAGCGCCTCGGGGAGGGTGAACGCCATCACGCCCCGCCAGCCGGGCCGGGCCAGTGCCCGGGTCAGCAGCTCGCGGACCCGGACCGACTTGCTGGCGATCCGGACCGGCTTGCCAGCGGCCCGGTCGACCAGGGCGGCGGCGTTGGCATCGAAGGCGGAGAGATCGACCACGGCGTAGGGCGGGTCGAGGTGGGCGGTCGCCCGATCGAGGCGATCGCGAAGTTTGTCACGGTCGGTGGCCACGTCTGCACGCTAACTGTCTGGACGCCAATGCGAAATACCCTCGTGTCTGTCCGGGCTGCGGTCGGTGGTGCCCGCGGCCTAGGCTCGGCGAGCAGGCGAATGTCGCGGAGGGGGACGCATCTCGCCGCGACTAGAGTGTTCCACCGGGGATGCCCAGCTCTGGGCCGGCACGTGGAGGTACGGCCATCGAAAGCCAGAACAACGGCGAGTCGCCCGGCGTGTCGTCGCCCGCGGGGCAGGCCGACCGCTCCGGAGCGGCCGCCATCCGGTCGGTGCTGCGCATCCGGCCGTTCCGCCGGCTGTGGATCGTGCTCGGCGTGGCCTCCTTCGGCGACTGGCTCGGCCTGCTCGCCACCGCCCTCTTCGCCGCAGCCCAGGTCTCCGGCAGCACCGCCCAGGGCGCCGCCTTCGGTGGCGTGACCGCGATCCGGCTGCTCCCGGCGCTGGTGCTCGGTCCGGTTGCCGGCGTCTTCGCCGACCGGTTCGACCGCCGCTGGACGATGGTCATCTGCGACCTGCTGCGCTTCGTGCTGTTCGCCTCGATCCCGCTCTACGCCCTCACCGGCGCCGCCGGAGGCCTGGTGGTCGGCTGGGCGTTGATCGCCACGTTCCTGATCGAGTCGGTCACCCTGCTGTGGATCCCGGCCAAGGAGGCCGCGGTCCCCAACCTGATCCCGCGCACCCGGCTGGAGACGGCCAACCAGCTCACGCTGATCACCACGTACGGCCTGACCCCGGTGGCCGCGGCCATCGCCCTGGCCGTGCTCGACCGCGGCGTACGCGGGGCGGTCGGCGGCGACCTGCCCGACTGGGCCGAGCCGGCCCAGCTCGCCCTCTGGTTCAACGCCTTCTCCCGGCTGGCAACCGCACTGGTGGTGGCCTTCGGGATCAAGGAGATCAGCGAGGCCCAGCGCGGCGAGACGGAGCGCGTCGAGCAGACCATGTTCCGCCAGTTCGCCGACGGCTGGAAGTACATCGGCCAGACCCCGCTGGTACGCGGCCTCGTGCTGGGCATCTTCGGCGCCTTCGCGGGCGGCGGCATCGTGGTCGGCACGGCCAAGTTCTTCGCCAACTCGCTCGGCGCCGGTGACGCCGCCTTCTCGTTGCTGTTCGGTGCGATCTTCGTCGGCCTGGCGCTCGGCATCGGGCTCGGGCCGATGATCGTCCGGGACATGTCCCGGCGCCGCTGGTTCGGCATGAGCATCGTGCTGGCCAGCGCCTCGGTGCTGGTACTCGCCTTCGCCATCCACCTGTCCATGGCGATGCTCGGCGCGATCCTGGTCGGCGCGGGCGCCGGCATGGCCTTCCTGGCCGGCACCACGCTGCTCGGCGGCGAGGTCGCCGACGAGGTGCGCGGCCGGGTCTTCGCCGTGGTGCAGATCGGCACCCGGCTGGTGCTGATCCTGGCCATCGCGCTGAGCAGCCTCCTGGTCGGCGTCGGCGGCTCGCGCCAGCTGACCATCGCCGACCTGGGCATCTCGGTCTCCTCGACCCGCCTGCTGCTGCTCGCCGCGGGCGCCGCCGGCATCTTCGCCGGGATCAGCGCCTTCGGCCAGATGGACGACAAGAAGGGCGTGCCGGTCCTGGCCGACCTCTGGGGCTCGATCCGGGGCCGCCCGCTGATGCCGGCCGAACCCTTCGTCTCCACCGGCCTCTTCGTGGTCTTCGAGGGTGGCGAGGGCGCCGGCAAGTCCACCCAGCTCGCCGCGCTCGCCGACCGGCTCCGTGAGCAGGGCCGGGACGTCGTGGTCACCCGGGAGCCGGGCGCCACCGGCATCGGCGAACGGATCCGCTCGCTGGTGCTGGAGACCTCCGCCGACGACGCCCCGTCGCCGCGCGCCGAGGCGCTGCTCTACGCCGCCGACCGGGCGCACCACGTGGCCACCGTGGTCCGGCCGGCGCTGATCCGCGGCGCGGTGGTGGTCAGCGACCGGTACGTCGACTCGTCGCTGGCGTACCAGGGGGCCGGGCGGACCCTGCCGGTGCAGGAGGTCTCCTGGCTCTCCTCGTGGGCCACCGGCGGGCTGAAGCCCGACCTCGTGGTGCTCCTCGACGTCGACCCGCACACCGGCCGGTCCCGCGTCGACTCCCGCAACCAGGGCGCCGACCGGCTGGAGGCCGAGTCGCTCGCCTTCCACGAGCGGGTCCGCTACGCCTTCCTCGACCTGGCCGCCGCCGACCCGAAGCGCTACCTCGTGCTCGACGCGTCCCGCCCGGTCGAGGAGATCGCCGCGGCGGTCGCCCGGCGGGTGGACGAGTTCCTCGTCGACCCGGCCGGCATCGTGCACCCGCGCCCGGCCCAGGGCCCCGACACCACGGTCCAGCCCGAGTTATCCGACGCGGAGCTGGTGACGATGGAGCGCCGCGAACGATGACGGACGTCTTCGCCGACCTGGTCGGGCAGGACGAGGCGGTGGTCACGCTGCGGCGGGCCGCCGCCTCGGCCGCCGCCCTGCTCCGCGCCGCCGCGCCCGCGGTGTCCCGGGCGGGCGCCCCGGCGGCCGGCGGAGCGGACCCCGACGGCGGACACGACGACCTCGACGCGCTCGCCGAGCAGGTCGACGGGCCCGGCCCGGCGGACCACCGGGCCGGGGCCGAACCCGGCGCCGGGATGACCCACGCCTGGATCTTCACGGGGCCGCCCGGCTCCGGCCGCTCGGTGGCCGCGCGCGCCTTCGCCGCCGCGTTGCAGTGCGTGCACGGCACCGGCTGCGGCCACTGCCCCGGCTGCCACACCACGCTGGCCGGCACCCACGCCGACGTGCGGCTCGTGGTGCCCGAGGGGCTCTCCATCGGAGTGAACGAGATGCGCGCGCTGGTGCTCCGGGCGGCCAGCACCCCGTCCGGCGGCCGCTGGCAGATCGTCATCATCGAGGACGCCGACCGGCTCACCGAGGCCGCCGGCAACGCGCTGCTCAAGGCCATCGAGGAGCCGCCCCCGCGTACCGTCTTCCTGCTCTGCGCCCCCTCCACCCACCCGGACGACATCTCGGTGACCATCCGGTCGCGGTGCCGGGTCGTGCCGCTGCGGCAGCCGCCGGCCGGCGCGGTGGCCGAGGTGCTCGTACGCCGGGACGGCATCGCCCCCGACGTGGCCGGGTGGGCCGCCGCGGCGGCGCAGGGACACGTGGGCCGCGCCCGGCGGCTGGCCCGGGACCCGGAGGCCCGGCAGCGCCGCGACGCCGTGCTCGCCGTGCCGCGCCGGCTGACCGGGGTCGGGGCCGCGTTCGACGCCGCCTCCGCGCTCATCGAGGCGGCCGAGGCGGAGGCCGCCGCGTCGGTCGCCGAGGCCGACGAGGCGGAGCGGGCCGCGCTGCAGACCGCGCTCGGCGCGGGCGGCACCGGCCGGGGCGCCGCCGGGGCCATGCGGGGTGCCGCCGGTCAGCTCAAGGACCTGGAGAAGCGGCAGAAGTCGCGGGCCACCCGGGCCCAGCGGGACGCCCTCGACCGGGCTCTGGTCGACCTGGCCGGCTTCTACCGGGACGCGCTGACCATGGCGCTGCGGGCGCCGGTCGCGCCGGTGCACACCGACACCGCGGCGCTGGCCGGGGCCGGCGCGCAGAAGTGGGACGCCGAGGGGTCGCTGCGCCGGCTGGAGGCCGTGCTGGAGTGCCGGGCGGCGATCGAGGCGAACGTCAAGCCTCGGATCGCGGTGGAGGCCATGATGCTCGCCCTGTGGAAGGGCTGACCGCCACCCTGCAGCGTTGTCCACAGGGGCATCGACAGGCTTTGTTGACTGCGGTACGGTCCGGTGTGGCCGCGGTGACGATGGCGGCACGCTCAGTGACGAGGGTCAGCCGGGAGGAGTCCGCCGATGCCGCGGGGGGAGATCGACGAGGCCTGGATCGAGGAGGCGGTCCGCCGCTACCGGCGCATCGAGACCCTCCAGGCCGAGTTCGACCAGGCGGTGTCGACGGTCGAGGTCACCGTCCGCTCGCCGGACGGCCTCGTCGAGGTGGTGGTGACCGCCAGCGGGCGGATCACCGACGTGCGGTTCCTCGGCCCGCTGCACCAGCGCAGCCCCCGGGACGTCGCCGGCTCGGTGCAGGCCGCGGTCACCGCCGCCGCCGACGCGGCGCAGTGGGCCCGGGAGAAGCTGCACAACGAGACCTTCGCGGCCTACCGGCCGCTGGCGGGAGCCTGACATGGAGACGTTGCGCGCGCTGGCCGCCCGCCTCGACGAGGCCGGCGCGACCCTCGCCACGCTGGCCCGCACGGTGACCGCCACCGACCCGCCCCACCCCGCGTTCGGCGCCCAGGCCGCCGGCCGGCCCGGCGACGTCGGCCGGGCCCTGCACCGGCAGTGGACGGCCGCCACCGGCGACCGGGCCCGCGAGGCTCAGGCCGCCGCCACCCGGCTGGCTGCCGCCGCGGCCGCCCTGCGCAGCGCCGCCGACCGCTACTCCGGCACCGACGAGTCCGTCGGGCGGCGGCTGGCCCGGGAGGCCTGATGGACGCGCTCGACCGCCTCGCCGAGCCGGGTCTCGACCTGCTCGCCCGGGTCGACGCGCTGCTCGCCGCCGGAGCGCCCGAGGGGCACCGGCTCTGGCCGCTGCTGCGCCGCATGCAGGTGCTCCCCGGCGCGGCCGTGCGCGAGTTCCTCGACCTGCACCCCGCGCCGCTGACCGGCGCCGGCCACGCCGTGCGCCGGCTCGTCCGGGGGTACGACGACACCTGCGCCATGCTCGCCGACCCGGTCGCCTGGTCCGGGGCGGCCGCCGCGGCCTACGACGAGGCCCGCACGGCCCTGCTCCGGCACCTCGACGAGGGGCCGGAGAGCCTGGTCGGGCGGCTGGAGTCGACCGCCGGCTACGCCGACGCTCTGGCCGACTGGGTGGAGGGGAGCCGGGTCGCGCTGGCCCGGGCGCTCGCTGAGGTGCTGCGCTCGGCCGAGGCGGTCACCGTCCACGCCGCGACCCGCCCGGGCGTCGACGCGGGGCGGGCCGGAGCGCTCGCGGCCGCCGAGATCGCCACCCGGGTGCTGGGCGTCCTCGGGGTGGCGTACGACGGCGCGGAGACGCTGTTGCGCCAGTGGGCGCCGAGCCTGACCGAGACGACCTGGCGGGACCGGGCCACGACCGCGCCCCGCTACGGCGGCACCACCCGGATCGGACACTGAACGGGCCCCGGCAGGTCCACGGCGTCGCACGCCGAACCGGCCGTGGCCGGGCTCCGGCGGCGACGCCGTGGCCTTCCCCTGCACCCCCCGCAGGTATGCCTTCACTCAACGCGGTCGGTCGCCGCTTGTCCCGTAACCGACTCATGTTTCAGCCGTCCGGGCGAGGATCAACGGCACGAGGGGTCGAGGTGGGTTCGGTCGAGTCGACAATCGTGGATCACTGCGCCGGGTGACCGGACGGCGACGGGCGGCCGTCCCCGAACCCCGCGGAGGTCGTAGGGTGGTGGACATGGGCATGCTCTGCGCGGTCAGTTTCAACCGGTACGGGCGCCTCTACTACCTCGACCCGGGTGAGCTGCGTCCGCAGGTGGGCGACAAGGTGCTGGTGCCCACCGACGAGGGGCCCGAGGTGGCCGAGTGCGTCTGGGCCGCGCAGTGGGTCAGCGAGGACACCGACGGCTTCCCCCGGCTCGCCGGCCTCGCCGGCGACGAGGACCTGCGCCGCGACGAACTGCTGCGCCGCCGCAAGGCCGACGCCAAGGTGGCCGCCAAGCGGCTGATCCGCGAGCACGGCCTGCCCATGAAGGTGGTGGCGATCGACCACGTCTTCGCCACCCCGGAAACCGGCAGCGACCGCACGACCGTCTACTTCACCGCCCCGCACCGGGTCGACTTCCGCTCCCTCGTCCGCGACCTGGGGGCGACCCTGCACTGCCGGGTCGAGCTGCGGCAGCTCTCCGCCCGCGACTCGGCGCGGGTGCAGGGCGGGATCGGCTCCTGCGGGCGGGACCTGTGCTGCGCCACCTTCCTCACCGACTTCGAGCCGGTGACCATCCGGATGGCCAAGGACCAGGACCTGCCGCTCAACCCGCTGCGCATCTCCGGCGCGTGCGGCCGGCTGATGTGCTGCCTGAAGTACGAGCACCCGCTCTACCAGCGGTTCCAGGAGTCCGCCCCGGCGATCGGCAGCCGCGTCTCCACGCCCGAGGGCGAGGGCAAGGTCGTCGGCCACAGCGTCCCCCGCGACTCGGTCACGGTCCGCCTCGACGCCGACGGCTCCCGCTGCTCCTGCAGCCGCGCCTCGGTCTGCGCCCCCCGCCAGGCCCACGACCAGCACTACTCCTGACGCGGTCCCGACCCTTCCGCGCGCCCTGCCGCCCTGCCCCGTTGATCAAGAAGTTTGCGTCAGGATTCGCGTGCTTCCTGACGCAAACCTCTTGATCAACTCTCGGGGTCAGCGGAGGACGATGGGGGGTTCGGCCAGGCGGGGGGTCAGGGGGGTTCTGGGGAGGAGCCAGCTTGAGGTCGGGGACTCGTCCTCGTTGAGTTCCCAGGCGTGGGAGACCTTGTCCACGGCGATCGGGTAGATGGTCAGGGTGCCGTCGGGGTCGATGCGGAAGCGGAGGAACGACTTCGAGTCCTCGATGCCCTGGCCCGCGAAGAGCTCGTTGACGTTCACCCCGAACGACCCCGCCACCAGCAGGTAGAGGGCCACCACCTGGCTGGCCACCAGCCCGATCGCCGGCCCGTACAGGACCGCCGCGGCGACCGCCGGCAGCGGCCACGGCCAGTCGTAGAACGGCAGGTGCAGCCAGAGCCAGGTGCCCCCGGCGGCCAGCGCGACGTGGGCCAGCCCGTGCGTCACGCCGAGGATCCAGTGCCGGGCGTGCCGCTTCCCGCCGGAGCTGGGTGGCTTGGCGAAGAACGCCGCGCTCAGCAGGGTCACCACCAGCATGATCACCAGGGGAACGCTGAACAGGCGCTGCTCGGTGGTGCCCACGTGGTTGGCCGCCACCCCGGCCATGGCCAGCATCAGCAGCGTGTGCAGGGTGCCCAGCAGGGTGGTGAAGCCGGGGTTGCGGAACGGCAGCCGGGCGAAGATCCCCCAGCCGTACCGCCGGGAGCGGGCCTTGTCCGGATAGCGGGCGGCCAGGTCGTACTCGCGGGTGCGGCTGGACCGGCGGGCCAGGGTGTCCCGGGGCGGCACCTCCAGCCGCTCGGGCAGCTGGTGGGTGGGGTAGAGGTAGGCGCCGCCGCCCCCGCAGGTGATGAGCTGTCGCTCCGGCCCCGTGTAGCGGGCGTAGTGGTGCAGGTCGCCGGAGACCAGCAGCCGCACCTGCGCGCCGGTGGGCGCGATGATCGTACGGATGAAGTAGTCGATCGAGTCGTAGGCCGTCGGGTGGTCGTGGGCCTTGACCCACGTCGGTGCCGGCACCGCCAGGATCACCTTCGCGCGCGGGGTGAGCTTCCGGGCGACCTCGTCGAAGTAGGTGAGCTGCGGGTCGTCCAGGTACGACCCGGACTGGTCGTCGAGGCCCAGCAGCCACCAGTCGGCCGGCAGCTCCACGGCGAAGTACGAGCGGGACTGGCCGGTGCCCCAGCCGGCGAAGTGCCGGTCCCGGGACCGGACGAACAGCCGCAGGAACGCGGTCAGCCCGTCGTACCAGTCGTGGTTGCCCGGCACCGCGAAGAGTGTCGGCCGCTGCGGCGGGGCGACCGGCATCGCCGCCTGGTACGGGCCCTTGCACCGGTCCTCGTACGCCTCGTACGCCGCCGACGGGTAGACCTGGTCGCCCCCCATCACCAGGGTCTGCGCCCGGGGCAGCCGGTGCCCGTCCACCTCCAGCTCCGGCTGGGCGAGCAGGTACGCCACCGAGTACGTGGCGTCGAAGCCGTCACCCAGGTCGGCCACGTAGTCCAGCCAGAGGCCGCCGTCCGGCCCTACCTGCCGGAACGTGTCGTCGCCGAACGCGTTCTGCAACTCGCGCTTGTCCAGGTACGCCCCGAACAGGATCGCCAGCAGGGTCCGCAGGCCGGTGCTGATGAGCAGCAGCGGCGCGAGCCAGGGGACCGGCTTGCGCGGGGTGAAACCCAGCTCCAGCGGGTCCAGGCTGCGCGGGCGTCGGGTGGCGCGCTCGCCGGGGTGCGCCTCGGGCATCGGCTGCTGCGGCGGTACGTGATCGTCGCTCACCCGCCGCAGGGTAGTCCTGACCGAGCGCGAAGTCTCTCCCGCGGACGTACCGAAACTCCCGGATGTCCGGATCGGAGGTGAGGGGGATCCCGTTCGGCGTCCGGCGGGGTGTGCCGTACACTTGACGATCGTTGCCGCCTTAGCTCAGTCGGCTAGAGCGACGCACTCGTAATGCGTAGGTCGACGGTTCGATTCCGTCAGGCGGCTCGGTACAGAAGCCCAGGTCATCGACCTGGGCTTCTGCCGTTTCCCAAGGTCGATCACGCCGAACGGCCCTCGAACGTCCAGGTCATCGGCTCAGGTCTGGCTGGTCACCGCCATGGGCTGCTCTTTCTTCGCTCGGGCGACGTCCCTGAGCAGCCAGCCGACCGGCGGGCTGACCAGGGGGCGCAACGCCCACACCACGGGCCGGCTGGCGGTGATCCAGACCAGCGCGACGACCGCGGCGGTGAGCGCCAGCAGGGCTGGGATGTTGTCGACCTGCTTGTCGAGGGATGACCACTTGAAGGCCAGGACGACGAACCCGTGCAGCAGATACGGGTACATGGAGTTGGCTCCCCAACCCGTGAGGAACGTGTGTCGACGGGGAGCGAGCATCATGATCGCCCATGTCATCGCCAACCCGACGGCCAGCAGTCCGAGCCGGATCAGGACGCCCTCGGTCACCTCCACCCCGAGCCGCTGGTAAGTCCGGTTCCAGTACACCCAGAGGTCCGACAGGCGCGAGGCGACCAGATAGGCGACCGGCGCGGCAGCGAGGAGGACGGCGATCGCGGTCAGCCGCACGGGCGGAGACGGACGGTACGCGAGCCTGCCGCGACCGAGCCAGACGCCGATGACGAAGAAGGGCAGCATTCCTGCCACCCGGTCCAGGGACAGGGCGTGGCCGAGCAGACTGGCGGTTCCGGCGGAGAGGGACACGACGATGGCGATGACGACCGCTCCGCGAAGCTGGGCGAAGAGCGGAGCGAGCATCCGCCAGATGAACAGCGCGGGCAGGAACCACAGGTGATAGATCGGGGACAGCAACATGTTGGCCGTCCAGGGCATCGGCTGGTCCATCGCCGTGTAGAAGCCCATGTAGAGCAGCTGAAACACCAGGTACGGCGCGAGCAGATCCCGGATCAGCGACGCCGCACGACGGCCGGTGAGCTCGGTTGCCGAGAGCATCCCTGAGAGCATGACGAAGGCCGGCATGTGGCACAGGTAGATGAACGTGTAGATCGTCCTGCCACCTGGCGAGGAGCCCACCGTCTGACCCACCATGTGGCCGAGCACGACCAGGACGATCAACAGCCCTTTGACGTTGTCGATGTACGGGTCACGCCTGCTGGGCGCGACAGCGACGCCAGGGCTCTCAGGCATCACCGTGGTTGTCATCCGGCCAGGCTGCCGGTCGGCCGATACCCGATCTAGCTGGAGTGAACAGGATCACCTGGCCCGCCGCATGCACGACAGCCCGCCCTGGCTCCCCGGTCGCCCTGCTTACAGTCGGTGACATTTGTCTGCCTGCGAGCATTCACCTGCCGATGGCAGCGGGGTAGCAGGCTCCGTATGTTGGCGCCATGGCGACATTCTGGACCTTGGGCTGCGACGCCGACGATCCGCAGCGGATCGCTGCGTTCTGGGCGCTGGCCCTCGGCTATGTCACGGAACCTGGCTTCGACGAGCCCGATAACGCGTCAATCGTCGACCCGGACGGCCGGGGCCCCGCCATTGGTTTCCTGAAGGTGCCCGAGGGCAAGTCGAGCAAGAACCGGATGCATATCGATGTCCGGGTGGCCGGTCCAGGCCCCTGGGACATGGTCGAGCGCGCCCGACTGATCCGGCAGAGGGTGCCCGAGTTGGTCGCCGCGGGCGCGACGGTGATCCGGGAGGAGTGGTACGGCGACGTGCTCGGTCACGTCGTCATGCAGGACCCCGAGGGCAACGAGTTCTGCGTCGCCTGATGCCCTGGCGGCGGCCCACGGTTCGGTATTCGGAGCTGCCGCGTACCACCCGGCTCAGCTGGCGGCGCGCTCGGCGATGGGGCGGCGGCGCAGGGCCGTGCCGGTCAGTGTTCTCTTCCACCGTCCGGGTCGGCCAGTTGGGCGAGCAGCCGCCGGTATTCACCAGCGCTGCCGATGGCGGCCCGGTGTTCGGGATGACCGACGTAGTGCCGGATCGTGGCGGCGAGGAACCTGGCGTCGACGCTGTCCGTGCGCAGCGCGTACCGGCTCCACGGAAGGCCCCGCCGCTTCACGAGCTGAGGCTCCGCGAAGGTCATCCAGAGCCGTGAGGGACGGTACGCCCCGGCAGGAACCTGCGCGGCCGGGAGGGCCTCCCACGGCACGGTCAGCGAGCCGAGCACCCAGCTCTGCACTATGCCGTGAGGCCGTAGCTGCACCTCGTGCCCCCGCCACGCCTCGACGAGCAGCAGCGCGACAAGCGCCAGCCAGGAGATCGTCATGACCACGTCGAGGGTCGACACGGGGTTCGTCCTCGTCGAGCGCGCCAATGTGCCGGCGCTGGCCGAGGCAGGCCCGAGGAAGCCCAGAGCGAAGAACACCTTCCACGCCGGCGCCGGCGTGGCGAAGGCCGGCACTTGTGGCAGCACCACGAAGCTGGCCGGCCGGATCCCCATGACGATGACCGACAGGACCACGACCGCCAGGGCGAGGAGGAGAAGCGGGGAGAACAGGACCTGCCCGACGGAGGGAGCGAATCCGACGGCAGCGGCGTTCACGCCCGCCACCAGCAGGCCGAGCAGCAGGATGGCCTGCCGACGGCGCACCACGGCAGCGGAAACCTTGCGGATCATGGCCGTGACGATAGAGCCAACGGTGGCACCGGGCGGCCCCCCGAACGGGGCCGGTGGGCAGCCGATGATCGCGTACGCTCCGCTTCTGCGTGTCCCGCGGAAGGTGAAGGCGGCTGATGAGATCCGACGACGGACTGCCCGACCTGATGGTCGCCGGCGACCTGCCGACCGGGCAGCCTCCGGCAGAGCGGCCACGCCACCATGGGCGGGTCACCCTCGCGGTCGCGGCCGCCGCCATCGGCTTGGCGCTCGTCGGCAGCTTCTTCCTCAGGCAGCAACGCGCAACCGATCCGGTGGCGCCCCGGCAGGTGTCGGCGCGGGAGACGCCGGCGGAGGCCCCCTCGACCCTGGCCTGGCTTTCGGCGCTGGTTGCCCGCGACGGCACGTCCGTCACCGTGTACGCCGGGACGAGCGCCGAGTGCGGGGAACTCGTGCAACCCCAGGCGGCGGTGGTCGAGCAGGACGGCACCCGGGTGGTGATCGCGGTGAAGGCGCGCACCGGGCGTGCGACCGACTGCACCACGAGCGGCGGAGCCATCCCCCTCGTGGTGTCGCTACCGGAACCTCTCGGCGACCGGGTGCTGCGCGACGCCGCCACCGCACTCCCGCCACCGGCGTACTTCGAGCGCGATCTTCCCGGGTTGAGCAGCGACAAGCGGTGGAGCCCGCACCCCGGGCGGTGGGCGTCCACCGACGACGGCTGGTTTCAGGGCTACAACGGCCCCGGTGGCTCGCATCTCCTCGCGGCTGCGCGTCGCACCGCCGAAGCGGGTCGACCCGCCACCGTCGGCACCCTCACGATCGGCGCACGCAAGGGTGTCATCACCGGTGGGGCAGAAGGCTCATGGACCCTGTGGTGGGCTGCCGGGGAGGTCACCTATTCCCTCCGGCTGACGCCTGTCGAGGGCGGCACCATCAGCCTCAAGCAGTTCAAGCGGGAGATGGGCAGCTTGAACTGGAACTGACGACGGATGCACCGCCCAGGGCGGGCTGTGCCGGCTCACGTAGTCGCGGGCCCGGGGGAGCGGGTCCTGCCAGTACTGGCTGGGCATGCGCGAGTGGTGCGTCGCGCAGAACGTGGCGAGGTCGTCGGTGATCGCGACGCGCTCCAGCGGGCGGCCTTCGAACTCGGTGTTCACCGCGAGCAGTCGCGGCTCGGGATTCCAGCCCGAGTGGTCGAACGCCCAGCCGTCCCACACCGCGTAGACGTGGAAGACCTGCCATTCGCCGGCCGGGCGCACCCCGGCGATCTGGATCTGGCGATCAGGGTAGGAGCCCCGGCAGACCCAGGCCAGGATGTGACACGCTCCGGCCGCGAAGAAGGCCTGGTCCGTCCGTTCCCATGCCACGCGTTGATCTGATCGTTCGATCGGCGTCCGACGGAATGCTCCTGCTGCTTCGGCTGCCACAGACCGGACGCTAGCGGAAACCACGACCGGTCGCGGGCGCCGATGCCGCCGCCACGAGGGGAGCTGCGGGCACCGGTGCACCGAGAACCGCCGCTACGGTGACGAGGTGAAGGACGTTGCGCGCGTGGTCGAGGTGGTGGCCCACGACCCGACGTGGTCGGAGCGGTTCACAGCGGCACAGCGGCTGCTGGTGGGCGCCCTGCCCACGGCGGTGAGCATCGAACACATCGGCTCCACCAGCATTCCCGGAATGGCGGCCAAGCCGATCATCGACATCCAGGCGGTGGTGCCCGAGGTCGAGGCGGTGCTCGCCGACCTTCGGCCCCTGGAGCAGCTCGGATACGTCCATCGCCCGCTGGTCTTCCCCGACGACGACCAGCACCTGTTCTTCGTCAAGGACACCGCCGGGAAGCGGGCCGAGCACCTGCACGTCTTCGGCGTCACGTCGCCGGTGCCGGCGGCGAACCGGCTCTTCCGCGCCTACATCGCGGCTGACGCCGATGCCGCGCGCCGCTACGAGGCGGCGAAGCGGCATGCGGCCGAACGGCATCCCGACAGCCGGGCGCGGTACGGCGCCGCGAAGGAGGAAGCGATGCGGCAACTGACGGCCGAAGCCCGGCTCTGGCGCGGCTCGTCCGGCTGGCGGTCGGCCGAGAGCTGAGGCCCGATGGGCGGCAGAGCGGCCATCGCCGGCGCCGTCACCGGGCGCGGTCGGGCCCTACCAGGAGGGCACTGTGCCGGCTCCACAGCCACCGTAGGTACTCCTGTAGCTCCGCCGCCGTGGCGACCCACCCTTCCTCGATGTAGGCGAGGATGCGTCCGGCCTCCCCGGGCACGAGGTCGTATGCGGTCGCCCCGGTCTCCGGGACGGGTGTTTCCGGGGAGACGGCCACGGGGAGCGGAATGATCGGAAGGCGTATGCCACGCCGGGTGAAGGCCTTGAGGACCGTGAGGTAGACGCGGGCCAGGTGGTAGGGCGAGACGGTGAGCGCGAGGCTCCTGATGCCGCGGGCCCGGACCTGGTCGGCGATCCAGGCGGCCTGCCGGCCGGTGTTCGGGGCCGGCTCGGCCTGAACGTGCACCCCCTCGACACGACGGAGGCCGAGGCTCCGCAGCTGGTCGAGCGTGATCTCCGCGTAGGTCTTCTCCGCCGGGTTCCCGTTCGCCACCAGGAGGTGGCGGAGCTTCGGGTTCGCCTCCCAGGTGCGGATCGCGTGGGCCAGGCGCCATTCTTCGCCCTGACCGGTGGCGACGACGAGTGCCTCGACGCGGTCGGCGGCTGACTGGGGCAGCGTCAGGATCACCGTGAGGGCTTTCAGCAGCTCCAGGAACTGGCCGGTGGTGCACCCGGCGAAATCCTCCTCGCCCACGACCCGAGCGGGACCCATCAGCGCTGCTGCATGATCCAGGTCGGCAGGGGTTCGGCGACCTCCCGTACCACCTGCCAGCCGGCCCGGCGGTAGACCTCGACGTTGGCCGGGTTGCTGGTCTCCAGCACCGCCGGCAGCCCGTCCGCCGCCGCCCGGGTCAGTCCGGCCCGCATGACGGCGTGGCCCCAGCGGCGCCCGGCGCTGTCGGGGTGGGTGCCGAGGACGCCGAGGTACCAGAACGGCCCGGCCGGCAGCGCGGCGTGCACGGCCGCGTCGTAGGCGCGGACCCGGGCCAGCGCGTCGGCGGGCAGCTGGGCGGCCAGCGGGTCGGCCGGCTCCGGCTCCGGCTCCGGCGGGACGGGTGGTTCCCAGATCGCCACCGAGGCGCCCCGGCCGATCGTCCAGATCGTTCCCCGGTGGACCCGCTTGTCGAAGAGGTGTCCGAAGAAGGCGGCGGCGTGCCGGGGGTAGCTGGCCGGGTCGGGGAAGAGGTGGGTCAGGACGGGGTCGGCGGCGAAGGCGGCGACCAGCGAGTCGACCACCCGCCCGCGCTCCGCGGGGCCGGCGACGGTGATCTCCGGTGTGCGTCGTCCGAGGTCGGTCACGGACGGCAACGATACGCGCCGGAACGAAGCGAGCCCGGCGGGCGCGGCGCGGGGGCCGGCCCACCGGGCTCGCCCCGGCAGGAAGGTGAAAGGTCCTACACGTTGCGGCGCGGGTCCGCCGGGTCGGGCGGGAACACGCCGGTCCGCTGCGTGGGGACGTCGGTCACCACGTACTCCGTCTCGGTCTGCGGTGTGGGCTCCTCGTCGGTGTCCGAGCGGTGCCTGGCCACCGCGGCGGCTCCGGCCGCGGCAGCGCCCGCGGCGACCGCGCCGGCCGCGACCGCCTTGCCCGAGAGGCCGGCCTTGCCGTCGTCACCGCGGGAGGACGCGGCGTGCTCCACACCGGGCGTGCCGAGGGTACGGCCCTCGTCGACGGTGCCGCGCCAGGCGCCGGTCTCCGCGCCCCGGCCCTCGATGTACGACTTGAACTTCTCCAGGTCGGCCTCGGCCCGCTTCTCGACGATGTGCAGCTTGTCGCCGGCCTTCTCGACCAGCCCCTCCGGCTCGTACTCGAGGGAGAGCCGGACCTGGGTGCGGTCGGTGCCGATCGGCTGGAAGTAGACGGCGCCGGCGTTGGTGGCGCCGCTGGTGGCCGCCCACGCGACCTTGCGGTCCGGCACCTGCTCCAGGACCTTGGCGTCCCACTCGCGCTTCACGCCCGCGATCTCGGCGACCCAGTGCATCCGCCGGTCGTCGAGCTGGCGGACCTCCTGCACGCCACCCATGAACCGGGGGAACTCCTCGAACTGGGTCCACTGGTTGTACGCGGTGCTGACGGGCACGTCGACTTCGATGGACTTCTCGACCTTCGTGGTCATGGGCACTCCTTGTCGTTCAGTCGTCGGTACTGAAATCCGTACCCCGGGATGCCGCCCTCAATCAGATGAGTGCCGGTTCCGACCCGCGGCGGAGGCCCCCGTCCCGCCCTGCGGACGGGGCCCCGGCATTCGCGAGGAGCTGTCTACACTGCTGCGAAATCGCAGCTCAAGCGGTGGGTCGGGGGCCGGCGGGCGGGGGGAACAGGATGTTGGAGGCGGTCGGCGTCGAGCCGGGTGAGGAACAGGTCTACCTGGCGCTCGCCGCCGGGCAGGCGGCCGGTGTGGACGAGTTGTCCGAACGGACGGGATTGTCCGGTCCGGAGATCCGGCGGGCGCTGGCGGGTCTGGAGGCCAAGGGGCTGGTGGACATCCCGGCCGACCAGCCGGGCGCGATCCGGGCCGCGCCGCCCGACCCCACCCTCAAGCTCCTGGCGTTGCGCCGGATGGACGAGCTCCGCAAGGCGCAGGCCGTCATCGCGGAGCTGACCGAGCGGTTCCTCGCGCGGGAGGCGTGGCGCGGCACCGAGGCGGTCGAGGTGGTCCGGGATGCTCGGCCCATCGCCGAGCGGTACGCCATGCTGCAGCGTGAGGCGACGCGGGAGATCTGTTCACTCAGCCGGCGACCGGCTGTCGCAGTGCCGGCCGCCGAGAACGCCGCCCAGCGGGAGGCGCTGCGGGCCGGCGTCCGCTACCGGGTCGTGTACGACCGTGACCTGCTGGACCCGAAGAGCCTGCAGATCCCGCTGTTGCTCGAGGAGTGGGCCGCGCTCGGCGAGGAGTCGCGGGTGGCCAGCGTTCCGTTCAAGTTGATGGTCATCGACCGGCGGCAGGCGGCGCTCGTGCCGCCCGATCTACCTCCCGAGCAGCCCGTGCTCTTCGTGCTGCGCGCTCGTCCGGTGGTGGACTGCCTCGCCTGGATCGTGGACCGGATCTGGGAGTCGGCGTTGCCGGTGCCTGCCGCGCTCTCCGAGGTCTCCGACGGTCCGCTGGTAGCCGACGACCGCCGCCTGCTGGCCCTGCTCCTGGCCGGCTACACCGACCAGGCCATCGCCTCGCAGCTGGGGGTGAGCATGCGGACGGTCCAGCGCCGGGTGCAGCGGCTGCTCACCGTCGCCGGGGTGCAGAGCAGGATTCAACTCGGCTGGCAGGCCGCGCGTCGTAACTGGATCTAGCCGACGGGCGGGGGCACCGCCGGACCGCTGACGGTTTTACGCCATGGCATTGAAGTGCCAGCTCAGAGCCCTGATGGCCGGGTGTCACCCGGTGGCAGTGTGTGCGCGTCAACCCATCCCTGCCTCCGAAGGATGCCGCGTGACTTCCCCTGCCAAACGCACCCGCCGCGCCGTCGCCGCACTGGCCACCACACTCGTTGTGGGCGGACTGTCCCTGTCCTCCGTTCCCGCCCACGCCGACCCTTCGGCCACGCCGGGTGGCGTCGCCGACAAGCTCGGCAGCCACGACCGGGCTCTGATCGCCGGGTACGCCGCCCAGTCCCGGACCCGCAGCGTCCCGGCCGACGCTGACCAGCCGGTCCCCGACTTCGTGACCCTGATGCTCGCGGTGAAGTCGGGCCGCACCGACGAGACGGCCCGGCAGGTCACCGGGCTCGGCGCCGAGGTCACCCGGACCGACCCGGCGATCGGCTACCTCAAGGTGAACGTGCCGTTCGCGGCCGTGGACCAGGTCGTCGCCCTCGACGACGTGCTCCGGGTGGACGCCGACGAGCTGCTCAAGCTGGAGGAGACCAGGGCGGACGCCGCCGGTGTCGCCGGTGCCGGGGGCGACGGCGGCAGCCTGCCGTCCGCGCCGTCCGCGGCCACGCCGGACGACAACCCGTACATGCCGACCCGGGACACCGGCTCGGTGGCCTTCAAGACCGAGCACCCGACCTACGACGGCCGCGGCGTGACCATCGGCATCATGGACACCGGCGTCGACCCGACCCACCCGGCGCTGGCCACCACCACGACCGGCGAGCGCAAGCTGGTGGACACGGTCGCCGGCAGCGACCCGCGCAACCTGATCGACATCCTCTTCGACCGCACCTGGCTGACGATGACCGCCGGCAACAAGGTCACCGGGTCGACGGTCGACAAGTACGACATCACCTGGACGCTGCCCGAGGGTGGCAGCGACGACATGTACCTGACCCGCAAGAACCTCGCGGTCGCCGGCTACGTCGACCCCACCCTCACGGGCTCGTTGGGTGTCGCCTACCGCGAGTCCGACAATGCGGTCTGGATCGACCTCAACCAGGACCACGTCTTCACCGACGACGAGCTGTACCGGCCGTACCGGGTGGACCACCAGATCGGGTACATCGGCACGGACAACCCGGCGACCGAGCTCAACGAGCGCCAGCCCTTCACGGTCGAGGCCCGGCGCCTCAGCTCGGCGCTCATCGGCGTCAACATCAACACCCTCGACGAGGCGCACGGCACCCACGTCGCGGGCATCACCGCCGCCAACGGGATCCTCGGCGGGCAGATGAACGGCCAGGCGCCCGGCGCCAAGCTGGTCTCCATGCGGGCCTGCACCCACAGCGGCTGCTCCTCGGCCGCCCTCACGGACGGCATGGTGGACCTGGCCACCAACCACCACGTGGACGTCATCAACCTGTCCATCGGCTCTAGCCCTGCCCTCAACGACGGGCAGAGCGCCATGGCGCTGCTCTACGACCGGCTGATCGCCACCACCGGCGTGCAGATCTTCTCCTCGGCCGGCAACTCCGGCGCCGGCACCAACAGCGTCGGCGACCCGTCCTCCGCCGACACCGTGGTCAGCGTGGGCGCCTCGGTCTCCAAGCAGACCTGGTGGGCCAACTACGGCTCCTTCGTGACCCGGGCGCGGGCGGTCTTCCCGTTCTCCTCGCGCGGCCCGCGTGAGGACGGCGGCTTCAAGCCGGACATCACCGCGCCCGGCGCGGCGATCGCCCCGACCCCGAGCTGGATCGCCAACAGCGTCGTCGCCGACGCCGGCTACACCCTGCCGGCCGGGTACTCGATGCTGCAGGGCACCTCGATGGCCTCCCCCCAGGCCACCGGCGCCGCCGCGTTGCTGATCTCCGCAGCCCGGCAGGACGGCGTCAGCGCCACGCCGGTGCAGCTGCGCCGGGCCATCTTCTCGACCGCCGACTACAACAAGGATGAGCCGGCCATCGCCCAGGGCCGTGGTGAGTTCAACGTCGTGCACGCCTGGCAGTACCTGGCCAAGGGTGTCGCCGGCACCGACGACGTCACCGTCTCCGCGCCGGTCTGCACCAGCCTCTCCGCCAAGCTGGTCACCCCGAACACCGGGAGCGGCCTGTACAACAGCTGCGCGCCGGGCAGCGGCGGCCAGGGCGTTGGCGAGTCCCGCACCTACGACGTCACCCTGACCCGCGCCGGCGGGGCGGAGGGTGCGCTGGACTACGTCCTCGACCTGCGGGGCAACGACGGCACCTTCACCGCGCCCCACAAGGTCAGCCTCGCGAAGAACGTCCCCACCGTGGTCAAGGTGACCGCCGCCCCGGGCAACCAGGGCATTCACAGCGCCGTGCTGACCATCGACAACGCGGCGACACAGGCCGTCGAGCAGTCCGCCATGCTGGCCGTCGAGGCCGCCGCTCCGCTGACCCCCGGCGCCGTCTGGTCCGTGGCGGGCGCGGTGGACCGTAACGACACGGTCGTCTACAGCGTCGCGGTCCCGGCCGGTGCCACCGACCTGACCGTGAACCTCTCCGGCTTGGCGGACAGCAGCCAGACCCGCTGGTGGGCGTACGGGCCGGACGGGCTCGAGGCGGAGAAGTCCAGCGCCGGCACCATCTACTGCTACGCCAACTACCAGGGCGGCAACGGCTGCGACCCGTTCACCCGCAGCTACGCCAAGCCCAAGCCCGGCGTGTGGGAGTTCGTGGTCGAGGCACGCCGTACCAGCCCGACGCTGGAGAACCCTTTCCACCTGACGGCGGCCGTCACGCAGTGACGACGCCCTGACACACCGGAGGCCCGGGTCGCCATGTCGCGACCCGGGCCTCCGCACGATCAGGGGATCAGCCGTCCTCGCGGTCCGGGCTCTCCAGCCGGAAGAAGTTGCTCTGCTTCCCGTCGGAGCGTTCCTCCTGGTAGATGAAGTTGAGCCGCCGCTCGTCGAAGGCGCGGAACCACTCCTCCCAGCTGATCTCGCGTAGCCGCTGCTCGCGACCGTTGCTGGGGAAGTCGAAGCGCAGCACCCCGGCGTGCCCGTCGTGCTCGGTGCCGTCCACGGTGGTCGGTAGGCCCTTGCGGGCTTCGGCCCAGCGCCGGATCACCTCGTGGTCGGTGGTGACCAGGCTGCGGCCGGGCCGCTCAGGCTCGTCGTCGACCGAGGTGACCTCCTGGGCGTACTTGATCGACTTCGAGGTCTGCGGCCCCTTGCGGACGCCGCCGCCACCCGGGGAGGAGGACGCGCCGGAGTTGTCGCGCAGGCTCTTGACCAGGGCCTTGACCAGGTCGGCCTTCTGCATGTCGGCGGTGCCGGCGACGCCCCGGGCGCGCAGCCGGCCGCGCAGCTCGTCGACCTTGAGCTGGGCGATCTCGCTCTCGTTGACGTCCGGCGTGTTCGGGGTCTGGTTGCCCGGCGGGTTCGCCGACGACGAGGTGGTCTTCTTCGCGGACGAGCCCGACCGGGACGAGCCCGACCGGGACGAGCCGGAGCCGGGCGAGCCACCCGCGCCGGCGGATGTGCTCTTCTTGGCGCCATCCTTCATGGCCTTCACGAGGGCCTTGACCAGGTCATCCTTGCGCATGTCGGCGGTGCCGGTCACGCCGCGCCGACGCAGCCGGTCGCGGAGCTGGTCGACCTTCAGTCGGGCGATCTCGCTCTCGTTGATGTCGGGGGTGTTCGGGGTCTGGTTGCCCGGCGGGTTCGTGGTCGCGGTCGAGCCGCTGCCGCGCCCGGAGCCGTTCTTCGTGGGCATCGCACATCATCCTTCCTCGACCCGGTTCCAGGGGGGGGTTCCAGCGTCGTGTGGTGGCGGTGGGCCGTCCCCGAATCAGTACCCCCAGCCGCCCGTCCAAACGTCCGGCGCTCGGCCGCCGCCGCTTCGCGGGGCCTGTCCAGGGGCAGTTCCGGCCGCGGGTTGGCGCGATTGCCCACCCGCCTGACCAGTCGCTACTGTTCCCGAGGCTGAAATCCCCCCAAGCTCGAGGATCGTGATGAATTCCCCGGAGTTGACGACAGTTGCCGCTTCGGGAAGTTCCCAGATCAAGCAGTCAACCCCGGCGGGCGCCGACACCCTCCCGGGCGTGGCCGCCGGACGCGAGCCGCGCCGGGAACCGAGCCGGTTCCGCGCCGACGTCGCCGGGCTCCGGGCCGTGGCCGTCGGGCTGGTGTTGCTGTACCACGCCGGCCTACCGTTCCTCCCGGGTGGCTTCGTCGGGGTCGACGTCTTCTTCGTGATCTCCGGTTTCCTCATCACCGGGCAGCTCGTCAGCGAGATCGACCGCACCGGCCGCATCTCGCTGGTGGGGTTCTACGCGCGGCGGGCCAAGAGGATCCTGCCCGCCGCGACGGTGGTGCTGGCGGCCACCGCCGTGGCGGCCCGGCTGCTTGTCCCCCGGGGCCAGTGGCAGGAGATCGGCAGCGACATCGTCGCCGCGGCGATCTACGTGGTGAACTGGCGTTTCGCCGACCGCGCGGTCGACTACCTGGCCGCGGACGCCCCGCCCTCGCCGGTCCAGCACTTCTGGTCGCTCGCCGTGGAGGAGCAGTTCTACCTGATCTGGCCTCTGTTGATCATCCTCGCGATCCTCGCGGCGAAAAGGCTCCGGCGGACCGGTGTGCGGCCGGTCCTGTGGGTCGGTCTCGCGGTCCTGGCGGTGCCGTCGTTCGCCTGGTCGATCGTCGAGACGGCCACCTCGCCGGAGCGTGCGTTCTTCGTGTCCACGACGCGGATGTGGGAGCTCGCGGTCGGTGCGGGCACCGCCCTGATCGCGACCGGCGCCGCGCGCCTGCCCCGGGCGCTGGCCGTCGTCCTCGGGTGGCTCGGTCTCGCCGCGATCGTGACGGCGGCGCTGCTGATCACGAAGGGGACGGCGTGGCCCGGGTACGCTGCCGCGCTGCCCACCCTCGGCGCCGCCGCGGTGATCGCGGCCGGGGCCGCTGCGGGCCCCCGCGGACCGGTCCTGGTGCTCGGCACGCGCCCGTTCCGGTGGGTCGGTGACCTGTCGTACTCCCTGTACCTGTGGCACTGGCCGATGCTCGTCGTTGCCGGCGCGTACTGGGACGGCCTCTCGGTGGAGCGCGGCCTGGTGGTGGTGCTCGCCTCGCTGGTCCCTGCCTGGATCACCTTCCGGCTCGTGGAGAACCCGCTGCGGTACTCGCGGGCGATTTCGAGGTCGCCGCGTCTCGCGTTGAGCCTCGGTGGCAACTTCACCATGGCCGGGATCTGCGCGGGCCTCGCCCTGGTCCTGACCGCCGCGTTGGCGGCCAGCGCGACGCCGAGCGACCGGGGCCGGTACGCGCCCGGTGCCGCGCTGCTGTCGACCACGCCCGGCACCGCCCCGATCGGCCCGGTCCCGGAGCGGTTCGACTTCATCTCGCCGGATCCGCTGCGGTTCGCCCAGGGCTTCCTGGATGTGCCGGACACCAACCGGGACAGGTGCTTCCAGCAGATCGCGGGCGCTGAGGTCCTGTCCTGCACCTACGGCAATCCCGACGGTGCCACGACGGTGGCCCTGGTGGGCGACTCGAAGATGGACCAGTGGCTGCCGGCGTTCCAGGTGCTCGCCGCGCAGAACGACTGGAAGCTGGTGATCACCGTCAAGGCGTCCTGCCCGTTCACCGGCGCCCGGGTCCTCATGGCCGACGGATCCCGGAAGCTCTACACCGACTGCATGGAGTGGAACAGGACGCTGCTGCGCAGGCTGGTCGAGGAACGTCCCGACTACGTCGTCACCTCGCAGTCGGCGGGGAGCGCCGTCGACGCCGCGGGCAAGTGGTCGGTCGACGCGATGGTCGCGGGCGTGCGGTCCTCCTGGAAGGCGCTCGACTCCGTGGGCACGAAGGTCGTCGTCCTCGCCAACAACCCCCATCCCGGCCCGGCGATCGTGCAGTGCGCCGACAGGAACCGGGACCACCTGTCGGCCTGCGCCTTCGACCGCGAGCGCCACGACGAGGACCCCGCGTTCCAGATGCAGCGGAAGGCGGTGGTCGGGATGCCCGAGGTCAAGATGATCGACCTGTTCGACGCCATCTGCCCGACCGAGAGGTGTCCGGTGGTGTTCGGCAACGTCCTCGTCTACCGCGGGGGTTCGCACATCGGCGCGGCCTACGCCAGGACCACGGCCCCGCACCTCGCCCGCGCGTTGTCGGACGTCGGCGTGCCGGCGCGCTTCTCCCCGGTGAGCTGATCGCCCGCCGCGGCGGCCGGGCGGCGAGGGCGGAGGCTCAGACGTAGAGCTTGCGGGCGTAGTCCGGGCCGTAGTGGCGTTCCAGGTCGGCGAGGTTCTCCGTCGGCGCCTCGACCTCCTTCACCAGCCGGGCGCGGGTCGGCAGCACGTCGGGCCGCCAGGTCTCCGGACGCCACAGCTCGGAGCGGAGGAACGCCTTCGCGCAGTGGTAGAAGATCTGCTCGATGGACACCTCGACGGCCAGCACCGGGCGGTGCCCCTTGACCTCCATGTCCGCGAAGTACGGCGCGTCGGCCACCAGCCGGGCCCGGCCGTTGATCCGCAGCGTGTCGGTGCGCCCGGGGATCAGGAAGAGCAGCCCGACATGGGGGTTGGCCAGGATGTTGCGGTAGCCGTCGGCCCGCCGGTTGCCGGGCCGCTCGGGGATGGCGATGGTGGTCTCGTCCAGCACCAGGGTGAAGCCGGCCGGGTCGCCCTTCGGGGAGACGTCGCAGCTGCCGTCCGCGCCGGCGGTGGCGACCAGGCAGAACGGCGAGGCGGCCAGCCACTCCCGGTCCCGCTCGTGCAGCACCGTGCGCTCCTTGTCCCGCGCCCGCTGCCCCGGCGCGCCCAGCAGCTCGGCCAGTTCCTCCGGGCTGGTGATCTCCCGTGTCGTCACGTCTTCCTCCCCCGTCCGTTGACCTTGACGGCGATTCCGGCGCACGGAAGGCCGGTTTCCGCCATCGTCAGCCTAGGAGAGCGCGTCGACGGCGAGGTTTGCCCCCGGAGCCGGCGGGTACGGACTGAGCCGCAGCGCGCCCGGACGCGATCGATGGAGGCCGAGATGGAGAGCCGACTGAAGGTGCTCGGCCATCCCGTGCATCCCATGCTGGTGATGTTCCCGGTGGCCCTGCTGGTCACCGCGGTGATCTTCGACGTGATCGACACCGTGGGCGGGCCGGACTTCCTCGGCGAGGTCGCGTACTGGAACATCACGGTCGGCCTGGTCGGCGGCCTGCTGGCCGCGGCGGCCGGCGCGTTCGACCTGCTCGCCCTGCCCACCGGCACCCGCGCCAAGCGGGTCGGGCTCACCCACGCCGCCGCCAACGTGGCGGTGATCCTGCTCTTCGCCGCGGTCTGGGTGGTCCGGCTCAACGCCGACTCCCGGGCCGCCGGGGGCGCCCTGATCGCCATCGAGGTGGTCGCCGTGGCGATCCTCGGCGTCAGCGCCTGGCTCGGCGGCGAGCTGGTGGACCGGCTGGGCGTCGGCGTCGACCCGGAGCACGACCTGAACGCGCCCAGCTCGCTGCGACCCCCCTCGGCGACCCAGCGGATCGGAGACGTGCGATGACGGAACAGAGCGGCGGTCGGGGTTGGCGGGGCCGCCAGCAGGGCTGGGATCCGATGGGCGAGCTGCAGTCGCTGCGCGCCGAGCTGAGCCGCCTGGTCGGTGGCCGCGGCGGCAGCCCGGACGTGGAGTTGACCGAGATCGCCGACGGCTGGGAGGTGGTCGTCCGGCTGCCCGGCGTGGCCCCCGAGGAGGTGGCCGTCGAGCTGGACGACCGGGAGCTGTGCGTACGGGCCCGGTCCGAGGCCGAGGTCAACGCCGACCAGGGCATCCCGGGCGGGTTCACCACCCGGGGCTTCGAGTACCGCGTGGACCTGCCGTCCCGGGTGGACCCGGACCGGATCGACGCGGTGATGGACCACGGCCTGCTGCGGGTGCGCCTGCCCCGGGCGGCCCGGCCCGCGCCGCGCACCATCACCGTCGGCCGCACCGGCCCGGGCGCCACCTCCGGGGGTACGCGGACCGTGACCGACCCGGCCGCGGACCGGGAGCTGCACCACCCGGACACCGCGGTCGACGAGATCGACCGGCCGTAGGGGTCGCGTGGCCACCCTGTCCGACGACTCCAGCTCGGCGCGTCTGTCGCCGCGCCGCGACCTGGAGCCGTCGTCCGACGACTCCAGCTCGGCGGGTCTGTCGCCGCGCCGCGACCTGGAGCCGTCGTCGGTGCTCGGCCCGGTGGGCGAGCGCGTACCCGACGTCGAGCGGATCGCCGTGCTGCGGGCGAACGCGCTCGGGGACTTCATCTTCGTGCTGCCGGCGCTGGAGGCGCTGCGGGCCGCGTACCCCTCGGCCGAGATCGTGCTGCTCGGCGCGCCGTGGCACGCGAAGCTTTGGCGCGACCGGCCCGGCCCGGTGGACCGGGTGCTGGTGGTGCCGCCGGCGCCCGGCATCCGCGAGCCCGGCCCGGACGAGGCGCCGTCCGAGCTGGCGGACTTCCTGGCGGCGGCCCGGAAGGAGCGGTTCGACCTCGCCCTGCAACTGCACGGCGGGGGCGCAAACTCCAACCCGGTCATCGCCGGGCTGGGCGCCCGGGTCACCGCCGGCCTGCGCGCCGACGACGCGCCGCCGCTGGACCGCTGGATCCGGTACGTCTACTACCAGCACGAGGTGATCCGCTATCTGGAGGCGGTGGCCCTGGTCGGTGCGCCGGCGGTGACGATCACCCCGGCGTTGGCGGTGACCGACGCCGACCGGGCCGAGGCGCGCACGGTGCTCGGCGAGCCGGACCGGCACCGGGTGGCGCTGCACCCGGGGGCCACCGACACCCGGCGGCGCTGGCCGCCGGAGCGCTTCGGGGAGGTCGCGCGGGCGCTGGCCGGCGACGGGTACGAGGTGCTGGTCACCGGCACTCCCGCCGAGCGGGAGACGGTGGACGAGGTGGTCGCCGCGGCCGGGGTGCCGGTCCGCCCGCAGGTCGGCACGCTCAGCCTGGGCGGGCTGGCCGCCGCGTACTCCGGTTGCGCGCTTGTGGTCTCCAACGACACCGGCCCGCTGCACCTGGCCGCCGCGGTGGGCGCCCCGACGGTCGGCGTCTACTGGATCGGCAACCTGATCAACGGGGCCACGCCGCTGCGCGTCCGGCACCGCCCGATCGCCTCGTGGACCACCCACTGCCCGGTCTGCGGGATCGACTGCACGCGGGACATCTATCCGCACCGGCCCGGCGATGGCGAATGCCCGCACCGCGACTCGTTCGTGGCCGACGTGCCGGCGGCCGAGGTGGTCGAGGCCGCCCGCGAGCTGCTGGCGGGGTGAGCGTCAGGCCGGCTGCGGGGTGTCCGGCTCGGCGACCACGACCTCCCACGCCTCCACGTCGCGCTCGGTGACGGTGGTCGGCGACTCCAGGTGGTAGGCCCCGCTGGGCAGGACGCCGGCGCCACCGTGCCGCTCCAGCACCGCGAGCTGCGCGGCGACGTCCTCGCCCTGGTGCCGCTCGTGCAGCCGGCGCCAGAACTCGAAGCCGCCGGAGTCGAGCAGCTTGGCCCGGTCGTAGAGCACGCACCCGCCGATCCAGGAGACCTTGTACGCCCGCCACGCCCCGGTCGGCAGCCGCAGCTTCTCGGTGACGTGCAGCAGGTTCGCCGCCGGGTGGATGTCCGCCCGCTGCCACTCCGGGGTGCCGGGGCGGATCCGCTCGGGCACCGGCGGCCCGGGCCACTCCTCGTAATGGACGTGGGTCTCCGGGCGCACGTCGTCGGCGTAGGAGAGTCCGTGCACGGCGTTGCCGACGAACCCGCAGCCCAGCTCCCGGATCGCGGTGACCAGCCGGGACACCGTGCCGGGCTCCAGCCAGACGTCGTCGTCGAGGCAGAGCACGTAGCGGGCCGCCGACCGGTCCAGCAGGGAGGCCCGGTGCTCGGCCAGCCCGCGCCGGGGCAGCCGCCGGGTCAGCAGCACCGGGTGGCCCCGGTGGCGCAACGCCCGGACCATCGTGGCCGCCGCCGGGTGCGCGTACGCCGGGTCGTCGTCGGACTGGTCGCTCACCACCACCCCGAAGTCCGGTACGCCCTCCTGCGCGGCCAGCCCGGACAGGGTGACCGCCAGTTCGGCGGGCCGGTTGCGGGTGGGGATCAGCACGTCGAGCTGCCGGGGCCGGCGGAAGTCCTCGGGTACGCCGGGGTCGAGCGGCCGGTTCACGCCGGCCTGCCCTCACCCACCGGCGGGACGACCGGGTGCGACCGGATCCGGTCGATGATCGCCGAGGTGGAGCGGTCCGGCACGTACCCGAGGGTGCGCACCTGGCCGCCCAGCCGGCGGACCAGCGGGGCCTCCGGGACCATTTCCGGCGGGTAGTCGCCGCCCTTGACGTAGACGTCCGGGCGGACCGCCTCGATGAGCTTCGCCGGGGAGTCCTCCTCGAAGACCACCACGTGGTCGACGCACTCCAGCGCGGCGAGCAGGGCGGCGCGGTCCTCGACCGGGTTGACCGGCCGGTCGGGGCCCTTGAGCCGGCGTACGCTGCCGTCGGAGTTGACCGCCACGACCAGCAGGTCGCCGAGCGCGCGGGCCTGGGTCAGGTAGCGGACGTGCCCGGGGTGCAGCACGTCGAAGCAGCCGTTGGTGAAGACGATCGACCGGCCGGCCCGGCGGTGCTCCGCGACGATCGCGGTCAGCTCCTCGGCGCCCACCTGGGTGGAGCGGCCGGCCGCCTCCGGCCCGCTGCCCAGCGCGTCGAGCAGGTCCTCCCGCCGGCACACGCAGGTGCCGGTGTCGGAGACGGTGATGGTGGCGGCGAGCTGGGCGAGCTGCGCGGCGGTCGGCAGGCTCGCCTCCGCCGCCAGCGCCAGGGTCATCGCCGCCAGGTACGCGTCCCCGGCACCCACGGCGTGGCTGGCCGGGACCGGGGTGCTGTGGCTGCGCCGGGGTTCGCCGTCGGCCCCGCCGACCACCGCGCCCTCGGTGTCCAGGGTCACCGCCACCACGTCCGCGCCGGTGTGCTCGCGCAGTTCGTCCAGACGGGACTCGGCCAGCACGGCCCGGTCCACACCGGCCCCGGCCGCCGCGTTGACGGTCACGCCGGTGCCCGTGACGCTGAGCCCGTCCCCGGTCAGCGCGACCCGCTCCTCGGCGGGCGTCGGCTCGCCGGTCGGGCCGGCGACCCCGCCGCCGTGCTCGGCCGCGGGCGCGCCGGAGGTCGGGTGCGGGCTGCCGGGCTCCCGTTCGCCCGCACCGCCGGGTGCCGCGCCGACGACCAGCTCGGAGGGGCCGTCGGCCGGGTCGGCCAGGTGGTCGAGGTGCAGGTGGCCGGCGGTCGCGCCGTGGGCCGCACTCCGGTGCCCGCCGTTGAAGCCGGCGGCCGCCCGGGCCAGCAGGCGGGTCGCCTCGGCGAAGCTCGGTGTCACCACGGTCGGGTTGAGGCCGCGCCAGTCGGCCAGGTCGTGCGCGTCGAGCGCCACGGTGGCGTACCGGTCCCGGTTGGCGACCAGCCAGGCGCGCACCGCCGAGGGCAGCGCGCCGAGGCCGTAGTCGCAGACGACCAGGGTGGGCGGCTGCCCGGCGGCCACCGCGCGCAGCTCCTCGGTGGCGCAGTGCAGGGCGGTCAGCAGGCGGGCCACCCCGTCGTCGTCGAGCGGGTCCTCCGGGTCGCCGGAGTCCTCGCGGAGCAGGATCTGGTTGCCGGCGAGCATCCGCCGCTTCACCGGCGTGGGCCGCCCGGGGTGGCCGACCGTACGGTCCCAGACGCCCGCCCGGTCGAGGCAGTCGTGCAGCTCGTCACCGGCCACGTCGGCGCCGACCGGGGCGACCAGGGCGGCCCGGCCGCCGAGGGCGGCCACGTTGACGGCGGTGTTCGCGGCCCCGCCGGCGGCGGAGATCCGGCGGCGCAGGGTCAGGACCGGCGCGGGCGCCTCCCGGCAGAGCCGCTCCGACTCCGCGAACCGCCACTCGTCCAGCATGGCGTCGCCCACGACCAGCACGGGACGCCCCTGCCAGCCGGCCACGACGGTGGCGAGCCGGCGCTCTTCCGCTGCTGCTCCTGCCATGCCCCTTCGGGTCCCCCGAGCGGGACCGGCCAAACCTGCGGCCCGGGACACCCTGGCCGTCCGGTTTCGGCGGTTCCGGCCCGGGAACGGGTGCAGACAGACCCCGGAGAGGAGAACCACCATGGCAGCGACACTGCAGGGCAAGCGGATCGCGTTCCTGGCCGCCGACGGCGTCGAGGAGGTCGAGTACACCAAGCCCCGCGAGGCGGTGGAGAACGCCGGCGCCCAGGTCGAGCTGGTCTCGATCGAGTCCGGTTCGATCCAGGCCTTCAACCACCTCGACCACGGCAAGCAGTACCAGGTCGACGTGACGACAAAGGAGGCGGACGCGGGGGCGTACGACGCGCTGGTGCTGCCCGGCGGCGTGGCGAACCCGGACTTCCTGCGGACCGACCCCGACGCGGTCCGGTTCGTGAAGTCGTTCTTCGAGGCCGGCAAGCCGGTCGGGGTGATCTGCCACGGCCCGTGGACGCTGGTCGAGGCGGACGTGGTGCGCGGCCGGACGATCACCTCCTGGCCGAGCCTGCGCACCGACCTCACCAACGCCGGAGCTAACTGGGTGGACCAGGAGGTCGTCACCGACAACGGCCTGGTCAGCAGCCGCAAGCCGGACGACCTGCCGGCGTTCTGCGACAAGATCGTCGAGGAGTTCGCCGAGGGCAGGCACTGACTTCTTCTCCCACCGGGGGCATGATCCGCCCCCGGTGGGAAAGGAAGCGGGATGACAGCCCAGGCCGCTCGTCCCGTGCTGCACGCCCGCCAGATCCGCCTGCTGATGTTCGGCCTGATGACCGGCATGCTGCTGGCGGCGCTCGACCAGACCATCGTCGGCACCGCGCTGCCCACCATCGTCGGTGAGCTGGGCGGGATCAACCACTACTCGTGGGTCGTCACCGCGTACCTGCTCGCCTCCACGGCGTCGACCCCGCTGTACGGCAAGATGGCCGACCTGTACGGGCGCCGCCCGGTCTTCCTCTTCTCGATCGGCACGTTCCTGCTCGGCTCTCTGCTGGCCGGCCTGTCGCAGAACATGACCCAGCTGATCGTCACCCGGGGCGTGCAGGGCCTCGGCGCGGGCGGCCTGCTCACGCTGGCGTTCACCATCATCTCGGACGTGGTGCCACCCCGGGAACGTGGCCGCTACCAGGGCCTGTTCGGCGCGGTCTTCGGCATCTCCTCGGTGGCCGGGCCGCTGGTCGGCGGCTACTTCGCCGAGACCAACTGGCGGTGGATCTTCTACATCAACGTGCCGCTGGCCATCCTCGCCATCGTGGTCTGCTACCACGTCATGCGGCTGGTCCCCTTCCAGCGCCGGGAGCACAAGGTCGACTGGGTCGGCGCCGGGTTGCTGGTCGCCGGGGTGAGCTGCCTGCTGCTCGCGCTGAGCTGGGGCGGCAACGAGTACGCCTGGGGCTCCGGGGTGATCATCGGGCTGTTCGTGGCCGGGGCGGTGCTGGGCGCGCTCTTCCTGGTCCAGGAGGCCCGGGTGGAGGAGCCGATCCTGCCGCTGCGGCTGTTCCGCAGCCCCACCTTCGCGCTGGCCAACTCGGCGGGCTTCGTGCTCGGTCTGGTGATGTTCGGGTCGATCATCTTCATCCCGCTCTACCTCCAGATCGTCAAGGGCGCCTCGCCGACCCGCAGCGGCCTGCTCATGCTGCCCATGATGGCCGGCATCATCTTCACCTCGATCATCACCGGGCGGGCGATGAGCCGGATCGGCCGGTACAAGTGGTTCCCGGTGGCCGGCGCGGCCGTGCTGGTCGCCGGCATGCTGCTGTTCCGGCAGCTCCAGGTGGCCACCTCGCTCTGGGTCGCCTTCGGCTTCATGGTGGTGATCGGCGTCGGGCTGGGCCTGTGCATGCAGTCGCTGATCCTGGCCGTGCAGAACGCGGTCGACCCGCGCGACCTGGGCGCGGGCACCTCGTCGGCGACGTTCTTCCGCTCGCTGGGCGGCTCGTTCGGGGTCGCCATCCTCGGTGCGGTGCTGTCGTCCCGGCTCACCGGCGAGCTGGCCGGCCGGCTGCCGGCGGCGATCGCCCAGCTCCCGCCCGACCAGCGGGCGGCCGTGGCGGCCGGCGGCGGCGCCAACATCTCGATCAACGACCCGGCCACGATCATGGCGCTGCCCGCCCCGGTGCGGGCCGCCATCCAGGCGTCGTTCGTCGAGTCGCTGCACCTGGTCTTCCTGACGACCGGGCTGGTCGCGATCCTGGCTGTGCTGGTCACCCTGCTCATGCCGAACGAGCAGCTGCGCGGCGCCGGCCCGCACGGGTCGACCGGCGGCGCGGACCCGCTCGGCGGCCCGGCGGCCGCTCCCGGCGGCAAGCCCCTCACCAGGGAGTCGAAGGAGGAGGCCGCCGCCGACATGGAGTCCAAGTCCCAGACCATGCTCTGATCCCGGGGGAAGCCAGTCATGTAACGCGATGACGTCGGTGAACGTCCTTTGAGGGGTGAGCCGCCGCCGAGCGGCTCCCCGGTCGGCGTCGACGGGGGCGCCGGCCGTGCCGCCCCGCCGGTCGACGGCCGTGGGGCGGCTCCCTGCGAGCAAGGGACGTCATGACCTCCGACCGCACCCTCCGTACCGGTCTCACCATCCTCTCCCTGGCCGCGTCGGCCGCGCTGCTGCCGGCCGCGCCCGCCGTCGCGGCGCCGCCACCCCGGCCCGACCTGAAGCTGAACCTCACCGTCACGCCCACCACGATGATCGGCGCCACGGAGAACACCGCCGTCGTCATCGCCACCGTCGACAACGTCGGTGCGGCGACGGTCGAGGACGTCACCGTCTCCTTCACGTTCCCGCCCGGCGGCGAGATCGTCGGTGACCCGTCCTGGCAGTGCGACTACACCACCTTCGTCTGCACCAACATCTACGGCCCGGTGCCGCCGGGCGGCACCGCGGAGCCGCTGCGCGTCTACGTCGGCCTTCCCGATGCGCCGGCCGGCACCGTCGCGACGATCGGGGCGACCGCCGCCACCAGCGCCCGCGAGGTCACCCGGACCAACAACTCCGCCCAGGTCCAGACCACCTACGGGTACGTCGCCGACCTCTCGCTGAGCGGCGACGGAGGCGCCAGCGGGGCGTGGGAGACCGACCTTCCGACCAGCGGCGGGGACATCACCCCGACCTTCACGGCCCACAACATCGGCACCGCCGAGGCCGGCGACCTGCGCCTCGTGGTCGACGTGCCGGCCGGCTTCACCGCCGGTCAGCCGTACGACGGGCCCGGCAACCCGAGCCCGTGGGCGTGTGACGTCACCACCACGCAGGTGGTGTGCACCGCCGGCCCGCTCGCCGTGGAGGCCGAATCCACGGTGACCGTGCCGATGACCGCCCCGGCGGGTGTCGCCGACGACCGTTTCGCGATCCACGGCGAGATCAGCACCTCGGGCGAGGAGTGGCGCCCCTGGGACAACGGCGCCGACGCCTCCTACCACTACGTGGAGCCGGTGGCCTGACACGGTGACCGGCTGGTCCTCGGGTGGCCGCCACCCGGGGACCAGCCGGCGGGCCCGGCTCCCGGGCGCCTGTCACCCCGGCTCTGAGGTCGGGTCCGGATGGGCGGTCAGCAGGTCGAGGATGAGCGCCAGCGGCGGCCAGGCCGCCCGGCCGCGGCGGGTCACGGCGTAGGCGCGCAGCAGGGCCTGCGGCGCGGTGAGCGGCAGCAGCCGGACCCCGGGCCCGGTGGGCTGGTCGCCGGGGAGCAGGCCGACGCCGAGCCCCGCGACGATGAGGTCCTGGACCAGGTCGAGGCTGTCGGCGCGGTGCACGATCCGGGGTTCGAAGCCCGCCATCGAGGCGATGGTCCGCACCACCACCTCGTCGGCCGTGTTGCGGGAGTTGACGATCCAGTCCGCGTCGCGGAACCGGTCGAACACCGCCGGGGCGTCCGCCTCCGGGAGGGCCGCCGCGCCGGCCGGGACGCCGAGGTGCCAGGCCGCCGACCACAGCGGTGTGGCCTCCAGCGCGGGGTCGGCGGAGATCGGGGCCAGGTTGTAGTCGTAGGTCAGCGCGAGGTCGACGTCGTCGGTGGCGAGCAGCGCGTACGCCTCGGCCGGCTCGTGCTCGTCGATGTGGAGGCGCACCCGGGGGTGGTCCGCCGCGAGCCGGGCGGTGAGCGGCAGCAGTGAGCGCCGGACGGCGGTGGCGAAGCCGGCGACGCGTACCGTGCCGGCCGGTTCGCCGCGGGGGTCCAGGTCGAGCCGGGCCGCGTCGACCGCGGCGAGGATCGTCACGGCGTGTTCGGCCAGCCGGCGCCCGGCCGGGGTGAGCCGGACCCGGCGGCCGTGCGGCTCGACCAGGTCGGCGCCCACCTCCCGGGCCAGCACGGCGAGCTGCTGCGACACCGTCGAGGTGGTGACGTGCAGCTCGTCGGCGACCAGGCGCATCGAGCCGAGCCGGGCCAGTTCGCGCAGCAGGCGGAGGCGACGCAGGTCCATGGGATGATTGTTCACGATCGCCGAATGGTCCGTCCAGGAATGGCACGTGGACGCGAGCGGTCCGGACCGGCTCTACTGTCCCCATGACCACCGTGACTCCCGCCCGGGCCGGCACCGCCATGGCCGTCGCCTCGATGACCTGCGTCCAGCTCGGGCTGGCCGCCTCGGTGGGGCTCTTCGACCGGGTCGGCCCGGAGGGCGCCGCCTGGCTGCGCCTGGCCTGGGCCGGGGTGCTGCTCGCGGCCTTCGTCCGGCCCCGCCCGTCGGCCTTCACCCGCTCCGCCCTGCGGGCCTGCGTCGCGCTCGGTGTGGTGACCGCCGGCGTCACGATCCTGTTCATGGCGGCGGTGGCCCGGCTGCCCCTGGGCACGGCCAGCGCGCTGGAGTTCCTCGGGCCGCTGGGCGTGGCCGTGTCCCGCGGCCGGGGCGGCGCCAAGCTCTGGCCGGCGCTCGCGGCGGTCGGGGTGCTGCTGCTCACCGAGCCGTGGCACGGCGGCGCGGACCCGGTCGGGGTGGCGTACGCGCTCGGGGCGGGGGCCTGCTGGGCCGCGTACATCCTGCTCACCCAGCGGGTGGGCGACGAGGTCTCCGGGGTCCGCGGCCTGGCGGTGTCCATGCCGGTGGCCGCGGTGGTCGCGACCCTGGTCGTCGGCCCGTCGGTGTTCGGTGACCTGACCTGGCCGGTGCTCCTTGCCGGCCTGGGGCTGGCCGTGCTGCTGCCCGTCGTGCCGTTCGTGCTGGAACTGCTGGCGCTGCGCCGGCTCACCACCGCCGCGTTCGGCACGCTCATGAGCCTGGAGCCGGCCATCGCCCTGGTCGTCGGCCTGGTCGCGCTGGGTCAGGTGCCCGGGCCGGCCGCCGTGGCGGGGATCGCCTTCGTGGTGGTGGCCGGGATCGGCGCGGAACGGTCCGGCGCCCGGCCGGCCGGCGACCCCGCGGCGTCCCCCGACGGGCGGCCCGTGGAGGCCGGCGCCGTCACTTGAGGATGAGGCGGTTGGTCTGCTCGAAGACGTCCAGGTCGGCGAGGGTCTCGATGACGCTGCCGGAGAGCGGGGCGGGCAGCTCGTCCCGGTGGAAGAAGCCGGCGTCGGTGGTCTCGTCGGTGAACCGGGCCAGCTCGCCGTCCCACTCCTCGACCCGGAACGCCGTGGTGAAGATCTGGTAGGTGTGGCCGAACATGTTGGTGTTGGTGAAGTCGGGGCCGGTGTAGAGGGCGAAGGCGCTGACCCGCAGGGCACGCAGGCCGGTCTCCTCGCGGACCTCCCGGACGGCGCAGTCGGCGATCGACTCGCCCAGCTCCATGGCGCCGGCCGGCAACGCCCACTGGCCGTTGTCGGAGCGCTGGATGAGCAGCACCCGGGCGGCGTTGTCCCGGACCACGGCGCGCGCGCCGACGAACATCAGGGTGCGGTCACCGGCCAGGGCCCGGAGCTGCCCCACGTACGAGTCGGCCCACGAGATGCTCACCCGGACAATCTACGCACCTTCCCTGGTCGGCTCGGCCGTTCCGGGGGTTCCGCTCGTGTGACCGGCGACACTACGTTGTTACCCATGCGTAGCACGATGATGGACGCCCCCCTCCAGGTCGCCCGGATCCTCGAACACGGCTCCACCGTGCACGGCACGGCCGAGGTCGTCACCTGGACCGGCGCCGAGCCCCGCCGGATGACGTACGCCGAGGTCGGGCGGACCGCCGCCCGGCTGGCCCACGCGCTGCGCGACGAGTGCGGGGTCACCGGTGACGAGCGGGTCGCCACCTTCATGTGGAACAACAACGAGCACCTGGTGGCCTACTTCGCCGTGCCGAGCATGGGCGCGGTGCTGCACACCCTCAACCTCCGGCTCTTCCCCGACCAGGTCGCCTACATCGCCAACCACGCCGAGGACCGGGTGGTGCTGGTCGACACCACGCTGATCCCGCTGCTGGCCCGGGTGATCGGCCAGATGGCCACGGTCCGGCACGTGGTGGTGGTCGGCGGGGGCGACCCGGGGCCGCTGGTGGCCGCGGCCGGCGACCGGATCGCCGTACACCACTGGGACGCCCTGCTGGCCGACCGGCCGGAGGTCTACGACTGGCCCGAGGTGGACGAGCGCGACGCCGCGGCGCTCTGCTACACCTCCGGGACCACCGGCAACCCCAAGGGGGTCGCCTACTCGCACCGCTCGATCTACCTGCACTCGCTCCAGGTCTGCATGCCCGAGGGCTTCGGCCTCGGCCCGCAGGACCGCGAGCTGGCCATCGTCCCCATGTTCCACGCGATGTCGTGGGGCCTGCCCTACGCGGCGTTCCTCTCCGGCGCGTCGCTGATCATGCCGGACCGGTTCCTCCAGGCCGAGCCGATCGCTGCCATGATCGCCGCCGAGCGCCCCACGCTGGCCGGCGCGGTGCCGACCATCTGGACCGACCTGCTGGCCTACCTGGACAGCCACGAGGTGGACACCTCCTCGCTGAAGGAGGTGATCGTCGGCGGCTCGGCCTGCCCGCCGTCGCTAATGCACGCCTTCCAGGAGCGGCACGGCATCGAGGTCATCCACGCCTGGGGCATGACCGAGATGTCCCCGCTGGGCTCGGTCTCCCGGCCGCCGGCCGGCGCGACCGGCGAGACGGCCTGGCGCTACCGCTACACGCAGGGCCGGGTGCCGGCCGGGGTCGCCGCGCGGATCGTCGGCCCGCTGGGCGAGCCGCTGCCCGCCGACGGCACGTCCGTGGGCGAGCTGGAGGTCCGCGGGCCGTGGGTGACCGCGCGGTACGTCGGCGACGACATCCCGGACGAGGAGAAGTTCCGCGACGGCTGGCTGCGGACCGGGGACGTCGGCACGCTCTCGCCGGACGGCTACATCACCCTCACCGACCGGGCCAAGGACGTGATCAAGTCGGGCGGGGAGTGGATCTCCTCCGTCGAGCTGGAGAACGCCCTCATGGCGCACCCGGCCGTGCTGGAGGCGTGCGTGGTGGGCGTGCCGGACGAGCGCTGGGACGAGCGGCCCCTCGCGACCGTGGTGGTCCGGGAGGGCGCCTCGGTCACCGCCGAGGAGCTGCGGGACTTCCTGGGGAAGTCGGTGGCGCGCTGGCAGCTGCCGGAGCGCTGGGCGTTCATCGACGCGGTTCCGAAGACCAGCGTCGGCAAATTCGACAAGAAGGTGGTGCGATCCCGGTACGCCGACGGTGGCCTGGACGTACGTGAACTGACCGCGCCGTAACACTTTCCGGCGTACCGTCGCCAGAGCGGGTAGGACGTGTTCCTCTCGAACATTCCTCCCCAGAGGGCGGCCCCGGCGTTCGCACCGCGCCGGGGCCGCCCGTCCATTGCGGGGCGACCCGCAATGTCATTCTCGCGAAACTTGTTCGCCTCTGTCCCGATGATGGCGAAATCGGTTTCGCGTTCTCACGTCTCGCTGGTCGTGATGAGCACCTTGCCGACCACCGAGTTCTCCACCGCCTCGTGCGCCGCCCGGGCCGCCGCCAGCGAGTGGTGGTGCAGCGGCAGGCCGGCCTCCTCGCCCACCCGCACCGCGCCCTGCGCCACGGCCGCCGCGATGTCCGTCACCGCCTGCGCCTTGGCCGCCTTCGGCGCCGTGTAGATGAGCACGAACTGCCAGCGGGCGTTCGGCATCATGAGCGCCCGGATCGGCAGGGTCACCTGCTCGCCCCCGTCGTCCGCGTACACACAGACCGCACCGCCCGTACGCAGCAACTGCACGTCGGCGGCGGCGTTCTGCGCGGCAGACACCTCGACGATCGTGTGCACCCCGTCGGGCGCGATCTTGCGGACCTCCTCGACCACGTCCTGCTCGCGGTAGTTGACCACGAAGCTGGCCCCCGCCGCCGCGGCGAGCTGCGCCTTCTCCGGGCTGCTCACCGTGGCGATCACGCAGGCGTCGGCCCAGCGGGCCAACTGGATGGCCGCGTTGCCCACCGCGCCCGCCCCGCCCTGCACCAGCACCACGTGGTCGCTCAACGCGCCGGCGTGCAGCTTGTCCGGCATGAACTCGCCGGCGGTCAGGCAGCGGTGCGCCGTCATGAACGGGATGCCCAGCGCGGCGCCCAGGTCGAACGAGGCCGACCCGAGGCTCACCGCGTGCCGGACCGGCACCACCGTGTACTCGCTGGCCGTGCCCCAGGGCCGCTGCCAGGCCGCCTCCCAGAGCCACACCCGCTCGCCGATGAGGATCTGGTCGACGCCCTCGCCGACCGCCTCGATGACCCCGGCGCCGTCCTGCCCGGGGATCTGCCAGCCCTGCGGCAGCGGCCAGGCGCGGCGGGCCTTCCAGTCGGTCGGGTTCACCCCGGCCACGGCCATCCGCACCAGCACCTCGCCCCGGCCCGGCTCGGGCACCGGCCGGTCCACGAGCTGGAGCACCGAGGCGTCCCCGTTGGTCTCGTACACGATCGCCCTCATCGCCGTCCCCTCCGCCGTCGTGCCGGCTGCGCTACCCGGCCGCCCCGCGATCATTCCGATCGGCCGCACCCCGGAAACCGTACAACCGGATGAGGGGCGGCAGAAGAGCGACATGTCGGGCGCGCCGGTGGTCGAGCGCCCGACCGCCGCGCGATCGGCTCGGATTTCAGCCGAGGCGCGCCACCACGTCCGGGGTGAGCGCGTCGATCGAGGGCAGCACCACCGCCGCCAGCTTCTCCGCGTCCGGGTCCAGGGGGTAGGAGCCGTGCGGCACGGCCACCACCCGGCAACCCGCGGCGGCCGCCGAGCGGACCCCGTTCGAGGAGTCCTCCACGGCCACGCAGCGGGCCGGGTCGACGCCGAGCCGCGCGGCCACCGCCAGCCAGACGTCCGGCGCCGGCTTGCCCCGGGCGGTCTCCTCGGTCGACAGGGTCGCGCCGAACGCGTCGGCCAGGCCCGTCGCGTCCAGCGCCGCCGCGATCAGCCGGGTGGGGGAGGAACTGGCCAACCCCAGCGGCCACCGCGCGGCCGTGCGGCGCACCACCGCCACCGCGTCGTCGATCAGCGGTACGCGCTCCGCGTACCGCCGGGTCATCTCGGCCACCACCTCGGTGGCGACCTGCTCGGCGCTCCGGTCGACGCCCAGCTCACCGCTCAGGTAGGCGGCCCACTCGCCGGTGCTCATCCCCATGAGCCGGCGCTGGGTGTCCGGCTGCCAGGTGCCCCCGTGCTCCGCCACGTACGCCCGCCGGACCTCCTCCCAGACGGGCTCGGAGTCCACGATCACGCCGTCCAGGTCGAAGAGCACCGCGTCCACCACGTACCCATCCTGCCGGATCGACCGGGATCAGGTCAGGAACGGCGCCCACTCCCGGACGCGCGTGACCTCCACACCGGGCGTGGTGAAGTACGGGTCGGCCGCGAGCAGGCGGTCCAGCTCCGACCGGTCCGGGACGTCGAACACGAGCACGGCGCCGGAGTCGTCGGCCAGCGGGCCGGCCGTCCGGACGATGCCCTTCCCGTGCAGCTCGGTGAGGAGCGCGCGGTGGGCGGGGCGAGCGGCGAGCCGCTCCGGCGCCTCGGTGAACGCCAGTTCCACGATCCACATGCCAGGCAGGCTACGCCGTCCGCCGCTCAGCGGGCCGGGGTCGCCGCGTCCGTGGCGTTGCCTCGCTGCGCCGGCAGGCCGATCGGGGCCTTCGGCGGGATGATCGTGCGGCACCGGGTGGCGATCGGGTCGAGCAGCTCGCGCAGCCGGGCCGTGCGCTCCGCGCCCAGCGCCCGCCACGGGCCGAGGGCGGCCCGGTCGGTGGCCTCCTCGACGGCCCGGAAGGTCGCGGTGCCGTGCTCGGTCGACGCGTGGTCGGCGGTCAGCCAGCCCTGCTCGACCAGCCGCTCCTCGGCGGCGGCCCACTCGTCGTCGGTCCAGCCGCGGGCCGCCTGGTGGAACTCGCGGGACTGGTCGACGCGGCACCGCCACGCCACCACCTCGGCCGGCGCCAGACCGGTGCCGACCAGCGCGGCCACGTGCCCGTCGCCCCGGTGCTCGCGCAGCGTGGTGGCGGCCTGCCACATCCGGGCCAGCGGGTACTCGCCCCGGGGCAGGGCGGCGTTGACCGCGCCGAGCACCCGCCCGGCCGGCTCCACGTGCCCGGCCGCCTCCTCCAGCAGGTCGGCCGCCTCGACCAGGTGCGACTCGGGCAGCTCGTAGGTGAACTCGGCGAGCGCCTGCACGGCGCCGGTGAGCCGGGCGCGCAGCGCCTCCTCGGGGGTGGCCAGCCGCCACACCGAGGGCAGCGCCCGGGCCACCATGGCCGGCGCGAAGCTGAAGAAGGCGGCCACCACGCTCGGCGCGCCGACCGCCCCCAGCGGGGCGGCCCGGCCGGCGAAGTAGCCCCGCCAGTAGCCGCGCAGCCCGACCGCCTCGTACGCGGCGCGGGCCCTGGGGTGGAAGTAGGTCACCGCGTGGACCGGCTCGAAGTGCGTCCACATCAGCCGGGCCAGCCCGGTGTCGTCCAGCGCCGCCACGTGCACCTCCGCGTCGGTGGGCAGATCGCCGCGGGCGGGGGTACCGCCCACGGTGACCTTGAACCTACTGCCGCTGGGTGACCGTGCGGAAGCCTGCTGTGAGCTACTGCGCGGCGAGCACGTCGACGACGAAGCGCAGCGGCCCGGCCGGACGCCCGCCCGACGCGTCGTTGCCGTACGCCAGCTCGGCCGGAATGTCCAGCTGCACCCGGCTGCCCACCGGCACGCCCACGAGGCCCTTGTCCCAGCCCGGGATGACCTGGCCGACGCCGATCGGGAAGGTGGCCGGCTGGCCGTTGTTCCAGGACGCGTCGAACTCCTTGCCGTCCTTGTAGAACACGCCCACGTAGTTGGTGGTGATGTTCTGGCCGGCCTTGACCGCCGGGCCCTTGCCCTTGACCAGCGTGGTCACGGTGAGCTTCGTCAGCTCGCCCTTGCCCGCCTCGACGGCCGGCTTCGTCTTCAGCGCCGGGTCGATGTCGGCGGGGAGCTGCGGGGCGGGAGGCGCGGTGGGCTCGGCCGAGGGGGCGGCGCTCGCGCTCGCCGACGCGGCGGTGTTCGCTGGCTTGTCGTCGTCGCCGCTGTTCTTCCAGACGATGCCGGCCACCAGGCCGGCCACGGCGAGCACACCGACGAAGGCGCCCAGAATCGACTGCCGGCGGCGCTTCGCCTCGGCGGCCTTCTTCGCCGCCAGCTGGGCGGCCAGCCGCCGCTCCGCCTTGGTGCCCGGGCTCTGGCCCGCCGACCGGTTCTGCACGCGCTCGCTCACGTCGACTCCCTGCTGGGTGGGGTGGGTGCCCCCGGCGGGCCGCCGCCGAGGCCAGCGCACACGGTACCCGCCCGGACGCCCCCGGTGCTCCTACGGCCGGGCGGATCCCGGCAAGCCGGCCCGGAGGGAACATCGGTGACGACCGGGGCCGCGGGGGTAGGTTCTCGTCCATGGCGATCCTCACCGAAGAAGACCTGGCCCTGCTCGCCGAGCCGCAGCTCGCCCACGTGGCGACCATCGAGGTCGACGGCACCCCGCACGTCACCCCGGTCTGGGTGGACACCGACGGGGAGCACATCGTCTTCAACACGGCCAAGGGCCGGCAGAAGTACGTCAACATCGAACGCAACCCGGTGGTCGCGGTCTCCGTCGTGGACAAGGCGGACGACTTCCGCACCCTGTGGGTCAAGGGCACCGCCGAGCTGGTCACCGAGGGGGCGGACGAGCACATCGACCGGATGGCGCAGAAGTATCTGGGGCAGGACACCTACCCGTTCCGCCGGCCCGGCGAGGAGCGGGTGATCGTCCGCATCACCCCCACCGAGAAGCTCGGCCGGGGCTGAGCCACCGCCGTCGAGGGGCCGGTGGCCGGCCCCTCGACGTCAGGCGGTCTTGCGGGGGGCGGCCTTCTTCTCGGCCGCTTTCTTGGCCGGGGCCTTCTTCGCCGCGGTCTTCTTGGCGGCGGTCTTCTTGGCCGGCTCGGCCTTCTTCTCCGCCGCCTTCCTGGCGGGCGCCTTCTTCGCGGGGGCCTTCTTCTCGGCCGCCTTCTTGGCCGGCGCCTTGGTGGCCTTGGCGGCCTTCTGCGCCGAGCGTGCCGCCGAGATCGGGGTCGGCTCGCCCGCCCCGCCTTCCGGCGCCTCGCCCCGGGCCGCCCGGGCCCGGTCGACCGACGCCTTGAGGGCGGCCATCAGGTCCACGGCGGCGGCCGGCGCGGCCTCTTCCTCCTCCGGCTGGACCACCTCGCGGCCCTCGACCTTGGCGTCGATGACCTCCTGCAACGCGGCCCGGTAGTCGTCGGTGAAGGCGTCCGGCTCGAACTCGCCGGCCATCGAGTCGATGAGTGAGCTGGCCATCGCCAGCTCCGGGGGACGCACCTTGAGGTCCTCGTCGAGGAAGCCGAAGTCGGGCTGGCGTACCTCGTCCGGCCAGAGCATGGTGTTGAGCAGCAGCACGCCCTCGCGGACCCGCAGGGTGGCGAGTTGCTCCCGCTGGCGCAGCGCCACCTTGACGATCGCCACCCGCTCGGAGTCGGCGAGCGCGTCGCGCAGCAGCACGTACGGCTTGGTGGCCGAGCCCTCCGGCTCCAGGAAGTACGCCTTGTTGTAGAGGATCGGGTCGACCTGTTCGGCCGGCACGAACTCCAGCACGTCGATGGCGTGCGAGGTGGTCAGTGGCAGCTCGGCGAAGTCCTCGTCGGTGAGGATGACCATCTCGCCGCCGCCGATGTCGTAGCCCTTGGCGATTTCGTCGTAGGTCACCTCCTCGCCGCAGACCGAGCAGGTGCGCTTGTAACGGATGCGGCCGCCGTCCTCGCGGTGCACCTGATGGAAGCGGATGTCCTTCTCCTCGGTGGCCGAGTAGACCTTCACCCCGATCGACACCAGGCCGAACGACACCGCTCCCTTCCAGATCGCCCGCATGACGCGCTCCTCTCCCCGGTTCTGACCAGAATCGCAAATGATCGAACGGGACGCACGCGCTTCCGTGTGCAACTACAGTCATGAGGTGCCCGGCGCGCCGTTGAAGCCGATGCTCGCGATGACCGGGCAGCTCCCGGCCGGTGACGGCTGGGCGTACGAGTTCAAGTGGGACGGGGTCCGCGCGCTCGCCGACATCAGCCGCGGCCACCAGCACCTGTACGCCCGTTCCGGCGTCGAGATCACCACCGCGTACCCCGAACTGATCCCCCTGGCCGAGCAGGTGGACGACGCCCTGCTGGACGGCGAGGTGGTCCTCTTCACCGACGGTCAGCCGTCGTTCACCGCCCTGGCCGAGCGGATGCACGTCCGCAACGCGGTCAAGGCCGCCCGGCTCGCGGCAACCGTCCCCGTCACGTACATGATCTTCGACGTGCTGCGGCTGCGCGGCGCGGACCTGACCGGCCGGCCCTACCGGGAGCGGCGCGAGATCCTGGAGTCCCTCGGGCTCGGCGCCGCCCGGTGGGCGGTGCCGCCCGTCTTCGGCGACGGCCCGGCCACCTACGCGGCGGCCGGCGAGCACGGCCTGGAGGGGGTGATGGCCAAGCGGGTCGACGCGGTCTACCGGCCCGGGGTGCGCTCGCCGGACTGGGTGAAGGTCAAGCTGGAGGTGACCGGCGACTTCGTGGTCGGCGGCTGGCGGCCCGGCGCGCGGAAGGTCGGCGGCCTGCTGGTCGGGGTGCCCCGGCCGGACGGGCGGCTCACCTACCGGGGTCGGGTCGGCGGCGGGATCGGCGCGGCCCTCGAACGCGAACTGCTGCGCGAGCTGGAGCCCCTGCGCACTGCCGGGTCGCCGTTCGCCGGGGACGTGCCGCGCGAGGATGCCCGCGGCGCGAACTGGGTAGCTCCTCAGGTCGTGGTGGAGGTCAAGTACGGCCAGCGCACCCCCGACGGCCGGCTGCGCTTCCCCCGGATCCTGCGCCTGCGCCCCGACAAGCCGGCCGAGGAGGTCGACGATGCCAGCTGATCGTCTCAAGGTGGACGTGGAGGGCCGCTCGCTGGAGGTGTCCAACCTGGACAAGGTCCTTTACCCGAAGGCCGGCTTCACCAAGGGCGAGGTGATCGACTACTACACCCGGATCGCCCCGGTGCTGCTGCCGCACCTCCAGGACCGGGCGCTCACCCGGATCCGCTTCCCCAACGGCGTCGACGGCGGCTCGTTCTTCGAGAAGAACGCGCCCGCCGCCACCCCCGGCTGGGTACGCACCGAGAACCTGCCCGCCCCCGGGTCGAGCAAGGGGCGGGAGACCATCGACTACGTGGTCGCCGACGACCTGCCCACCCTGGTCTGGCTGGCCAACCTCGCCGCGCTGGAGCTGCACACGCCGCAGTGGAAGGTCGGCGAGCATCCGGACATGATGGTGGTCGACCTGGACCCGGGCGCCCCGGCCGCGCTGAAGCAGTGCTGCCAGGTCGCGCTGCTCATGCGGGACCGGCTCGCCGAGGACGGCATCGACAGCTACCCGAAGACGTCGGGGAAGAAGGGCATGCAGCTGTGCTGCCCGATCGCCGGCACCCAGGACGCCGACGTCGTCTCCGACTACGCGAAGCGGATCGCGCAAGAGTTGGAGAAGGAACACCCGAAGCTGGTCGTCTCGAAGATGGCGAAGAACCTGCGCCCCGGGAAGGTCTTCATCGACTGGAGCCAGAACAACGCGGCCAAGACGACGGTGGCGCCGTACTCGCTGCGGGCCCAGGACGTGCCCTCGGTGTCGACCCCGCTGACCTGGGACGAGGTCGAGGCGGGCGCGGCCGGCAAGCGGCCGTCGACGAAGCCGTACACCGCCCCCGAGGTGCTGAAGCGGGTGGAGAAGCAGGGCGACCTGCTGGCCCCGCTGCTCGACGGAGGCCCGGAACTGCCCGGCCGCTGAGGGATCCGGGCAGTCCGGGCCGGGGGGTCAGCGGCGGGCGGCGTCCCAGGCGGCGCTGCTGCGGAAGTACGTGTCGTAGAGCTCCTGCACCTCCAGCAGGCTCTCCGGCGGCACCTTGCCGTAGGCGATGCGCTCCAGGTGGCGGAAGTACTCGAACCGTTCGACGCCGGGGGTGATGACGATGAGGATGTCGGCGTTCTCGCCGGGCGCGGCGGCGAACGCGTGCGCCACGCCCGGCGGCACGATCACCAGGTCGCCGCGCTCGGCGGTGACGACCTGCTCGCCGGAGAGCAGCTGCGCGGTGCCGTCGAGCAGGTAGAACAGCTCGGCGGAGTTGCCGTGGTGGTGCGGCCGTGCGCCGTCCGCGCCGTCGGTCAGGGTGACCCGCTGGGTGGAGAGCGCCCCGCCGGTGGCGCTGCTGTCGGCGAGCAGCCGGATCGTGGTGGGGGCGCGGCCCACCACCTCGGCGTCCGCGTCACGGACGATGACGGACCGGTCGAAGTCGGGCGTGATCAGGGACATCGCGCTACTCCTGTCGTGGCGGTGCGGGTCAGAGGGCGAACAGCAGGGCGGCGTTGAGCAGGACGACCACGGCGGTGGCGAAGTGGACGCCGAAGGCGACGGCCTTCCTGCCGTGGCGCAGCACGATGAGGGTGTCTCCCAGCGGGTTGATCGCGACGATGAGCATGTACCAGGCGACCGCCTCGGCGTTGGTGAAGGCGATGAGCGCGAGGCCGAGCAGGCCGTAGCTGAGGTCGCGCAGGCCCTTGATCGTGAGGTAGGCGGGGTCCTCGTCCGGCTTGACCGGGACGCCGTAGCCGGCGGCCGAGGCCTGAGGCGCGAGAAGGAACCGCGCGCCGATGAGGACGCAGAAGAGGCTGAGGACGACGGCGAGCCCGTAGGCGATGGGGGTGAGCATGTCGACTCCGTTTGCTAGCGCTGCTAGATCCAAGAGCGAAGCTAGCAGAGCGGCGGCAGCTTGGCTAGCGGTGCTAGAGTTTTGGCCATGGCGATTCGGGAGCGGCGCGAGCGGGAGCGGGCGGAACGGGAGCGGGCGATCGTCGCCGCGGCCCGGGAGCTGGCCGAGTCGGAAGGCTGGGACGCGGTCACCACCCGCCGGCTCGCCGCCGAGATCGAGTACAGCCAGCCCGTCCTCTACAGCCACTTCAAGGGCAAGGGCGCCATCATGGCGGCCGTCGCCGTGGAGGGCTCCGGCGACCTGGCCGCCGAACTCGCCGCCGCCCGGGCCGCCGCGACCGACGCGCGGGAGGCGGTGGCCGGCATCGCCAGGGCGTACGCCGATTTCGCCGAACGCCGGCCCGCGCTCTACGACGCGATCTTCAACCTCCCCACCGACCTGTCCTTCGCCAGCCAGGACACGCCGGTCGAGCTGGTCCGGGCCTTCGCCGAGCTGGCCGAGACCCTGCGACCCTTCGCCGGTGACGACAACCTGGAGACGTTCACCGAGACCTTCTGGAGCGGGCTGCACGGCCTGGTCTCGCTCATGCGCAACGGCCGGCTCCGGCGGGAGGAACACGAGCGGCGGCTGGCCCTCCTGGTCGACCGGTTCGCCCGGCTAGGGTGAGCTGACCGCCAGGGAGGAGCGCACCCGATGGCCGACCACGCACCCGTCGCCGTAGCGACCCACGAGCCGCTGCTCAGCTACCTCGACGACGCCACCGGCGAGCGCACCGACCTGACCGCTCAGCAGTTGGGCGTGTGGGCGGCCCGCAGCGCCGGGCTGCTCCGGGACGGCTGCGGGCTGCGCCCCGGCGACCGCGTGGCCGTGCTGCTGCCGCCGCACTGGCGTACTGCGGCCGTGCTCATCGGGGCCTGGTCGGTCGGGCTGTCGGTCTCGTTCCGGCCCCGGGCCCTGGCCGGGCTGCCGGTCCTCGAACCCGGCGCCGACCTGCCGTACGACGCGGTGTTCGTCACCCCGGAACGCCTCGACGACTGGTTGGAGGACGTGCCCGACGGAACGCACCGCTACCTCGTCGGCACCGGCTCCGGCCCGCTGTCCTCGGTGCCGCCGGGCTGGCTCGACTGGTCCACGGAGGTGCTCCGGCACCCCGAGATCGCGCCCGACCTGGGCGTTCTCCGCCCGACCGACCCGGCCAGCCCGGACGGCACCAGCTACGGCGAGTGGGGCGCGGTGGCCCGGGAGTACGCCAAGCAGCTCGACCTGCGCGCCGGCGACCGGCTGCTGGTCGACGCGGCCGAGCACGAGCAGCCGCTCAAGTGGCTGCTCGCCCCGCTCGCGGCCGGCGCGTCCGTGGTGCTGTGCGCCAACCTGGACCGGTCGCGGCTCGACGCCCACGTCACGGCGGAGCAGGCCACCCGGGTCCTCTGAGGCGGCCGTCACGATCGGCGGGAACCACTGCGCCCGCCCGCTGTGCAAGGCTGCTGATCATGACGAACGCACTCGTACTCGCCGGTGGCGGCGTGGCCGGGATTGCCTGGGAGCTGGGCGTCCTGCGCGGCCTCGCCGACGCCGATCCCACCCTCGCCGACCGGATCCTCGCCGCCGACCTGATCGTCGGCACCTCCGCCGGCTCGTCGGTCGCCGCGCAGATCACCAGCGGCGTCGCGCTCGACGACCTGTACGCGGCCCAGCTCCGCCCCGAGACCGCCGAGATCGAGGTCGACGTCGACACGGAGAAGCTCTTCGCCGACTACGCCGCCGTGCTGACCGGCGCGACCGGGCCGGAGGACGCCCGCCGCCGGATCGGCGGGATCGCCCTCGCCGCGCAGACCGTCGACCCGGCCGTCCGGCTCGCCGCGATCGACGCCCGACTCCCCGTGAAGCAGTGGCCCGACCGGCGCCTGCTGCTGCCCGCGGTCGACGCGGAGACCGGCGACGAGGCCATCTTCACCCGCGAGTCCGGCGTGACCCTGCGCGACGCCGTCGCCGCCAGCTGTGCCGTACCCGGCATCTGGCCGCCGGTCACGATCGGCGATCGCCGCTACGTCGACGGCGGAGTGCGCTCGATGACCAACGCCGACCTGGCCGCCGGGGCCGACCGCGTGCTGATCATCCAGCCGACCCTCGCCGGCACGCCGCAGCCGTGGGGTGACCTTGACGCCGAGATCGCCGCACTCGCCCCAGCCAACGTCCACGTGATCAGCGCCGATCAGGCGTCCGTCGACGCATTCGGCACCAACGCGCTGTCACCCGCGACCCGCGCGGCGTCCGCCCGCGCCGGGCGAGCCGTCGGTGCCGCGCACGCCGCCGCCGTCGCGGCCGTCTGGAACTGACTGCCCTCAGCCGCCGGAGGCGGGCACAAGGCGTTCGCCGACGCGCTGTTGCGGGTTGCGATCTGACCCCGCCTCCGGTCAGCGTTGGCTGGCCCGGTCGACGCCCTTGTGCACGCGGACCGTCCGGTCGACCAGCTCGCGCAGGGCGCTTTCGTCGACGTCGTCCAGTCGCTTCAGGTAGAGGCAGCCCTTGCCGGTCTTGTGCGGGCCGAGCCGGGCGAGCACCGACGAATAGCGCTCCTCGCAGCCGCCCACCAGGTAGACGACGAGCTGCTGCTTGCGCGGGGAGAAGCCGACCAGCGGCCAGTCGCCCGTGCGCCCGCCCGCGTAGGTGTAGCGGTAGGTGCCGAAGCCCACGATGCTCGGACCCCACATGACCGGGGCCTCGCCGGTGACCTCGCCCAACAGGGCGCAGAGACGCTCGGCGTCGGCCCGCCGGCGGTCGTCCGGCACGGCCGCCAGGAAGTTGTCGACGCTGGCGCCGGTCGGCACGGTCACCGGCTGCTTCGAGGTCGCCATGAGCTGATGCTCCCAGGTCGGTACGACAACCATCGGCCCGAATCTGGTTGACACCCGCCGCCGGTGGGGTGCCTACTGCCTGCCGGGCCACACATGGTTGCTGGCCGGTCGGTGGGCCGTTGACGACGGGGGTAGGCATGGACGGGACGGACGCGCTGACCTGGGAAGCGTTCGGCGAGGGACAGCTCCCGGAGCTGACCCGGCTGGCCGAGGGGTGCCTGGCCGTTGACGGTGGGCTGCCGCTGTTCGCCCGTACCCCGTTGTTGCGGGCGCGGCTGTTCCAGACGCGTACCCTCGGCGCCTGGCACGACGGCAGCCTGGTCGCGGCCGTGGGGGTCGGCCTCGGCGGGCAGGCGGCCACCAGCACCGGCCTGGTGCATCCGGACTGGCGGGCGCGGGGTCTCGGCGGCCTGCTGCTGAGCTGGGCCGGCGAGCAGGCGGGTGATGCCGACCTGCTGGTGACCACCGAGTCGTGGAGCCCGGGCGCGGATTCGCTGTTCACGGCGCGCGGCTTCGAGCGGACCTTCGCCGAATGGGTGCAGCGGCACGACCTCGACGCGCTCCCGGAGGTCGCCCGGCCCGTCGACGTGACCACCGAGCCGGCGACGCTCGGTCCCGAGCTGTTCGAGGCCTACCGGGCGTCGTTCGCCGACCGGCCCGGCTTCGCCGATCCCACGGCCGAGGAGTGGCTGGGTGAGCTGGGGGAGGACGACGGGTACCGGCCGGACCTGTCGCTCATCGCCCGTGGTCCCGACGGTGCCGCCGTCGGCTTCGTCAACGTCATCGACAACTGGGTCGACCAGGTGGGCGTCGTCCCGGGCTGGCGGGGGCGGCGGGTCGGGGCGTACCTGGTGGCTCGTGCGCTGCGGGGCCTGGCGGCCGACGGGGCGCGGGAAGTGTGGCTCTGCGTCAACGACAACAACCCGGCGGCGGGGCTGTACCGGCGGCTCGGGTTCGTGGATGCTGGCCGGCGGGCTCGCTACCTGCGTCGCCGTTCGTAGCGTCGGGCGCGCTCGGCCCTTCATGGAGGCCGAGCGCGCTGGCAGTGCTTGTCTCCACCGGACGGGTGGTCCGGGGTGTCGGGCTTACTGGAAGACCCGGCCGGGCCGGGTGGCCTTTGCCTTGGCGATCAGGGAGTCTCCCCGTCTACGGCGCACCTGGATGCTCTTTGTCGCCCTTTTGATCGGGGTGAGGATTCTGTCCTTCATCGCGTGCCTCTCTTCTCTCGTGCCTCAGATCGGAGATGACGCTTCCGCGGCACAGCGTTCTACCCGCCCTGCCTCCCGTCCGCGTACCCGCTGTGCCAGCCGACATTCCGCCACCACTGGCCGCGGCGTCGGTGCTTAAGTAGGAGGGTCCTCAATTCAGGACTTAACAGGGCTAAACCGAGCTCGTCGCCTCGGTCAACTCTTCAGGAACGCGAGCAGGTCATTGTTGACCTGGTCCTGGAGTGTGGACGTGATGCCGTGTGGCGCGCCCGGGTAGTAGATGTCCTTGGCGTTCGGGATGAGCTGGGCGGTCTTCCTCGCCGAGTCCTTGACCGGGACGATCTGGTCGTCCTCGCCATGCAGAACCAGGGTGGGGATGTCGAACTTGGCGAGGTCGTCGCGGAAGTCCGTCTCGGAGAAGGCTTTGATGCTCTCGTACGCGTTCCACAGGCCGGCCTGCATGCTCCACAGCCAGAACTGGTCGAGGATCCCCTTCGAAACCTTCGCCCCCTGCCGGTTGGCGCCGTAGAACATCTGCGCCAGGTCCTGGTAGAACTGCGACCGGTCCTTCAGCAGGTTGGCGCGCATCTCGTCGAAGACGGCGATGGGCAGGCCCTCGGGATTGTCCGGCGTCTGCACCATGATCGGCGGCACGGCGGAGATGAGGACGGCTTTGGCGACCCGTCCCGTCCCGTGTCGGCCGATGTAGCGCGCGACCTCACCGCCGCCGGTCGAGTGCCCGACCAGCGTGGCGTCGGTCAGGTCGAGCGCCTCGATGACCGCCGCGAGGTCGTCGGCGTAGCCGTCCATGTCGTTGCCGCCGGACGCCTGGCTCGACCGGCCGTGGCCACGGCGGTCGTGTGCGACGACCCGGAAGCCGTTCTGCACGAGGAAGAGCATCTGCCCGTCCCACGCGTCCGCGCTCAGCGGCCAGCCGTGGGAGAAGGTGACAACCGGGCCGGCACCCCAGTCCTTGTAGGAGATCTCGGTGCCGTCCTTGGCGGTGATGTAGCTCATGCCGCTGTCCTTCCGATTCGTCATGGTGGGCTTGCCGGCCGATGTGTCTGATGCGGATGTCCTCAGGCGCCGGTCGCGGCCGGCCAGCCGGAGTGCTCCACGGCCCAGGCCAGGACGTCGTCGGCGACCTCCTCCCACCCCTTCTGCGCGGGCAGCAGGTGTCCCATGCCTTCGTATTCCTTGATCTCGGTGATGGTCTTCGAGGACTTGTAGTGCTTGGCGTTGGACCGCTGCACGCTCGGCGGCATGAGGTGGTCCTCGCTGCCGGAGACGAACAGCAGCGGCGCCCGGTTGTCGTTGTGGTAGTCGACGTGGATGTCCTGCGGGCCGGGCTGAAAGTTCGCCAGCACGCTGTCCCACAGGATCCGCCCGGATGCCGGGACGTGATACCGCTGGTAGAGCTCGAGGGACTCTTCCTCGGTGAAGGTGTTGCCAAATGTGTACTTCCACTGCTCGGGCGTCAGGCCGACTGCCTTGTGCCGGTTCGCAGGGTTCTTCAGCACAGGGAACGTCGACTTGATCTGGGACGGCGGGGTGACGAGAACGCCCTCCGTCGCCGCGGAGTTGATCGCCACGCCAGCGGCGCCGAATCCATGGTCCAGCAGGACCTGCGTGAACGCGCCGCCCGCAGAGTGGCCGATGATGATCGGCGGCTCGTCGAGGGCGCCGACCACCGACTCCAGGTGCGAGATGATCGCCGGGGTCGTCACCTCCGCGATGGGCGTCGGGTCGGCGTTGAGCGCCTCGACCTCCACCTCGAACCCTGGGTAGGCCGGCGCGATGACGTGGTAGCCGGCCCGTTGGTAGCGGTCGATCCAGTGTTCCCAGCTGCGAGGGGTCACCCAGAAGCCGTGGACGAGAACGATCGTCTTCATGCGCGGGCGGCCTTTCGGCGAGGTTTTCGATCTGCTGAGTTACACCAATTAGACCGAATTGCTCGCCGAGATGTGACCGGAACGGATCAGGCGGCGCTGGTGAACAGCAGCACGCCGAGCGGGAGTGTGCGAGTCAGTTAGTCGATCGTCGGGAGCTTCGGTCCCAGCACGTCGTCGGCGTCCACGATGGTGTACGCGTACCCCTGCTCGGCGAGGAACCTCTGCCGGTGCGCCGCGTACTCCGTGTCGATCGTGTCCCGGGAGACGACCGTGTAGAAGTGCGCCTGCCGCCCATCGGCCTTAGGCCGCAGCACCCGCCCTAGCCGCTGCGCCTCCTCCTGCCGAGACCCAAACGTCCCCGACACCTGAATCGCGACAGCAGCCTCCGGCAGGTCAATCGAGAAGTTCCCGACCTTGGAAATCACCAGAGTCTTAACCTCACCCGACCGGAACGCGTCAAAGAGCCGCTCCCGCTCCTTGTTGGTAGTCGACCCCTGCACGATCGGCGCGTCCAGGTACTCCCCAAGCTGGTGCAACTGATCGATGTACCCACCGATCACCAACACCTGCTCATTCGGGTGCCGCTCCACAAGTGCCCGCACCACCGGCAACTTCGTCCGCGCCGTAGCCGCCATCCGGTACCGCTCCTCGGCCTCGGCCGTCGCGTACGCCAGCCGCTCCGCCTCGGTCAGCGTCACCCGGACCTCGACGCACTCGGCCGGCGCGATCCAGCCCTGCGACTCGATGTCCTTCCACGGCGCGTCGTACCGCTTCGGCCCGATCAGGCTGAACACGTCGCCCTCGCGGCCGTCCTCGCGTACCAGGGTCGCCGTGAGGCCGAGCCGGCGGCGGGCCTGGAGGTCCGCGGTGAAGCGGAAGATCGGCGCGGGCAGCAGGTGCACCTCGTCGTAGACGACCAGGCCCCAGTCGCGGGCGCCGAACAGGTCGAGGTGGGTGAACACGCCCTTCTTGCGGGAGGTGAGCACCTGGTACGTGGCGATGGTGACCGGGCGGATCTCCTTGCGCTCGCCCGAGTATTCGCCGATCTCCTCCTCGGTGAGCGAGGTGCGGGCGATCAGCTCGCGCTTCCACTGCCGGCCGGCGACCGTGTTGGTGACCAGGATCAGCGTGGTCGCCTTCGCCTCGGCCATGGCGGCCGCCCCGACGAGGGTCTTGCCGGCGCCGCAGGGGAGCACCACCACGCCGGAGCCGCCGGCCCAGAACGCCTCGACGGCCTCCCGCTGGTAGGACCGCAGCGTCCACGGCTTGCCGCCGTCCTTGCCGGACTCGGCCAGCTCGATGGGGTGCGCCTCGCCGTCGACGTAGCCGGCCAGGTCCTCGGCGGGCCAGCCGAGCTTGAGCAGCGCCTGCTTGAGCCGGCCGCGCTCGGACGGGTGCACCTGGATGGTGTCGTCGTCGAGCTTCGGGCCCAGCATCCCGGCGAGCTTCTTGCTCTTGGCGACCTCGATGAGCACCACCCGGTCCAGCGCGCGGAGCACCAGGCCGTGCGCCGGGTCGTTGGCGAGCTGGAGCCGGCCGTACCGGTCCATGGTCTCGGCCACGTCGACCAGCAGTGCGTGCGGCACCGGGTAGCGGGAGTACTTGATCAGGGTGTCCACCACGCCCTCGGCGTCGTGGCCGGCGGCCCGGGCGTTCCACAGCCCCAGCGGGGTGAGCCGGTAGGTGTGCACGTGCTCGGGGGAGCGCTCCAGCTCGGCGAAGGGCGCGATGGCCATCCGGCACGCCTGGGCGTCGGGGTGGTCGATCTCCAGCAGCAGGGTCTTGTCCGACTGCACGATCAGTGGTCCACCGCTCACGCCAGCGTCCTCTCCAAGAGCCGGAAATTCTCGCCCGCACGGCAGCTGACCTGCCGAAGGCGGACCATCCAGTGTTGCACGCCGAAGACTGTCGGGAAAAAGTCTCGCTGGACAGGCAACGTCACACTCCTCCCGTACGTCTAGCAAGCGGGACAACTGTCCAGGGGGAGGGCCCATGAAGCGTGTCCGGTTCGCCGTCCGGGCCGTCAGCCTGGCAGCGGTCGTGCTGGTCGGCGTCGGTGCGTGCGCGCTCGATCCGCAGGGCGACGGATCCGGGGCGGCCGCCCCGGCCCCCGTCGGCGTGACGGAACAGCCATCGGGGGCGAGCGCGTCGCCCACGCCGGAGCAGCCGACCGCGTCCCCGTCGGCGCAGCCGAGCCGGACGGCCACGCCGAAACCCTCCCGAAGCACCACGCCGAAGCCGGCCACGCCGAAGCCGTCGAAGTCCGCCGGGTGCCCGCAGGGGGAGCACCAGAGGGCCGTGGAGACGTACCTGACCCGGCTGGGCGGCTTCGGGACGCTGACCGTGGACGGCAAGCAGTCGGCCGCCGACTGCACGGCCATCAAGAAGTTCCAGAGCCGGTACGGGATCAGCCCGGCCGCCGGTCGCGCCGGCGCCACCACGTACGACGTGGCGAAGCGGCTGGCCGACACCGACACCGGGCGCTGCCACGCCGGCTCGGGCCTCACCTTCTGCGTCGACCTGACCCGGCAGACCGTCTTCGCGATGCGCGGCGGCAAGGTGGTCATGGGCCCGACGGTGACCCGCACCGGCATGGCCGGCTACGCCACCCCGACCGGCACCTACACGGTGGGTGGGAAGAACATGCGGGAGTGGTCCAACCCGTACAAGGTGTGGCTGCCCTACTGGCAGCGGTTCAACGGCGGGATCGGCTTCCACGAGACCACGACCTACCTGCACAACCCCTGGATCGGCTCGCACGGCTGCGTGAACCTGCTGCACCGCGACGCCGTACGCCTCTGGGAGCTGGGCTCGGTCGGCACCCGCGTGGTCGTCTTCGGCCACCGCTCCGGCACCTGAGCGTCACCGTCCCAGCCGGATCAGGGTTTTATCCCCTGTCCGGGTGACCCCCTCCGGTGCCACGCTGGAGGTCGGGTCCACCACGGGGCGGGAGGGACTGGAGATGACCGTCGATCACGACGTGCTTCCCGAGAACGACCGGGCGCGCCAGCAGGAGGTCTCCACCGCGGTCCTGGTCGGCTACGCGGCCGCCGCCACCGGCATCTTCGGCTGGTTCCTCTTCGGGCTGCTGGTGCAGCGGCAGGGCTTCGTCGACTCGGTCGGCGAGTCGGCCGGGGCCGCGTTCGGGCTGCTGCTCGCCGTCTCGGTGATCGGCACCCTGCGCCGCAACGGGGACTGACGACGGCCCCGGCGCGCCGGGCCGGAACCGTCGCCTCAGTCCTCCAGCACCGCCGCGGTGATGCGGTGCAGCGCGAAGGTGTGCAGCATCTCGGTGCGCTCGTCCTCGGCGCGCAGGTAGCCGGCCCCGATCGAGACGGGCCGGACCAGCCGGGACGCGGTCGCCCCGTGCGCGTCGACGTAGCCGACCCAGACCAGCGCCTTGTCGCGTACCGCCTGCTGGAGCACGGCCAGGGCGTCGCTGTGGGTGTGCGCCGGCCCCGGGCCCTTGCGCGCCGACCCGCGGACCACCTCCGGGGCGCGCCGCGCCGCCCGGGCGGCCGCCTCGCCGCGGCGGATCTGCTCGACCACGCCGAGCAGCCGGGGCATCGGCAGCCGCGGCGCCGCGAGCGGGTCGAGGCTGCGGCTGGTCACCGGCACCCGGGCGGGGGCCCGCCGGGTCTTCGGCCGGGCGAGGACCGCCGCGCCGCCGGCGTCCTCGGGCACCGGCGCGTAGCCGGCGTCGCGCAGCGCGATCAGCATGCGGTTCACCTGGTACGGGGTGACCAGCACCGTGGGGGCGAGCCGCCGGAAGGCCAGCGACTCCAGCCGCTTGTCGGCCTGCACCTCGGTGAGCAGCGCCTCGTCGTCGCTGCGCACGTAGCCGCCGGCCGACCCGACGCGCAGCCCGCCGTGCTTGCGCGCCACGTCGTCCACCAGGTAGCTGAGCCCCTGCGGCACCGGGGTACGCGACCGGCGGCGGAACAGCGCGTGCAGGTCGTCGGCGGAGTAGCCGGCGTCCAGGGCCCGCCGGACACTGGCCGTGGTGACCCGGTGCACGCTCGCTCCGCCGGCCGACTCGTGCTCGGCCACCACGTCCAACTCGGCGGCGAGCGCCGGGTCGGGCGGGCCGGGCACCACCACGGTCAGGTCGGCCTGCACGAGGAAGTGGTCGACGGGGGCGGGCAGCAGCGCGTCCAGCGCGCGGACGGCGGTGGACGGCTCGCCCGACTCGGCGTCGGAGTAGAGCCCGAGCGGGTCCTCGCCCCGCTCGTCGTCGGTCAGCTCGGAAAGCAGCAGCCGCCCGTACGAGGTGAGCGCCCCGAGCCCGGTCACCCCGAGCTGGGCGGCCTCGGCCAGCACCTCGCGGTGCGCCGCCTCCCGGCCCCGCGCCCGGCGGGGCGCCCGCCAGTCCAGCAGTTCCAGCACCTCGTCGGGGGTGGGGGCGGTCGCCGGGGCCAGGTCGGCCAGCACGGCCAGCACCGAGCGCCTCGCGGCCGGGGCGCCGGCGCGTTCCGCCTCGGCGGAGAGCACCGAGATGGGCCGGTCCCGGTCGTCGCGCTGGCCGACCAGGCCCACCTGGCGGGTCATGGTCAGCCAGGCCCGGGCCAGTTGCTCCCAGCGCTGGGCCAGCGAGGCGGCCCGCCACACCTCGTACCCGCCGGTGGGCAGGATCTGCTGGTCGCCGCCGTAGCGGGCGGTGACCGTGCCGGTCAGGTCCAGCTCGCCGAGCAGCCCGGCCGCGTACGCCACCTCGAAGATCAGCGCGGTGGTCGGGTCGTCCAGCCCGAGGCCGCGGGCCAGGCGGCGCAGGTCGCGGACGCCCACGCCGCCGGAGCGCAGCACCGGGGCGGGCTCGGCGGCCAGGGCCTCCAGCAGCGCCTCCGTGTGCCGGACCACCTCCATGGTCTGCCCGGCGCCGGCCGAGTCGACGGCCTTGGCCTCGCGCGGCGGGCTCGACACCAGCGGCGGGCTGGTGCGCAGCGGGCCGAGCGGGCCGCTGTCGCGGCGCAGCAGCAGCGCCACCTCGCGGGGCAGCTCGACGGTGCCGCCGCCCTTCACGGCGGACATCCGGACGAGCAGCCGGTGCTCGACCAGCCAGCGGATCGGGGAGCCGGTGGCCGCGCCGCCGTTGACCAGGTCCGGCGGGAGGACGTCCTCCTCGCCGGTGGCGGGGGCGTCCAGGGCGCCCGGGGGCACGGTCCCGACCGGCGGGCCGGCGGCGAGCCGGTCCAGGATCGCCCGGGCCGAAGGCGGGGCGGCCAGCAGCGTCCGGCGCAGCTTCGCCGGGTCCGCGCAGACGGCCGCCGCGCGCGGGTCCAGCTCCGCGGCCGGCCGGCCCAGCCCCGCGGGGTACGTGGACACCTCGTCGACGCCGCCCACCACGTGCAGGTCGTGCTCCGGCCCGTACAGCAGGAAGAGCGCACGGAGTTTGTTCACGGCGCCGCGGACGACGGCCGGGGCGGGCGGGTGCGGGCCGGCGGTGGCCAGGGCCATGATCGCCTCGGTGGTGGTGCCGCCGCCCTCCGGGGCCCGGGTGAGCCGGGCGGCGTCCAGGATCAGGAGGGTGAACTGGTCCAGCCCGTCGAGCGCCCGGGCCACGGAGACCCGCGACTGGGCGCGGATGGCGAGGGCGGAGACGTCTGCCGGCACGGGCACGACGAGGTCCGGCCGCAGCTGGAGGAGCGCGGCCAGGGACTCGTCGGGGAGGGTCCGCAGGTGGTCGGCGAGTGAGGTGGTCATCGTCGTTCCACGCTAGCCCGGCCAGGGGCCGTCCCGCCCGTCGGAACGGGTACGTTCTCGGCATGCCCCCGCTCATGGTCGGATTCGACCTCGACATGACCCTGGTCGACTCGCGCCCCGGCATCGCGGCCGCCTACCGGGCGCTGACCGCGCTGACCGGCGTGCCCGTCGACTCCGAGCTGGCGGTCTCCCGCCTCGGGCCGCCGCTGCGCACCGAGATCGCCCACTGGTTCCCGCCCGAGCAGGTCGACGAGGCGGTGACGACGTACCGGGAGCTGTACCCGGCGTACGCGATCACCCCGTCCCTGCCGACGCCCGGCGCCGAGGCCGCGATCGAGGCGGTGCACGCCCGCGGCGGCCGCGTCATGGTGGTGACCTCGAAGCTGGGCCGGCTGGCGAAGCTGCACCTGGACCACCTCGGGCTGGCCGTCGACGAGCTGGCCGGCGACCTGTTCGCGGAGGAGAAGGCGACCGCGCTGCGGGAGCACGGCGCGACGCTCTACGTGGGCGATCACGTGGCCGACATGGTCGCCGCGCAAGCTGCGGGAATCCCGGGCGTGGGAGTGGCGACCGGCCCCTGCGCGAGGGACGAGCTGAGCGCCGCCGGAGCGCACGTGGTGCTGGATGATCTCACCGGATTCCCGGCGGCGCTGGACCGGATCATCGGGCTAGCCTTGGAGGGGTAGAGGTTCCGAGCGAAGCAGGGGTTTCAGGTGCCGACGGGTCGAGTGAAGTGGTATGACGCGGCCAAGGGATACGGGTTCGTCACCAGTGACGAGGGTGGCGACGTGTTCCTGCCCAAGGGCGCGCTACCGGCGGGTGTCGCCGACCTGAAGGGCGGCCAGCGGGTCGATTTCAGCGTGGTGGACAGCCGGCGGGGCGCCCAGGCCATGGGGGTCAAGCTGCTGGAGGCGCCGCCCTCGGTGGCGGAGCTGCGCCGCCGGCCGGCCGAGGAGCTGCACGGCCTGGTCGAAGACATGATCAAGGTGCTGGAGGCGAAGGTCCAGCCGGACCTGCGCCGCGGCCGCTTCCCGGACCGGAAGACCGCGCAGAAGATCGCTCAGCTGGTCCACGCGGTGGCGCGCGAGCTGGAGGTCTGAGGGACGAGCCCGGCGTCGGCGGCCCGGCCCAGCAGCGCCTCCACGGCGGCGAAGCCGGCCTCTCCCAGGTCGGCGGTGAACTCGTTGACGTAGAGGCCGATGTGCCGGTCCACCACGTCGGGCTCCATCTCCTGCGCGTGCGCGAGCACGTACTCCCGGCTGGCCTCGGGGTCGGCCCACGCCTGCCGGACCGACTCGCGGATCCAGGCGGCCGCCTCGACCGGGTCGACCGCGCCCTTGCGGGCCAGGATCGCGCCGAGCGGGATCGGCAGCCCGGTGTCGCCCTCCCACCACTCGCCCAGGTCGACCAGGGCGGTCAACCCGTGCCGCGGGTAGGTGAAGCGCGCCTCGTGGATCACCAGCCCGGCGTCGTACCGCCCGGCGGCCACCCCCGGCATGATCTCGTGGAACGGCACCACCTCGATCCGGGCCGGCGCCTGGTCGGCCGCCCAGAGCCGGAACAGCAGGTAAGCCGTGGTCCGCTCGCCCGGCACCGCCACCGTCGCGCCGGAGAGGTCGGTCCGGTCGCCCCGGGTGAGCACCAGCGGCCCGCAGCCCCGGCCCAGCGCGCCCCCGCAGGGCAGCAGGTGGTAGTCGTCGAGCAGCCACGGCAGCGCCGCGTAGCTCACCTTCACGAGGTCGAACGCCCCGCGCTCGGCGGCCGTGTTCGTGACGTCCACGTCGGCGTAGGTCACCTCGACCGGCGGCGCGCCGGGCACCCGGCCGTGCACCAGGGCGTCGAAGACGAACGTGTCGTTGGGGCAGGGCGAGATCGCCAGGGAGAGCGCCACGCCCCCACCGTAACCCCGCCCCGTCCGGCGCCCGCCACCCCGGCCCGCCGGGTGTGACGGGCAACCGCCCTCAGATCTGGTGCAGCCAGGCGACGAAGAGCACCGCCGCGGCCCCGCACGCCAGCAGCGCCACCGGCACCACCCACGCCCCACCCCGCTCGCCGGCCAGGTAGGCCGTCCAGCGCCGGTGCAACAGGGCGAGGCCGGACATCGCCGCCAGCCCGGCAAGCGCGAACGGCACCCCCACGAGGAAGTGCGCCAGCCAGGCGCCGCCCCGGGTGGGGCCGCCCCAGGAGGTGTCGTACGGGCCGCCGTCCACCACGCCGTACAGCACGCCCCGGGCCACGAACAGCGCCTCGATCCCGAGCGGGATGACCGCCAGCACCCCCAGCACCAGCCCCATGAGCGCGTTGCCGGCCACCGGCAGACCCCGGACCGGCTGGGTGGCCGGTTCCCCGCGCAACCGCTGCCAGCGGCCGGACAGCCGGGCCGCCGCCGCGGGCCGGCCGGCCAGGACCAGGCCCAGCCCGGCCGCGCTCACCACCGCCAGCCCGCCGCAGTACACGGCGTCGAGGAGCACGCCACGGGCGTGGCCGGACCAGTCTCTGCGTACCTGGATGATCGTCATGGGGGCGACGCTACGGAGCGCAGTGGTCCCGGCACATCGCCGTGCGGAGCCAACCTCGGGTGGCTCCCGGGTATGACGCCGGCGGGTGCGAGATCCCCCGCCAGCGCCACGCGCCGGCCGGCTCGCCGTCGATAGGCTCGCCGGTGATGCGGACCAGTCGGATCGTCGAGCACGGGTGGCGCGGGTTACGGACCGTCGTGACGGCGACCGACCCGGCGCCGTCCTGGCTGGCGGGCCGGCCCGCTCCGGTGCGCCGGGCGGTGGTCGTGCTGCTCGCCATCGCCACCGTCGTGGGGTTCCCGCTGTGCGCGGCGCTCGCCGCCCGGGCGCATCCCGGCGCGGACGGCTGGGCCACCCTCGTCGGCCTGGCCGAGGTGGCGCCGCTCGCGCTGCTGGTCCGGTACCCGCTGCTGGCCTGGCGGGTCGGCTGGCTGGCCGCCCTGCTCACCCCGCTCGCCCCCGGTGACCCCTGGGGCAGCTGGGCCTGGGACCCGCCGCAGATCCCGGTGTTCGTGCTGGCGTTCACCGTGGCCGCGCTGCGCTACGGCCGGCCGGCACTGTGGACGATGTTCGCGCTGATGGTGGCCCTGCTGTGGCTGTGGATCCCCGGCCCGGACAGCGTCGGCGGCAGCCTGGCGCTGGCCGCGTACGCGGTTCTGCTCGACGCGCTCGCCGGCCGCGCCGGGGCCCGCCGCGCCCTGCACGAGCAGGCCGAACTGACCCGCGCCGAGTACGCCCGCCGCGCCGCCCTGGAGGAACGCGCCCGCATCGCCCGGGAGTTGCACGACGTGGTCGCCCATCACATGTCGCTCATCGCCGTGCAGGCCGAGACCGCGCCGTACCGGCACCCGGGGGTGCCCGAGCCGGTGCGCGCCGAGTTCGCCTCGATCAGCGCCGGCGCCCGGGACGCGCTGGCCGACATGCGCCGCCTGCTGGGCACGCTGCGTGGCGCCGACCCGCCGGAGCGCGCGCCGCAGCCCACCCTGGACGACCTGCCCGCCCTGGTCGAGGGCGCGCGCCGGGCCGGCGTGCCGGTCACCCTCGACACCACGGGCACCGCCGGGGTGCCGGCCACCGTCGGCCTGTGCGCGTACCGCGTCGTGCAGGAGTCGCTGTCCAACGCCGCCCGGCACGCCGGCCGCGCCCCGGTGGCCGTCGCCGTGCGCCGCGACGCCGACCTGCTGCGGGTCAGCGTCGTCAACGCCGCGCCGGACGCACCGCCGCAGCCCCGGGCCGGCGGGCACGGCCTGGCCGGTATGCGTGAGCGGGTCACCCTGCTGGGTGGCACGCTGTCGGCCGGCCCCGACGGCGCGGGCGGCTTCGCCGTCGAGGCCACCTTCCCGTGCGCCGGCGACCCGGAGGACGTGCCGTGACGACAACCGTGCTGGTCGTCGACGACCAGGCGATGGTGCGCGAGGGCTTCGGCGCGCTGCTGGCCGCCCAGCCCGACATCACCGTGCTCGGCGGCGCCGCCGACGGGCTGGAGGCCGTCACGCTGGCCCGCCGGCTCCGGCCCGACGTCGTCCTCATGGACGTGCGGATGCCCCGGCTGGACGGGCTCGCCGCCACCCGGCTGCTGCTCGACGCCCCGCCGCCGGCGCACCGGCCCCGGGTGCTCATGCTCACCACGTTCGACCTCGACGACTACGTCTACGAGGCGCTGCGGGCCGGCGCCGCCGGCTTCCTGCTCAAGGACGCCCCGGCCAGCGAACTGGTGCAGGCGGTACGGGTGGTGGCGGCCGGCGACGCGTTGCTCGCGCCCTCGGTCACCCGCCGGCTCATCGAGCGGTTCGCCCGGCAGTCGCCCGGCCCCCGTCAGCGGCCGGCCGCCCTCGACACGCTGACCCCGCGCGAGGTGGAGGTGCTCGTCCGCATGGCGCGCGGCCTGTCCAACCAGGAGATCGCGGCCGACCTCGTCATCGCCGAACAGACCGTGAAGACCCACGTGAGCCGGATCCTCACCAAGCTCGACCGGCGCGACCGGGTCCAGGCCGTCGTCTACGCGTACGAGTCCGGGCTCGTCGTCCCCGGCGAATGACCTCAGCGCAGGGCGGCGGCCGCCGCCGTGAGCGCCGCGAACGCCTCGCGCATCCGCCACGACCCGCGGTCGCGGGGGCCGATCGGGTTGGACACCGTCCGCAGCTCGGCGAAGGGCAGGCCGGCCTGGGTGGCGGCGACGGCGACGCCGTACCCCTCCATGGCCTCGGCCACCGCGTCGGGGTGCCGGTCGGCAAGCGCCGCGGTGCTCGCGGCGGTGCCGGTCACCGTGCTGATCGTGAGCACCGCGCCGACGGTGGCCGCCGGTAGGGCGGTCCGCAGGGCGCCCAGCAGGCCGGGGTCGGCGGGCACGACGCTGCCGCCGCCCAGCAGCTCGGCCGGCATGCCCAGGTCCTCCACGGGGATGAAGCCGGTGGGCGACTCGGCGCCCAGGTCGGCGGCGATGCTGCGGTTCGCCAGCACGGTGCCGCCGACCGGCGCCCGGCCCACGAAGCCGCCCGCGATGCCCGCGCTGACCACTGCCCGGTACGGCCGTCCGGCCGCCTCGGCGAGCGCCAGCAGCCGCGCGGTGGCCGCGCCCGCGACGGCGGGGCCGACCCCGACCGGCACGACGGTGACCGTGGGATCGGTGAGGCCCGCCCGGACCGCGTCCGCCTCGGCGGGTACCGCGGTCACCACCAGCAACCCGGTCACACCACCGGTCCCCGGGGCTCCCGGCGGTTCTCGTCCTCGGTGCCGCCCGGCCCGCCGACGGAGGAGGACGGGCGGTAGATGTGGAACCCCGGCGGCGCCAGTTCGTCGTCGTCGACCGGCGGCGGCGGGTCGGCCCGGGGCGGGGCCGGCGAGGTGGGCGCCGGGTCGTCGAACTCGACACCCTCGTTGGCCAGTTCGTCGTCGCCGAGCGGGCGGCCGACCAGGTGCTCGCCGCGCAGCCGGGTGGCCACCAGCACCCCGCGGGCGGCCACCAGCGCGGCCACGCAGGCGGCCACCGCCACGCCGATCCGGCCGGTGAACGGGACCAGCCCGAGGCCGCCGCCGGCCACGAAGGCGAGCATCAGCACGGTCTCCGAGTGGGCGAAGGAACTGGCCCGCAGCCGCTCCGGGATGCGTTCCTGGATCGAGGCGTCGACCGCGAGCTTGGCGATCCCGCTGAACAGCGCGGCGACCAGGCAGAGCAGTGCCACCAGGGGCAGCGAGAACTTCAGCGCGGCGAGCACCGCCACCCCGGCCACGATGATCGTGCCGCTGGACTGGATCGCCGTCGGGCGGTGGATGTGCAGCCGGGTGCCGATCGCGGTGGCCAGGAAGCTGCCCACCGCCAGCGCGCCGCCGACCAGGCCCAGCGCGCCCTGGGCGCCCAGGTTCCGGCCGAAGAAGTCGGTGGTCAGGTCGCCGGCCTTGATCGCGAAGGCCAGGAAGAGCAGCAGGAAGCCGTAGAGCCCGCGCAGCGCCGCCGAGCCGATCAGCGTGGCGATCACCAGCCGGCCGGCCGGCCGCCCCCGGCCCAGCGGGCGTTCCCCGTCGCGGCGGCGCAGCGCCCGCAGCGGACGCGGCACCCGCTCCGGCGGCTCCGAGTCCGCCCGCGGCGGCAGCCGGAGCGAGATCACCATGCCGATCAGGAAGATCAGCGAGGCGACCCGGAGCGGCCACTGCGGCCCGAACCAGAACGCGGCCAGCCCGATCGGGGCGACCAGCGCGCCGGCCACCGTGCCGTAGACGCTCGCCCGGGCGCCCGCCTGGGACAGCCCGAGCCCCTCCGGCAGCAGCCGCGGCACCGCCGCCGAGCGGGCCACCCCGTACGCCCGGGAGAGGGCGAGCACCCCGAACGCGGCCGGGTAGAGCCCGAAGCCGCCGATGTAGTCGGAGATCAACCAGGCCAGGAAGGCGCGGCCGAGCATGGTGGCGGCCAGCGCGTACCGGCGGCCGTGCCGGAAGTGGTCCAGCAGCGGGCCGACCACGGGGGCGAGCATGGCGAACGGGACCATGGTCACCAGCAGGTAGAGCGCGACCTTGTTGCGGGCCTCACCCAGCGGCACGTCGAAGAAGATCGTCCCGGCCAGGCCGATGGCGATCAGGGTGTCCCCGGCGCAGGAGAGGGCGTGCAGGTCGAAGAGGCGGACCATGCCGACCTCGTTGCCGGCGCTGCGCGCGCGGGCCGTCCCGGCCCGCCGGGTCATCCACCGCCCGCCGTGCAGCGAGCCCCGGAGCAGCAGGCGGGTGGCGCGGATGCCGGTGCCGACGGTCCGCCCGAGGACGGACCGGCCGGAGCGGGAGGACAGCGGCATGCGTCCCATCCTCGCCCATCTGATCCACCCGTGCCGCACCACCCGGGGAGAACGACACCGGGGAGTGCCTGTGACTCCACGGCCGGCATGGGGAACAATGGTCCGGTGACCAGGCCCGCCTCCGCCCGCGCTCCCCGGCTCGACCAGGTGTGCGCCGCCGCCGTCGAGGTGGCCCGCTCCGCCATCACCGAGGTGGACCCCGCCGACGTCGGCGACCACCTCCAGGCCGTCGCCGAGGGCGACCGGCTCGTCACGCACTACTTCGAGTGCCGCCTCGCCGGCTACCGGGGCTGGCGCTGGGCCGTCACGGTGACCCGGGTGCCGCGCAGCCGCACGGTCACCATCTGCGAGACGGTGCTGCTGCCGGGCGGCGACGCGCTGCTCGCCCCGGGCTGGCTGCCCTGGCAGGAGCGGCTCAAGCCGGGCGACCTGGGCCCCGGTGACCTCCTGCCCACCCCGGCGGACGACGAGCGGCTCGCCCCCGGCTACCTGCTCTCCGACGACCCGGCCGTGGAGGAGACCGCCTGGGAGCTGGGCCTCGGCCGGTCCCGCGTGCTGTCCCGGGAGGGCCGCACCGAGGCCGCCCAGCGCTGGTACGACGGCGACCACGGGCCCGACGCCGCGATCTCGGTGGCCGCGCCCGCCGCCGCCCGCTGCGGCACCTGCGGCTTCTACCTGCCGCTCGCCGGCGCGCTGCGGCAGTCCTTCGGCGCCTGCGGCAACTTCTACGCCCCCGACGACGGCCGGGTCGTCAGCGCCGACCACGGCTGCGGCGCCCACTCGGAGACGCTGATCGAGGCGGCCGAGAGCCCGGTGGACGAGCTGCCCACGGTCTACGACGACAGCGCGGTGGAAGCGGTGTCGGTGAGCCGGGCCCCGGGCTCGGTGGAGGCGGCCGAGCCGGCGGAGCCGTACGGCCACCCCTGACCGGTCAGCCCTGAACCGTCAGCCCTGACGGGCGGCGGCCGCCCGGCGGCGGCGCCGGTTGGCGTCGTGCCGCATCATCACGGCCAGCCCGGGAAAGCCCCACAGGAAACCGGCGAGGCAGGTCCAGAGCCAGTTCTCGTGCCCGTGCCCGGTGAGCCAGTCGCGGAAGAAGAGCAGCAGCACCAGCCCGGCCACCGCCCAGACGATCAGCCCGGCGACGGCGATCGGCACCATCGGCGGGTCGAGCGGCTCGGGCCGCGGTTGTTGCTCCTGGGGCACGCGCCCAGCGTACGCGATCGTTCTTCCCTGCCCGTGAGTGATCTGGGACGATGCGCGCGACAACCGGTCGATCAATATGTGAGGACCCGATGGCCATAGCGCCGCCGCCGGACCACGGCACCCCACCCGATCCCGCGCACCCGCGCAACGCCTTCGACCGCTTCTTCGAGATCTCCGCCCGGCGGTCGACGCCGGGCCGGGAGGTCCGGGGCGGTCTGGCCACGTTCTTCACGATGGCGTACATCGTGGTGTTGAACCCGCTGATCCTGGGCAGTGCCGTCGACGGCGACGGCCGCAAGCTCGCCATCCCGGCGCTGGCGGCGGCCACCGCGCTTGTCGCCGGCGTGATGACCATCCTGATGGGCGTGGTGGCCCGGTTCCCGATCGCGCTGGCCGCCGGGCTGGGCGTGAACGCGCTCGTCGCGTTCGAGATCGCGCCTCAGATGACCTGGGCGGACGCCATGGGCCTCGTGGTGATCGAGGGTGTGCTCATCGGCATCCTCGTGCTCACCGGGCTGCGTACCGCGGTGTTCCGCTCGGTGCCGACCCAGCTCAAGACGGCGATCGGCGTCGGCATCGGCCTCTTCCTGACCATCATCGGCCTGGTCGACGCCGGCTTCGTCCGCCGGGTGCCGGACGTCGCGAACACGACCGTGCCGGTCGGGCTGGGCATCAGCGGCAAGATCGTCAGCTGGCCCCTGCTGGTGTTCGTGGTGGGCCTGCTGCTCACCCTGGTGCTGGTGGTACGCCGGATCCGCGGCGCGATCCTCATCGGCATCCTGGTCTCCACCGTGCTGGCGATCATCGTGGAGGCGGTCGGCAACATCGGGCCGTCCTTCGTCGACGGCAAGCCCAACCCCAAGGGCTGGGCGCTGAACGTGCCCGAACTGCCGAAGAAGGTGGTGGACGTCCCCGACCTCTCCCTGCTCGGCAACTTCAACGTGCTGGACTCGTGGACCCGGGTCGGCTGGCTGGTCCCGCTGATGTTCGTCTTCACCCTGCTCATCACGGACTTCTTCGACACCATGGGCACGATGGTCGCCATCGGCCAGGAGGGCGACATGCTCGACGAGCGGGGCACCCCGCCGCGGGCCCGGGAGATCCTGCTTGTCGACTCGATCGCCGCCGCCGCGGGTGGCGCGGCCTCGGTGTCGAGCAACACGTCGTACATCGAGAGCGCGGCCGGGGTCGCGGAGGGCGCCCGGACCGGGGTGGCCAACCTGGTGACCGGCGCCCTGTTCCTGCTGGCCATGTTCCTGGCGCCGCTGTCGGCGGTGGTGCCCTTCGAGGCCGCGTCGACGGCGCTCGTGGTGGTCGGTTTCCTCATGATGACGGCGGTCCGCACCATCGACTGGACCGACTACGAGATCGCCATCCCGGCGTTCCTCACCATCGTGCTGATGCCCTTCACCTATTCGATCTCGAACGGCATCGGGGCCGGCGTGATCACGTTCGTGTTGCTGAAGTTGGCAAAGGGCAAGGTCCGGGACGTCCACCCCCTGCTGTACGGAGTGGCCGCCCTGTTCGTCCTTTACTTCCTGCGCGGGCCGATCGAGTCCGTGGTGCTCTGAAGTCGCTGGTGAGCCTGGTCATATCGCATGTCGTTAGCCAGGCTCATTAGTTAAGCTAACTACTGTGACGGAGCGGACGGTGACGGCGAAACGCGTGCCACCGGCGCAGCTGGCCCCTCAGCTGCGTGATGCGATCACCCGACTCAACCGGCGGGTCCGGCAGGCCCGCCCGGTCGGCGACCTCACGGTCACCCAGCTCTCGGCGCTCACCAGCCTCAAGCTGGCGGGCGCCCTGACACCCAGGGAGCTGGCCGACGTCGAGCGGGTGCAGCCGCCCACGATGACGAAGATCGTCGCGAAGCTGGAGGAGCGCGGCCTCGTGCAGCGCACCCCCCACCCGACCGACGGACGGCAGGTCATCCTGGCGGCGACCGAGGGGGGACGGGCCGTGCTCGACCAGTTCGAGCGGGCCCGCAACGAGTGGCTGGCCAGCCGGTTGGCCGCGCTGACCGAGGACGAACGCGACACGCTGAGCCGTGCCGCCGACATCCTCCAGGGCATCGCTCGCGCCTGAACGGGTACCCGCGTCTTGCGGTCCGCTTCGTCCGTTGTGGATGAGGCGTACATGATCGCGAGGAGGCGCACCTAGAGTGCAGGCCAAGCTGAGCACGATGTTCCAGTCCCTACGAGTCCGTAACTACCGACTCTTCGCCACCGGGCAGCTGATCAAACTGATCGGCGTCTGGATGATGTTCATCGCCCAGGACTGGCTCGTCCTCGAGCTCAGCGACAACTCCGCGACCGCGCTCGGCGTGGTCACCGCGTTGCAGTTCACCCCCGTCCTCCTGCTGACCCTGCTCTCCGGCCGCCTCGCCGACCGCTACGACAAGCGGATGCTGCTCTTCGTCGCCAACGCGTTCTGGACCGTGCTGGCGCTGGTGATGAGCGTCCTGGTGGTCACCGGTCTGGTGCAGCTCTGGCACGTCTTCGCGTTCGCCGCCCTGCTCGGCGTCGCCAACGCCGTGGAGACCCCGGTCCGGCAGGCGTTCGTCTCCGAACTGGTCGGCGTGCCGCTGCTGCCGAACGCGCTCTCCCTCAACGCGGCCACCTTCAACTCGGCCCGGATCGTCGGCCCGGCCGTCGCCGGCCTGGCCATCGCCGCCTTCGACGTCGGCCCGGTCTTCCTGTTCAGCGCGCTCAGCTCCATCGCCCCGCTGGTCAACGTCGTCCGGATGCGGGCCGCGGAGCTGCACCGCAAGGACCTGCCGCCGGCCGGCCAGCGCGACCAGGCCAAGGTGGTCGACGGCCTCCGGTACGTCGCGCGCCGCCCCGACCTCCTGCTGCCGATGGTCGTCATGTCGGTGATCGGGATGAGCCTGTTCAACTTCCAGCTCACCCTCGCCGCGCTGGCCAAGACCGTGTTCCACACCGGCGCCGCCTCGTTCGGCCTGTTCAGCACCGCCCTGGCGGTCGGCGCGCTGGTCGGCGCCCTCGCCGGCACCGGCCGGCGCAGCCGGCCCTCGGTCTGGCTGGTGCTCGGCGCGGCGGTCGGCTGCGCCAGCTTCGGCACCCTGGTCGGGCTCGCCCCGGCGTACTGGCTGGTGGTCACGCTGCTGCTGCCCACCGGATTCTTCATGGTGTTCTTCGCCCAGGCCGCCAACCAGCGGGTCCAGCTCGGCGTCGACGCCGCCTTCCGGGGCCGGGTCATGGCGCTCTGGGTGCTCGTCTTCCTCGGCACCAACCCGGTCGGCGCGCCGATCATCGGCTGGGTGGCCGAGACCTTTGGCGCCGGCGCGAGCATCTGGATCGGCGGCCTCATCTCGCTGGCCGCCGCGCTGCTGGCGCTCACCTGGCAGCTGCGCCGCTCCGGCGCCCGGCTGCGGATGCGGGTGCTGCCCATGCCGCGCTTCTACGTGGTGTCGCCCGGGGCCGAGTGACCCGTCGACCGCCCGAAGGACCGGTTCCCGCCCTGGGGACCGGTCCTTCCTCATTCATTCGCGTCCGGATCTCGCCAATCGGGTGGCGGGCGGGGACAACGGGGCTTAGCGTCGATACGTGGGAGTGGGACGGGGACTGCTGCTGATGCTGGCGATCCTCGCTGTCTGCTGCCTGCCGGCCCTGTTCGCGCTGGTCTTCTGCGCCGACGAGATCCTCGACCGGGTGGCCTGCGGGTGGGCCGAATGGCGCGAGCACCGCCGGGAACGCCGCACCATCGCCCGGCTGGACCGGGCCATCGAGGCCGAGTCGCTCACCCGGGACATCGACCTCACCGAGTTCGACCGGGAGAACCGCCGCCCGCTGGAACAGCTCGCCGTCGACCTGCGCCGCCTCGGCGGCCACCGGCTCGCCGCGAGCGACCGCTCGGTGGTCTGGCACGGCGCGGTCATCGACGCGTACGACGAGCGGCTGCGGGCCGCCTGCGGGGCGCTGGGCATCGCCGAGCACCTGACCGAGCTGGACGGCGTCGACCGGGAGATCGAACGGGTACGCGTCGAGGGCCTCCTGCACGCCGCCGGGCTGACCCTGCCCGCCGCCCGCCCCGGTCACCACCAGCGTCACCGCTGACCGGTGCGGCTCTTCGTCGCGGTCTACCCGCCGAAGCCGGCGGTCGACGACCTGGGCGCGCAGGTGGCCCGGCTGCGCACCGGCGCCGCCTCCGCGGCCGGCACCAACGTCCGGCTGGCCGACCCGGCCAACGCCCACCTCACGCTGGCGTTCCTCGGTGACGTGCCCGACGACCGGCTGGTCGACGTGGAGAGCGCGCTCGGCCTCGCCGCGCAGACGTTCCGCGACGCCCGGGGCAGCTCCCCGCGGCTGCGGCTCGGCGGCGGGGGCAGCTTCGGGCGCGGCCGGTTCACCGTGCTCTGGGTGGACGTGCGCGGCGAGGTCGACGCGCTGGCCGTGCTCGCCCGGCTGATCCGGTCCGGCCTGCGCCGGGCCCGGCTGCCGCACGACGAGAAGCCGTTCCGGGCCCACCTGACCATCGCCCGCCCCGGCGACCGGATCGACCGCGCCGACGTGCTGGCCGACCGGGAGACCCTGCATGACTACCTGGGCCCGGAGTGGAGCGCCGACGAACTGGTCCTGGTACGCAGCCACCCCGGCCCGCACCCCACCTACGACCGCCTGGCCACCTGGCCCGTGTGAGCGCGGTGGCCAGGCTCGCCGGGGCAGGCGGAAGGCCCACCCCGGCGAGGGGAACTACCAGGCCCAGGCTTCCGGGCCGGGGCCGCCGTTGCCGACCGGCGGGAACAGCTCGTCGAGCTTTTCCAGCGTCTGCTCGTCCAGGCGTACGGACAGGGCGCCCAGGTTGCGGTCGAGCTGGTCCATGGTGCGCGGGCCGACGATCGGGGCCGTCACGCCGGGGCGGGAGAGGAGCCAGGCCAGCGCCACGTCGGCCGGGTCGTGGCCCAGGTCGGCGCAGAGCTTCTCGTACGCCTCGATGGTGGTCCGGTGCTCGGCCAGCGCGTCGGCCGACCGGCCGGTGGCGCCCCGGGCCGCGCCGCCCTCGGCCATCTTGCGGATGACCCCGGAGAGCAGCCCGCCGTGCAGCGGCGACCACGGGATGATGCCGAGCCCGTAGTGCTGCGCGGCCGGGATCACCTCCAGCTCGACGTGCCGGGTCATCAGGTTGTAGATGCTCTGCTCCGAGACGAGGCCGAGGAAGTTGCGGCGGCCCGCCGCGGCCTGCGCCTGCGCGATGTGCCAGCCGGCGAAGTTGGACGAGCCGACGTAGAGCACCTTGCCCTGGGCGACCAGGGTCTCCATGGCCTGCCAGATCTCCTCCCACGGCGTGCTCCGGGAGACGTGGTGCATCTGGTAGAGGTCGATGGTGTCGGTCTGGAGCCGGCGCAGCGAGTCCTCGGCGGCCCGGATGATGTGCCGGGCGCTCAGGCCCTGCTCGTTGGGCCACTCGCCCATCTTGCCGTAGACCTTGGTGGCCAGGACGACCTTGTCCCGGCGCCCGCCGCCCTGCGCGAGCCAGCGGCCGATGATCTGCTCGGTGACGCCCTCACCGAGCTTCCAGCCGTAGACGTTCGCGGTGTCGAAGAAGTTGATCCCGTGTTCCAGCGCCCGGTCCATGATGGCGAAGCTTCCCGGCTCGGTCGTCTGCGGACCGAAGTTCATGGTGCCGAGGCAGAGCCGGCTCACCGAGAGACCGGTGCGTCCCAGGTTCGTGTACTCCATGGGTCCACCCTGGCACGCGGGCACTTAGAGTGCCTCGCCTTGCCAGGGTGGCCGTGGGTCAGGAGGACTCGCGGGCCGCCGGGCCGGTGCCGAAGAGGACGTCGTCCCAGCTCGGCAGCCGCTTGCGGGGCTTGCCGCCGGCCTCGGTGGACTCGGTGCCGCTGCCGCCGGTCGTCGCCGTGGGGCCGGTGCGCCGCGGCCGGAGCACGGCCAGCGACGGCACGGTCGGGATCTCCTTCGGCGCGTCCGAGTCGTCGTCGAACGCGGAGCCCTGGCCGCCGCCGAGCAGCGCGGCCGCGCCCCCGGTGACCGCCCGTTGGCGGGGTGCGTCGGGGCCGGCCAGCGCGGCCGGGGAGCGGGTGTCCAGGCCGCGGCCGGAGGTGCCGCCGAGCGGCCGGTCCAGCGAGGCGAGCAGCGCGTCGCGGCCGGCGCGGATCGGGTCCCGCCCCGGACGGGCGTGCTCGGACGGCGACGGCAGGCCGTGCCCGCCCCGGCTCGGCTCGCCGCGCGACGGGCCGGGCAGCGCGTGGCCGCCCCGCTCCGGCGCCGGCTCCTGGCCGAGGATCGGCGTGGGCCGCTCGGCGCACAGGTACTGCGCCATGTCGTCGTGCGGGGTGACGTTCTGCCGGAGCTTGTCGAGGTCCCAGACCGCCTGCGCGGTGGCCTTGCCGGACGGCCAGGTGGCGATGATGCGCCAGGTGCCGTCGTCGCGCCGGTAGGCGTCCCAGGAGATCTTCTCGGTGTCGATCCCGTGCTGGGCCAGCCGGCCGTTGACGACCTCGGCCAGCGGGGTCGGCTTCTCGGCGCCCTTGAGCCGGGTGCGCCGGGCGTGCTGGGCGAGCATGGCCCGCTCCTGGAGCACCGGGCCGGCGTAGCGCAGCACCCGGTCGACCGGAACGCCGGCGATCCGGGCCACGTCCTCGGCGGACTCGCCGGAACGGATCCGGGCCTGGATGTCCCGCGGGGAGAGCGACGGCGTGGGATCGGCGGCGGACGGCACCACCGCGAGCGGCGTCGAGCCCGGCTCGGCGTGCATCGCCGAGGCGATGCGCTCGTCGATGGGCAGGGCGAGCAGGCGCCCGACCTCGTCGGCGAGCACCAGAGCCTGGCCGTCCTCCGAAAGGGCGACGAAGCGTACTGGGCGCATGGGCTTGCCTCCGTCCCGCTTCGCTGGCCGTCACGCCACGAGCCGGCCACCCGGGCGTCCTCGGACCACCGTACGCTCATCTACCCGAAGGTGGGGGATGCGACACCCGGCATGTTGCGACTGAGCTGCGGCGATGATCACGGTGGGTGGTCGCCGGAGCCCCGACGACCACCCACCGTCACCGGGTGATCAGAGTCGCTCGACCACGTAGTCGATGGACGCGGTGAGCGCCTCCACGTCGGCCGGCTCGACCGCCGGGAAGAGCGCGACGCGGAGCTGGTTGCGGCCGAGCTTCCGGTAGGGCTCGGTGTCCACGATGCCGTTGGCGCGCAGCGCCTTGGCGATCGCGGTGGCGTCCACGCCGTCGGCGAAGTCGATGGTGGCGACCACGTTGGAGCGCAGCGCCGGGTCGGTCACGAACGGGGTCGCGAACGACGAGCGCTCCGCCCAGCCGTAGACGATGCCGGCGCTCTCGGCGGTGCGCTTGGCCGCCCAGGCCAGCCCACCCTGCGAGTTCATCCAGTCGGTCTGCTCGGCGGCCAGGAAGATGGTGGCCAGCGCCGGCGTGTTGTAGGTCTGCTCCAGCCGCGAGTTGTCGATCGCGGTGACCAGGTCGAGGAAGGCCGGGATATAGCGGCCCGACTCCTTGATCTCGGTGGCCCGGGCCAGCGCGGCCGGCGACATGAGGGCCAGCCAGAGGCCGCCGTCGGAGCCGAAGCACTTCTGCGGCGCGAAGTAGTAGACGTCGGTCTCGCCGACGTTGACCTCCAGGCCGCCGGCGCCGGAGGTGGCGTCGACCAGCAGCAGCGAGCCCTCGTCGGCGCCCGGCACCCGGCTGATCGGCACCGCCACGCCGGTGGAGGTCTCGTTGTGCGGGGTGGCGTAGACGTCCACGCCCGCCTCGGCGACCAGGGTCGGCGCGCTGCCCGCGTCGGACTTGCGCACGGTCGGCTCGCCCAGGAACGGGGCGTCCTTGACCGACTTGGCGAACTTGGCGCCGAACTCGCCGAAGCTGGCGAACTGGGCCCGGTCGCGGACCAGGCCGAAGGTGGCGACCTCCCAGAAGGCGGTGGTGCCGCCGTTGCCGAGCACCACCTCGTAGCCCTCGGGGAGGGAGAAGAACTCGGCGATGCCCCGGCGCAGCCGGGCCACCTGGTCGCGGACCGTCTTCTGCCGGTGCGAGGTGCCCAGGTAGCTGGTGGCGACGTCGGCGAGCGCGGAGACCGCCGCCGGACGGACCTTGGACGGCCCGCAGCCGAAGCGGCCGTCGGCGGGCCTGATGTCGTCGGGAATCCGGATGGTCGGTGCGTCAGCCACGGTTTTCTCGATCCTTCCGCATGGGCGAGGGCGGGCCCTTTCAGCGGGCGCGGAGCGACGGCGGCCACGCGCGGGCGCGCGGCGGAGCCGGGTCCGAGCCCGGTCCGGCGGCACTGCCGGCCTTCATCCTCGCACCCGCGCCACCCGCTCCGGCGGCTGGTCCCACCACCGGGGCTGAGGGATGCGCCACAACGCGCCAGGGCCCGGTCCGCGACGGACCGGGCCCTGGACGGGGTACGCGGGGGAGGGTCAGACGCCGTGCGGGATGGCGTCCCAGCCCTCGACCTCCTGCGGCTTCCGGCTGCCCGGGCCGACGTAGCGGGCCGACGGGCGGACCAGCCGCTGGAGCTTCTTCTGCTCCAGGATGTGAGCGGACCAACCGCCCATCCGGGCACAGGTGAACATCGAGGTGAACATGTGCGCCGGCACCTCGGCGAAGTCGAGCACCACGGCCGACCAGAACTCGACGTTGGTGGCGAGCACCCGGTCCGGGCGGCGGGCCTGGAGCTCGGCCAGGGCGGCCTTCTCCAGCGCCTCGGCGATCTCGAAGCGCGGCGCGCCCAGCTCCTTGGCGGTGCGGCGGAGCACGCGGGCGCGCGGGTCCTCGGCCCGGTAGACCCGGTGGCCGAAGCCCATGAGCCGCTCGCCCCGGTCGAGGACGCCCTTGACGTAGCCCTCGGCGTCGCCGCTGCGCTCGACGGCCGCCAGCATGCTGAGCACCCGCGACGGGGCGCCGCCGTGCAGCGGGCCGGAGAGCGCGCCGATGCCGGAGGAAATGCAGGCCGCGGCGTCGGCGCCGGTGGAGGCGACGATCCGGGCGGTGAAGGTGGAGGCGTTCAGGCCGTGCTCGGCGGCCGAGATGAAGTAGGCGTCGACGGCCTTGACGTGCCGCGGGTCGGGCTCACCCCGCCAGCGCTTCATGAACCGCTCGACGATGGTCTCCGCCTTGTCGATCTCCTTCTGCGGCACGGCGGGCAGGCCGAGGCCGCGGGCGGACTGGGCCACGAAGGAGAGCGCGGTGACCGACACCCGGGCCAGGTCCTCGCGGGCCTGCTCGTCGGAGATGTCGAGGAGCTGGCTGAGCCCCCAGTACGGGGCCAGCATGGCGACCGCGGACTGCACGTCGACGCGGATGTCGCCGGAGTGCACCGGCACCGGGAACGGCTCCGCCGGCGGCAGGCCCGGGCCGAAGCGCCCGTCCACCAGCAGCGCCCAGACGTTGCCGAAGGAGACCTGACCGATCAGATCCTCGATGTCCACGCCGCGGTAGCGCAGCGCGCCGCCCTCGCGGTCCGGTTCGGCGATCTCGGTCTCGAAGGCTACGACGCCCTCCAGGCCCGGTTTGAAGTCGGCCATGTCGTCTCCTGGCTTCCGGCGGTGGTGGTGGCCGCGCGGGGCTCGGCGGGCCCGCGGCTTAGGCGACCCTCAGGGATGTGTTCGGAACATCTTGCCTGCTCGGTAACCGGATTCGCGACCCGCGGCGACTGTGCGCCACATGACATCCCCGCCGGTGGACAGGCTCACGGGCTGGAGAAGACTGGGTGGTGGGGCCTGGCCAGCGTCGGGGGACGCCGGCATCCCCGGGAGAGGGACGACGAGAGTGACGGGCGACACACCTGCCCCGGCCGGTATGCGTAACGAGTACGCCGCCGACCTGGGCCTTTCCGAATCGGATCTCGCGCCGGACTGGCACACGCAGTTCGGCCGCTGGTTCGCCGACGCGGTGGCTCATCCGCTGCCCGAGCCGAACGCCATGGTGGTCGGGACCGCCGACGCGCAGGGGCGGCCGAGCGGCCGCACCGTGCTGCTCAAGGGGTACGACCCGGACGGCTTCGTCTTCTACACCAACTACGGCTCCCGCAAGGGCGGCGAGGCGACCGCCAACCCGTGGGCCAGCCTGGTCTTCCCCTGGTTCCCGATGCACCGGCAGGTGACGGTCACCGGGCGGGTCGAGCGGGTCGACCGGGCGGAGACCGAGGCGTACTTCGCCAGCCGGCCGCGCGGCTCCCAGCTGGGCGCCTGGGCCAGCACCCAGTCCGAGGTGGTCCCGGACCGGGCGGCGCTGGACGCGGCGTACCGGGCGGCGGCCGAGCGCTTCGCCGACGTGGACGTGATCCCCGCGCCGCCGCACTGGGGCGGGTTCCGGGTGCGCCCGGAGACGGTGGAGTTCTGGCAGGGCCGGGCCAGCCGGCTGCACGACCGGCTGCGGTTCCGACGTACCGAGGGTGGGGTCTGGGTCACCGAGCGGCTGGCCCCGTGACGGGGGTCAGGGAGGCCCGGCCGCGCGGAGCGCGCCGCTGGGCGATCGACCTGCGCCCGCTGGGCGTGCCCGCGTACCGCCGGGTGTGGCTCGGCAACGCGGTGGCGATGTTCGGCTTCCAGTTCACCGCCGTGGCGGTGCCGGTGGAGATGTTCGACCTGACCGGCGGCTCGCTCTGGGTCGGCCTGCTCGGGATCGCCGGCTTCCTGCCGCTGCTGGTCTTCGGGCTCTGGGGCGGGGCGGTCGCCGACGCCCGGGACCGGCGGCTGGTGCTGCTGGCCGGTGGCGGCCTGCTCTGGGCGTCGACCCTGGCGCTGCTGCTCCAGTCGCTGCTGCGGGTGGGCAGCCCGACGCTGCTGCTGGCCCTGGTCGCGGTGCAGTCGATCGCGTTCGCGATCACCTCGCCGGCCCGCAGCGCGATCCTGCCCCGCCTGGTGCCCGCCGACCTCGTTCCGGCGGCCAGCACGCTGAACTTCACCACGTTCACGGCGACCTCGGTCTTCGGGCCGCTGGCCGCCGGCCTGATCTTCGCCACCTGGCGCACCGACGCCGGGCTGCCGATCGCGTACGGCGTGGACGCGCTGCTCTTCACCGTGTCGCTCTGGGCCACGCTGCGGCTGCCGACCATGCCGCCCGAGCCCGACCCGGGCGGCGACGGCACGTCCCGCAAGGCCGGGCTGGCCAGCATCGTCGACGGGCTCCGCTACCTGGCCACCACGCCGGTGCTGCTGCTCTCCTTCGCCATCGACCTGATCGCCATGATCCTGGCCATGCCCCGGGCCCTCTTCCCCGAGCTGGCGCACCAGCGGTTCGGCGGCGGGGCGGCGGTCGGCTGGCTCTACAGCGCCATCGCCATCGGCGCCATGCTGGGCGGCCTCACCTCCGGCTGGATCGGCCGGGTGCGCCGGCAGGGGCTCGCGCTGGTGGTGGCCGTGGTCGGCTGGGGCGTGGCGATCGCCGCCGCCGGGCTGGCCCGCCAGCTCTGGCTGGTGGTGGCGCTGCTCGGCCTGGCCGGCGCCGCCGACCTGGTCAGCGCGACCCTGCGCCAGTCGATGCTGCTGGTCTACGCACCGGACCGGATGCGCGGCCGGCTCCAGGGCGTCAACACCGTGGTGGTCGCCGGTGGCCCGCGCCTGGGCGACCTGCGGGCCGGGGCGATGGCCGCCGGGTTCGGCACCGGGGCCGCCATGGTCGCCGGCGGCCTGGCCTCCGCCGTCCTCGCGGTCGCGCTTGTCGCGGTCTTCCCGGCGCTGCTCCGCTACCGCGCCGCCGCCCAGTCCGGCGACCGGAACTGAGCGCCGGCCCGGGGCGGACCGACGCCGGGCCGGCGGGCGGAACTGACGGTGGCCCGGGGCGGCGAACCGCGGCCCGGGGCCCGGAACCGGCCGCACGCTGGGACGCCGCCGGGCGGGCCCCGCGCCGGGTGGGGGTGACGGGCTAAGGTCGCCGGCATGGAGACCGACGCGCGCCCGTCCCCGTCGGGGACACAGTGGACCATTGCCGCCGGCGGCCACGAGGCCGTCGTGGTCGAGGTCGGCGGCGGCCTGCGGACCTACCGGCACGACGGGGTCGACTACCTCGACGGGTACGAGGCGGACGAGCTCTGCCCCGGTTCGGCCGGTCACGTGCTGGCCCCCTGGCCGAACCGCATCCGGGACGGCGCGTACACGTTCGGCGACCGGTCGTTGCAGCTCGACCTGACCGAGCCCGCCCGGCACAACGCCATCCACGGCCTGGTCAACTGGGTGCGGTGGCAGCTCGTCGAGGAGTCGCCGGGGAGCGTGACGCTGGGCTACGAGCTGCCGCCGAGCCCGGGCTACCCGTGGGCGCTGCGGCTGCGGAGCCGGTGGAGCGTCGGTGCGGGCGGGCTGCGCGCCGAGCACGAGGTGACAAACCTGTCCGGCGAGCCGGCGCCGTTCGGCTTCTCCGTGCACCCCTACCTGCAACTGCCCAAGGTCGGCGTGGAGGAGTTGTCGCTGCGGGTGCCGGGGCGCACCCGGGTGCTGCTGGACACCCGGCTGCTGCCGGTGGCCGCGACCGAGGTGGCCGGCACCGAGTACGACTGGACCGAACCCCGCCCGATCGGCGACGCGGTGCTCGACCTGGCCTTCGGCGACGTGGAGCGGGACGCCGACGGCGGCTCGGCGGTGACCCTGGCCGCGCCGGACGGCTCGGCCGCGGTGCACATCTGGGCGGACGCCGAGTTCGGCTGGTGGCAGGTCTTCACCGGGGACACCCTCACCGGGGAGCGGCACCGGCGCTCGGTGGCGGTCGAGCCGATGACCTGCCCGGCGGACGCGTTCCGCTCCGGCAAGGACCTGATCACGCTGGCTCCCGGGCAGACCTGGCGGGGCGCCTGGGGCATCCGGCCCGGGGCCTGAGCGTGGAGTTCGCCGAGGTCGTCCGGCGCCGCCGGATGGTCCGCAACTACGACCCGGACCGCCCGGTCCCGCCCGAGGTGGTGGACCGGCTGCTGGACCACGCCGTCCGGGCCCCGTCGGCCGGGTTCGCCCAGGGCTGGGGTTTCCTGGTGCTGGAGGAGCCGGCCGACCGCGAGCGGTTCTGGGCGGCGGCCACCCCGGACGGCGGCGGCCGGGAACGCTGGCTCGCCGGGATGCGCAAGGCCCCGCTGATCGTGGTGCCGCACGCCAACCGTTCCGCGTACCTCGACCGCTACGCCGAGCCGGACAAGGGGTGGGCGGACCGTTCCGAGGACCGCTGGCCGGTGCCCTACTGGTACGTCGACACCGGCTTCGCCGCCCTGCTGATGCTGCTCACCGCCGTCGACGAGGGGCTGGGCGCCTGCTTCTTCGGCATCCCGCCGCAGCGGATCGGGGCGTACCGGGAGGCGTTCGGCGTGCCGGCGGAGTACCACCCGATCGGCGCGGTCACGGTAGGTTACCGGGCACCCGACCACCGGTCACCGTCGCTGCGCCGCGGCCGCCGTCCGGTGGACGAGGTGGTCCGGCGAGGTCGCTGGAATTGACCGTGGTTCAGCGCTTCCGGCCTGGGTATCGGCGGTAGCGAAACCGACATGAGGGAGTAAAACGCGGTGTGGCGGGTGCGGCTAGGCTGGCACCGACATCATCAGGCCGGCCGGGGGGAGGGGAGCGTGCCGTGATCTTCAGGGCGGTCCGGGACGGGCGTCCCTACCCGGAGCACAACCTCACGCTCAAGCAGTGGGCCGAGATCCCGCCGCGCCCGCTGCGGCTGGACCAGCTCATCACCACCAAGCGGGAGCTGGCGCTGGACAAGCTCCTCGCCGAGGACTCCACCTTCTACGGCGACCTCTTCCCGCACGTCGTGCAGTGGAACGGTGGCCTCTACCTGGAGGACGGCCTGCACCGGGCGCTGCGCGCGGCGCTCCAGCAGCGCAACCAGATCCACGCCCGGGTGCTGGTGCTCAGCGGTCAGGCCGAGTGACGCGCCCCTGAGTCTTCGTTAAGGTGACGCCATGACCCCTCTCGACCTGCTGGACATCGACGCGTCGCTGGGCGAGGAGGAACGGCAGATCCGCGCCGTCGTGCGCCAACTGATCGACGACCGGGTCCGCCCGCACGTCGCCGGCTGGTACGAGGACGGCCACGTCCCGGCCCGCGAGCTGGCCCGCGAGTTCGGCAAGCTCGGCCTGCTCGGCATGCACCTGACCGGCTACGGCTGCGCCGGCGCGTCGGCCGTCGCGTACGGGCTGGCCTGCCTGGAGTTGGAGGCCGGCGACTCCGGCATCCGCTCGCTGGTCTCGGTGCAGGGGTCGCTGGCCATGTACGCCATCTGGCGCTACGGCAGCGAGGAGCAGAAGCAGCGCTGGCTGCCCGCCATGGCGGCCGGCGAGGCGATCGGCTGCTTCGGGCTGACCGAGCCGGACCACGGCTCCGACCCGGCCTCGATGGCCACCCGCGCCCGCCGCGACGGCGACGACTGGATCCTCAACGGCAGCAAGCTGTGGATCACCAACGCGCCGATCGCCGACGTCGGGGTGATCTGGGCGCGCACCGACGAGGGCGTGCGCGGCTTCGCCGTACCGATGGACACGCCGGGGGTGACGGCGCGGGAGATCCGGCACAAGATGTCGCTGCGCGCGTCGGTGACCGGCGAGATCGCCCTCGACGACGTGCGGCTCCCGGCGGACGCCCGGCTGCCCGAGGCGACCGGGCTCAAGGCGCCGCTGAGCTGCCTCACGGAGGCCCGGCACGGCATCGTCTGGGGCGCGCTCGGCGCGGCCCGGGACTGCCTGGAGACGGCGCTGTCCTACGCGACCACCAGGACGCAGTTCGGCCGGCCGCTGGCCGGCTTCCAGCTCACCCAGGCCAAGCTCGCCGACATGGCGGTCGAGTGGAACAAGGGGCTGCTGCTGGCGCTGCACCTGGGCCGGCTCGCCGACGCCGGGAAGCTGCGCCCGGACCAGGTCAGCGTGGGCAAGCTGAACAACGTCCGGGAGGCCATCGCCATCGCCCGGGAGTGCCGGACCATCCTCGGCGCGAACGGCGTCTCGGGTGAGTACCCGGTGATGCGGCACGCCAACAACCTGGAGAGCGTGCTGACCTACGAGGGCACCTCGGAGATCCACCAGCTGGTCATCGGCCAGCGGCTGACCGGGCTCTCCGCCTTCGCCTGACCTGCGGATCCACCCGATCGGCTCGCTCGGCGAGCGAGTGTCGCACGGTGGCCGTACCGTCATTCTCAGTCGATGTTTCTGACGAGGACGGTGAGGGGCGATGGCCCGCGACGGTGACATCAACCAGCCCACCAGGGAGTTCCCGGAATATCCGACCGGTGAGTCTCTCCGGGCCCGGTCGGACGTCCCACCCGAGCCCGGCCGTGGTGGCCCGGGCTCGCCGGGCGCCCCGGCACGCGGCCTGCTCTGGGTGCTCGGCGCGGCCGCGCTGGCCGTGGTGGTGCTGCTCGGCGTGCAGGCGACCGGCCTGCTCCCGGACTTCCGCAACCCGTTCGCCAAGGAGCAGACCGACCGCAGCCAGCCGCCGCTGCTCAAGTCGATCCGCGACCTGAGCCGCTACGTGGCCGCCGAGGGCAACTTCCAGGTGGTGGTCGACGTGCAGAAGGACCGCCGCAACGTGCCCGACTTCCTGCTCAACGAGCGCACGCTCTTCGTCGGGGCGGGCCGCATCGAGGCGTACGTCGACTTTGCCAAGATCGCCGACGGGGCGGTGGTGGTCTCCGACGACGGCAAGTCCGTGGAGATCAAGCTGCCCGCGCCGCAGCTCGGCGAGACCGACCTGGACATGGACAAGAGCTACGTCTTCGCCGAGCAGCGCGGCCTCATCAACCGGCTGAACGACCTGGTCGGCGGCGACCCCAACCGGCAGCAGCAGGTCTACCAGCTCGCCGAGGACCGGATCACCGCGGCGGCCCGGGACAGCGGCCTCACCGCCCGGGCCGAGGAGAACACCCGCAAGATGCTGGAGGGCCTGCTCCGGTCCCTCGGCTACCAGAAGGTGACGGTCACCTACACGGCGTCCTGACGCCGCCGTCGCCCGCCCCGGTGCTACCGGGGCGGGCGGCGCGGGTCAGCGGCCGGTCGCGAGGTAGCGGTCCTCGTTCGGCATGAGGACCCAGAGGATCAGGTAGACGATCACCTGGGTGCCGGGCAGCAGCAGCGACAGCAGGAACAGCAGCCGGACCATGCCGGCCGACATGCCGAACCGCTGGGCCAGGCCGGCACAGACACCGGCGAACACGCGCCCCTGGCGGGGCCGGACCAGTTTGCGACTCATCGTCGAACTCCCACTTCTGCGGCGATCCGCCGCGCTGATTCCACGGTAGGAACGGGAGCGCGTCCCGCCCTCGGCCCCGAGGAGGATCGGCGACCCGGGAACCCGTAGGTGCTTTACCCCCGCCGGCCATGACCGATTCACCGGCCGGCCAGACGGTGACGGTGGGTTGACGGCAGGCGCGGAGGGTAGGCTCGCCGGTCGGGCGCCCACACCCCGGGTGCCGCCCGCCGCCCCCGCACCGGGGAGCGGCACACACCGGGCCGGACCCGCACAACGGGGACGACGGCGAGGAAGTGCAGCCATGATCAGTGTTTTCGACCTCTTCAGCGTCGGCATCGGGCCGTCCAGCTCGCACACCGTCGGGCCGATGCGCGCCGCGCGGACGTTCGTGGCCGGGCTCAAGGCCGACGGCCAGCTCGCCGACGTCACGCGGGTGCAGGCCGAGCTGTTCGGCTCGCTGGGCGCCACCGGCCACGGCCACGGCAGCGACCGCGCCGTGCTGCTCGGGCTGGAGGGGGAGTCCCCGGAGACGGTCGACACCGACTCGGTCGGGCCGCGGGTGGAGCGGATCCGCGCGCAGCGGCGGCTCAGCCTGCTCGGCAGCCAGGAGATCGACTTCGACCCGGACCGGGACCTGGTGCTGCACCGCCGCCGCTCCCTGCCGTACCACCCGAACGGGATGACCTTCGCGGCCTTCGACGCGGCCGGGGAGCAGGTCCGGGCGCGCACCTACTACTCCGTCGGTGGCGGGTTCGTGGTCGACGAGGCGGCCGCCGGGGCCGACCGGATCAAGCCGGACAGCACCCGCGTCCGCCACCCGTTCCTCACCGGGGCGGAGCTGCTCACGGTCACCAGCGGGACCGGCCTGTCGATCAGCGAGGTGATGCTCGCCAACGAGCTGTCCTGGCGCAGCGAGGCCGACGTCCGGGCCGGACTGCTGGAGATCTGGCGGGTCATGCGGGAGTGCGTCGAGAACGGCTGCGCCCATGACGGCGTGCTGCCGGGCGGGCTGAAGGTGCGCCGCCGGGCCGCCGAGCTGCGCCGCAGCCTGGAGGCCGAGGGCGACGCCGGCGACCCGCTGCACGCCATGGACTGGGTCACCCTCTTCGCGCTCGCGGTCAACGAGGAGAACGCGGCCGGCGGGCGGGTGGTCACCGCGCCGACCAACGGCGCCGCCGGGATCATCCCCGCCGTGCTGCACTACTACACCCGGTTCGTGCCGGGCGCCTCCGAGGAGGGCGTGATCCGCTTCCTCCTCGCGGCCGGCGCCATCGGTGTGCTGTTCAAGGAGAACGCCTCGATCTCCGGGGCCGAGGTCGGCTGCCAGGGCGAGGTGGGCTCGGCCTGCTCGATGGCGGCGGCCGGGCTGGCCGAGGCGCTGGGCGGCACGCCCGAGCAGGTGGAGAACGCGGCCGAGATCGGCATGGAGCACAACCTGGGGCTCACCTGCGACCCGGTCGGCGGCCTGGTGCAGATCCCGTGCATCGAGCGGAACGCGGTGGCCAGCATCAAGGCGATCACCGCGGCCCGGCTGGCGCTGCGCGGGGACGGCGTGCACGCCGTGTCGCTGGACAAGGTCATCAAGACCATGCGGGAGACCGGCGCCGACATGAAGATCAAGTACAAGGAGACGGCGCGGGGCGGCCTCGCCGTCAACGTCATCGAGTGCTGAACCCGAAGGGGTGACCCCGCCCGTCCGTACGACGGGCCGGGGCGGCCGGGGCGAGGATGGGACGGTGACGTCCGGCGTCGCCGCGCTCTGGTCCGCCCGCACCTCGCTGCGCATCCTGGTCCGGCGCGATCTCGCGGTGAAGTACCAGCAGTCCGTGCTGGGCTACCTCTGGTCGCTCATCGAGCCGCTCGGCATGGGCCTGATCTACTGGTTCGTCTTCGGCGTGCTCTACTCCGGCGCCACCCGGCGGCACCTCGGTGACGCGGCCGGGTCGTACCCGCTCTTCCTGATCACCGGGATCTTCGCCTGGATGTGGGCCAGCTCGGCGTTGACCGAGGCGGCCAACGCGCTGACCGGGCAGGCCCGGCTGATCACCACGATGAACCTGCCCCGGCAGGTCTTCCCGATCGGCCGGGTCACCGGCCGGTTCGCCGAGTACGCCGCCGGCCTGCCCATCCTGGTCGCCATCGCGGCCCTCTACGCCGCCCACGGCCGGATCCACCTCGGCTGGACGCTGCTCGCGCTGCCCCTGGCCGTGGCGGTGCAGTTCGTCCTGCTGGTGGGGCTCGCGCTGCTGCTGTCGGCGGGCAACGTGCTGATGCGCGACATCGAGCGCATCATGCGGCTGATCATCCGGCTGCTCTTCTACGCCACCCCGATCATCTACCCGCTGGACCTGGTCCGCGGCTCGGGCATGCCGGGCTGGCTGAAGGTCGCGTACGAGCTGAACCCGCTGGTCGGGATCTTCCAGCTGCACCACGCGATCTGGTATCCGGACGAGTTCCCGGACGCCCGGCTGCTCACCGTCACCGTGGCGGGCAGCCTGCTGGTGTTCGCGCTGGGCTGGTGGTCGTTCCGCCGCCTCGAACCCGCCGTGCTCAAGGAACTGTGAATGGCGGCCATCATCGAGGCGGACGGGCTCGGCATCCGGTTCGTCCGCAACCGCCGCCGCCAGCTCCGGCTGCGGGAACTGCTCATCCACCGGGGCTCCCGGGACCCGGACGCCGGCCGGTTCTGGCCGCTGCGGGACGTCTCGTTCCGCATCGAGCCGGGCGAGACGGTCGGCGTGGTCGGGCGCAACGGCACGGGCAAGAGCACGCTGCTGCGGTTGATCGCCGGGGTGCTGATCCCCGACGAGGGCTCCATCCGGGTGCACGGCCGGGTGGCCCCGCTGCTGGAACTCTCCGCCGGCTTCTCCGGGGACCTGACCGGCCGGGAGAACCTCTACCTGGTGGGCGGGCTGCACGGGCTGTCGACGGGATACCTGCGGCGGCACTTCGACGAGATCGTCTCGTTCGCCGGTGAGCAGGTGGAACGGGCCATCGACACCTCGGTCCGGCACTACTCGTCGGGGATGAAGGTCCGGCTGGGTTTCGCGGTGATCGCCCACCTGCCGCACCCCGTGCTGCTGGTGGACGAGGTGACCGCGGTCGGGGACGCGGAGTTCCGCGCGAAGTGCTATGCGACCATCGAGCGACTTCTCGCGGAAGGGCGCACGCTGGTGCTGGTGTCACACAACGAAAAGGACCTCACCCGGTTCTGTCGTCGGGGGCTCTACCTCGACGCCGGGCGGATGACCGTCGACGGGACGATCGACCAGGCGCTGCACGCGTACGCCAGCGCGACGCAGCGGTGACGCTCGCGATCGTGCTCGCCGCCGGGCCGGCGGCGGGCCTGACCACCGACGCCGGGGAGCGCCTGGCCGACCGGCTCACCGGGCAGTGGCGGCGGGCCGGGGCGGACGAGGTGCGGGTGGCCGCCGACCTGTCCGAGCTGGCCGACCTGGTGGCCGCCGCCACCGGGCCGGTGCTGGTCAGCGGGGCGGACCTGGTGGCGCACACCGCCGTACTCAAGCATCTGGCGACCAGCCCGGTGGGGCCGACGGTCGCCCTGGTGCTCACCGATCCGCCGGCCGCCGGGCAGGCCACGGTCCGCGAGGAGCGCGGCCAGGTGGTCGCGGTGGACGACCCGGAGGGCGCGACCGGCGTGTTCGGCGGCGCGCTGCGGGTCGGCCCGGCCGACCTGCCGGCCCTCGCCACCGCCGCCCGCGCCGCGGCCGGGCCCGCGACCGGCGGCCCGGCCCCGGACGGCCCGGCGTCCGCCCTGGACCGGATCGTCGCCGGTCTGGTCGGCTGCGGCGCCCTGGTCTTCGCCCACCGGGTACGCCTGCTCGTGGCGCACCGGGTCGCCGACCCGGCGGAACTGGCCGCGGCGCAGGCCGCCGTGGCGGCGGTGAACGAGGACCGGGCCGAGCTGAAGCTGTCGGTGAAGGAGCGGGACGACTTCTTCACCACGTTCTTCGTCAGCACCTGGTCCCCCTACGTGACCAAGGCGGCGGCCCGGATCGGGCTGGGCCCGACCGGGGTCACCATGATCTCGGTGGCCTTCGCGGTGGCCGCAGCGGTGCTCTTCGGCGTGGGCGGGCGGGCCGCGCTGGTGGCCGGTGGGGTGCTGCTCTACCTGGGCTTCGTGCTCGACTGCGTGGACGGCCAGTTGGCCCGCTACACCCGGCACTTCAGCGCCTGGGGCGGCTGGCTGGACACCATGGCCGACCGGGCCAAGGAGTACGTCGTCTACGCCGGTCTCGGCTACGGCGCCACGCACGCCGGCTTCCGCTACGGCTGGGCCCTCGCCATCGCCGCCATGACCCTCCAGACCGTGCGGCACATGACCGACACCTGGTACGGGGTGCTGCACGACGAGGCGGCGCGACGCCCCCGGGCGGCGACCGGGGACGCGGGCGGCATCGGTGGGAAGCTGAACGCCGCCTCGACCAAGGTGCAGGCGGACACCGGCTCGGTCTCCTACTGGCTGAAGCGGACCGTGGTCTTCCCGATCGGTGAGCGGTGGGCGCTCATGGCGGTGGCCGCCGCGCTGTTCGGGCCGCTGGTGGCGCTCTGCGCGGTGCTGGTGTGGGGCGTGCTGGCGTTCGCGTACACCGGGGCGCTGCGCACGCTGCGGGCGCGCTGGATGCGGGTGCCGGTGCTGACCACGGTCGACACCGGCCTGCACCGCGACGACGGGCCGCTGGCCCGGACGCTGCCGGCGGCCGGGCGGCTGCCGGCGGTGCGGCAACCGCTGGTGCTGGCGGTGCTCGGTGCGCTCGGCGCGGCGGGCCTGCTGCTGTGGGCGCTGCTGACGATCCGCGTCGGGGACGACCTGCCCGGCTGGGCGTTCGCGTTCGCGTTCGTCCTCCTGATGAGCGGGGCGCACGGCGCGCGGAGCGCGCACGGCGGACCGCTGGACTGGCTGGTCCCGGCCGCGCTGCGGGCGGGGGAGTATCTCTTCGCCATCGCCGTCGGGGTGGCCGGGCGGGTGTCGCCGTGGCTGATCTTCGGGTACGTCTTCGTGCTGACCCTGCACCACTACGACCTGACCGCCCGGCTGGAGAAGCGGCAGGCCGCTCCGCCGCTGCACGCCGCCACGCTCGGCTGGGAGGGGCGCTCCGCGTTGCTGACCATCGGGTCGATCGCCGGAATTGCGAGCATCGCTCTGGCTACACTCGGTACGTACCTTCTCGTGGTTTTTGTCGCGAGCGTGGTCCTCGCCTGGGTGGTCCTGCCGGCCCGCGTCCGTGGGGGTGACCGCTCGCCGGGCTGACGGAGGGCCGGCCGGGATGACCCTGATCAGCTTCGTCGTACCGGCTTTCAAGGTGCAGGGTTACCTGCGGGAGTGTCTCGACTCGATCCTCGACCAGCCGTTCGACGACCTCGAGGTGATCGGGATCGACGACGCCTCCCCGGACGGCAGCGGCGAGATCCTGGACGAGTACGCGGCCCGCGACCCCCGGGTCCACCCGGTGCGGCTCGTCGAGAACGTCGGGCTCGGTCCGGCCCGCAACATCGGGCTGGACCGGGCCGTCGGCGAGTACGTCTGGTTCGTCGACGGGGACGACTGGCTGGTCGCCGGCTGCCTGCCGCACGTGGCCGACCGGCTCCGGGCCACCCGCCCGGACGTGCTGGTCGTCGACCACGTCCGAACGCACTGGAACAACGCCGCCACCCGCAGCGCCATGCGGGACGTGTTCCCCGAGCCGCCCGGCGAGGCGACCTTCGGGCTGCGGGACCGGCCGGAGACCCTGCGGCTGCTGCACACCGCCTGGAACCGGCTGGTCCGCCGGGAGTTCCTGGTCGAGCAGGGGCTGCGCTTCGAACCCGGCTGGTACGAGGACGTCTCGTTCAGCTATCCCGCGCTGATGGCCGCCGAGCGGATCGGCGTGCTGGACCGGGTGTGCCTCAACTACCGGCAGCGCCGGACCGGGGCGATCACCCGGACCCGGGGTGACCGGCACTTCGAGGTCTTCGCGCAGTGGCACCGGGTGTTCCGGCTGATGGACCGCTGGGGGCCGGCGGTGGCCGACCTGCGCCCGGCCGTCTTCGAGCGGATGATCTGGCACTACCTGACCGTGCTGGGCAACGGCGAGCGGCTCGACGCCGATCTGCGGCCGCCGTTCTTCGCCCAGATCCACGCCGACTACGTCCGCTTCCTGCCGCCCGAGGGCTACCCGGTCCCGCCCGGCCTGGAGGGGGTGAAGCACCGGCTGGTGGCGGCCGGGCGGTGGCGTACGTTCGGCGCGCTCCGCGCCGCCCACCAGGCGGAGGAGCAGGCGCGGCACACGGCCCGGCGGGTCCGGCGGCGGGTGCTGCCGGTGGCCCGGCGTACCGCCCGCAGGGCCCGGGACGCGGCGCTGCGCGAGTACTACCGGGCCGAGTTGCACCGCCCGCTCGACCCGACGCTCGCCGTCTACGCGGCGTACTGGTACCGGGGCTACGCCTGCAACCCGGCCGCGATCTACACGGCCGCACGCCGGCTCGCCCCGCAGGTGCGCGGCGTCTGGATCGTCCGCCGGGACCGGGTGGACGTCCTGCCACCTGGCGTGGAGTACGTGGTCGCCGGCACCCGGGACTACTACCGGGTGCTGGCCCGGGCCCGTTGGCTGGTCAACAACGTCAACTTCCCGGACTTCGTCCGCAAGCGACCCGGTTCGGTGCACGTGCAGACCCACCACGGCACCCCGGTCAAGGTGATGGGCCTGGACCAGCAGCGCTATCCGGTCGGCGCCGTGGGGATGAACTTCACGAAGCTGCTGCACCGGATGGACCGCTGGGACTACAGCGTCAGCGCGAACAGCTTCTCCACCCAGATGTGGGAGCGGGCCTACCCGGCCGACTACACCACGCTGGAGGTCGGCTATCCGCGCAACGACCGGCTGGCGCTGGCCACCGCCGAGGAGTGCCGCCAGGCCCGCGCCGCGCTGGGCATCGGCCCCGACGAGTACGTGGTGCTCTACGCGCCGACCCACCGCGAGCACCTGCCCGGCTGGCGGCCCCCGTTCGACCCGGACCGGATGCGCGACGTGCTCGGCCCGTCCGGGCGGCTGCTGATGCGCAGCCACTACTTCCACGACCGGGAACGGCAACTCCGGGGCGCGTCCGACGGCGCGGTGCTGGACGTGAGCACGTACGACCGGGTGGAGGACCTGTACCTCGCGGCGGACGTGCTGGTCACCGACTATTCCTCGGCGATGTTCGACTACGCGGTGCTGGACCGGCCGATCGTGGTCTACGCGCCGGACTGGGACGCGTACCGGGTGGCCCGGGGTGTCTACTTCGACCTGCTCGCCGAGCCGCCGGGCGCCGTGGCCGTCGACTTTCCCGGGCTGCTCGACGTCTTCCGCGGCGGCGCGGTGCGCGGGGCGGAAGCCGAGCAGGCCCGGAAACGGTTCCGGAAGCGGTTCTGCGCGCTGGACGACGGGCACGCCGCCGAGCGGGTGGTCCGCCGGGTCTTCCTGAACGAGCCGGCCCGATAGTTACTCGACGGTCACCTTGCGGATGGAAGGCCGCCTATCCCGCGTAATAGGTCTTTCACGATGTGAACATCGCACGTTTACCCGATGTGCGGATCCCATGATCCTGGTCACAGTCATTCCCGGGTTCGCCGAGAGCTGGGGAGGAGACGGTGACGACCGTCGCGCTCAAGGATGTCACCAAGGTGTTCCAGGACGGAACAGTCGCGGTCGACACCATCAATCTGGATGTCAACGACGGCGAGTTCATGGTGCTCCTCGGCCCCTCGGGCTGCGGCAAGTCCACCGTGCTGCGGATGGTCGCCGGGCTGGAGGATCCCACCTCGGGCGCGGTGATGCTCGGCGGCGAGGTGGCCAACGACCTGCCGCCCCGGGACCGGAAGATCGCCATGGTCTTCCAGGACTTCGCCCTCTATCCACACATGACCGTGGGCGACAACATCGGCTTCCCGCTCCGGCTCTCCGGCATCGAGCCCGGGCCGCGCGGCGAGCGGATCCAGGACGTGGCGAGCGCGCTGGGCATCGGTGACGTGCTGGGGCGCAAGCCCAGCCAGCTCTCCGGCGGCCAGCGGCAGCGGGTGGCCATGGGGCGGGCGATAGTGCGCCGGCCCGGCCTCTTCCTCATGGACGAGCCACTCTCCAACCTGGACAGCGGCCTCCGCGCCGAGTTGCGCGCCGAGATCTCCGGGCTGACCCGCGAGCTGGGCGTCACCACCATCTACGTCACGCACGACCAGGCCGAGGCGCTGACCATGGCCGACCGGGTCGCCATCATGCGCAAGGGCGTGCTCCAGGACGTGGGCACACCCACCCAGGTGTACGGCCGCCCGGCCACCCTCTACGTCGCCGCGTTCCTCGGCAGCCCGCGGATGAACCTGCTGGAGGCCTCGGTCTACGTCCACCTCGACCGGTACGTGGCGTTGAACCTCGGCGAGCAGGCGCTCTACCTGCCCTGGGACGACATCCGCAGCCGAGCCGTGGCGCATTACCACGGCGAGCGGATCGTGGTGGGCATGCGGGCCGAGGCGCTCACCCCGGTCGCCCCGGACACCGTCGGTGACGTGCTGCACGGCCGGATCCGCTACCTGGAGCACCACGGCCACGAGTCGCTGGCCTTCCTCGACATCGGCGCCACGGCCATCGTGGTGGACGAGATGGGCACCCCCGCGGAGAACGCCGCCTCCGGCCAGCGCGGCCTGCGCCGGTTCGGCCAGGTGATGCAGCGCCTCGCCGGGCGGGCGGCGGACGCCCCGGTCTCCGCCGCGCCGAACGGCAACGGCAACGGCACCGGCGGCGGGAGCCGGACCAGCGTGCTTCCCGACCCGGGCCGGCACCACCGCCGTCCGGCGGAGCTGGCCGTGCGGCTGGCCCCGTACCCGGCGGTGTCGGCGGGGCACCCGCTCGCCGTCCAGGTGCGGATGGACGCGCTGCACTTCTTCGACGAGCGCGGCGACCGGATCGACGTGGGCTGGCGCTGAGGATAGTGACGGAGTCGGGCCGGGGGCGACAGGTCGGCGGTACCCCGGTCTAGCGTCACCGGCGGTTCTCCCCGCCGGGTGCCCGTCGGCGTGCGGTTGCCTGTGCGGTGCCTTCCATCCTGGTTGCCTGTGGTGGGCCGCGCTGTGTTACGTCCTCCCCGCGGCGTTCCGGGTGGGCTGCGCGGTGTCGGGGCCGGGTGGGGCGGGCCGGGTAGGGCCGCGCGGTGTCACGGTCGGGGCGGGGCGCTCGGGCGCGCTGGGCCGCGCGGTGTCACGGTCGGGGCGGGTCACGCGATGTCACGGTCGGTCCGGCCGGAGGGATGCTTCGCCGCGCCTTTGCTCTGCAGCCACGGAGGCAGCACTTGCGCTGAGTGACCGCACCGGCCCGGAGGCACGCGGGAGGCCGCGGAGAAAGTGCAGCTCAAGCTAGTGGTGCGTGGAGGGCTGCAGAGCAAAGGCGGGCAGAGGCTTCGCCGCCCGCCGGCGGTGTCACTCACGGTGAAACCAGTGGCGCCTGCACGCACAGTGACCGCGGCATCGGGGAGCGGCGCCAGTGAACGGCGGATGGCTCGGCGGTGGTCCGGGTCGTGGAGCCCGGGAACCGCTACGGCGGGTCCACGACCGGCCGGCGGTAGGGGCCCCAGGCCACGAACCGGCGGAAGAGGTCGGCGGGGGCCGGCCCGTCGTCCGGGTTCAGCCGGTAGAGGTCCCGGGCGGCCTCGTGGAGCAGCCCGCACAGGTAGAGCGACAGGCCGATCTGGTCGTCCGCGTACTCGGCCTTGAGCAGCAGGCGCGCCTGCGCGCACGGCCACGGCTGCCCACAGGCCCGGCAGCACCACACCGGCCGCAGCGGCGTGTGCGGCGGCGCGTGCGACGGGTACGCCCTCGGCCGGTCCGCCGCCCCGCCCGCCCCGCCCGTTGTGGCCGGTCCCTCTGCTCGACTGGATGGGTGCATGTGCGCCTCGCTTCGTCGGGGGTGGGCCCGCCCCGGATCGGGGGAAGGGGGCGGGCCCGGGAGTCGCTCCTCGACGGGTACGGGCGACTCCGCTGGGTGACAGTCTGGTCACCGGGGCGTTAGGGTCGGAAGCCGTTCCGCCCCCACCAGCCCGGCCGTCCGGCCGGTCGTTCCCCGATGTGCAGAGGTGTGCAGAGGTGTGCAGATGAGCCGGATGCCGATGCTGGAGCTGTTCGCCGGGGAGCTGCGCCGGCTGCGCGGCGACGCGGGGCTCTCCCAGGAGGCGCTGGGCGAGCGGGTCAACTACTCGGCGTCGCTGGTGGCCGCCGTCGAGCAGTGCCGGCGCCCGCCCCGGGAGGAGTTCGCCCAGCGCTGCGACGAGGCGCTGCGGGCCGGTGGTCTGCTGGTCCGCATCCGGGACGCCCTGATCCGGGAGAGCCTCATGCCCTGGTTCCGCGAGTGGGTGTCCATCGAGCAGGAGGCAACCGCGCTGCGCAGCTTCGAGCCGCTGGTGGTGCCGGGGCTGCTCCAGACGGAGGCGTACGCCCGGGCGCTCTACGAGGGGGCGGCGCAGCTCGTCGGCGAGGAGATCGAGCAGCCGCTCGCCGCGCGGCTGGCCCGGCAGGCGGTGCTGAACCGGCCGGGGCCGCCGCAGTTCGTGGCGGTCCTCGACTACACCGTGCTGGAGCGGCCGGTCGGCGGCCCCAAGGTCATGCGGGAACAGCTGCGGCACCTGGCCGACGTGGGCCACCGCCCCCGCGTCCACCTGCATCTGGTGCCGCGGGGCACCGGCGCCTACCCGGGGCTGAACGGCGCGTTCGTGCTCGCCACCCCGCCGGACGGCGACGACGTGGGCTACCTGGATAACCAGTTGCACGGCACCATCGTCGAGCGGACGGTGGACGTAAACTCCCTGCGGCAGATCTGGGAGTCCGTGCGGGCGGAGGCCATGCCGCACGGGGCCACCCTGGCGGCGATCTCGGAGGCGGCAGAGCAATGGACCTGACCGGCGCGATCTGGCGCAAGAGCACCCGCAGCAGCGGCAACCAGGGCAACTGCGTGGAGGTGGCCGACAACCTGCCCGGCGTGGTGGCCGTGCGGGACAGCAAGGACCGGCACGGGCCGGCGCTCGCCTTCAGCCCGGCGAGCTGGGCGTCCTTCGTCGCGTACGTGAAGCGCCACTGAGCGGGGTCGGGATGGGAACCAAGATCCGCAACGTCGCGTTCGACTGCGCCGACCCGTACGAGCTGGCGCGCTTCTGGAGCGGGGTCTTCGACTGTCCGGTCGACCCGGAGTTCGAGCCCGGCGACGAGGAACTCGTCATCGAACCGCCCGACGGCCCGCGGCTCTACTTCCAGCGCGTGCCCGAGCCGAAGACCGTGAAGAACCGCGTGCACATCTGCCTGGAGCCCGACGTGCCGCGCGACCGGGAGGTCGAGCGGGTCCTGGGCCTGGGCGCCACCGTCGTCGCCGACCGGCGTGAAACGGACGGCAGCGGCTGGGTCGTGCTGGCCGACCCCGAGGGCAACGAGTTCTGCGTGGTGCGCAGCGACGCCGAGCGCGCCCTTGCCGGGAAAGTTACTGACGAGTAGCGTCTGGGCATGTCCATCGACTCTCGCCAGGTGGCGGCCGGTCTGCTGGAGGCCGTGCCCTTCGCCCGCACGCTCGGTATCGAATTCGTCGAGGTCGCCCCCGAGGCCGAGGGCGGCGTCCGTGCCGTGGTCCGGCTCCCCGACGTCCCCGAGCACCACAACCACGTCGGCGGCCCGCACGCCGGGGCCATGTTCACCCTCGGGGAGACCGCCTCCGGGGCGGTGGTGCTCGCCGCGTTCGGGCCGGTGCTCGACCGGGCCGTACCGCTCGCCGTGACCGCCACCATCCGCTACCAGAAGATCGCCCTGGGGCCGGTCCTGGCCACCGCGCGGCTGGGGCGTACCCCGGCCGAGGTGCTCGCGGAGCTGGACGCCGGGAAGCGGCCGGAGTTCCCGGTCGAGGTGGAGATCGGCACCGAGGACGGCACCGTCACCTCGGCGCTCACCGTCGTCTGGACGCTCCGCCCGAACCGCTGAGGTCCGAATCGGGTTTGTCCGGCCGGTGCGCTGGATAGATTCAGGCAATGCTGGGCCTACCCGCTCACGTGACCGCCTGTCTCTTCGATCTGGACGGTGTGCTGACGCAGACCGCCAAGGTGCACAACGCCGCCTGGACCGAGACCTTCAACGCGTTCCTCCGGGCGCGCGCGGCGACCACCGGCGAGCCGTTCCGCCCGTTCGACCCCGGCCCGGACTACAACCGGTACGTGGACGGAAAACCGCGCGCCGACGGGGTGCGCTCGTTCCTGGCCTCGCGCGGGATCACCCTGCCCGAGGGCTCGCCGGACGACCCGCCCGAGGCGGAGACCGTCAACGGTGTGGGCAACCGGAAGAACGTCATCCTGCTCAAGCGGATCCACACCGACGGCGTCGAGGTCTACGAGGGCTCCGTGCGCTACCTGCACGAGGCCGTCCGGGCCGGGCTGCGCCGGGCGGTCGTCTCGGCCAGCGCCAACTGCCGGGACGTGGTCGCCGCCGCCGGGCTGGAGCCGCTGCTGGAGGCGCGGGTGGACGGGCTGGTGGCCCGCGAGCGCGGCCTGCGCGGCAAGCCGCACCCGGACACCTTCCTGGCCGGCGCGCAACTGCTCGGCGTGCCGCCGGAGAACGCGGCCGTCTTCGAGGACGCGCTGGCCGGCGTCGCCGCCGGGAAGGCGGGCGGCTTCGGGTACGTGGTCGGCGTCGACCGGGTCGGCCAGGCCGACGACCTGCGCGCGCACGGCGCCGACGTGGTGGTCACCGACCTGTCGGAGCTGCTCACCGGGGCGCACGCGTGATCCGGGAACGGGCGTACCCGGTCGAGCCGTGGCACGTCCGGGAGACCCGGCTCGACATGGACGTGCTGGCCCAGTCCGAGTCCGTCTTCGCGCTCTCCAACGGCCACGTCGGGCTGCGCGGCAACCTCGACGAGGGCGAGCCGCACGGCCTGCCCGGCACCTACCTGAACTCCTTCTACGAGCTGCGCCCCCTGCCGTACGCGGAGGCCGGCTTCGGTTTCCCCGAGTCCGGGCAGACCGTCGTCAACGTCACCAACGGCAAGCTCATCCGGCTGCTGGTCGACGACGAGCCGCTCGACGTCCGCTACGGCGAACTGCTCTCCCACGAGCGGGTGCTCGACCTGCGCGCCGGCACCCTGCACCGCGAGCTGCACTGGCGCTCGCCGGCCGGCCGGGACGTGAAGGTCCGCAGCACCCGGCTCGTGTCGTTCACGCAGCGGGCGGTCGCCGCGATCCACTACGAGGTCGAGGCGCTGGAGGGGCCGCTGCGGCTCATCCTCCAGTCCGAGCTGGTGGCCAACGAGACCCTGCCGCCGCAGAGCCGCGACCCGCGGGTGGCCGCCGTGCTGGAGTCGCCGTTGCAGGCCGAGGAGGAACTGACCACCGACGACGGCGGGCTGCTCATTCACCGCACCAAGGTCAGCGGGCTGCGGGTCGCCGCCGCCATGGCACACGACGTGGACGCCCCGGAGCGCACCACCATCGAGTCCGAGGGCTACGAGGACTGGGTCCGCACCACCATCGGATGCGTGCTCAAGCCCGGCCAGACGCTGCGGGTGGTCAAGTACCTGACGTACGGCTGGTCCAGCCGGCGGTCGCTGCCGGCGCTGCGCGACCAGGTCGGGGCGGCGCTGGCCGCGGCCCGGCTGGACGGCTGGGACGGGCTGCGCCGCGAGCAGCGGGAATACCTCGACGAGTTCTGGGACGCCGCCGACGTGCGGGTCGAGGGCGACCCGGAGGTGCAGCAGGCCGTCCGGTTCGGCCTCTTCCACGTGCTCCAGGCCGGCGCCCGCGCGGAACGCCGGCCGATCGCCGCCAAGGGCCTCACCGGCCCGGGGTACGACGGGCACGCGTTCTGGGACACCGAGATGTTCGTGCTGCCGGTGCTCACCTACACCCAACCCGGCGCGGTGCGGGACGCCCTGCACTGGCGCCACTCCACCCTCCCACAGGCGCAGGAGCGGGCCCGGACGTTGAACCTGGCCGGGGCCGCCTTCCCGTGGCGGACCATCGAGGGGCCGGAGTCGTCGGCGTACTGGCCGGCCGGGACGGCCGCGTTCCACATCGCCGCCGACATCGCCGACGCGCTGCGCCGCTACGTGCTGGTCACCGGCGACCAGGCGCTGGAGGAGGAGATCGGCCTGGAGCTGCTGGTCGAGACGGCCCGGCTGTGGCGCTCCCTCGGCCACCACGACCGCACCGGGCGGTTCCACATCGACGGGGTGACCGGCCCGGACGAGTACACCGCGGTGAAGAACGACAACGTCTACACCAACCTCATGGCGCAGCGGAACCTGCTCACCGCCGCCGACTGCGCCATGCGCCACCGGGACCAGGCCCTCGACCTGGGCGTCACCGAGGAGGAGGCGGCCGCCTGGCGGGACGCGGCCAGCGCCATGCACCTCCCGTACGACCCGGAGGTCCAGGTGCACGGGCAGGTGGAGGGCTTCACCCGGTTGCAGGAGTGGGACTTCGAGCACACGCCCCCGGAGAAGTACCCGCTGCTGCTGCACTACCCGTACTTCGACCTGTACCGCAAGCAGGTGGTCAAGCAGGCGGACCTGGTGCTGGCCATGCACTGGCGGGGTGACGCGTTCACCGGGCCGGAGAAGATGCGCAACTTCAACTACTACGAGCGGCGCACCGTGCGGGACTCCTCGCTGAGCGCCTGCACGCAGGCGGTGATGGCGGCCGAGGTGGGCCACCCCGAGCTGGCCCACCGCTATCTGCGCGAGGCCGCGCTCATGGACCTGCACGACCTGAACGAGAACACCCGGGACGGCGTGCACATGGCCTCGCTCGCCGGGGCCTGGATCGCCCTGGTCGCCGGCTTCGGCGGCCTGCGCGACCACGACGGGACGCTCTCCTTCTCGCCCCGGCTCCCCAGCCGGCTCAGCCGGCTGGAGTTCTCCCTCCAGTGGCGCGGGATGCGGCTGCGGGTCGACGTCCGGCCGCACCAGACGACGTACTCGCTGCGCAACGGGGGATCGGACACCGTGGTGGAACTGCGCCACCACGCCGAGCCGATCCGTGTCACCGCCGCCCAGCCGGTGACCGTGCCGGTGCCAGCGGCACACGCCTCGGGGCCGCAGCCGGAGCAGCCGCCGGGCCGGGCACCCCTGCTGCACCTGCCGGAGAACATGAGCTGAGCGAGGCCCCGACCCGCGTGTTCGCGGGCCGGGGCTTCACCGGCGTACGTCAGAACTGGCGGCCGTTGGACGGCCGGCCGCCGGCGTCACGCGGCGCCGTCGCCCGCGGGTCGTCGGAGGTGCGTGCCACGGAGGCGCGGTCCGCCCAGTCCTCCGAGCCCTTCAGCTCCTGTTTGCGGCGTTCCTGATCGGTGAGCTCCTGCTCTCGGGACCTGTCCTGTTTCGCCATGACGATCCTCGCGATCCGTCGGGGTCCGTGGTCACCCCGCGCCTTCCCGATCCGGTCCGGCTCAACCGTCGAGGTGCCGGGCGAAGCTCAGCCGCAGGTGGTTCTTCGGCCGGGCGCCGACGATCGAGCCCACCACCTGGCCGTCCTGGAACACCAGCATCGTCGGCATCGACATCACCTGGTAGGCCCGGGTGCTCTGCGGGTTCTCGTCCGAATTCACGGTGACGAAGCGCAGCGCGTCGCCGAACTCCTCGGCCAGCTCCGCCAGGTGCTTCGACACCGGGCGGCAGGGCGGGCACCACTCCGCCCAGAAGTCGACCACCACGGGCCGGTCGGCGGCCAGCACGACGGCCGCGAAGGTCTCGTCGGTGACCGGGGTCAGTCGACCCTGCTGCGTGTCCTGAGGCATGTTTCCTCCCGATGGGCGATCGCGCGGGCGAGCTGGTCGTGCAGCTGGTGGCGGACCGCGCCGAGCCGGTCGAGGTAGTCGTCCACCTCGGCGAGCTTGCGGCGCAGCACCGCCACGGAGTCGGGGCAGACGTCCCCGGAGCTGTTGCCGGCCCGCAGGCAGGCCACGAACGGCCGGATGTCGTCCAGGCCGAAGCCGACCGCCAGCAGCGCCCGGATCTCGTGCACGACGCGCAGCTCCGCCTCGTCGTAGACCCGGTAGCCGTTCGCCGACCGGCGCGGGCACACCAGCCCCTGGGACTCGTAGTACCGCAGGGTGCGGGTGCTGGTCCCGGCCCGCTCGGCCAACTCCCCGATCCGCATGCCACCCGCCCCCACCCGCCGAGCTCGCCCCCTGACCACCGTCACGCTAAACCTTGCCGCCGACGTCAAGGCAACCCTCGCGCCCGCCGCGTCCTCGCCCGCCGTTGATCATGAAGTTATTACCCGTGAGAGCGCTGCCATGCGGCAATAACTTCATGATCAACGGTGCGGTGCGGTGCGGTGCGGGTGCCGGGTGGAGGTGAGGTGGGGGTGGGTGGGGGTATGCGGCGGGTGGGAGGTGTCGGGATGGGGGAGACGACCGAAGTGAGCGTGCCGGTGGTGGACGGGGGGCTGCTGGCCGACGTGATCGTGCCGTCGGGGGCCGTGGGGGTGGTGTTGTTCGCGCACGGCAGCGGCAGTTCGCGGCACAGCCCGCGCAACGTGGCGGTGGCGCACCAGTTCAACGGGCGGGGACTGGGCACCGTGCTGGTCGATCTGCTCACGCCCGAGGAGGACGAGCGGGACGCCGTCACCGCGGAGCTGCGCTTCGACATCGGGATGCTCGCCGAGCGACTGGCCGCCATCGTCGACTGGATGGCCGCCGAGCCGACCCTGGGTCGGCTGCCGATCGGGCTCTTCGGCGCCAGCACCGGTGCGGCCGCCGCACTGGTCGCCGCGGCCGCCCGGCCGGAACAGGTCGGCGCGGTGGTCTCCCGGGGCGGCCGTCCGGACCTGGCCGGCAGCTCGCTGTCGGCGGTACGCGCCCCGACGCTGCTGATCGTCGGCGGGCTGGACGAGGAGGTGATCGTGTTGAACGAGCAGGCCCAGGCGGACCTGGGCGATGTCGCCGAGCTGCGGATCGTGCCGGGCGCCACCCACCTCTTCGAGGAGCCGGGCACCCTGGATCAGGTGGCCGAGCAGGCCGGCGCCTGGTTCACCACCCACCTCCGCCAGCCGCACCCGGCCTGAGCCGGACCGGCCGGATGCAGCGACGCCCGGCGCCGCCGTGTCGGCCGGGCGCCGCCACGCCGCACCCGGACCGTGCGGGAAGCCGACGTCACCCGGGCAGGGCGGCCCGGTGGCGTTGCACGGTGTCCAGCACCCGCCAGGTGACCGCGGCGATCGGCACCGAGACGAACGCGCCCGCGATGCCGGCGACCAGCGTGCCGGCGGTGACCACCACCAGGATGACCGCCGGATGCAGCTGCACCTGCCGCTTCATGACCAGCGGCTCCAGCAGGTTGCCCTCGATCTGCTGCACGGCGATCACCGCGGCGAGGGTGAGCAGGGCGGTGGTGGGGCCGTTGGCGGCCAGGGCGACCAGCACCGCCACCGCGCCGGCCACGGTGGCGCCGATGATCGGCACGAACCCGCCGAAGAAGGTGATCAGCGCGAGCGGCAGGGCCAGCGGGACGCCCAGCAGCACCAGCGCCAGCCCGATACCGATGGCGTCGATCGCCGCGATGATCATCGTGCCCCGGCTGTACGCGCCGAGCGTGCGCCAGCCGGCCCGGCCCGCCTCGGCGGTCAGGTCGCGGCGCGGCCCGGTCATCCGGCGCAGCACCCAGTGCCACATCGACCGGCCGTCCTTGAGCAGGAAGAAGAGCAGCACCAGGCCGAGCAGGATCGAACCGGCGACCTCGGCGGCCGTCCGCGCCCCGGCGACCGGGTCGGGGGCGCTGCCGCTCAGCCCGTTCCGGATCTGCTCGACCAGCCGGTCGAGCTGTTCGTCGGTGACCGGCAGGCTGGAGGTGACGAAGTCCCGGCTGCGCTCCAGGCCCTGGTCGAGCTGCTGGCTCAGCTCGCCGAACTGGCTCGCCGTCAGGTTCCACACCAGCGCCCCGACGCCGACCAGGACGCCGAGCAGCAACAGGATGCTGAGCAGGGCGGCCAGTGCCGCCGGCACCCGGAGCCGGCGCAGCCGCAGCAGCACCGGGTCGAGCAGCGCGGCGAGGAAGAGCGTGCCGGCCAGCGCCACGGCCAGCGGCGCCAGCAGCACCGCGATCTTCCCGAGCAGCCAGAGCGCGGCGATGACCACCACGAGGCACGCGCTCCAGGTGACCGCCGTCCGTACCGGCCAGGGCAGCCCGGCCCACGTCTGTCGCGGTCCCGCCGCCCGGCTTCGCTGTGCCGGCTCGGGCGTTTCAGCGTCCTCGTCCACGTCGCCTCCTCGATCGTGGCCGTTCGGTACCCGTCGCGCGGGAATCCGACACCCGGTCGATCTCTGGGCGCGGCGCGTTTGTGCCTCCCGCCCCAGGGAAGGCATTCACGGTATCGAAGGGAGCACCGACATGAGCGACTTCATGGACAAGGCCAAGGACATGGCCGACAAGCATGACAAGCAGGTCGACCAGGGCATCGAAAAGGGCGGCGACATGGCCGACAAACGCACCCAGGGCAAGTACGACCAGCAGATCGACAAGGGCGTCGACATGGCGCAGCAGCGGACCGGTCAGGGCGACACCGGACGCTGACCGCAGCTCGCGATCCCGGGCCCTCCCGCATGGGGCGGCCCGGGATCGTCGTGTCGGACCCGGAACAATCCTCTGGTCTCCATCGACCGATCTCGCTACCATCCGCAGTCGGGGCATGACTCAGCGTCGAGTCGTGCGGAGTCGACCCGCACCGCCCGCGGTGCCGTGGACGAGAGCGAGCCAGCCGGTGACCGACACTTCCCAGGCGACCATCCCGCAGCGCTACCCGTTCAACGCCCCTGTCCGGCTCGATCTGGACGCCCGCTACGCCGAGCTGCGCGAGCAGCCACTGGTCCGGGTCCAACTGCCCTACGGCGAGCCCGCCTGGCTGGCCACCCGGCACGCCGACGTGAAGACGGTGCTCGGCGACCCCCGGTTCAGCCGGGCCGCGTCGGTCGGCCGCGACGAACCCCGGAACACCCCGCGCCAGCAGGAGACCGGCATCCTCTCGATGGACCCGCCGGAGCACACCCGGCTGCGCCGGCTGGTGGCGAAGGCGTTCACCGCGCGGCGGGTCGAGGAGCTGCGGCCGCGTACCCGGGCGGTGGCCGACGAACTGGTCGACGGGCTGCTCGCCGCCGGGCCGCCCGCCGACCTGGTGGCGCACCTGGCCACTCCACTGCCCATCCGCGTGATCTGCGACCTGCTCGGCGTGCCGGTGTCCGACCAGGACCGGTTCCACACCTGGTCGGAGGCGATCGTGTCGACCACCTCGCTGGAGCCGGGTCTCGCCCAGGACTACCTCGACAACCTGCTTGCCTACATGGGCGGGCTGGTCGCCCAGCGCCGGGTCGAACCCGCCGACGACCTGCTCAGCGCGATGGTCCGGGCGCGCGACGAGCACGCCGACCGGCTCACCGAGGAGGAGATGGTCACCCTCGCCGCCGGGCTGCTCGCCGCCGGCCACGAGACCACCGTGACCCAGATCCCCAACATGGTGTACGTCCTGCTCACCACCCCCGGTGCCTGGGACACCCTGCGGGAGCGGCCCGAGCTGGTGCCGGTCGCCGTCGAGGAGCTGATGCGGTTCATCCCGCTCGGCGCGACGGCCGCCTTCCCCCGCTACGCCACCGAGGACGTCGAGCTGGGCGGGGTGCTGGTCCGGGCCGGCGAGCCCGTGGTGGTCAACATAGCGGCGGCCAACCGGGACGACGCCGTCTTCACCGACGCCGACCGGCTCGACCTGACCCGGACGGTCAACCCGCACCTCGGCTTCGGGCACGGCGTGCACCACTGCGTCGGCGCGCAGCTGGCCCGGATGGAGCTGCGGGTGGTGCTGGAGACCCTGCTCGACCGGGCGCCGGGGCTCCGGCTCGCGGTGCCGGTGGAGGAGCTGACCTGGAAGAGCGGCCTGCTGGTGCGGGGCCTGGTGGCGATGCCGGTGACCTGGTGAACCGGGCCGGAGCGGGGGAGGAAGCGTGAGCGGGGGAACGGAGTGGCGGCTGCACGTCGACCCGACCCGGTGCATCGGCTCCGGGATCTGCGCCGGTGTGGCGCCCGAGCACTTCGTGCTTGTCGACGGGCTGTCCCGGCCGGTGGCCGAGCGGATCGCCGCCGACGAGTCGGTGCTGGACGCGGCCGAGTCCTGCCCGCTGGAGGCGATCGTCGTGTCCGACCTGGACAACCTCCGGCGGATCGCCCCGGAGGGCTGACCGGTCACCAGCCGGGATAGCGGGCCCCGTTCACGTTGACCCGCAGGCTGAACAGCGAGCTGGAGGCGCAGATGTAGAGCTGGTTGCGCTTCGGGCCGCCGAAGGTGAAGTTGGCGACCACCTCCGGCAGGTGCAGCTTGCCGAGCAGCGTGCCGTCCGGGTCGAAGCAGTGCAGCCCGTCGTGCGCGGCCACCCAGACCCGGCCGGCGTCGTCGAGGCGTGCGCCGTCGAAGGAGCCGGCGTCGCACGTGGCGAAGACCTCGCCGCCGCGCAGAGCGCCGCCCTCGGTGACGGCGAACCGGCGCAGGTGCTTCGCCCGGGTGTCGACCACGTAGAGCAGCGACTCGTCGGGGCTGAACGCCAGCCCGTTCGGCTGCCCGAAGTCGTCGGCGACGCGTCGTACCTCGCCGTCGTGCGGGTCGACCCGGTAGACGTGGTTGCCGCCGATCTCGCTCTCGGCCCGGTGGCCCTCGTAGTCGCTGTCGATGCCGTAGCTCGGGTCGGTGAACCAGATCGAGCCGTCGGAGTGCTCGACCACGTCGTTCGGGCTGTTCAGCCGCTTACCGCGCCAGCGCTCGGCGAGCACCGTGTCGGTGCCGTCCGCCTCGGTCCGGGTGACCCGCCGCCGGCCCTGCTCGCAGCTCACGAGCCGCCCCCGTCGGTCGACTGTGTGCCCGTTGGCGTAGCCGGCCGGCTGGCGGAACACCCCGACCCCGCCGGTGGTCTCGTCCCAGCGCAGCAGCCGGTCGTTGGGGATGTCGCTGAAGACCAGGTAGCGCCCGGCGGAGAACCAGGCCGGGCCCTCCAGCCAGCGGCCCCCGGTCCAGAGGCACTCCGTCCACTCGTCGCCGTTGACCCGGCGGAACCGCTCGTCCCGCACCTCGAAACGCGTCCTGAACCGATCCATGCCGACCGCCTCCACCCGTGACTGACGTTCGGCAAGAAGCTAACATGACCGAACCAGAATCAGCCATGAGGTGGGACACTGAACGGGGGTGCGGTCGTGGACGACGTCGACCGGAAGCTGCTGGCGGCGCTGCAACACGACGCCACCCAGTCGTACGCGGCGTTGGCCGGGCAGGTCGGCCTCTCCACGGGAGCGGTACACGAACGGGTGCGAAAGCTGCGCGAGCAGGGGGTGGTCCGGCGGACCACGGTGGACGTCGACCCGGCCGCGGTCGGCCGGGGCGTGCTCGCGTTCGTGCTGGTGGAGGCGAACGCCTGGATGGGCGACCACCCCACCCGGGAGGCGCTCGCCGCGCTGCCCGAGGTGGAGGAGGCACACGTCATCGCCGGCCCCGCCTCGCTGCTCGTGAAGATCCGCGTCGGCACGCCCGAACAGCTCCAGGCCAGCCTGCGCCGGCTGTTCCAGGTCGAGGGCGTCACCGGCACGCAGACCGTGGTGGTGCTGGAGAGTTTCTTCGAGCGCCCGCTCGACCCGTACCCGCAGACCCCCTGACACGCGACGGCGGCCACGCCCCCGTGCCGGGAGCGTGGCCGCCGCGATCGGTGGTCAGGACTTCTCGCGCAACTCCCGCATCGAGGTGGGCCGGCCGCTCAGCGCGTCGCGCATCCGGTCGACCAGGCCGGTGCCCGGGGCGAGCAGCTTGTTCGCCGGCGGGTGGTCCGGGGCGGCCGGGTGCGGCCGGGTCGGCGCCGACTTCTTCGCCGCCTCCACCTTGCCGGCCAGCTCGACCAGCTCCTCGCGGGCGCAGGCCGCGCGGAGCCGGGGGAAGAGGTCGTTCTCCTCGTCCTGCACGTGGTGCCGGATGGTCGCGGTCAGCTTGGCCAGCAGCTCGTCGAAGCGCGGCTCGGAGGGGTCGAGCGACTCCAGCTCCTTCATGGTCCGCTCGGCGTCGGCGTGCTCGGAGATCTCGTGCTCGGCGAGCTGGTCGCCGTCGGGAAGGGCCTTTCGGGCGGCCGGGTAGACATGGGCCTCCTCGGCCACGGAGTGCCGGACCAGCTCGGCGATCACCACGTCGGCGAGCTGCCGCCGGTGCTCCGGGGTGCCCTGCCGGCTCTCCAGCTCGACGAAGATCGCCTCGACCTCGCGGTGGTCCGTCATCAGGACGTCGACGACGTCCCGTTCCGTCTGTACGTCGGTCATCTGAGTAGCCCCTTACCGGTGGGTTGCGGAACGGCTTGCCTGGCCCACTACCCTCGTCCGGTCGATCGAACCAGCCGGATTTCCGTCGCCTCCCACAGGTGCTCAGCCGCTGATCGGCTCCCGCAACAGGGCGGGCAGCTCGCCGAGGGCGGTCAGCGCGCGGCCGACCCAGGCGGGGTCGCTGTCGTTGTGCTCGGTGGTCCGGACCACGGTCATGCCGACCGCCGCCGCTCCGGCCAGCTCGCCGTCCGCGCCGTCGCCCACGAAGACGCAGTCGGTCGGCGTGACGCCGAGACGCTCCGCCGCCAGCCGGTAGATCGCCGGGTCGGGCTTGGCCAGGCCCACGTCGCTGGAGAAGACCGCGACGTCGAACCGGCGGGCCAGGTCGGTCGAGGGCCACGCCTCGGCGGTCTCCGCGGTGGCGTTGCTGACCAGCCCGATCGGGTGGCCGTCGGCGCGCAGCGCGTCCAGCACCGCGACGGTTTCCGGCGGGACACGCGACAACAGCCGCCGGGCCAGCTCCCGCCGGTGCGCGGCGGCCCGAGCCACCTGCTCCTCGGTGGGCGTGCCGCCGAGCCGCCCGGCCAGGATGCGTACCGTCTCCGCGGTGTCCCAGCCGGTCATCCGGTCCCGCCAGGTCGCGTGGTACGAGTCGACCAGCGCGGCCGGCTCGACCCCGACCATCAGCGCCATCTCGCCGACGATCCGGTCCCGCTCGGGGTCGCCGCCGGGCACCAGGGTGTGGAACAGGTCGAAGATCACCGGTCGTGGCACGGTCCAGACTCTAGCGAGGCCGGTGACCGGGCGGACGCCGAAAGGGCCGGCCTCCCCACCCGGGGGAGACCGGCCCTGTGCGCTCGGTCAGGAGCTGTAACCGCGGCCGGCGATCCAGTTGGCCAGCTCGGTCACGTCCATCCAGTACGTCGGCTCGTTCGGGCTGGCCGGGTCGGCGATCAGCACCGTGTTGCCGTCGTCCTTGTACTCCACCACGGTCAGGTAGTGGCCGGGGTAGCTGTGCTCGACACCGTCGATGTCCAGCGCGCCGCCCAGGATGTTGGCCACGACCGGCCGGCCCTGGTCCACGGCGGCCCTGACGTCCGCCCGCAGGCGCTCGACCTGCTCCTTGGTGGCCACGTCGTCCCGGATCTCGGTGGTCTTGTACTTCCCACCGGTGTACTCGTTGAGCACCCGGGTGATGTCGAGGGCCGAGTCGGTGCCGTTCTCGGTGGTGCCCAGCTTGGCGGCCAGCTCGTCCTGGCTGACCTCCTTGCCCTCGGCCGACAGGGCGATCCGGGTCGAGGCCGGGCCACAGTAGAAGAAGTTCGGCTGCGCCTCGTACTCGTAGCCGGCGCTGCGTTCGCCCTTGCCCTTGGCCACGCCCTTGGCCGCGGTCGACAGGGCCTTCGGACCGGCCTGCGCCGGTGCGGCGTGCGCCGCCACGGCCGGGCCGGCGACGACGCCGCCGGACACGCACAGGCCGGCGACGGACAGCATGCTCTTACGGAGGATCGAGTTCATGGCGAGGCTCCATTCGGGGGTTGACGTCTCCGGGGTGCGGAGACGTGGCACCGGGAGTGGCGCTCGGCGTGCTCTCGTGGGACGTCGGTCCCACTCGCGCACCGGGGGCGGCGGGCCTGCCGCCCGCTCGCTCAGATCGCTCGTACGGGAGGTGCAACGGCCCGGTGCGGGCCCCGATTTCCGCAGGTGGCGGCCGTCACGGTTTAACCGGACATCCGGCGCGAGCGGGTCGTCGGCGCGGTGACGGACGGGTCAGGCGGTGCCGGTGGGAAGACTGCCGAGCAGACGGGTCACGGCGATCTCGATGACCACCCGCTGCGGGTTCGGCCGTGGGGTGCGGTACCGCTCGGCGTACCGCCGCTCGGCCTCAGCCACCGACTCCGGGTCGCGGCGCAGCACCGCCCGGCCCTCCACGGTCAGCCACCAGCGGCCGTCGACGTGGCAGACCGCCACGGGCGTGCCCGCCGCGCCGGCCGCGGCGACGTGCCGGGCCTTGGCCGAGGTGCCGGAGGTGATCACGCGGGCCAGCCCGGCGCCGGCGTCGAAGGTGACCCCCACCGGCACGACGTGCGGGGTACCGTCCGTGCGCAGGGTGGTCAGCGTGGCGAGGTGCCGGTCCCGGAAGAACCGGGCGACCCGCTCGTCGTGTGGATCCAGCCGGTGGTCGCCCGCCATGTTCCGTCCTCGGTGCCCTGGTCCGGGCCGACCGCCGGCCCCGCGCCGATCATGACACGGGTCGGCGCGACCGGCCCGGGCCCGGCGGGGAGTCCGACCGGTCGGGCAGCCCTTGCTGCGCGGCCCGGTGCTTCGCGGCCAGCCGGCCCAGATAGATCAACGCGCCGGCCAGCACGCCCATGTCGTCCAGGTAGATCGGGTCGGGGAGCACGTCCACCGGCAGGATCGTGTAGATCAGCGCGCCGTAGAAGGCGACCTTGCCGCCCACCCCGAGCGCGCCCAGCATGCGGCGGGTGCGGACCACCCGGACGGCGAGCAGCACCGCCCCGACCAGCGTCGCCAGCGCGGCGACGGCGGCGAGCACGACAAGCACCCACGCTTCACGGGACACGACGTCACGCTAACCGAGCCGGGCCAGTTCCGCCCGCGGCGTCAGTACGCCGGCACCGCCGCCCGCCCCCGGGCCACCGGGGTCAGCTCCCGGGTGGCCTCGGCGGCCCGGCTGGGCGTCGGCAGCTCCCGGGTGGCCTCCGGACCGGTCAGGTCGACGATGGACAGCGACGACCGCGGCGCGGCCGCCGGCCGGGTCGCCGCGTACGCCTCGTCGCGCAGGCTCCGCGCGGCGGCGGCGGCCAGCTCGGCGGCCCGCCAGGCGGCCTGCTCCCGCTCCAGGGCGGCCTGCTGCCGGGCCCGGAGGTTGTCCCGGACCAGCCGGCGCAGCAGCAGCTCCTGCTCCACCGGGTGCCGGCTCGGATCCCAGCCCCGGTGGCCGAGGATGTCGCTGAGCTGCCGCACGGTGATCTCCTTGCGCCACTGGGCGTCCAGCGCCGCCCGGTGCAGCCAGCGCTCCCGGTCCACGTACTCGGCGGGGGTCCGGGCGGTCCGGGGCAGGGGCAGCGCCGCGGCGGCGGCCAGCCGGCGGACGTCCTCCTCCGCCGCCTCGTACGCCCGCCACGCCTCCTCGACCTCCTCCTGCGCGGCCAGCCACTCGGTCCGGCGCCGCTCGGCGGTCGCCGCCGCCCGGGACGCGGCCACCGCCACCTCCTGCGCGTACCGGGCCCGCTCGCGGGCCTCCTCCCGGGCCTGCTCGGCCAGGTCGATGCTGCTCGGCCGGGCGGCCTCGCTGATCCGGTCGCCGAACACCGACCGGAACCGGGTCGGGCGGACGATCAGGGCGGCGACCACGATCGCCGCCACGGCGAGCAGGGCCAGCCAGATCACGGCGGCCCGGGGAACGTCCGGCAGGACGGTGGAGAAGACGGTCTGCATCACCAGCACCTCGTAGTGGAACGGTCGGAGTCAAACGGTCGGGGGCCCGGTCGGCGGGCGGACGGTCGCGGCGGCACGCGACGGGGACACGCGGCGGGCGCGGTCGAGCGGCGCCGGGGCGTACCCGAGGAGGGTCGGCGCCGTCAGGCGCGCGGTGGGCCGCGGCGGGCGTTGGCGGCCCGGCCGGGGTCGGCGGCGACCACGACGTCCGGACCCGTGACCGGTGCGGCGGCGTCCGCCGTGGTGCGGCGCGGCGGCCCGGCCGGAGCCGGCGCGGTGAGCGGGTGCCGGACGGGCGAGTCCGCGGTCGGCGCGACGGCGGGCCGGACGCCGGACGCCTCCGCGACCCGGCGGCCGGCCGGGCCGAGGTCGACGGCGGCAGACGCGTCGATCCGGACGTCGACGGCGGAGGGCGCATGGGTCTGGAGGTCGACGGCGGAGAGCGCGTCGATCCGGAGGTCGACGGCCGGGCGGGCCGTCGCGTCCGGGTGGTGGTCGGCGGCCATGATGGCGGCCGGGCCGGTGAGGCCGGCGATGAGCGCCAGGGCGGTCACCGCCGTGCGAGCGATCCTGCGCAGCGTGGCCGTCCAGAGGGACGAGGCGAACGCTACGGGCAGCACCGTTTCAACCTATCGGTCAGGTCCGCATCGTGCAGCTCGACGATCTTCCCGGTCGACGTGACCCGCCCCACCATTCGGAGTGGACGGAGCCTCTCCGGCGGACGGGCGGCGCTCAGCCGGACGCAAACGGCGCGGCTCCGCCGGACGTGAACGGCGCGGCTCCGCCGGACGTGAACGGCGCGGCGCCCCGGTGGGGGACGCCGCGCCGTCGTCAGCCTGCGGTCAGTTGCCGCCGAGTACCGGCGGCGGGGCCGCCTCGCCGTCGGTCCAGACCATCTCGTCCTCGGTCAGCCAGGTCAGCCGGCCCTCGGCGTCGTCGTCCTCGTCGCCGCGGGCGCCCAGCACGCCGTTGCGGCCGGCCATGGCGGGCCGCCCGGTGGCGCTGCCCTTGCCGGTGGAGCGGCCCTCCGTCTCGACGGTCACGCCCCGCCCGGAGGCGAGGCGGCCGGTGCCGGCGGCCGAGCGGCTCTCGGCGCCGATGCCGCCCACCCGGCCGGAGCCGGCCGAGCCGCCGGCCGAGCCGGCCAGCGACCCGGTGCCGAGCACACCCGGCATGCCGTAGAGCGAGCCGCCGCCCCCACCGGCCGGCAGGGTCGGGTTGGCGCCGCCGAGCCCGGGGCCCGCCAGGCCCGTCGTCGGACCGGGAACGGTCAGCGGACCGGCGCCCGCCAGAGAGGTGCCGGTCGGGTCGACGGTGCCGACCGAACCGATGCTGCCCGGGGTGCCCGTGCCGGGCTGGCCGCCGGTGCCGCCGCCCGTCGTGCCGCCGCCCACCGTGCCGCTGCCCGGGGCGGTGTGGTGCACGCCCGAGGTGGTCGCGGTGCCGTTCGCCGCCGGACCGAAGCTGCCGACGCCCGGCCCGGCCGACGGCGTGCTCACCGACGGGCCGTTGCGCAGCGTCGGGTCGGTCGGGTCGCTGTGGCCCGGGAGTTCCGTGTTCGCCGGCTCCGGCACGACGATCCGGCCGTACGCCGAGAAGTCGTAGCCCTCGGCCAGCTTGGCGACGACCTGCACCATCCGCTGGTGCGCCTTCTCCTGCTCGGCCTTGTCCTGCTCGTGGCCGACGATGCCGCCGACCAGCGCGCCGGGCAGGCCGCCGACCAGGAAGCCCTTCCCGGCGTTGGAGAGCATCTTGTCGTTGTCGTCGGTCTCCTCGGGGCTCTCCGCCTTCGCCTGGGCGGTGCGCAGCTCGCTGGCCATCATGTCGAGCCCCTGTCGGATGCCCGTCATGCCCTCGGCCAGGTTGCCGGAGTAGTCGGCGACCAGGTTGAGCCGGCGGTGGAACTCCCGGGCGGCGTCGCCCGTCCACGTCTTCAGCAGCGCGTCGAGGTCGGCGGTCAGGTCCCGGCCGAGGTCGTCGAGGGTGCCCTTGAGCGAGGTCCACTGGGCGCTGAGCCCGTCGATCTGCTTCGGGTCACCGGCGTTGACGCCCTGGTAGAGCTCCTTGTGGCTGACGTGCTCGTAGCGCTGGGTGTATTCAGACACGCGGATCCTCTCCCTTCGGCTTCATCGCCTCGGTCAGCCCGGAGAGGGCGGCGGCGATGTCGGCCGCGGCGGCGGCGTTGCGTGCCTCGGCGGTCTTGTAGTTCGTCATGATCGTCTTGGTGGCCTTCTGGGCGGCGACGATCGCCCGGCGCAACCGCTCGACGTGGTTGACGTAGCTCTGGTGCGTCTCGGAGTAGCGACGCGCGTTGTCGTTGGCGTCGGTGAACGTGCCGAGCGCCGGCGGCCGGCACTGCATCTCGGTGTTGAGCTTCTTCAACACCGACTCGGCCTCGCTCAGCCTGCGCTCGAGCCGCTGGTGAAAGTCCTCCAAGGACAGTACGTCTACTGTCGTGCGCCCGGTCATGGCTGCATCCCCGTAGTCATCGTCGCTAACCGTTGGCCACGTTCAGGTTAGTCGACCCGGGCCAACCGGGGCGACCCGTCATCGGGTTCCTTCCACTTCGGACCGTCGCGACGCTGGTCACCCGCCCTGGGCGGGGGCCGCGTCGTCGCCCGGACCGGCCGTCGCGCCGCCGCCGGGCGTGGCGCCCGGATCGAAGTGGGTCATCGCGTCCTCGCGCTCCAGGGTCGGACCGGTCGGCACCAGCGCCAGCAGGGACGCGGGCACCGCGAGCGGGGTCACGTCGCCGTAGCCGAGGGCGCTCTTCGCGTCGCCCGAGGCGGTGCCGAGCGGGTAACGGACCCCCTGGGCGGTGATCAGGTAGACCGTGGAGCCGGCCGCCGGCTTGCCGGTCTCCCCGGCGGTGGCCTGCACCAGCACGCCCTTGCCGCCGGGCAGCAGCACACTCTCGGCGGTCCGGACCGCGTCCCGGGTGCTCTGCCGCGCGGGCACCGCGGTCGCCGCGGTCAGCTCGGCCGGCGGCTGGTCGAAGACCTCCAGCGTGGTGGTCGGCTGGCCGGCCGGACCGGAGCGGTACGTGGCGCAGAGCACCGTCCGCCCCGCGCGGACCTCGTGCAGGGTGGGCAGCCGGACCGGCAGCCCCTCCGCCTCCAGCCGCTGGTCGGTGAGGAGCTGGCCGGCCTGGTCCGGCGTGATGTCGGTGACCTGGCCGCCGCCGCCCAGCAGCAGCAGCGCGGTGACCTCCCCGATCGCCACCAGGCCCTGCTTGGCCAGCACGTAGTACTGGCCGGCGGCCCGGTAGACCTGACCGACCCGGGCCGGGCGGTCGCCCACGGTCAGCCCGCTCGGGCCGCCCTCCCCGTCGATGGTCGGCTTGCGCAGCGCCGGGCCGACCGGCACCGCGTTGAGCAGCTGCTGCCCGACCGTGAGGGTGGCCGCGCCGGCCATCTTCAGCGCCACCAGCGCCTGCTCGTCACCGACCACCCGCAGCCGGGAGCCGCCGGTGAGCAGGTAGCGCGCGTCGTTCACCTTGACCAGGACCGCCCGGTCGGTGAGCGGGGCGCCGCCGGGCAGCGGCCGGTCGATCACCAGGCGGGTGGTGGAGCGCTGCGGGTCGTTCGGGTCCGGCACGTCACACACCGACCAGGGGAGGCCGACCAGGGACTTCCGGTCCGGCAGGTCGTCCGGGGCGCCCACGATGCCCACCGCCCGGCCCCGCGGCCGGTCCTTGATCGAGGCCTGCGACATGGTGCGGACCGGCGCGCCGGCGTCGTTGAGGATGAGCCGCGCCGAGGCGTAGTTGAGCGTCGGGTGCAGCACCTTGTCGTCGCCGAAGACGTAGGTGGCGCCGGTCTCCCGCTCGATCACCAGCGTGTTCGGCTCCAGCGGGGCGGAGTTGCTGGTGAACTGCCCGTACGCGCCCGCGCCGCCCAGCACGACGGCGGCGGCGATGACGCTGCCGAACACCGCCATGCCGAGGCGCCGCATCGGCAGGTCGTTGGTCTCCGGGTCGCCGGAGAGCAGCGCCGAGACGATCCGGCGGGTGACGAAGCGGTACGCCTGCACCTGATCGCGGCGGGTCCGCATGACTAACCTCCGGCAGGGGTGGGTCCGCGACGATCAGGTCCGAACTCCGCCGCGGGCTTCCCTACGATAAGGGGCCGTCGACGGTTCACCGGGACCCCCGCCCGCCCCCCGGCGACGCACCGCACCGGCGGATGCCCAGGATGTCCAGAAGGGACGCTCACCGATGACCCAGGTCCAGGCGCCACCCGGTCGTACGGCCACCGCCCCCGCCGTGCCGGCGGACCGGCCGGTCACCCCGGCCGACAAGCGCCGGCGCGGCCGGCTCGGCCCGCTGGTCGTCGGCCAGCTCGTGGTGCTGGAGTGCGCCGCGCTCGCCGTCTGGTTCGCCTCCGGCGGACCGACCTGGCTGCTCGCCACCGTCGCCGGGCTGGCGCTGCTGGCCGTGGTGGCCGCATTCGCCCGCCGCGGCGGTCGCTGGTGGTACGAGGACCTGATGCTCCGCCGCCGGCTGCGCCGCCGCCGGGGCCGGGCCCGGGGCGCGGCCCCGGCCGGTGACCCGCGGCTGGCCGCCCTCGCCCCGGAGCTGTCCGTCGTCGAGCTGACCGAGCGCGGCACCCGCCTCGGCGTCGGCCAGGACGACCGGGGCTGGTTCGCCGCGGTCGCATTGACCGGCCGCCCCGGCACGCAGGCCGGGTCGATCGAGGCGGCCGTGGTCGACCGGGCGCTCGCGGTGCTCGCCGACTTCACCGGGCCGGTCACCCAGACCCAGGTCGTCTCGCACACCCTGGTCTGGTACCCGGCGCCCGGCGCGCCCCCGGCGGCGCACCGCACGGTCTGGGTGGCGCTGCGGCTGTCGGTCGCCGACGCCCGCGCCGAGACGGTCAGCCGGGGCGGCGGCCTGCGCGGCGTGCACCGCACGGTGGCGGCCGGCGTCGGCCGGCTCGGCAAGGCCCTCAACGCCGCCGGCCTCGGCCACCGGGTGCTCGGCCGGGAGGAGTTGCACGCCGCGGTGGTCTCCGGCGCCGGCCTCGACCTGGCCCCGGAGTCCCCCGTGGAGAGCTGGACCGGTCTGCGCGGCGGTGGTTGGACGCAGCGGTGCCTGGCGCTGCGGGTCCGACCCAACGGCTCGCTGGGCGCGCTGGTGGACGCCGTGACCGCCACCTCCGCCCCGTCGCACACGGTCGCGGCGGTCGTGCTCCCCGGCGGCCGGCAGCTTCCGCCGCTGCTGCGCGTGGCGGCCATGGACGGCCACGCCGAGGCGCTCGTGAAGGTGGTCCGGGACGTGGCCCGCCGCTCCGGCGTGCCGGCCCGCCCGCTGGACGGCCAGCACGGCCCGGGCGTCTACGCCACCGCGCCGGTGGGCACCGCCATGGGCACGGTCACGGTCGAAGGTTGACGATCCAGCCGTAGAGGCCGCAGACCCAGACGGCCAGCGGCACCAGGGCGACGATCAGCAGGATCTCGACGATGTCCAGGGTGCGGCCCCAGACCGGCGAGATCCGCTTGCCCGCCACGGTGAGCCCGTAGATCAGGCTGATCACGGTCACCACAAGCAGGCCGCCCAGGATCAGCCCGAGCCGCACCGCGAGCGAGCCGGCGCCGAAGGTGGCCGCGGCGGCCAGCCCGAGGCCCACCGTGCCGGCCAGGAGCACCGGCGTGCGCTGGCCGCGGCCGAGGAACGGGCGGGCCCGCAGCAGCGCCAGCAGGGCCAGCACCAGGCAGAGCAGCACCGCCGGCAGCCGGCCGTTGTCGGCGAGCACCAGCTCGCCGCCGAGCACCAGCACCGACACCGTCCACAGCAGACCGGTGAGGAACGCGTCGGCACGCTCGCTGTTGCGCAGCACCCGCGGCCCGTCCACCGACTCGGTGTCGCTCTTCAGGTCGTCCGGGCCGGTCGGGATCGACGGCACCGGCAGCCGGGCCAGCCGGTAGGAGATCATCGGCAGCGCCGGCAGCGCGCCGAACGCCACGGTCGCCACCACCGCCGCGGCGGCCGCCGCGCCGATGCCGAAGGCCAGGCAGAGCGCCGCGCCGAAACCGACCGCCACGCCCACCCCGACGGCGCCGAGGAAGAGCGGCAGCCGGTCCCCGACGGCCAGCGCGGCGACCGCGCCGAAGAGCACCACCGCGGTCGCCGCCAGCAGCACGTGCGGGCTGGCCAGCTCGGTGAGCCGCCGATCCCCGGCGAGCACCAGCAGGCCGCCGATCGCGGCGTAGCCGAGGCCACCCATGGCGAGCACCGCGCCGGTCCGGCTGTCGCCGACCGCCCGGGAGAGCACCGCGGCGCTGACCAGCAGCGCGACCGCGACCACCAGCGCGGCGAGCGCGCCGGGCAGCTGCGGCGGCCCGGCGAGCAGCACGGCCGCCCCGCCGGCCGCCAGCGCCGCCCCGGCGAACAGCACCGAGAAGGCCCGCGTGGTGCCGACCTGCCAGGCGCCGGCCCGCTGGTTGGTCGCCGTGGCCACCGCGTCCACCACGTCGTCGAAGACGATCTCGGGCGCAGCGGCGGCGCGCGGGTTGAAGTACAGCACCTCGCCGTCGCGGACGCCGAGCTGCGCGGCGGTGCGGCCGCCGTCGAGCGGCTGCCCGCCCAGCCGGGACAGGCTCCAGCCGCCGTGCCGCACGCCCTCGTCGGCGAGGTCCTCGCCGGCGTAGCGCAGCAGCGTCGGCAACAGGTCGGCCAGCGGCACGTCGGACGGCAACGCCAGATCCATCCTGGTCCGCGGCGCCACGATGGTGATCCGGCTCAGCCCGCCGGTCGCCGTCTTCGTCGCCACAGTGGCCTCCTCGTGCTCGCCTACGATCCACCCGGCCGTCGGCGCCGCCCCCGTGGGTCCACGGCGCCTCCGGGAGATTACCTACGATGGCGGTCGCACAGGTTGCCCACCCGACGACTCGGGTGCGTCGGCCGACCACGAGCAGGGCCGCCTCTGGGGAGGAGACAAGGTTGAGCACGGTGGTGTTCCGCCGGCTTCCGCGTCAACCGGGACCCGCGCTTCCGCGCGGGGAGGTGCTGCTGGAGTCCCCTCCCGAACTGCCGGAGCCGCAGGCCAAGGGCATGGGTCAGGTGCTGATGATCCTGCCGATGCTCTGCGGCGTCGGCGCGATGGCCTTCCTCTACGCGGGTCGCGGCGGCGGCATGATGACGTACGTGGCCGGCGGCCTGTTCGGCGTGTCCATGCTGGGCATGGCGGTCGGCACGCTCGGCAACGGCGGCAACGACAAGGCCGAGCTGAACGCCCAGCGGCGCGACTACATGCGCTACCTGACCCAGATGCGCAAGCGCACCCGGCGGGCCGCCGAGCAGCAGCGCGCCGCGATGACCTGGCGGCACCCGGAGCCGGACGCCCTCTGGTCGGTCGCCGCCTCGCGCCGCCTCTGGGAGCGGCGGATCACCGAGGACGACTTCTGCGAGGCCCGGATCGCGCTCGGCCCGCAGCGGCTGGCCGTGGAGATCGTGCCGCCGGAGACCAAGCCGGTGGAGGACCTGGAGCCGATGAGCGCCATCGCGCTGCGCCGGTTCGTCCGGGCCCACTCCAGCGTGCCGGACCTGCCCACCGCGCTGTCGCTGCGCGCGTTCAGCCGGGTCGCGTTGCGCGGTGACCGCGAGCCGGTGCTCGACCTGGCCCGGGCCGCGCTGGGCCAGCTCGTCACCTTCCACGCCCCGGACGACCTTCTGGTGGCCGTGGTGGCCGCGCCCGACCGGCAGCCGGTGTGGGACTGGGTGAAGTGGCTGCCGCACGCCCAGCACCCGGGGCGCACGGACGCGGCGGGCGCGCGCCGGATGGTCTTCGCCAGCCTCGCCGAGGCGGAGGCGGCGCTCGCCAACGAGCTGGGCGGCCGGCCCCGGTTCGCCCCCGAGGCGAAGCCGCTCACCACCGCGCCGCACGTGGTGGTGGTGCTCGACGGCGGCGAGGTCTCGTCGACCTGCGCGCTCATGGGGCCGGGCCTGCTGGGCGCCACCGTGATCGACCTCTCCGGCGCGGTGCCCCGCGACGCCGGCCGCTGGCTGCTCTGCCTGGACGCCGGCGACGGCAGCGGACTGGACCTGGTCCGCGGCACGACCAACTCCCGGCTGGGCCGGCCGGACCGGCTGAGCATGGCCGCGGCCGAGGGGCTGGCCCGGCAGATCGCCCCCTACCGGCTCTCCCAGCAGCAGGGCGCCAGCACCGAGGAGCCGCTGGCCCGCAGCATGGAGCTGCCGGATCTGCTCGGCGTCGGCGACGCCGCCACCGTGGACACCCAGCAGACCTGGCGGCCGCGCAGCCACCGGGACCGGCTGCGCATCCCGCTCGGCGTCGGGCCGGACGGCAACGTGGTGGAGCTGGACTTCAAGGAGTCCGCGCACGAGGGCATGGGCCCGCACGGCCTGGTCATCGGCGCGACCGGCTCCGGCAAGAGCGAACTCCTGCGTACGGTGGTCGCGGCGCTGGCCGTGACCCACTCGTCCGAGGAGCTCAACTTCGTCCTGGTCGACTTCAAGGGTGGCGCCACCTTCGCCTCGCTGGACGCGTTGCCGCACACCAGCGCGGTCATCACCAACCTCTCCGACGAGCTGCCGCTCGTCGACCGCATGCGGGACGCCCTCGCCGGTGAGATGAACCGCCGCCAGGAGGTGCTGCGGGCGGCCGGCAACTACGTCTCGCGCTACGACTACGAGAAGGCCCGGGCCGCGGGCGAGCCGCTGGAGCCGATGCCCAGCCTGCTCATCATCTGTGACGAGTTCTCCGAGCTGCTCGCCGCGAAGCCGGACTTCATCGACCTCTTCGTGATGATCGGCCGGCTCGGCCGGTCGCTCGGCGTCCACCTGCTGCTGGCGAGCCAGCGGCTGGAGGAGGGGAAACTCCGAGGGCTCGACACCCACCTGTCGTACCGGATCGGCCTGCGGACCTTCTCGGCGGTGGAGAGCCGGATCGTGCTCGGCGTGCCGGACGCGTACGAGCTGCCGAGCGCGCCCGGCCACGGCTACCTCAAGACCGACACCGCCACGATGCTCCGGTTCCGCGCCGCCTACGTCTCGGGCCCGTACCGGGCGCCGGGGCAGGTGCAGCGCTCGGTCCGGGCGCAGGTCCAGCGCCGGATCGTGCCGTACGGCATCGACTACGTCCCGGCGCCGGCCCTGCCGAGCCCGGCCGAGACCGCGCCCGAGCCGGAGCAGAGCGGCGACGGCAAGGCCGTGGCCATGCTGGACGTGCTGATCGACCGCCTCAAGGGGCAGGGCCGCCCGGCGCACCAGGTCTGGCTGCCGCCGCTGGCCGAGCCGTCAGGCCTGGCGGAGCTGCTGCCGCCGCTGAAGGTGCACCCGACGTTCGGCCTCACCACCGCGGACTGGCCGGGGCGGGGCCGGCTCGCCGTGCCGGTGGGCATCGTCGACCGCCCGTACGAGCAGCGCCGCGACCCCATGATGGTCGACCTCTCCGGTGCCGGCGGCAACGTGGTGATCGTCGGCGCCTCGCTGAGCGGCAAGAGCACCATGCTGCGCACGATGCTGGCCTCGCTGGCGCTCACCCACACCCCGCGCGAGGTGCAGTTCTTCTGCCTCGACTTCGGCGGTGGCGCGCTGCGCAGCCTGGACGGGCTGCCGCACACCTCCGGTGTGGCCGGGCGGCGGGACGTCGAGGCGGTCCGCCGGACCGTGGCCGAGGTGGTCGCCGTCATCGACGAGCGGGAGAACCGGTTCACCCAGCACGGCATCGACTCGGTGGCCAGCTACCGGCGGCGCCGGGCGGCCGGTGAGTTCGCCGACGACCCGTTCGGTGACGTCTTCCTCGTGGTCGACGGCTGGAACACGCTGCGCCAGGAGTACGAGGAGCTGGAGCAGACGATCACGAACCTGGCCAACCGCGGGCTCGGTTTCGGCGTACACGTGGTGATCACGGCCGTGCGGTGGGCGGAGATCCGGATCAACATGCGGGACCTGCTCGGCACCAAGCTGGAGCTGCGGCTCGGCGACCCGGCCGAGTCGGAGATCGACCGGCGGGCCGCGCAGAACGTGCCGGTCGGCGCGCCGGGTCGCGGCCTGACCCGCGACAAGCTGCACTTCCTCACCGGCATCTCGCGGATCGACGGCAAGCGCGACATCGAGGACCTGACCGAGGCGTCGGTCGCCCTGGCCGGGCACGTGGCGGCCAACTGGCCGGGCCGCCCGGCGCCGAAGGTACGGCTGCTGCCGCGCAGGCTGGCGGTCGGCGAGCTGGCGAAGGTGATCGACCGTTCGGCGCCGGGCATCCCGATCGGCGTCAACGAGTCGGCGCTCGCCCCGGTCTACCTGGACCTGACGACCGAGCCGCACCTGACCGTGTTCGGCGACGCCGAGTGCGGCAAGACCAACCTGCTGCGGCTGATCGCCCGGGGCATCGCCGAGCGGTACACCCCGGCCGAGGCCCGGCTGGTCATCGCCGACTACCGGCGCGGCCTGCTGGGCGCCGTCGAGGGCGACCACCTGCTCGACTACGCGCCGTCCAACCAGGTCTTCAGTCAGGGCCTCGGCTCGATCCGCAGCGCCCTGCAGAACCGGCTGCCCGGGCCGGACGTGACCACGGCGCAGCTGCGCGACCGCAGCTGGTGGAAGGGGCCGGAGCTCTACATCCTGGTGGACGACTACGACCTGGTCGCCTCCGGCGGCAACAACCCGCTCAGCGCCCTGCACGAGCTGCTGCCGCAGGCGCGGGACATCGGCCTGCACCTGATCATCACCCGGCGGGTGGGCGGTGTGGCCCGGGCCCTCTACGAGCCGGTGCTGCAACGCCTGCGCGAGCTGGACTCGCCGGGCCTGCTCATGTCCGGCAGCCGCGAGGAGGGCGCGGTCTTCGGCAACCTGCGGCCGAGCCCGCAGCCGCCCGGCCGGGGCACCCTGGTCCGCCGCCGGGACGGCCAGCAGCTCATCCAGACGGCCTGGACGGAGCCCGCGTGACGGGGCGGACGGCCCACGATCGGGTCCGGTAGCGTCGGCCCGACCGCCAGTGGTGAGGAGAGGACAGTCGTGAGCACCTCGTGGGGTTACGGCGGCGCCGGCGGCGCCGTGGAGAACCTGCTGCGCCAGGCGCAGGAGCAGCAGCGCCGGCTGGCGGAGTTCCAGCAGCAGCGCGCCGAACTGCGCGTGACCGGAGAGAGCCCGGACGGCCTGGTCCGGGTGACCGTCGACGGCGACATGAAGGTCGGCGGCATCGACATCAACGCCCGGGCGATGCGGCTGGACAGCTACACCCTGGCCGAGTCGCTCCAGGCCGCCATCGACGCGGCGTACGCCTCCTTCGCCGAACGGCAGCAGGAGCTGATGACCGAGATGCTCGGCGGCTCGGACCTGGTCCGCCAGGCGCAGGCGGGCACCCTCACCCCGGAGGACTGGTTCCGCCAGTTCGGGGTGGACCTGACCGACCCGACCCGCGGCCTGCGCCGCTGACCAGGGAGGAGACGCGGTGGCGAACAAGGTCGACGTCGACGCGATCCGCAAGGCGAGCCAGAAGCTCGACGCTCCGGACGGCCCGATCCAGTACCTGCGCAACGTGCAGTCGCTGCTGGAGAGCGTGAAGCTGCCGGACGGCGCGCTGACCCTCTTCGGCGGCGCGACCGTGCAGGCGCACAACGCCTCGGTGGACGGTCACCTGAAGAACGTCAAGACGGGCATCGAGCACCTGCACAAGGCGGCCGAGCAGCTGGAGCAGACCGCCAAGAACTGGGAGAAGTCGGACCAGCCCTGGGTGGTCAAGTGACCGGCCGGGTGGACGGGGAGGGCAGCTGATGTCGGAGATCCTGATCGCCAACGCGGCCGGCACGGTGACCGGCACGCACACGGTCGCCGCCGCGACGGCCCCGGTGCGCGGCCTGCTGCCGGCGGCCCGGGCCAACTGGATGTGGCTGGTGTTCGCCGGGGCGCTGGGCGCCGCCATCGCCTACCTGGAGACGTTCGACAACGACGAGGTCAACAAGTCCATCAAGGAGTGGGGCGACGCGGCGCGGCTGCTCGGCGGCGACCAGTTCGGCGCGGCGCTGGAGCAGGTCCCGCCGTCGGACACCGAGTGGGACTTCGACGACCGGGACGCGTTCGACCTCTTCCTCCGCAAGCTCGGGGCCGAGATCAACTCGCTGGCCGAGGCGTTCAACGCCAACAAGGACACCCTGACCTCCGCCCGGGACGCCTTCAACGACGCGGTGAACGCGCTCGTCGACGCGCTCATCCCGATCCTCATCGCGGTGATCGCGTCGGTGGTCCTCCAGGCGTTCCCGCCGACCGCGCCCATCGCCGAGGCGATCGGCGTGGCCGGGATGGTGGCGAGCGCGGCGATCCTGGCGCTGGTCTTCGGCGACATCAGCGCGGTGTTCTCGGCCGTCATGGCCGGCTTCCAGGGCAACGACCGGTTCGCCTTCGTGTCGGACTCCCGGCCCGGCTGGGCGGCCACCGGCCAGGACCCGGACATCAAGGACATCAAGATCGACTGGGTGCAGGACTCCAAGTTCTACCAGTGACGGGAAGGGGCCCCGGGGTGCTGCTGGTGCTCTTCGTGTACTTCCTGGTGACCGTGCCGGCCTTCATCGGGCTGGCGCTGGTCGCCCAGTTGTCCCGCGCCGCGTGGGCGAAGCGGGCCAGCGAGGTGGTGTTGCTCACCGGGGTCGCCGCCTTGATCCCGGTGGTGCTCGACCGGGCGCTCGACAGGCCGGTGCTCTGGCTTTTCGTGGCGCTGCTGGTCGTCGTGCTGGTCTTCGGCGCGGCGATGCACGTCCGGTCGTACGGGCGGCCGTCCTGAGTGGCCCCTGGCGTCCGTGACCGTCCACGTCGTACGGTCGTGATCGCCGGACGGCGTTGTGCGCCATGGTGATGCAGGGCTGCGCGGATTGGACGTCGTCCGCTACGGTTCGATTGAAGTGTCCGTCGGTGGGGTGTGTTCGCCTTGCCGCGGGGGAGGGGCGCGGCGGATCCGCCGCCACAGAGATGACGGAAGGGTGTGAAGCATGGCGTTCGAGGTCAGTGCAGCGAGCCTGCACACCGCCGCGAGTGACGTGCGGTCCACGCGCAGCGACGTCGACGGTGAGCTCAAGAAGCTGTGGAATGTCGTCGACGACCTGGCCATGGCCTGGAAGGGCGGCGCGTCCACGGGTTTCCAGAACCTGATGCTGCGTTGGAACGAGGACACGAACAAGCTGCTGACAGCGATGGACAACATCGCCGACCTGCTTGACAAGTCCGGCACGACGCACCAGGTCAACGACGAAGAGCAGCAGCAGATGCTGGACAAGTTCCACTCTGCTCTCAACCCGTGATCCGCGAAGACAGGCAGAGGAGGAATCGATGAGCATCAAGGTTGACTACGCTGTCCTCGAGAGCAGCAACCAGCAGATGCAGGCCATCTCGCGGACCATCGACGAGAAGCTGGACACGCTTCGCTCGATGCTGACCAAGCTCGAGTGGGAGGGTCAGGACCGCGCCGCCTACGAGCAGCACCAGGCTCAGTGGGACGCCGCCGTGCGGGACATCAACAAGGTCCTGAACGAGATCGGCGGTGCGGTGGGCATCGCGCGCGAGAACTACATGACCACCGAGATGAGCAACTCCAAGGTCTGGGGCTGACCCGACCGAACCGCTGCGGCTCCGCTCCGGCTCGCGCCGGGGTCGGGGCCGTGGTGCTTTTCCGGGCCGGATCCCGCCGGACCGGTTCGGCGCCGGCACGGATCCCGGCGCCGGCCCCGGTCAGGCGTCCTGCGGGGCGCTCCGGCGGCCGGGGCGCCAGCCACGCCGCCGGCCCCGGACCAGGATCGGCCGCAGCGCCAGCAGGACCCCGGCCAGCAGCGCGCCGACCGCCGCCGCCCAGATCGCCACGGTGCGCTGCCAGGCCAGCGGATCGGTGTGCGGCGCCGGTGCCGGCATCGCGCCCAGCGGCGGGTCGCTGCGGGTGCCCAGCAGGCTGGTCACGGCCCGGTAGGGGTTGACCACGCCGTACCCGACCAGTGCGTTGTGCCCGTCCGGCGGGTTGTCGGCGGTGCGGGTGAGCCGGAACGCGACGTCCTTCGGGGTGATGTCCGGGTGCGCCGCCCGCACCAGCGCGGCGGCCCCGGAGACGTACGCGGTGGCGAAGCTGGTGCCGCCCTGCGGCTCGGCCCGGTAGCCGGCGCCCTGCGGGGCGGGGCCCACGATGTTCAGCCCCGGGGCGGCGATGTCCACATAGTCCCCGGTGACCGAACTGCCGACGTGCCCGCCGTTCTCGTCCACCCCGGCCACCGCGATGACCCCCGGGTACGCGGCCGGGTACGCCGGCTGGTCCTGCTGGTTCTCCTGCCGGTTGCCGGCCGCGGCCACCAGGATCACGCCCTTGCCGAGGGCGTAGTCGACGGCCGCCCTGAGCGCCGGGTCGTCCAGGGTGACCAGGGACAGGTTGATCACGTCGGCGTCGTGGTCGACCGCCCACCGGATGGCCTTGCCGATCTCGGCCGGAATGGACTCGTCGAAGGCCCGCTGGTTGTCGGCGAGCACGCGGACCGGCAGGATCCGGGCCTCCGGCGCGATCCCGGTGTACGGCGAGCCGGTGCCCTCCCGTCCGGCGATGATGCCGGCGATCAGGGTGCCGTGGCCAACCAGGTCGCACTGGCCGTTGAGCTTGGCGAGCTGGTTGAAGTCCTCGCCCGCGAGCACCCGGCCGCGCAGCAGCGGGTGGGCGGGGGAGACGCCGGAGTCGATGACCGCGACGGTGATGCCCTGTCCCTTGGTGACCCGCCAGGCCGCGGCCGGGTCGAGCCGGTTCAGCGCCCAGGGCGCCGCGGTGGGGGCGGGGCCGCCGGGCGGGCCGCACTTCGGGGCCGCCACGGCGGGAGCGGGCATCGCCAGCGCGCCGCCGAGGAGGACGGCCACCGACACTCCGGAGAGGACGGATCGGATCCGGTGCCCGGTACGGACGTGCTCCGTCGTCCCGTCCGGCCGCAAGCTGTCGCGCACGCGGTGAGATTACCGTCGCCGCGCCGTCCGTGCGGTGACGGGCATCCGCGGGACGGCGGTCAGCTCTCGGTCGCCGGCTCCGCGGCCGCGTCGGTGGTGAAGAGGGCGAGCAGGGCGCCCACCTGCTGGTCGGCCTCGGCCGGGTGCCGGAAGTGCCCGCTCGGGTTGATCGTGTACTCGTTGCGCCGGCCCACCCGGGTGCGGTGGAGGTAGCCGCCGGCTTCCAGGTCGGCGACGATCGCCTGGGCGGCCCGCTCGGTCACTCCCACCTCCTCGGCCACGTCCCGCAACCGCGCTGTGGGGTTGCGCGCGATGGCCAGCAGCACGTGCCCGTGGTTGGTGAGGAAGGTCCAGTTCCGGCCGCTCCCGTTCTCGCCTGGTGTCGTCGCCATGGTCGTCATGGTATGGCCCTTTCCCGCGTCTCCCGGTCCTGCCCCGGCCCCGGCCGGCACGGCCGGACCGAGCCCCGGCGCCGCCGTCAAGGGCGGCTCAACGTATGAAATGCGTATCACGTAAATCTTGACGTACCTTGGACTGCGTGTGACGGTTGGTGCCGAGGCCGCCTCCGTCGCCGGCCGGCTGACCAGGTCGTTTTCGCGCGAGGACGAGGTGAGGATGGATGCCGCCGACCACTCCCGAACAGGCGCTCGCCGAGCTCCAGGCCGGTAACCGGCGGTTCGTCACCGGTGCCCCGCGCCATCCGAATCAGGACGCCGGACACCGGGCGGCGGTCGCCGACGGGCAGCACCCGTTCGCCGTGATCGTCGGCTGTTCCGACTCCCGGCTCGCCGCCGAGATCATCTTCGACCGCGGCCTCGGTGACCTCTTCGTGGTCCGCACCGCCGGGCACACCGCCGGCCCCGAGGTGCTCGGCAGCGTCGAGTACGCGGTGACCGTGCTGGGCACCCCGCTCGTGGTGGTGCTCGGCCACGACTCGTGCGGCGCGGTCCAGGCCGCCCGCGAGGCGGTCCGCACCGGCACCTCGCCGTCCGGGCACCTCGGCGCGGTGGTGGACGCCGTCGCGCCCAGCCTGCTCCGGGCCGGCCGGGACGGCGTCGAGGACCTGGACGCCATCGTCGACATCCACATCGCGCAGACCGTCGAGGCCCTGGTGGCCCGGTCCGCCGTGCTCGCCGAGCGGGTGGCCGCCGGTGAGTGCACGATCGTCGGCATGTCCTACCGGCTGAGCGCCGGCGAGGCGCGCACCGTCGCCCAGATTCCGGCCACCGCGCCGGTCACGCCGGTGCCGGCCCCGGCCGCGCCCGCCGACCCGGCGCTCGCCGGCTGACCGACCCGCCGAACGTCGAGGGGCCGGCCCGCATCGCGGACCGGCCCCTCTCGGCGTATGGCGTCAGAGCAGCGACATGTGCACGTGGTCGGTGTGGTTGGAGGGCCCGCTGTAGGACTTCCAGCCGGTGGCCGGGAACCAGATCTGCCGGTTCCAGATCACGTAGTAGATGCCCAGCCGGTCGGCGTTGCGGATGAGGAAGGCGGCGACGTTGTTGCCGTACATCCGCTGGTCCTTGGTCCGCCACGGGGAGAAGCCGCTGTTCTGCAGCGACCAGTCGCAGGCCCGGCCCTTGGGATGCTCCCACGGCCCGCCGGGGCGGTAGCAGCCCACGAAGCGGTTGAAGCCGGCCCGCTTCACCTCCTTGTACGCGTGCAGTGTGCGCGAGGTGATGCAGCCCGAGGTGGTCGGGTCGTTCTCGCTGCACGACTCCGGCTTCCAGTCGCCGTCGGCGGTCCGGCCGGGGCCGATGCGGGCGACCGGAGAGGTGGCCGAGACCAGGCCGCCGGTGAAGCCGATCCCACCGACCAGCTGCAGCGCCTTCTCCGTCTCGGCCTTCTCGCGGGCCATCGCGTTCTTCTGCTTCTCCTGCTCGCGCACCTCGACGTCCAGCGCGATCTTGGCCTGCTCGGCGCGGTTCTTCGCGGCGTTGATGGCGGCGAGCTTCTGCGCGTTCATCAGGTTCAGCTCGTCGAGGGCGGCCGCCCGCCGGACGAACGAGTCGGGCGTGTTGCTGTCCAGCAGCATGGCCATGGCGCCCATCCGGCCGGTCCGGTAGGACTGCGCGGCCATCTGGGCCACCTGCGGGCTCAGCGCGTCGAATTCGTTCTGCGCCGCCTTCACCTCGAGGGCGAGCTGGAGCTGGCGCTTGCGCGACTTGTCCAGCTTCGCCTTGGCCTGGAGGTAGGCCCGGTTGGCGGTGTCGATGGCCTCGGTGATGAGGGGGTCGTCGTCGTCCTCGGAGTGCCCCGAGGGGGTGGGGGTGGTCGGCGCGGCCGTCGCCGGGGCCGGCCCCACCAGCACGGTGAGCGCGGCCACGACGGCCACCACGGGGGTCAGCCAGCGCCGCAGGGGTGCCGTCACAGTGTTCCCTTCCGTCGGCCGCCGACCGGGTTAGCTGACGGGTTCGGGACGGAAGTGGCCCCTACCGCTCGCGCGGATTCACCCCATGTACCTGGTTCCCCGGCTCGCCCGCGGGCGATTGGGCGGCGGCACCGCTGGCGCCGGTGCGCGCCTTCGGCGGTGACCGGCAGCGAGGTTACCCGAGAGTCCTCCCGGTGTTCTACGTCCGGAAGCCGACCAATAGCGAGATTTCGTCCTCGCCCAGCGTGACCAGGATCGCGTTTGGAATCCGTCATCACGCTGCGGAGTGTCACCATGCGGCCTCCGTGTTCCTGTCGCCGCCGGGCCACCCGCCGGTTCGCGGCCCGGGCGCCCCGCCGAGCGCCTCCAGCGCCTCGTCCCGCCCGGCCGGCGGCCGGGGCGCGGGAGGATCCGCCGGGCCCGCGGCGGTCCCGCGCCGCCCGGCGGTGGTCACCAGCGCGGCCAGCCCGGTGGTCAGCGGTACGGCGGCGATCAGGCCGAGCGTGGCCACCGCGCTGCGGACGATCTCCTGGGCCAGGAACTCGCTGGTGAGGATCTGGCTCACCGGCCGGGAATCGGCGACGAGCAGGAGCAGCAGTGGCAGCGAGGCGCCCGCGTACGCCAGCACGATCGTGTTGACCGTGGAGGCGATGTGCGCCCGGCCGACCCGGGTGGCCGCCCGGTAGAGGTGCCGGCGGGACAGCGCGGGGTTGGCGTGGGCCAACTCGGTGACCGTGGCCGCCTGGGTGACCGTGACGTCGTCCAGCACGCCCAGCGAGCCGATGACGATGCCGGCGAGCAGCAGGCCGTGCAGGTCCACGTCGCGCTGGAGCATCGACAGGGTGGTCGCGTCCTCGCTGCCGAAGCCGGTGAGGTGGGTGGCGGCCGTGGCCAGGGTGCCGAGCACCCCGGTCAGCACCAGGCTGCCGAGCGTGCCGAGCACGGCCACCGAGGTCTGCGCGGTGATCCCGTGGGTCAGGTAGAGCACCACGAACATGATCAGCGCGGCCCCCACGATCGCCACGAGCAGCGGCGGCTGGCCGGCGCCGATCCCGGGCAGCACGAAGCCGAGCAGGACGGCGAAACTCGCCGCGAGCCCGCCCAGCGCGGCCAGCCCGCGCCACCGGCCGAACGCCACGATCGCCACGGCGAAGAGCACCGCCAGCCAGACCAGCGGCGCGCCGCGCTGGTGCTCGGCGATGTTGTAGCTCTTCACCGCCGGGTCGGCCGGGTCGGTCAGCTCGACCAGGATCACCTCGTCGCCGACCTCGACCCGGGGCGCGCCGGGGCCGGAGGGCACCGGCGTCTCGACCTGCCGGCCGGCGTCCGGGCCCTGCTCGGCGGCGACGGTCACCGTGCCGCACGGCCCGGCGGAACCGCCCGGGCTCCCCTCCGGCGCCTCCGGGGTCGGCGGGCAGGGCTCGGTCACCACCCGGGTCACCGTGCCGTGGTAGCGGGGCAGCGCCGGGGCGTCCGCCGGTTCCCGGTCCTGCCGGGGCCAGAGCACCAGCGCGGCGACCACGGTGATCAGGAAGAGCGGCACCACCGTGGCGACCAGGATCCGCCGTACCCCCGGTGGGGCCGACGGAGCGGGACGGGTGTGGTCGGCGCCCATGGCGTCTCTCCCAACGATTCGCAACGGGATTCGTGTCTCCGGGGCCGGTCGGTCCGCCGGACCGGCTGGTGCGCCGCGGGACGGACGCGGGCCGGGTCGTCGCCCCGGAATGGTAGCCAGGCGGGTCGGGGACGCCCCGGGACACGGTGCTGCGGCGGTTCCGCCGGGGCGTGCCGGATGGGCCGGTTACCGTGGTGACATGGTGGGCTCGGCGGCGACCGGACGGTGGGTCCGGCTCCTGCTGCTGCTCTGCACGCTGGTCGGGCTGACCGCGATGCACACCCTGGGCCACGGAGCCCACTCCCCGTCGGGACACCCGGCGGGCCATCCGGCCGGGCACACCGCAGCGGTCGCCATGGTCGCGGACTGCGTGGGCGACGGCTGCCCGGCGCGGGCGCTGCCGCCGGCCGATCCGGGTGGGGATCCGTCCGGGTGGAGCGTCTGCCTGGCCGTCCTCGGCGCGTTCGCCGTCGCGCTGCTGGTCGTCGTGCTGCTGCGGACCGGCTCACGGGCCGCCGTCGCGGCGGCCCGCGGCGCGCTCCGGCATCCCACCGGCCCGCGCGCCCCGCCACCCCGGCTCTACGGGCTGCGCCTGGCGACGACGTCGGTGCTGCGCAGATAGGACGCCCGACGCGAGGGGACCGGACCACCGGCGCCCCGCGTCCGTCGTCCGCTGCGTACGTTCCGACACTGCGAAAGGCACACTCGTGTTCACTCGTACCATCGCGCGCCGGGCCGCTCTGGCCGGCGCGAGCGTCACCGTCGCTCTGGCCGTGGCCGCCTGTGGCGACGATCCGACGGCCGGCCACGGCATGCCGGGCGCGGCCGGCAGCGCCACGCCCGCCGCGGGGGCCTCGGCCTCGTTCGACGCCGCCGACGTGATGTTCGCCCAGATGATGATCCCGCACCACCAGCAGGCCGTGGAGATGTCCGAGCTGGCGGAGACCCGGGCGGCCGACCCGGAGGTGAGGAAGCTGGCCGGGCAGATCAAGGCGGCCCAGGGGCCGGAGATCGCCACCATGCGCGGCTGGCTCGCCGCGTGGGGCCGGCCGGCGCCCTCGATGAGCGCCGGGCACGGGATGCCGGGGATGGACCACGGCATGCCCGGGATGATGTCCGAGGCCGACCTGGCGACGCTGAGGGCGGCGTCGGGCACCGACTTCGACCGGCGGTTCCTCACCATGATGATCGCCCACCACGAGGGCGCCATCACCATGGCGAAGGAGGAGATCGCCCGCGGCGCCCACCCGGACGCCACGGCGCTGGCCCGGCAGATCGTCACCACCCAGCAGGGCGAGATCGACGCCATGAGGAAGATGCTCGACCGGCTCTGAGCCACGTGTCGGGTGCCTCGCCGGCGGCGGGGCACCCGGCCCGGTCAGCCGCGCTTCATGAGGCGGCCGACGGCGGCCATCATCTCGGTGGCCATCTCGTCGGCGCGGCCCTCGGCGGCGCCTTCGTGCATGCAGTGCCGGGCGTGCCCGTCCAGCAGGCCGAGGCCCACCTTGTCGAGCGCGGCCTGGATGGCGGAGATCTGGGTCAGCACGTCGATGCAGTAGCGGTCGTCCTCGACCATCTTCTCGATGCCGCGGACCTGGCCCTCGATGCGGCGGAGCCGCGCGAGCAGTTGGTCCTTGCTGGCGGTGTAGCCCCGGGTCGGGGTCGTCGGTGCGGTCATGACGTCAAGGATAGCGTACCCCTCGGGGGTATGGTACGGTCCTGTTCGTGGCCGATACCCCCACGGGGTAACGGTACAGAAAGTGGCAGCCGTCTCTCTTCCGCTTACCCCCAGGGGGTATATGATCGGAGGCGGCAGGAAGGGGAGATGCGCGATGGTCACCACCACGTACCAGGTGCAGGGCATGACCTGCGGGCACTGCGTCAACTCGGTCAGCACCGAGGTGAGCGCGCTGCCGGGCGTCACCGACGTCCAGGTCGACCTGGCCTCCGGCCGGGTCACCGTCACCAGTGAGAGCCCGTTGGACACGGACACCGTCCGCGCCGCCGTCGACGAGGCCGGTTACGACCTCGTCGGGGCGTGACGGGTCCGAAAGACCCGAAGAAACCGAGGTACCACGATGAACACGGCGACGAAACTGAGCGGCTTCGCCCTCGGCCTCGCGGCGGTGTTCGGCACGGCGTACGGGGTCGGCCACGCGGCCGGCCCCGTCACCCCGGCCGCCGAGACCCGCCACGACGCCACCGACGCCGGCCACGGCTCCGCCGGAGCCGACCACGGTGACGGCGGCCACACGGCCACCGCCACCGCCCACCTGCCCGGCGGGCTGCTCGTCTCCGAGCGCGGCTACACCCTCCAGCCGGTGACCGCCCCGGCGGGCGAGTTCGCCTTCCGCATCACCGGCCCGGACGGCCGGCCCGTCACCCGCTACGACGTCGCGCACGACAAGCGCATGCACCTGATCGTCGCCCGCCGAGACCTCTCCGGCTTCCGGCACGTCCACCCGGAGCTGGCCGCCGACGGCACCTGGCGGGTCGCCTCACCGCTCGCCGGTCCCGGCGTCTGGCGGGCGTTCGCCGACTTCACCCCGACCGGCGGAGGGCCGCTCACACTCGGGGTCGACGTCACCGTCCCCGGCGCGCTGGACACCCGGCCGCTGCCGGCCCCGGCGACCAGCACCACGGTCGACGGCTACACGGTCACCCTCACCGGCACCCCGGAGCCCGGCCGGACCAGCCGACTCACCCTGACCGTCAGCCGGGACGGCCGGCCGGTCACCGACCTCCAGCCCTACCTGGGGGCGTACGGGCACCTGGTGGCGCTGCGCCAGGGCGACCTCGCGTACCTGCACGTGCACCCGGAGGGCGCGCCCGGCGACGGGCGGACCCCGGCCGGGCCGGCGGTGACCTTCGCCGCCGAGGTGCCGTCGGCCGGCACGTACCGTCTCTACCTGGACTTCCGGCACGGCGACGCGGTGCACACCGCGGAGTTCACCGTGGTGGCCGGTGACCAGGCCGCTCCGGCGCCCGCCGCGCCGGCCCCCACGACCGCACCGACCCCGGACGCCGACCACGGCACCCCGGGTCACGGGCACAGTTGACAGGAGGTGCCGCGATGACATCGACCGCGAAGTCCCTGCCGGTCGCGCCGAACATGATCGAACTCGCGATCGGTGGCATGACCTGCGCCTCCTGCGCCGCCCGGATCGAGAAGAAGCTCAACCGGATGGACGGCGTCGAGGCCACGGTCAACTACGCCACCGAAAAGGCCAGCGTCCGGTACGCCGACGAGGTCACCCCGGACGACCTGATCGCCACCGTCGAGAAGACCGGCTACACGGCCGTCGTCCCGCCGCCGCCCACCCAGGTGGGGGCCGGGGCGACCGCGGAGCCGGTGGACGAGCTGCACGGGCTGCGTACCCGCCTGTGGGTGTCGGTGGCGCTGACCGTGCCGGTGATCCTCCTGGCCATGGTGCCGGCCTGGCAGTTCGACTACTGGCAGTGGCTGTCGCTGACCCTGGCCGCCCCGGTGGTCGTCTACGGCGGGCTGCCGTTCCACCGGGCCGCCTGGATCAACCTGCGGCACGGCGCGGCGACCATGGACACCCTGGTCTCGCTCGGCACCCTGGCCGCGTTCGGCTGGTCGCTCTGGGCCCTCTTCCTCGGCGACGCCGGGATGCCCGGGATGACCCACCCGTTCCGGCTGGACATCACCCGCACCGACGGGGCCGGCAACATCTACCTGGAGGCCGCGGCCGGGGTGACCGTGTTCATCCTCGCCGGCCGCTACTTCGAGGCCCGGTCCAAGCGGACCGCCGGCGCCGCCCTGCGCGCCCTGCTGGAGCTGGGCGCCAAGGACGTCGCGGTGCTGCGCGACGGGCAGGAGACCCGGATCCCGGTGGACCAGCTCGTGGTCGGGGACCGGTTCGTGGTCCGGCCGGGCGAGAAGGTCGCCACCGACGGCGTGGTCGACGAGGGCACCTCGGCGGTCGACGCCAGCATGCTCACCGGCGAGTCCGTGCCGGTCGAGGTGGGGCCGGGTGACACCGTCGTCGGCGCCACCGTGAACGCCGGCGGCCGGCTGGTCGTCCGGGCCACCCGGGTCGGCGGGGACACCCAGCTCGCCCAGATGGCGAAGCTGGTGGAGCAGGCGCAGACCGGCAAGGCGGCCGTGCAGCGGCTCGCCGACCGGATCTCCGGGGTCTTCGTGCCGATCGTGATCGCCCTGGCCGCCGGCACGCTGGGCTGGTGGCTCGGCACCGGCTCCGGGACGACCGCCGCGTTCACCGCCGCGGTGGCGGTGCTGATCATCGCCTGCCCCTGCGCGCTGGGGCTGGCCACCCCGACCGCGCTGCTGGTCGGCACCGGGCGGGGCGCCCAGCTCGGCATCCTGATCAAGGGACCGGAGGTGCTGGAGTCCACCCGCCAGGTCGACACCGTGGTGCTGGACAAGACCGGCACCGTGACCACCGGGAAGATGACCCTGGTCGACGTGCTGCCCGCCGAGGGTGAGGACGCCGCCGAACTCCTCCGGCTGGCCGGCGCGCTGGAGGCCGCCTCCGAGCACCCGATCGCCCGGGCCGTCGCCGACGGCGCCGCCGAGGCGGGACCGCTGCCCGCCGTCACCGGCTTCGCCAACGCCGAGGGCCTCGGCGTGACCGGCGCGGTGGACGGCCGCGAGGTGGTGGTCGGGCGGCTCCGGCTGCTGCGCGAGCGCGGTCTCGACGTACCCGAGGATGTCGCGCGGGCGGCGACCGGTGCGGAGGCCGCCGGCCGGACGGCGGTCCTGGCCGGCTGGGACGGGCGGGCCCGCGGTGTCCTCGCCGTGGCCGACGTGGTGAAGCCGACCAGCCGGGCGGCGGTCGCCCGGCTGCGCGAGCTGGGGCTGACCCCGGTGCTGCTCACCGGCGACAACACCACCGTGGCGAAGGCGGTGGCCGCCGAGGTCGGCATCGACGAGGTGATCGCCGAGGTGCTGCCGGCCGACAAGGTGGACGTGGTCGAGCGGCTCCAGGGTGAGGGGCGGACCGTGGCCATGGTCGGCGACGGCATCAACGACGCCGCCGCGCTGGCCCGGGCCGACCTGGGGCTGGCCATGGGCACGGGCACCGACGTGGCCATCGAGGCGTCCGACCTGACCCTGGTGCGGGGCGACCTGATGGCCGCCGTGGACGCCATCCGGCTCTCCCGGCGGACCCTCGCGATCATCAAGGGCAACCTGTTCTGGGCCTTCGCCTACAACCTGGCCGCCCTGCCGCTGGCCGCCGCCGGCCTGCTCAACCCGATGATCGCGGGCGCCGCGATGGCCTTCTCGTCGGTCTTCGTGGTGGCCAACAGCCTCCGGCTGCGCGGCTTCCGCCCGGTCGGCTGACCAGCCGCGTGCCGCCGGTCCCGGACTCCGGGGCCGGCGGCACCTCCGTTCACCCGGTGTGATGAAGGTGCGGTTGAGCGGGTGGCGGCCGGGGTACCTCAATCTCGTCAGGAACTGCTGAGTGGAGGTTCCCATGGGTATCGACGACAAGATCGACAACGCGACCGAGAACACCGCCGGCAAGGTCAAGGAGGGCGTCGGCCGGGCGACCGACGACGAGCGCCTCGAGGCAGAGGGCCGCAACGACCAGGCCGCCGCCAACCTGAAGCAGGCCGGCGAGAAGATCAAGGACGCCTTCAAGAGCTGAGCACGAGTCGTACGCTTCGCCGGGCCGGCAGCCCTGCCGGCCCGGCGTGCTGCGCGCGGGGGTGGCCCGGCCGTCGCGCGTCGTCACCGCCCGCTCCGGCCGGAACGACGGCCGCCGACCACACGGGAGAACGATGTCCGGTACCAGCGCGATCCGCGCCGCCGCCCTCGTGACGATGACCGCGCTCGCCGCGGCCTGCCAGTCCACCGAGGAGCCGGCCGCCGAGACGACCGCGGCGCCCAGCGCCACCGCCGTGCCCAGCGCCACCGCCCCTCCCGCGGCCACCGCCCCGCCGTCGCCGGTCACCGCCGCGAACACCGCCGCCGTCTGCGCCGCGGTCGACAAGCTGATCATCGCGAAGAGCAAGGAGATCGCCGCCGACTCCGCGGCCGCGACCCGCCGCCAGCTCACCCCCGAGCAGATCAACGACCAGGTCAAGGCCGACCTGGCCGACCTGGCCGACGACGTACGCGGGCAGGCCGCCCGGGCCGAGGACCCGGAGATCAAGGCGCTGGTCGGCGACGCCGCCCGGCGGATCGAGGCCGGCGCGAACTCGTCGACCCCGGTGAAGTGGCTCGGCTCCACGTTCGTCGAGATCCCGCAGCGGCTCACCCGGGAGTGCCGGGCCTGACGCTCGCCGGGGCTCCCCGTCGGACAGTCCACAGTGCCGCACCGGGGGCCACATCGGTGGCGGACAGTTCGTAGGATGCGAAGCGACCTCGACCCGGAGGAGCTACGCCCATGGCCCAGCCCGTCGATCCGTCCGGCCTCGGCCGCGTGCTGTCCGAGACCATGTCCGCGCTGGGGCGGTTCACCGCCGGCGCCGACGGCGAGGCGCCCCCGCCGCCGGAGGGCGTCGGCGAGGCGGCCGACGGCCTGGTCCGGGTGACGGCCGGTCCGCCCGGGCGGATCACCGCGCTGACCCTCGACCCCCGGGTGATGCGGCTGCCCAGCGAATCCCTGGCCGAAGAGATCAGCACGGCGGTCAACGCGGCGCTCGCCGACCTTCAGGAGAAGGCGACCGGCGCCGTCCCCGGCCAGGTCGACCTCAGCTCCCTCGGCGAGCAACTGCGCCGGATCCAGGAGGACGCCGGCCGGCAGCTCACCACCTTCACCGACGCACTGGTCCAGGCGCAGGACCGGCTGTCCGGCCAGGGCGGCCGGTGATGGCCATCGAGGTCGACCCGGAGGGGCTGGGCGGCTCCGGCCGCGCCCTGGGCGACGTGGCCACCCGGTTCGGCCAGGCCATGACGGCGTTCCAGGCCGAGCTGGCCGCCTTCGGCCGGCCCTGGGGCTCCGACGACATCGGCTCGCTGATCGGCGCCGCCCACGACGAGGTCTCCGCGTTCGCCTTCGAGTGCTTCGACACCGCCCTCGAGGAGATCGCCGCCGCCGGCTCCGACCTCACCGGCATGGCCGTCCGCTACGCCGAGATCGAGGCCGCCATCAAGCAGGGCTTCGACGGGCTGCGGCAGGGGCTGGGAGGCTGACGGTGGGGCTCGAACTACCCGGCGAGCTGCGCTCGCTGCTCGGCATCCTCGGCTACACGTGGCCCGAGGCCGACGAGGTCAAGCTCTTCGAGATGGGCAACGCCTGGATCCGCTTCTCCGGCACCCTGTCCGGCGTGGTGGCCGAGGCGCACACCGGGGCCGCCACCGTCTGGTCCAGCCACACGGGCCAGGACATCACCGCCTTCCAGTCCTGGTGGAACCGGGAGGACAGCCCCGCCGACAGCCTGCGCGACGGGGTGACGGCAGCCGTGCTCACCGGCACCGGGCTGATCATCTGCGGCGCTATCGTGCTCGCCCTGAAGATCGCCGTGATCGTGCAACTGGTCGTCCTGGCCATCGAGATCGCCCAGGCGATCGCCACGGCGGCGGTCACCTTCGGCGCCTCGCTCCTGGAAATCCCGGTCTTCCAGCAGCTGGCCCGGACCATCGTCGGCAACCTCGTCCAAGAGGTCATCTGGAAACTCCTCGACGGGTGACGAGCTGATGGCCAAGGGATCGGGGAAGGCCAGCGGTCGCCTCATGCGCGCCGCGCTGAAGTACCTGAAGCGCGCCAACAGGCGTAATCGTCCAGGGCGGATGAACGCCCACTTCCGGGACCACGTCTTCGGCGGGCACGTGAAGCCCGGGCAGCCGAAGGGGTCGGGCTACCACTACCGGCCGGGCGGTGAGGACTTCCCGGGCCGGCGGCTCAAGCCCGGCACCGTCAACCGGGATCCGCGAACCGGGGCGTACGAGGCGGAACCCGAGTTCTTCGACCCGACGCGGAACCCACCACACGGAGAGTGGAAGCCCAAGGCGGGTAACAACGGCGTCAGCTCCTTCTATCCCGACCACTGGACTCCGGCGGAGGTGGACGCAGCGGTCCCCGGAGCCTTCAACAACGCCGTTCCCGCGGGCGGGAACATGTGGCGTGGCACGTACCGCGGCCTGACCATCGAAGGCTTCTACGATGGCGCCGGTGGGTTCACCCACGGGTGGCCCGTCCTCTGACCTGCGGAAGGAATCCCTTGAGCTCCATCACGTTCTCGCTCGATCAGTTCAACCTCCCCGTGTTCCAGGTGGACGACAAGCGCTACGAGACGCTGGGAGCCTGGCTGATCGCGGACGTCTCGCGGCACTTCCTGGTCTGTCTCGACGGCTTGGCGATGGTCGATGACGTGTCGAACGGCCGCCCGCCGTTCGAGGAGTGGAGCAGCGAGAACTACGAGGTCTCCTTCGCCTCGTCCGGGATCGTGATTCAGAACTCGTGGCTGGAGCACGAGCACGGTGAGTACACCGTCGACGAGGTGAAGCAGGCATTGGAGGACTACTGGTCCTTCCTGGTGACTCTTCCCGAGCGTCCGCTGATCCGCGAGTACCGGCCGGACCTGCCGGAGTGGCAGGCGGCGCTGCTGCGCTGGGAGGAGAAGTGGGGTCGACCGCACCCGTACCGGGGCCGGCTGTTCTGATCTGGAACGGGGTCAGCGGGGAACGCGGTAGCGGATGTGCGTGACCGTGGGGGCGGCGACCACCCGCACCGGTTCCAGGGGCACGTCGAGGGGACCGTCGAAGAGCGGGGTGCCGCCGCCCAGCACGATCGGCACCACGTGCAGCCAGAGTGAGTCGAGCAGCCCGGCGGCGAGATACTGGCGCACCGCCCCGCCCCCGCCCGCCACGGCCACGTCGAGGTCGCCGGCCGCCGCGCGGGCCCGTGCCAGCGCCGCCTCGATGCCGTCGGTGACGAAGTGGAACTCCGTGCCGCCCCGCATCAGCAGCGGCTCGCGCGGGTGGTGGGTCAGCACGAAGACCGGGACCCGCCACGGCGGGTCGTCACCCCACCAGCCGGTCCAGTCCAGGTCCCACCCGCCCTCGCCGCCGCCGAACATGCGGCGCCCCATCACGTACGCGCCGACGCCCGCCGTGATCTCCTCGACCACCTCGGCGTCGACGTTCCGCTCCCCGCCGGCCAGCCCGTGCCGCTCACGCCAGCTCTCGCTGGCGAACAACCACTCGTGCAGCCGCAGGCCGCCCCGGCCGAGCGGGTCCTGCCGGCTCTGCCCCGGCGCCGCGACGTAGCCGTCCAGCGACACCGACATCTGACTGGTGACCTCTCCCATGCGAGGTGGACTCTCCCGGTCGGCGTGACTCATCGGTCGGTGGTCAGCCGCGCGGCGCGTACCTCCAGGTAGTGCCGCTCGGTCAGGCTGGTGGTGGCCCGGGCGGCGGCCAGGTAGGCGGTCCGGGCGTCGTCCCGGTCGCCGGCCAGTTCGAGGAGGTGGGCACGGACGGCGGCCAGCCGGTGGTGGCCGGCGGTGCGCTCGTCGGCGTCCAGCGGCGCCAGCAGGGCGAGCCCGGCCCGGGGACCGTCCACCATGGCCACCGCGGCGGCCTGGTTGAGGGTGACCATCGGGTTCGGCGCGAGTCGGGCCAGCAGCCGGTACAGCGCGACGATCTGCCGCCAGTCGGTGTCGGCCGCGGTGGGCGCCTCGGCGTGCACCGCCGCGATGGCGGCCTGCACCTGGTACGGGCCGGGCGCCGACCAGGTCAGCGCCTCGGTCACCAGGGCGACGCCCTCGGCGATCCCGGCCCGGTCCCAGCGGGTGCGGTCCTGCTCGGCCAGCGGCACCAGCTCGCCGCCCGGGCCGGTGCGCGCCGCCCAGTGCGCGTCGGTGAGCAGCATGAGGGCCAGCAGCCCGGCCACCTCGCCGTCGTCGGGGAGCAGCCGGCGCAGCTCCCGGGCCAGCCGGATCGCCTCCCCGGTCAGCTCGGCCCGGTGCAGTTCGGCCCCGCTGGAGGCGGTGTACCCCTCGTTGAAGACCAGGTAGAGGACGTGCAGCACGGAGCGCAGCCGGGCGTCGCGGTCGGCCGCCGAGGGCATGTCGAAACGGGCCCCGGCCGCCTCGATCCGCTGCTTGGCCCGGCGGATCCGCTGGCTCATCGTGGCCTCGGGCACCAGGTACGCCCGGGCGATCTCGGCGGTGCTCAACCCGCCCACCGCTCGCAGGGTGAGCGCCACCTGGGCGCTGACCGTGAGCGCCGGATGGCAGCAGAGGAAGAGCAGCTTCAGGGTGTCGTCCCCGGTCGGCGGCTCCTCGTCGGCGGGCGGGGCGACCGCCGCGTACGCCGGTTCCCGGACCGCCACCGCGACCTCGCGGTCCCGGCGGGCCCGCTCGCTGCGCCACTCGTCGGTGAGCCGGCGGGTCGCCACGGTGACCAGCCAGGAGCGGGGATGGTCGGGCAGGCCCTGCGCGGGCCACTGGGTGGCGGCGGCGAGCAGCGCCTCCTGGACGGCGTCCTCGCAGGCGTAGAACTGGCCGTGTCGGCGGACGAGCACGCCGAGGACCTGCGGCGCGAGGGCGCGCAGCAGGTCCTCGACCGCCCGGTCGGTCACATCTCCGTCCCGGCCTGCTCCATCACCGGCCGCACCTCCAGCACGCCGACGCCGCGCGCGACGTCCGGCCAGCTGGCGGCGATCTCGGCGGCCCGCTCCGGGGTCTCGCAGTCGACCATCAGGTAGCCGGCGAACTGCTCCTTGCTCTCCACGAACGGCCCGTCGGTGATCTCGGCGCCCGCGGCGCCGGGCCGGACGGTACGCGTCTGCGACGGGTGGGCCAGCGCCTCACCGCCCACCAGCTCGCCGGACTCGGTCAGTTCCTTCATGATGACGTCGACGTCACTGAAGATCGCGTTCCGCTCCTCCTCGGACAGCTCCTCGACGAAGCCGGGCCGGTTCCAGATCAGCAGCATGTACTTCACGATCCACTCCTCGGGTTCGGGCCACCGGCGGTGGCGCCTCTCGCAGACGGGTCGGAGCCGGCTCGCCTGATCCGACATCATCCCCGAGGAAAATCTCAGCGGCCGCCGCGTACCGGTCGGCGCGTCGGCGTGCCGGCGTCGAGCGAGGCCCGGTCGGCGGCCGTGGTGCCCGAGGTCCAGCCCTCGGCGTCGCGGACCTGGAGCCGGTGCCGGGTGACGCCGGGGAAGAGCTGGTCGACCCGCTCCTTGACGGCGTCCGAGCGGGCGGCGAGCACCGGCAGCAGCCGGTCGTCGGCCCGTTCCTCGGCCGCCGTCGCGGTGGCCGCCCGCAGCCGCTCCCCGATGCGCAGCGCGAACGCGTTGAGGAAGGACTCGTCGTAGCCCTTGGTGCGCCGGCCGCTGCCGGCGCGGCGCTCGCCCCGGCCGCGCAGCATCGCGGCGGTGGCCTGCACCAGCAGCGAGGTGTGCAGCAGCTCGACGGCGGCCAGGTCGGCCGGGAAGCCGAGGACGGTGGCGAAGCCCAGGTCGTCGGACCAGATCGACTCGCAGCGGTTGGCCGCCGCCACCTCCTGGATGAGCAGCGCCTTCGCGGCCGCGTACGGGGCGTCGGTGCCGAGCCGCACCCCGCCGGGCCGGTCGGGTCGCTCGGCGGCGGCGTCGAGCAGGGCGGCGTCGATGCTGTGCCGAGCCATCAACTCCTGCGCCTTGCCGGTGAGCGCCTCCGCCTCGGCGGGGAAGGTGGTCGACTCGGCCTTGGCCAGCAGCGCGCGTACCCGGTCCAGCATCCGGGAACCGGTGGGCGGGGCGGCGGCGCGCGGGGCGGCGGCCGGACCGCCGGGCGGCGGGCGGAGCACCGCGATGGGCGGGAGGCCCGCCAGCAGGGCGAGCGCGTCGACGGCGTCCCGCAGCGCGCTGATCCGGTCGCCGTCGGCGCGCCGGTCCAGCCAGCCCGGGTCGCCGTCCCACCGCGCGCCCAGCTCGGCGAGCTGGTCGTCGAACCAGGACGGCACCGGCTCGGGCATGGCCCGCCGCTGCGCGGCCAGCACGTCCCGGAGCAGCCGGGCGCCCCGCGGGGTCAGCCGTCGGGTGGCGATCCGCTCCAGGTCGACGGGCTGCCAGCCGCGCGGCCAGAGCCGCGCCACGCCGTGGCTCAGCCGGGCGAGCAGCGCCCCGTCCACGGCCGGCGGGTCGCCGACCACCAGCATGTCGAGGGCCCGTTCGGCCGCGCGTACGTCGGTGCCGCGCGCCGCCGCGAGGGCGTCGGCGAGCACCTGCTCGGCGTCCGGCACGGGTGGCTCCCTCTCTGGCGGCAGGTGGCGGGTCGCGCACCCGGGAACGAACGGTACCGGCGCGGGAGCGTCCCCGACCCGTGAGCGCGCTCACCGTTCATCCGTCCGGGCCCGGCGTCCGTACTCCTGGCCGGACCGGGGCGGCGCGACGGACGGAGATCGGCGTGGGCGGGCGGCGTGGGCGGGACCGGGGGCTGCACCGTCGGCGGCGGGCCTCCCGCGGCGGCACCCTGATCCTGGTGGTGCTGCTGGTCGCGGCCGGCCTCGGTGCCGGCGGGTACGCGGCCCGGCGGCACCCGGACCTGCTGGTCGCGGCCGGCGCCCCGGCCGCCGGGCCGGCCCGCCCGGCGGTGACCCCGCGGGCCGCGCCGCCGGTCCCCGCCGCCGGCCGGGTGCCGCCCGGCATCAGCTACCCGGCCCGGGGTACGGGTGCCTTCCGCACCGCAACCGGCGTCGGTGCCGTGGCCGGCCGCGGCGGCGAGCTGCTCCGCTACCGGGTCGCCGTGGAGGACGGCATCGGCAGCGTCGACGTGGAGCGCTTCGCCCGGGAGGTGGCGGCGACCCTGGCCGACCCGCGCGGCTGGACCGGTGACGGCCGGTGGCGGCTGCAACGGGTGGGACGCGACGACCCGGCCGACTTCACCGTGCTGCTGACCACGCCGGTGACCCGGGGCCGGCTCTGCGCCGACACCACGGACCGCTACACCTCCTGCCGCAACGGCGACCAGGTGGTGATCAACGTGGCCCGCTGGGTGCACGGCGTGCCGCACTTCCCCGACCTCGGCCGCTACCGGCAGTACCTGCTCAACCACGAGGTCGGGCACCGGCTCGGCCAGGGTCACGAACTCTGCCCCCGGGCCGGCGGCCCGGCGCCGGTGATGGAGCAGCAGACGCTCGGCCTGCACGGCTGCACCCCGAACGCCTGGCCCCTCGTGGACGGCGCGCCGCACAGCGGCCCGTCCGGCCAGTACGACGACCCGATCCCGGCCGAGGACTGACCCGGTCCCGCCCGGCGCCGGACGCGCCGGGCGGGAGTGGTCACAGAAGGGTGAATACTGGGCGCGTGGAGAGCGTTCGCCCGCGCCTGCTGCTGGTCGAGGACGACCGTGCCCTCACCGGCCTGCTCGCCGACCTGCTGACCGAGGAGGGGTACGAGGTCGACGTGGCCGGCGACGGGCACAGCGGCCTGCACCACGCGCTGACCCGCGACTACCAGCTCATGGTGGTCGACCGGGGGCTGCCGGCGCTGGACGGGTTGGCGCTGGTCGCCAGGTTGCGGGCGCGTGGTGTGACCTGCCCGGTGCTGTTGCTGACCGCCCGGGGATCGGTCGACGACCGGGTGGAAGGGCTGGACGCGGGCGCGGAGGACTACCTGGTCAAGCCGTTCGAGGTGGCCGAGCTGCTGGCCCGGCTTCGGGCGCTGCGCCGCCGGCACCCGGAGACGGCCGGCTGGCTGCCGCTCGGGCGGCGTCGGCTGGACGTCGACAACCGCCGGGTGCTCGACGGCGCCGGGGAGATCCCGCTCTCCGCCCGCGAGTTCGCCGTGCTGCACGCCCTCGCCGGCCGGCCGACGAAGGTCTTCACCCGGGCCGAGCTGCTCAGCACCGCCTTCGACAACGCCGACGCGCCGGGCACTGTCGACGCCTGCGTCCACCACCTGCGCCGCAAGCTGGGCCGGGACGCCGTCCGCACGGTGCACGGGCTGGGCTACCGGCTCGGGCCGGGCTGAGGCGGGCGGCGGCGTGGACGAGGCCCGGCTGGACCGCGCCCGGCGGACCAGCGTGGCCCAGACCGCCGGGGTGATCGGGATCGTCCTGCTGCTGGTCGGCGCGCTGATGTTCGTGCTCACCAGCCGGCAGGAGTCCCGGGCGCTGAACGCGGGGCTGACCGAGGTGCTGGCGGCGGCCGAGGACGTGGACGACCCGCCGCCCGGCCAGTTCCTGGCCCGGCAGCGCCCCGGCGTGGCCTCGGTCGAGGTGACCGGGAGCGCGTCCCCGGAGCTGGTCCGGATCCTGGACGGCGCCGTCGGGCGGCCGCCCGGGCGGTACGAGACCGACACCGCCGACGACCAGCGGGTCCGCGTGCTGGTCGCCCGCCGGGCGGACGGCAGCCGCTGGGCGGTCGCCGCCGACCTCGCGCCGCTGCGCCGGCGGCAGAGCCAGCTCGCCGTGGCGCTGCTCGTGGCCGAGCTGGCCGGCCTGGCGGGTGCGCTGGTCGCCGCCGCGTTGCTGGCGCGGCGGGCGGTCGCGCCGCTGGCCACCGCGCTGACCCTGCAACGCCGCTTCGTCGCCGACGCCTCGCACGAGCTGCGCACCCCCCTCACCGTGCTGCACACCCGGGCGCAGGTGCTGGCCCGCCGCGCCCGGAGCCAGCCGGCGGACCGGCTCACCGACCAGCTCGACCAGCTCGTGGCGGACACCCGGGCGCTCGGCGAGGTGGTCGAGGACCTGTTGGTGTCGGCCGCCGCCGAGCACCAGCCGCTGCCGGACACCGAGGTGGACCTGGCCGAGGTGGCACGCGAGGTGGTGGCGAGCATGTCCGCGTACGCGCGGGAGCACCGGGTCGAGCTGCGGGTCGAGGCGGCCGGTCCGGCCCGGGTCCGGGGCGCCCGTACGGCCCTGCGCCGGGCCCTGACCGCGCTTGTGGACAACGCCGTCGGGCACGCGACCGACGGCGGCCACGTCACGGTGACCGTGACCCGCCGCGACAGCCGGGTGGCCGCCGCGGTCGCCGACGACGGGGTGGGCCTGGACCCGGCCGAGGCGGACCGGCTCTTCGACCGCTTCGCGCACGGCACCGCCGGAGCCGGCCGCCGGTTCGGGCTCGGCCTGGCCCTGGTGCAGCACGTGGCGCAGGCCCACCGCGGCGCGGTCGAGGTCGCCGGGGCGCCGGGGCGGGGCGCCACCGTCACCCTGGTCCTGCCGGCGGCCTGACCCCGCCGCAAGAACTTCCCAAGAAACGCTGGGCACTGTGGGGCCGGACAGTGAACGCCACCGACCCGTCGAGGAGAGATCGTGCCCGACACCGTCAACGGACTGCCGGTGCACCCGCTCGTGGTGCACGCCGTCGTGGTCCTCCTGCCGCTGGCCGCGCTGGGCGTGGTGGCGCTGGCCGTCCGCCCGTCCTGGCGGGGCCGCTTCGGTGTGCTCGTCGTGCTGATCGCCGCGCTGGCCGCCGCCGCCGTCCCGCTCGCCACCGAGAGCGGCGAGGGCCTGGAGCGCCGGGTCGGTGACCCGGGCCGGCACGCCGAGCTGGGGGACACCCTGATCTGGTTCGCGCTGCCGCTGCTGGTCGCCGCGGTCGCGCTGGTCTGGCTGCACCGCCGGTCCGGCCGGCCGGCCGAGGGCGTCCCGGAAGGCCCGCGTACCCCCGGCCGTGGCGTGGTCGGCGTGGTGGTCGCGGTGCTGGCCGTGGTCGTCGCGGGGGCGAGCCTGGTGCAGGTCTACCGCGTCGGCGACTCCGGGGCGAAGGCCGTCTGGGGCGACACCCCGGCGGCGACCGCCGGGCAAGGCGACGGCGACGGGGACTGAGCCGGTCCCTGCGCCGCCCGCCCGCCGGTGGTGAGATGGACCCATGGAGTACGTGAAGTTCGGATCCACCGGCCTGGAGGTGTCCCGGCTCTGCCTGGGCTGCATGAGCTACGGCGAGCCGAGCCGCGGCGGCCACCCCTGGTCCCTGCCGGAGCAGGAGAGCCGCCCCTTCATCCAGCAGGCGCTGGAGCTGGGGGTCACCTTCTTCGACACCGCCAACGTCTACTCCGACGGCACCAGCGAGGAGATCGTCGGCCGGGCGCTGAAGGACTTCGCCCGCCGCGACGACGTGGTGATCGCCACCAAGGTGCACGGCCGGATGGGCCCCGGGCCGAACCGGGGCGGGCTGTCCCGCAAGCACATCATGAGCGAGATCGACGCGAGCCTGCGCCGGCTGGGCACCGACTACGTCGACCTCTACCAGATCCACCGGCTCGACCCGGGCACGCCGATCGAGGAGACCCTGGAGGCGCTGCACGACCTGGTGCGGGCCGGCAAGGTCCGCTACCTCGGCGCCTCCTCCATGTACGCGTGGCAGTTCGCCAAGGCGCTCTGGGCCGCCGAGCGGCACGGCTGGACCCGGTTCGTCTCGATGCAGAACCACTACAACCTGCTCTACCGGGAGGAGGAGCGGGAGATGCTGCCGCTCTGCCTCGACCAGGGCGTCGCGGTGATCCCGTGGAGCCCGCTGGCCCGGGGCCGGCTGACCCGGGACTGGGGGGAGCGCACCGCGCGGGCGGAGACCGACGAGTTCGGCCGGGCGCTGTACGCGCGTACCGAGGAGAACGACCGGGCGGTGGTGGACGCGGTGGCCCGGATCGCGGCGGAGCGCGGCGTGCCCCGGGCGCAGGTGGCCCTGGCCTGGGTGGCCCGCAACCCGGCGGTCACCGCGCCGATCGTGGGCGCGACGAAGCCGCACCACCTGACCGACGCGGTGGCCGCGCTGGAGTTGGAGTTGACCGACGAGGAGGTGGCCGCCCTGGAGGCGCCCTACGTCCCGCACCCGGTCGCGGGATTCCAGTAGCGCCGGCGGTTTTCGGAAACAGTTTCCCGGCCGTTCACGGAATCGGCGAAATGCCGAAGGAATTGACGCTGGAAAGGCGTCAGCGCACGAACAGGGTGTAGCTGGGGGCGAAGCCGGTCCGGCAGCGGAACGACACCCAGACGCCGTGTGCGACGCCGTCGGCGCCGACCTGCCGGCACTCGGCCTGGGCGTCGGCCACCTGGTCGAAGGCGGCGGTGTAGACCTGCTTCTCCGCCGGGTAGGCCGTGGTGCGGGGCTGGTAGGTGACGATCAGGTCGTCGCCAGCGAAGCCCGACCGGACGGAGAACGACTCCCAGGTGCCGGCGGTCCGGCCGGCCTCACCGATGACCGCGGCGCGGCCGAAGCCGTACGTGCCGAGCAGCGCGGTGGTGGGCTCGGGGGTCGCGGCGTGTGCGGTGGACGGGGCCAGCACGGCCGCGGCGACGCCGGCCAGGACGAGGGATCGGGTGAGCTTGCGCATCTGTTCGGGTCCTTTTCGAATAGTCGCGGGGATCTCCCGCGGTTTCTCGGGACAACCGGCGGAAGGTTCTTCTCCCGGTCGGTTCGGAAAGGACCATACGAGCCGTCCAGTGCGGGCGGTGTAAAGCAGATCACATTAAGTGAAGAACAATTTGTTAAGCAATTTCTGGCGGCTCAGCGGGGGAACGAGGCCCAGATGTTCTTGGTCTCGTCGGTGGCGTACCAGCCGACGGCGAGCGAGACCGACTCGGCCAGCATGAGCCCCCGCCCGCCCGAGTCGAGCGGGTGGATGTCGCCCAGCCCCGGAACGGTGCTGAGGTCGTGGTCCCCCACGTCGAGCAGGAAGCAGTCGTCGGTCGCGAGGAGGGTGACGATCGTCGGCGGACGGCCGTGCCGCAGCGCGTTCGTCGCCAGTTCGGTGGCCACGAGCACCACGAGGTGGGGCACCTCGTCGAGGTCCTCGCCCTGGACCAGGCCGTGCCGGGTCAGCGCGTCGCGCAGCGAGGCCCGCAGCTCGCCCAGTTCCTCGGCCGTGCTGAGCACCCACCGCTCCAGCTCGGCGGCCTGCGGCGGTGGCGGCGACGTTCGCAGCTGTCCCATGATCTCGCTTTACCCTGCGTAGCCGTCCGCTAAGCCGGCCGGGACCGGCTCCCGACCCTGCGGTCGGGAGCCGGTCCGGCGCGTCAGCGGCGGAGCAGGGCGAAGATGCCCCAGCCCAGGTACTCCCGCGGGTAGCGCACGTGCCGCAGCGGGTCCTCGGTCAGTTCCCGGCGCAGCTCTCCGGCCAGCTCGTCGTCGGGGTTCGCGTCCAGCCAGCGGCGCAGGTTGAGCCAGTGGGCGGCGGCGTACCGGTCCCAGCTGTCCTGGTCGGCGAGGACCATCTCGACCAGGTCCCAGCCGCACTCGCCGAAGAGCCCGACCAGCCCGGGCAGGTCGTGGAACTCCTCCCGCGAGCGGGCGTGGCAGCCGGCCACCGTCTCCTCGTCGGGCGGGTCGAGCCGCCAGTACGGCTCGCCCACCAGGACCATCCCGCCGGGGCGCAGGCCGCGCTCCAGGATCTCCAGGGTGCCGGGTACGCCCCCGCCGATCCAGGTCGCCCCGACGCAGGCGGCCAGGTCGACGCGCTGCTCCGGTACGTACGTCGCGGCGTCGTCGTGCACGAACCGGACCCGGTCGGCGACGCCCAGTTCGGCGGCGCGCTCCCGGGCGGCGGCGGTGAAGGCGGTGCTGATGTCCACCCCGGTGCCGGTGACGCCGTGGTCCCGGGCCCAGGTGCAGAGCAGCTCGCCCTTGCCGCTGCACAGGTCGAGGATCGACGCGCCGGGCCGGAGCTTGATCGCCCGGCCCAGGGTGGCGAGCTTGGCGTCGTCGAACGGGTTGAGGATCCGGAGGTCGCCCTCGCGGATGGTGAAGCTACGTGGCAGATCCAAAGCGGTCACTCCAAGGGAAGGGTGCGATGGTCGGAACGAGACGGGAAGCGCTCGGCACGGGCACCAAAACACCCTCTTCAGGCAGTCGGAGTGACGTTGCCGGGGAGGCTAGCCACCGGGCGGCCGGCCGCCAACCGAATTAGCCGGCCGGCTGGTCCACCGGGCAGGCGTACGCGGTGCGGCCACCCAGTTGCCAGGTCCGCACCGGGCTGCCGCAGCGCCGGCAGTGCTCCCGCTTGTACACCCACCGCTCGTCCGGCGCAGCCGGGTCGCTGACCACCTGGCCCAGGTCCCGGCCGAGGGCGAGGTGGACGACGGCGAGCCGCCACAGCCGCTCCGCCGCCGGGGCACCGACCGGGCGGGCGTCCGGGTCCAGCCCGGCCAGGAAGAGCAGTTCGGCCCGCCAGGCGTTGCCGATGCCGGCCCAGACGGCCTGGTCGAGCAGCGCGGCGCCCACCGGCGTCCCGGCCGCGGTGAGCCGGCGAACCGCCTCGGCCGGGTCGGCGTCGGCGCGCAGGGGGTCGGGCCCGAGCGAGGCCCGCAGGGCGCGCTCCGCGTCCGCCGGCAGCGGCTCGCAGCGGATCGGCGCGATGAGGTCGTACGCCACCGCCGGGCCGGCCAGCCGCAGCCGGGTGCCGGGGCGGGGCGGGACGGCCGGGTCGTCGTAGCGCAGGAACAGCCCGCGCATGCCGAGGTGCACGTGCAGGACGGGCGCGTCGGTGAAGTGGTAGAGCAGGTGCTTGCCGTCGGCCTCGACGGCCCGCAGCGGCCGGCCCGCCCACGGGGCGGGGTCGAAGCGGCCCTGCGGGCTGGAGATTGTGACGTCGCTCCCGGCGAGCGCGTCGTGCTGCTCCCGCGCGTACCGGTGGATGAGGTGACCCTCGGGCATGTCCGGCGCGTACCCGACCGGGCGGGGGCGGAAACGACCGTGGGTCGCGGCCACACCGCCGCCGTCGCCGAGGTGTCGGCCGCGCGGATATCTGCTGTGGTCTATGTCACGTTAGCGTGCCGGCACGCCGGCCGTCCCGCCGGCGCTCCGACGGGAGAACGCCATGAAGACACCGTGGAAAGCCGCCGCCACCCTCGCCGCGGCCCTCCTCCTGGTCCTGCCCGGCGGCGTTGCCGCCCGGGCCGCGAGCACGCCCTACACCAAGACGCCGGTCGCCGGCTCCCTGCGCAGCTACCCGGTCTCCGCCGTGTACGTCGCCGGGGTCTCCTCCGGCGGCTACCTGGCCACCCAGCTCCAGGTCGCCTACTCGGCGCGGATCCGGGGCGCCGCGATCTTCGCGGCCGGCCCCTACTACTGCGCCCAGAACAACGTCTCCCAGGCGCTCTACGGCTGCGGCGACAACCTCTACCCGACCCACGTCGCCACCCTGGAGAGCTACACCCGCACCTGGGCGTCCTACGGCTGGGTCGACGGCACCGGCAACCTCTCCGGCCAGCCGGTGTACGTCTACCACGGCGGCAACGACAGCACCGTGAAGAAGTCGGTCACCGACGACCTGGTCCGCTACTACCAGGACTTCGGGGCGAGCGTCCGCTACGACTCGGGCAGCGCGGCCGGCCACTCCTGGGTCACCCCGTACGGCACGGTCGGGTGCACGGCCACCGCCTCGCCGTTCCTCGCCGACTGCGGCACCGACCCGCAGGGCGCCTTCCTGGGCAAGCTGCTCGGCTCGGTCGCCGCGCCGAACACCGGCCCGCTGGGCGGCACCCTGATCCGGTTCGGTCAGGACACCTTCGCCACCAACGGCTGGGCCAACGGGCTGAGCATGGACGCCAACGGCTTCGCGTACGTGCCGAGCGCCTGCGCCGCCGGCACCACCTGCCGCCTGCTGGTCGCCCTGCACGGCTGCGCCCAGGGGTACGCCAAGGTCGGCACGGCCTTCGTCGACCGGGCCAACCTCAACCAGTACGCCGACACCAACCGACTCATCGTGCTCTATCCGCAGGCGGTCGCCAGCGGGGTGAACCCGAACGGCTGCTGGGACTGGTGGGGCTACCTCGGCGCGACGAACTATCCGATCAAGGGCGGCGCCCAGGTCGAGACGATCATGAACATGGTGCGCCGTCTGGACGGCTGAGCCGGCGATCCGGCCCGTACCGGCAGGTGCGGGCCGGTAGGCTGCTGCGATACCGTCATATTGTGATGGTCGAGGAACACTGGTGGAACGGGGTCAGCGCCCCTCGTGGGCGCCGTGACGTCTACATCCGCACCGACGGGCACCGGTGGGAAGTGCAGGCCCAGATCGGCGGCGCCGCCGGCCGGTCGAAGATCCAGGAGTGCCCGAGCCGGGGCTCGGCGAGCATCCTGGCCGGCGCGTGGCGCGGCAGCGGCGCCGGCTGGCGCGAGGTGCGGCGCTGACGCACCCCCTTCACCGCGTCGGCCCTGGTCGCCGACGCTGACTCTCGCGGCGGCCCGCGGGCGTGAAAACCGCGCCGACAACTCCGTGAAGGGCGCGTCAAGAATGAGCGGCAGCGCGTAGCAGTTCTGTCAAGGCCGTCGACGGTCGACGGCCCATGGGACTGGTATGGCCTCAGGGTGGGGCCTGATCGTGACGGCCCCCGGCTTGTCGCCCGGAGGCGTGCCGTGGCTGTCAATCGAAGTCAGGATCTTCCGGCCGTCGGGGAACCGACCCCGCTCGGCATCAGGATCGCCGGTGGCACCGTACTGGTGGTCGGGGCGGCGCTGCTGGCGGCGGCCGCGTTCCCGCCCGCCGAACTGTTCGGCCGGGTACTGGTGATCGCCGCCGCCGTCGGGGCGTACGCCGCGGTGGTGGCCGACCTGCGCGCCGTCGCCGCGGTGTCGGCGCTCGCGGCGGCAACCTTCGTCGGCTTCCTCGTGCACCGCTTCGGCGATCTGACCGGCCCCGGTCACGCCTGGTCGTACGCGGTGCTGATCGGAATCGCCGCCGTGCTGGGCGTCGGCTGCCGGTACCTCAGGTCGCTCGAACTGGAACCGTGACGCGCCGGCGAGCCCGCTCCGGGCCCGCTCCCGGTGACCCCGTTCACCCGTCCGGGGGGGCCCTGTCAAAAGCGCGTCAAGAAATTCCGGAGCGCCGTCATGGTCGCGTTATAGCCCCTGTCCGCCCGTCGGGTGGGGCGTTTTGATTGCCCGGCGCGACCGGGAGGCGGTCGTGACGAATGAATCCGGTAAGAGGAGTCAGCCGTGTCTGACGTGCTGTTCGTGTTGCTGACGGTGGGGCTGTTCGCGGCTCTCGCCCTCGTGGTGAGGGGTGTGGAGAAGCTGTGAGCGTCGTCAACGCCGTCGGCCTGGTGCTGGCGATCGGCCTGGGCGTGTTCCTCGTCGTCGCCCTGCTGTTCCCGGAGCGTTTCTGATGTCCATGACGGCAGCCGGTGTGCTGTTCATCGTGTCCCTGGTGGCGGGGCTCGTCGCCCTCTACCGGCCGTTCGGTGACTACATGTACCGGGTGGTCTCCGGCACCCGGCAGTCCCGGGTCGAGCGGGGCATCTACCGCCTGGTCGGGGTGAACCCGGCCGCGGAGCAGACCTGGGGCGTCTACGCCCGCAGCCTGCTCGCCTTCTCGGCCGTCTCCATCCTGTTCCTGTACGCGTTCCAGCGCCTGCAGAACCACCTCTGGCTCTCCCTGGGCCTCGACCCGGTGCTGACGCACGGCGCCTGGAACACCGCCGTCTCGTTCGTGACCAACACGAACTGGCAGTGGTACTCGGGTGAGTCGACCATGGGTCACCTGGTGCAGATGGCCGGCCTGGCGGTGCAGAACTTCGTCTCCGCAGCGGTCGGCATCGCCGTGGCGGTCGCCCTGGTCCGGGGCTTCGCCCGCAGCCGCACCGGCGAGCTCGGCAACTTCTGGGTCGACCTGACCCGGATCGCGCTGCGCGTCCTGCTGCCGATCGCGGTGCTCGGCGCCCTCGCCCTCATGATCGGCGGCGCGGTGCAGAACCTCTCCGGCGGCACTGACGTCACCACGCTGACGGGCGGCACCCAGCACGTCACCGGCGGGCCGGTGGCCAGCCAGGAGGTCATCAAGGAGCTGGGCACCAACGGCGGCGGCTTCTACAACGTCAACAGCGCCCATCCGTTCGAGAACCCCACCACCTGGACGAACTGGCTCGAGATCTTCCTGATCCTGCTGATCCCGTTCAGCCTGCCCCGCGTCTTCGGCCGGATGGTCGGGCAGAACCGGCAGGGCTACGCCATCGCCGCGGTCATGGCGATCCTCGCCCTGGCCAGCATCACCCTGACCAACGTTTTCGAGTTGTCCGGTCACGGCACCGTGCCGCAGGCGGTCGGCGCGGCGCTGGAGGGCAAGGAGGTCCGGTTCGACGTGTCGAACTCGGCGACCTTCGCCGCCGCCACGACGCTGACCTCGACCGGTGCGGTGAACTCCTTCCACGACTCGTTCACCTCGTTCGGCGGCCTGATGACCATGGTCAACATGATGCTCGGCGAGGTGGCGCCCGGTGGCGTGGGCGCCGGCCTCTACGGCCTGCTGATCCTCGCGGTGATCACCGTGTTCGTCGCCGGCCTGATGGTCGGCCGGACGCCGGAGTACGTCGGCAAGAAGATCGGCGCCCGCGAGATCAAGCTGGCGTCGATGTACTTCCTGGTCACCCCGGCCCTGGTGCTCGCCGGCACGGCCGCCGCCTTCGCCACCGGCAACAGCTCGACGGCGTTGAACGTCGGCCCGCACGGCCTGTCCGAGGTGCTCTACGCGTTCACCTCGGCCAGCAACAACAACGGCTCGGCGTTCGCCGGCATCACCGTGAGCACGCCGTGGTGGAACACCGCGCTGGGGCTCTGCATGCTGCTCGGCCGGTTCCTGCCGATCATCTTCGTGCTCGCGCTGGCCGGCTCGCTGGCCCGCCAGCAGCCCACCCCCGCCTCCGAGGGCACCCTGCCGACCCACCGACCGCTCTTCGTCGGGATGGTCGTCGGCGTCACGGTGATCCTCGTGGCGCTGACCTTCCTGCCGGCCCTCGCGCTCGGCCCCCTCGCTGAGGGGCTGTGACCACCATGAGAGAGAACGACATGACCACCTCCACGCCGGCACCGCACGGTACGGCGGACGCCCCCACCGCCGGCACACCCGCCACCCACGGCAACCGGGGCGGTGGGCTGCTCGACCCGAAGCAACTCGTCCGGTCCCTGCCCGACGCGCTGCGCAAGCTCGACCCGCGCACCCTGTGGCGCAATCCGGTGATGCTGATCGTCGAGATCGGCGCGCTGTTCACCACCGTCCTCGCCGTTGCGGACCCGTCGGTGTTCGCCTGGGCGATCACGGTCTGGCTCTGGCTGACCGTGATCTTCGCGAATCTCGCCGAGGCCGTCGCGGAGGGCCGGGGCAAGGCCCAGGCCGCCGCTCTGCGGAAGGCGAAGACGGACACGGTCGCCGCCCGCGCCCTGGGCTGGACCCCGGGCGCGGCGCCGGGGACCTTCCGCACCGAGTCGGTGCCCGCCCCGCAGCTGCGGCAGGGCGACGTCGTCGTGGTCGAGGCCGGAGAGATCATCCCGGGCGACGGGGACGTGGTCGAGGGCATCGCCAGCGTCGACGAGTCCGCCATCACCGGCGAGTCCGCGCCGGTCATCCGGGAATCCGGGGGTGACCGCAGCGCGGTCACCGGCGGCACGAAGGTGCTCTCCGACCGGATCGTCGTGATGATCACCCAGAAGCCGGGGGAGAGCTTCATCGACCGGATGATCAACCTGGTCGAGGGAGCCAACCGGCAGAAGACCCCGAACGAGATCGCGCTGAACATCCTGCTCGCCGCGCTCACGGTCATCTTCCTGCTGGCCGTGGTCACGCTCCAGCCGCTGGCGATCTTCTCGAAGGGCTACCAGGCCGCCGCGTCGGACACCGGCGCGATCACCGACGCCGGCGTCACCGGTGTGGTCCTGGTGTCCCTGCTGGTCTGCCTGATCCCGACCACCATCGGGGCGCTGTTGTCGGCCATCGGCATCGCCGGCATGGACCGGCTGGTGCAGCGCAACGTCCTGGCCATGAGCGGCCGGGCCGTGGAGGCCGCCGGCGACGTCAACACGCTGCTGCTGGACAAGACCGGAACGATCACCCTCGGCAACCGGCAGGCGGACGAGTTCATCCCGGTCCAAGGGGTGACCGCGGCGGCGGTTGCCGACGCCGCGCAGCTGTCCAGCCTCGCCGACGAGACCCCCGAGGGCCGTTCCATCGTCGTGCTCGCGAAGAACGAGTTCGGGCTGCGTGAGCGCGAGCCGGGCCTCATCCCGCACGCCACCTTCGTCCCGTTCACCGCGCAGACCCGGATGAGCGGCGTCGACCTCACCCCCGACGACGGGCCGGCGCGGCGGATCCGCAAGGGCGCCGCCGCCGCCGTCATGAAGTGGGTCCGCGAGAACGGCGGCCACCCGACCGAGCAGGTGGGGCAGCTCGTCGACGAGATCAGCGGCATCGGCGGCACCCCGCTCGTCGTCGCCGAGCACGTCGACGGCCAACCGGCCCGCACGCTCGGCGTCATCCACCTGAAGGACATCGTCAAGACGGGGATGAAGGAGCGGTTCGACGAGATGCGCCGGATGGGCATCCGGACCGTGATGATCACCGGTGACAACCCGCGTACCGCCAAGGCGATCGCCGACGAGGCCGGGGTGGACGACTTCCTCGCCGAGGCCACCCCCGAGGACAAGCTCGCCCTGATCAGGAAGGAACAGGAGGGCGGCCGGCTGGTCGCGATGACCGGCGACGGCACCAACGACGCGCCCGCGCTCGCCCAGGCCGACGTCGGCGTGGCCATGAACACCGGCACGTCGGCCGCCAAGGAGGCCGGCAACATGGTCGACCTCGACTCCGACCCGACCAAGCTGATCGAGATCGTCGAGATCGGCAAGCAGTTGCTGATCACCCGCGGTGCCCTGACCACCTTCTCGATCTCCAACGACATCGCCAAGTACTTCGCGATCATCCCGGCCATGTTCGCCGGCATCTACCCTGGCCTGGACACGCTGAACATCATGCGGCTGGCCAGCCCGGAGTCGGCGATCCTGTCCGCGGTCGTCTTCAACGCGATCATCATCATCGCGCTGATCCCGTTGGCCCTGCGGGGCGTGCGCTACCGGCCGGCTGCCGCATCAAAGCTGCTCAGTCGCAACCTGCTGGTGTACGGCCTCGGCGGAATCATCGTGCCGTTCATCGGCATCAAGCTCATCGACCTGCTCATCCAGTTCATCCCGGGGATCTCGTGATGCGCCTTCCTTCCTGGCTCTCCCAGCACCTGGCCGCCCTGCGCGCGCTGCTCGTCTTCACCGTCCTGCTCGGCCTCGCCTACCCGCTGGCCCTCGTCGCCGTCGGCCGGGTCCCCGGGCTCGACGGCAAGGCCGACGGCTCGCTGCTGCGCGTGAACGGCACGACCGTGGGCAGCTCGCTCATCGGCCAGTCCTTCATCGACGCGGACGGCAACCCCGTCCCGCGCTACTTCCAGTCCCGGCCGTCGGCGGCCGGCGACGGCTACGACCCCACCTCCACCTCGGCCAGCAACCTCGGTCCGGAGAGCGTGGTCGACACCATCGCCACCAACCCCGACGACTCCACGCGGAGCCTGCTCACCCAGGTCTGCTCCCGCAGCAGGGCGGTCGGCGAACTCGACGGCGTCGACGGGCGGCGGCCCTACTGCACCCCGGACGGCGTCGGGGCGGTGCTGGCCGTCTTCCGCGCCGACGGGCTGACCGGGCGGATCACCCGGGTGGTGAGCGTCAACCAGGTCACGCCGGCCACCCCCTTCCTGAGCAGCTACCAGGGAGTGCCGGTGGAGCTGGCCCAGCCCGACCACGACTACGTCGCCGAGGGCGGGATCATCACCCCGATCCGTGGCGACGCCCCCGCCGAGCCGGCCGTGCCGTCCGACGCGGTCACCGCCAGCGGCAGCGGCCTCGACCCGCACATCTCCCCGGCGTACGCGCAGATCCAGGTGGCCCGCGTGGCGCGTGAGCGGGCTGCGGACCCGGCGGAGATCCGGAAGCTGGTCGAGGCGCACACCACCGGCCGCTCGCTCGGCTTCATGGGCGAACCCGGGGTGAACGTTCTCGAACTCAACCTGGCGCTCGACCAGAAGTTCCCCGCCCGCTGACCAGTCGAGGAGGGGCCCGCGTGCCGGGCCCCTCCGCCACGGATCGGAGAGGATGGTCCCGTGCCCAGGGGAGAACTCCGCATCCATCTCGGGGCCGCACCGGGTGTCGGCAAGACGTACGCCATGCTCGAGGAGGCTCAGCGGCGGGCCGAGCGCGGCACCGACGTGGTGATCGGGCTGGTCGAGACCCACGGCCGGCCGCACACCGCCGCCATGATCGGCGACCTGGAGGTGGTGCCGCGCCGTTCGATGACCTATCGCGGGGCCGAATTCACCGAGATGGACCTCGATGCCGTGCTGGCCCGGCGCCCCGAGGTCGCCGTGGTCGACGAGCTGGCACACACCAACGTGCCCGGCTCCCGTAACGAGAAGCGCTGGCAGGACGTCCAGGAGCTGCTCGACGCCGGGATCAGCGTGCTGACCACGGTGAACATCCAGCACCTGGAGTCGCTCAACGACGTCGTCACCCAGATCACCGGCACCACCCAGCGGGAGACCCTGCCCGACCAGGTGGTCCGCGCCGCCGAGCAGGTCGAGCTGGTCGACATGACCCCGGAGGCGCTGCGCCGCCGGATGGCCCACGGCAACATCTACCGCCCGGACAAGATCGACGCGGCGCTCGGGAACTACTTCCGGGTCGGCAACCTCACCGCCCTGCGCGAGCTGGCCCTGCTCTGGCTGGCCGACAAGGTCGACGAGCAGCTCGACGCGTACCGGGCGCAGCAGGGGATCTCGGCCACCTGGGAGGCCCGGGAACGGGTGGTCGTCGCCCTGACCGGCGGGCCGGAGGGGGAGACGCTGATCCGCCGGGCGGCCCGGATCGCCGCCCGCGGGAAGGGCGCCGACCTGCTCGCCGTGCACGTGGCCCGCAGCGACGGGCTGGCCGGGGCCGACCCGGCCCGGCTGGCCCGGCAGCGGGTGCTGGTGGAGAGCCTGGGCGGGACGTACCACCACGTGCTCGGCGCGAACATCCCGGCGGCGCTGCTCGACTTCGCCCGCGGCGTCAACGCCACCCAGCTGGTGCTCGGCGCGAGCCGGCGCGGGCGCTTCGCCCAGCTGCTCTCCCGGGGCGTCGGTGTCACCACCACGGCGCTCTCCGGGCCGATCGACGTGCACCTGGTGACCCACCCCGAGGCCGGCCGGGGCCGACGGGCAGCGGAGGTGCCGGCCGCGCTGTCCCGGCGGCGCCGGCTGCTGGGGTACGCGCTCGCGATGCTCGGCATGCCGCTGCTGACCCTGCTGCTCGCGGCCCTGCCCGACCTCACCCTGACCAACGACATCCTGCTCTTCCTGGCCGGCGTGGTCGGGGTGGCGCTGGTCGGCGGGATGTGGCCGGCGCTGGTCGCCGCGCTGGGCAGCTCGCTGCTGCTGAACTGGTTCTTCACCCCGCCGTTCCACACGCTGACCATCGCCGAGGCGGACAATCTCCTCGCCCTCGGCGTGTTCGTCGGGGTGGCCATCGCGGTGAGCTGGGTGGTCGACGTGGCCGCCCGGCGTACCCGGGAGGCCGCGCGGGCCTCGGCCGACGCGCAGACCCTGGCCACCGTGGCCGGTGGGGTGCTGCGCGGCGAACGGCCGCTGCCCGCGCTGCTCGACCAGCTGCGGGAGACCTTCGCGCTGCGCGCGGTGAGCGTGCTGGAGCTGGCGGCCGAGGCGGAGGGACGGCCGGCCCGAGCCCGGGAGGCGGCGGCCTGGCGGGTGGTGGCGAGCGTCGGGGAGGCGCCGCCGGGCAGCCCGGGCGCCGGAGAGACCGCCGTGCCCGTCGACGACCGGCTCACCGTCGTCCTCGCCGGCCGCCGGCTGGAGGCCGCCGACCGGCGGGTGGTCGAGGCGTTCGCCGCCCAGGCCGCCGTGGCGCTGCGCCAGGAACGCCTCACCGCGGCGGCCGCCGCGGTCCGGCCGCTCGCCGAGGCCGACCGGATGCGCACCGCGCTGCTCGCCGCCGTCAGCCACGACCTGCGTACGCCGCTGGCCTCGGCGAAGGCGGCGGTGAGCAGCCTGCGCAGCCACGACGTCGAGTTCGACGCCGACGACCGCGAGGAACTGCTGGCCACCGCCGACGAGTCGCTGGACCGGCTGGGCCGGCTGGTGGCGAACCTGCTCGACATGAGCCGGCTCCAGGCCGGCGCGCTCGGCGTCACCGCGACCGCGATCGGGCTGGAGGACGCCGTACCCCGGGCCCTGGACGAGCTGGGCCCGCCGGCGGCCGACGTCACCACGGACATCCCCGCCGACCTGCCGGCCGCCGCCGCCGACCCGGGCCTGCTGGAGCGGGTGCTGGTCAACATCGTGGCCAACGCGCTGCGGCACAGCCCGCCCGGCCGGCCGCCCACCATCACCGCCAGCGCCCACGCCGGGCAGGTCGAGCTGCGGGTCATCGACACCGGGCCGGGCATCCCCGAGGACCAGTGGGAGCACGTCTTTCTGCCGTTCCAGCGTCTCGGCGACCGGGACAACCAGACCGGCGTGGGGCTCGGGCTCGCCCTGTCGCGCGGGCTGGCCGAGGCGATGGGTGGCAGCATCACCCCGGAGACCACCCCGGGCGGAGGGCTGACCATGGTGTTGCGGCTGCCCGCCGCCGAGGAGAGGGGCGAGCGGTGACCCGCATCCTGGTCGTCGACGACGAGCCGCAGATCCTCCGCGCGCTGCGGATCAACCTGCGCGCGCGCGGCTACGAGGTCCAGGTCGCCGAGACCGGCACGGCGGCGCTGAAGACCGCGGCGAGCCACCCGCCCGACCTGGTGGTGCTCGACCTCGGCCTGCCCGACCTGGACGGCGTCGAGGTGATCCGGGGCCTGCGCGGCTGGACCACCGTGCCGATCATCGTGCTCTCCGGCCGGGCCGGCAGCGAGGACAAGGTCTCCGCACTGGACGCCGGGGCCGACGACTACGTCACCAAGCCGTTCGGGGTGGACGAACTGCTCGCCCGGATCCGGGCGGTCACCCGCCGGCTCGGCGGCGCCGCCCCGGCCGGGCCCGCGCTGCGGATCGGCCGGCACACCGTCGACCTGGCCGACCGGACCGTCACCCGGGACGACGGCGTCGAGGTGAGGCTCACCCCCACCCAGTGGGCCATGCTGGAGAAGTTGCTGCGCAACCCGGGCAAGCTGGTCAGCCAGCGCCAGTTGCTGCACGACGTGTGGGGACCGGAGTACCAGCACGAGACCAACTACCTGCGCCAGTACATGGCCCAGCTCCGGCGCAAGCTGGAGGACGACCCGGCCCGGCCCCGGCACCTGATCACCGAGCCGGGGATGGGCTACCGCTACCGGCCCTGACCCGGGCCGCCGGCTGGCGGGGGCCGCCTGGTCGCCGTCGCGTGCTGCCGCCGGTCGAGCAGCAGCATGACGACCAGCACCAGCACCAACGCGATGAGCTGCACCCGGGCGTTCAGCCGGGTGCCCACGGGGATGGTGGCGAGCACCGCCGCGCCGGTGACCAACCGGCTGAGCACCGGAGCGGAGTGCAGCGAGCGGCGCAGGCCCGCGATCCCGGCCAGGTACAGCGCCACGCCGCCGGCCAGCGCCAGCGCCGAGCGCCAATGGGCCGGCTGCCCCGGGTGCGCCACCGCGGCGTGGATGCCGGCTGCCGCCACCACGATGCCCAGCAGCAGCGGGATGTGCCCGAAGCCCACCCGGAGGGCCAAGCGGGGCCGCTCCGTGTCGACCGCGGCCAGCCGCTCCTCCACTTCAGACGTGTCGGTGAAGTACGTCCACCAAAGTGTGGCCGGCAGCACCAGCGCCAGGGCGATGACGGCGGCCGTGCCGACCCCGACGTGGGCGGTGTCCACACCCATCCCGATCGCCACCACCGACTCGCCCAACGCGATGATCACAAGGAGCCCGTGCCGCTCGACGAAGTGCCCCGGTTGGAGGTGGAACGCGGGCAGCACACGCACCCAGGAGAACCGGGGCACCAGGTACGGGACGACCGACTGGAGCGCGAGCGCCGCGAGCCAGCACGCGTACCGGGCCGTGCCGTCGGCGATGCCGCCCACGAGCAACAGCAGGGCCGACCCCAGGTTGTAGACGGCGAGCCGGGCCAGCGCCGGACCGATCCCGGCCCGGGTGAACAGCAGCAGGTGGACGCTGATCACCACGAGGTAGCCCACGCCGAAGAGCAGCCCGGTGCCGTCGAACGCGTCCGGCACCGCGACCGCCGCCAGCAGGAAGCCGACCATTCCCACGAAGAGCAGCATCTTCTGCGCGGGCGCCCGGGGCGGCACGTGGTTGGCCAGCCACACGTAGCCGTCAAACATCCACCACAGGATGCCGAAGAGCAGCAGCACCCGGCCCAGCCCGCCCGGCGACAGGTCCTCCCCCAGCACCCGGGTGAGCTGGGTCAGGGTGAAGACGAACACGAGGTCGAAGAAGACCTCGACGGTGGTCACCCGGTCGGCCGGTGCCGGGTTCCCGGGCCCCGGACGCGCGGGTGTCATGAGGACCGAGCGTAGACCTCCGCCCCGGGCTCGGGGCCGTTCTCGGCCCGTCGCGGCCCGTCGGCGCGGGCGACGGCCCAGAGCACCACGGCGCCGAGCAGCGCGGCGGCCGGGGCGATCGCCAGCCCGTACCGGAGGCTCGTCGACACCAGCGGGCCGGCGAGCGCGGAGCCGGCGGCGCTGCCCACCACGAACGCCGTGCTCACCCAGGCGAACGCCTCGGCCACCGTGCCCCGCTCGGCGAGCCGCTCGGCGGTGAGGAAGATGGCGGTCAGCACCGGCGGCAGCGCCAGCCCGCTGACCACGAGCAGGCCGGCCATCGGGACCGGGCCGGGGGCGAGCAGCAGCGGCAGGTAGCCGATCGTGAGCCCGGCGGCCAGCAGCGGCAGCCGCCCGGGCCCGCCCGGCCGGGCCCGGATGTAGAGCAGGCCCCCGGCCAGCGCGCCGGCAGCCTGCGCCGCGAGCAGCCAGCCGCTGAGCCGCCGGTCGCCGGCCGTCTCGGCGTAGCCGGTCACCGCCACGGCGATGCTGCCGACGGCCGCGCCGACACCGACCACGCCGGCCATCAGTGCGGTGAACCGGGGTACGCGCAGCGGGCCGGCCCAGTGCCGGACCGCCGGCACGCCGCGCCAGGCGCGGACGGCGGGGCTGAGCGCGTACGCCGCAGTGCCGGCGAGCTGGAGGGCCCCGGCGGCGACCAGCCCGGCGGGCGGGCCGGCCAGGGTCACCGCGAGCAGGGTGACCAGCGGGCCGACCACGAAGATCACCTCCTGCACGGCGATGTCCAGCGTGTACGCGGTGGGCACCGTGGCGGGCGGGAGCAGGGCGGGCCAGAGGGTACGCAGGCACGCCTCCAGCGGCGGCGTGCCCAGCCCGGCCACCGCGGCGCCGAGCACGGCGCCGGTGACGTGCCCGCCGGTCAGCGCCACCGCGCCGAACCCGAGGCCGGAGAGGATCGCGGCGCCCCACAGCACGGGCGGCTGCCGCCAGCGGTCCACGGCCCGGGCGAGCAGCGGGGTGCCCACCGCCATGCCGGCGGTGTACGCGGCGACGAGCAGGCCGGCGGCGGCCAGGCTCAGCGACTGGCGGGCGAAGAGGAGCAGGGCCAGCGGCCCGCTGGCGGTGGGCAGCCGGCCGACCTGGCTGCTGAGGAGGACCCGGAGGACCTGGGGTGCGCGCAGCACCGCCCGGATCCCGGAACTGTCGACGGACATGGGACATCGCTCCCGGTGCGACGTGACGGGGACAGGAGGCGTCGGGTGCCGGGCGCCTCAGGGAGCGAAGTCGGCCCGCTCGTGGTCGTTGCCGTAGAGCGGCAGGGCAGGCGTGAGCCACTGGGCGTACGCGGCCGCCGCGGCCTCCACCGGGATCATTCGCCGACGGTAACCCACCGGCCAGCCGGACGGAAAGCTCCGATTGGAGCATTTGGGATGTTCCGCGCGGATAGGCTCTGCCGTGCCGTGCCGAGCCGCTGACCCGGGAGACAGCCATGTCGCACCACCTCGACACCCCGCTCGCCGCCCAGAGCGGCCAGCTCTACCTCGACGACCTCTTCGTCTTCGACGGCGAGCGCGGGACCGTGCTGGTGATGGACGTCAACAGCTCGGTGACCCGGGCGGACATCAAGCCGGGCTTCCACCACGAGGCGCGGTACGAGTTCAAGGTCCACGTCGACGGCAGCGAGATGGAGGAGCTGACCTACCGGGTGGCCTTCGGTGAACTCGACGCGCAGGGCCGGCAGGAACTCACCGTGCACGCCCTCACCGGCGCCGAGGCGTACGACGACGCCGCCACCGGCACGCCGGTCGCTCAGGGCCGCACCGGCGAGGAGGTGACCGGCGACCACCTGCGGGTCTGGGCCGGGCGGATCACCGACCCGTTCTACATCGACCTGGACCAGCTCGCCACCGTCAATGACGCCTTCAAGAACGGCGCCCCGCTGGACCGTTCCGCCTGGCGGCCCGAGAACGCGAAGAACAGCTTCGCCGGCACCACCGTCGACTCGATCGTGCTCGAGGTGTCCCGGGACGAGCCGATGCTGCGCGTCGGCACCCGGATCGGCGTCTGGGCGGCCACCAAGCTGGCCACGGACGCCGGCGGATGGCGGCAGATCAACCGCGCCGGCCACCCGATGATGTGGCCGATCTTCTGGCCCACCGACACCGACTTCTCGAACCCCGCCAACACCCGCCACCCCTGTGAGGACCTGCGGGCCGACGGGGAGGAGATCGCCTCCGCGGTCGCCCGGGTGGTGGCGGCCAACGGCACCGCTCCCGACCCGGGGGCGCACGGCTGGAGCGTGGCCCGCGAGGTCTACCCGGACGTGCTGTCCTACCAGGTCGGCACGCCGGCGAACTACGGGTTCGCCGTCCGCAACGGGCGCACCATGGCCGACAACGTCCCCGAGGTGATGTTCTCCCTGGTGCTCAACACCGGGATGACCTCCGGCCTCACCCCCGACGTCACCCGGGACGCCCGGGCCGCCTCCTTCCCGTACGTGGTCCCCGCCGGGCGGTGAGTTCCTGAGCCGGGGTGGGCCCGGCCCGCGGTGGCAATGACCGGGCGCCGGTAGTTCCAGGCGTAGGAAATCTTCTTCATGGCTGTTGACTCAGGTGGTTTTTAACACAACAATCGCCATCTATATCGACATCCATCGTTGTCGATCAGCGATCGGGAAGGAGGTATCCATGGCGGCCATACGAGGCGAGGTGTCGTGGTTCTGCTGCGGCACCGCCTGGGGACCGTGCGGCACCGCCGGCGGCGGCGCCTGTGGCACCTGCAAGTCGGGCAACTACCAGCACGCCTGGCCGAACACCTCGGACGCGTGCTATGCCATCACCCACCCGGACACCTGTGGCCTCAGCATGAGCCGGCGGGGGTGCGGCTTCCGGCACTACACCACCAACCTCTGCAACGGCGCCCGGGTCGGCACCACCATCGCCGACTGCGGCCCGCAGACCGACCTGTTCTGCGGTGAGCGCACCTGCTGCGGCTCGGCCTGCGGCAGCAACCGGATCATCGACCTGACGCCCGCGGCGTTCAGTGCGATCGGCAGTCTCTCCGTGGGGCTGCGGCCCTGCTCGGTCGACACCGTCTGAACGGGAGGGTTCCGCCATGCCCCAGACCCTGGACCGCCGCCGCCTCCTCGCCACCGCCGCGCTCGGCGGCGTCGTGGGCGCCACCGGACTCGGCTCGCTCGCCCCCGAGGCGGCCTTCGCCGCCGAGCCGGCGGCCGTCGAGCCCGGCGCGCCCGACCCGAACTTCGTCGAGGGCCGGATCAGCAAGATCTCCGGCCACCTGCTGCTGGTCACCGGATCCGACACCGTGCTGCACTCGATCCGGATCACCGACGGCACTAGCATCTGGAAACTCCACCCGACCACCTTCGACCAGGTCGCCATCGGTGACGGGCTCTACGCCCGCGGCGTCCGCCTGCCCGACGGCACGCTCGCCGCCGACTCGGTGTGGGTCAACATCGTCAACCTGCACGCGCACATCGCCGCCGTCGGCCGCAACCTGCTGCACCTCGACCACAAGGGCCAGCGCATCGTCGCCCACGTCGTGCCCGGCCGGTCCGCCGCGGTCTACAACGGCACCCCGGCCATCAGCGACCTGTCGCTGCTCCGGGTCGGCCGGCACGTCCAGGTGCTCGGCGCCTGGCACCCCGACACCAACGAGATCGACATCGCCACCGTCTACGCCGCCGCCTGACCGGTACGCCCGACGGCTCCAGGTCCCGGCGCGGCGTCGGACGCGCCGAGCTGGAGCCGTCGCGGGGCGGCGCGCCACCCGTGCCGCCCGGGCGTCACCCGTCGGCCCCACCCGAGGGGAGAACCCATGATCGACATGATCGCGGCGCTGCAACCGCTTGTCGTCGGTGCGGTGCTGATCTGGTCCGCACGCGTCAAACTCCTCAACCGGCACGCCGCGACGGTCGCCCGCCGCTCCGCGCTCGCCCCGCTGCTCGGGGAGGACCGCGCGCTGCCCGCGTACCGGCTGCTCGGGGTCGTCGAGCTGACCCTCGGCGCGCTCCTCGTGCTGCCACCCGCCCTGCCGCTGGAGACCGCCGTCGCCACCGCCCTGGCCGTCGGCTTCCTCGGCTACCTCACGTACGCCCGACGGACCGCCCCCGCCTCCTCGTGCGGCTGCCTGAGCAGCCGACCGACCCCGGTCTCCGGTCGCAGCCTCGGCCGGGCCGCTCTGCTGGTGGTGGCGGCCGGGCTGGCCACCCTGGTGCCCGGCGGCTGGCCCGCCGCGCTCGCCGACCGCCCGCTCGCCGGCGGCGCCACGCTGCTGGCCGAGGTGGCGGCCGTGGTGGCGCTCTCGCCCGAACTGGACGCCGCCTGGCTCCTGCCGCTACGTCGGCTGCGCGCCCGGCTGACCAACCCGCTGCGCGGCGGCTCCGGCCTGCCGCTGCTCGCCACCGTGCAGCAGGTCCAGCTCAGCGACTCCTACCGGCGGGTGGCGCCGCTGCTCCGCTCCGACGTCCGCGAACACTGGGACGACGGCGAGTGGCGCTTTGTCGGCCACGCCGCGCGCTACCAGGGCCGGCCGGCCACCGCGGTCTTCGCGGTGCCGCTCGTCGACGGCGAGCCCGAGGCGGTACGGGTCGCCGTCGTCGACGACGCCACCGGGCAGACACTGCTGGCCCTCGCCGGGGCCGGGCAGCCCGCCGGCCCGCGGCTCGACGTGGTCCCCGCGTAGCAGTCGACGGGACCACCGGACACCCGGTGGTCCCGTCACGCCGGGCTGCGGACGAACGTCTCCTCGCCCCACGAACCGTCGTCCCCGTCGGACCGGATCATCAGCTCGGCCGGTCCGCACCGGTAGGTGCTGGCCGAGTCATCCACGACCGTGGTCACGTCGGCCTCCCGCCCGTCCACCCGCAACAGGGCGAGGTCACCGGTGGTCACCACGTTCCGCTGGGTGTACCGGCCCGACCCGGCCGTCCACCGGTAGGTCTGGGTGCCCCGGCGCACCCGCTGGACGGTGTGCCCGTTCAGCGTCCCCTCCGCCACCGCCAGGTCGTACAGGTCCGTCGCCGTGCCGTCCACCCGGTACGCGGTGGCGTACCCGGTCGACGCCCCGCTGGTCAGGTCGACGGCCGTGGCCGCGGGCAGCCCGGCCAGCCGGCCCAGGACCGAGTCCGTCGCCACGGGGAAGTGGTAACGGCCGGCGGAGAGCCGCCACACCCCGACGAGGCAGCGGTCCCGGTCCACCGGCGTGGCGGACCGGGTGCCCGGCCCGTCGCCCGTGACGGCCGCGGCGGCCAGGCCGAGCAGCACGGCTGCCGCCGCCCCGGAGGCGAGCCAGCGCCGGGACGCGGCCCGGGCCAGCACGGCCGTCACGGCGGCGCCCAGCGCCCCGGCGAGGGTGGCGACCACCGGCGCGACGAGCAGCGCGTGCCCCAGCGCGCGGGCCACGGCCGCCCGGTCGGGAGCGGCACAGCCCGCGCCCGGTCCGCCCGCGTCGCAGGAGAGCAGCACGCCGGCGGCCAGCACCGCCGGCGCGAGCAGCACCCCGGCGGTGAGCGCGGCGAGCGTGCCGTGCCAGACCGACAGCCGGCGGCCGGCCACGACGGCCACCGCGGCGGTGACCTCGACCAGCGTCACGGGCAGCAGGGTGTGCCCGTCGACCAGGCCGCGCAGCGCGCCCGGCCCGAGGCCCGGATCGTGGGCGGCCACGGCCACGCCGGCCGCCACCACCGGCAGCGCCACGGCGGCCACGACCCCGCTCACCACGCCGAGCCGGAGCGCCAGCCAGGTGGCGGCCCGGGTGGCGGCCAGCGGGAAGAGCGCGGCGGCCAGCGGGGCGGCCAGCAGGTAGGGCGCGTGGTCGGCGAGGGCCCGCACGTGCCAGCCCAGGGTGTCGGCCACCGTGACGAGGGTGACGTGGTCCGGGTGCCCCTCGCGGGCGGCGACCACGCGCACCATGCTCACGTCGCCGTCGGCGAACCAGGTGTCCAGCATCAGCAGCGAACCGAGGAAACCGGCGGTCAGCACGGTCGCCGCCACCGCGGCGGCGGCCCAGACGCGCCGCACCGCGCGGCCCTCGGCGTGCCGGGGGAGGCGGCGCAGCCAGGCGTCGGCGCCCAGCACCACCCAGCGGCCGAGCAGGGCGCCACCGGCGACGGCGCCCAGCGCCAGCGCCAGTTCCACCCACCAGGCCGGACGGTCGTCGGCGTACCCGGCCGACCAGGCGAGCCGCCGGCCCACCAGCAGCCCGACCACCAGCGCGGCCCCAAACACCGCACCCCGGACCGGCGGCCCACCGTGCCGCCGCGCCCACCACGCCGACCGCCACAGCGTCCCGGTCAGCACCAGCGCCAGCGGCGCACCGAGCAGCAACCCCGCCGCGTACGAGCCGCCGGTGAGCGCGTCGAGCCCGCCCGGCCGGCGCGGCAGGTGGGACAGCAGGTCCATGAGCGGCGGCGCCGCGATGCCGGCGGCCAGCCCGGCGCCGAGCGCCTCGACCGGCCGGGCGGACACCAGCCGTCGGGGCCGCTCCAGCTCGTCGGCACGCGCCCGGGCCAGCGGGTGGAACCGGAACAGGGCACCCAGCCGGTCCCGCCACCCGGCCGGCCGTCCCTCGACGCCGAGCAGCGCCCGGGCACCCGCCACGTCGTCGCCACCGAGGCGGGCGTCCGCGGCGAACTCGCGGGCCCGCAGCACCGACCAGGCGGACACCTGCACCACCACGGCGAACAACGCCAGCCGCCACACGTCCCGGCCCAGGTCCGGCGCCCGGCGCGCGCTGAGGAAGGTGACGGCGGCCGGGACGACCACACCCAGCGGGAACGCCCACGCCAGCGCGACGGTCAGCCGGGTCAGGTCCACGTCCGCGTTGCGCAGGTGCGCGAGCTCGTGCAGCACGACGGCCCGGAACCGCGCCGGGGCCGTGCGGTGCGCGTGCACCAGTCCCAGGTCGAGCCGGACGTAACGGCCGGCGACCGTGCCGAAGGTGTTCCCGCTGACCCGGGCCGACCGGGAGACCAGGAACGTGGGCGCCCGCCGCAGGCCCGCCTCCCGCACCAGCGCGGCCAGGTCGGCCCGCAGCGCCTCCGTACCCGGCACCCGGTCCAGCCGGCGCAGGCCGCGCAGCCGCCGCTCGACCCACGGCGCGGCCAGGTAGACCAGTGCCGTCACCACCAGCAGCACCGCCAGCCCGGTGAGCAGCTGCCGCCGCACGTCCGCGTCGAGGGTGCCGAGGCACCGGTTCACGGCGGCCTCCGACTCGGCGTCGACCGTGCCGGCCCGCACGTCGATGGCCGGTGGCAGGCCCCGCAACCCGGCCAGGCAGGTGGCCCGCTCCCGGGTGGCGGCCGCATCGACGAGGACGATCTGCCAGCCGAACATGCTGGTCCCGACCACCGCCGTCGCCGCCGCGACGAACCGGCCCAGGGTGGCCGAGGGGAGCGGCGGATGCGGCGTCCCCGTGTGCCGCGCCGGCTCACCCACCGTCGGCGTCCGTGCCGAACCGGGCGGCGAACGCCTCGCGCACCGCGTCCCGCAGGACCGCGACCTGGTCCTCCGTGAGCTGCCAGCGCGGGTCACGGGCCGCCGCGGTGACCGCCTCCTCGATCCGCAGCAACTGGCCCGGCCGCAGCCGCACCGGCGCCAACTCCGCAGGGCGGCGGGACCGCCACCGCCGGCCGACCGCCCGCAGGCCACCCCGGACCGCATCGGTCGCCTCGCCCTGCAGGGCGTCGCGCAGCGCCGCGAGCCCGACGCCGCACAACACCATCACGTACGGCAGCACCGGCTCGACGACCTCGGCGAACCCGCCGCCGCCGGCCTCCCCGCCGCCCACCCGGGTCAGCGCCCGGGGGTCCCGCCGCCACCGGCCCGGACGCCGCCGGTAGGCGGGTTCGAGGAAGGGCAGCAGGTGCTCCTCCTCGGGCGCGACCGCGCGGATCGCCAGCCGGACGAGTTCGTCCTCGGTGCTCCGGTCCGGAGCGTGCCTGGTGGGGCTCATGCCGTCGCGCCTCCTGGCCGGTGGTCGGGAAGCGGCGGCTTCCGGCGTCAGGGTAGGGGCGGAACATCGCCGGTCACGATCAGCAATCGGACAGTAACCCTGCGGGTGTGGTCGCACCCAAGGGGAGGCGTACGGTGAGCACGTCGCCCCGGGTCCCCGGCAGCCGCCAGTGCTGTCGCCGCCGTTCGAGAGCATGGCCTTTCCGGGCGGCTCTAGCAGGGAGCACCCGATGAGGATCGCCCGGCACAGGATCGTCAGCCTTCTTCGCGAACGCGGCCAGCAGGTCAGGGCCGACTGGGTCGAGCGTGAGCTACCGGAGCGGGTGAACCCTGAGGACCACGTCGGGCTGCTCGCCCTCCTGCGGGTTGATCCGGCCGACCTCGTCGACGCGCCGTCCCCGTGACGGTCGCTCCGCTCGGACCGGTCCCGTGGTCGAGCGCGCCGGCTCCAGGTATCGCCGTACGCCTCCCGATCGCGCTCCGGCGCAATGCGCCCATTCCGCCCCGACAGGGCTCGGCGATTGCCGAGACTGAGGAGGACAGGCGTAGGCCCGCCAGCGAGCAGGCCGGCCGGGAGAGGGAGCCATCGTTGCCCGCATGACCGGCTGGTCGAGCCGGCGCCGCTGAGCCAACCGTCGGGGCACTAACAGCAGGAGAAGCCGTCGTGAGCGACACCAGCATCGGTGCCGAACGCCAACGGGGCAGCGCCTACGCCGACCTGTCCCGGCAGGTGCGCGCAGCGGGCCTGCTCGAGCGGCGGCAAGGTCACTACGCGGTACGGATCGGCCTCGTCGTCGGCTCCTACGCCGGACTGTGGGCCCTGTTCGTCAGCCGGGGTGAATCGTGGTGGCAGCTCGCCGTCGCGGTAGCCCTCGCGGTGGTCTTCGCGCAGGCCGGGTTCATCGGCCACGACGCCGGTCACCGGCAGATAGCCCGCTCGCGACGAGCCAACAACCTGATCGGCATCCTGCACGGCAACCTGTTGACCGGGATCAGCTACGGCTGGTGGGTGGACAAGCACAACCGGCACCACGCCCACCCGAACACCGAAGGCAGGGACCCGGACATCAGCGTGGCACCCCTGTCCTTCACCGCCGGCCAGGCCCGCCGGCGGGGTGGCCTCGGCGCACTCTTCGTGCGTCACCAGGCGTACCTGTTCTTCCCGCTGCTCCTACTGGAAGGCCTGCACCTGCACGCGAACAGCGTGCGGGCCGTCCTCCGGCCGCGCCCCCTGGCGCGTCGCCCCGCCGAAGCCGGGCTGTTGGCCCTGCACCTTGGCGGCTACCTCACCACCGTGTTCCTGGTCCTGAGCCCGGCGCAGGCCGTCGCGTTCATCCTGGTCAACCAGGCCGTGCTCGGCCTCTATCTCGGCTGCTCGTTCGCCCCCAACCACAAGGGCATGCCGATCCTCGGTGCCGAGGACAACCTCGACTATCTGCGGCGGCAGGTCCTCACCTCCCGCAACGTGCGTGGCGGCAAGTTCGTCGACACCGCGCTCGGTGGCTTGAACTACCAGATCGAACACCACCTGTTCCCGAGCATGCCGTGCCCCAACCTGCGTCATGCCCGGCCGTTGATCCGGCGGTTCTGCGCCGAGCACGACCTGGACTACCACGAAACCACCCTGGGCCGCTCTTGGGCGGAGGCACTGCGTCACCTCGACGACGTCGGCTCGGGTGACCCGCGATCGGCTCGCCCGACGTCGACCCGCCCATAACGCGGCGGTCAGCTCACCCACGCCGGCCTTCGTCTCTTGGCACGAGACCGTGTCCAGGCGGTGTTCATCGGCCGGTAAGCGGCACCGGCGTCGGTCCGTCGTCCGCCACGGCTCTCGCCATGCGCGCCAGGTCAGTCACCCTGATGCCCGACGGCCAGATAATCTGGGCTGAACCCACTAGATACCTTCCGTGGTCTGGCATACTCTTCTTCGAGTCGAGAGGAAAGATCCGTCAAGACGCAGACGGGCTGTCCGGCCGTGAGGTCACGACGGGCGGCGAGGGAGGGGAACGACAACAACCGTTCCTCCCGCTATGCAAGAGGAGCACGTCAGTCCCGGCGTGACACGCGCCGGGTGCAGGTGGGGCCAAGGCTTTTTCAGGGCTCCAGCTGATGTTCGCCGTGCAGGGGCCATGAAGTCGCGTGGGCTCCGACGCCGGCGGACCGTACGTCAGTGAGGGAAACAAGTAGCAGAGGAAAGGGAGGGCCGTACACCGTTGGATCGCCCGCCGTTGGCCGTCTTGTCGGGCCTGGCGGACACCGCAGTTTCCATCGAACGAGAGGTGGTCTCCGGTCACGCATATGCGATCCTCGCACCCGAAGCCGTCAGTAGCGGCTGGTGCGGATACGAGAGGCCGACGTTCCGGTCGGCAGATGGTGTTCTGACCCGTAACCCTGGGCCCCGGCGCGTGAGCGCCGGGGCCCTCGACGTGGAGGTGACATGGGGCAGAACCCCGATGACATGTTCGGCGACGAGGACTACCCCGCCTACACCATCGGCCAGGCCGCGGAGATGCTCGGCACCTCGCAGGACTTCCTGCGCCGCTTGGACGAGGCCAAATTGATCGACCCGCACCGCTCCAGCGGCGGGCACCGCCGCTACTCGCGCTACCAGTTGCGCCTGGCCGCCCGGGCCCGCGAGATGGTCGACCAGGGCACCGCCCTGGAGGCGGCCTGCCGGATCATCGTCTTGGAAGACCAACTCGAGGAAGCTCTTCGGCAGAACGAGAAGCGGTAGCGTGGGCCGCGGCGGCAGCCGGCAGGGCCGGGGCGGCCGCGAGTCACCCGGTGGCAGCGGATGGGCTGACCGCTGGTGCGCTCCGTGTGGTCATCCACCGGGGCCAGTCGACCGGGAAACGCAGGTCAGCGCGGGCCACTCCCTGCCACTCCGGGCCAACGCGCAGGTCGCTAGACTGGGCCCTCGCGCCCTCGTAGCTCAGGGGATAGAGCATCGGTTTCCTAAACCGTGTGTCGCAGGTTCGAATCCTGCCGGGGGCACCAGGTCACACCCTTGATCAACGATCACTGTTCGGCCTTCCGGGGCTTCCGTGCCCGCTGCGTGCCCGATCGCCTGCCACCTTGGCCCTGCTCGCGTCCAGGTGCTGAGCGACCTCAGCGTCCCGACCGTCGACCGCGCGGGCGTGGTGGCGGGTCGTCACGCTGGCGTTGGCGTGGCCCAGCCGGCGAGCTCTGCCCTGACTAGACTGCTGGATTCAGCAGATGGTGGCGATGCCAGCGGGGGCGGCGATGAGCATCGACGATCGGATCGAACGGGCCAGAGAGCTCTACGAACGGGCGGTGTACGGCGGGGATTCCAGCGCGCTGATCGACGCCGAACAGGGCTTGGACGCGGTCGAGGCCGATGCCGCGTTGGCGCGCGGGAAGATCTTGCACGCGCGGTTTCAGAGCGCGGATGCGGACGCCGGCTCGTTGTCTTCCGAGGATCCGGCTGAACTTCCGTTGTTCGAGCGGGCGCTCGACTTGTACCGGGCACTGGGCGACACGCGCGGCGAGGCCGAGGCATTGTTCTGGATTGGTTGCCTGTACCAGTTCATACGGCGTGACAACGAGACCGCGGTTCCGTATCTGGAGCGGTCCTGCCGGCTGGCGGCGCAGACCGGCGACAAGCCGACCTGGTCCGAGGCGCTGAGGCACTTAGGCATAGCGGCGCACGCGGCTGGCCGGCTGGACGAGGCACGCGAGCGGCTGGAGGAGTCATCACGGCTGCGCCGGGAGGTCGGGGCTCTGCCGGGCGTGGCGTCCAACATGATCGGACTGGCCTACATCGCCGCCGCCCAGGACCGCCGAGCGGACGCGCTCGCAACGCTCGACGAGGCGCAGACCATCGCGAGCGCGCAGGGTGCTCACGCCATCTTGCGACACATCGAGCAGGCGAGAACGAAGATCTAGGCGTGTGGCCACGGCAGAGCCTCGGTTGTTGGCCGGTCGACCTCGGAGAGCACCAGCCGTCGTGCTCGTCGTGACGCCCGCGTCTGCCGCGATCCGCGCTCGGATGTCGCAGATCCGTTGGCGGACCAGGGCCAGGGCGACAAGGTCGTTCGTCCAGTAGGGCGCTCCACATGGCGAGAGGGTCAGCGCGTGCTGTTCAGCGCAGCCCGCACCGCTTGAGGATGTCGATGATGATCGCCGACTTGCCCTGGACGTACAGCGCCATGTCCATCGGGTGTTCCTGGGCGGCTCGGTGCTTCTCGGCCGCGTAGCGATCGCGATCTTCTGGGTGGGTGCGAAGCCAGTCTCTGAGGATCAGGTGCCGGAGGTACTCATCGCAGTCAGGGCCGAAGACGTGCAGATTCACGCCGTGGTCGTGGGTCCAGAGGCAGCGGTGCTCGTACCAGTCAGGGTCGCGAGTGCGGAGGAAGTAGCCCGCGGCTTCGAGCGGCGGCACGTAGGCATCCTCATCTGCCGGGTCCGCAACGATGAGGTCGATGTCGAGTCGATTCTTGGCCGCCAGACCGGGCACCGCGGTCGACCCGACGTGCTCGACCGCAAGCGCCTTGGCGCCAAGCGTGGCCCGGACAACGGCCTCCTCCTTGGCGAACATGGCGGGCCACTCAGGGTTGTAGGCGTCGATCGTGATGGGTGAGGTGACGTTCGCCGGACGGTTGCCGACTGCTCGCTTCGCAGCCTTGTCGCCGGTGAGATCCAGCGATGCCTTAGGCAGAGGTGGAATGCGCATTGGAGGCACCTTAGGGAGGCCGCCCCGTGATTCGCAGCCCCGTTCGCCTACTTCGTCAAGGAAGTTTGCGAAGGGGCACCCGGCTGCGCGGGCGGCGGCACCGGACCACGAAGATCAGGGGAGTGCGGGCGCCTCGGAGGTCAGCGCGTGCCGTGGAGATCGGCGACCAGTGCGGCGACCCGGGCCCTGATGTCGTCGCGGACCTGGCGGACGACCTCGATGGGTTGCCGGCCGGATCGGTGAGCTTCCAGTCCTCGTACCGTTTGCCGGGGAAGACGGGGCAGGCGTCGCCGCAGCCCATGGTGACGATGACGTCGCTGGCCTCGGCCGCGTCCCAGGTGAGGCGGGCCGGGGTCTGGCCGGTGATGTCGATGCCGACTTCGCGCATGGCGTCGACGGCGACGGGGTTGATCTGGTGGGCGGGTGCCGGCCAAGCGCCGCCCCGGCTACGCCAACTTTGCCGTCGAGAACCCGCCGCTGAAGCTCGTCCTCCTCGAAGGTGAGGCGGACCAGCCCACCGTCATGGACCACCTCGGCGTCGAGGTGTTCAGCACCGACGAGGTCAACGCCGCGACCAGGCGCCTCACCGACTCCGGCCTGATCACGCTGGAGGAGAACGACACCGAGTGCTGTTACGCCCTCCAGGACAAGGTGTGGGTGCGCGGTCCCGGCAACGAGCCGTGGGAGGTCTACACCGTCAAGGCCGACTCCGGGCAGCGCGAGAAGGCGACCGAGAGTGCCTGCTGCACCCCGGCTGCCGAGAAGGAGCCGGCCACGGCCGGAGCCGCCGGAAGCTGCTGCTGACCGGTGCGGCGCACGCGCCCGTCCTCGACCAGGGGGCGGGCGCGTGGCGCCCGGGCACCTTAGGGTGGCCGCGTGCCGCGTATCGACCTGACCACGAGGGTCAGTGCCACCCCGGAGGCCGTCTTCGACGCCTGCCTGGACGTCGACCTGCACACCGCGTCGATGGGCGCCAGCGGCGAGCGCGCGACCGGCGGCGTCACGACCGGCCACCTCTCGGCCGGCGACGTCGTCACCTGGCGGGCGCGGCACTTCGGCCTGCCGTGGCGCATGACCGTGCGGATCACCGACCACCGGCGGCCGCACCGGTTCGTGGACGAGCAGATCAGCGGCCCGTTCGCGAGCTGGCGCCACGAGCACCTCTTCGCGCCCGACCCCGCCGACCCGTCGGTCACGATCATGCGCGACCGCATCGAGTTCGGCGCCCCGATGGGACCGGCCGGCGCCCTGGTCGCCCACGTCGTCCTGCGGCCGTACCTGCGCCGACTGATCACCCGCCGGAACGACTTCCTGGCCGGGGCGCTGGTCAGCCGGGCAGCCGGTACACGGAGACGTGGGAACGGGACTCGGCCGTGAACTCCGCCCCGGACCAGTCCGCGTGCCTCGACTCCAGCTCGAATCCGGCGAGCTGGCCCATCAGGTCCAGCTCGGCCGGCCAGATGTAGCGGTGCGGGCTGCGGCCCAGCCGCGCCTCGCGGCTCTCGCCGAACCGGAAGTGGTGGGACACGACCTGCTGGCGCAGCACGTCGTAGGTGTCCAGGCCGATGTAGCCGGGCTCGGTGCACCACACCATGGCCTGCTGCCCGGGGGGCAGTTTGCGCAGCTCGGGCACCCACAGCTCGATCACGAACCGCCCGCCCGGCCGCAGGTGGCGGGCCGCGTTGCGGAAGCAGGCGACCTGTTCCGCCTGGTCGAGCAGGTTGGAGATGGTGTTGTAGACCAGGTAGACGAGGGTGTAGTCGCCGGGCGCCGTGGCGGTGGCCATGTCGCCGACGACCACGGGGATCGTCGCCTCGTCGGCCTTGGTCCGGAGCTTCTCGACCATCGGTACGGACAGCTCGATCCCGGTCACCGGCACGCCGCGTTCCGCGAGCGGCACGGCCACCCGGCCAGTGCCGACGGCGAACTCGAGGGCGCGGCCGTCGCCCGCGAGGGCGGCGAGGCGGTCCACGGCGGGGCCGAGGACCTCCGGCGCGAACATCCCGCTGCCCGGTGTGTCGTAACGCTGGGCCGTCTCGGCGTCCCAGATCTCCTCCTGGCGCATGGCGCCCACGATGGTCGTCGATCCCGGCGCTGTCCAACGGGTTTCCGTCGGCCGGCGGTCTCCGGTGGCCGTTCCGGAAGGCCGGCGGGGAAGAAGGCGATAGCCTGCGATCGGGGTGCCGCGTGGCGTGACGATCGGGGCTGGCGGGTGCCGGATGGTCTCCGTCGGTACCCTGCTAGTCCTGGCCTGCCCGCGACGACATGGTGGTACTTCGTGAACGATCTTCGAGTGGTGGCGTTCGACCTGGACGACACCCTGGCGGTTTCCAAGTCCCAGATCGATCGTCGGATGGCGGAACTCCTCGGCCACCTGCTCACCGAGGTGGACGTGCTGATCATCTCCGGTGGCCGGTTCGAGCAGTTCGAGATGCAGGTGCTGGCGCACCTCGACCTGACCGAGGAGCAGCGCCGGCGCCTGCACCTGATGCCGACCTGCGGCACCCGCTACTACCGCTGGATGGACGGCGACTGGCGGCAGGTCTATGCCGAGGACCTGAGCGAGGCCGACAAGGCCCGGGTCGTCACGGCGCTCACCGAGTCGGCGCAGGCCCTCGACCTGTGGGAGCCGAAGACCTGGGGCGACATCATCGAGGACCGGGGCAGCCAGATCACCTTCTCGGCGCTGGGCCAGTCCGCGCCACCGGCCGAGAAGTACGGCTGGGACCCGGACGGCAGCAAGAAGAAGCGGCTCCGTGAGGCGGTCGCCGCGAAGCTGCCCGACCTGGAGGTCCGCGGCGGCGGCTCGACCTCGATCGACGTCACCCGCAAGGGCGTGGACAAGGCGTACGGCATGCGGAAGCTGCTGGAGTGCCTGGACCTGAAGATCGACAACGTGCTCTTCGTCGGTGACCGGCTCGACGAGGGCGGCAACGACTACCCGGTGAAGGACATGGGCATCCGCTGCGTGGCGGTCACCCGCTGGGAGGAGACGGCCGACTACGTGGAGGCTCTCGTCGACGACCTGGTGAAGCTGCGGGCCGAGCCGGCCTGACCGCCGACCCGGAGCGAGGGGCGGCGGCCAGGGCCGGGCGTCAGAGGGCGGCGCGGATCGCCTCGGCGAGCGTGGTGGGGGTGCGGCCGAGCAGCGTGGCCATGTCGTCGCCGACCTCCAACTCGCCCTGGGCGAGGCCCCGGTCGCCGTCGGCGAGCACGGCCGCGTACCCCTCGGGCAGGCCGGCCGCGACCAGCAGCTCGGTGTACTTGTCCACGGGCAGGTCGAGGTAGCTGACTGTGCCGCCGGTCTGCCGGGAGATCTCGGCGGCCAGCTCGGTCAGGGTGAAGGGAGCGCCGCCCAGCTCGTACACCTTTCCGGCCTGGCCCTCGGCGGTGAGCACCGCGGCGGCGGCCGCGGCGTAGTCCGCGCGGGTGGCGGCGCTGACCCGCCCGTCACCCGCCGCGCCCGCCACCCCGTGCTGGAGGTACGTGGGGAGCTGGCCGGTGTAGTTCTCCAGGTACCAGCTGTTGCGCAGGAACACGTACGGCAGGCCGGAGTCGCGGATCAGCTGCTCGGTCGCCCGGTGCTCGGCGGCGAGCACGAGGCTGGAGGTGTCGGCGTTCGCGATGCTGGTGTAGACGACCAGCCCGACGCCGGCCTCCTTGGCGGCGGTGACCACGTTGCCGTGCTGCACCAGCCGCCTGCCGACCTCGCTGCCGGAGACGAACATCAGCTTCTCGGCGCCCGCGAAGGCCGCCTGGAGCGACCCGGGGTCGTCGTAGTCGGCCCGCTGGGTGACCACTCCCCGCTCGGCGAGGCCGGCGAGCCGGTCGACGTCCCGGCCGAGCGCCACGATCTGGTCGGCGGGTACGCCCCGGTCGAGCAGCGCTTCGACGATGAGGCGACCGAGGTGACCGGTGGCGCCGGTGACGACGATGGACATGAGCACTCCCTGTTGGTGGCGACATCAACTGTCTTCCCACGCCAACGGGAACACCGTCGCCATACTTCCCGTTGGAGAGTAGGCACCTTCAAGTTCGATACGCACGGAAAGAGAGTGGCGACATGCAGGCCGACCCGTTCAACCGGAACTGCGGCAGCCGGAAGGTCCTCGACCGGATCGGTGACCGCTGGAGCGTGCTGGTCGTGCTCACCCTCGCCGGTGGCGACAAGCGCTACGGCGAGCTGGCCGAGCGGGTCGACGGGATCAGCCAGAAGATGCTCACCCAGACCCTGCGCGGCCTGGAGCGCGACGGCATCGTCACCCGCACCGTCCACGCGAGCGTGCCGCCCCGGGTGGACTACGCGCTCACCGATCTCGGCCGCAGCCTGCTGGACCTGGTCGCCGGCCTGGAGGCGTGGGCCACCACCCACCTCGTCGAGGTCGAGGCCGCCCGCGCCCGCTACGACGCCCGGGGCTAGTTCCGGAACCGGCCGAGTCTGGCGGGATCGGTGTCGATGCGGTAGGAACGCCCAGAGAGCGCTCTCCGTACCCCATCACCGAACAGGCAGGCAGATGAGACCACTCGACCCCTCCCGCCGCCGCTTCCTCGCCCTCACCGCCGCCTCGGCGGCGTCGGTCACCGCCCTCGGGCTCGCGGCCACGTCGGCCGCCGCCGCGTCCCCGGCCGGCGACGACACCACCGCCGAGCCCGACTTCGGCCCCAACGTCTTCGTGTACGACCCGGCCACCCCGGTCGAGGAGATCCAGTCCGACCTGGACCGGATCTTCGCCGCCCAGGAGCACAACGAGATGGGCTTCGACCGGTACGCCGTGCTGTTCAAGCCCGGCCGGTACGAGGTGAACGCCCGGCTCGGCTACTACACCACCGTTGCCGGCCTCGGCGCGCACCCCGACGACGTGGAGATCCACGGCGCGGTGCGGGTGATCGGCCAGCCCGACCCGAACTCCCAGGCCGGCATCTCCGCGCTGACCAACTTCTGGCGCTCGGCCGAGAACCTCGCCGTCAGCCCGACCGACTGGTCGAACCAGTGGGCGGTCTCCCAGGCGTCCCCGATGCGCCGGGTGCACATCAAGGGCATCCTCTGGCTGGAGCCCGGCAACGGCGGCTACTCCAGCGGCGGCTACATCGCCGACTCCAAGGTGGACGGCATCACCATCAACGGCTCCCAGCAGCAGTGGCTGACCCGGGACAGCGAACTCGGCGGCGACTGGACCAACGGGGTCTGGAACCAGGTCTTCTCCGGCGTCGTCGGCGCACCCGCGCAGGGCTTCCCGAACCCGCCGTACACCACCCTGGCGACCAGCCCGGTGACCCGGGAGAAGCCGTACCTCTTCGTGGACGGCGAGGGCTGCTGGCGGGTGGCCGTGCCCCGGCTGCGCCGCGACACCGCCGGCACCACCTGGGGCGTCGGCGCCCCGCCGGTGCCCTCGCTGCCGCTGGCCGACTTCTTCATCGCCAGGCCGACGGACTCGGCCAAGCGGATCAACCAGGAACTCTCCCGACCGGGGCGGCACCTGCTGCTCACCCCGGGCGTCTACCACCTGGACCGCGCGCTGCGGGTCAAGCACCCGGACACCGTCGTGCTCGGCCTCGGCATGCCCAGCCTCGCGCCGACCACCGGCGACGCCGCCCTGCGGATCGAGGACGTGGACGGCGTCCGGATCGCCGGGGTGCTTGTCGACGCCGGGCCGGTCGAGTCGGAGGTGCTCGTCGAGGTCGGCAGGCGGCACAGCCACCGGTCGCACGCCACCGACCCGATCTCGCTCCAGGACGTCTTCTTCCGCATCGGTGGGCCGTACGCGGGCCGGGCGGTGACCAGCCTGGTGGTGAACAGTCGACACACCCTCATCGACAACATCTGGGCCTGGCGCGGCGACCACGGCAAGCCCGGCACCATCGGGTGGACCGTCAACACGGCCGACACCGGAGTGGTGGTCAACGGGGACGACGTGACCGCGTACGGGCTCTTCGTCGAGCACTACCAGCGCTGGCAGACCATCTGGAACGGCGAGCGCGGCCGGACCGTCTTCTACCAGAGCGAGCTGCCCTACGACCCGCCGAGCCAGGCGGCCTGGCGCAGCCCGACCGGCAACGGCTGGGCCTCGTACAAGGTCGCCGACCACGTGCGCGAGCACGAGGCGTGGGGGCTGGGCGTCTACTCGTACTTCAACCAGAAGGTGGACATCCGCTGCGACCGGGCCATCGAGGCGCCGCGCCGGGCCGGCGTGCGGTTCCACGACGCCGTCACCGTCTTCCTGGACGGCAGCGGCGGCATCGAGCGCACGATCAACGAGGCCGGTACCCCGGTGGTCGGTTCGTACGGCACCAGCCCGGTGGTCAGCTACCCCTGATCCGCCGATCAGGCCCCCGGCCGGCCGCGCCCACGGCCGGTCGGGGTGGCCGGGCAGATGTAACAATAAATCGCCGGAACACGCTGCCGCCGTCACCGCGTGCGCGGTGGGATCCCCGGTCATAGGCTCGCGTACATCGAGGACCGGCGACATCGCGGCCACCCGTGAGGGGGCGACGGACGCGATCGAGGGGGCGCGTCCATCAACACCTGACGCACGACCGGCCGGCGGGATCACCCCGCCGGCCGCCCCCGTTTCCGGCCGCACCTCAGCCCGGTAGCTGCTCCGCGCGGGTGACCACCTGGTCGATCAGGCCGTAGTCGCGGGCCTGCTCGGCGGTGAACCACCGGTCCCGGTCCCAGTCGCGCTGGATCTCGTCCAGCGTGTGCCCGCTGTGCCGGGCGATCAGCTCCTGCATGGTCCGCTTCACGTGCAGCATGTTCTCCGCCTGGATGGTGATGTCGGCGGCCGTGCCGCCCATCCCGCCGGACGGCTGGTGCATCATGACCCGCGAGTGCGGCAGCGCGAACCGCTTCCCCGCCGCGCCCGCGCAGAGCAGGAACTGCCCCATCGAGCCGGCCATCCCGAGGGCCAGCGTCGCCACGTCGTTCTTGACGTAGCGCATGGTGTCGTAGACGGCCATCCCGGCGCTGACCGAGCCGCCGGGCGAGTTGATGTAGAGGAAGATGTCCCGCTCCGGGTCCTCGGCGGCCAGCAGCAGGATCTGCGCGCAGATCTGGTTGGCCGAGGCGTCGGTGACCTCGGTGCCGAGGAAGATGATCCGCTCCTTGAGCAGGCGCTCGAAGACCCGGTCGCCGAGGGTCGGCTGTCCCTCGTCCAGCATCCAGATGCCGTATCCCATGACCTGACCACCTTCCGTGCCGCCGGTGGGCGAGGGACCGCCCGGCAACCAGCGGTCTCCAGCCTCCGGCGGGCGGCGCCCCGCGGCCCAGCGTTTCTGCCCGGGGCAGATCCGCCGTGGGCAGAACTAGGCGGCGGCCAGCCTCCGCCGGCCGGCGCGGGCCTGCCGCCGGGCCAGCGTGACGGAGGTACGCGGACGGTGGCGGGCGGCCGGCGCGGAGGGGATCAGCCAGATCCGGGTGCCGGTGCCGAACGCGGTCGGGGAGGCGTACCCGAGTTCCGGGCCGACCGGCGCGGGCGCGGCGCCCGGCAGCCGCAGCGCTCCGCCGAGCAGCGGGGTCGGGGCGACCGGCCGCCGGGTGGCGTGCAGCCGCGGCCCGCCGACCCGGAGCTGCGGCCCGGTCCGGGTGGCCGGCACCCGGTCGAGCCGGGCGAGCGTCACCCCGGAGGCCACCGGCGCCCGCCGCTCGACCCGGCGCAGCTCGTCGCGGGCCTCCTCCAGCAGGTCGGACAGGTGGATCCCGAGGGCGCGGCAGATCGCCGCCAGCACCTCGGAGGAGGCCTCCTTGCGGCCGCGTTCCACCTCGGAGAGGTAGGGCAGGGAGACGCCGGCGGCCAGCGCCACCTCGCGCAGGGTGCGGCCCTGGCGCAGGCGTACGCGGCGGAGCACCCCGCCGATCACCCGTCGCAGCAACGACATCCGGGCCTCCTCGCGGTCGTCGTCCCTCGGACGTCCCCATCATGCCCCGTCGCGGCGATGAAGACCGGCCCGGTCGGCCCCCCGTGCCGCCGACCGGGACCCTTCGGGTTCAGCGCCAGACCACCGCCCGGCCGTGCCAGCTCGGCGACAGGTAGTCCACCTGGCCGACGATCACGCCCTGGTCGTTCACGTTGATCGCCCGGCTGCCCACCGCGTCGCTCGGCAACGGAAGCAGCTGCGAGCTCGCCGACGGGTCGGGCCAGATCATCGCCCGGTCGCCGTGGCCCTCGGTGCCGACCACCAGGCCCGAGTCGTTGACGGCCTGGGCGGTGGGGGAGAGGGCGGTGGTGGCCAGCCGGCGCATGGTCGAGCCGTCCCAGAAGAAGGCGGCGAACACACCGTCGGCGGTCCAACTGGTGCCGACCACCTGGCCGAGGTCGTTGATTCCGTTCGCCGTGCTGGTGGCTCCGCCCAGGGTGCCGATTGGCCGGGTCACCCCGTCCCGCCAGACGAACGCCTGGTAGTCGTCGGGCGCCGGGTCGTCCCAGTCCTGCCACCCGTAGGTGCCCGCGACCATGCCCGCGTCGTTCACCGCAGTCGCGCTCGCCCCCGGCGGCACATCGATGGTGACCTCCGTGTCGCCGGTCCGGACGAACGCCCGGCGGCCCGAGAAGCTGTCGGTGACGTGGTAGACGCCGACCACGCGGTCGCCGGCCGTGTCGTACGCGATGGAGAAGATCCCGCCGGTCAGGCCGAGATCCTGGATCCGCCCGTCCACCCACGCGACGGCGTGGCTCCTGCCCTCGGCGTCCTGGCTGGTGCCCACGATCCGGCCCCGCTCGTCGATGGCCTCGGCCTGGCTGTTCAGCCCGCCCAGGGTGCCCAGGTCCTCGATCCGGCCGTCCACCCAGCGCACCGCGTGCCAGTAGCCGCTGGCCAGGCGGGCCGATCCGGCCACCACCCCCTGCCCGTTGACGTCCGAGGCCGAGGTGCTGAGGCCGTCGAGCGACGGCAGCACGACGGCCGTCAGGTCTGCCGTCGGCATCGGGGCCGGTGTGGTCGCGGTCGGTGAGCCGGTCGGGGACGGCGTGCCGGTCGGGGAGGGCGTGCCGGTCGGCGACGGGGTGGCGGTGGCGGTCGGTGGCGGTGTACTGGTCGGCGATGGTGAGGCGGTCGGTTTGGGCCGGGGTGGCCGGGTCACCCCGGTCGGCCGGGACGTCGGCCGGTCATCCGGGCGGCTCGCCACCGCCGGTGCCGCGCCGGCCAGCAGCATCCCGAGGACCACGCCCCCCGTGGCCAGTGCCGTACGTGTCCGCATCCGGGTTCTCCCTCGTCAGACGGTCGATCCCCCGAGTCTCACCCGTCACGACGGTGATGAATGTGACGAGATCCTTACCTGTGGTGCACCCGCTCGCGTGATCGTCGCCCCGGCAGGCCGGATCCCGGCGTACCCGCTATGTTGTGGGCGTGCAGGCGACGGTGGCGGAGCAGGGCCGACGGTGATCCATTTTCCCGCGCAACGGCGGGGGCCGCTGAGCGCGCTGAGTCTGCGCCTGCTCGCCGCCCTGGGTCTGGTCCTCGCCGTGGTGGCGGCGGTCTGGATCGACCGCGACGGCTACCGCGACGTGAACGAGGACGGCCTCACCCTCCTCGACTGCTTCTACTACGCGGTGGTCTCGCTCTCCACCACGGGCTACGGCGACATCACACCGGCCGCCGCCTCGGCGCGCCTGGTCAACGTCCTGTTCGTCACCCCCGCCCGGGTGCTCTTCCTGATCATCCTGGTCGGCACCACCCTGGAAGTCCTGACCGAGCAGTACCGGACGGGCCGTCGCCTGACGCGGTGGAGGAGAATCGTGAAGGACCACGTCATCATCTGCGGCTACGGCACCAAGGGTCGCAGCGCCGTCTCCGCGCTTCTGGAGAACGGTCTGGACAAGTCCAAGATCGTGGTGGTCGAGCGGAGCGGCGCCGCGCTGCGGCAGGCCACCTCGGCCGGGCTGGTGGCCATCGAGGGTTCGGCGACCCGCTCCTCCGTGCTGGAGGAGGCGCACATCCGCACCGCCAAGTCGGTCATCATCGCGACCGACAGCGACGACGCCTCGGTGCTGGTGGCGCTGACCGTCCGGCAGCTCACCGCCGGTCAGGTACGGATCATCGCGGCGGTCCGGGAGGCGGAGAACGCACCGCTGCTCAAGCAGAGCGGGGCGCACCACGTGATCGTCTCCTCGGCCACGGCCGGCCGGCTGCTCGGCCTGTCCACCTCCGCCCCGCCGCTGATCGACGTGGTGGAGGACCTGCTCACCCCCGGCCAGGGCATGGCGCTGGCCATGCGCTCCGCCGAGCGCAGCGAGGTGGGCCGGTCGCCTCGGGAGCTGGAGTCGCTGGTCATCGCCCTGGTCCGCCGGGGCAAGGTGGTCGCGCTGAACGACAAGGCCGGCGCGGTGATCGAGACCGGCGACATGCTGGTCCACGTCCGTGACGACCGGCCGCAGTCCGCGGCGACGGTCTGACCTTTCCCCGAGCCGGCCGACCGCCTGGCGGTCAGCAGGCGGTGTCGGGCTCGTCCCCGGACGCCTCGGCGCAGTTGACCGGGCGGCCGCTGGTCGCCCGGCGGAGCAGTTCGTAGAGCGTGTCCCGCTCGGCCGGCTCCAGCGCGCCGAGCACCTCTTCCTCGGCGGCGGCGAGGGCGCACTCGGCCTCGCGGAGCCGCTTCGTGCCCGCCCCGGTGAGGCTCACCACGTGCCGGCGGCGGTCCTCGGGTGACCGGCGCCGCTCGACCAGCCCTTCCGCCTCCAGGTCGTTGAGCAGCCCGACCACGTTCGTGCCGTCGATCTGGAGTGTGCCGGCCAGCCCCTGCTGGCTGATGCCGTCGGAGTCGCGCAGCACGGTGAGCGCGACGAGGTGCCGGGGGCGCAGCCCGAGGGGCGCCAGCACCGACTCCGACCGGAGCCGCATCCGCCGGGCCAGGTGGTCGAGCAGCGGCCCGGAGCGGTGCTCCGACTCCTCGACCGGTACGGCTGCCATGTGACCCAGTTTACGCAGGGCGTGGAACATCGGCCTGCTATAAATGGTTGGCGCTACACAAACGATCCGTGGAGGGTTAACCAAATGGCACACCTGTTGTACATCGACTCCAGCATCCGGGGCGAGCACTCGGTCAGCCGGCGGCTCACCGCCCGCGCCGCCGCCGCGTGGCGCGCCGCCCACCCGGGCGGCACGGTCACCTACCGCGACCTCGGCCGGGAGCCGCTGCCGCACCTCGACGAGGCCGGTGGCCTGGCCCGGATGGTGCCGGCCGAGCAGCACACCCCGGCGCAGCGCGAGTCCTGGCAGCTGAGCGAGCGGCTGGTGGACGAGGTGAGGCGGGCCGACACGATCCTGCTCGGCCTCCCGCTCTACAACTACGGCGCGCCGAGCAGCGTGAAGACCTGGGTCGACCACCTCATCGCGCCCGGCATCGCGTACGACCCGGCCACCGGGGCCGGCCTGCTCGGCGGTCGCGAGTTCATCGTGCTGGGCAGCCGGGGCGGCGGCTACGGCCCGGGCACCCCGCGCGAGGGCTGGGACCACGCCGAGCCCTGGCTCCCGCACGGCCTGTCGATGACCGGCATGGAGCCGCGCTTCATCTCGGCCGAGCTGACCCTGGCCCCGGTCAACCCGGCCATGACCGAGCTGATCCCGCTGCACGAGCAGAGCCTCGCGGCCGCCGAGCGGGCCATCGACGAGCTGTGGGTGCCGGCCTCGGCCGTGGCCTGAGCCCACGAGAAAAGGGCGGGCCGTCCCCCTGGGGGAACGGCCCGCCCTTCGGCTGTCGTCAGGGACGGGTCAGAGGATCGTCCAGGTGTCGCCGGCGGAGAGCAGCCCGGCGAGCTGCTGCTCGGGGGTCTGGTCGACGCCGGCCTTCGCCGCGGCGACCTGCTCCTGCACCACGCTGTCGTACGACGAGCGGTCCACCGAGCGGAACACGCCGATCGGGGTGTTCCGCAGGTCCAGCCCGGGCAGTCGGGACAGCGCGAAGGCGTACGCCGGGTCGGCGACTCCCGCGTCGTGCACCACGATGTCCTCCGCCGGGGTCGTCGCCGTGTCCCGGACCTCCAGCCCGAAGCCGCCCGGCGGGTGGACGACGCAGAACTGGCCGTCCTTGCCGAAGGTGATCGGCTGCCCGTGCTCCAGCCGGATCAGGAAGTCGTCCCGGGTGGCCGGCTCCTTGATCGTGTCGAACGCGCCGTCGTTGAAGATGTTGCAGTTCTGGTAGATCTCCACGAACGCCGAGCCCTGGTGCTCGGCGGCGGCCCGCAGCACCGACTGGAGGTGCTTGCGGTCCGAGTCGAGGGTCCGGGCCACGAAGGTGGCCTCCGCGCCGAGCGCCAGCGACAGCGGGTTGAACGGGGCGTCCGCCGAGCCGACCGGCGTCGACTTGGTGACCTTGCCGATCTCGGAGGTCGGCGAGTACTGGCCCTTGGTCAGCCCGTAGATCCGGTTGTTGAACAGCAGGATCTTGAGGTTGACGTTGCGGCGCAGCGCGTGGATCAGGTGGTTGCCGCCGATGGAGAGGGCGTCGCCGTCACCGGTGACCACCCAGACCGACAGGTCCGGCCGGGTCACCGACAGGCCGGTGGCGATCGCCGGGGCGCGGCCGTGGATCGAGTGCATCCCGTAGGTGTTCATGTAGTACGGGAAGCGGGACGAGCAGCCGATGCCCGAGACGAAGACGATGTTCTCCCGGGGGATGTTCAGCTCCGGCATGAAGCCCTGGACGGCCGCCAGGATCGCGTAGTCGCCGCAGCCGGGGCACCAGCGCACCTCCTGGTCGGACTTGAAGTCCTTGGCGGTGAGCTTGAGGGCGACGGGCTCAGACATTCTTCAGGACCTCTTCCAGCATCGTCTCCAGCTCGGCGGCGGTGAACGGCAGGCCGCGGACCTGGTTGTAGCCGATCGCGTCGACCAGGTACTTCGCCCGGACCACGTGGGCGAGCTGGCCGAGGTTCATCTCGGGGATGACCACCCGGTCGTACGCGTGCAGCACCTCGCCGAGGTCGGCCGGCATCGGGGCCAGGTGGCGCAGGTGCGCCTGGGCGACGGAGAGCCCGCGCTGCCGCAGGCCCCGGCAGGCGGCGCCGATCGGGCCGTACGTCGAGCCCCAGCCGAGCACCAGCACCCGGGCGTCGCCGTCCGGGTCCTCCACCTCGACGTCCGGCACCGGGATGGTCTCGATCCGGGCCGCCCGGGTGCGCACCATGAAGTCGTGGTTCGCCGGGTCGTACGAGATGTCGCCGGTCTTGTCGGCCTTCTCCAGGCCGCCGATCCGGTGCTCCAGCCCCGGGGTGCCCGGGATGGCCCACGGCCGGGCCAGGGTCTCCGGGTCCCGCAGGTACGGCAGGAAGGTGGTGCCGTCCTCGCCGTTGGGCTGGGTGGCGAACTCGACCCGCAGGTCGGGCAGGCTCTCCACGTCCGGCAGCAGCCACGGCTCGGAGCCGTTGGCCACGTAGTTGTCGGACAGCAGCAGCACCGGGGTGCGGTAGGTCAGCGCGATCCGCGCCGCCTCCAGGGCCGCGTGGAAGCAGTCCGCCGGGGATTTCGGCGCGATCACCGCGACCGGGGCCTCGCCGTGCCGGCCGTACAGGGCCATGTTCAGGTCGGCCTGCTCGGTCTTGGTGGGCATGCCGGTGGACGGCCCGGCCCGCTGCACGTCGACGATGACCAGCGGCAGCTCCAGCGCCACGGCCAGGGAGATGGTCTCGCTCTTGAGCGCCACGCCCGGGCCGCTGGTGGTGGTGATGCCGAGCGAGCCGCCGTACGAGGCGCCCAGCGCCGCGCCGACCGCGGCGATCTCGTCCTCGGCCTGCATGGTGATCACGCCGAACTTCTTGTGCTTGCTCAGCTCGTGCAGGATGTCCGAGGCCGGGGTGATCGGGTACGCGCCGAGGAACACCGGCAGCCCGGAGCGGACACCGGCGGCCACCAGACCCAGCGACAGCGCCGCGTTGCCGGTGATGTTCCGGTAGGTGCCCGGCAGCATCTTCGCCGGCTTGACCTCGTAGCGGACGGAGAAGTCCTCGGTGGTCTCGCCGAAGTTCCAGCCGGCCCGGAAGGCCGCCACGTTCGCCGCGACCAGCTCGGGACGGGCGGCGAACTTGCGCTCCAGGAAGCGCAGCGTCGACTCGTACGGGCGCGAGTACATCCAGCTCAGCAGGCCGAGCGCGAACATGTTCTTGGCCCGCTCGGCGTCCTTCTTGGACACCGCGTGCTCGGCCAGCGCGCCGATCGTCATCGAGGTCAGCGCGACCGGGTGCACCACGTAGCCGGCGAGCGAGTCGTCGTCGAGCGGGCTGGTCGCGTAGCCCACCTTGGCCAGGTTGCGCCGGGTGAACTCGTCGGTGTTGACGATGATGTCCGCCCCGCGCGGCAGGTCGGTCAGGTTGGCCTTGAGAGCGGCCGGGTTCATGGCCACGAGGACGTTCGGCGCGTCGCCGGGGGTCAGGATGTCGTAGTCGGCGAAGTGCACCTGGAAGCTCGACACGCCCGGCAGGGTGCCTGCGGGGGCGCGGATCTCGGCGGGGAAGTTGGGCAACGTGGAGATGTCGTTGCCCAGCTGCGCCGTCTCCGAGGTGAACCGGTCGCCGGTGAGCTGCATGCCGTCGCCGGAGTCGCCGGCGAACCGGATGACCACCCGGTCCAGTTGACGGATCTGCTTGGTCACGCCCGCACCTCGCTTCGCTGAGCGCCGTCGCACGGGCGGCTGAACGTGATGGTGACCCCGCCTTGCCCGGCCACGTGCCCTCCTAGACGCGCTGCTGTCGCAGGCCGTCCGTCGCTGGCTCGACCCGCTCCATTTCTCACGTCAGAGCCTACGTCGGTCCGTTAGGGCAACCTTGGTGGAGGTCCGACGTATGGGACCTGATCGGGCCGGTGTATGCCCGGCTTTGCGGCGTTTAGTACCGCGGCCCGTAATTCAGATCACCGCAACCGGCCCGACTCCTCCGCGACTCATTCCTCGGCGGGGCGGACGACCGGGTCGGTCGCCGGGCCGCCCATGCGGCGGCGCAGCGACGTGGTGGCCAGGGCCAGCGCCAGCACCACCAGCAGCCCGGAGACCCCGATCAGGGTGATCGCCGTCCGGTGCACCGAGCCGGCGCCGTCGTCGGTGGTCCCACCGGCGGCGGCCACCACGCCCTGCGACCCGGTCGGGGCGGGCGCGCCGACCGCCGGCGTGGCCAGCGCGGCCGCGGCGGTGATCCGGAAACTCATCTGCACCTGCCGGTCTCGACCGCTGCGCGGGTCGAGCCGCGCGATCACGGCGCCGGCCAGTGGCGCCCGGCGCTGGGCCTCCGCCGAGGCGGCCACCGGCAGGCTCAGGGTGACGGTTCGGCCGGCCGGGACCGTGCCCAGCTCGCACCGGGTCCGGTCCGGGGCCGCCACCGCGCAGCCGGCCGGCGGCTCGCTGACCGTGACCCCCGCGGGAAGCACCACGTCGACCCGGCCCGCGGCGTCGACCTTGCCGGTGTTGCCGAGGCGGACGGCCAGGGTGCTCGGCGCGCCGCTGATGTCGAAGAGCACCTCGTCGGCCCGGAGCGAGATGCCGGGCACCGGCGGCCCGGGCGGGAAGAGAACCGCGAAGCCCTCGTCGTCGCCGGCCGCGCCGGCCACCCCGGGGGCGGTGGCGGTGACCTGGACCGACCCGCTCAGCGGCATGGACCGCCAGGCGGCACCGTCGACCCGGACCCGGATGGAGGCACGGAACCGGGCGCCCGGGGCGGCGGTCCACTCGCCGCAGAGGTGGCTGCCCCCGCCGGCGGACGCGCAGCCGGGCGTGCCGGCGTCGGTCAGACCGGCCGGCAGGGTGTAGCCCAGGCGGATCCGCTCCGTCCGGCCGCCGGTGTTGGCCACCGTCACCCGCAGCGTCGTCACCGTGCTGTCCGCGTTCCAGTAGGCGGGGGTCAGCACGACGTCCTCGGTGGTGACCCGCACCCCGAGCGGGCTGCCGGCCGGCTGGCCCGGCTGGCCCGGTAGCGGTCCGGCGGGCGGCGGCCCGACCGGCGGGGGAGCGGGCGCCGTGGTGGTCGGCGACGTGGTGGTGGGCGCCGGTTCGCCGGGCGCCGTGGTCGTCGGCACCGGCGCCGGCGCGGTGGTGGTCGGGGCCGGCGGCGTGGTCGGCGGCGCCTCCTCGGTCGGCGGCGGGGTCGTCGGCACCGGCTCCGTGGTCGTGGGGTCCACGGTCGGCGTCGGCTCGGTCGGGTCGGTGCCGGGCTCGCCGACCGGCTCGCCCGGGTCGCCCGGCTCGGCCGCCCGGACCACGCCGGTCACGGTCGGCGAGGCCGCCGCCCACGTCGGCGCCACCGCGACGGCCGCCGTGATGCCGGCGATCAGTGCGGGTACGAGCAGCGCGGGGGCGCCTCGGAGCGCGGCGCGCCGAGCAGGCCGTACGCGGGGGCGGGCCATCTGTCCTCCGTGACGCTCAGTGAAGTCTCATTATTTGACAACAGTTGCCTTCGAGCACTAGTCCCGCGAGGAAACAAATACGTAACGTGTTTCGGGTGTCGTGACGACCGGCCCGGTAGGCTCCCGACCGTGACCGGATACCTCGGGTCGTACGCCACGCTCGGACTGCTGCTGCTGGCCGCCGTGCTCTTCTTCGTTACGGCGTTCTCAGCCAATCGGGTGTTACGTCCTGGCCGTCCGGCCGATCCCTGGGGCAAACGGGCCACGTACGAGTGCGGTCTCGACCCGGTCGGCGGCGACTGGGCGCAGATGCAGATCCGCTACTACGTCTACGCCTACCTCTACGTGCTCTTCGCTGTGGAGGCGGTCTTCCTCTTCCCCTGGGCGCTGATCTTCGACCGGCCCGGGTTCGGCGTGACCACCGTGGTGGAGATGGGCGTCTTCGTGGCCGTGGTGGCGCTCGGCATCCTCTACGCCTGGCGCCGGAACATCCTCCGCTGGGCCTGACCCGGCTCAGGCCAGCCCGCGCCGGGTGACGGCCGGCGGCCGGTCCCCCCGGATCGTGGCCACCATGTCCAGCACCCGGCGGGTCTCGCGGACCTGGTGGGCGCGGAACACCCGCGCTCCCAGCCAGGCCGAGACGGCGGTGGCGGCCAGGGTGCCCTCCAGTCGGTCCGGCACCGGCAGGTCCAGGGTCTCGCCGATGAAGTCCTTGTTCGACAGGGCGACCAGCAGCGGCCAGCCGGTGTCGGTCAGCTCGCCCAGCCGCCGGGTGATCTCCAACGAGTGCCGGGTGTTCTTGCCGAAGTCGTGCGCCGGGTCGATCAGGATGCCGTCCCGCCGTACGCCGAGGCCGACCGCGCGCTCGGCGAGGCCGGTGACCGTCGCGACCACGTCGGCCACCACGTCGTCGAACGCGGCCCGGTGCGGCCGGGTCCGCGGGCTGAGGCCGCCCGCGTGCGAGCAGACCAGCCCGGCGCCGGTCGCCGCGGCGACCCGGGCCAGCGCGGGATCCGCCCCCGACCAGGTGTCGTTGAGCAGGTCGGCGCCGGCCGCCACCGCCTCCACCGCCACCTCGGCGCGCCAGGTGTCGATCGAGATGACCACGTCCGGGAAGGCGGCCCGGACCGCGGCGATGGTGTCCACGGTGCGGCGGATCTCCTCGCTCACGTCGACCTCGTCGCCCGGCCCGGCCTTCACCCCACCGATGTCGATGATCTCGGCGCCCTCGGTCACCGCCCGCTCGACCGCGCGCAGCGCGCTGTCCTGGGCGAACGTGGCGCCCCGGTCGAAGAACGAGTCCGGCGTGCGGTTGACGATCGCCATCACCACCAGCTCGCCGGGGGCGAAGGTCCGCCCGCCGAGCCGCAGCGCCCCGGTCATTCCCGCCTCCGCATCGCCGATCCGCCCCGGTCGCCCCCGACGCTATCCCGCCCGGCGATTCCGATCGGAGGCGGCGGAGGGCTCGCCCGATCCCGCCCCGCATGCCACGATCTCCCCATGGGTGAGGTTCTGCTCCTCTTGGTCGTCGCGCTGGTCGTCGCGGCGGTGGTGTTCGGGGTGACGGTGCTGGTCTCCGGGCGGGATCCGGGCCTGACACCGGCCGAGCCGGACGGGCGGGCCGTACCCCTGCCGGGCAGCCGCCCGCTGGACGAGTCGGACGTCGCCGAGGTGCGCTTCGACACCGCGCTGCGCGGCTACCGGATGGCCCAGGTCGACGCGGCGCTGCGCCGGGCCGCGTACGACATCGGCTACAAGTCCGAGCTGATCGGCGTGCTGGAGGCCGAGAACACCGCGCTCCGCGAGGGCCGGATCGAGGAGGCCGACGCCCTGCGCCGGGCCCGCGCGGAGGCCGCGGCGACCGGTGCGGACGCCGATCCTCCCGCCACACCCCCGGCCGCCGGCCGGCCGATCGCCGACCCGCCGCCCGGCGGGTCGCTCACCGCCGAGGCCGGCGTGGCGGAGGCCCCGGCGGCCGCCGCCGTCGAGGACGTGGCCACGCTGCCGTCCACCCCCGCCCCGGCGGCGGCCACGGGCGGGCCGGCCCCGATCGCCCCCGTGGCGTTCCCGGTCGACCAGACCCCGCCCGAGGTCGGCCTCCGGCCGCCCGCCGAGCCGACCGACGGCGACGCCGGCCACGCCACCGGCGCCGGCCGGACCGCCGACGGCGCCCACGAGGCCGGCCCGGCCACCGACCGCCACCGCGACGCCGGCCCGGCCGCCGACGGCTCCGACAGCGACGACGACGAAGAACGGGACCGCGGACCGGTGGTCCGCTCGGAGTCCGCGTGATCGGCGCGGACGGCGGCGCCGGCTTCGCCGAGGCGGCGCAGCCCGGGGCCGCCGAGGTCACCGCGACGGTGATCGTCAAGGCGCCGGCCGAGCGGGTGTTCGCCGCGCTGACCGCCTGGGAGCGGCAGTCCGACTGGATCCCGCTCACCACCGTCCGGGTGGTCGAGGGGGACGGCGGCGAGGGGAGCCTGGTCGAGGCGGTCACCGCACTCGGCCCCGCCGTGCTCCGCGACGAGATGCGGGTGGTCCGGGTGGACGCGCCGTACGAGGTCGGGGTGGTGCACTGCGGCCGGCTGCTGCGCGGCCCCGGCGTGCTGCGCTGCACCCCGCTGGGCCGGGACCGGACCCAGGTGGTCTGGCACGAGTGGTTCCACCTGCCCGGCGGGGCGGCCGGCCGGGTGGCCTGGCCGGTGCTCTGGCCCGGCTCGAAGTTCAGCCTGACCCAGGCGCTGAAGAAGTTCGCCCGGCTGGTGGAGCAGGGCCGGCTGCCCTGACCGCCGGCCGCCGCCCGCTGTCGGTGCCCTGGCCTACCGTGTACGGCGTGACTGACCTGGTGACCGGCGCCGACGGGCTGCCCCGCTGCGCCTGGGGAGCGAGCACCCCGGACTACGCCGTCTACCACGACGAGGAGTGGGGCCGGCCGCTGCGCGGCGACGACGCGCTCTACGAGCGGCTGACCCTGGAGGCGTTCCAGTCCGGCCTGTCCTGGCTGACCATCCTGCGCAAGCGGCCCGCGTTCCGGCTCGCCTTCGACGAGTTCCGGATCGAGAAGGTCGCCGGCTACGGCGAGGCCGACGTGGCCCGGCTGCTGGCCGACGCCGGGATCGTCCGCAACCGGGCCAAGGTCGAGGCGGCCGTCGCCAACGCCCGGGCCGCCCTGGCGCTGCCCGACGGCCTCTCCGCGCTGTTGTGGTCCTACGCGCCGCCGCCCCGGGCCGCACGGCCGCGGTCGTTCGGCGAGGTGCCGGCGCTCACCCCCGAGTCGACGGCGATGGCCAAGGCGCTCAAGAAGAACGGCTTCCGTTTCGTCGGCCCCACCACGGCCTACGCGCTCATGCAGGCCACCGGCATGGTCGACGACCACCTCGCCGGCTGCCACGCGGTCCGCGACCGTCCCGGGGCGTGAGCCGGACGCGCCGGGACCGGCCCCGGTCCGGCGTGATGGGATTGGGACATGACCGACACCGAGCCGCGGACGAGCGGGACGACCGAGGGCGGCGCCGCGCCGGGCGCGTGGGCGGTGCTGCTGCCCGCCGAGCGCTACGAGGCCGAGCGGCTGGTGCACCACGACACGCTGGAGCTCACCGGGCTGGACGGGGCCGTCCGGCCCCGCCCCGGTGACCCGGTCGCGGTGCTGGTCGACGAGCCGCTGCGGCTGGTGGGGCTCGGCCGGGTCGCGTCGGCCACCGGCGAGGTCCGGGAGGACCCGGACGACCCGCAGTCCGAGGCCGGTCCCGGGGCGCTCGTGGTGACGTACACCCGGCGGGTGCTCGACGAGCCGGTGCCGGTGCCCGGCCTGGCCCTCGGCGGGCCGGTGACCGGGCTCGACCCGGCCCGCTTCCGGGCGCTGGCCGACCGGATCGGCCCGCCGCCGGCCCGCCGCTCCTGGCTGGTCAGCCTCGACCTGCCGATCGAGGCGGCCTCACCCGCCGAGGCGGTCCGGCTCTTCTGGTCCTACGTGCAGGAGCTGGGCCCCCGCGAGCTGCCCGCCTTCGTCTCGCCGTCCGGCGACGAGCTGGCCATGCAGGCGTTCGTGCTGGGCGCCGAGGCGAACCAGGATCCCGAAGAGGACGACTGACCCGCGGCGGGTCAGCGGCCCTCGAAGACCGGCTTCTGCTTGTTCACGAAGGCCATGGTGGCGGCCCGGTGGTCGGCGGTGGCGCCGCAGATCGCCTGGGCCTGGGCCTCGGCGGCCAGCGCGTCGGCCAGGGTGCCGGCGTCGGCGATGGAGAGCTGCCGCTTGATCGCCCCGTACGCGACGGTCGGGCCGGCGGCGAGCCGGGCGGCCAGCTCCTGCGCGGCCGGGAGCACCTTCTCGTCGTCGTCCACCAGCCGGGTGAGCAGGCCCAGCCGGCAGGCGTCCTCGGCGCCCACCGGCTCGGCGAGCATCAGCAGCTCGACGGCCTTGGCGTGGCCGACCAGCCGGGGCAGCGTCCAGGAGGCGCCCGTGTCGGCGGCCAGCCCGACCCCGGCGAAGGCCATGAGGAACCGGGTCTTCGGGCCGCCGATCCGGAAGTCGGCGAGGAACGCCAGCGAGGCGCCGGCCCCGGCGGCCATGCCCCGGACCGCGGCGACCACCGGCTTGGGCAGGTTGGCCAGCCGGGCGGCGATCGGGTTGTAGTGCGCCCGCACGGTGCCCAGCGGGTCGGCGTCGGCGGACTCCAGGGTCTGCACGTGCTCCCGCAGGTCCTGCCCGGCGCTGAACGAGCCGCCGGCGCCGGCCAGCACGACCGCCCGGCAGGACCGGTCGGCCTCCAGCTCGGCGAGGGTGTCCCGGAGCGCCTCCTTGAGCGCCACGTCGAGCGAGTTCATCGCCGTCGGGCGGTTCAGCGTCACGGTGACGACGGCGTCGGTGCGGTCGACGAGCAGCGGCTCGGTCACGTTCTAACGACCCTTCTGTCGGGCTAGGCGGTTGCCGGCGTCGAGGCAGTGCTCCACGTACCGGTCGGCGGACGGCCGGAGCCGGGCCGCGTGCCGGTCGAAGAAACTGGCGGCGCTGCTGCCCGGCCAGCGCTCGGGGAGCAGCGCCGGCGGCAGCTGCGGGTCCCGGAACAGGAAGGTACGCCACGCGTGCACGAGCCGGAACCGGGCCGCGTACGCCTCCTCGTCGCTGCTGCGCACGGTGACCCCGGTGAGCAACGGCTTCTGCTCGGCGACGAACCGTTCGTAGGCGCGGCCGATCTCGGCCAGGTCCCAGGCGCGGCGGACCACCCCCATGGCGCCGGGGGTGCCGGCGGCGTGCGCCGCGGTGAACCGCTCGTAGCGCACCCCGGCCTCGGCGAGCAGCACGTCGACGTCCTCGCCCGGCCGGGTCGCCACCCAGGTGCAGTCGTCGAGCGTGCCGTAGCCGAGGTAGGTCAGGTTGGCGGCGAGCCGCTGCCGCTCCCGCCGGGACGCGGGCGCCTCCAGCACGAGCAGGTCGAAGCGGCCGTCCCAGGCGTGTCGGCCGGTGCGGTAGATCCGGGCGCCCGCCTCGTCCAGTCTCCGGGCCGCCTTCGGTGTGATCGAATATCCGGGTCCGGAGGCGAGCCGCAGCGGTTCGAGCCAGCCCTGGCGGACCATGCGGGAGACCGCGGTGCGGACCGCCGGTGGCGCGATCCCGAGCGGCGCCAGCAGCTTGACCAGGGCGGCGACCGGTGCGCGGCCACCCCTCGCCCGGAGGTGGTCGCCGTACAGGTCGAAGAGTGCCGACCGTGCCTGCATGACCGCACATTGTGACAGGCCTATCCAAGATAAGCTAGATGCTGTTACATCAATGCTGCTTCGGTTTGGGTCCGGCGGTGTTCATCAGGGAAAATCGTTGGTCGACGCCCCCGCGACGGTTGCGGGTGGTCATGACGAAGTGGCTGTGGGGCAACCCACCGACCCTGGTGTAGGTCTGAGGGGAGACAACATGGCGGCGATGAAGCCGCGGACGGGCGACGGTCCGCTGGAGGTCACCAAGGAGGGTCGGGGCATCGTCATGCGGGTCCCGCTGGAGGGTGGTGGCCGGCTCGTCGTCGAGATGACTCCCGACGAGGCCACCGCGCTGGGTGACGCGCTGAAGGCGGCCGCCGGCTGATTCGAGGAGCGGTTCGCGCGGCGTTCGCCGCGCGAACGGTTCGTCCTACCCTGAGCCACCGGCCGAGCCGGTGGCTCAGGGTCTTCGTCGGCCGGTGACCGGCAAAGTGTCCCGATTCGAGCAATCTTCGGAGGTACGGTCCAGCGTGCTGGCCATTCGTCTGGTGAACGGTCCCGCGCGGCCCGACACCCTCGTCCTGCCCGTTCGTCCCGAAGGGCCGGACGGCCCGGCCGCGCTGGTCCCGACCGCCGCCCCGCCCGGCGACGACGTCCGGGCCGAGGCGGTGGCGCTGCTGCCGGCCGCCCGGCTCACCGGCGCCTCCGGCGAGGTGCGGGAGCACCTGCGTCCCGGCGGCACCCCGGCGAGGCTCTGGCTGCTCGGCGTCGGCGCCGGCGACGAGCACGACTGGCGGGTCGCCGGCGCGGCGTTGGCGCGGGCCGCCAAGGATGAGACACATATCACGATCGCGCTGCCGGACGAGGCCACGAACGCGCTGCGCGGCCTGACCGAGGGGCTGCTGCTCGGCTCCTACCGCTACCGGCTGACCGAGGCCGGCGGCACGCCCGCCCTGGCCGAGGTGGACGTCGTGGTCGGGGACCCGGAGGCGCTCGCGCCGACCCTGGACACGGCCCGGACCACCGCCGAGATGACCCGGCTGGCCCGGGACCTGACCAACACCCCCTCGTCCACCAAGAACCCGGAGTGGTTCGCCGCCCAGGTGGCCTCCGCCGCGTCCGGCCGCACCGACCTGCACCTGCGGGTGCGCGGGCCGGAGGAACTGGCCGCCGAGGGCTTCGGCGGCATCCTGGCCGTCGGCGGCGGCTCGGCGAGCGGCCCCCGCCTGGTCGAGCTGGACTGGCGGCCCGCCGGGGCGCGTACCCACGTGGTGCTGGTCGGCAAGGGCATCACCTTCGACACCGGCGGCATCTCGATCAAGCCGGTGCCGGCCATGAAGCTGATGCGCAAGGACATGGCCGGCGCCGCCGCGGTGGTCGCCGCCACCCTGGGCGCCGCCGCGCTGGGGCTGCCGGTGCGGGTCACCACGCTGGCCCCGCTCGCCGAGAACATGGTCAGCGGCTCGGCGTTCCGCCCCGGCGACATCGTCCGCCACTACGGCGGCCTGACCAGCGAGAGCACCAACTCCGACGCGGAGGGCCGGCTGGTGCTCGCCGACGCCATGGCGTACGCCGTCCGGGAGCTGAAGCCCGACCTGCTCGTCGACCTGGCCACCCTGACCGGGGCGAACGCGGTGGCGCTGGGCAAGCGGCACGGCGCCCTCTACAGCGAGAACGACGACCTCGCCGCCGACCTGCTGGCCGCGATCACGGCGGCCGGCGAGCGGGCCTGGCGGATGCCGCTGGCCGACGACTACGTCGAGTACCTGGGCAGCGACATCGCCGACCTGCACAGCTCCCCGGCCCTGGGCGCCGGCTCGGTGGTGGCCGCGCTCTTCCTCCGCGAGTTCACCGGCGACCTGCGCGACCGCTGGGTGCACGTGGACATGTCCGCCCCCTCCTGGTCCGACGACGTGCACGGCGAGCTGGTCAAGGGCGCCACCGGCTGGGGCGTCCGCGGGCTGCTGCGCTGGCTGGCCACGCTGGGCTGACCGGGCGGGGCGGTCAGCCCTTCACGGCGGCGAGCAGGCCGTGCCCGACGGGCAGCAGCGCCGGCACCCAGTGCTCGGACTCGCGGATCGCCTTGATGGTCTCCCGCACGGTCACCGTCTCCATGTCGCGGGCGGCCGGATCACCGATCCGGCCGCCGGCCAGGGCGCCGTTGAGCGCGAGCACCCCGCCGGGGCGCAGCAGCCGCAGCGCGGCGTCCACGCAGGCGGCGAAGCCGGTCGCCTCGGCGTCGACGAAGAGCAGGTCGTAGGCGCCGTCCGCGAGCCGCGGCAGCACGTCGAGGGCCCGGCCGGTGATGATCCGGGTACGCCCCGACGCGAAACCCGCCTCCTGGAACAGGCGCCGGGCGATGCGCTGGTGCTCGACCTCCACGTCGATGGTGGTGAGCACCCCGTCGGGACGCATGCCCCGGAGCAGCCAGACCCCGCTCACCCCGGTGCCGGTGCCGATCTCCACCACCGCCCGGGCGTTCCCGGCGGCGGCGAGCAGGCGCAGCGCGGCCCCGGCGCCCGGCGTCACCGCGTCCACGCCCACCTCGTGGGCGAGGGCGCGGGCCGTCCGCAGCACGAGGTCCTCGGTGACGTACGACTCGGCGAACTGGAGCGCCTGGGCGGTCGAGTTGCCGAAGCCGGCGACCGTGGCGATGGGACACCTCCGGGCGGACTGGTGCGAGGGGTCGGTTGGCACTGAGAGCCTAGAGGCGTGCCCCGGCGGGCGCAGCCGCGAGTCCGCCCTCAGACGATCACCGCGGCAACCCCTGACTCCACGCGGGGCATCCGTGCAATCCTGGACGGAGTCCCGTGCGGCACGGTCGGCTCCGCCGGCCCTCCGGCGCGGGCGTGGGGGACGGACTGGGAGGCACCGACGTGACCGACGGCTGGGACTGGCGCCAGCCCGGCGGGAGCCCGCCACCGGCGGGTGGGCCGGCGCCCGGGCAGCCCCCGCAGGGCGCCGGGGGCGGCGCGACCTCGCCCTGGTGGTCCGACGCGCTCGCCGACCCGTGGCGCGACCCGTACGCGCCCGCGGCCGTGGTGGTCCCGGCCGGCCCGGTCACCGGGAGCGGCGAGCCGGAACCGGTGACCGACCCGGACGCGCCGACCCGGCCGGGGCTGCGCCAGGTGGTGCTGGTCTCGCTGATCACCGCCCTGCTCGCCGGCTCGCTCGGCAGCGCCCTGACCTACGCCTTCCTGCGCGGCGGCGGGGCCGTGCCGACGCTCGGGGCGCAGTCCGGGCAGGCCCCGGCGCTCGCCCAACGCAAGCCCGAGTCGCTGGCCGGGGTCGCCGAGAAGGTGCTGCCCAGCGTGGTGACCGTCCGGGTGGCCAGCCTCGGCGGCACCAGCGAGGGCTCCGGCTTCGTGGTGAGCGCCGACGGGCACATCGTCACCAACGACCACGTGGTCGCGGGCGGCCCCGGCAAGGCCACGGTGGTCTTCAACGACGGCAGCACCGCACCGGGCACCGTGGTCGGGCAGGACCCGGAGTCGGACATCGCGGTGATCAAGGTGAACCGGAGCGGGCTGAAGCCGGTGGAGTTCGGCGACTCCGACGCGCTCGCCGTCGGCGACCCGGTGCTCGCCGTCGGCTCGCCGCTCTCCCTGGCCAACACGGTCACCGCCGGCATCGTCAGCGCGCTGGACCGCACCATGATGGCCGGCGAGCCGGGCGGGCCGACCCGCTACTACGCGGCGATCCAGACCGACGCGGCCGTCAACCACGGCAACTCCGGGGGCCCGCTTGTCGACGGTGCCGGCCGGGTGGTCGGGGTGAACTCGACGATCAAGTCGCTGGTCGCCGACGGCCAGGAGGCCGGCAACATCGGGCTCGCCTTCGCCATCCCCATCAACCAGGCGAAGCGCGTCACCGAGGACATCATCGGCACCGGCAAGGCCCGGCGCACGGTGATCGGCGCCCAGGTGGGCGGCACCGGCGTGAGCGGCGGCGGCGTACGCCTCAACGGCGTCGAGCCGGCCGGACCGGCCGCGGCCGCCGGGCTGCGCACCGGGGACGTGGTGCTCCGGCTGGACGGGCATCCGATGAACGATCCCACCGATCTGGTGGCGCTGGTCCGCAAGTACGCCCCGGGTTCGGTGGTGACGGTGGAGTACCGGCGCGGGTCGAATCGGCAGAACGCCTCGGTGACGCTCGCCGCAGACGCCAAGTAGGCACCCCGCACCCCCTCCCGGCCGGCCACCTGACGTGCGTAGTCTTGCCCTGACACGCCATGAGGAGGCCGGAGTGTTCGAGAACCTGAACTGGTGGGAGATCGGCGCGCTGCTGCTCCTGGCACTGTTGATCTTCGGTGACCGGCTGCCCACGGTGATCAACGACGGCCTCCGGATGGTCCGCAACCTGCGCAACATGGCGCGGAACGCCACCGGTGACCTGAGCCGCGAGCTGGGCACGGACATCCAGCTGGAGGACCTGCACCCCAAGGCGTTCATCCGGAAGCACCTGCTCAGCGAGGAGGACGAGCAGGCCCTCCGGAAGCCGCTGCAGAACATGTACGACAACCTGCGCTCGGACGTCACCGGCGTGCACGAGGAGCTGAAGGACGTGGCGAAGGCGGCCGACCTGCGTACCAACGGCACCCGCCCGGCCACCGCCACAGGCGGCGCCCCGGCGCCGGCCCCCCGCCCCTCCTACGACGACGCCACCTGATCCCGTAACGGGACCGACCCCCCTCGGCCATGGGCCGAAGAGGGTCGGTGGGGAAGCTTTCCGGACGGTCAGCGACCGGCGGGCTTGAGACCCAGGGGCTTGCCGAGCAGGGACTCGCGGCGCACCGCGAGCCGGTCGGCGACCTGGACCAGCGCCCGGGCGGCCGGGGCGTCTGGCTGGGCCAGCACGATCGGGGTGCCGGCGTCGCCGCCCTCGCGGACCCGGGTGTCCATGGGGATCTGCCCCAGCACCGGCACCTGCGCGCCGATGGTCCGGGTCAGCGACTCGGCGACGGCCTCGCCGCCGCCGGCGCCGAAGACCTCCATCCGGGAACCGTCGGGCAGCTCCAGCCAGGACATGTTCTCGATCACGCCGACCACCCGCTGGTGGGTCTGCAGCGCGATGGCGCCGGCCCGCTCGGCCACCTCGGCGGCGGCCGCCTGCGGGGTGGTGACGACCAGGATCTCCGCGTTCGGCAGCAGCTGCGCCACCGAGATCGCGATGTCGCCGGTGCCCGGGGGCAGGTCGAGCAGGAGGACGTCCAGGTCGCCCCAGTAGACGTCGGCGAGGAACTGCTGCAGCGCGCGGTGCAGCATCGGGCCGCGCCAGACGACGGCCGCGTTGCCCGGGGTGAACATGCCGATCGAGATGACCTTCACGCCGTGCGACTGCGGCGGCATGATCATGTCCTCGACCCGGGTGGGCGCGCCGTCGGCGCCGAGCATCCGGGGCACCGAGTGGCCGTAGATGTCGGCGTCCACCACGCCGACCGAGAGGCCGCGGGCGGCCAGCGCGGCGGCCAGGTTGACCGTGACGCTGGACTTGCCGACGCCGCCCTTGCCGCTGGCGACCGCGTAGACGCGGGTGCGGGAACCGGGCTGGGCGAACGGGATGACCGGCTCGGCGGTGGCGGCCCCGCCGCCGCGCAGCTTCGACTGGAGTTCCTGGCGCTGCTCCGGGCTCATCACGCCGAACTCGATCTCGACGCCGGTCACGCCGGGCACCGCCGCGACGGCGGCGGTGATGTCGCTGCGCAGCTTGTCCTTCAGCGGGCAGCCGGCCACGGTGAGCAGCAGCTCCACCCGGACCACGCCGTCGTCGCCGACCACGGCGGAACGGACCATGCCGAGCTCGGTGATCGGCCGACGGATCTCCGGGTCGTTGACGGTGGCCAGGGCGGCCTGGATCTCGTCGGAGACGGTGCTGACGGGTGCTGACATGCCCGCAATGCTACGTCGGTGGTCATCGGCGTCCGCCGCTGGCGGGGGCCGGTGTGAGCGAATCGATGGCCGTCCGAGGGGTGGACGGGGCGTGCCGGGAAGTGGGACGATCGGGCCGAACGCCGCTCGCCTGGCCCCTTGAGGCGCGCGGCGTTCAATACGTTCCGGGCCGGGTCAGCTCTCGAAGCGGCCGTCGTGCGCGAAGTCGCCGTCGAGGTCGTCGCGGGGCTCGTCGAGCGGCTCCGTGCCGGCCTGCCGCCGCGCCTCCCGCTCCTGCTGCCGGCGCTCCAGCTTCCGCCGCCGCTCGGCCGCCTCATCCAGCTCCTCGGCAAGCCGGGCCAGCTCGGAGCGGAGGAAGTCCCGGGTCGCCACCTCGCCCATCGCGATGCGCAGGGCGGCGATCTCCCGGGCCAGGTACTCCGTGTCGGCCTTCTGCATGGTGGCCCGCCGCCGGTCCTCCTCCAGTGCGATCCGGTCCCGGTCGGCCTGCCGGTTCTGCGCGAGCAGGATCAGCGGGGCCGCGTACGAGGCCTGGAGGGAGAGCACCAGGGTCAGGAAGGTGAACGTGTACGGGTCGAAGCGCAGGCTCGCCGGGGCCAGGGTGTTCCACGCGAACCAGGCGGCGATCACCAGCGTCATGTAGACGATGAAGTTCGCGGTGCCCATGCCCCGGGCGATGCCCTCCGACCAGCGGCCGAAGGTCTCCGCGTCGATCCGGGGCAGCCGGAGGCCCCGGGGCGCCCGGGGCTGGTCCAGCCGCTCGGTCCGTCGCTGGTCAGCCATGGTCGCCGTCCAGCGGCGCGTCGTCGTCGACCGGCGCGCCGGTCAAGGCGTCCCGGTCCCGCCAGTCCCGCGGCAGCGAGTGGTCCAGCACGTCGTCCACGGTCACGGCGCCGACCAGCCGCATGCTCCGGTCCACCACCGGCATGGCGACCAGGTCGTACGTGGCCATCCGGCGGGTTATCTCGGGCAGCGGGGTGGTCGGCCGCAGCGGATCTATGTCGTTGACGACGACCCCGCCGAGCAGGTCGGCCGGGGGCTCGCGAAGCAGCGCCTGGAAGTGGACCATGCCCAGGTAGCGCCCGGTGGGCGTGGTGAGCGGGGCCCGGGTCACGAAGACCTGCGCGGCCACGGCGGGAGAGAGCTGCGGCTCGCGGATCCGGGCCAGCGCCTCGGCCACCGTGGCGTCCGGCGGCAGGATCACCGGTTCGGAGGTCATCACACTGCCGGCGGTGCCGGAGGCGTAGCGCAGCAGCTGGCGGACCGGGGTGGCCTCGTCCGGCTCCATCAGGTCGAGCAGCACGTCCTGCTCCGGCGGGGGCAGCTCGTTGAGCAGGTCGGCGGCGTCGTCCGGGTCCATCTCCTCCAGCACGTCCGCGGCGCGTTCCCGGTCCAGCGCGGCCAGGATCTCCACCTGGTCGTGCTCGGGCAGCTCGCCGAGCACGTCGGCGAGGCGCTCGTCGTCCAGCGCGGCGGCCACCTCGTTGCGCCGGGCGTCGGGCAGGTCCTGGAGGGCGTTGGCCAGGTCGGCCGGGCGCATGTCCTCCAGCACGGCGAGCAGGTTGGCCGTGCCGCGGGTGTCGGCGAGGCCGCCGAGGCCGCGAACCCGGTCCCACTCCACCTGGTGCAGGTGGCCGCGGCGGGCCAGCCGGCTGGTCTGCTCGCGGACGGCGACCCGGGTCAGCGCCCACTCGCCTCCGCGGCTGCTCTCCATGGCCACGTCGACCACCGAGCCGGCCTGCCCGGTGTCCAGCTGGACCCGCCGGTCCAGCAGCTCCTGGAGCACCAGCAGCTCGTTCGGGCGCTTCTCGAACCGGCGCAGGTTGAGGGTGCCGCTGCCGAGCACCACGGCGTCCGGGTCGATGGAGGTGATCCGGTTGATGGAGAGGAAGATGCGCCGCCGCATCGGCATCTCGGCCACCAGACCCACGACCTCGGGCGGGCGTTGGGTCGGCCGCATCCGGGCCACGGCGTCACGGACCCGGCCCACCTGGTCGCCGTTCGGGTCGAAGACGGCGACTCCGGCGAGTCGAGCGATGTAGACCCGGTTCGGCGTGCTCACGGGCACCAGCCTAAGGGCCTAGTGTTTATCAACATGTCGACCTTGGCGTACGAGATCGTGGACGTCTTCACCGACCGCCCGTTCGCCGGCAACCCGCTGGCCGTGGTGTTCGGCGCGGAAGGGCTCGCCACCGAGCAGATGCAGGCGCTCGCGGTGGAGTTCAACCTGTCGGAAACGGTGTTCGTGCTGCCGCCCACGCAGGTCGGAGCGACGTACCGGGCGCGGATCTTCACCCCGGCCGAGGAACTGCCGTTCGCCGGGCACCCCAGCGTGGGCGCCGCGGTGACCGCGAGCCGGCGCGGCCTGTTCGATGTGGGCAGGATCACCCAGGAGTGCGGCGCCGGCGTGCTGCCCATCGAGGTCACCCCGACCGGCGCGACGCTCACCGGCGGCACCCCGACCCTCGGGCCCGAGCTCGACCCGGAGCCGCTGCTGGAGATGGCCGGCCTCACCGCCGCCGACCACGCCGGCCCGGCGCCCCGGGTCGCCGGCTGCGGCCTGGAGTTCCCCTACCTTCCGGTACGCCCGGACGCGGTGGCCCGCGCAAGGGTCAACACGGCGGCGGCGGAGCGGTACGGCGTGGAGCACGTCAGCGTCTTCTCCTGGGACGCCGCCTCGCAAACCGCGCACGCCCGCGTGTTCGTGCCGGGCCTCGGCGTGCCGGAGGACCCGGCGACCGGCTCGGCGGCCCTGGGCCTGGGCGTCTGGCTGGTCGCCAGCGGGCTGCTGCCCGGCGAGGGCCGCTCCGAGTACGCGGTCCGCCAGGGCATCGAGATCAACCGGCCGTCCGCGCTGGCCTGCACGGTGACCGCCGCCGGCGGGGTGGCGGTGGGCGCGACGGTCGCCGGCCACGTGATGCCGGTGGCCCGGGGCGAGATCGCTGTCCCGCCCTTCGTGGGCTGAGCACCCTTTTGGGCCAGGATGCAGGAGGATGCCGGAGTGAGCGACGAGGTGGACGAGCGGGCGACCCCGCCCCTGGTGGACGAGGCCGTGAAGAAGGCCGCGGTCGCCTGGGTGTCGGTGGCCGGCGGGCCGGCGTACGCGTTGTGGTGCCTGCCGCTCGACGGCGCGCTGCTGGTGGTGACCGGCCCGGGCGAGCAGTCCGCCCCCGGGCTGGCCGACGCCGCCGAGGCCGACGTGACCCTGCGCGGCGACCACGGCGGCCGGATCGTCACCTGGCCGGCCCGGGTCACCCGGCTGCGGCCGGGCACCGAGGAGTGGGAGACCGCCGCGCCGCTTGTCGCCGCGAAGCGGCTGAACGCCTCCGGCCCCTCCGCCGACCTGGTGGCCCGCTGGGCGTCCGAGGGCTGTGCCCTGAGCCGGCTCAGCCCGGCGGGCACCGCCCTGACCGGCGCGGACCTGCCGGCCGGGTCGCTGGCCGAGCAACCCCGGGAGGCGACGGTGGTCCGGGCCACCCGCAAGCCGTTCCGGCTGCACAAGGTCCGCCGCCGCTGAGCCTTCGCGCCCGGGCCTGGCGGCCGGTCAGCCGACGCCGACCGGGTTGAGCAGGTCGAGCACCTCGGTGAGCGAGGTCAGCGCCGGGCCGTCCCAGCCGTGGTCGGCGTTGAACACCATGTGGCCGGTCAGGTCCGGTGCGGCCAGCCGCACCGCCGTCATGCCGGCCCGTTCCGCGCCGGTGAGTTCCTGGCTGCCGCCGTCGCCCACGTAGAGGCAGTCGGCCGGCGTGAGGTCGAGCAGTTGGCAGGCGGCCAGGTAGAGCGCCGAATCGGGCTTGCACCGCCCGACCTGCACCGAGAAGACCCGCACGTCGAGCAGCGGCGCGACCGCAAGCTGAGGCAGGAACGCCGGCAGCTCGTGCGTGCAGTCGCTGATCAGGCCGGTGCGGACGCCCTGCCCGCGCAGCGCGGCCAGCACCGGAACCGCCTCGGCGCGCAGCCGGGTGTCGGCGCGTACCGCCCGGTGGCGGGAGGCGACGGCGGCGCGTACCGCCTCGTCGGAGGGGTGCACGCCGGCCTGGCCGCAGACCCAGCGCAGGGTCGCCTCGGCGTTGCCGAACCGCCCGCTGGCGCGCTGGTAGTAGCTGCGGTCCAGCACGTCGATCAGGGTCTCGGTGGAGCAGCCGAGCAGATCGGCGATGGTCCGGTGGGCGGACCCGCGCTGGACGCAGCGGGTCAGCGTGCCGAAGAAGTCGAACAGCACCGCCTGGTACCTGGGCATGGGGGAACTGCCTCCGGACGTCGAGGGGGGATCGCCGGGACGCGCATGATCGTAACGGAGTGCTGACGTTCCGTGGTGTCGGATGGCGTGTGAGTATTGCTCTCCGTGTCCCACCCTCCGCACCGCCCGCCGCTCGACGCGCTGACCGTCGGCGCGCTCGCGCTGGCCGTCACCGCCGTCTCGTCCTCGGCGCCGCTTGTCGCGTTCGCCGCCGCGCCGGCCCTGGCCATCGCCTTCTGGCGCAACGTGCTCTCGCTGGCCGTGCTCGGGCCGGTCTCGCTGACCCGGCGGCGGGCCGAGTTCCGGGCGCTGACCGTCGGCGCGGGCCGGCGGGAGGGGCTGTTCTGCGTACTCTCCGGGGTGGCGCTGGCCGCTCACTTCGCCACCTGGATGCCGAGCGCGCAGCTCACCTCGGTGGCCGCGGCCACCGCGCTGGGCGCCACCCAGCCGGTCTGGCAGGGGCTCATCGCCCGCTGGCAGGGGCGGCGGCTGCCCGCGGCGGTGTGGGCCGGCATCGCGGTCGCGGTGCTCGGTGCGGCGCTGGCCACCGGCGCCGACTTCAGCGTCTCCGGCCGGGCCTTCACGGGCGACCTGCTGGCGGTCGCCGGCGGCATGTTCGCGGCGGTCTACACCGCCTTCGGCGAGCGCGCCCGGGCCAGCATCAGCACCACGACCTACACCACCATCTGCTACGGCGTCTGCGCCGCGATCCTGCTGGTGGTCTGCCTGGCCGGCGGGGTACGCCTGCACGGCTACGACGGCGCCACCTGGCTGGCGATCCTCGGCCTGGTGGCCGGCGCCCAACTGCTCGGCCACTCGATGTTCAACTACGCCCTGCACCGGGTCTCGGCCACCACGGTCAGCGTGCTGATCCTGCTGGAGGCGCCCGGCGCGGCGCTGATCGGCTGGGTCTGGCTGGGCCAGCTGCCCCGCACGCTGGCCCTGCCCGGGCTGGGTCTGCTGCTGGCCGGCGTCGCCGTCGTCATCCTCGGCGGGGCCCGGGCCGGCCGCCGCACCGAACCGGTCGCGGTGCCCGCCGACCCCGCCCCGCTGGCCGACTGACCCGCTTTCGCGGAAAGTGCCCCCGACCCGACTCGATTCCGTGAAAGTGCGGAGGGTGGGGGCGGCAGGGGAACGCGATGACGCGGCCGAGCGGGGGACGATCGTCACCCCGTCGGCCGAGTTGCCGCCGCTCGGCCCCGAGGAACGGGCGGCCCTGGGCCGGATCGGCGAGCGCTGGCGGGAGCCGCGCGACCCGGACGAGCTGCCCGTCGACCCGACCCTCGGGCGTAGCGGGGGGCCCCCGCGACCGACCCGCTTCGGCCGGCTCGTGCCGATCGAGATGTTCACCGTCGAGGAGCCGGACGAGCTGGTCGCCACCGAGCCGGCCCACCTGCCCGGCTCGCGGGCCGGGCGGCTCCTCACCCGGGCCCGCCGGACGCTGTTCGGCCCGCCGCTCTCCAGCGCCTCGGTGCTCTACGAGCGGATGCGCAAGCTGGTCGCCCTGCCCGTGCTCTCCTCCGACCTGCTCAGCTCCGTGGCCTACGGCCCGGAGGCCATGCTGAGCGTGCTGGTGCTGGCCGGCGGCGCCGCGCTCGGGCTCTCCCTGCCGCTGGCCGCCCTGCTGGTGCTGCTGATGGTCGCGGTCGGGCTGTCCTACCGGCAGACCATCCCGGCGTACCCGCACGGGGCCGGCTCGTACATCGTGGCCGGCGACAACCTGGGCCGTACCCCGGGACTGGCGGCGGCGGCCGGGCTGATGCTCGACTACGTGCTGACCGTGTCGGTGTCGGTGGCGGCCGGGGTGCACGCGGTCACCTCGGCGCTGCCCGGGCTGGCCCCGCTCACCGTGCCGCTCGGGGTGCTGGTGATCGCCGTGCTGCTCGCCGGCAACCTGCGCGGGGTGCGCACCGCCGGGAACCTCTTCGTGCTCCCCACGTACGCCTTCGTGCTCGCGGTCCTCGCGCTGCTGGTGGTCGGCTACGCGCGGGCGGCGGGCCGGGGCTTCGCGCCGGTGTCGCCGCCGCCGGTGCCGGCCGCCGAGGGACTGGGCCTGCTGCTGGTGCTGCGCGCGTTCTCCTCCGGCGCGGTGTCGATGACCGGCATCGAGGCGGTGTCGAACGCGGTCCCCGCCTTCCGGCCCACCGAGTGGCGCAACGCCCGCACCACGCTGGGCTGGATGGTCGCCATGCTGGTCGCGCTCTTCGCCGGCCTGGTGGGTCTGATCCACCTGGACGGCCTGGTCCCGCGGCCGGGCGAGACGCTGCTCTCCCAGCTGGGCCGGGAGACCTTCCCGACCGGCCCCTGGTACGCGCTCCTCCAGGCCACCACCGCGCTCATCCTGCTGCTGGCGGCGAACACCGCGTTCAACGACTTTCCCCGGCTGCTCTTCTTCATGGCCCGGGACGGCCACGCCCCCCGCCGGTTCCTGCACATGGGCGACCGGCTGGCGTTCAGCAACGGCCTGGTCGCGCTGTCGCTCGCCGCGGGGCTCATCTTCGTGGCCTTCCGCGGCAACACCGCGTCGTTGATCCCGCTGTACGCCGTCGGCGTCTTCCTCGCCTTCACCCTGTCGCAGACCGGCATGGTGGTGCACTGGCGGCGCCGCCGCGGGCCGGGCTGGCACCGGCGCCTGGCGCTCAACGCCGTCGGCGCCACCCTCTCCGGGCTGGTGCTGCTCACCGCCGCCGTGGCCAAGTTCAGCGAGGGCGCCTGGGTGGTGGTGGTCGCGGTGCCCCTGCTGGTGCTGCTCTTCCGGCGGATCCGCCGGCACTACGCCGCGCTGCACCACGCCCTCGCGCTGCACCCGCCCGCGCCCGCGCCGTCCGGCCCCGCCGGGTCCGCCGAGGGCGAGGAGCTGCCCCAGGAGGTACGCCACCTGGTTGTCGTGCCGGTGGCCCGGCTCAACCGGGCGTCGCTGCGGGCCCTGGCGTACGCGGCGTCGCTGGGCCAGCCCACGCTGGCCGTGCACATCGCTCCCGAGGAGGCCGAGGCGGACCGGTTCCGTGAGCAGTGGCAGGCCTGGGGCGACCACCTGCGGCTGGAGACGATCGTGTCGCCGTACCGGGCGGTGATCGGGCCGCTGGCGCACTACCTGGAGGCGCTGCGCACCACGCGACCGGAGCTGACCCTGACGGTGATCGTGCCGGAGGTGGTGCTCCGCCGCCGCTGGCACCGCCCGCTGCACAGCCGCGTCGAGCAGCGGCTCCGCGTGGCCCTACGGGCGCTGCCCGGCGTGGTGGTCACCACCGTCCCGGTCCACCTGGCCGAGTGACGGTCACAGGTACGCCGCGAAGTGGTCGGCCACCAGCGCGGCGACCGTCTCCGCGTCCCGGCTCCCGTCCACCTCGACCACCCGGATCCCCAGGTCCCGGGCCCGGGCCACGGCGTCGGCCGCGACCAGCTCGTCGCGGTCGATCCGGTTGCGCCAGGCCCGCTCCGGGTCGCGGACCCCGGGGTGGCGCGCTGTCGCCCGGGGCAGCCGCTCCAGTTGGTACGCGCGGAACTCCGGCGTCGGCACCAGCACCACCATCTGCCCGGTCGACTCGACGACGGGCGCGACCAGTTCCGGCCGCAGCCCCCAGCCCTCGGCGACCACCCGGCGGCCGCTGACCAGCGCGCTGAGGTCGTCCAGCACCCAGGCGAACCGGCGCGGAAAGGCGGCCAGCGTCTCGGCCGCCATCCGCTCCGGGGCGAGGTCCACCCAGACCGCGTCCGGGCCGGGGCCGGCGGGCGGATCGCCGCGGCGGACCCGGTCGGCCACCCGCCGGTCCTCGTGCCCCCGGGCGTCGTGCCGGTCGTAGAGGTACGCGGTCAGCCCGTGGCGCAGCGCGAGCGTGACGGCGAGGGTCGTCTTGCCGGCCCACTGGGCGCCACCGATCCAGAGGGCCCGGCGCGCGGTGGCGAGGGGATCGAAGTCCATGCCTCGACCATGCGCGTGGTCAACCGCAAGATCAAGTCTTGTTCCCGCCGGCCGGCCGTGGTGAAGTGAGGGAGGGAAGGAAGTCGGGTCAGACGTCGTGGACGTCGAGGACCTGGGTGGTGGGGGCGGCGTCGCCGAGCGCGGCGCGCAGCGCCACCCGCTCCGGGTCGACCAGGAACGCGTCGTAGCCGGCCCGCGCGGCGAACCGGATCACGTGCACCTCGGTCCGTCCGTCCCCGGTACGCAGCCGCCGCTCCAGCCGGCCGCCGTGCCGCCCGAGCAGGGCCAGCACGTCGTCCTCGTACCGCCGGCCGGCCTCCGGGTCGGCGCTCAGGTCGACAAGGGCGACGACCCGGAGCACCCCGGCCGGGTCGTCGACGAGCGGCTTCCAGAACTGGTGGTCGACGTGGCCGCCCGGGATGCCGTCCCGGATGCCGGTGTCGGTGTAGCCGTGCCGGCGGTAGAAGTCCGGCGCCTGGAAGGAGAACGAGGCCACCGAGATCTCGGTGCAGCCACGTCCCCGGGCCTCCTCCTCGGCGGCGTCCAGCAGCCGGCCGCCCCAGCCCTCGCGGCGGCGGTCCGCCCGCACCCACACGGTGTTGATGCCGGCCCGGCCGCCCCAGGTCCACCCGGTCAGCCCGGCCACCAGCTCGCCGCCCGGGTCGACGACGCGCACCGTCAGGTCGGCCTCGTCGGTGGCGCCCGTGGCGGCGTTGTTGAAGGCGGTCAGTTCCCGGTCGATCCGGGCGGCCAGCTCGTCGTCCGCGCCCCCGACGTGCAGGGTCGCTCCCTCGTGCTCGGTCATGCGGCGGAGTATGGCAGCGGACGGCCCCCCGCGAGGACTCAGGCGTCGAGCCCGACGGCCTTGGCGCTGGCGGTCCAGAGCCGGGCGGCGAGGACCGGGTCGGCCGCCTTGGGCAGCGGCCGGCGGAGTCGCCGGTCGGCGTAGTAGCCGCCGTCGACCAGCCGGGCCGGGTCCTGGTTGGCCAGCCAGACCAGGGTCTCCGCCCCCCGCTCCGGGCTGCGGAACGGCAGCAGCCGCATGCCGAGGGCGACGAGCCGGCTGTCGTTGCCGAACCGGGTCCGCACCACGCCGGGGTGGAACGAGTACGCCGGCACCTCGGGCCAGCGCCGGGCCGCCTCGGCGGTGAACAGGATGTTCGCCTGCTTGCTGGTGCCGTACGCGCGCATCGGCCGGTAGCGGCGCAGCGCGGCGTTGAGGTCGTCCGGGTCGAGCGCCCCGCTGCGGTGGGCGCCCGAGGCGGTCACCACCATCCGGCCGATCCGGTCCCGCAGCAGGTTGCTGAGCAGGAACGGCGCGAGGTGGTTGGCCTGCATGCTCAGCTCGAAGCCGTCGACCGTGGTGACGGGCTGGAGCACGATCGCCCCGGCGTTGTTGGCCAGCACGTCGATCCGGTCGTACGCGGCGCGCAGCCGCTCGGCGAGCCCGCGTACGTCGTCCAGCACGGCGAAGTCGGCGCGGAACAGCTCGGGTTGCTCGCCGCAGCACTCGCGGACCCGTTCCCCGGCGGCGCGCAGCCGGGCCGGATCCCGGCCGACCAGTACCACCCGGTCGCCGCGGCCCGCCAGGTCGACCGCGGCGGCCAGTCCGATGCCCGAGCTGGCGCCGGTCACCACCACGGTCCGCCGCTCAGTGAGATCTTCCACAGGTCCATTCACCCCGGTCACGGCACGAGGTTACCGTGGCGTCACAACGCCCTTTGGGATCGTTAAGTTTCTCGTCTTTCACCTGGTGGCGTCGGCGTGCCCGCCGGACGCTGGAAGGAGCGCATCCATGGCCGCAGTCGGTCGCCCCCGCCGGTCCTGCCTCGCGGTACCCGGTTCCAGCGTCAAGATGCTCGGCAAGGCCCAGGGCCTCCCCGCCGACCAGGTCTTCCTCGACCTGGAGGACGCGGTCGCGCCGCTGGCCAAGCCGGACGCCCGGAAGAACATCGTCGCCGCGCTGAACGAGGGCGACTGGGCCGGCAAGACCCGGGTGGTCCGGGTGAACGACCTGACCACGCCGTGGACCTACCGGGACGTCATCGAGGTGGTCGAGGGCGCCGGGGCCAACCTGGACTGCATCATGCTGCCGAAGGTGCAGAACGCCGAGCAGGTGCACTGGTTGGACCTGCTGCTCACCCAGATCGAGAAGACCCTCGGCCTGGAGGTAGGCCGGATCGGCATCGAGGCGCAGATCGAGAACGCGGCCGGCCTGGTCAACGTCGACGCCATCGCGGCCGCCTCGCCCCGGGTCGAGACGATCATCTTCGGCCCGGCCGACTTCATGGCCTCGATCAACATGAAGTCGCTGGTGGTCGGCGCGCTGATCCCGGACTACCCGGGCGACCCCTACCACTACATCCTCATGCGGATCCTGATGGCCGCCCGGATGCACGACAAGCAGGCCATCGACGGCCCGTTCCTCCAGATCCGGGACGTGGACGCGTTCCGCGAGGTGGCCAAGCGCTCCGCGGCGCTCGGCTTCGACGGCAAGTGGGTGCTGCACCCGGGCCAGATCGACGCGGCCAACGAGGTCTACTCCCCGGCCCAGGACGACTACGACCACGCCGAGCTGATCCTCGACGCGTACGACTTCTACACCTCGGAGGCGGGCGGCAAGCTCGGCGCCGTGATGCTCGGCGACGAGATGATCGACGAGGCGTCCCGCAAGATGGCGCTGGTGATCGCGGCCAAGGGCCGGGCCGCCGGGATGAGCCGTACCTCCTCGTTCACCCCGCCCTCGGAGTGACCGCGAGCCGCTGACCGCGACGGGCCGCCCCGGCCGACCGGGGCGGCCCGTCCGCGTCAGTAGCCGCTGGAGCTGTCCGAGTTGACGGCGATCACGATCATCACGACGTAGAAGATGATCAGCAGCACCAGCAGGGCGGTGAGGATCCAGCCCACGATGATGGCCGCCTTCGCCATGCCCTCGCCCTGCTCGCCGGTCTCCCGGATCTGCTTTCGGGCGACGTGGCCCATGATGGCGCCGATCGGGGCGGTGATGCAGGAGGTGAAGCCGATCAGCGAGAGCACCAGCGCCACGATGGCCAGGGTGTTCGTCTTGCTCGACGGGGGCGCGTAGCCGGGGTACGCCGGCGCCGGGTAGCCGGCCGCCGCGTACGGGTCGCCGGGCGTCGGGTAGCCGGGCGCCGGGTAGCCGGGCGCGGCGTACGGGGTGCCGGCCGGCGGGTAGCCGGGGGCGGCGTACGGGTCGCCGGACTTCATGCCGGCGTACGGGTCGGCGGGCGCGTACGGGTCCGCCGAGGTCGGCTGGGTCGGGATGGGATTGCCCGCCATCGGCAGCGTCGGGTCGGCCGGCGGGCTCGACTGCGGTCCGGCCGCCGCCGACGGGTCGTGCCAACCACCGGACGGTGGGGGATAGGTCATCAGATCATCTCCATGGACGTGGTGCGGTCAGGGTAGCCATCGGCGCGCAAGTCGCAGGACCCCCTTTCCGGGTGCCGCGTTGCCCGGGACGTCCACAACGGGCAGGATCGCGGCATGGCACTTGACGCGCGCGGCGGTCGGTCGCGACGGGACGTCAGCCGGCCGGGGCTGGTGCGCCGGCCGCGCGGCGGCGGCCCGACCGGCTCCGCCGACCAGGACCAGCCGGCACCGCTCGAAGAGCCGGCCACCATGCGCCTGGACGGCCGGGTCGCGCTGGTCACCGGCGCGGGCAGTCCGGACGGCATCGGGTACGCGACCGCGCGCCGCCTGGCCGACCTGGGCGCCCGGGTGGCGATCGTCTCCACCACGCGGCGGATCCACGACCGGGCCGGCGAGCTGGGTGTCACCGGCTTCGTCGCCGACCTCACCGACGAGTCCGAGGTGGGCGCGCTCGCCGACGCGGTGGCCGAGCAGCTCGGCGACGTCGAGGTGCTGGTCAACAACGCCGGCCTGGCCAGTCGGGCCAGCCCGGAGGTGCTCCGGCCGGTGGCCCAGCTGACCTACGACGAGTGGCGCGGCGAGATCGACCGCAACCTGACCACCGCGTTCCTGTGCAGCCGCGCGTTCATCGGCGGGATGGCCGAGCGGGGCTGGGGGCGCATCGTCAACCTGGCGGCCACCGCCGGGCCGGTCAACGCGCTGCCCACCGAGGCCGCGTACGCCGCCGCGAAGGCCGGCGTGGTCGGACTGACCCGGGCCCTGGCCATGGAGATGATCGCGGACGGGGTGACCGTGAACGCGGTGGCGCCGGGGATCATCCACACGGCGGCGTCCACGATGGTCGAGATCAAGCAGGGTCTCGGCACTCCGGTGGGCCGCCCCGGCACGCCGGACGAGGTGGCCGCTGCCATCGCCTTCCTCTGCTCGCCGGCCGCCTCCTACATCACCGGGCAGATGCTGGTGGTCGACGGCGGCAACAGCGTCCGCGAGGCGGACTTCCGCTGAGGGTCAGTAGCCGCGGCCGTTGTCCGAGTTGGCCCAGAAGGCCAGGCCGATCCAGCCGCAGCAGACCAGCAGGCCGATCGCGGTGAAGACGTAGCTGAGGATCAGCCCCCAGGTGGCGAGCTGGTCGCCCTCCTCGCCGGTCTGCCGGATCTGCCGCTTGGCCAGGTGGCCGCAGACGATGCCGGCCGGGGCGAACACGAAGGCGAGGACCAGCGACAGGATGGCGAGCACGTTCGGCCCGCCGCCGCGCGGCTGCTGTCCGGGCCCGGGCGGCCCGTACTGGCCGTACGGGGGCTGCGGGGCGTAGGGCGGCTGGGCACCACCGGGTGGCTGGTGCCCCCAGTGCGGCTGCTGCTGTCCGTACGGCTGCTGGGGCTCCCCGTACGGCTGGCCGTAGGTGGGCGGCTCGTACGGCGACGGCGGCTGGTCCGGCTCACCGGGTGGTTGGCTCACGCCCTCCTCGCCCCCTCGCCTCGCAGGTCGACGGCCCTCTCTCTTGCGGACGCTACCCGCAGCGGTGAACCTTTTCACAGCGGTTGTGTGGACTGGTCACCTTGGCTCCGCCGGTCGCGGGGCCGATACTGACCCAGCGTTCAGTTACCCACGAGTAGTGCGCCGATCCCCCGGAGGCTGAGATGGCCCGACTCGCCCAGACGCCCGGCCTGACCGATGTGCAGCGGTCGATCCTGGAAACGGTCCGGGAGTTCGCCGACAAGGAGATCATCCCGCACGCGCAGCGGCTGGAGCACGCCGACGAGTACCCCACCGACATCCTCGACGGGATGCGTGAGATGGGGCTGTTCGGCCTCACCATCGACGAGGAGTACGGCGGTCTCGGCGAGTCCCTGCTGACCTACGCCCTCGTGGTGGAGGAGCTGTCCCGGGGCTGGATGTCGATCTCCGGCATCGTCAACACCCACTTCATCGTGGCGTACCTGATCTCCCAGCACGGCTCGGCCGACCAGAAGGCCCGGCTGCTGCCCCGGATGGCCACCGGCGAGGTGCGCGGCGCCTTCTCGATGTCGGAGCCCGAGTGCGGCTCGGACGTCTCGGCGATCAAGTCGAAGGCGGTCCGCGACGGCGACAACTACGTGCTCAACGGCCAGAAGATGTGGCTGACCAACGGCGCGTACTCCTCGGTGGTCGCCACCCTGGTCAAGACGGACACCGGGGCCGACTCGGTCTACGGCAACATGAGCACCTTCCTGCTGGAGAAGGAGCCCGGCTTCGGCGAGACCGCCCCCGGCCTGACCATCCCCGGCAAGATCGACAAGATGGGCTACAAGGGCGTCGAGACCACCGAGATGGTGCTCGACGGCGTCACCGTCCCCGCCTCCGCCGTGCTCGGCGGCGAGGACAAGGTCGGCCGCGGCTTCTACCAGATGATGGACGGCATCGAGGTCGGCCGGGTCAACGTGGCCGCCCGCGCCTGCGGCATCTCCATCCGCGCCTTCGAGCTGGCCGTCGCGTACGCCCAGCAGCGCCGCACCTTCGGCCAGCCGCTCGCCAAGCACCAGGCCGTCGCGTTCAAGCTCGCCGAGATGGGTACGAAGATCGAGGCCGCGCACGCCCTCATGGTGAACGCGGCCCGGCTCAAGGACGCCGGCCAGCGCAACGATGTCGAGGCCGGGATGGCCAAGCTGCTGGCCTCGGAGTACTGCGCCGAGGTCGTCCAGGAGGCGTTCCGCATCCACGGCGGCTACGGCTACTCGAAGGAATACGAGATCGAGCGGCTGATGCGCGAGGCGCCGTTCCTGCTCATCGGCGAGGGCACCTCGGAGATCCAGAAGACCATCATCAGCCGCGGCCTGCTGAAGGAGTACAAGCTCTAGCCACGCCCGACCCCGGGGTTGATCAAGAAGTTCGCGTCGGATCCGGCCGTGCCGCTGACGCAAACTTCTTGATCAACGGGGCTGGGTGGGGTCGGGCGCCGGGAGGTGCTGGCGGGCTTTGGTTACCAGGGCCTTTGGGTTGTCGGCGTAGATGCGGATCTCCCGTACCGAGGTGCTCGGGCCCTTTGGTAGGCCTACCGTCAGCGGCTCCCGCAGCAGCACGTCCACCGCGGTCTGGCTGCCCGCGCCGAGGTTCAGCACCGTCGGGTCGTCCGGGTCGTACTGCACGGCCCGGCTGGACGGCAGCGACCGGTAGCGGGCCTCGACCCGGGCTATCGCGGTCCACGGGATCATGACGTCCAGCGAGACGCCGTTGCGGATCCGCAGGCCGGTGTCGTCGACGACGTGCGGGTGGATCCGCAGGCTGGCGAGCAGCCCGACCATCCACAGCACGCCCCAGACGCCGAGGCCGATGGCGGCATGCCGGACCGTGGGCCAGCCGACGGTGTGCCGGAGGATCAGGTCGAGGACCGGGATCTCGATTGTCGACAGCGCGATGAACACCCCGAGGATCGGCTGCACCACGCCGACGTAGGCGAACGTCTCCGCGCCGGGCGCCAGCGGGTACGGCCGCCGCAGGACCCACCGGGCCAGGCTGCGCCACATGCCCCACTCGTACGCGACCGCGCGGCGAGCCAGCCTGACCACGTCGACGTCTGCCATCCCCGGCCCACCTTCCGTTTTTGCATTGCAGTTGCAACGTAAACGCTGGCGGGGTGACGTGTCAATGCAGTCGCATTGTGAAAGCATGGGTGGATGCCGAAGCGGGTCGACCACCGCGAGCGCCGCGCGCTGATCGCGGACGCGCTCATGCGGGTCGCGGCCGAGCAGGGACTGGAGGCGGTCAGCCTCCGGCACGTGGCCGCCGCGGCCGGCGTCAGCTCCGGAATGGTGCAGCACTACTTCCGCACCCGCGACGAGATGATGACCTTCGCGCTCGCCGTGGTCCGCGACCGCAACGAGGCCCGGGTGACCCGGGCGATCGCGGCGCTCGGGGAGGCACCGGCACCGCGCGAACTGCTGCGGACCATGCTGGCCGCGCTGCTGCCGCTGGACGAGGAGCGCCGAGCGGACGGCAGGGTGGCGCTGGCGTTCCTGGCCTACACCGCCGTACGTCCGGCCGTCGCCGCCGCGCTGCACGACGAGACGGCCGCCCTGCTGGGCTTCATCGCCGGCCTGATCCGGGCCGGAGCCCCCACGACGGTGGACCCGGAGCGGGCCGCGGTCGGGTTGCTGGCGGTGATGGAGGGGCTCGGCATCTACCTGCTCGGCGGTCACTACCCGCCGGAGACCGCGCTGGCCGCCCTCGACACCCAACTCGACCTGCTCTTCGGCCCGGTGGACCACACGAGCTGAGCGCCCGCACGTCGTGGTGGTCACCCGGCCGTGAGTCGAGCTCAGCCCCGGCGGGTCAGGCCGCCGGCGGCGCGTTCGATGATGAGGCAGCGGTCCTCGACGTAGTCGATGCCCGCCTCCTCGGCGATCCGCCGCGCCTCCGCCGAGAAGATCCCGAGCTGCAACCAGACCGCCGGCGCGCCGATCGCCACCGCCTGCCGGACCACCTCGACGGCGTCCGCGGCCGGGCGGAACACGTCGACCAGATCGACGGGGTGCGGGATGTCGGCCAGCGTCGGGTACGCCTTCTCGCCGAACAGCTCGTCCACGGTCGGGTTCACCGGGATGATCCGCCAGCCGTGCCGCTGCATCTCCAGCGGTACGCGGTGCGCGGCCTTGCCCGGGTCGCGGGACGCGCCCACGACGGCGATGACGGCGGAGTCGGCGAGGATCTGCTGGGCGGAACGCATTCCCCGAGCCTAGCCCTCGTCGGCGCCCCGCAAACCGGCCCGGCTCGTCCTCACAGCAGGGAGAGTTGCTCGGCCGCCGGGGCGGGCGGCGCCTCGGGCAGTTGACGGTTGTCGCCGGCCTCGCCCCGGTGCAGCCCGTGCCGGCGGGCGGCCATCCGCACCCGTGCGGTCACCTCCCGCTGGTACGCCTGCGGCGCGTACGCACCGGCCTGGTAGAGCTGCCGGTAGCGGGGGACCAGGTGCGGGAACTCCCGGGCCAGCCAGCGCGCGTACCACTCGCGGGCGCCGGGGCGCAGGTGCAGCGGCAGTGGGGTGACGTTGGTGGCGCCGGAGGCGGCGATCGCGGCCACCGTGGCGTCGATGGACTCGTCGTCGTCGCTGAGCCCCGGGAGGATCGGCGCCATGAGCACCCCGACGGAGAAGCCCGCGTCGGTGAGCTGGCGGACGGCGTCGAGGCGGCGGCGCGGGCTCGGGGTGCCCGGCTCGACGGCCCGCCAGAGCGCCTCGTCCACGAAACCCACCGAGTAGGACAGCCCGACCCGGGTCACCTCGGCGGCCTGCCGCAGCAGTGGCAGGTCGCGCAGCAGGAGCGTGCCCTTGGTGAGGATCGAGAACGGGTTGGCGAAGTCGCGCAGCGCCTCGATGATCTGGGGCATCAGCCGGTAGCGCCCCTCGGCCCGCTGGTAGCAGTCCACGTTGGTGCCCATGGCGATGTGCGCGCCGCGCCACTTCGGGGCGGCCAGCTCCCGGCGTACCAGCTCACCGGCGTTGACCTTGACGATCACCTTCCGGTCGAAGTCCGCGCCGGCGTCGAGGTCGAGGTAGGTGTGCGTGTTGCGGGCGAAGCAGTTGTGGCTGACCACGCCGTTGGCGATAAAGTCGCCGGTGCCGGTGGTGATGTCCCACAGCGGCAGCTCCAGCCCGAGATCCTCGATCGTGATCACGCGCAGCGCGGCTTGGCACTTGAGCGCGGTGCCCTCGATGTTTCGCTTGCGCGCAATGGCGGGATCTGTCAAGTGGAAGAAGCGCAGCCGCTCGGGCAAGCCGCCGGCCAGCCGGATCTGCCGCAGCCGATTGGGGCGGCCGCGATCCTCAACAGCCCAATGGAAGCCGAAGTGGTCCAAGGCGTCGGCGGTCCGGTCGAGGATGTCGTCTGCACAGTTGCTGATCCGCAGAATGCCCCGACTGCAACTGCCCTCGGCGTCGAAGATGCCGGCGAGGAAACCGAGCCGCCAGTCGTTCGTCGGCGTGTCTGGCCAGCTGATCAGCTCCCTGATGGCATTGATATTCGCCTCTCCTGACGCGCGGATGGCCTCCATGGGCTGCCGGTTGGGAAGGGGCTTTCCGAACGGTGAGCGCCTCGTCTCGATGCCTGCTTCCGCCAGGAACCGCTCAGCTCGATCGAGTGCCTCACAATCAATCAGTGCGAGCCGGAACTGATGTGACCAACTGTTGCGAAGGGAGTAGACGCCAATCGTCCCGTCGCCACGCACCATGCCGCAGAGGTAGCCCCGGCGGTAGTCGGCCGACTCCTTGGGCGGGATCGCGAAGCGCCCGGTGCCGATCAGGCGGTTGTTGGTGGTCAGGTAGGGACGCTGCGCCGTGCCGCCCATCGCACCGGTGACGTACTTCCACCCCCGGTCGGACAGGAAGCGGTGGTCGCCGCTGGCGACCAGGGTGGTGCCATCCTCGAGCGTGATCCGGTAAGCCGGCTTCACCGTCGTCCACTTGGCGAGAACTTCGGTCACCACGTACCGCCGGTAGGCACCTCGCCGCTCGGTGCCGTAGATCCGGTCTCCCTGCTTGAGTTCGCAGATTGGCCGAGTACGTCCGTCGGCCATGAGGATCGGTGTGTCGCCGGAGACGCAGTAGACGCAGGCATGGGAGCAGCCCCGGTAGGGGTTGACCGTCCACTCGAACGGGACGCGGGACTGGCCGGGCACCCGGTTGATGATCGACTTGGCCCGTACCTCGTAGAAGGTCATGCCGGCGAAGCCGGGGGTGTCGAAGGTGCGGGCGATCGCGCCGGGGAGCGCCAGCGGCAGGGGTGGAGTCGCTGGCGCTGCCCCGTCGGGAGTCCCCTCGTCCGGGGGAGCGGAGAGGTTGTCCCAGCGCATGTGCTTCATTCGAACATGCGTACGAACGAAGCGCAAGTGACCCGCCGGACACCGCCCACCGGAACGGGGTGGGCGGGGTGCAGGATGGTGACATGGAGACGTCGACCTTCGTCTACGACGGCGACTGCGCGTTCTGCACCCGCTGTGCGCAGTTCATCGAGCGCCGGATCCCCACCGGCGCCCGCGTGGTGCCCTGGCAGTTCGCCGACCTGGCGGCGCTGGGCCTGACGGAGGCCGAGTGCGAGGAGGCGGTGCAGTGGGTGGGCGCCGACGGCTCCCGCGCCGCCGGTCCCGACGCCATCGCCAAGCTGCTCGGCGGCAGCGGGCCGGCCTGGCGGGTCGCCGGCGCCGGGCTGCGCCTCCCGCCGGTGCGCGCCGCGGCCTGGCCGGCGTACCGGTGGGTGGCCCGGAACCGGCACCGGATGCCCGGCGGCACGGCCGCGTGCTCCCTGCCGCAGGAGGCCCGGGAGCGTCTCTACGGCCCCACCGGCCGCCCCGGCCCAACCTCCTGACCGCACTCCCGTCGCTGGACGCGTGAGCCGGCGGCCGGGGCTCAGGCGGGGTCGACGGCCGGCTCGGGGCCGGCGACCGGGGTGGGCTCGCCGCCCGCGGGTTCACGGCGGCGGCTGAGCAGGCGCCGGAGCCAGAACACCGGGCGGACCTTCTCCAGGGGGAGGAAGCTGGTCGTGGCCGCCAGGTGCGGGGCGAACGAGATGGTGATCGTCGCGATGGTCACCAGGTGGAACGAGTAGAAGAAGCCGACCATGGCCAGCCGCCACCGCTCCGGCAGCAGGAACACCACCGGGCTGAGCAGTTCGAAGGCCAGGATGCCGAACTGGGCGACGATCAGCAGGTGCGGCACCTGGGCGATCACGTCGGCCAGGTCGGTGCCGCGCCGGATGATCGCCCGGGCCAGGACCGAGCCGGTGGCCCAGTCCAGGCCGCCGAAGCGGAACTTGGCCCAGGCGGCCAGGAAATAGGTGCAGATCACCGCGATCTGGGTGACCCGCAGGGCCCAGCCGCCCGCCTCGGTGCGGGTCGCGTCGCCGTGCCGGGCCCGCCCGGCCGTGGGCAGGACGGCCAGCGCGACGAGCAGCCCGAACCGGTCGTGGTCGACCTTGCCGTAGCTCATCGCGACGATCATCCACTCGAAGTAGAGGGCGAAGACCGTCCAGCCGAGCAGCCGGGGCGCCCGGCCGGTGGCGGCGAGCAGGGCGGCCGCCAGCAGCACCCAGAAGATCACGCCGACCAGGGCCGACGTGGGGGTGGGCAGCGGGAGCAGCCGGCCGATCAGCAACGGCTGGTAGAGGTCGCCGGGCACGTCGACCCGGGTCCGGACCCAGGGGGTGAACACCACCAGGTCGGCGGCGACGAAGAGGTAGACCAGGGTGCGGAAGGCGGCCACCCGGCCGCGCGGGACCGCCTCGGTCAGCCAGCCGGTCACGGGGCGGTCTCCCACCGTACGGCGGTGCGATCGGTCCAGCGGCCGGTCGGGCGGCCGCCCTGGATGTCGTACCAACGGACCACGATGCGGACCTCGACCAGGTCGGGGGCGGCGGGGTGGCGCTCGGCGTACGCCTCGGCGACCCGGCGCAGCAGGCTCGGGTCCGCGGCGTACCGGTCCTGCTGGCCCTCGATCTCCGCGCGCCGGATGCCGGTGGCGTCCTGGCCGAGCGGCACCACCGCCCCGGTCCGGTCGACGCCCTCGACCCGCGTGTCGGGGGCGGGCGCGTCCGGCGGGTCGGAGGTGGAGTACATCCGGAACGGCCCGAACGGGAAGTCGTCGTCGGTGCCGCGCACCGTGCCGAGCAGGAGCAGCGCCAGCCCGAGCAGCGTGGCGCCCAGTCGGACGGCACGCCCGCGGGTGGTCAAGGTCTCCATCGGCTCGTGACGATACGGGAGAAACATGTCCGGACGGCGTCGGTCCGTCGTCCATTCCTGGCTGCCCGTGTCGCTCTTTCCGGGCCTTCCGGGCAGGCGCGAACGACACCGGCCGGGTCCCCGCGGTGGGGACCCGGCCGGTGTGCCGGAGCCGGTCGGCTCAGTGCTTGTGGCCGTGCTCGGCCAGCTTCTTGCGGACGTCGTCCATGTCGAGCTGCTGGACCTGCTCGATCAGGTTCTCCAGCGCCGACTCCGGCAGGGCGCCCGGCTGGGCGTAGACGATCACGCCGTCGCGGATCGCCATCACCGTGGGGATCGAGCTGATGTTGAACTTGGCGCCCAACTCCTGCTGCGCCTCGGTGTCGACCTTGCCGAACACGATGTCCGGGTGCTTGTCGGACGAGCGCTCGTAGACGGGGGCGAAGCGCTTGCACGGGCCGCACCAGTCCGCCCAGAAGTCGAGCAGGACGATGCCGTCGCGTTCGGTCACCTCGTCGAAGTTGGCCGTGGTCAGCTCAACCGTTGCCATTGCACTCTCCGATCAGCGCGTATTGCCTACGTCCCGTGGAACCAGGGTGCAAGCCTCCGCATTCCCGTGACGTGCGCGACGAAACGCTGCGCAGCACGACGGTGACGCTGCGACGCATCGAACGCAGTCTGTTTCGCCGCCCCTGCGGAACGCAAGTGCACGACGCATTTGCGTGACGGGACGTGATGGGAGCGCTTCCAGGAAGATCACGCTGCGTACGAGCTACGAATCGGTAACTTGACGCTTGACAAGCAGCGATCCGGCCACCGGAGATCGCTTGTGGAGTGAGCGTGCGTCACTATGAGTAGTGTTACGAAAAGATAAATGTGACGTCCGTCTCTGTCGATACAGTACCGCCGTACGGCAGAATCTCTCACATCAGAGCGTGGGCGGCGGGTGCCGGGGAGGGCCCCGCCGCTCATTGCGTCTCCACCCGGGTCGGTCCGGGTGTGACTTTTCCGCACCCGCCACGCCCCGCCCACCGCCTTAACAAGCGGTAAGGCATGCTGTGCCGAACTCCATCGCCGCCCGTCGAAGGGGACAAGGATGCAGTTCGGCCGCTACTACGAGGAGTTCGAGGTCGGCGCCGTCTACCGGCACTGGCCCGGCAAGACGGTCACCGAGTACGACGACCACCTCTTCTGCCTGCTCACCATGAACCACCACCCGCTGCACATGGACGCCCACTACGCCGAGTCGGCGAGCCAGTTCAAGCGCAACGTGGTGGTCGGCAACTACATCTACTCGCTGCTGCTCGGCATGTCGGTGCCGGACGTCAGCGGCAAGGCGATCGCCAACCTGGAGATCGAGTCGCTGCGGCACGTCGCCCCGACCTTCCACGGCGACACCATCTACGGCGAGACCACGGTGCTGGACAAGCGGGAGTCCTCCTCGAAGCCGGACCGCGGCGTGGTCGCGGTGGAGACCCGGGGCTACAACCAGGACGGCACGCTGGTCTGCGTGTTCCGCCGCAAGGTCATGGTCCCCAAGAAGGAGTACGCGGCCGCCGCGCTGCCCGAGGGCGTCGACCCCGAGCGGCCCAGCTTCCCCGAGCCGCGCTGACCTTCACGTATGCCCAGAAGGGCCTCTTTTCCGATCCGCGGGGAAGGGGCCCTTTTCCCGTTCCGGGGCATATGCTGACGCCGGAGGTCCCCATGAGCCACTCCGTCGCCGGAGAGCCGCCCTCTGCCGGCCGCCGTGCCGCACCGCTGACCACCGCCGTCTACTCCGCGGCGGAGTGGGACCTGTTGACCGACCTGCCGGGCCGGGTCCTCGTCGCCGCCGCCTCACCAGGTCCGGGCCGCCCGCCGCGCGGCGTCGCCGCCGGGCTCGCCGGGCTGGACGCGGTGGCGGCCGGCCGGGCCTTCGACAGCGACCTGATCCGGGCCGTGGTCGCCGCGATCTACGCCCGCCACGACGGCGCCGCCGAGCGGGACGAGCGCCTCACCGACCTGGTCGACCTGCTCGCCGCCGCCCGGGCCGCGGTGCGCGTGCTCCGGCGCCGCGCCGACCCCGCCGACTCGGCGGCGTACCGGCAGTGGGTGGAATCGGTGGCGGCCCGGGTGTGCCGGGCCGGCGGTACCGCGCCGAGCCCCGCCGACCGGCGCTTCCTGGACCGGCTCGCCGGCGCCCTGGACCTCCGCTGAGCCGGGCCGGCCGGACCGGCGGCGCGGCGGGCCGTACCCTCTTCAGACCGTGACCGACGACCAGCTCGACGTGGGTGTGGGGCCCTGGCCCGGCGACCCGCCGGACGACCCGCGCTACGACCCGGAGCTGCTCGCCCAGGGCGACCGGCGCAACGTCGTGGACCGCTACCGCTACTGGCGGCGCGAGGCCGTGGTGGCCGACCTGGACCGGCGCCGGCACGACTTCCACGTGGCGGTCGAGAACTGGCAGCACGACTTCAACATCGGCACGGTCGTGCGCAACGCCAACGCCTTCCTCGCCGCCGAGGTGCACATCGTGGGGCGGCGGCGGTGGAACCGGCGGGGCGCCATGGTGACCGACCGTTACCAGCACGTCCGGCACCACCCGACGATCGAGGAGTTCGTGGCCTGGGCGGCCGGGGAGCGGCTGCCGGTGGTGGGCATCGACAACCTGCCCGGCTCGAAGCCGCTGGAGACCGGCGCCCTGCCGCGGCGCTGCGTGCTGCTCTTCGGCCAGGAGGGGCCGGGGCTCTCCGAGGTCGCGCGGGGCGCCTGCGACCAGCTCTTCTCGATCGCCCAGTACGGCTCCACCCGCTCGATCAACGCGGGCGTGGCCAGCGGGATCGCCATGCACGCCTGGATCCGGCAGTACGCCGGCCCGCCGCCGGACTGAGCGCGCACGCACCGGCCGGCCCCCGCTTCGCGGGAATTCCCATGTCGGTTCCGCCGACGGACGGAAATCCCGGGGCCCGTCCGCCCGCTCGGCTTGACGCCCCGCCGGTCCCGGGTGACCGTGAAGACGTGAGTGTCGCGGTGAGTTGTCCCAGGTGCGCGGGCCCGGTCCGGGAGCCGGACCTGATGCACGGTGAGTACCGGTGCCTGCGCTGCGGGCCGGTGCCGCCCCTGCACGTGCCGGAGCACATCGGCGCGGAGATCATGGCGAGCGTGGTGGAGCGGGTGGCCGCCGACGCCGATCCGGCCGGGCAGCCCGGGGTGCCGCTCTGGTGCCCGTGGCCGCTGCCCACCGGCTGGACGCTGACCGGGGTGGCCTGGGTGGGGGACGACCGTTCCGGGGTGCGCGCCACCGCGGTGGCCTGCGCCGGTCCGGCCCCACTCGACGGTGGACCGGCCGACCTGCTCTTCGTCGCCGAGGAGCCGGGTGTCGGGCTCGGCTCCCGCCTCGCCGGCCTGCCCGGCCCCGATCCGGGGCCCGAGGTGGCGGAGGCGCTCTGCGATCCCGGCCCTGGTCATCCCGAGCGGGTGCCGCACGCCAAGATCCGGGTGGGAGGCCATCCCACTCCACTGTGGCTTGTGAATTCGCCGACGGATCGAAGCGCGTACGCCGGCGAGGCTCGGGGAATGTGGCTCCATGCGATAGCCTGGCCGGCGAGTGCGGGTCACCTCCTCGCGGAAGAAGTCGTGCTGCACGACCTCACCGAGTGGACACCGCCCGAACTCGTGTACGGCGCACCATCTCCGTACCTGCACGGGCGGGCCTGACCGGCCGGCACGGGCAAGTCGGAGGGACAGACGCAGATATTCACTCTACGACACCATGCTGATACTCTGGGTGCCGCTGCGGTAAACGGACCCGGCTCCGCGCGAGAGGATGGCCCGCTATGGTCAAGAAGGTCCTCACCTGGGCCGGCCTCGCATTCTTGATCTTCTTCATCGCCTACCGGCCGAACTCCGCCGCCGACGTGTTCAAGTCTCTCGGTGGCGGCATCATGGACATCGCGCAGGGCTTCGGCGACTTCTTCACCAACCTGGTCGCCTAGCCGCCGATGGGAAGCCCCTCCGGTCCACCCTTCGACCCCGACGATCCCGACCGGGAGCGCCGGGAGCGCGACACCGAGCCGATCCCGCGGATCGACCCCGACGACGGCCCCGGCTTCGGCTCGGGGTCCGGCTACGGCAGTGGTCCCTCTCTTTCGGACGAGGCCGCCTTCGGTGACGGGCCGGGGTTCGCCGGGGAGGGGCGGTCCGGCCGCGCCTGGATCCGCGACCCCGAGGCCGGCTACCAGGATCCGCAGATCTCCGAGGACGAGTTGGCCGGCCTGCGGGCCGACGCCTCCGGCATGGCTCCCCGCCGGGTGCTGCCGCTGGAGGACGAGCCCAGCTCGCTGGTCGCGCGTTACCTCTTCCCCACCGAGCGTTACCGGGGTGAGTGGAAGCGGCACTGGATCCACCTCTCCACTCCGATCGTCGTCGGCATCGCGGCGACCTTCGTGCTCGGCTACCTCTCCGGCTTCCTGGCCGGGCGCGACGTCGGGGCGCTGACCACCGTCGCGGTGCTGCTCTGGTTCGCCGTGATGGGCTGGGTCGCCTGGCGGGTCGCCGACTGGTGGTACGACCGCTTCATCCTCACCAACAAGCGGGTCATGGTCGTCAACGGGATCATCACCCGCCGGGTGGCCATGATGCCGCTGGTCCGGGTCACCGACATGAAGTACGAGCAGACCCCGACCGGCCGCGCGCTCAACTACGGCACCTTCGTGCTGGAGTCGGCCGGCCAGGAGCAGGCGCTCCGCGAGATCAAGAATCTCCCCAACCCGAACGAGCTCTACCTGCGCGTCGTCGAAGAGATGTACGAGCCGCAGGCTGTCGAGGCGCGGTTGGGCAAGGAGGCCGACGAGGCGAAGGCCGACGACGGCGCCTGAAAGTTTTCGTCCGAACATCGGATGAACTGCGCACCATTTGCCGTCGACCCGGCCCCGTCGGGCGTGGGAACCTGCCAGGCAGGACCGGGTGCGGAGGTGAGCGTGGCGAACAGGGACCCGCTGGAGGAGGAGTTCCGCGAGTTCGTCGCGGCCCGCTCCGGCGCCCTGCTGCGCACCGCCTACCTGCTGGCCGGTGACTGGGCCACGGCCGAGGACCTGCTCCAGACCGCGCTGACCAAGACCTACCTGGCCTGGAAGCGGCTCGGCGGGATCGACGCCCTCGAGCCCTACGCCCGCCGGGTCCTGGTCAACACCTCGACCAGCTGGTGGCGCCGGCGGTGGCACGGGGAACGCCCGACCGAGGTGCTGCCCGAGCGGGCCGGCGTCGACGAGATCGAGCAGCAGCTCGACCGGGACGCCCTGTGGCGGCACCTCCAGGCGCTCCCGGCCCGGCAGCGGGCCGTGCTGGTGCTCCGCTTCTACGAGGACATGTCCGAGGCGCAGACCGCCGCGCTGCTGGAGATCTCCCCGGGCACCGTGAAGAGCCAGACCTCCCGGGCGCTGAACACGCTGCGCCGCCGGCTCGGCTCCGAGGCCGCCCTCGGCCTGCCGGTCGAGCCGGAGGAGAAGGCCGCCCAGCCCGCGCCGCGTACGCCGCCGCGGGTGCTCCGGCAGGCCGCCGCCGCGCCGCCGCCCGCCCCGGCGCCGCCGGTGGTCCGGCCGGCCGCGGTCCCCGCCGACGCGACCCCGCCACGATCCGTCGCGTCCGTGCCGGTGGAGTCCCGATGACGCGCACGCCGAGCTCCTTCGACAACCGGACGGGCGGCCCGGAGCGTCCATTCCCCGTGACCGAGGACGAGCTGGAGCGGGCGCTGCGGCAGACGCTGGCCGGCCGCGTCGCCACGCCCCGGCCGCTCGCCGCCGACCCGGCCGGCGCCGTGCTCCGGCGGGCCCGGCGCACCGGCCGGCGTCGCACCCTGACCGGGCTCGCCCTGGCCGGGGTGGCGACCGTGCTGGTCACCACCGGCATGGCCCAGCTCGGCGGCCCCGCCGGACAGGGCGGCACGCCGACCGTCGTGCTCGGTGACCCGCGCGGCTTCTCGGCCTCCCCGCTGCCCACCGCCTCCAGCCCGGTGCCCGGGAAGGGCCCGGTCCGGGCCGAGCTGGACCTGATCGTCGGCGCGTGGCTGGACACCAGCGGGGGCGAGCGCCGGGAACTGACCGGCGTGAGCGGCGTCGACCGGGCGCAGCGGGTCCCCGACTACGGCGGCTGGCTGGTCACCTCGGCGGTCACCCCGGCCGGCCGTACCCTCTGGTGGGTGCCGCCCAACGGCAGCGCGCCGCAGGTGCTGCTCGCCGGGGCGGACGCCGTGGTGGTCTCCCCCGACGGGCGGCAGGTCGCCTGGCGCGACGGTCCCTACCTGCAGGCCGCCGCCGTGGTCGGCGGCCAGCTCCTGGCCGGGAGCCGGGCGGCGGCCCCGACGGGCGCGACGCCTGTCGGCTTCGCCGGCGGCGCCATCCTGGTCCGGCAGCCCGAGCGGGGCGGGGTCAGCGTCTGGCGGCGGGCGGAGGGCAGGTTGCCGGGCGCGGCGAACCCGGACGTGCTCGCCGTCTACGGCGCGCTGCCCGACGGCCGGGTGGTCGGCCTGGTCTCCGCCGGCACGCCCCGGCAGCCCTGCGTGGGCCTGCTCGACCCGGCCCGCGGCCTCACGCCGGTCCGCACCGGCTGCGGCCCGGCGCTGGCCACCGACGGCCTCGGCGGAGTCTCCGCCGACGGGCGGTGGCTGCTGCTCAACACCGCCGGTCGGAGCGCCCTGCTGGTCGACCTGGCCGGCCTCGGCGCCGCCGCCGCGAACCACCCCGCCGGCCCGGCGGTCGCCGGGGCGGTGGCCTGGACCCGCAGCGGCGCGGCCCTGCACGTCGACGCCACCGGCGGCCTGGTCCGGGTCCGGCCCGAGCGGGTGCTGGCCGGCGAGCGTCCCACCGCCTCGGTGCTCGACGGGGTGGCCCCGGGCGAGCGGCCCGTGGTGGTGGGCGACACCCGCTCCTGACCGGGCGGGGCGGTAGCGTCGGCGGGGTGAGCGCCCGGATCGACCTGCACACCCACTCCACCGCCAGCGACGGGACCCTCGGCCCCGCCGAGCTGGTCCGGGCCGCCGCCGACGCCGGTCTCGACGTCGTGGCGCTCACCGACCACGACACCACGTCCGGCTGGGAGCCGGCGGTCGGGGCCCTGCCGCCCGGGCTCACCCTGGTCCGGGGCGCCGAACTCTCCTGCCGCTGGTTCGGCGTCGAGCCGGCGATCCCGCTGCACCTGCTCGCGTACCTCTTCGACCCGACCGAGCCGGAGCTGGCCGCCGAGCTGGCCCGGGTCCGGCGCGCCCGGGAGGAGCGCGGCGAGCGCATCGTGCGGCTCCTCCAGGCCGACGGGATCCGGGTGAGCTGGTCCGAGATCCTGGCCGGCGCGGCCGGCGGCACCGTCGGCCGGCCGCACATCGCCCAGGCGCTGATCCGGGCCGGGCTGGTCGCCACCACCACCGAGGCGTTCGGTCCGCGCTGGCTGGGGGAGCGGTACCGGCTGCCCAAGGAGGACATCGACGTGTTCCGGGCGGTGGCGCTGGTCCGGGCGGCCGGCGGGGTGCCGGTCTTCGCCCATCCCCGGGCCAGCCGCCGCGGCCGGATCGTGCCCGACGAGCTGATCGTGGAGCTCGCGGCGGCCGGCCTGGCCGGCCTGGAGGCCGACCACGAGGACCACAGCCCGGCCGAGCGGGAGCACGTCCGCGCGCTCGCCGCCGATCTGGGCCTGCTGGTCACCGGATCATCGGACTTCCACGGCACGCACAAGACCGTCCGGCTCGGCGCGTACACCACCGGGGTGGAGGCGTACGAGCGGATCATCGAGCTGGCCCGGGGGGTGACCCCGGTCGCTTCAGGCTGAAGCGTTCCGGCCGCGCGGCTACCGTGTCCGGGTGGATCTCAAGCTCTTCGGCGAGGTCTTCGTGACCCTGCTGGTGATCGTCGACCCGCCCGGCATGATGCCCATCTTCCTCGCGCTGACCGGCCCGCTGGCCGCCCGCGACCGGAACCGGGCCGCGTGGCAGGCCGTCGCGCTGGCGCTCGGGGTGATCGTGGTGTTCGCCGTGGCCGGCCAGACGATCCTGGCCTACCTGCACGTCGACCTGCCCGCCTTGCAGGCCGCCGGCGGGCTGCTGCTGATCCTCGTCGCCCTGGAGCTGCTGACCGGCAAGTCCGACGACCCGAACCAGCAGGCCACCTCCAACATCGCGCTGGTGCCCCTGGGCACCCCGCTGCTGGCCGGTCCCGGCGCCATCGTCGCCACCATGCTCTTCGTGCAGCAGGCCGGCGGCTTCACCGACTACCTCGCCATCGCCGCCGCGATCGTCGCGGTCATGGTCGCGGTCTGGGTGGTGCTGCGCTTCTCCGGCGGCATCGTCAAGGTCCTCCGGCCGGGCGGGATCGAGGTGCTCACCCGCATCGCCGGCCTGCTGCTGGCCGCCATCGCCGTGCAGCTCATCGCCGACGCGATCGCCGCGTTCGTCACGCAGTACCTCACCATGGGCTGAGCCGTCGCGGCGCTGTCGTACCGAGGTGGCAGGATCTCAGGCGTGCGACGACCCTCCCCGACCGGGCGACCCACCGGCGGCCGGCCACCCCGGCCCCGCGCCGAGCAGGCCGAGCAGCTCGGCTTCGAGGGCATGCCGGAGCGGCTCTTCGTCTGCACGCCCAGCAAGCTCGGCGCCTACGCCGACTGCCCCCGCCGCTACCGCTACTCGTACGTGGACCGCCCCGCGCCGCCCAAGGGCCCGCCGTGGGCGCACAACTCGCTGGGCGCCAGCGTCCACACCGCCCTGAAGAACTGGTACGCGCTGGCCCCCGACCGCCGCCGCCCCGAGGTGCTGGGCACCCTGCTCAAGGGCACCTGGGTGCGCGAGGGCTACCGCGACGACGAGCAGGAGCGGGACGCCTTCCGGCGGGCGCTGTCCTGGCTGGAGTCCTACGTGGCGGGGCTCGACCCGGCCGACGAGCCGGTCGGGGTGGAGCGGGTGGTCGCCGTGAAGACGGCGGTGCTCGCCTTCAACGGCCGCACCGACCGGATCGACTCCCGCCCCGGCCCCGACGGCCGCCCCGAGCTGGTCATCGTCGACTACAAGACCGGCCGCACCGGGCTGGACAGCGACGACGCGCGGGGCTCGCAGGCCCTCGCGCTCTACGCGTACGCCGCCGAGCGGGTCTTCCGCCGCCCGTGCCGCCGGGTCGAGCTGCACCACCTGCCCACCGGCACGGTCGCCGCGCACGAGCACAGCCCGGAGTCGTTGCAGCGGCAGCTCACCCGCGCCGAGGACACCGCCCGGGACATCATGGCCGCCGAACGGGCCGTCGCCGGCGGCGCCGACCCCGACGCGGCGTTCCCCACCGAGCCGGGGCCGCGCTGCGGCTGGTGCGACTACCGGCGCACCTGCCCGGCCGGCGCGCAGGCACCCGGCAAGGACCCGTGGGCGGCAGTGGAGCGCCCCGCCGAGCCGGCCGCCGACCAGGACTGACCCGACGCCCCCGTCAGGCGGCGGCGAGGCGGGCGGCGCGCTCCTTGGCGGCCTGCTGCAACGGGCCCTCCCGGTAGCGGCGCGGCACCGCCGCCAGGGCCAGTCGCAACGCGCGGACGCTCAGGTCCGCCGAGAGCGCGGTGGTGGGCAGGCCGAGGCCGCCGTACAGCCGGTGGGCCCAGGCCGGCAGCAGCGCCAACGCCGTGCCGGCGATCCCCAGGTAAGCCCAGCGCGGCGGGCCGAGGTGCAGGCCCAGCTTCACCGGCAGGCTGAGCTTCCACGGGATCGGCGGGGCGGTCAGGAAGAGCGCCGTCTCGGCCGCCTCCTTGGTCATCCGCAGCTCGGGCCGGACCCGGCGGTAGTAGTCGGCCACCTCGTCGGCGGTGCCCGGCACCCCGGCCGGGTCCAGCCCGACCAGGGCCGCCGCCCGGCGCTGCTCGGTGTAGTAGCCGTCCACCTCGTCGTCGGTCAGCGCGAGCCCGGCCCGGCGGGCGGTGCTCACGAACGACTCGACCTCCGTGACGTGCACCCAGCGCAGCAGGTCGGGATCGTCGATCCGGAACCGCTCGCCGGTGAACGGGTCGGTGGCCCGCATCCGGGCGTGCAGCGTACGCAGCCGCCGGCCGGCCGCCTCCGCCTCGGCGGTGGTGCCGTAGATCGTCGTCGCCACGTAGGTGGCCGTGCGGATCAGCCGGCCCCAGGCGTCCGACTTGTAGTTGCTGTTCTGCGCCACGCCGGCCATCGCCCGGGGGTGCAGCGCCTGGAGGTAGAGCGAACGCAGGCCGGCGACGATCAGGATCGGCTCCTCGTGCACCTTCCACGTGACCGATCCCGGACCGAACAGGCCGAGGTCATCGGAATCCACCGCCCAAGAGTGCCACGCGCCGGGCGGACCCGGCCGTCTCCCGGCCGGCGGCCGTCAGTCGTCGGCGGAGCGGCGGGCCTGGCAGGCCGGGCAGAGACCCCAGAAGGTCACCTCCGCCTCGTCCACCTCGAAGCCGTGCGACACGTTCGGGTCGAGGCACGGGGCGTCGCCGGTGGCGCAGTCCACGTCGGCGATCTCGCCGCAGCCCCGGCACACCACGTGGTGGTGGTTGTCCCCGACGCGGGCCTCGTACCGGGCGGGACTGCCGGCCGGCTCGATCCGGCGGGACAGCCCGGCCCGGGAGAGCGCGCCGAGCACGTCGTAGACAGCCTGGGTGGAGACCGAGTCGAGGCGCTCGCGGACCCGGCGGGTGATCTCGTCGACCTCGAGGTGACCGCCGGCGGCGAGCACGTCCAGCACGGCGAGGCGCGGTCGGGTGACCCGCAGGCCCCTCGACCGGAGCAGCTCCTCACCGGTGGACATGCGTCCATGACAGCACGGTGCCCCCGGACCGACAAGCGAGCGTGACCGCGGGTGGCCCGGACCACAGGTGAACCATGGCGGGCACACGTGCGTGTGTCGATGTACGGAACGGGCGACGGCGGATCATCCCGTCGTACGCTGACCGCGCGATCCCGTCCACTCGCCGGAGGTGTCGGTGTTCAGGGAAGTCAACGGCCTGCCGGGCCACGTCCTGGTCGTACACGCCGCCGTGGTGCTGGTGCCGCTGCTGGCGTTGCTCTCCGTCGCGTACGGGCTGCTGCCCCGCTGGCGGCCCCGGATGGGCTGGGCGGTGGCGGTCCTCGCCGTGCTCACCCCCATCGTCACCTGGGTGGCGACGGAGTCCGGCGAGGAGTTGGAGGAGGTGCTCCGCAAGCGGGGCTACCCGCCCGAGGGCCTCCAGAAGATCCACGAACACTCCGAGTACGGCGAGAACCTGCTCTGGTTCACCGTCGGGCTGGCCGTCGCGGCGCTCCTGCTGCTGCTGGTGACCAGCGGCCTGCCCCGCACCCGCGACCTGCCCCGCTGGCTGCCCCTGGTGCTCACCGGCGTGGCGGTCGTGCTGGCCGTCTTCGCGCTCGTGTACGTCTACCTGACCGGTGACAGCGGAGCCAAGATGGTCTGGAGCGGCATCGTCTGACCCCGGGTCGGCCGGGGCGCTCGGATCGGCCGCGCCGGCCGGCTCAGAAGACCGGCTCAGAAGAGCAGGCGCGAGCAGAGCAGGCAGGTGAGCAGCACCAGCACGACGCCGACGACGGCGCCGATGCCGTAGGTGAGCCGCTGGGCCCGCCCCTCGGCCTGGTCCATGGCGGCCATGTCCTGCGGCGGGAGCTGGCGGGGCGGTGTGGGCCGCACGTGCACCGGCGGGCGCCAGCCCGGCGGCGGCGGGATGGTCGGCGGCGGCCCCGCGTAGCCGCCCGGCGCGCCACCCGGGCCCCAGCCACCCTGCTGCGGCCAGCCGCCGACCGGGGCTGCCTGGCCGGGCGAGCCTCCGGTGGGGCCAGCCTGTCCGGGCCAGCCGCCGGTCGAGGCGGCACCCTGGCCGGGCCGCGCCCACGGGTTGTCGGTGTGGCCGGCGCGCGACCAGGGGCTGGCCTCCGGGCCGGGACCGATGCCGACCGCAGCGGAGGTCGAGGCGGGTTCGGCCACGCCGGGGGTCGAGCCGCCGCGCCCGGATTCGCGGCCGGTCTCCGCCACGCCGGTGGTCTCGGACTCGCCGGTGGTCTCGGGTTCGCCTGAGGTCGAGCCGGTGATCCCGGACTCGCCCGGGGTCTCGGCCGTGTCGGAGGTCGAGCCGGCGGCCTGGTCGGTGCCCGCCGCCGGCACCGAGCGGCCTGTGCCCGGTCGCGGGGTGCCGGGTGCCGGGGCCTCGCCGGCCGGCTCGTCCGGGCGTCGCCAGGTCTCGTCCTCGGGGCTGCCACCGCTCGGCGTCGTCACGCCGTCCGACGCTACCAACGCCCCGGCCGGTCGGCCGCCCGACGCGACGGGGCGGGCCGGGTCGACCGCGCGGAACCCCCGCCTGCCGCACCCGGGTGGCCCACCGTGGCCGGCGCTCGGGCCGCGACGGTCGAGCTGGCGTCCTTCCGGCGGTATCCTTGCCGCTCGTGAGCGATCCCGGCATCCGTGTCCCGCGCGGCGACGACGACCGCGTGGTCGACCTCAGCGAAGACTTCGTGGTGCTGCCCGAGCAGACCACCGACGACACCGACCGCGGCTGGGGCGAGCGGTCGTCCGGCAACGAGGACTGGCTGCTCGCCGAGCGCCCCCCGCACTGGGACTGACCCGCCTGCGGCCGATTGACGCCATCGCGGCCGCCGGCCCCTGCTGCGAGCGAAGGCTCCGGAGCCGGCCCCGGCGGTGAAGGCCGCCCGGACCAACCGGGTCATTCGCGGACCACCACGGCGAAGCGGCTGCCCTCGGGCACGCCGACCGCGCGCTGGGCCTGCTCGGGGCGGAGCGCCAGGTAGAGCGCCGAGGAGCCGTCGACCGCCCCGGCAGCGCCCACCACGTCGAGGACGAGCGCCCGCGGCGCGAGCAGCGTGGCCGCCGCTCCCGTCGCCCCACCGGCCGGCACGACCAGCAGGTCCACCCGGGCGCCGGGGCGGAGCACGGCCAGCGCGGCCGGCTCGGCGAGCCGGATCGGCACCCCGACCGCCCCGGCCGGCAGCGGAAGGGCAGCGGCCCGACGATCGCCACCGGCCTGGACGCCACCACCCGGCGGACCGCCACCACCCGCCTGGACGCCGTCACCCGGCGCGCCGCCACCGGAGGCCGGGGCGCCGGCAGCCGGGGCGCCGCCGGTCGGGGTGGGAGCCCCGGCCGGGCTCCCGCCGGGCCGACAGCCCGCCGGAGTCTTCAGAACGGCTGCGGCCAGCCCGAGCAGCATCGCGACCAGCACCACCCGCAGCAGCGTCCGGCCCCGGGGCAGCCCACGCCAGCGCACCGGCCGCAGCGATGCCTCCCCACCCGCCACGTCGCCCTCCCGCCCACCGATCCGACCAGTACGCGGGCAGGTTAGGCGGCAGCCGACGGTGGCCGCCGCCCCAGCGAGCTCACCTGTGGAAAACCCGCCGGCCTGTGGACAAGCACCGGCAAACGCCTGCCCAAGGACCGACGACCTCGGTGCGGGCGTGGCCCGCCTTAGACGTCGTTGATCAAGAGGTTTGCGTCAGGATGGCGTGAGATTTTGACGCAAACTTCTTGATCAACGCCGGGGATGGCGGGCGCCACGTGCCGGGGGAACAAGCCCGGGAACGCGAAAAGTGGCCATCCGCGCGGGATGACCACTTTCCGGGAGTTTGACTCGGTCAGGAGGAACTGCTGGCTGCCGCCTTGCTGGTCGACGAGCCGGACGACGAGCCGGAGGACGAGCCGGAAGACGCGGCGGACGAGCCGTTGCTCGAGCCGGTCGTGGAGCTGCTGGACGAGCCGCTGGTCGACGACTCCGACTTGGTCGGCTTGCTCGCGGTGCTCGTGGCGCTCTCGGAACCGGACGAACGGGAGTCCGTACGGTAGAAGCCGGAGCCCTTGAACACGATGCCGACCGAGTTGAAGACCTTGCGCAGCCGCCCCTCACACGCCGGGCACTCGGTCAGCGGCGCGTCAGAGAAGGACTGCACCGCCTCGAGCTGGTGGCCGCACGCGGTGCAGGCGTACTGGTACGTGGGCACGTTCTCCTCCGGATCTCGGCACGGCCGGTTGGCACTCGACGGATTCGAGTGCCAATGGTGCGTCATGGGACCCGGGTTCGTCCAGCGGAAGCGCCCCGGGCCACATCCGGCACCGCCACCAGCCCGCCGCCCGGCGTGATCACGAAGCGCACCGGCCGGTCGTGCGGGTGGGCCGGTACCGCCTCGACCAGCTCCCCGTCGTGCAGCAGCGCCACCGTGGGGACCGTGGCGGGCACCCGGGCCAGAGCGCGGTCGTACGAGCCGCCGCCCCGGCCCAGCCGGAAGCCCCGGCGGTCCACCGCCAGCGCCGGCACCACCACCAGGTCGGCCCCGGCCACCGCCGCGCTCCCCAGCGGCGGGCCGGTCGGCTCGCGCAGGCCCCGGCCGGCGGCCCGCAGCGACTCCGGGTCGGTGTAGGCCGCCCAGTCCAGGTCGAGGTCGTCGAGGAGCACCGGCAGCAGCAGCTCCGCCGCCGGCGGCAGCGCCGCCCGCAGCACCGCGGGCAGGTCGTCGCCGCCGGGCTCCGAGGCGACCGGCACGTACGCGGTCATCCGGGCCGGGCGCAGCCGGCGTACCAGAGCGACAAGCTCGGCCTGGACGGACGCCGCCGCCTCCGCCCGGCGCGGCGCCGGCAGCGACCGGCGGTGGGCGAGCAGGGTGATACGCAGGTCCCGCTTGGCCACATCCGCTCCATCAGAAAATTCCGGCACGCAACACTCCTGACGCAACGCTTGCCTCCCGGTCGCTCTGTGTCAGCATCGCAGGAAGGGGCGCGGAACTTCCGGGGGGAAGCTTGACGCTACGCGGGCGGTTGACGGCGGCGTTCCTCACGGTGGTGCTCGGCCCTGTCCTGCTCGGCGCGTTCTTCGTCGGGTCCACCCTGAGCGCCGTCGACCGCGGCCGCGCCACCGAGCGGCTGGGCCTGGCGGCGGCCGGCGTGCGCACCTCCGTCGACGCCCTCTGTCAACAGCTCCGCGCGGCGGCCGACGCGGTCGCGCTCGTCGCCGACCCGGCCGCCCGGCCTCGCGCGGCCGACCAGGTGGTCGGCCGCGGACTGGCCGCCGCCGTGCAGATCGTCGACACCACGGGCCGGACCAGCTACGCCACCCTCGGCGGCCCGGCCGGGCCCTGGCAGGACTGCGCCGCCGACGCGGCGACCGGCCCGGTCCGCGCCCTCGCCGCCCGGGTCCGGCTCCGCGATCCGGCCGGCGCCGACCTGGGCACGGTCGCCGCCGCGCAGCCCGTCGACCCGGCCTTCGTGGCGCGGCTCGCCGCGGTGACCGGCGTCGGGGTCACCCTCCTCGACGACCCGGGCCGGATCACCCACACGACCGAGGACCGGGAGGTACGCGCAGCGGTGCTGGCCGCCGCCCGCGAGGCGGACGGGGACCGGGTGACCGACACGGCGGACGGAAGATACGTGCGCCGGGTCGGCCCGTCTCCTGGCCAGCCGCTGCCGCTGGTGCTCTCGGTGCCGGGGGAGCGCCCGCCCGGCCTCTACGCCGCCCTGGTCGGCGCGGTGGTGCTGGCCGCCCTGCTGGCCGTCCTGGCCGCCTGGCGGCTGGCCCGGGTGACCACCCGGCCCCTGGTCGAGCTGGCCGGCGCGGTGGACCGGGTCGCGCACGGCGACCTGACCGCCCGGGTGCCGGTCCGCAGCCGGGACGAGATCGGGCGGCTGGCCGGCGCGTTCAACCGGATGACCCGGGAGACCGGCAGCTACGTGGCCGCGCTGACCAGCAGCCGGGACCAGCTCCGCGGCCACCTGACCGTGCTCGGCGACACCCTGGCCAGCACCCACGACCTGCAGCGCATCCTGCGGGTGATCCTGCACAGCGCGATCGCCGCCACGGGCGCCCGGGCCGGCGCGGTGCTGCTGCTCGACGGCGACGGCGTCCTGGTCGGCCAGTGCGTCGAAGGGCTGGACGGGCGCTGGCCGACCGAGGACCCGGCCGATCCGGCGACACTGCGGGTGCCGGTCGGCGCCGGGGTCCTGGGCAGGGTGGCCGCCACCGGGGAGCCGCTGCGCGGCCGGTGGGAGCCGGCGGAGCAGCCGACCGGGGAGCCGTCCTGCGAGACGTACGTGGCGGTGCCCTTCGCCGCCCCCCGCGCCGCGGAACCGCGCGGCGGCCCGGACCGGCCCGGCCATCCGCCGGCCGACGACGACGCCGCAGAATGTGGCGCGCTCGGTGTGCTGGCCCTCTACGACCGGCCCGGTGCGGACGAGTTCGACGACGGCGACCTGGTCACGCTGCGGACCTTCGCCGGCCACGCGGCCGTGGCGGTGGAGAACGTCCGGGTGCACGAGGAGGCGCAGCGGCTCTCCCTGACCGACCCGCTGACCGGGCTGTGGAACTACCGCTACCTGCGCGAGTCGATCCGGCGCGAGGTGGAACGGGCCAACCGGTTCGGCCGGATGCTCAGCGTGCTCGCCCTCGACCTGGACCGGTTCAAGGACGTCAACGACACCTGGGGGCACGCCGCCGGGGACGCGGTGCTGGTCGAGTTCGCCCGCCGGGTGCGCGGCGAGATCCGCGAGGTCGACCTGGCGTTCCGGCAGGGCGGCGAGGAGTTCGTGGTGCTGCTGCCGGAGACCGACGCCCGCGGCGCCACCATCGTCGCCGAGCGGCTCGGCTCGGTGGTCCGGGACCAGCCGGTGCGGGTGGAGGGGCACACCGGGGAGCCGATCGCGGTGCCGGTCACCGTCTCGATCGGCATCGCCGTCTACCCAGACCACGCGGCCGGCGGCCAGCAGGTGCTCGACGCCGCCGACGACGCGCTCTACGCGGCCAAGGCCGCCGGCCGGGACGGCTACCGGCTGGCCCGGGCCCCCGACCCGGTCCCCACCCAGGAGATCCCCGTGGTGGCGGCGGCGGTCAGCCCGCCCGACGGACTGCCCCGGGCCGGCGCCGGGGACGCCGCGCCGGTGGCACAGGGCGGCGCGTCTTCCGGTCCTCACCCGCCGCGGCAGAGCCGTGGCCGATAGTCTCGCGACATGTCGGAGCACTCAGCGAACCCCTCAGCGACCGCCGCGACCGGTCGCTCCCGCGCGGTCAAGGCCGTCATCCCGGCCGCCGGCCTGGCCACCCGGTTCCTGCCGGCCACGAAGGCGATCCCCAAGGAGCTGCTGCCGGTCGTCGACCGGCCGGTGCTCCAGTACATCGTCGAGGAGGCCGCACAGGCCGGCCTGACCGACGTGCTGCTGATCACCGGCCGCGGCAAGACGTCGATGGTGGACCACTTCGACCGCCGGCCCGACCTGGAGGCGCGGCTGGAGAGCAAGCCCGACCTGCTGGAGGCCGTACGCCGCCCCGAAGAGCTGGCCGAGATCTACACCTGCCGCCAGCCCGAGCAGCTCGGCCTCGGCCACGCCGTCGGCTACGCCGAGTCGCACGTGGGTGACGCGCCCTTCGCGGTGCTGCTCGGCGACGAGTTCGTCAAGATGGACGAGCCGCTGCTGCCGGCCATGCTGGACCTTCAGGCCCGCACCGGCGGCATCGTGCTGGCCTTCTTCGAGGTCGACCCGGGGGAGACGTCGCGCTACGGGATCGCCTCCGTCGAGTCGGCCGGTGACGAGTTCGGCGACCTCGCCGAGGTCGTCAAGGTCACCGGCATGGTGGAGAAGCCGAAGCCGGAGGACGCGCCGAGCAACCTCGCCGTCCTCGGCCGGTACGTGCTCCCCGGGAAGATCTTCGACGCGATCCGGCGCACCGAGCCGGGCAGCGGCGGGGAGATCCAGTTGACCGACGCCATGGAGCTCCTGCGCACCGAGGGGGTGCCGGTGCACGCCATCGTCTACCGGGGCACCCGCTACGACACCGGCCAGCCGCTCGGCTACCTCCAGACCGTGGTGCAGATCGCCGTCGAGCGCGAGGACCTGGGCGCCGAGTTCCGCAAGTGGCTGACCGACTTCGTCAACAACGGCGACGAGACGGTCACCGCGGCGATCCTGAACGGCATGCGTGACCGGTCCGGCGGTGCCGGTACATGACCGCGACGGCCGACGCCGAGGCGGCCGCGAACGAGTTGACGCCGCTCGCCGACTACCTGGGCAGCGTGCTGCGCAGGTTACGCGCGCTGCCTCCGCTCGACCTCGACCTCACCCAGGCGTACGGCAACGTCCTCGCCGAGGACGTGGTCGCCCCGCACTCGTACCCCGCCTTCGACCAGGCGGCGGTGGACGGGTACGCCGCGCGCTGGGAGGACATCTCCGGAGGGAGCCGGGGGCCGGGCTACGTCCCGGCCCCCTCCGGTATCCCCGGTGGCCGCAGCATCCGGCTCAACGTGGTCGGTGACCTGGGCGCGGCGAGCTGGCGGCCGGTCCGGCTCACCCCCGGCTCCTGCTTCTCCGTGGCCGCGGGCGCGCCGCTGCCCGTCGGCGCGGACGTGGTGGTCCCCGTGGAGTGGACCGACCAGGGCATGGCCGCCGTGGAGATCTTCCGCGCCCCCAAGCGGGGGTACGGCGTCCGGCGCGCCGGTGAGGAACTGCCCGCCGGCACCCTGCTCGCCCGCGCCGGCACGTACGTCTCGCCCGCCCTGGTCGCGGTCTTCGCGGCCACCGGCATCGGGCACGTGGTGGTCCGGCCCAGCCCGCGCGTGGTCGTCGTGGCCACCGGCGACGAGCTGGTCGACGTCGGCCGGGGCAGCCAGCCCGGCCAGGTGGTGGACACCAACTCGCACGCGCTGACCGCCGCGGCGGCCGAGGCGGGCGCGTTGGCGTACCGGGTCGGGATCTGCGACGACGACCCGGAGGCGCTGCGGGGCCTGCTGGAGGACCAGACCCTGCGGGCCGACCTGATCATCACCACCGGCGGCACGGGCACCGGCCCCGGCGACATGGTCCGCCGGATCCTGTCCCGCAAGGAGGGCGGCCGGGCCGGGCCGGTCGCCTTCACCGAGGTCGCCCTCTATCCCGGAACGGCCCTCGGATTCGGTACGGTCGGCGCCGAGGAGGTGCCGGTGGTGTGTCTTCCCGGTGAGCCCGGCGCGGCGCTGATCGGCTTCGAGGTGCTGGCCCGCCCCGCCATCCAGCTGCTGGCCGGCGCCGAGCCGGTGTTCCGGCCCAGCGTCCGGGCGCACCTGCTGGAGACGGTCTCGTCCCCGGTGGGTCTGCGCGAGTTCCGCCCGGCGCACGTCGCGGAGCGGCGTGGCGGGGGTTACACGGTGCAGCCGCTCGCCGGTGGGCCGTTCACCCTCTCCGGCCTGGCCGAGGCCAACGGCCTGCTCGTCCTCGGCGAGCGGGTCACCACCGCGGCGGCCGGTTCCACGGTGGACGTGCTCCTGCTGGACCGGCGCCGGTGAGCGTCGGAAGTGAGCTTGCGGACCCCCGGGTCGCGTGTGGAAGGCTGAACCGGTGAGCTGGTTCCGGCGGACGCCCGGATGGCCAGCGGTGCTGGTGGACGGTCCGGTGGTGCTGCGGCCGTACCGGCGTTCCGACGCGCTGGCCTGGTCGGAGATCCGGCGGGCCAACCGGGCCTGGCTGTCCCCCTGGGAGTCCCACGTGCCGGGCAGCTGGGACGAGACGAACTCGCCGGCCGCGTTCCGCTTCGTCCACGCCGACCAGCGGAGGTCCGCGCGGACCGGCGACGGCATGCCGTTCGCGGTCTGCCTGCGCGAGGCCGGCGAGGAGCGGCTGGTCGGCCACGTCAACGTGGGCAGCATCGTGCGGCGCGCGTTCTGCTCCGGCTACGTGGGCTACTGGGTGGACTCCCGGGTGGCCGGTCGCGGCGTCATCCCCACGGCGGTGGCCCTGGCCGTGGACCACGCGTTCGGCCCCGGCGGGCTGCACCGGATCGAGGTCAACATCCGGCCGGAGAACCAGCCGTCCCGCCGGGTGGTGGAGAAGCTCGGCTTCCGCGAGGAGGCCTACCACGTGCGCTACATGCACATCGACGGCGCCTGGCGGGACCACATCGGATACGCGATGACCAGTGAGGAAGTGGCCGCCGAGGGCGGGCTGCTGGCCCGGTGGCACCGCGTACGTGACAACCGCGGGTGAAGCGTCCCACCCGCCACGCCCGGCGCGGCGCACGGTGAAGTCGGTCGGCGGCCCGTAACCTCAAGTAACTGCAAGCTGTGGCAAGCGCTGCCTGCCCGCACGATCTGCGCCGTAAACGACGGGCGACGGAAGAAGTTGCGGTCGTGTGGCGCTCGCCCCGAACTTGGTGACGGGAGGGGTGAGGGTGCCGACCTCGGTGCTCCTCGCCGTCCTCGCCGCCGCCGGTCTGCTCGCCCTCGCGCCGGCGCTGGTCCGCCGGTACGACGCCACCGAGCGGCTGGTGGCGGAGCGGGCGCAGTCGACGGCCCGGGTGCTCCAGCGCCGCCGTCGGCGTCGCACCGTGCCCGGACGGCGGCCGGTGCACCCGCCGCGCTCCCTCGTCGTCACCCTCAGTGAAGACTCGGGCACGGGCGGTCTCGCCCGTCCGGTGTCGGCGCCTCCCGCCCGGCGTCGCTCGGGCCGGCTCCGGTCGGTGCCGCCCGCCCCGGCCAGGTCCCGCCGACGGCACCCAGCGAAGCGCCGGCAGCACACCCCGGCCATCTACCGCCGCCGGCGGGTCCTCGCCGCGCTGCTGCTGCTCAACTTCGTCGAGCTGATCGGCGTGGTGCTGGTCAGCCCCGGGTTCTGGATCAGCGTCTCGGTCACCGGCGCCCTGCTCGTGGCGTACGTCGTACACCTGCGGCAGCGGGCCCTGGCCGAGCGCCGGCGGCGGCGCGCGGAGGCCCGGGAGGCGGCGTGGCTGGCCGCCCGACAGGCCGAGGTGCGGCGCGAGCAGGCGCGGCGTGCCGCCGCCCGGCGGGAGGCGCAGCGCCGGCTGGCCGCCCAGCGCGAGGCGGTCCGGCGTACCGCCATGGGGCTGGACCGGCCCGCGGACCTGCCGCCCGCGGCGAGCGGCGGCTCGGTCTCCTACCGCCGCGCGGGCGGCCTGCGGGGACGCCCGTACCAGAGCGGGCGGGGCGCCTGAAATTTTTCCGCCGGTGTTGTCGAATCCGGTGGGTGCCGTTCGACGGGTTGGTGAGGGCCGGTGCAAGGGCCGGCCGCGGACAGGGGAGCCTGTGATGGCCAAGATCGTGTCGAACTTCTTCATCTCGCTGGACGGTGTCGTGGAGCGGCCCGACCAGTGGCACTTCCCCTACTTCGACGACGAGATGGGCGCAGTCGTCGGCCGCGGGGTGGAGGCGACCACGGCGTTCCTGATGGGGCGCACCCAGTACCAGGAGTGGTCGGAGTTCTGGCCGAACCAGACCGGGGACGACATGGAGTTCGCGTCGTTCATCAACTCGGTGCCGAAGTACGTGCTGTCCAACACCCTCACCGAGACGACCTGGGAGAACTCGCACCTGATCTCCGGCGACGCCGACCAGGTCGCCGCCCGGCTGCGGGAGATCAAGGAGCAGGCCGACGGGGAGATCGGCATGTCGGGCGGCGCCACCACGGTCCGGTGGCTGCTGGCGAACGGGCTGCTGGACGAGCTGCGGCTGCTGGTCCACCCGATCGCCGTGGGGCGCGGCCAGCGCCTCTTCGAGGACACGCCCACCTACCCCCTGCGCCTGGTCGACAGCGCCACTCTGAAGAGCGGCGTCCTGAACCTGACCTACGCCCCCGCCTGATCCGGTCGCTTCGAGATCTTGGAGGGTTTGGGCCCCTCTGGGGGCCTGTTCCCTCCAAGATCTGCTCAGGCGGTGGGGGCGGTTCGCTTCGGAGGCGCCGAACCTGTTAGCCTTGTCGCCGGCCCGCCCGGTGAAAGCCGGGTGGGACCGACGCTGGTTCGCCAGCGGAGGGGCTGTGGCGCAGACCGGTAGCGCACCTCGTTCGCATCGAGGGGGTCAGGGGTTCAAATCCCCTCAGCTCCACCAGTAACACCTTTGAGCAGCGGCAACGCTTGCTAGCAAGATCGCTAGGACCAGATCCGGCCCAGATCAGTGCGAACTCTGTGATGTTGAGCCCGTCCGGCGTCGCGCGCTCGCGTCGCGAAGGGCAGTGCTGATGATGTTGCGGCGGCGGTCTTTCTTGGGCCACCAGTGCACGTAGGTCTCCAGCGTGATCCGCAGGCTGGAGTGTCGGAGCGCGTTCTGGACATCGGTCGGGTCCGCACCCGAGGTGATCAGGCGGGTCGCGAAGTAGTGGCGCAGGTAGTGGAAAGTGCCCTCGTCGGGCCAGCCGGCGGCCTTGCGCCAGGTTCGCCACAGGTCCGACCACCGCTGGTCGTGAACGGGTCGGCCCTGGTCGTCGGTGAAAAGCAGCGGGACCAGGCGGCTGCGGGGCTCCTTGCCCGGGTCCGGTGTGCCGGCGGTGATGTCGGGCAGCTCGATCAAGGCGGGCGGGTACTTGCGCACGTGCTCCGCGAAGCCGCCCGCTACGTGGTCGTCCAGGTCCACGTCACCGACTGAGCCGGCCTTGGGTGGGGCGAGGTAGAAGCCGCCCTAGCTCGCCTTGTGGAACCGCAGTTGCTGAACCACGTGCAGCTCTTGACGGTCCGGGTCGATGCATCTGGTGCTGTCTTCCAGGCCGAGGACTTCCCCGAGCCTCAGGCCCTCGCCTGCGCCGGCCCAGATCGCCGCTTGATACTCGCCGGGCACGACGTCGACCAGGGCCAGCACATCATCTTCGGTCGGTACCCACTTGGGCGCGCGGGAGAAGCTGCGCAGGATGGCGAACAGCCGGATGGCCTTGCAGGGGTTGTCGGGCATCACCTTGTCGGCCACGGCCGAATCCATGATGTTGTTCAAAGCCGAGCAGGCGCCACCTCCTCCACAGTGTGCGGACGAAGGCCGACGGGATGGCGAGGGAGAGGTTAGGGCCGGCGGTCTCAGGTCGGCCGGTCAGGGCCGGTAGGAGGACATTCGCCCGGGTGCGGCTGGTTTGGGTACGCGGGGGAACAGCCGCCATGAGATCACGTTGGAGATGGCGACTCCGGTGAGTACGGCGGCCGCCGCGACGGCGACCAGGACCGGGGGGAGTGGGAGCGTCACGGGTGCCAGTGCGGCAAGCGTTAGCAGTCCGATTGGCCGAGACCAGGAGACGTGGCTGAAGGTCACGTAGTCGAGCAGGGCCCGCCCGACAAGGAATACCGCAGGACCGCCGAAGATGACCATGACCCAGCGTCGCTCGGTGTGGCCGAGCGGGTGCGAGATGATCAGTTCGTCGCCGACGGCGCTGAGACCGACGCCGGTGACCATGATGAGGTGCGCGTACGACGCCAGTCTGCCGACGTATGCCGGCGACTGTGCCGAGGCGATGGCGACGGCAAGCAGTTCACCGGCACGGTAGAAGTAGATCTGCCACAGCAGAACGGTGATGACGAATGACACCAGCAGGGCCGCGGCTCGGTCCCGCTCCAGGCCGTATGGGCTGATCTGGATGCCAGAGATCAGGATCGTCTCGCCCAGCGCGATGATGAGGAGCTGCCGGTAGCGCTCCGTGAGGTGGTCTTCTTGGATCGGATGGGCTCGGAACCCGGCCCGGCCGAGTCCCGGCGTGGGGTAGTCGAAGACGCCGGCTATGTAGTCCAGGCCGACGGCAACGCTCCACAAGGCCACGCGCGTTCCGATCGATGTGAAGGCGCCAGCGATCCACAGGACCGCTGAGATGAGGGCCCAGAAGAGGTTCCGGACGCTGACCAGGCGAACCTCTTTGTTTGTGCCGATCAGAATGATCCAAAGCGGGCGCACTATCTGGATCGCGACGTAGACCCCCGCGAAGAGCAAACCACTGTCGCCGTAGGCCCCGGGCACGGCGATGGCCATCAGCAGGCTGCCGAGCGTGGTGCCGATGACCAAGACCTGGATCGCTGGCCGGGTCGAGTCGTACCTGTTCGTGGCCCACACCAGCCGGTACCAGACCCACCACAGCGCCAGGGTCAGCACGAACGTCGCGTAGGCGCTTCGCCAGTTGAGGTCCGAGACCATCCGGTCGGATAGCCGAGTGAACGTGAACACGAAAACCACGTCGAACAGCAGTTCCACGAAGCCGGCCCGCTCGGACAGCCTGTACGTCCTCGGCTGTTCACCAGCGCCGCTCTCCATGGCCATGGGGGTCACGCTACTTCTGGCAGCTTGGGCAGGTTGCCGAATGCCTGCCCGCTCGACCGGCACCGCCGGCACGAACGCCACGGGGCAGATCATGTGCGCATGGCGCCGCCAGCAGCTGCCTCGCCGGTGCCTCGCCCGATTCCGGCTACCAGGTACACCCGCTAGATCAAGATTTCGAGCGCGATGCCGAAGACGAGGGCGACGCGATCCCGCACGAATCTCTCTGCGCGAGTCGGCCGGCCGAGGATGCCGGTGGCCTCATGCGGGATCGGGTCGGCCAGGCCCGGGGACCGGGTCGTCCGACGCCCGGTCCCCGGCCGCAGACCCGCGCCGTCAGTGGCCACGCAGGTCCCGCTCTAACCTGGCGGGTCTCCGTCGATCAGTCGTCGTCGGGATGTCACCGTCGCCGGTCCGCCTGGCCGACCATCGCGTCCAGTTCGGGGTCGGGCAGGAGCTCCCGGAGCTCCTGCGCGCAGCGGCAGGAGACGGCGATCTTGGCGGCCCACTCCAGCGCCTCCTCGCGTGAGGCCACGTCGACGACCGAGAACCCGCCGATCACCTCCTTGGTCTCCGGGTAAGGGCCGTCGGTGACGACCCCGTCGGTGCCCACGACGCTCGCCCGCTGCCTCTGCAGTCCGGCGCCGAACACCCACACGCCGGCGTTCACGGCCTCCTGGATCACCGCGTGCGTGGCCTTGGCCACGTCGGGGATCTCCTCCTCGGGGATGTGGTCCATCGCGCCGGCATTGAACGAGATCAGGTACCGCGTCATCCCATGGCTCCCTTGTCCCGGCGGCCCTTTCCGGCCGCCTCTCACCTGTTCTACGAACGACTCGCCCCGGATCCGACGCCGGGCCAGAATGATTTTTTCCCCGTCGGCGTACGTCAGAAGCAGTGATGGGCACGCGAATCCCCCGTCTGACCTCCCGGCCTCGTCAATTAGCAGGACACCGGAACGGCCCGCGAGGTTCACCGGTCTAGGGCATGCCCGCGTAGCGGAGTGGGAGCGGCGGTCGGGGCCGGCGCCACGCGACGCGGGTGAGGATGGCGAACGTGAGCAGAAGTACCACCGCGACGAGGGCGATCAGCCAGCCGGACCGATCGCCGGCTTCACGCACCCGGAGGCACGGGTCGCTCCCGGCGTGGTGGACGCGGATCCGGTCGCCGGTGCCCACGGTCCGGTTGGCGTCGCCCGAGACGCGGAGGAGCGCCTGGCACACCTCGCCCCGACCTGTGGTGAACCGGACCGTCAGAAAGGACCGCGCCCCGCGATGCTCGACGTCCAGCACCTCAGCGACCGCCTCCGATCCGCGACTGTCGTCGACGATGGACCAGGTCGCCAGCGCCGTGAGCGCGAAGGTGAAGACCAGGCCGAACGCCGAGAGCGCCCGCAGGAGTCTTCGGCTCGGCCGTCGTCGGACCATGGCTGGACTCTAGAACCGGTCGGCAACGATGCATCGAGTGGCGCGCGCCGCTGCTCATGGTGCGGTGGCCGGGCCAGTCGAGGGTGATTGGTGCTTTCGCGGCGGCCTCGGCGGTGCGCACCATCGGTGCATGATGATCATCGCGCACATCAGCGACACCCACCTCGACGGGAGTGACCGCGCCCTGGCCCGTACCCGGCGGGTGATGCGCTACCTGCGCGGCTGCGACATCGACCTGATCCTCGTCTCCGGTGACCTGGCCGACCACGGCGAGGTCTCGGAGTACCAGCAGGTCAAGGCCGAACTCGTCGCCGACGTTCCGGTGCTCATGCTGCCGGGCAACCACGACAACCGGTCGGCGTACCGCACCGTGCTGATGGGGGCCGACGGTGACGCGCCGATCAACCAGCTTCACCGGGTGGGTGACGTTTTGTTCGCCCTCTGCGACTCCACCATCCCCGGTCGCGATGACGGCCGGCTCGCTCCCGAGACCCTGGAATGGCTGCGCGGGGTCCTGGCCGAGGCTGATGTGCCCGTCCTCGTCGGACTGCATCATCATCCGATCCGCCTGCACAACCCGCTGGTCGACGGCATCCGGCTCGGCAACGCCGACGAGTTCGCCGCGATCGTCCAGCGGGCCCCCGGGGTGGCGGCCGTCCTCTGCGGACACGCCCACGCCGCCGCTGCGGGCTCGTTCGCCGGTCGACCGCTGCTCGCGGCGCCCGGCGTGGTGTCCACGACCCGCCTGCCGTGGACCACCACTGACGAGCTCACCTGGCGCAACACCGCCGACCTGGCCGACCCGCCGGGCGTGATGTTCCACGTCCTCGACGACGAGGGCACCCTCACCACCCACGTGCGGACGGCTCCCGAATGACCGGGTGGGCGGGCCCCGACGTCAGGCTTGGCTGACCTCGGTGACCATGACCGGGTACGGCCCGGCGGGCATCTCGGCCGTGGCCTGGTCCGCGGGGATCACGTTGTCCATCCGCATGCGCAGATGCCCGGCGTCCGCCGCGTCGAACACGATCCGCCACGCCCAACCGCCGCCGTACTCGCCCCTCAGCTCGAAAGTCCCGCCGGTTCCCGGGCCGCCGGTCAACGACATCGGCGTGGGCTGCTGGTGCCACGAGTCACCCCACACGGCGACCAGTGAGCCCTCCTGCTCGCCGGCCCCGACGACGAGCAGGCCGTCCTGCGGCCCGTCGTCCGGGTGTGCCCAGGAGTAGGCGACCGAGGTCAGGTGACCACCGGCGGCCGTCGTCACGGTGATCGTGGCCGGTGACCCGGCGAGCGGGTCGGTGGGCATCAACCGGAACCCGTTGGTGCCGGACCAGGAGCCGGCGAAATCGGCGAGGATCATCCGCCCACCCTAGGGCCGCCGGTGGTTCCGCCTATCCGTTCCTCCTGCTCGCACGCCGGGACGTCGATGTGGCGGATCTACTTCCACCGGGCGGGGGCGGTGTTCGCCGCCGCCATCCAGGTCGCACCCCGTCCGGACCGCCTCGGCAGGTCCGGCTACTACACCCAGTTGGTCATCGTGACGGGCGTGCTGGCCGCCGGCGTCGGCTACGCGCTCGTCATCCGGGAACCGCGCGGGCACCAGGAACCGCTCTGGCTCGCCGTCATCCTCGGCGGGCCCGCACTCTTCCTCGCCGGGCGCTCCCGCATGGAGTACGAGGTGTTCGCACGGATCTCCCCGTCCCGGGTGATCGGACTGGTCGCGCTCGCCGCCGTGACGCCGGCGCTGATCCACCGTGCGCCGATGCTCGCCGCCGCTGCCGCCACGATCATCCTGGCCGGGGTGGCGGTGTGGGACGCGGCGGGCGAGCGCAGGCACCCGGGCGAGGCGCCCTCGCCGCCGCCCTAGCGGTCACCCGTGCCGGCGGGCGATCGCGTGGAGGTCCCGCGCCGGCCCGGTGAGCTGCCGTCCCGCCGGCCACACCGCCCGCAGGCGGCGCCGCAGGTCGAGCCCGTGGACCGGCACCGCGACCAGCGCGCCGGCGGCCAGTTCGGTGCTGACCGCCAGCGAACTCAGCACGGCCGGTCCACTGCCCGCACCGACCGCGTGCTTGATCGCCGTCGTCGAGGAGAGTTCGAGGACCGGCGCGGAGACCTCGCCGACACCCTGCTCGCGCAGCGCGCTCTCCAGCGCCCGGCGGGTGCCCGAGCCCGCCTCCCGGGCCACCAGCGGCGCGGCGGCCAGCTCGGCCGGGGTGATGCCGCGCCGCCGGCGCGCCCACCGGTGGGAAGGGGCGACGACCACCGTGAGCCGGTCCGTGGCCACGGTGTCGGCGTCGAGCCCGCCCGGCAGGTCGGGACCCTCCACGAAGCCGAGGTCGGCCCGGTCCGCGAGGAGCCGGGCGGCCACCTCCGCGGAATTGGCGGCCTGGAGGGTGACGGCGAGGTCCGGCTGCCGTACGCGCAGTGCCACGAGCCACGCCGGGAGCAGGTATTCGGCGACGGTCTGGCTGGCCGCGACGGTGAGCCGGCTCTCCTTCGTGACGCGCAGCGCCTGCACGGCGGCGGCGAACGAGTCGGCCGCGTCCACCACGGTGCGGGCCCAGTCGGCGATGAGCGCCCCGGTCGGGGTGAGGGCGGACCCGCGCGGAGTGCGGTGCAGCAGGGTGAGGCCGAGCCGGCGTTCCAGGTGACGGAGGCGGGCGCTGGCCGCCGGTTGGGAGATGCGGTGTTCCGCCGCGGCCTGGCCGATGCTGCCGAGCCGGGCGACGGAGAGCAGCAGGTCGAGGCTGCTCAGGTCGGTCACCTGCGGCGGCAGAGGCATAGGCAGAGGTTATGGCTCGGTAGGGGATCACCGCCTACCGGGTCGGCCGCGGCGGTCCGAGGGTTGGCATATGACCACCCTGCACCAGCCGCCCGTCCTGCCGCGTCGCCCAAGCACCGCCGCCCACCTCGGCCCGAACTGGTTCGCCTCGGTGATGGGCACCGGGATCGTGGCCACCGCCGCGGCCGGTCTGCCCGTGCACCTGCCCGGGCTGCGATTCGTGGCGACCGTCGTCTGGCTCGCGGCGGCGGCGCTGCTCGTGGCGCTGGTCGTCGGTTGGGCGGTGCACCTGCGCCGAGACCGGGAGACCGCGCTCGGATACGCGGCCGACCCGGTCATGGCGCAGTTCTGGGGCGCGCCGCCCATGGCGCTGATGACCGTGGGTGGCGGCGCGCTGCTGCTCGGGCCGGCGCTGATCGGGGAGTCCGCCGCCGTGGCGGTCGACCTCCTGCTGTGGGGCGTGGGGACCGGGCTGGGCCTGCTGACCGCGGTGGCGATCCCGTACCTCATGATGACCCGGCACCGGATCGGGCCGGACGCCGCGTTCGGCGGCTGGCTGATGCCGGTGGTGCCGCCGATGGTCTCGGCCGCGAACGGCGCGCTGCTCGTGCCGCACCTGCCGGCCGGGCAGGCGCGGCTCGACCTGGTGATCGCCTGCTACGCGATGTTCGGCGTCAGCCTGGTCGCCACCCTGGTCATCCTGCCGCAGCTCTGGAACCGGCTGGTCGTCCACCGGGTCGGCGCCGCCCGGATGGTCCCCACCCTGTGGATCGTGCTGGGGCCGCTCGGCCAGTCCATCACCGCGGCGCACCTGCTCGGCCGGGCCGCCGAGGGGGTGCTGCCCGAACCGTACGCGGCCGGGGCGCAGATGCTCGCCGTGCTCTACGGCGTACCCGTGCTGGGGTTCGCCCTGGTGTGGCTGGCCCTGGCGGCCGCGATCACGCTGCGCACCGCGCGTGCCGGGCTGCCCTTCTCGCTCACCTGGTGGAGCTTCACCTTCCCGGTCGGCACGCTGGTCACCGGGGTCACCGGGCTGGCCACCCGGGCCGGCTCGGCCATGCTGACCACGCTCGCGGTGCTGCTGTACGGGCTGTTGGTGGCCGCCTGGGCGACGGTGGCCACGCGCACGGTCCGCGGCGCCTGGCACGGGCACCTGTTCCTACCGCCGGCGAGGTGAGGGCCGCCGGGGCGCGGATGCGCGCCCCGGCGGTTCCGCGTCAGTCGCAGCCCACCCCGTCGCCGTCGCGGTCGAGGTCGTAGATGTCCCGGCCCACCACGTAGACCGGACCGTCGACGTACGCGGGGCCGTTGCCGCTGCCGCCCGAGCAGTCGACGTCGCTCGCGATCGGCACGCACGCCCCGCTGTAGTTCGGGTCGCACTGTCGCGTCTGCTTGGTCCCCACGGCGACCACCTGCGTGACGGGCGCCTTGGTGACCACGGACCGCACCAGCTTCCGCCCGGTCTGCACGCCGTCGGTGATGGTCACCTGGTACGTGAGGGTCCGGACGCCGGCCACACCCGGGGTCCGGACCTTCTTCGTGCCCTCCGGCAGGGTGGAGTCCTTGACCGTCCTGGTCGAGTACGCGATCTTCTGGGTTGCCGTGACGGTCCGGATCTCCACCTGCGGCGACGGCGATTCGCTCGGAGCCGCCTCGGTCGGGCTGGCCACCGGCGACGGCGTGGCGACATCGACCACGGCGGGAGCGGGTGCGGCGGCCTCGCCGCCGTTCGGCGGCGCGGAGGAGGCCGGGGCGGCGTCCTTCTTGTCGGTGCTCGCCGGCGGGTCGGCGACCGCGCCGATGGCCACGCCGCCGCAGCAGCAGAGCACCAGGACGCCCGCCGCCACGATGGCGATCTGCGCGCCGCGGGAGAGCCGGCGCCACCAAGACTGCCGCGGCGGCGCCATCGGGTACGGCGGGACGGCGCCGAACTGGGCGGTCGGCTGCTGGTGGGGCGGAGGCGGCGGCGCCTGCCCGTGCCACGGGTCCTGCGGGGGTGGGTACGTCACGCACTTCAGTCTGCTTGCGGCCTCAACAATTGCTAGCGGCCAATCGGCACCCTCCGTGCCGACACCTCGACCCCCTGTCATGTCGGAACGTCCCGACCGGTTGCCCGGAGCGACGAGTGGTAATCCCCTACCCGGCTCACCGGAAACGCTGGTCAGCCGGGTTCAGGGTCGGACCGGCGACCGATCGCGACCGCTGCGTTCCCGCCACGCCGTCGCCGCCGGCCGGGACCGGGACACCTCAGTCGGAGAAGTCGTCCCGCGCGTCCCGGGCGTCCTGCTGGACGTGCTCACCGGGTCGCTTGCCGCGGATCTCGTCCTGGTGCCGCACCTGGTCCGCCTCGGACCGTTCGTCCCGGGTCATGTCGCCCAACCGGGCCCGGGCCGGCCCGGCCAGGTTCTCGAGGTCGTCCTTCGCCCGTTCGACGCTCATGCCGCCTCCCCTGTCGTCGTGGGCGCCGTCGCGCCCCACCGCCAGCGGCGTCCCCGGCCGTCGGGCGCTGAAACCCGGGGTGGGCGGCCTTCCTCCTCCGTTCGGAAGCGACGGGAAAGGGGGCCGGTCCACCCGGGACCGACCCCCTGCTGACGCCGCCGAAGCCGCTACGGCTTCCAGGAGCCCGCGGTACGCAGGTGGTGCTCGTACTCCAGCGTGCCGTTCTTGTCCTTGACGTCGAAGATGAGCTGGCCGCTGCGCTTGCTGCCGGTGGGCAGGTTGTTGCCCGAGCCCATCAGCTTGCCGCAGCCGGAGAAGGCGCCGCCGACGCCGCTCTCCTCGGCGCCGTCGGTGCCGACCCACTTGAAGAAGAACGGGTTTATCGAGCCGGTGCCCTTGGTGACCTCGGCGGTCACGTCGGCGATCAGGTACATGCCGTTCTTCGGCGCCGGCATGAACTCCTGGCAGGCCTTGTCCTTGGTCCGGAAGTTGCCGACCGTGATCTCGACGGTGCCGTCGTCGTCGTTGACGATCAGCTTGTCGCCGGCCGGCATGTTGAAGGTCTCGCTGTCGGTCTTGCCCGGCTCGGGCGTCGCCGAGGTGCCGCCGGTCGGGGAGTCGTCGACCGGGTTGCTGTAGGTGACACCCGGGGTGGGCAGGTTGTCGATGGCGTCCTTGGTCTTCTTCGCGCCACTGTAGATGGCGAAGATGCCGCCGCCGCAGCAGAGCAGCAGCATGACCGCCACCACGATGCCGACGGTGATCCAGACGTTCTTGTTGGACTTCTTGGCCGGCGGGCCGAACTGCCCGGGCGCGGGCGGGTACGGCCCGGTCGGCGGGTACGCGTCACCCGGGGGCGGCGGGTACTGCCCGGGAGGCGGGTACTGCCCGGGAGGCGGGTACTGCCCGGGAGGCGGCGGGAACGCCGCGCCCGCGGCCGGCGGGTACGGCGGCTGTCCCACGCCCGGCGGCGGGTACGGGGCGCCGGACGTCGGCGGCTGCGGCGCGTACGGCGACTCCGGGGCCGGCGGGTAGCCACCACCCGGCGCCGGCGGCGGGTACGGGGCACCCGAGGTGGGTGGCTGCGGCGCGCCGGAGACCGGCGGCTGCGGCGCGTACGGGCTGCCGGACACCGGCGGCATCGGCGCGGTGGGGAACGCCTGGGTCGGCGGTTCCTGAGGCTGCTGGTTCGGGTCCTGCGGTCCGAACGGAGGCTGAGGGTGGCTCACCGTACTCCTTGGGCACCTTCGAGATCGTCAGTCGGGACGACGGTACAAGCCGGCGGCAACGCGACCGTCAGGCCCTCACCGGGGTACCAGAACGGCCGCCGTGCGCACCAGTTCGGCGTCCACCGCGAACCGACCGGCTATCGACGGCGGCGGATCGGTCATGGGGGCGGCGGCGAGCCGGGCGGGGGCGATCCGGGCCGTGAACGTGCCCGCGTCGGGGTCGAGGGTGACCCGGGCGTCGGCGAAGTCCAGCCAGGTCCCGACGAGCGGGTGCCAGACCTTGTAGACGGTCTCCTTGGCGCTGAACAGCACGGTCGGCCAGGCCACCCCGGCGGGCAGCCGGTCCAGGTCCGCCTCCTCCTCGGGCAGGCAGACCTTCCGGCGTACCCCCGGGGTGAGGTCCCGGTGTCGTTCGGCGTCCAGGCCCACCGCGCGGACCTCGATGGCGCGGGCGGCGGCGGCCGCGCAGTAGTCCCGGGTGTGGGTGATGGCCCCGACCACGCCGGGCGGCCAGACCGGGGCGCGGTCGGAGGCCGCGGGCACCGGCGTGGCCGGCAGCCCGAGCCCGGCCAGCGCCCGCCGGGCGCACACCCGGCCGGCGGTGAAGTCCCGGCGGCGGCTGGCCACGGCGCGTTCGCCCAGGCAGGCCCGCTCGGCCGGGAGCAGCGCGCCGGTCCAGTCCGGGGCGGCGGCCACCGCCACGGCGACCTCGGGCGGCAGAAGGTCCCGCATGACGCGGAAACGTACCGCAACCGTGTAACGCCGGAGCGTTCCGGGGCGCTGTTGGGTCGTTGCGGGGAGGCGACCGTCCACAGACGTGTGTCCATTGACGAGAGGATCGGCCGATGACGCCTGGCGCGAAGGCGTCGGAATCACGACCCGGCGAGCACGCCCCCGTGACCCCCGACTGGACCTGTGGCTCCTGCGGCGACGACTGGCCGTGCGCCACGAAACGTCGGCAACTGCTGGACGAGTACCAGGTGGACCGCGCCTCGTTGAGCGTCTATCTCGGCTCCTGCCTGGCCGCCGCCTCGCAGGACCTGCGCAGCGCCCCGGTCTCCTCGCTCCAGAACCGGTTCATCGGCTGGGTGCCGCGCGGCCCGCGTACCTTCTGACCCGCGCTTCCGGTGGCCGCCGCGTCGGGTTCGCGGCGGCCACCGGTCGCGGGCTCAGGGGCGGCGGGGCCGGCGGGTCAGGGCGAAGCCCACGACGCCCGCCACGGCGGCGAGCACGCCGCCCATGCTGGTCCACACCCACCGGGAGCCGGGCTCCGGAAGCCAGCCGGTGAGGCCGTCCTCCTCCTCGGCGACCGGCTCGGGGGCGGGCTCGGCGGTGAGCACCTGGCCGGCCCGGGTGTTCGGCACCAGCGGCGCCTCCAGTTCCCCGTCGTCGCCGGACCCGCCGCCGTCGGCGTCCGCGCCGGCCAGCAGGTCCACCTCGACCGGCAGGCCCAGATCGGCCTCGGGCAGGTCGGTGACCGAGAGCCGGAGGTAGTAGGTGCCGGGCAGCGGATCGCCGGACCACGGTTCCGCCCAGGGCCGGACCCGGCGCAGCGTGCAGCCGAGGGCCACGCTGGTCGCGGTCGCCGCGGCGGTCGGGGTCTGCGCGCCGGCCGTGCACGCCTGGCGGCGGCGCAGCCCGTCGAAGACGTCGACGGTCCAGGTGGACGCGCCGGTGCGCGCCTTGGCGAAGGAGACCGTGGCGGTGACCTCGTGGACCTGGCCCGCCTCGGCGCGGAACGACCAGTAGAGGTGGTCGCCGGTGGAGGCGTCCACCCGGACCGGCTGGCCGGGGGTGATCGTGGTGGCGGTCAGGAACGAGGTGCCGGCCTTGGTGACGGTGGCCGCGCCCGGTGACGGGGTCGGCGCGGCCGCGGCGGCCCCCGGGGTGAGGGCGAGCCCGGCGGCGGCCAGCGCCGCCGCGGAGCGGATCAGCGTACGCATCCTCAGTTCTCCCTCCACGTGGCCACCCACCAGCGGGTGAGCAGCCCGGCGACGAGCCCGGTGACCAGCCCGGCCAGGGTGAGCAGGAGCAGCAGCGCCCAGCCCCGGCCGAGGTCCGGTCCGTCCGGGGCGGGGGACGCGGCGACCACGTCCACGGTCAGCTCCACCGGCATGCCCGGGGTGGCCTGCGTGCCGGGGCGCGGGGCGAACGAGTTGCTGACCACCAGGCAGACGGTCCGCGCGGGTTGCACCCCGCTCGGGGCGGGGGCGGGGCTCGCCTCCTCGGCGGCCGACAAGCGCAGCCCGGCCGACACCACGTCGGTACGCCCGCTGCCGGCGTCCACCCCCCGGACGAGTTCCCGCCCGTCCGGCGCGGTGGCCCGCAGCAGCACGCCGTAGTCGGGGTTGACCGGGCGGTCCAGCGCGACGCTCACCGAGGCGCGCAGCTCCTGCCCGGGGCGCACCGGCACCCGGTACCAGCGGTGCTCGGCGAACGCCTCCCGGTCGGTGTAGACGCCGGGGGCGAGCAGCGGCGCGTTGTCGCACCCGGCCGACCCGCCGACCACGGTCGGCGTGGCGGTGTACGTGTCCCGGGCCCGGTCCACCAGCTGCTTGATCCGCCCGGTCAGCTCGTCGGCGCTCTGCGCCGCGGTGTAGGTGCCGCCGGTCGCCCCGGCGATGCAGAGCAGTTGCCGGCGGACCTTCTCGTCGGGGGCCAGGCCGAGCGTGTCGACGACCAGCCTGGTGCCCTGGGCGGCCAGCTCACGGGCCACCTCGCAGGGGTCGGGCGGGGCGCAGGTGTCCTCGCCGTCGGTGATCAGCACGATCCGGCGGGCGGTGCTGCCGGTGCCCAGGTCCTGCGCGGCGGAGCGGAGCGCCAGCCCCACCGGGGTGAAGCCGGTCGGGCGCAGCGTGGCGACGGCGGCCTTGGCCTGCGTACGGTCCACCGGACCGACCGGCACGATCTGCTGGGTGTCCAGGCAGCCCTGTTTCTTGTCCTTGCCGCGGTAGGTGGCGCCGAGCACCCGGATGCCGAGCTGGGTCTCGTCCGGCAGCGCGTCGACCACCTCGTTGAACGCCTGCTGGGCGACGGAGATCCGGCTGCGGCCGTCGATGTCCCGGGCCCGCATCGAGCCGCTGACGTCCAGAACCAGTTCGACCTTCGGCGGCTCGGCGGGGGGTTCGGCGGTCTCGTCGTCGGCCGCGGCGGGCGGCGTACCGATCAGCGCGGTCGTCGCCAGCAGTCCGAGCAGGACGGCCGTCGATCGTCTCTTGTTGATCACCGGGCGAAGTGTAGTGAGATCCACAATGGAAGATCATCCGGGTCGGATGATCGAGGACGGTCGATGCAACAGGTGGCATGATCAGGTGTTGCGCGGCGGTTCGCTGGTGCGGCGGCGGATGGTAAGGAACTCGTAATGTTTTCCCTGCGTGACCCACCGTAAGGTGCCCGATGTAAACCATTTGTGGGGTGGCGCATTCGTCGGAAATCTGACCGGGCTCGACCCGTTGTGCCAGTGCCGCACTGTGGTTAAGCTCTGTCTTGCGCGCCCCAATCGCCCGCTTCCCCCGTGGCAGGCGATCGGGGCGCGCTTTTTCGTAGCCCCGGGTCCCTGCCACCGGCAACGGGCCGGCCCGTGATCGCAATCGGTTTTCCGACCCGGCGGGGGCACCCGCCGGGTCCGCGCCGGTCAGATCCAGCGACCGTCCAACCACATCCGGGCGGACCAGTCCGCGTAGGCCATCAGGCGGCCCACGAAGATCGGGTAGAAGTAGCCGAAGCAGAGGGCGACCAGCAGCACGTAGGCGCCCGCGATGATCCCGCCCACCAGCCGGCGGTCGGAGGTGTCGTCGGCGCTCGGCGGCGCCGCCGTGCCGACGGCCGGGGCGGGCGAGATGATCGCGCCGAGCACGTAGACCACCGCCAGCACCAGGAACGGCACCGCCGGCGCGGCGTAGAAGGAGAACATCGTCCGGCCGTCGAGGGCGAACCAGAACCAGGGCAGCAGGCCGGCGGCCACGCTGAGCAGGATCGCCCCGGCCCGCCAGTCACGCCGGGCCAGCCCGAGCCAGACCGTCGCGGCCAGCGCCGGCAGGAACGACCACCAGAGCAGCGGGGTGCCCAGCAGCAGGATCTCCGAGGCGCAGCTCGGCGCGCCACAGTTGCCGTCGCCGGACCAGTAGAAGGCGACCGGCCGGCCGAGCAGCAGCCACTGCCACGGCCACGACTGGTACTTGTGCGGGTCGTCGAGCTGGGTGTGGAAGCCGTACGCGGCCTTGTGGTATTCCCACAGGTTGATCAGCGGCCCGATGACCGGGGTGTCGCTCAGGCCCGGGGTGTTCGGGTAGCGGCTGGCCAGGCGGTAGTAGCCGTCGTCGCCGAGCAGCCAGCCCGACCAGGTGAGCACGTAGGTGACGACCATCAGCACACCGGCCGCCAGGAGCCACGGCAGCTCGTCCAGCAGGGCGTCCCGCCACGGGCGGCGGACCCCGGCCGAGCGGCGGACGCCGACCTCCCAGAGGAGCACCAGCAGCGCGAAGGCCGGGACGAAGTAGAGGCCGCTCCACTTCACCGCGCAGGCGCAGCCGAGCAGCACCCCGGCGGCCAGCCGCCACCACGGCCAGTCCCGCCAGGTCGACGGCGGCCGGCCGGCCCGCCCCGGCAGCGACGGGTCGAGCCCCGCCTCCAGCGCCCGGGTCCAGCGCCGCCGCCGGGCGTCCCGGTCGAGCACCAGGGCGCCGAACGCGGCCAGCACGAACAGCAGCAGGAAGATGTCGAGCAGCGCGGTGCGGGAGAGCACGAAGTGGAAGCCGTCCAGGGCGAGCAGCAGCCCGGCCGCGCAGCCCAACGTCGTCGACCGGAACATCCGCCGGCCGATCCGGACCAGCAGCAGCACCGACAGGGTGCCGGCGACGGCCGCCGCGAAGCGCCAGCCGAACTCCGGGGCGGTGGTCATGAGGTGCCCCGGCACGGAGATCTTCGTCTCCGCGTCCTGGTAGCCGAAGGCCCACTCGCCGAGGCCGATGAGCCACTTGCCCAGCGGCGGGTGCACCACGTATGACGGGCCGTTGTCCTTGTAGTTCCACTCGACGCCGCGGTCGATCAGCCCGTACGCGTCGCGGGCGTAGTAGATCTCGTCGAAGATCTTCCCGTTGGGGCCGCTCAGCCCGACGAAGCGCAGGATCGCCGCGATCGCCACCACGACGCCGGTGGCCAGCCACGCCTGCCCCCGGCCGAGGTGGGCGTCGACCGTGTCGAGCCGTCGCCGGACGACGGCCGGGATCCGGCCGCGGCCACCGCTCGTCGCGGGGCCGGCGGCCCGGTCGGCGGCGGCCGCATCGTCGGCGGACCCGCCCGCGTTCGCGCTCTGTGCTGTCGACGCACTCGTCACCCGGCGATCGTAGGCTGCGAAGGTGCCCGGTGGCGCCCGTCGTCTCCGAGATTGGTACGGCCGTCGATGAAGGAGCGCACGTCGTGGGTGAAATGTCCGAGGTTGGCCGCCTGGTGCTGCTCGGCGCGCCGTTGGGCAACCCGGCCGACGCGTCCGCCCGGTTCCGGGAGGTGCTCGCCACCGCCGACGTGGTCGCCGCCGAGGACACCCGCCGGCTCACCCGGCTGGCCCGGGACCTCGCGGTGACCGTGCCCGGCCGGATCGTCTCCTACTTCGAGGGCAACGAGGAGCGCCGGACCCCGGAACTGGTCGACGTGCTGGCCGCCGGCTACACGATCGCGCTGGTCACCGACGGCGGCATGCCCAGCGTCTCCGACCCCGGCTACCGGCTGGTCCGGGCCGCCCTCGATGCCGGGATCCCGGTCACCGCGGCCCCCGGGCCGAGCGCGGTGACCACCGCCCTGGCGCTGTCCGGGCTGCCCTGCGACCGGTTCTGCTTCGAGGGCTTCCTGCCCCGCACGCCCGGCGCCCGCCGGTCCCGGCTCCGCGCGCTCGCCGCCGAGGAGCGCACCCTGGTGCTCTTCGAGGCGCCGCACCGGATCGCCGGGGCGCTGGCCGACCTGGCCGAGGCGTTCGGCCCGGACCGGCCCGCCGCGCTCTGCCGCGAGCTGACCAAGACGTACGAGGAGGTGGTCCGCCGGCCGCTCGGCGAGCTGGCCGAGTGGGCCGCGGCGGGCGAGCCGCGCGGCGAGATCACCCTGGTCGTGGCCGGGGCGCCGCCGGCCGCGGCCGTCCGGCCCGACGACGACACGCTGCGCGCCGCGGTCGCCGCGCGGGAGGCGGCCGGGCTGTCCCGGCGCGACGCCGTCACCGAGGTCGCCACCGAGTTCGGGCTGCGCCGCCGCGAGGTCTACACGGTCGTGCACAGCTGACCGCGGGCTACCAGGCCGCGCCCAGGAAGCCGACGGTGATCAGCAGCGGGCCGGCCAGCGCCACGCCCACCGCCCAACGGCGTTGCCGGGGGTCCGGCAGCCGGGTCGCGCCGGTCCACCGGGCGATGCCCGCGGCGCAGCCGGTCACCAGCAGCAGCCCGAGCAGCCAGCGCAGGTGCCGGCCGGCGCCGGCGTCGGCGTAGGCGGTGCGGCCGGCCGGCCCGGTCATCCGGGCGGGCAGCACCGAGCCGGTGGCGCTGCGCTCGGCCGGGACCCCGCTGACCCGGACACCGTGGGCCAGGAAGCGCTGGCCGTCGGCCAGGAAGAGCCCCCGGCAGCGCTGGGTCAGCCCGCCGCCGGTGCAGTCGGTGATCACCGCCGTGCCGCTCGTCCCGTGTCCCACGGCCAGCCAGAACGGCCCGGCGCTCACCCAGGCGAAGAACGCGGCAAGCAGGGTCAGCGACAGCAGCACGGACAGGCCGGTGACCGGGTCCGGGGGACGGACCGGCCGCTCGCGCCGGGACGCCGCCCGGCGGCGCGGCCAGCGGGCGGCCCGCCGCTGCGGCTCCTCCCGCAGCGGGGTGCCGTCCCAGTGCACCTCCTCGATCGGCGCCCAGGCGGCGCCGCCGTCCGCCGACGCGGAACGCCGGTGCCAGCGCGGCTGCCGGACCGGCACCCGGCGCGGGACGGTGTCCACCGGCGCCCCGGTGGTCGGCTCCACCTCCACCGGCGGGTCGGCCGGGTCCTGCCGGGGCTGGGGGGCGACCGACGCGCCGCGCGCCGGGATGCGCCGCGCGGTCTCCCCGGCCGCCGGCGCGGAGGACCCGCCCGGCCCGGGCGCCGCTGGTCTGCTGGTCACGCCGTTCATTTGACACCGGTGGGCCGGGCCAGCCGGGCAGCTCAGGCCGCGTGTCGGCGACAAATCGGACGTGCGGCCGGGTGCGGCCGGTGGGACGCGCCCTATTGGTTCGCGGGTGGCCCGGAGCAATCACTAGGCTTGGCGCTCATGAGTCACGTTCTCGCCGCGGTCGCCTGGCCCTACGCCAACGGCCCGCGCCACATCGGCCACGTATCCGGATTCGGCGTTCCCTCCGACGTCTTCGCCCGGTACATGCGGATGGCCGGTCACGACGTGCTCATGGTCTCCGGCACCGACGAGCACGGCACCCCGATCCAGGTGCAGGCCGACGCCGAGGGGGTCACCCCGCGCGAGCTGGCCGACCGGTACAACCGGGTGATCGCCGAGGACCTGCGGGCGCTGGGGCTGTCGTACGACCTGTTCACCCGGACCACCACCCGCAACCACTACGCCGTGGTGCAGGAGCTGTTCGAGGGTCTGCACCGCAACGGCTACATCGTCCCCAAGGTCACCACGGGGGCGATCTCCCCGTCCACCGGCCGGACCCTGCCCGACCGCTACATCGAGGGCACCTGCCCGATCTGCGGCTACGACAGCGCCCGCGGCGACCAGTGCGACAACTGCGGCAACCAGCTCGACCCGATCGACCTGATCAACCCCAAGTCGAAGATCAACGGCGAGACGCCGGAGTTCGTGGAGACCGAGCACTTCTTCCTGGACCTGCCCGCCCTGGCCGACGCGCTGCGGCAGTGGCTGGACAGCCGGGAGGGCTGGCGCCCCAACGTGCTCCGGTTCTCGCGCAACCTGCTCGACGACCTCCAGCCCCGGGCCATCACCCGGGACCTGGAGTGGGGCGTGCCCATCCCGCTCGACGGCTGGCGCGACCGGCCCGACAAGCGGATCTACGTCTGGTTCGACGCGGTCATCGGCTACCTGTCCGCGTCCATCGAGTGGGCCCGCCGCACCGGCGACCCGGAGGCCTGGCGGAAGTGGTGGTCCGCCGACGCCGAGGGGAAGGACGCCCGCGGCTACTACTTCATGGGCAAGGACAACATCGTCTTCCACTCGGTGATCTGGCCGGCGCTGCTCGGCGGCTACTCCGGCGAGGGCTCCCGGGACGGCGAGCCGGGCGCGCTCGGCCGGCTCAACCTGCCCACCGAGGTGGTGTCCAGCGAGTACCTGACCATCGAGGGGCGGAAGTTCTCCTCCTCCCGCAAGGTGGTCATCTACGTGCGGGACTTCCTGGAGCGGTACGACGCCGACGCCCTGCGCTACTTCATCGCCGCGGCCGGCCCGGAGAGCAACGACACCGACTTCACCTGGTCGGAGTTCCTCCGCCGCAACAACGACGAGCTGGTCGCCGGCTGGGGCAACCTGGTCAACCGCTCGGTGTCGATGGCCGCGAAGAACTTCGGCGCGATCCCGCCGGTCGACCCGGCCGGGCTCACCGAGGCCGACCGGGCCCTGCTGGAGACCGCGAAGGCGGGCTTCGGCACCGTCGGCGACCTCATCGCCCGGCACCGGCAGAAGCAGGCCATCGGCGAGGCCATGAAGGTCGTCGCCGAGGCCAACAAGTACCTGTCCGATCAGGCGCCCTGGAAGCTCAAGGGCGAGGACGACAAGCCCCGGATGGGCACCATCCTGCACGTCGCCCTCCAGGTGGTCAGCGACGCCAACACGCTGCTCACCCCGTTCCTGCCGCACTCCGCGCAGAAGGTCCACGAGCTGCTCGGCGGCACCGGTGTGCACGCCCCGATGCCGGTGCTCGAGGAGGTCGAGGACCTCGACGGCGGGCCGGCGTACCCGGTGCTGACCGGCGACTACACGGTCGGGGCGCGCTGGGAGTCCGTACCGCTGGAGGCGGGCCGGCCGCTCGCGGCGCCGAAGCCGGTGTTCCGCAAGCTCGACCCGTCCATCGTCGACGAGGAGCTGGCCCGGCTGGCCGGCTGAGCTGCCCGACGCACGACGCGGCCCCGGGGTGTCCCCGGGGCCGCCGTCGTCGGTGGGTCAGGCGCGGGCCATCTTCGGCGCGCCGATGAACTCCATGATCGCCTGGTTGACCTCGGTGGGGTGGGTCCACGGCGTGCCGTGCGGCGCACCCTTCAAAGTGATCATCCGGCAGTCGGGCAGCATGTGCTGCAACCGCTGGCCCGTCACCGGGTACGGCAGCACGTTGTCCTTGTCGCCCTGGATGATCAGCACCGGAATGTTGATGTTCGGCAGGTCGCCCCGGAAGTCGGTGAGCCACGCGTCGACGCTGTCGTAGGTGCCCTTCGCCGACGCCTGCGCGCCGATCTGCCAGTGCGCCCGGTACGCCTCCTCGCTCACCCATCTGCCCTTGTTCTCGCTGTAGTTGAAGAACGCGTCGCAGAACTGGGTCAGGTACGCGAACCGGTCCTGGATGATCGCCTTCTGGAACCCGTCGAACAGGCTCTTGTCGACCCCTTCCGGATTGTCGGCCGTCTTCAGCAGGAACGGCGCCAGCGGGGCCATCAGCACCGCCCGGTCCACCCGGTCCGACCCGTACGCGCCCAGGTAGCGGGTCACCTCACCGGTGCCCATCGAATGCCCGATGAGGATCGCGTTGCGCAGGTCCAGCTCGGTCATCAGCACGTCGAGGTCGGCCGCGAAGGTGTTGTAGTCGTAGCCGAACGCCGGTTGGGCGGAGTTGCCGAACCCGCGCCGGTCGTACGTGATCACCCGGTAGCCGGCCGCGAGCAGCGGGCCGGACATCTTCTCCCAGGTCGCCCCGTTGAACGGGAAGCCGTGGATCAGGACGATCGGCTGGCCGGAACCGTGATCCTCGTAGTAGAGGTCGATGGGCGCGGAATTCTCCGTACCGACGGTGACGAAAGGCATGTCGGGCTCTCCCCTTGCGGTGCGTCTAGGACGCCCGCGCTTTCCCGGCCCGGCCCCGGTTATGCCGTCCGGTACGGCAGGTCCACGACCCGGTCGTCGGTCAGTTCCGCGCCCGGCGCCCAGGTCTCGTAGACGCCCCGCTCGTGGCACTGCGCCCCGGTCGCGACCACCGCGTCCGGATCCGGCCGGCACAGCCGCAGCCGCAGCCAGCCCGCCTCCTCCCGGAGCACCAGGCAGGGCACCCCGCGCCAGTTCGCGTAGCGCAGCCGGCGGGCCGCCGACTCCACCGGGTAGCGGGCCGCCCGGGTCATGGCGAGGACGCGGAACCCGCCGGGCAGGTCGGCCACCGCCTCGTAGTCGGCGCCCCCGTACGCGCCGACGAGCTGGGTCGAGCGGGGCGCGTCGCCGGTCGGCACGTACTCCTGGTCGGGGGAGAGGCCGGGCACCGCGGCGAGCAGGTGCCGCCACTGCGGGCCGACCATGCGCAGCCAGCCCCGCTGCTCGGCCTGGTAGGTGTAGAGCACCACCTCCACGCCCTCCGCCGGGTAGGCGAGCAGGGCGGCGTTCGCCGGCATCGGCAGGTCGGCGAAGTCGCGGGTCACGAACTCCGGGATCAGCTGGGCGTTGCTCGGCACGAAGCCGGTGCCCAGCACCGGCGGCCCGAGCCGGTCCCGCGGCGGCAGCGCGGTCAGCCCCTGGTGCGCCGGGCCGACCGGCACGTCGTAGTCGGCCGGGTCGGTGGCGCGCCAGCGCAGCGCGTACGCCACGTCGCCGCCCTCGGAGTCGCCGCGCAGCACCGCCATCCCCGCCGGGGTGCGCAGGTGCGCCACGTCGTGCTCCCGGTGGCAGAAGCCGTGCGGCAGCCAGCCCCGCACGTAGCCGGCGAGCTGGCGGGCGGAGAGCACCTTCACCATCCGGGTGCCCGGCCGGATCAGCGCCGAGCCGCGCACCGCCGTGAGCATCGGGTCGCCGGCCGCGCCCGGCTGCTGGCTGAGCTGGTGCAGGTACGCCCAGCCGTGCTCGCGGTGCAGCGGCATCAGCAGCGGCGGGTCGAGGTCCTCGGTCGGCTCGGCCGCGCCGTGCACGGCACTCACCTCGGTGACGTGCACGAACCTCCGCCACGGGTACGCCACCCCGGGCCGGGGCGCCCACTCGAAGCCGGGCGCCTCCTCGGCGCTGAACAGCTCGTACGCCGCGCCCCGGGCGATCTCCTCCGCCGGGTGGACGCGGCCGTCGTACGTCACGCGCAGCCCGGTCCGCTCGGAGGCGGCCCCGCTGGCCTGGGGAGTGACGGTCACGCCCCGGACCGTAGGCGCGGCAGATGTTGCGCACGTGAACAGTCGATGGCGGTCGGGAAACGCCGGCCGCCCAGGGTGTGTGATGCTGGCCGCGATGAGTGAGCAGACCGAAACCCGCAAGCAGCGCGCCGCCCGCCGGGCCGGCGAGTTCCCGCCCGCCCCGGAGGCGCTCGCGGTGCCCGTGCTGGACAGCCACACCCACCTGGACATCACGGTCAGCGAGGCTGGGGTTCCCGGCGGCCCCGCCGACGACCCGGTGGCGGCGGCCATCGCGGTGGCCGCCGGGGTCGGCGTCGACCGGCTGGTGCAGGTCGGCGTCGACGTCGAGTCGTCCCGGTGGAGCGCCGACGTCGCCGAGCGCTACGGCGCGGTGCTGGCCACCGTGGCGCTGCACCCGAACGAGGCGCCCCGCCTGGCCGAGCTGGACGAGGCGCTGCGCGAGATCGAGGCCCTCGCCGGCCGGAGCCGGGTCCGTGGCATCGGCGAGACCGGGATGGACTTCTTCCGCACCGGCGACGAGGGGCGGGCCGCGCAGGAGGAGAGCTTCCGGGCGCACATCGCCATCGCCAAGCGCCACGGCAAGGCGCTGGTCATCCACGACCGGGACGCACACGCCGACGTGCTGCGGATCCTCGACGACGAGGGCGCGCCGGACACCGTGGTCCTGCACTGCTTCTCCGGCGACGCCGACTTCGCCCGTGAGTGCGTCCGCCGCGGCTACCTGCTCAGCTTCGCCGGCACGGTCACCTTCGGCAGCGCGACGGCCCTGCGCGAGGCCGCCGCGGTCACCCCGCCCGGGCAGCTGCTGGTGGAGACCGACGCGCCGTACCTCACCCCCATGCCGCACCGGGGGCGGCCCAACGCCTCCTACCTGATCCCGCTGACCGTCCGGTTCCTGGCCGACACCACGGGGACCGACCTCGACGAGCTCTGCGCGGCGATCTCCGCGACCGGCGAGCGCGCCTTCGGGCCGTGGTGAAAGGATGCCCGGCGTGACCGGTCTCCTCGGCCCGGCGGAGATCCGGGAACTCGCCGCGCGGCTCGGCGTGTCGCCGACCAAGAAGCTCGGCCAGAACTTCGTGCACGACCCGAACACGGTCCGCCGGATCGTCACCACCGCCGGGCTCGCCCCGGACGACGTGGCGCTGGAGGTCGGCCCCGGGCTCGGCTCGCTCACCCTGGCCCTGCTGCCGGTGGCCGCGCACGTGCACGCCGTGGAACTCGACCCCGCCCTGGCCGCCGCGCTGCCGGAGACCGCCGCCCGGTTCGCCGGCCCGGACGCCGCCCGGCTCACCGTGCACCCCGGCGACGCCCTGCGGGTCACCGCCGGCGAACTGGCCGACCCGGCGCCGACCGCACTCGTGGCGAACCTGCCGTACAACGTGGCCGTGCCGGTGGTGCTGCACCTGCTCGCCGAACTGCCCACCCTGCGGCACGGCCTCGTGATGGTGCAGAAGGAGGTCGCCGACCGGCTCGTCGCCGGTCCCGGCTCCAAGGTGTACGGCATCCCGTCGGTCAAGCTCGCCTGGTACGCCCGGTCCCGGGCCGCCGGCAAGGTCCCGCCGAACGTCTTCTGGCCGGTGCCGAACGTCGACTCCGGTCTGGTCGCCTTCACCCGGCGTGAGCCGCCCCGCGCCGACGTACCCCGGCAGGCCGTCTTCGCCGTGGTCGACGCGGCGTTCGCGCAGCGCCGCAAGACCCTGCGCGCCGCCCTCGCGGGCTGGGCCGGCGGCGCGGACCGGGCCGCCGCGGCGCTCACCGCCGCCGGCGTCGACCCCGGCGCCCGCGGCGAGTCACTCACCGTGGAGCAGTTCGCCGCCATCGCCGCGTCGGCCCCGGCCGCCCCGGCCGCCGCCCGTTAGGCTGGCGCCGTTGCCGACCCCGCCGAGGAGCTGACCGTGCAGAAGCCGTTCGACATCCGCCTGCGCCCGCGGGACATCGCCCCGTGACCGAGGCCTGGCGACCGGACGACGAGGACGGGCAGCGGCGCGGGGCCAGCGGCCCGGTGAAGGTGCGGGTGCCGGCGAAGGTCAACCTGCACCTCGGGGTGGGGCCGCTGCGCCGGGACGGCTACCACGAGCTGAACACCGTCTACCACGCGATCTCCATCTACGACGAGCTGACCGCCCGCCGGGGCGACACCCTCGCCCTCACCATGGAGGGCGAGGGCGCCGGCGAGCTGGCCTTGGACGACACCAACCTGGTGATCCGGGCCGCACACGCCCTCGCCGGCTACGCGGGTGTCCTGCCGCACGCCCGGCTGCACCTCCGCAAGCAGATCCCGCTCGCCGGCGGGCTGGCCGGCGGCAGCGCCGACGCGGCCGCCGCGCTGGTCGCCTGCGACGCGCTCTGGGGCACCGGGCTGTCCCGCGACGAACTGGCCGGCATCGCCGCCGACCTGGGCTCCGACGTGCCGTTCCTGATCCACGGCGGCACCGCGCTCGGCACCGGCCGCGGCGAGGCGGTCAGCCCGGTGCTGGCCCGCCCCACCTCCTGGCACTGGGTGGTGGCCGTCGCCGACGGCGGCCTCTCCACCCCGGCCGCCTACCGGGAGCTGGACCGGCTCCGCGACGCCGGCACCGCCGGCGAGCCGCTGGGCAGCACCGACGGGCTGCTCGGCGCGCTGCGCCAGCGCGACCCCCGGGTGCTCGCCGCCGCCCTCGGCAACGACCTCCAGGCCGCCGCGCTGACCATGCGCCCGTCGCTGGCCGAGACGCTCAAGGCGGGGGAGGCGGCCGGTGCGCTCGCCGGGCTCGTCTCCGGCTCCGGCCCGACCTGCGTCTTCCTCGCCACCGACGAGGCACACGCCGGGCGGATCGCCGCCGACCTCACGGCCGCCGGCGTCTGCCGGGAGGCCCGGGTCGCGCACGGCCCGGTCGCCGGCGCCCGCGTCGTCTGAGCCCCGCCGGCCCGCCGGCCCGGTCCGCGTACCCTTGAGGTGGGCGTCCCGGGCACCGGGGCGCCCTTGATCATGAAAGGTGGGTCCGTGGCCAACATCGTCAACCTGGACCGGGTGTCCAAGGGGTACGGCGCCGCCGGGCCACTGCTCACCGACGTCTCGCTCGGCCTCGACGACGCCGACCGGGTCGGCGTGGTCGGCCTCAACGGCGCCGGCAAGTCCACCCTGCTGCGCCTGCTCACCAAGCAGGAGGACCCCGACGACGGCCGGGTCACCCACCGCCGCGACCTGCGCGTCTCCTGGCTGCCGCAGAGCCTGACCCTGGCCCCCGAGGCCACCGTCCGGGACGTGGTGCTCGGCACCGCCTGGCTCGGCGAGAGCATGGGCGCCGAGCACGAGTGGGCCGGCGACGCCGGTGTCCGGGCCATCCTCGACGGCCTCGGCATGCCCCACCTCGGCCTCGACGCGCCCGTCGGGACGATGTCCGGCGGCGAACGCCGCCGCGTCGCCCTCGCCGCCCTGCTGGTCCGCGACGCCGACCTGCTCATCCTCGACGAGCCCACCAACCACCTCGACGTCGGCGGCGTCGACTGGCTGGCCCGGCACCTCGTCACCCGCAAGGGCGCGCTCGTCGTGGTCACCCACGACCGCTGGTTCCTCGACGCCGTCTGCACCACCACCTGGGAGGTCGCCGACCAGACCGTCCGGGCCTACGAGGGCGGCTTCGCCGCCTGGACCCTGGCCCGGGTCGAGCGGCAGCGGGTCGCCGCCGCCACCGAGGCCCGCCGGCAGAACCTGCTCCGCAAGGAGATCGCCTGGCTGCGCCGGGGCGCCCCCGCCCGGACCTCCAAGCCGAAGTTCCGGATCGACGCCGCCAACGCGCTGATCGCCGACGTGCCGGAACCCCGCGACACCATGTCGCTGCAACGGCTCGCCACCGCCCGGCTCGGCAAGCAGGTGTACGACCTCGACCAGGTCACCCTGCACGCCGGCCCGAAGGAGATCCTGCACGACGTCACCTGGCAGGTCGGCCCCGGCGACCGGGTCGCCATCCTGGGCCGCAACGGCGCCGGCAAGACCACCCTGCTGCGGATGCTGGCCGGGGTGACCCGCCCCGACGGCGGCCGGTTCGCCGCCGGGCAGACCGTACGCCCCGCGTTCCTCTCCCAGGAACTCGCCGAACTCCCCGGCCAGCTGCGCGTCCTCGAAGCCGTCGAGGAGGTGGCCCGGCGCGTGCAACTCGGTGACCGCGAGATCAGCGCCGCCCAGCTCGCCGAGGTCTTCGGGTTCGACGACCGGCGGCTCTGGACCCCGGTCAGCGACCTCTCCGGCGGCGAGCGCCGGCGGCTCCAGATGCTGCGGCTGCTCGCCGGCGAGCCCAACGTGCTCCTCCTCGACGAGCCCACCAACGACCTGGACACCGACACCCTCGCCGCGCTGGAGGACCTGCTCGACTCCTGGCCCGGCACCATCGTGGTGGCCAGCCACGACCGCTACCTGATCGAGCGGGTCACCGACGTCGCGTACGGGATGTTCGGCGACGGCCGGCTGGTGCACCTCCCCGGCGGGGTCGACGAGTACCTGGCCCGTGCCGCCGCGGGCGGCGGCCCGGCGCCCGCCGACCTCACCCCGGCCACGGCCGGCCCGGCCCGCGAGGGTCTGTCCGCCGCCGAGGTACGCACCGCCAAGAAGGAACTCAGCCGGCTGGAACGCCAGATCGCCAAGCTGGAACAGAAGGAGGCGACGCTGCACGAGCAGCTCGCCGCCAACGCCACCGACTACGCGAAGGTCGCCGAGCTGGACGCCCAGCTCAAGGAGGTCCGCGCCGAGCGGGACCGCACCGAGGAGACCTGGCTGGCCCTCGCCGAGGAGCTGCCGGCCGGCTGACCCGACCGGGGTGGGGGGTGTGCGGCGTCACTTCCGGGCGTACGGGACAATCGCAGGCGACCCCTTTCCCGTTCGGTCTTGGAGACGCAGAGATGGCCCACACCCCCGTCAACCACCCCGCGCGGCCTGTCTACCGGGCGATCGGCGGGCTCGTTGGTCTGTACTTCGTCGTGTTCGGCGTGCTCGGCATCATCGCCAGCGCCGGCAACGACGTCCTCGCCCAGGACGACACCAAGATCCTCGGCCAGGGCACCAACCTCGGCTTCTCGATGCTCGCCATCCTGCTCGGCGCCGCGATCCTGGTCGGCACCGCGATCGGCCGCAACCTCGACGTGGCGATCAACCAGTGGCTGGCCTACGCCCTGATGGTCCTCGGCCTGGCCGAGCTGGCGTTCCTGCACACCGACGCCAACATCTTCAACTTCTCGATCATGACCGACATCGTGGTGCTCACCCTTTCGCTGGTGCTCCTGATGGTCGGCATGTACGGCAAGGTCGGCACCGACGACGAGCACGAGGCCTGGCAGAAGGCCCGGCTGGTGCTCTGACCCGCGAGTCCACCCCCGAAGGCCCGGCGTCCGCCGGGCCTTCGGCGTTTTCCGGGGACGGGAGCGGCAACTCGGGGGACAATTGCGCCAAATCAGTCAGCCGACCGGAGGCTCCCATGGCGCACTTCCCGGTGAACCACCCCGCACGGCCGCTCTACCGGGTGCTGTCCGGGCTCATCGGCCTCTACATCCTGGTCTTCGGCGTCTGGGGGGTCTTCGAGACCTGGGGCAACGGGCTCTTCAGCCGGGAGAACACCACGGCCCTCGGCCTCCGCACCAACCTGGCGTTCGCCCTGGTCTCCGTGGTGTTCGGCGCCTTCCTGCTGATCGGCGCGTCCCGCCGCGGCAACCTGGGCCACTACATGAACCTGACCGCCGGGGCGGTCTTCCTGGTCACCGGCATCCTCATGATGGCCGTGCTGCAGACGTCGGCGAACTTCCTCAACTTCTCGATGTCCACCGTTCTCATCTCGCTGGTGTTCGGGCTGATCCTGCTCGCCACCGGCCTCTACGACAAGGTCGGCACGGACGAGCACGCCGCCGACGAGCGGCGCCGCCGCGAACACCCCGTCGCCGACGCCCACCGCTGAGCCGGCTCAGCCCCGCTTGCGCACCGTGATCAGACCCGGCTTCGCCTCCAGGTGCGACAGGCCGTTCCAGGCCAGGTTCACCAGGTGCGCCGCCACCGTCTCCTTCCGCGGCTTGCGCACCTCCAGCCACCAGCGCCCGGTCAACGCCACCATGCCCACCAGCGCCTGCGAGTACAGCTCCGCCAGCTTCGGGTCGTAACCCCGGCTGGAGAACTCCGCGCCCAGGATGTGCTCCACCTGATGCGCCACGTCGTTCATCACGCTGCTGAAGTTGCCCGTCGCCGACATCAGCGGCGACTCCCGGACCAGCACCCGGAACCCGCTGGTCTCCTCCTCGATGTACGTCAGCAGGGTCAACGCCGCCTGCTCCAGCAACTCCCGCGGATGCCCCGCCGTCAACGCCGTGGTGATCCGGTCCAGCAGCGAACGGACCTCCCGGTCCACCACCACCGCGTAGAGCCCCTCCTTGCCACCGAAGTGCTCGTAGACCACCGGCTTGGACACCTTCGCCCGGGCCGCCACCTCCTCGATCGAGGTCGCGTCGAACCCGCGCTCGGCGAAGATCTGCCGGGCGATCGAGATCAACTGCTCGCGCCGCTGGGTCGCGGACATCCGTACCCGGGAAGGCTTCGCCGCCGGGACGGCCCGCCGGCGGGCGGGGCTGGCGTCGCTGCCGGGAACGTCGGTCACCCGGCCCATCCTGCCAAACCCGGCCCGCGTCGATCGACCGGTTACCGCGCCGGCCGGCCGCGCACCCGCCCCGGCTTCACCAGCTTCGCCGTGATCCGCTCCGGTTTCGGCCACCGCACCGACCAGGCCGCGCCCGCCTTCTCCAGCAGCCAGATCACCCGCGCCGACGGATCGACCTGCCCCCGCAGCACCCCGTGCCGCGCGCTGGTCGGCTCCGCGTGGTGCAGGTTGTGCCAGCTCTCCCCGAACGACAGCAACGCCAACGGCCAGAAGTTCGACGCCCGATCGCCCTGCCGCACCGCGAACGGGCGCTCCCCGTAGACGTGGCAGACCGAGTTGATCGACCAGGTGACGTGGTGCAGCAGCGCGATCCGGACCAGCCCGCCCCAGAAGAACGCGGTAAGCGCGCCCTGCCACGACCCGGTGAGCAGCCCGCCCATCGCCGCCGGCCCGAGCACCGAGACCACCACCAGCACCGGGAAGAGCCGGTCGACGCGACGGGTGATCGGATCGGCCAGCAGGTCCGGGGCGAACCGCTCCCGGTTCGACAACTCCCGGTTGAACAGCCAGCCTACGTGCGCGTGGAACAGCCCCTTGGCCAGCCCACCGATGCTCTCCCCGAACCGCCACGGCGAGTGCGGGTCGCCCTCCTGGTCCGAGAAGGCGTGATGCCGCCGGTGATCGGCCACCCACTGGATGATCTCGCCCTGCACGGCGAACGAGCCCGCCACCGCCAGGACGGCCCGCAGCCAGGGTTTCGCCTTGAACGAGCCGTGGGTGAAGTAGCGGTGGTAGCCGACGGTGATGCCGAGGCCGGACAACACGTACCAGAACCCGGCCACCAGCAGGTCGGTCCAGCCCAACCAGCCGCCCCAGGCCACCGGCACGGCGGCCAGCAGGGCGAGGAACGGGACGACCACGAAGGCCCACAGGGCGATCAGGATGCCGGGGGACTGGTGGCCCTGGGTCAGTGGCTTCGGCCCGCTGTCCGGGCCGGTCAGGGTGGTCGACATGGCACCTCCCAGTGGTGCGGGCTACGCCTACGTCACCGTAACCAGGAGCGTGCTAGATCGCAGCGGACACGTGGATCCGTCGATGGGGGCCTGTCGTACGCCCGTCCTAACCTGCGGGTGTGACCGACCCGCTCGCCGCCGAGGCGCGCCGCCTGCGCGTCGAGGAACAGCTCTCCGTCCAGCAGATCCGGGCCCGTCTGGGCATCGGCCGGGACCGGGCGTACGCGCTGTTGCGCGGCGTGCCACCGCCGGAGTGGACCCGGCGGCCCCGGGCCCGGGACGCGACGCGCGCCGAGGCGGAGCGGCTACGGGCGGCGGGACGGTCGGTCAACGAGATCGCGGAGCAGCTCGGCGTCGCAAAGTCGACGGCCTACCAGTGGGTCCGGCACCTGCCGTTGAATCCGGACGAGGCGACGGCCCGGCAGCGACGGGCGCATTCGAAGGCGATGACGGACGCGCGGTGGGGCGCGTACCGGGAGGCGCGCGACGCGGACCAGGCCGCCGAACACGAGCGGGCCGCCGGTGTGGTCGGCGGGCTCGACGAACGCGACCTGCTGGTGCTGGGCGCGGCGATCTACTGGTGCGAGGGGGCGAAGTCGAAACCGTGGCGCCGGGCCGTGACGGTGCAGTTCGTCAACAGCGACCCCGGCCTGCTGGCGCTCTTCCTCCGGTTCCTCGAGGTGTGCGGCATCGACCCGACGGTGCCGACCTACCGGGTGAGCATCCATGAGTCGGCCGACGCGGAGGCGGCGGTCCGGTGGTGGGCGGAACGGCTCCGGCTGCCCCCGGACCGGTTCCGGCGCTCGGTGCTCAAGCGGCACAACCCGACCACGGTGCGCCGGAACACCGGCGACGACTACCACGGCTGCCTCGTGATCACCGTGCCGCGCAGCCGCGCGCTCTACTGGCGGATCGAAGGTATGATCGCCGAGCTGTTCCGGATCGCGGAGGATGCGCGGACCCGAAATGACGGGCCGTAGGTCTTGACACGGCAATGGGGTGTGGGGTAACGGCAACCCGCAGGCCTTTGGAGCCTTGAGCTCCTGGTTCGAATCCAGGCACCCCAGCTCGCCCTGTCGGATCGCACGCGTGATGACGGCATTTGTGTGGCCGGATGCGAATTGCAGCGAGCCGCGTGGTTAGCATGGCCGCGAGACTGTCGCCGTCCCGACGGGAGCCACGTCGTGCCCCAGCCCCACCTCCGCACCGTTGTCGTGCTCGCCGCCGGTGAGGGCAAGCGGATGAAGTCGGCCCTGCCCAAGGTGCTGCACCCGCTGCTCGGTCGTACCCTGCTCGGTCACGTGCTGGCCGCGGCCGCGCCGCTGGGCGCGGACCGCACGGTGGTCGTGGTCGGCCACGGCGCCGACCAGGTGGGCGCGCACCTCGCCGAGGTCGCCCCGGGGGCCACCCCGGTGCTCCAGGCGCAGCAGCTCGGCACGGGGCACGCGGTGCGGATCGCGCTGGACGCGGTCCCGGAGGCCGCCGGCACGGTCGTGGTGATCAACGGGGACGTGCCGCTGCTGCGGCCGGAGACCGTGGCGACCCTGGTCGAGGCGCACGAGGGCGCCGGCGCGGCGGCGACCGTGCTGGCCGCCGAGGTGCCCGACCCGACGGGCCTGGGCCGGATCGTGCGGGACGCGCAGGGGCGGCTGGCGCAGATCGTCGAGGAGCGTGACGCCACCCCGGAGCAGCGTGCGCTGCGGGAGATCAACGCGGGCATCTACGCGTTCGACGTGGTGCGGCTGCGGGACGCGCTGGGCAAGCTCTCCACCGACAACGACCAGGGCGAGGAGTACCTCACCGACGTCTTCGGCCTGCTCCGGGACGCGGGGGAGCCGGTGGCGGTGCACTGCGCCGCCGACCACGTGGAGACGCTGGGCTGCAACGACCGGGTCGAGCTGGCGGCGCTGCGGCGGCTGCTGCGGGACCGGGTGAACGAGGGCTGGATGCGGACCGGGGTGAGCATCCTGGACCCGCACACCACCTGGATCGACGTGACGGTGACCGTCGAGCGGGACGCGGTGATCGACCAGAACACCCAGCTCCAGGGCGTCACGGTGGTCGGCGCCGGGGCGCTTGTCGGCCCGGACACCACGCTCGTGGACACCACGGTCGGCGCGGGCGCGAGCGTGGTGCGCAGCCACGCGGTGGGCGCCGAGGTGGGTCCGGAGGCCAGCGTCGGGCCGTACGCGTACCTGCGGCCGGAGTCGCGGCTGGGCCGCAAGGCGAAGGTCGGCACGTTCGTGGAGACGAAGAAGGCCGCGATCGGTGAGGGCTCGAAGGTGCCGCACCTGTCGTACGTGGGTGACGCGACGATCGGCGAGCACAGCAACATCGGCGCGGCGACGGTCTTCGTGAACTACGACGGGGTGAAGAAGCACCACACGACGATCGGCAGTCACGCGCGTACCGGGGCGGACAACATGTTCGTGGCGCCGGTGCGGGTGGGCGACGGGGCGTACACGGCTGCCGGCTCGGTGATCATCGCGGATGTGCCGCCGGGCGCCATGGCGGTAGCGCGGGGTCAGCAGCGCAACGTCGAGGGTTGGGTGCTGCGCAAGCGGTCCGGCACGGCGGCCGCCGAGGCGGCGCAGCGGGCCCGCGAGGGTGCGTCGGAATCCGGCGGAGCCGCAAGCGAAGGTGACTGAATCCACGGGGGGCCGGAGACCGTGGGAGGACCGGTGAACGCGGGGGATACTGCAACCGAATAGTCCCCGGCTCACCGCCGCCGGGAACCACCGACATACGGGAGCAGACGGGCCCATGGGCAGCATCGTCGCCGAAAACCGCAAGAGCCTGATGCTCTTCTCCGGACGGGGTTTTCCGGAGCTGGCCAAGGAGATCGGTGAGGTGCTCGGCGTCGCGCCGACGCCCTCCGACTCGTACGATTTCGCCAACGGCGAGATCTTCGTGCGCTTCAAGGACTCGGTACGCGGTTCGGACGCCTTCGTGGTGCAGTCCGTGACGCACGGGGTCAACACCTGGGTCATGGAGACCCTGATCATGGTCGACGCGCTGAAGCGTGGTTCGGCCAAGCGGATCACGGTGGTCCTGCCGTTCTATCCGTACTCGCGGCAGGACAAGAAGCACCGCGGCCGGGAGCCGATCTCGGCCCGGCTGGTGGCCGACCTGCTGAAGACGGCGGGCGCGAACCGGATCCTGACCGTGGACCTGCACACCGCGCAGATCCAGGGCTTCTTCGACGGCCCGGTGGACCACCTGTTCGCCATGGACGTGCTGGCCGAGTACGTGGAGCACAAGTACGCGGGCCGGCCCATGACGGTAGTGGCGCCGGACTCGGGCCGGGTGCGGGTGGCCGAGCGGTGGACGGACCGGCTGGGTGGCTGCCCGCTGGCGTTCATCCACAAGACCCGGGATCCGCTGAAGCCGAACCAGGTGGTGGCGAACCGGGTGGTCGGCGAGGTCGAGGGCCGGGTCTGCCTGATCGTCGACGACATGATCGACACCGGTGGCACGATCACGAAGGCCGCCGACATCCTCAAGGAGCAGGGCGCGGCGGAGATCGTGGTGGCCTCCACCCACGCGCTGCTGTCCGACCCGGCGACCGAGCGGCTGAAGAACAGCCCGATCAGCGAGGTCGTGGTGACCAACACGCTGCCGCTGCCGCCCGAGAAGCAGCTCGACAAGCTGACGGTGCTGTCGATCGCCCCGCTGTTGGCGCGGGCGATCCGGGAGGTCTTCGACGACGGCTCCGTGACCACCCTCTTCGGTGGCCTGAGCTGAGTTCCGGCGCCCGCCGGGGGCGGCCGTCGCGGACGGCCGCCCCCGGCGGGAAAGTCGGCCGGTGAGGTGTGGCCGGCGGAGATGCGGGGACTGCCGGATGGCTCGGAAATCGCTCGGGTAGACTGGTGCGGTTGCCACGGCGAGGGTGCCCGGCGGGCTGCTGAAAAGCACCGCACGGAGGCGCCGTCATCGACGCGGTGCTCCGGGCGGTCGTTCATGACCTTGAGCCCCAGCGAGCCCCTCGCCCAGCACCGCCAGACGACAAGCCGCCGCAGCGAAGCATCAGGAGTTTCCCCGTGTCCGAGGTAAAGATCAGCGCCGAGCCCCGTACCGAGTTCGGCAAGGGTGGTGCCCGTCGTACCCGCCGGGCCGGCAAGGTGCCCGCCGTGCTGTACGGCCACGGCGAGAAGCCCAAGCACATCGCGCTCCCGGCGCGTGAGTTCGCCGCCGCGATCCGCAAGGGTGGCGCGAACCAGCTCTTCGCGATCGAGGTGAGCGACGGCACCCAGGTGCTGGCGCTGCCGAAGGCGATCCAGCGTGACCCGATCAAGGACACCTTCGAGCACGTGGACCTGCTGCTGGTCCGCCGGGGCGAGAAGGTCACCGTCGAGGTCCCGGTCCAGCTGACCGGTGAGGCCGCGAAGGACACCCTGATCGTGCACGACCACGACACCCTCTCGGTGACCGCCGACGCCACCAAGGTGCCGGACCACCTGGAGGCGTCGATCGAGGGCGCCGAGGCCGGCACCCAGATCACCGCCGCCGACGTCGAGCTGCCGGCCGGCGTCGAGCTGGTCGCGGACGCGGAGATGCCGGTCGCCTCGGTGACCGCCGCCCCGACCGCCGAGCAGCTCGAGGCCACCCTTCCGGAGATCGAGGTCGCCGAGGAGGAGGCCGAGGCCGAGGTCGGCGAGGAGACCGCCGAGGGCGAAGAGGGCACTCCGGCCGAGGGCGAGCCGGCTGCCGAGGAGCCGAAGACCGAGGCCTGATCGGCCCGCAGGCTGTGCGACAGGCGTCCCCGGTTCCCGGGGGCGCCTGTCGGCGTATCGGAGGCGGGTCGCGGGGGAGAGCGGAAGGGACGTGGCGTGACGGACGAGGCGGGGCCGTGGCTGGTGGTCGGCCTGGGCAACCCCGGTCGGGAGTACGCGGGCAACCGGCACAACGTCGGCTTCATGGTGGCCGAGCTGCTGGCCGGCCGGGTGGGCGGCAAGTTCGGCCGGCACAAGCGGGCGATGGCCGAGGTGACCGAGGGGCGGCTGGGTTTCGGCGGCCCGAAGCTGGTGCTGCTGAAGCCGCTGACCTACATGAACCTCTCCGGCGGCCCGGTGGTCGCGCTGGCGCAGTTCCACAAGATCCCGCCGGAGCGGGTGATCGCGGTGCACGACGAGCTGGACATCCCGTACGGCCAGCTGCGGGTGAAGTGCGGCGGCGGCGAGGGTGGCCACAACGGCCTGCGTTCGATGTCGAAGTCGCTGGGCACCAAGGACTACGTGCGGGTGCGGTTCGGGATCGGCCGGCCGCCGGGTCGGCAGGATCCGGCGGACTACGTGCTGTCGGACTTCTCCTCGGCCGAGCGCAAGGAGTTGGAGTTCCTGGTGGACCGGGCGGCGGACGTGGTGGAGTCGGTGGTCACCAAGGGCGTGGAGCCGACGCAGAACCTCTACCACGGCGCCTGAGGCGCGGGCGGGGCGTGCCGGGTCGGCCGCGTTCGGCCCGGTAGTCTGCGCCTTTCTGGCGTGCGAAGGCGGGCGACGGGAGCGGGAACAGCATGGGCAGTCCTCCGATGATCGACGGCGCGTTCGCCCGGTGGTTGGCGGCGCGGGCGGGGCAGGCGCTGATGGGCCTGCGCGCGGAGCTGGGCTTCGCGGACGCGGGGGCGCTGAAGTCGGCCGGGGACAAGGTCTCGCACGACCTGATCCGCACCGAGCTGGCGAAGTGGCGGCCGGCGGACGCGGTGCTGTCCGAGGAGGACGAGGGTTCCCGGCTGGCCTGGACGGCCGAGGTGAGCAGCGACGCGGTGTCCCGGCTGAACGCGGACCGGGTGTGGATCATCGACCCGCTGGACGGCACCCGGGAGTTCGCCGAGGAGGGCCGCTCGGACTGGGCGGTGCACGTGGCGCTCTGGGCGCGCAGCGCGCCGACGCCGCACGGCCTGGTCGCGGGCGCGGTGGGGCTGCCGGCGCAGCACCGGGTGCTGGGCACGGACTACCCGCCGGCGTACCCGCCCATGACCCTGGAGGCGGCCACGGCGGGCGGTGGCAGGACCATCCGGTTGGCGGCCAGTCGTAGCCGTCCGCCGGTTTTCCTGTCCGATCTGGCAGAGGACATCGGCGCGCATCTGGTTCCGATGGGCTCGGCGGGCGCGAAGATCGCCGCTGTGGTCACCGGTGAGGTCGACGCGTACATCCACGCGGGCGGTCAGTACGAGTGGGACTCGGCCGCTCCGGTCGCTGTGGCGACGGCCACCGGACTGCACGCTTCCCGGATCGACGGATCTGCGCTGAAATACAACGAGGCCGACCCGCGCCTGCCGGACCTGCTGGTCTGCCGCAAGGATCTCGCCAGCCGGTTGCTTGCAGCGCTGCAGCGGCATTCCGGGTAGCCTGAGCGTTCTTCTTCACGAGTCCGACCGGAAAGGTCTGGAATCCCGATGTGCGGATCCGAGCGAATCGAGTTCGTGTCATGACGGCCCCCGCCGCGTACCAGGTGTCCCACCTGGACGCCCTCGAGGCGGAGAGCATCTTCGTGATGCGCGAGGTCGTCGCCGAGATGGAGCGGCCCGTGCTGCTCTTCTCCGGCGGCAAGGACTCGATCGTGATGCTCCGGTTGGCCCAGAAGGCGTTCGCCCCGGCCAACATTCCCTTCCCGGTGATGCACGTCGACACCGGGCACAACTTCCCCGAGGTTCTCGAGTACCGGGATCAGCGCGTCGCGGAGCTGGGTCTCCAGCTCATCGTGGCCAGCGTGCCGGAGGCCCTGGCCAAGGGGCTGGTGCGCGAGTCGGCCGACGGCATGCGCAACCGGATCCAGACGCCGGTGCTGCTCGACGCGGTGGAGAAGCACCGCTTCGACGCGCTGTTCGGCGGCGCCCGCCGGGACGAGGAGAAGGCCCGGGCCAAGGAGCGGGTGTTCAGCTTCCGCGACGAGTTCGGCCAGTGGGACCCGAAGAACCAGCGCCCCGAGCTGTGGTCGCTCTACAACGGCCGGCACCACCCGGGCGAGTCGATCCGGGTGTTCCCGCTCTCCAACTGGACCGAGCTGGACGTCTGGCACTACATCGCCCGGGAGCGGATCCCGCTGCCGTCGATCTACTACGCGCACCAGCGCGAGGTGATCGAGCGCGACGGCATGTTCTACGCGGTCAACGAGTTCTTCCGGGGCCGCGCCGGTGAGCAGCCGTTCAAGGCCCAGGTCCGGTACCGGACCGTGGGCGACGCCTCCTGCACCGCGGCGGTCCGCTCGGACGCCGACACGGTGGAGAAGGTGATCGAGGAGGTGGCCGCCACGCGGATCACCGAGCGCGGCGCGACCCGCGGCGACGACCGGGTCAGCGAGGCCGCCATGGAGGACCGCAAGCGGGAGGGCTACTTCTGATGAGCGTCGAGACTGTTGCGCCGGCCGAGGCCGACGCGTCGGCCCGGCCGATGGACCTGCTGCGGTTCGCCACCGCCGGGAGCGTCGACGACGGCAAGTCGACCCTGATCGGCCGGCTGCTGTACGACACGAAGTCGCTCTTCACCGACCAGCTCGCCGCCGTCGAGGCGGTCAGCGCGGCCCGGGGCGACGAGTACACCAACCTGGCGCTGCTCACCGACGGCCTGCGCGCCGAGCGGGAGCAGGGCATCACCATCGACGTGGCGTACCGCTACTTCGCCACGCCGAGGCGGAAGTTCATCATCGCCGACACCCCGGGGCACATCCAGTACACCCGGAACATGGTCACCGGCGCCTCCACGGCCGACCTGGCGCTGATCCTCGTGGACGCGCGCAAGGGCCTGGTGGAGCAGTCCCGCCGGCACGCGTTCCTCTGCTCGCTGCTGCGGGTGCCGCACCTGGTCCTCTGCGTGAACAAGATGGACCTGGTCGACTGGTCGCAGGAGGTGTTCGAGCAGATTGCCGACGAGTTCACCGCGTTCGCCGCGAAGCTCGACGTGCCGGACCTGACCGTGGTGCCGATCTCCGCGCTCCAGGGCGACAACATCGTCACCCGCTCGGAGAACATGCCCTGGTACGAGGGCCCGTCGCTGCTGCACCACCTGGAGCGGGTGCACATCGCCTCGGACCGCAACCTGGTCGACGTCCGCTTCCCGGTGCAGTACGTGATCCGGCCGCAGTCCACCACCGTCACCGACTACCGGGGCTACGCGGGCCAGGTGGCCTCGGGCGTGCTCAAGGCCGGTGACGAGGTGATGGTGCTGCCCTCGGGCTTCACCAGCCGGATCGCCGCCGTGGAGACCGCCGACGGCCCGGTGGACGAGGCGTTCCCGCCGATGTCGGTGACCGTCCGGCTGGCCGACGAGATCGACATCTCGCGCGGCGACATGATCTGCCGGCCGAACAACGCCCCGACCGTCGCGCAGGACATCGAGGCGATGATCTGCTGGATGGACGAGACCCGCCCGCTGCAGGTCGGCGGCAGGTACGCCATCAAGCACACCACCCGGTCCGCCCGGGCGATCGTGCGCGGGCTGCACTACCGGCTGGACGTCAACTCGCTGCACCGCGACGAGACGGCCGGCGAGCTGAAGCTCAACGAGATCGGCCGGGTGCGGCTGCGCACCACGGTCCCGCTGCTGGCCGACGAGTACAGGCGCAACCGCACCACCGGCGGTTTCGTCATCATCGACGAGGCCACCAACCGCACCGTCGGCGCCGGCATGATCGTCGAGGCCGGCTGACGGATCGCACGTGACGAAGGCCCCCGGTCGGTCGACCGGGGGCCTTCGTTCGTCGTCAGTCGAGGCCGGTCACGCCGCCGGCCGGGAGGACGGTGAGCGTGCCGGGCGCGGCGAAACCGCGGTCGGCGTACGCGGCCGTGACAGCGTCGGCCACGGCGTCGGCGGCGTCCGCGTCGACCAGGGCGAGCACGCAGCCGCCGAAGCCGCCGCCGGTCATCCGTGCCCCGTACGCCCCGGCGGCCAGCGCCGCCTCGACCGCGGTGTCGATCTCCGGCACGGTGATCTCGAAGTCGTCCCGCATCGAGGCGTGGGAGGCGGTCAGCAGCGGGCCGATGTCGCGGATCCGGCCGGCGCGCAGCAGCTCGACGGTGTCGAGCACCCGCTGGTCCTCGGTGACCACGTGGCGGACCCGGCGGCGGGTCTCGGCGTCGTCCAGCCGGGCCAGCGCGACGTCCAGGTCGCCGGTGGCGACGTCGCGCAGCGCGGCCACCCCGAGCGCCTCGGCGGCCCGCTCGCAGGACTTGCGGCGGGCCGCGTACTCGCCGTCGGCGTGCCGGTGCGGGGCGCGGCTGTCGACCACCAGCACGGCCAGCCCGGCGGCTTCCAGGTCGAACGGGATCTGCTCGACCGCCTCGGTGCGGCAGTCCAGGAAGAGGGCGTGCCCGGACCGGCCGCGGATCACCGCGGACTGGTCCATGATCCCGGTGGGGGCGCCCACGTAGTCGTTCTCGGCCCGCTGGGCGAGCCGGGGCCAGCGGTCGGCGGGCAGGTCCAGGCCGCCCAGCTCGACCAGGGCGGCGAGCACCGCCGCCTCGATGGCCGCCGACGAGGAGAGCCCGGAGCCGACCGGCACGTCGGAGGCGATGGCCAGCCGGGCGCCGGGGACGGTGTGGCCGGCAGCGCGCAGCGCCCAGACCACCCCGGCCACGTAGGCGGCCCAGCCGTCGACCCCGCCGGGCTCGTCGGCCTCGGCCGGCCCGAACTCCACCGGCTCGTCGTCCAGCTCCGACGAGACGCTCCAGCGCCCGTCGTCGGTGACCGCCGCGGCGACGACGGTACGCAGCGGCAGCGCGAAGGGCAGCACGAAGCCGTCGTTGTAGTCGGTGTGCTCGCCGATCAGGTTGACCCGGCCGGGAGCCGCCCAGCGGCCCGCGGGCTCCCCGCCGTACCGCTGCCGGAAGCCGGCGGTGGCGCGGGCCGCGACGTCACCCTCCACGCTCATCGCTGTCCCAGGACATGCGTGCGGTAGAACTCCCAGGCGTCGCCGACCATGTCCTGGAGGGTGGCCTTCTCCGGCACCCAGCCCAGCTCCGCGCGGGCCAGCGCGGAGGAGGCGACCAGCTCGGCCGGGTCGCCCTCGCGTCGCGGGGCCACCTCGACCGGCACCGGGTGGCCGGTGACCTCGCGGACCACCTCGATCACCTGCCGGTTGGTGAAGCCGTTGCCGTTGCCCAGGTTGTAGATGCGGTGCCGGCCCGCCGTGGCGGCGTCGACGGCCAGCAGGTGCGCGCGGGCCAGGTCCTCGACGTGGATGTAGTCGCGGACGCAGGTGCCGTCGACGGTCGGGTAGTCGTCGCCGAAGAGCTGCAGCTTGTCGCGCCGGCCGGCGGCCACGTCGAGGGCGAGCGGGATGAGGTGGGTCTCGGGGTCGTGCCGCTCGCCGATGACCCGCCCGTCGTGCCGGTACGCCCCGGCCACGTTGAAGTAGCGCAGCGAGACGGCGGCCAGGTCGTGCGCGACCGCCTCGGAGGTGAGCGCCATGTCGACGGCCAGCTTGGTCGCCCCGTAGGTGTTGGTGGGGGCCTTGACGGCGGTCTCCGGGATGGGCAGTTCGGTGGGGTTGCCGTAGACGGCGGCGGTGGAGGAGAAGACCAGCCGGGGCACCCGGGCGGCGCGGACCGCGTCGATGAGGGCGAGCGAGCCGACGGTGTTGGTCTGCCAGTAGAGCTCCGGCTTGACCATCGACTCGCCGGCGGCGATCAGGGCTGCGAAGTGCAGCACGCCGTCGAAGCCGGCGTCGGGGGTGAGCACCCGGGCGGCCTCGTGGATCGGCAGGTCGACGTGGGTCGCCTCGGGGGCGAGCGCCGCCCGGTGGCCGGTGCGCAGGTCGTCCAGCACGGTCACCTCGTGACCGTGGTCCAGCAGCATCCGGGTCACCACGCTGCCGATGTAACCGGCGCCGCCGGTGACGAGCAGTTTCACGTCGGTCCTCCTCTGCCTGGCCGCGTGGCACGGCGGCCGTCCGTGATCACCCTACGGCCGCGGGCTGTGCCGCGGCTGCGGGTGAGGCCGGCAACCATTCCACCATAATCCTTCATGATTGAACAGATCCGAACATTGCCCGGAGCGTGCGGCGCCTGCTGTCTACCATCCTTCTCATGCGGGAGGGAGGTGGTCCCGGGCCCCGGCGGCGTTCGCCGGGGCGGCCCAGACGCGAACCGGGACCCGTGGCCCGCACCGTCGCCCGCCTCGTGGTGCGGGCCGCCGACGGCGCCACCCGCCTGGTCACCGACCTGCTCGGCGCCAGTCCGACCGCCGGCCGGGAGCGGATCAGCGAGGCCGAGTTGCGCGACCTCGTCGCGGCCAACACGGTGCTCGACCCGGACGAGCGACGGATCATCGACGAGGTGCTGGCGGCCGGAGCGCGGCTGATCCGGGAGGTGATGGTGCCGCGCACCGAGGTGGTCTTCCTCGCCACCGGGCTCACCCTGGCCGAGGCCGAGCGGCTGGTCCGGGCCGAGCCGCACACCCGCTACCCGGTGGTCGACGGCACCCACGACGACGTGGTCGGCCTCGTCCACCTGCGGGACGTGCTGCTGCGCCCGGAACGGGACCCGCGCGCCACGGTCGGCGAGCTGGCCCGCAAGGTGAAGCGCCTCCCCGGCAGCAAGCGGGTGCTGGCCGCGCTCACCGAGATGCGCCTCGAGGGCCACCACCTGGCCGTGGTGGTCGACGAGTACGGCGGCACCGCCGGCATCGTCACCTGCGAGGACCTGGTCGAGGAGCTGGTCGGGGAGATCCACGACGAGCACGACGCCCCGCCCGACGCGGCCCACGCCGGCCTGCCCGCCGTGGTCGACGGCCGGCTCAACCTGGCCGACTTCGCCGAGCGGACCGGGGTGCCGCTGCCCGCCGGGCCGTACGAGACGGTCGGCGGCTTCGTGATGGCCGCCCTCGGCCGGCTGCCCATGGCCGGCGACGAGGTGCCGGTGGCCGTCGACGCGGACGAGGCCGGCGGGCCCGATCCGGACGACCCGCCCGGCGGCTGGCTGCTGCGGGTGGTGGCGCTCGACGGGCGGCGGGTGTCCCGCCTCGCGGTCTCCACGGCGCGCCTGCCCGAGCCGAGGCGCGAGGTCACCGCCCCGCTCCCGCCCGTGCCCACCCGACCGGCCGGCCCGTCATGACGGACGCCGGGGCTTGCTGACAGAATTGCCGTCATGTCCGACGTACCCGCCCGCCCGCGCGTCTTCTCCGGCATCCAGCCGACGGCCGACTCGTTCCACCTCGGCAACTACCTGGGCGCGGTACGGCACTGGGTGGCCCTGCAGGAGAGCCACGACGCGTTCTACTGCGTGGTGGACCTGCACGCGATCACGGCCGGGCACGACCCGAAGGTGCTCAAGCAGCGCACGCGGATCGCCGCCGCGCAGCTCTTCGCGGTCGGCCTGGACCCGGAGCGCAGCACCCTCTTCGTGCAGTCGCAGGTGCCCGAGCACCCGCAGCTGGCCTGGGTGCTCGGCTGCATCACCGGCTTCGGCGAGGCGAGCCGGATGACCCAGTTCAAGGACAAGTCGCAGAAGCAGGGCAGCGAGCGGGCCAGCGTCGGCCTGTTCACCTACCCGATCCTGCAGGCCGCCGACATCCTGCTCTACCAGGCCCACGCGGTGCCGGTCGGCGAGGACCAGCGGCAGCACCTGGAGCTCTCCCGCGACCTGGCCCAGCGGTTCAACTCGCTGTTCGGCCCGACCTTCACGGTGCCCGCCCCGCACATCGTCAAGGACACCGCGAAGATCACCGACCTGCAGGACCCGACGGCCAAGATGTCGAAGTCGTCCTCGTCGCCGGCCGGCATCATCGACCTGCTGGAGGAGCCGGCCCGCTCGGCCAAGAAGATCCGCTCGGCGGTCACCGACACCGGCCGCGAGATCGTCTTCGACGCTGAGGGCAAGCCGGGCATCTCCAACCTGCTCACCATCTACTCGGCCCTCTCCGGCCGGAGCATCGACGACCTCGTGGCCGCCTACGACGGCAAGGGCTACGGCGACCTGAAGAAGGATCTCGCCGAGGTGGTCCGGGAGTTCGTCACCCCGATCCAGGAGCGCACCCGCGCCTACCTGGACGACCCGGCCCAGCTCGACAAGCTGCTCGCGCAGGGCGCGGAGAAGGCCCGCGCCGTGGCCGCCGCGACGCTGCGCACCGCGTACGAGCGGATCGGCTTCTTCCCGCCGGTCCGGTTCGAGTAGCGGCCCGGGGCACGGCGGGAACGGGTGAAGCGGTCGGTGGCCGGAGGGGTGGCGCGCAGCGTGGATGGCAGGGACGGTTCACCGGACGCCGGTGACACCATCCAGATCGGGATCGCGGTCGACATCCCCGAGCCGTGGGGCGGGATGCTCACCCGCAGGCGGGTCGAGGCCGGTGACCCGCAGGCCGTCCCGGCGCACGTCACGCTGCTCGGGCCCACCGAGATCCCGGTGCGCGCGCTGCCCGCCGTCGAGGAGCACCTGGCCCGGGTGGCCGCCACCCACCTGCCGTTCACCCTGCACCTGCGGGGCACCGGCACGTTCCGGCCGGTCACCCAGGTGGTCTTCGTGGCGGTGGCCGCCGGGATCAGCGAGTGCGAACTGCTCGCCGCCGCCATCAACGCGGCCCCCGAGCTGCACCGCGAGGCGCGCTTCCCGTACCACCCGCACGTCACGGTGGCCCAGGACGTGCCGCCCGAGGTGCTCGACAAGGCGTACGAGGACCTGGCCGACTTCTCGGCGCTCTTCGAGGTGGAGGCGTTCACCCTCTTCTCGCACAGCGGGGCCGCCCGGTGGCAGCCCCGCCGCGACTTCCGCCTCGGCGGCTGAGCTGAGCACGCGGCCGGCCGGCCTGCCTCCACCGGGCCGGGGATTCGGCGAGGATGGCGGGGTGAACGTCATCGGCCGGATCGAGGCCGCGCTGGGACGCCGCATCGACGCGGCCCGCGACCGGTCGTCGGTCTTCGACCACGTGTGGCGGGCCGGGACGCTCTACGCCGACCTGCTCGCCGGCCGGCTGGCCGCGGCGATCGCCTACTACGGCTTCTTCGCCGTGTTCGCGCTGGCCCTGGTCGGATACTGGATCTTCGGCACGATCCTCCAGGACAACCGCGAGGTCAGCCGGGCGGCGGCCGACTTCCTGGAGGGGAACCTGCCGTTCCTCGACCCCCAGCAGATCGCCGAGAGCAGCAACACCGTCGGCGTGGTCGGCCTGGTCATCCTGGTCTTCACGGGGATCGGCTGGGTCGAGGCGATCCGCTCCTCGCAGCGGCTCATGTACGGGTTCAACCAGCAGCCCGGCAACCTGGTGGTCCGCCGCCTGGTCGACCTGGGGGTGCTGGTCGCGGTCTTCGTGCTGCTGGGCGTCTCGGTGGCGGCCGTCGACGCCCTGGAGTCGCTGCTGCGCTTCCTGCTGCGCAGCACCGGGTCGGTCGGGCTGACCACGGTCAGCGCGGTGCTCAGCGTGCTGGTCAACGCGGTGCTGGCCACCGCGCTGCTGGTGGCGGTGCCCCGGCTGCGGATGAGCCGGCGCCGGCTGCGCCCCGCCGTGCTGGCGGTCGCCGTCGGCATCACGCTGCTCAACACGGTCGGGCGCTACTACGTGGTGCGCACCGAGCGGAATCCGGCGTACACCGTGGTGGCCACGGCCGTGGGGCTGCTGCTCTACCTCTACCTGCTCAACCAGATGGTGCTCTTCGGCGCCGCGCTGGCCGCCACGAGCCGCTACGGCCGGGTGGTGGACCTGGCCGAGGGCGGCGCCGCGCGGGAGGTGGACGTGGAGGTCGACGAGGAGACCGACCCGGGCACGCCGGGAGGGGCGGGATGAGCACCCGGATCCGGATCGACCAGGACTCGCCGGTGCCCCCGTACGAGCAGGTGCGCGGGCAGCTCGCCGCGATGGTCGGCGACGGTCGGCTGGCGGTCGGCACCCGGCTGCCCGCCGTCCGGCAGCTCGCCGCCGACCTGGGCCTGGCCGTGAACACCGTGGCCCGCGCGTATCGGGAGCTGGAGTCCGCCGGGCTGGTGGAGACGCGCGGCCGGCACGGCACCGTGGTGGCGCCGGGGCGCGACGACGCCGCCGACCGCCTGCACCGGGCCGCCGTGGCGTACGCGGCCGAGGCGCTGCGCCTGGGCGTCCCGCCGGATCGCGCGGTCGCCCTGGTCCGTGCGGCTCTGGACGCCGGTACGCACGGGTGAGAGCGACCGCCGGAGAGGGGGGAGTTGGCGTGAATGAGGCGCACGTCCGCGCGGCCACGGACCATGATGGGCCGGTGGGCGCACTCGTGACACTGGACCTGCCGGACGACTCGCCGATGCTGGGCCTGCCGTGGATCATCACCTTCGGCCCGCTCGGCGACGACGACGAGTGGGAGCCGGTGGTCTGCGGCCCGTACGAGCGGCCGCACGCGCTCGCCCTGGCCGAGGCGGTGGTGGCCGAGGAACAGTTGATGGCGGTGGTGGAGCCGCTGCTGCCGGCGCTGACCCCCGAGGAGATCCGCGGCGAGATCGCCGCCGCTCAGATCGCCGCCGAGGACGAGGCGGCCCGGGTCGACGAGGCCGACCTCTACGGTGACTTCGAGGACGTCATCGACGAGGAGTTGGAGCTTGCCGCCGAGCGGCAGCCGGAGCCGGAGCCGGTGACCCCGCCCAGCCGGGACGAGGTGCGGGCCGGGCTCGCCCGGATCGCCGCGCTGCTCACCGCCAAGGGCGACTGAGGCTCAGCTCGGCGGCCCGTCGAGCACGCAGAACTCGTTGTCCTCCGGGTCGGCCAGCACCACGAAGCCCTCACTGCCGGTCTGCCCGACGTCGACGTGCCGGGCGCCGAGTGCGGTCATCACCCCGTGGTACCCCACGGTCCCAGATGGACACCGGCCCCTCGGGAACGAGTCCCCAAGGGGCCGGCGCCACCTCACCCCCCACCACAAGGGGTCGGTAGCCCAGCCGCCCGTCGGCGCGGGGCACAACGGACGACCAGGTCAATGGCGGGTTACCCGGCTCAGCGCCGTTCGAACCACGCAGCCGCGTCCACCGGCAGGACGTGCCCGTCGCCCCGCTCGGTGAGGTCGGCGCTGGCGACGACCGGCCGACCGTGGCCGGCGACGGTCACCTCCGCGCCGCTGAGGTTGACCACGCAGGTCAGCTCCGCGCCACCGGCGGTGCGGCGGAACGCCAGCACTCCGGGTTCGGTCTCCAGCCAGGTGATCCCGTCGGTGCCGGCCAGCGCCGGGTGTTCGTGCCGGATCCGCAGCGCGGTCCGGTAGAGCTCCAGCGTCGAGCCGGTCACCCCGGCCTGGGCGGCCACCGAGAGGGCACGCCAGGTCGCCGGGGCCGGCAGCCAGCTCAGCTCGCTGCCCTCCGGGCCGAAGCCGTACGGGGCCAGCTCGCCGCTCCACGGGATCGGCACCCGGCAGCCGTCCCGGCTCTCGCCGGTGCGCAGGAACGCCGGGTCCTGGCGCAGCTCGTCGGGGAGGTCCAGCACCTCGGGCAGGCCCAGCTCCTCGCCCTGGTAGACGTACGCGCAGCCGGGCAGGGAGAGCATCAGCAGGGCGGCGGCCCGGGCGCGGCGCAGGCCGACCTCGCCGTCGCCGTACCGGGTGACGTGCCGCTGCCGGTCGTGGTTGGAGAGCACCCAGGTGGTCGGCGCGCCAACGATGGCCGACTCGGCGAGCGCCGTGTCGATCACCTTGCGGAACGAGTCGGCCGACCAGGTGGCGTCGAGGAAGTCGAAGCTGAACGCCTGGTGCAGCTCGTCCGGGCCGATGTAGCGGGCCAGCCGCTGCGGGGTCTCGGCCCACGCCTCGGCCACGGCCATCCGGCCGCCGGGGTAGCTGTCCAGGATCGGCCGCCAGGCGCGGTAGATGTCGTGCACCTCGTCCTGGTCGAAGTAGGGCAGCCGGCCCTTGCCCAGCAGCTCCGACTGGCGTTGGCCGGTGGTCATCGAGTTGAAGCCGACGTCCGGCAGCCCCTCGGCCTTGATCATCCCGTGGGCCACGTCGATCCGGAAGCCGTCCACGCCGCGGTCGAGCCAGAACCGCAGGACGTCCTCGAACTCGGCGCGGACCTCCGGGTGCCGCCAGTTCAGGTCGGGCTGGGCCGGGTCGAACAGGTGCAGGTACCACTGGCCGTCGGGGACCCGGGTCCAGGCGGGGCCGCCGAAGATGCTCTCCCAGTCGTTCGGCGGCAGCTCGCCCCGCTCGCCCTTGCCCTCGGCGAAGAGGTAGCGCTCGCGCTCGGGGGAGCCGGGGCCGGCGGCGAGGGCCGCGGTGAACCACGGGTGCGCACTGGAGGTGTGGTTGGGCACCAGGTCCACGATGATCCGCAGGCCCAGGGCGTGCGCGTCGGTGATCATCGCGTCGAAGTCACCGAGGTTGCCGAAGAGCGGGTCCACGTCCCGGTAGTCGGCCACGTCGTAGCCGGCGTCGATCTGGGGCGAGGTGTAGAACGGGGTCAGCCAGAGCGCGTCCACCCCGAGGTCGCGCAGGTACGGCAGGCGCTGCCGGATGCCCTCCAGGTCACCGACGCCGTCGGAGTTCGAGTCCGCGAAGCTGCGGACGTAGACCTGGTAGACGACGGCGGACCGCCACCAGTCGTCGTCGGCGGTCAGCGGCGTGGGGTGGGGGGCGGAGGTCATCGGTTCAGATCCCCGTTCTCTGGCGCGGGACGGTGGCGCCCCGGCGCGGGCGTGGTGATGGGCGCAGGGTGTCTGAGCAGAATGCCGCCCGACCGCTGCAAGAGTCAAGCATTCCTTGCGCAAGAAATGACGGCTCCGCGAGGGGTCACGCGGGAACGGCGAGCGTGGACGGGGTGGTGCGGTGCCGCTTCGCGCCGCTCCCCGCGTCGCCCGGGTGGGCCACCGCGGTCGAGCCGCGCACCACCAGCTCCGGGCGGAACACGTACTCGGAGTTCGGGGCGGCGTGCCCGTTGATCTCGTCGACCAGGGCCCGCACGGCGGCCACCGCCATGGCGGCGACCGGCTGTCGCATGGTGGTCAGCGGCGGGTCGGTGAAGGCCATCAGCGGGGAGTCGTCGTAGCCGACCACCGAGACGTCGCCGGGGACGGCCAGGCCGCGCTGCCGGGCGGCCCGGATCGCGCCCAGGGCCATCAGGTCGGAGCCGCAGACCAGCCCGGTCACGCCGCGCTCGATGAGTCGGCCCGCGGCGGCCTCGCCGCCCTCGACGCCGAACAGGGAGAGCTCGGCCAGCTCGCCCACCTCCGCCTCGGTGGCACCGACCAGTCGCTTCATGGCGGCGCGGAAGCCGGCCACGCGGCGCTGCACGGGCACGAACCGGTCCGGGCCGGTGATCAGGCCGATCCGCCGGTGGCCGAGCGCGACCAGGTGCGCGATGGCCAGCTCGGTGGCCGCACCGTCGTCGGAGGAGACGAAGGGCGCCGCGATGCCGGGCGCGTACCCGTTGATCATGACGATCGGCAGCGGCCGGGCGATCAGCGCCCGGTAGCGGTCGTGGTTGGCGGCGGTGTCGGCGTGCAGGCCGGAGACGAAGACGATCCCGGAGACCTGCCGGTCGAGCAGCATCTCGACGTACTCGTCCTCGGTGACCCCACCGGGGGTCTGCGTGCAGAGCACCGGGGTGAACCCGCTCTGCGCCAGCGTCGACTCGATGACCTGGGCGAAGGCCGGGAAGATCGGGTTGTCCAGCTCGGGCACGACCAGGCCGACCAGCCCGGCGCTGCGCTTGCGCAGCCGGGCGGGGCGCTCGTAGCCGAGCACGTCGAGGGCGGTGAGGACGGCCTGCCGGGTCTCCGGGGCCACTCCGGGGCGGTCGTTGAGCACCCGCGACACCGTGGCCTCGCTGACTTCGGCCTGTTGGGCGATGTCGGACAGTCGAGCGCGCATGGCGGCACTTTAGCTCACGGGCAACTTCTTGCGTACACGCCTGCAAGCCCTTCCATTCTCTGCAACCTCTTGCTAACGTCCCCGCAACATGCGAGAGCAGCGGCGCAGCACCCCCGCGCCGGTCAGCAAGAAATTACCGAGGTTTCCACTGGCGGACCGCCCTTCCCCCGGCGCGCCGCCATGACGACAGGAGTACCGATGCGCATCCGTACCGCGGGTGTGGTCGCTGTCCTCGGCCTGGCGCTCGCCGCGTCCGGCTGCGGCGGCAGTGACAGCGACAAGCCGGCCGCCAAGGAGTCCGCCAAGGCCACCGGCGGCAAGCTGGTCATCTGGGCCGACGACAAGCGGACCGCGGCCCTGAAGCCGTTCGCCGAGGAGTTCGGCAAGGAGAACGGCGTGACCGTCGAGGTCCAGGCCGTCTCCAAGGACCTGCAGACCAACTTCGTCACCGCCTCGCAGCAGGGCAGCGGCCCGGACGTCGTGGTCGGCGCGCACGACTGGATCGGCAACCTGGTCCAGAACGGCGCCATCGACCCGGTGCAGCTCGCCGCCGAGCAGAAGAGCGCGTTCAACGAGACCGCCGTCAAGGCCGTCACCTTCAACGGCCAGCTCTACGGCGTCCCCTACGCCACCGAGAACGTCGCGCTGATCCGCAACACCGAGCTGGCCCCCGAGGCGCCGAAGACGATCGAGGAGCTGGTCGCCACCGGCAAGAAGCTCAAGGCCGAGAAGAAGGCCAGCGAGATCCTCTGCCTCCAGTCCGGCCAGAACGGCGACGCGTACCACGTCTACCCGCTGTACACCTCGGGCGGCGGCTACCTGTTCGGCACCGGGGCCAACGGCGACTACGACCCGAAGGACCTGGGCGTCGGCAAGCCGGAGTCGATCGCGGCCTTCCAGAAGATCGCGAAGCTCGGTGAGAAGGGCGACGGCGCGCTGAAGCGCTCCATCACCGGCGAGAACTCCATCGCCACCTTCGGCGCCAAGAAGTGCGCCTTCCTGGTCTCCGGCCCGTGGGCCATCGCCGACGCCAAGAAGGCCAACATCAAGTACGACATCTCCCCGGTCCCCGGCTTCGCCGGTGGCAAGGAGGCCCAGCCGTTCGTGGGCGTCCAGGCGTTCTACGTCGCCGCCAAGGGCAAGAACAAGGCCCTGGCCCAGGAGTTCGTCACCAACTACGTGACCAAGCCCGAGCTGGCCGTCGCGCTGTACAAGGCCGAGCCGCGCCCGCCGGCGCTGACCGCCGCCTTCGACCAGGTCAAGGGCGAGGACCCGGACCTGGCCAAGTTCCAGGAGGCCGGCAAGAACGGCCAGGTGCTCCCGGCGATCCCGGCCATGGCCGCGATCTGGGACCCGTTCGGCAAGGCGGAGGCCGCCATCATCGGCGGCGCCGACCCGGCCAAGACGATCACCGCCGCTGGCAAGACCATCCAGGGCCAGATCAAGTAATGAGCACGTCGCTGTCCGGCCCGGGGTCTGCTCAGCAGGCCCCGGGCCGGGAGCCCGTTCGCCGCGGGCTCCCGCGCACATCCCGTACCGCGCGGAACCACGCGCCGATCACCGCGACCGGCCTCGTCGTCAAGGTGGTCCTGCTCGGCCTCGTGGCCGGGATCGCGATCTGGGCGGCGTTCCCGCTCATCGAGGCCGAGCACTGGATCGGGCTGGCGATCCTCGCCGCCACCACCGCGGGCCTGTTCTACCTCTACCTCGGCCGCCGGCACATCCCGGCCAAGTACCTGGTCCCCGGCACGATCTTCCTCATCGCCTTCCAGGTCTTCCCGGTGCTCTACACGGCGAGCACCGCGTTCACGAACTTCGGCGACGGCCACCGCGGCAGCAAGGACGACGCGATCGTCGCCATCCAGACCTCCTCGGTGAAGCAGGTCCCCGGCTCCACCGAGTACGCCCTCTCCATCGCCACCAAGGGCGACCCGGCCACCGGCGCGCTGGTCTTCCTGCTCAGCGACCCCAGGACCAAGGACGTCTTCGCGGGCGACGCGGGCGGGCTGCGCAAGCTCGACGCCGGTCAGGTGGACGCCAGCAGCATCACCGGCAAGGTCACCGCCGCCGACGGCTACACCGTCCTGAACATCGGCCAGGCCAGCGTCCGGAGCAAGGAGATCACCGACCTCGTCGTACCGACCTCCGGCGGCGCCATCCGGTCCAACGGCCTCACCCGCGCCTACGAGGGCAAGGCGGTCCGGGCGTACGACGAGGGCTGCGACTGCGTCAAGGACGGCGAGACCGGCAAGACCTGGACCGCCGACCCGGCGACCGGCGCGTTCGTGGCCGCCGACGGCGAGCGGCTCACCCAGGGCTGGAAGGTGAACGTCGGGCTGAAGAACTTCAGCCGGGTGCTCACCGACCCGAACATCTCCGGGCCGTTCTTCGGCACGCTGGTGTGGAACTTCGCCTTCGCGATCGGCTCGACCGGGCTCACCTTCCTGCTCGGCATGGCCATCGCGCTCGCGCTGCACTCGCCCCGGATGCGCGGGACCAACCTCTACCGGGTGCTGCTGATTCTGCCGTACGCCATGCCGTCGTTCGCCATGCTGCTGGTCTGGCGGGACATGTTCAACACCGACTTCGGCCTGGTCAACAACCTGTTCGGGCTGGACGTCGACTGGTTCGGCCAGAGCTGGTCGGCCCGGGCCGCGGTGCTGCTGGTCCAGCTCTGGCTGGGCTACCCGTACATGTTCCTGGTGGCCACCGGCGCGCTCCAGGCGATCCCGCGCGAGCTGACCGAGGCCACCTCGGTCGACGGCGCCAGCCCGTGGCAGTCCTTCCGGGCGGTCACCCTGCCGCTGCTGCTGGTCGCGCTCTCGCCGCTGCTGATCGCGTCGTTCGCGTACAACTTCAACAACATCAACGCGATCTGGCTGACCACCGAGGGCGGACCGTTCGCGCCGGACAACCCGACAAACGGCGCCACCGACCTGCTCATCACCTACACCTACCGGCTGGCCTTCGGCGCCCAGGGCGCGGAGTTCGGCATGGCCGCCGCGGTCTCGATCTTCATCTTCGCGATCGTGGCGACGGTGTCGGCGATCAGCTTCCGGCGTACCCGCAAGCAGGAGGAGGTGTACTCGTGACGACCTACGCGGACGCCCCCGTCGCCAACCGGAACGCGAGGGGGAGGTCGAGGAACCGCTGGTTCGCCCAGGTGGGCTGGCGGCACCTCGTCGGGGTGCTGGCGGTGGTGTTCAGCCTCTTCCCGATCCTGTTCGTGCTCTCCGCGGCGCTCAACCCGCTCGGCACGCTCTCCTCGACCGAACTGGTGCCGACCGGCGCGTCCTTCGAGAACTTCAGCAACCTGTTCGACAAGACCGCCTACGCGCACTGGTTCCTCAACTCGCTGCTGATCGCCGGCACGGCCAGCTTCGTGTCGATCTTCCTGTCCGCGCTGGCGGCGTACGCGTTCTCCCGGATGCGGTTCGCCGGTCGCCGGGTCGGCCTGCTCACGCTGCTGCTGATCCAGATGTTCCCGCAGTTCCTGGCCATCGTGGCGATCTTCCTGATCTTCACGACGGTCACCGACCTGTGGCCGGTGCTCGGCTTCAACACCCCGTGGGGCCTGTTCCTGCTCTACATGGGCGGCGCGCTGGGCGTGAACACCTGGCTCATGAAGGGCTTCTTCGACACCCTGCCGCGCGAGCTGGACGAGTCGGCGACCATGGACGGCGCCACGCACGCCCAGGTCTTCTTCCGGATCATGCTGCCGCTGGTGGCGCCGATCCTGGCGGTGACCGCGCTGCTGTCGTTCATCGGCACGATCAACGAGTTCATGATCGCCAACGTGTTCCTCACCAACACCGAGTCGAAGACCCTGGCGGTCGGCATGTTCGGCCTGGTGGCGGGCGAGCGCAACAACAACTTCGGGATGTTCGCGGCCGGCACCCTGCTCACCGCCATCCCGACGGTGCTGGTGTTCCAACTGCTCCAGCGCTACATCGTCTCCGGCTTGACGGCCGGGGCGGTCAAGGGCTGAGCCTCCTCGGCTCACGCTGCGGCAAGGGCGTCGTGTCGACGTACACCGGAGCGGTTTTCGGGCGGACCGCCGCGGTCGGGTGACCGATCGCGGCGGGTGCCCGCCCGACTCCCTGTCGAAACGACGCGAAAGGCATCCCCATGTCTCTCCAGCCGCACCACGACGGATCCGCCACCTACGTGCCCGAGCAGGAGCCCGCGCTGGGGCAGACCGTCCCGGTCCTCGTCCGGGTGCCGGCCGGCTCCGACGTCCGCCAGGTGCACGTCCGGACCACCGGCGACGGCGAGCCGCGCTTCGTCGAGGCGGTGGTCGACCGCACCGAGGGCGGTGACGTGTGGTGGCGGGCCGACGTCGAGGTCCGCAACCCGGTCAGCAACTACCGCTTCCTGCTCGACGGCGCGCGGGGCGCCCGCTGGCTGAACGCCGCCGGCCTGGTGGACCACGACGTGCCGGACAACGGCGACTTCAAGCTGGTCAGCCACGCGCCGCCGCCGGCCTGGGCGCGGGACGCGGTGATCTACCAGATCTTCCCGGACCGGTTCGCCCGCTCGGCCGCCGCGGCCGGCCGGACCGCGCCGGACTGGGCCATCCCGTGCGACTGGGACACCCCGGTGATCGGGCGCGGCCCGGAGACGCCCCGCCAGTTCTACGGCGGCGACCTGGACGGGATCACCGAGCGCCTGGACCACCTGGACCGTCTCGGGGTGAACACCGTCTACCTGACGCCGATCTTCCCGGCCCGCTCCAACCACCGGTACGACGCGGCGAGCTTCGACACCGTCGACCCGCTGCTCGGTGGGGACGCCGCCCTGGCGCGGCTGTCCGACGCCGTGCACGCCCGGGGCTGGCGGCTGCTCGGCGACATCACCAGCAACCACACCGGCGACGCCCACCAGTGGTTCACCGCCGCGGTCTCCGACGTGCACGCGCCCGAGCGGGACCTGTACTACTTCGACCTGTCCGGCGGGGACTACGAGTCGTGGAACGGCGTCAAGTCGCTGCCGAAGCTCAACTGGGGCAGCGCCGAGCTGCGCCGGCGCTTCGCCACCGCCGAGGACTCGCTGCTGCGCCGCTGGCTGCGCCCGCCGTACGCGCTGGACGGCTGGCGGGTGGACGTGGCGAACATGACCGGCCGGCGGGGCGCGGACGCGTACACCCACGAGGTGGCCCGGCTGCTGCGCGAGGTGGTCGCCGAGACCCGCGCCGACGGGCTGCTGCTCGCCGAGCACGGCCACGACCACACCGGTGACCTGGACCGGGACGGCTGGCACGGCACCATGAACTACGTCGGCTTCACCGATCCCGTCTGGTCCTGGCTGCGCCAGGGCGACGGCCCGGTGCCGAACTTCCTCGGCACACCGGGCGGGGTGCGGCGGCGGGACGCGGGCGCGGTGCTGGCCACCATGAACACCTACCGGTCGCTGGTCTCCTGGCGGTCGTACACGCACTCGTGGCAGCTGCTCGGCTCGCACGACTCCGCCCGGATCCGGACCGTGGTCGGCGACGCGGCCCGGCAGGAGGTGGCCGCCGGCCTGCTCGCCACCATGCCGGGAACGCCGGTGATCTTCGCGGGTGACGAGCTGGGCCTGACCGGCACCAACGGGGAGGGTTCGCGTACCCCGATGCCGTGGCACCGGCCGGAGAGCTGGGACCGGGGCACGTTCGAGGCGTACCGCTCGCTGCTGGCGCTGCGCCGGAACGAGCCGGCGCTGCGGCACGGCGGCCTGCGCTGGGTGCACGCGGACGCGGACACCCTGGTCTTCCTCCGCGAGGCGCCGACCGGCGCGGTGCTGGTGCTGGCCCGCCGCGCCCCCGGCACCCCGGTCCGCCTGACCGGCCTCCCCTCCGGAGAGAACGTCTACGGCGACGCCCCCGCCTTACGCCCGGACGCCGACGGCGCGGTCACCCTCCCCGGAGACGGGCCCAGCTTCCAGGTCTGGCGCCTCGCCTGACGTCAGGGGCGGGGGGCGGGCCGGACCAGGGCGCGGACGCCCTCGAGGTAGGTGGCGCGGTCCGGGGAGCCGGTCAGGATGCGTTGGGTGAAGTAGCCGGGGACCAGGCCGAACAGCGCGGTGCCGACCGCCTCCGGGTCGGCGTCCGCGGGCAGCTCGCCGGCGTCGCGCGCGCGTTCGGCGGCGGCCACGAAGTGGCCACGCAGCCGGGTGTACGTGGCCCCGACGAACTCGGCCAGCACCGGGTCACGCTGCGCCTCGCTCCACACCTGAAGCGCCAGCGGCAGCACGCCGTCCGGGCCGAGCTGGGTGTCGACGAAGGTCAGCGCCCGCTCCAGCACCCCGGTCAGGGGCAGCGGCGGGTCGGCCGTGGCCAGGTCGGCGAAGGTCGCGTCGGCGGTGCCGATCACCGCCTGGGCGATGGCCGTGATCAGGTCGTTCTTGCTCGGGAAGTAGCGGTAGACCGCGCCGACCGAGAGCCCGGCTTCCTTGATCACGTCCTGCATCGAGGTGTTGTGGAAGCCGTCGCGCACGAAGCAGCGGCGGGCCGCGTCGAGGATCTGCTGACGGCGGGCGGCCAGGTGTTGCTCGGAGACGCGTGGCACGACCCACATTCTAAATCGAACGTTCGTTCTTGACGAATCTCGCGTCGTCGGCGCACGCTCAACGCAAGAGAACGAACATTCGTTTTTAGGAGACGACGATGCTCCGGTCCCGCTCGCCCTGGACGCTCGCCGCGCTGCTCGCCAGCCTCGTGGTCGTCGTGCAGGCGCTGCTCGTACCCCTCTTCGCGGCGCCGGCCGCGCACCTCGCGCCGCGCGACCTGCCGGTCGCCGTCGCCGGGCCGCCGCCCGCCGCCGCCGACCTGGCCGCCCGGCTCGCCGCCGCCCGGCCCGGCGGCTTCGCCGTGACCACGCTGCCGGACGCGGCGGCGGCCGACCGGGCGCTGCGCGACCGGGAGGTGTACGCCGCCTTCGTGGTCGGCCCGGACGGGGTCGCCCTGCATACCGCGCCGGCCGCGAGCCCGACCGTGGCCGCGCTGCTCACCGAGGCCGCCGGGCAACTCTCCGCCGGCCGTCCGGTGCCGGTGGTGCAGGTCGTGCCGGCCGACCCGGACGACCCGCGCGGGGCCGGCTTCGCCGCCGGGTTCCTGCCCCTCGCGCTGACCGGCATGCTGGCCGGGGTGCTGCTCACCGTGCTGGTCGCCCGCCGTGCCGTGCGGCTGGCCGGCCTGCTCGGCTACGCCGTCCTGGCCGGCCTGGCCGGGACCGCGGTGCTGCACGGCTGGCTCGGCGTCCTCGCCGGGGACCCGTGGCCCGAGGCGGCCGCCATCGGGCTGTTCGCGCTGGCCACGGCGGCCACCGTGGCGGGCCTCGGCGCGCTGCTCGGCCGGGCCGGGCTCGGGCTCGGCGCGCTGCTCGTCTTCCTGGTCGGCAACCCGCTCTCCGCGGTCGCCGCCGCGCCCGAACTGCTGCCGCAGCCCTGGGGTGCGGTCGGGCAGTTCCTGCCGGTCGGGGCGGGCGGCACGCTGCTGCGCTCGGCCGCGTTCTTCGACGGGGCGGGCGCCGGCCGGTCGCTGGCCGTGCTGGCCGGCTACGCGCTGGTCGGCCTCGCCCTGGTCCTCGTCGGCAGCCGGAGCCCCCGGGTCGGCGCGGGCAGCCCGACACCGGCCGCGCGGCCTGCCGAGGTCACGGTATGACGGCACCTCGGCGGGCCGGCTACTACAAAGCGTCGTTGATGGGGGAGGATGGCCGGCGTGGAAGCTCTTCGACTGATCCTTCTCTACGTCCATCTGATCGGGTTCGCGCTGCTGCTCGGCGGTTCGATCGCCCAGTTCGTCAGCGGCCGGCTGCGGATCAACGCGGCCATGCTCTGGGGCTCGGTGATCGGGCTGCTGACCGGAATCGGTCTGTCCGCCCCACTGCGCGACGGCGACGAGCCGGCGCCGGCCAAGCTTGTTACCAAGTTGGTGCTCGCGCTGCTGATCTTTGTCATGGTCTTCTTCTCCCGTAAGCGGGAGTCCGTGAACCGCGGGCACTTCCTGGCGATCATCGGGTTGACGCTGGTCAACGCGGCGGTGGCGGTCTTCTGGCGTTAGCCCTCCGGCACAGCGGGAAGACCTCGGGAAACGGACGTTCGCGACACCTCTCCGGAGGGCCGTCGGCACGAAAGGTGATGTGCCCCACGTGCGGGTTACGTAGGGGTAACGACCGTTCAACAGTCGTGCACGATTGTCGGCCGGTGGGTGGGCGCGGGCGTACGCTCCCGTCCGTAACGTGGGACGCCGGCGGCACACCGCAGGCCGGCGCAAGGGCTGCCACCGCGCACGACGCGGTGTGCAATGGGAAGGAGACGTCTTGCGCTCTGTGCGTGGGATGCGGATCGCCTCCGCCATCGTGGCGGGTGGCCTCGTGCTGGGCGCCGCCGCGTGTGGTGAGGCCCCCAAGGACGACAACAACGCCGGCGGCAACGGCGGCAAGAAGTTCAGCGCCTGCATGGTGACCGACGTCGGCGGCATCGATGACAAGTCCTTCAACACCTCGGCCTGGAAGGGCCTCCAGGAGGCGAAGAAGGAGAACGACAACATCGACATCAAGAACGTCCAGTCGAAGGCCGAGGCGGACTACGAGGTCAACCTGACCGGGTTCGTCAACCAGAAGTGCGACTTCATCCTGGCCGTCGGTGGCCTGATGTCGGACGCCACCAAGAAGGCCGCCGAGGCGAACAAGAACCAGCAGTTCGCCATCGTGGACGCGAACCCGGGTGTGGACAACATCTACCCGATGCAGTTCGACACCGCGCAGGCCGCCTTCCAGGCCGGTTACCTGGCCGCCGGCATGAGCAAGACCGGCAAGGTCGGCACCTACGGCGGTCTGCCGATCCCGCCCGTGACCATCTTCATGGACGGCTTCGCCGACGGCGTGGCGTACTACAACAAGGCCAAGGGCAAGAACGTCCAGGTCATCGGCTGGGACAAGGCCGCCCAGAAGGGCTCCTTCACCAACGACTTCGTCAAGCAGGACGAGGGCAAGAAGGTCTCCGACGCGCTGGTCGCCCAGGGCGCGGACATCATCATGCCGGTCGCCGGCGGCGCCGGCCTCGGCACCACCGCCGCCGCGCAGGCCTCGAACGGCAAGTACTCGGTCGTCTGGGTGGACGTCGACGGCTGCGAGAGCACCCCGAACTGCCCGGCGCTGGTCACCACCGTCGTCAAGAACATCCCGGACGCCGTGAAGGACGCCGTGCTGAAGGCCGCCAACGGCGAGAAGCTCCAGGCCAAGCCGGGCTTCGTCGGCACCCTGGCCAACAACGGCGTCTCGATCGCGCCGTACCACGACTTCGACAGCAAGGTCCCCGCGGACCTGAAGGCCGAGGTCGACAAGATCAAGGCGGACATCGCCGCCGGCACCATCACGGTCACCTCGAAGGCCCAGCCGACCAAGTGACCGCTCCGCCGGCCGCCGCGGTGAGATCATCGGCAGCGGGGGCCGGCGGGCACCAGGTTTGACGACCGGCCGCCTCGGCGCACGCGGGGAAGACCCGCGCGACGTCGGGGCGGCCGGTCACCTTGATCCCCCACTGACCCCCACCCGGCGCGGTGGCCGGCGCGTAGCCGCTACGCTGCACCATCGCTCGCACTCCAGGAGGTTGCGCTGAGACTCGAACTGCGCGGCATCACCAAGCGGTTCGGTGATCTGGTCGCCAACGACCACATCGACCTGACGGTGGAGCCTGGAGAGATCCACGCCCTGCTCGGCGAGAACGGCGCCGGCAAGTCGACCCTGATGAACGTGCTCTACGGGCTCTACCAGCCCGACGAGGGCGAGATCCTGGTCGACGGCAAGCCGCTGAAGCTGAAGGGCCCGTCCGACGCGATCGCCGCCGGGATCGGCATGGTGCACCAGCACTTCATGCTGGTGCCGGTATTCACCGTGGCCGAGAACGTGATGCTGGGCGCCGAACAGGTCAAGGGGGGCTTCACCGGTTTCCTCGACCGCCGGCGGGCCCGCCGCGAGGTCGCCGAGGTCTCCGAGCGGTACAACCTCCGGGTCGACCCGGACGCGGTGATCGAGGACCTGCCGGTCGGCATCCAGCAGCGGGTGGAGATCGTCAAGGCCCTGACCCGCGACGTCGACCTGCTCATCCTCGACGAGCCGACCGCCGTGCTGACCCCGCAGGAGACCGAGGAACTGCTCACGGTCATGCGGTCGCTCAAGGAGGCCGGCAAGTCGATCGTGTTCATCACCCACAAGCTGGGTGAGGTCAAGGCGATCGCCGACCGGATCACGGTGATCCGGCGCGGGAAGACGGTCGGCACCGCCGAGCCGAGCGCCAGCCGCGACGAGCTGGCCGCGCTCATGGTGGGCCGCAGCGTCCGGCTGACCGTGGACAAGAAGCCGGCCCAGCCGGGCAAGCCGATCCTCGAGGTCGCCGGCCTGGTCGTCGACGACGACCGGCAGGTACGCGCGGTCGACGGCGTCGACCTGACCGTGCACGCCGGTGAGGTGCTCGGCGTCGCGGGCGTGCAGGGCAACGGGCAGACCGAGCTGATCGAGGCGATCATGGGGCTGCGCCCGGTGCTGGCCGGCACGGTCACCCTGGACGGCCAGGCCGTGCACGGCTGGTCGACCAAGAAGGTGCTCCGCGCCGGCGTCGGGTACGTCCCGGAGGACCGCAGCGTCGACGGCCTGGTCAAGGAGTTCTCCGTCGCGGAGAACCTGGTGCTGGACATCTACGACCGGCCGCCCTTCGGCAAGGGCCTCTCGCTCAAGCCGGACGCCATCGCGAAGTCGGCGAAGGAGCGGGTCGAGCAGTTCGACATCCGCACCTCCTCGGCGGACGCGGCGGTCGGCACCCTCTCCGGCGGCAACCAGCAGAAGGTGATCGTGGCCCGGGAGCTGTCCCGGCCGCTGAAGCTGTTCATCGCCGCCCAGCCCACCCGGGGCGTGGACGTCGGCTCGATCGAGTTCATCCACAGCCGGGTCATCCGCGAGCGGGACATCGGCACCGCCGTCATGGTGGTCTCCAGCGAACTGGACGAGGTGATCGGCCTGGCCGACCGGATCGCCGTGATGTACCGCGGCCGCGTCATCGGCGTGGTCGGCCCGGACACCCCGCGCGAGGAGATCGGCCTGCTGATGGCCGGCATCACGCCGGACACCGCCACCACGACCGCTGACGGCCCTGGCAACGAGGACGAGGCATGACCAACCCGAACCCGGTGTCGGGCTCCCCGGACAAGGAGCCGGCGACCGAGGCGCAGGAGGCGCGCAGCGAGGCCCGGGCGACGCCGTCCGCGCCCGCCGGCGACACCGAGCGGGCGGTGCCCGCCACCGCGACGAAGCAGCCCGCGGCCGAGGGGCCCCGCCCCACGCTGGGCCGGCTCTTCCTGGACAACCTCTGGGCGGCCAACACGGTCACCGTGACCGTGCTCGCCGTGCTGCTGGCCATGCTGGTCGGCGCGGTGCTGATCATCGTCTCCGACCCGGAGGTGCTGGCCACCTACGGCTACATCACCGCCCGGCCGGCGGACGCGCTCAACGCCAGCTGGACCGTGGTGAGCGAGGCGTACGCCAACCTGTTCAAGGGCGCGATCTTCGACCCGGACGCGGTCGGCTTCACGGCCGCGATGGGCCCGATCTCGGAGACGCTCACCTACACCGCGCCGCTGGTCTTCACCGGCCTGGCGGTCGCGCTGGCCTTCCGCGGCGGCCTGTTCAACATCGGCGCCCAGGGCCAGGCGACCATCGGCGTCATCCTGTCCGCCGTGGCCGGCTTCGCGCTGCCGCTGCCGCCCGGCGTGCACCTGCTCGTCGCGCTGATCGCCGGCGCGCTGGGCGGCGCGCTCTGGGGCTTCGTCCCGGGCATCCTCAAGGCGCGCACCGGCGCCCACGAGGTGATCAACACGATCATGCTCAACTACGTGGCGGTCTACTTCCTGTCCTGGATCATCATCCAGAGCGGGGTGCAGAACCCGAACCGGTCGGACGCGATCAGCAAGCCGGTCGACTCCTCCGCCCAGCTGCCCCGGCTGCTCGGCGACAACCTGCGGGTGCACGCCGGCATCCTGGTCGCGGTGCTGGCCACCTGGTTCATCGCCTGGCTGCTGAACCGCTCGACGCTCGGCTTCGAGCTGCGCGCGGTCGGCGAGAACCCGGACGCCGCCCGGACCGCCGGCATCAGCGTCACGAAGACGTACGTGCTGGTCATGGTGATCTCGGGTCTGCTGGCCGGTCTCGGCGGGTCGAACATGGTGCTCGGCTCGACGGCGAACGCCCTGACCCCGCTGGTGATCGCGCAGATCGGCTTCGACGGCATCCTGGTCGCCCTGCTCGGCCGGGTGAAGCCGTGGGGCGTGCTGCTGGCCGCGCTGCTGTTCGGCGCGCTCCAGGCCGGCGGCAACCGGATGCAGTCGTACTCCGGGATCTCGCTGGAGCTGGTCACCGTGCTCCAGGCGCTCATCGTCATCTTCATCGCCGCGCCGGCCATGGTGAAGGCGATCTTCCAGCTCCGGGCGGCCCGCGCGGCCCGGCTGCAGACGAGCCTCGCGAAGGGCTGGTGAGCATGTCCACCACCGCTGTCCCCGAGGTCGCCGTTACCGCGGTCGACGAGGGCTTCTGGACGCGCGCCCGCAAGGCCGGGGCCGTCCTGCTGGGGCTGGGCGTGCTCGCCACGGTGCTGTTCGGTGCGCTCGCCACCGACCAGCAGGCCCGCTTCACGCTCAGCGAGACCGAGGGCGGCGCCGCCCTGGAGATCAACGGTACGGTCGGCGCGATCCTCTTCGGGATCATCGCCGCCGCGGCCGGTGCCGCCCTGCTCGCCGGGGTGCCGAAGCGCTGGTTCACCCTGGTGCTCGGGGTCGGGCTGGTCGCCTTCGTGCTGAGCTTCCTGTGCTGGCAGGTGTCCGCCGCCCCCGAGGGCCGCAACTTCATGCCGCTGGTCAACGTCATCCGGGGCACGTTCATCCTGGCCCTGCCGCTGATCTTCGGCGCGCTGGCCGGCGTGCTCTGCGAGCGGTCCGGCGTGGTGAACGTGGCGATCGAGGGCCAGTTGCTGATGGGCGCCTTCTCCGGCGCGCTGTTCGGCAGCATCTCAGGCAGTGTCTGGGTGGGCCTGGTCGCCGCCGCCATCGGCGGTGCGCTGATCTCCCTGCTGCTGGCCGTCTTCGCCATCCGCTACCTGGTCGACCAGGTGGTCATGGGCATCGTGCTCAACCTGCTGGCGGTCGGCGTCACCGGCTTCCTCTACGAGCGGCTGATGCAGACCGACGCGACGAAGTACAACAGCGCGCCGCGGTTCAGCAACTGGGAGATCCCGCTGCTCAAGGACATCCCGCTGCTGGGTCCGGCGCTGTTCCGGGGCAACATCTTCCTCTACGTCGGGCTGCTGCTGGTGCTGGTCATCCACATCGCGCTGTTCCGTACCCGGTGGGGCCTGCGGACCCGGTCGGTGGGTGAGCACCCCACGGCCGCGGACACGCTCGGCGTGAAGGTGCTGCTGCTGCGCTACCGCAACGTGCTCATGGCCGGGCTGGTGGCCGGCGTGGGTGGGGCCTCGTACACCCTGGCGCTGTACTCGTTCACCAAGAACATGATCGGCGGTAAGGGCTTCATCGCCCTGGCCGCGTTGATCTTCGGCCGGTGGAGCCCGACCGGAGCGCTGCTCGCGGCGCTCTTCTTCGGCTTCGCCGACCAGCTCGCCACCTACCTGGGCGCGATCGGCAGCAGCATCCCGAGCCAGTTCCTCGCGATGCTGCCCTACCTGGCGACGATCCTGGCGGTGGCCGGGCTGGTCGGCAGGGTCCGGGCGCCGGCCGCCGACGGCAAGCCGTACATCAAGGGCTGACCGCCCGCGACACACCGTGCCCGGCGGGGAAGACCCGCCGGGCACCGTCGTCTCCGGCCGCCACCGCGACCGATCGGCGTGAATTGGGCAGAATGGGAGTCGTGATGGAGATCGACTGGGAGCGGCTGCGGGCCGCCGCCACCGAGGTCATGCGGCACGCGTACGCGCCCTACTCGAAGTTCCCCGTCGGGGCGGCCGCTCTGGTCGACGACGGCCGGGTGGTGGTCGGCTGCAACGTGGAGAACGCCGCGTACGGCGTGGTCCTCTGCGCCGAGTGCGGCGTGGTGTCCTCGCTGCACGCCACCGGCGGCGGCCGGATCGTGGCGCTGTCCTGCGTCGACGCCACGGGCGAGCCGCTGATGCCGTGCGGCCGGTGCCGGCAGCTGCTGTGGGAGAACGGTGGCCCGGAGTGCCTGATCGAGACGAAGGGCCGGCCGCTGCGGATGGCCGAGCTGCTGCCGCACGCGTTCGGCGTGGAGGACCTGGAGGCGGTGACCGGCGAGACGCCGGTGCCCGTGGTGCCGGAGCGGCTGGCCGCCTGGCGGGGCCGGGGCTCGGTCTTCGTGCACCCCGACCTCTCCGCCGGTCAGCAGGTCTGGACGGCGTACTGGGAGCGGTCGGCCGGGGACACCGAGGGCGCCGAGACCGGCGTGCTGGAGGAGGGCCCGACCTGGGACGACCCGGCCGAGGCGATCACCTGGGGGCTGGCCCGGACGCCGCGCGTCGTCGTGGTGGACGCGTCGGGCACCATCTTCTGGGCCGGCGAGGGCGAGCCGCCCCTGGAGATCCCGGTCCGCTGGTCCCCTGCCTGAGCTGCCGGACCGGTTCCTGAACAACGAGGAAAGATCATCTGATGAGTGCATTCACGGCGGTTGACGTCATCCGGGCCAAGCGCGACGGTGGCGTGCTGAGCGACGGCCAGATCGACTGGGTCGTCGACGCGTACACCAAGGGCCTGGTCGCCGACGAGCAGATGTCGGCGCTGGCCATGGCGATCCTGCTGCGCGGCATGACCGGGCCGGAGATCGCCCGGTGGACCGCCGCCATGATCGCCAGCGGCGAGCGCCTGGACCTGTCGCCGGTGGCCCGGCCGACCGTGGACAAGCACTCCACCGGCGGCGTCGGCGACAAGATCACCCTGCCGCTGACCCCGCTGGTCGCCGCCTGTGGCGCGGCCGTGCCGCAGCTCAGCGGCCGGGGCCTCGGCCACACCGGCGGCACCCTGGACAAGTTGGAGTCGATCCCCGGCTGGCGGGCCGCGCTGACCAACGAGGAGTTCATCGCCCAGCTCCGCGACGTCGGCGCGGTGATCTGCGCGGCCGGCGACGGGCTGGCCCCGGCCGACCGCAAGCTGTACGCGCTTCGCGACGTCACCGGCACCGTCGAGGCCATCCCGCTGATCGCCAGCTCGATCATGAGCAAGAAGATCGCCGAGGGGACCGGGGCGCTGGTGCTCGACGTGAAGGTCGGCTCCGGCGCCTTCATGAAGAACGTCGACGACGCCCGCGAGCTGGCCCGGACCATGGTGGAGCTGGGCGGCGCGCACGGGGTGCGGACGGTCGCCCTGCTCACCGACATGTCGACCCCGCTCGGCCTGGCCATCGGCAACGCGGTCGAGGTGGCCGAGTCGGTCGAGGTGCTGGCCGGCGGCGGCCCGGCCGACGTGGTGGAGCTGACCCTGGCGCTGGCCCGGGAGATGCTGGCCGCGGCCGGCCTGCCCGACGCCGACCCCGAGGCGGCGCTGCGGGACGGCCGGGCCATGGACGCCTGGCGCGCGATGATCCGGGCGCAGGGCGGCGACCCGGACGCCCCGATGCCCACGGCCCGCGAGGTCGAGGTGGTCACCGCCACCGACGACGGCTACGTCGCCGGGATCGACGCGTACGCCATGGGCGTGGCCGCCTGGCGGCTGGGCGCCGGCCGGGCCCGCAAGGAGGACCCGGTGAGCGTCCCGGCCGGCGTGGTGCTGCACAAGCGCCCCGGCGACCGGGTACGCGTCGGCGAGCCCCTGTACGAGCTGCGCGCGGAGCACGCCGAGCGGATCCCGGCCGCGCTGGCCGAGGCGGAGCGGGCGGTGCGTATCGCGCCGGACGCCCCCGCCGCGACGCCGCTGGTGATCGAGCGGATCGGCTGATCTTTTCCGGTCATGGTGCGGTGCCCACCGAGCCGCTATCCTCGCAGGCCAGGGGGGACCGACCGGCGATGAGCCGTTGCGAGCAGACAGGGACCTGAGCCGTGCGCGTACCCGCCCCCGACCCCCGGGCCGTCCGTGAGGCGAGCCTCGACGAGCTGTCGCGGCTGGGCCTCCCGCTGCCGCCCCCGCAGTTCCCGCTGGTCTGGGAGCCGGGGGACGAGATCGAGCTGCGTCCCACCCCGGAGGTCGAGGCCCGCATCGCGGTGCTGCACGTGATCCTGGCCCGCTGCTTCGGGATGCCCGCGCAGGCGGCGATGAGCTGGCTGCTGGATTCGCACCTGGTCGAGATGGTGACCCCGCCGGAGTGGCAGTTCGTGATGGGCGGCAAGGGCGACCACCGGTCGTTCGTGCTGCACCACGACGCGCTGTTCTCGCTGGCCTGGGTGCTCGGGCTGGCCAAGGAACTGGACCCGACGGTGCCGGTGGACGAGCGGCTGGTCGAGCGGATGCCGAACCTGGTGGCGGGGGAGACCTTCGGCCAGTGGCGGGCCCGGATCCTGGCCGCACCGCAGCACCCCGCGGACGCGGCCGCCCTGCTCGACCTGCACTACTGCCTGGACTGGGCGTACCTGGAGTCGGAGGAGGCCGGGCTGGCGCTGCCCGGGCTGGTGGACGCGAACGCCATCGGGCAGCGCCGGTGGGCGCTGGAGTGGGCCGTGGTGCTGCGCGGGCCGTACCACGACGAGCCGCCGGGCTGGGAAGAGGTCGACCTGTCCACCTGAGCGGCGGTGGTCAGCGCGGCCGGTGCACGGTGAGCCGGACGGCAAGGGTGACAGGCACCGGCTCGGGCAGCGCGGCGATCCGCTCGGCGAGCCGGGCCGGGTCGGCGTGCCAGGCGCTGGGCCCCATCCCGACCAGGGTGGCCACCTCGGTGCGGCTCAGCTCCAGCCGGGCCCGGTGCTCGGCGGCCGACTCCTCGGTGAACTGCCCGCTGAGGCTGCCGGCGACCCGGTCGGCCTTGGCCGGGTCCACCCGGAGCAGGTCGAGCGCGTCGACCAGTTCGGCGAGATGATCGCCGGCCGGTGTGACCACCAGCAGCGCGCCCGCCGGGTCGAGCACCCGGTGGAACTCGGCGCCGTTGCGCGGCGCGAAGACATTCAGCAGCACGGCCGCGGACCGGTCGGCCAGCGGCAGCCGCTGCCAGGTGTCGGCCAGCGCGGCGGCGGCGCGCGGGTGGGCCCGGGCCGCCCGGCGCAGTGCCGGCTTGGCGACGTCGAGGGCCAGGCCGACCGCGTCCGGCAGCGCCGCCAGCACCGCCGCGAGGTACCAGCCGGTGCCGGCCCCGGCGTCCACCACCAGGGGGTACGGGCCGGCGTCGGCCGACCGCACGTCGGTGGGGGCGAAGCGGGCCGGCGGGCCGACGGCGCGTACCCGGTCGAGCGCCCGGACCGTGGCGGCGGCGAGCGCGGCGGCCACCGGGTCGTAGTGGCCGGCGGCCAGGAAGTCGGCGCGGGCGGCGACCATCTCGGCGCTGTCCCCGGTGTGCGGGGCGCGGCCGGCGAGCAGGTTGACGTACCCCTGGCGGGCGACGTCGAAGCTGTGCCGGCGCGGGCAGCGCAGCGCTCGTGCGGTGCCGGCGGTGGTCTCCGCCAGCGGCTCGGCGCAGACCGGGCAGCGCAGCCGGGCCAGGATGCGGTGGTCCACGTCAGCCCTCCGGCGCGGTCGGGCGGCCGGACAGTCGGTCGACCACCCGCTGGGTCAGCGCGCCCAGCGCGTCGATCTCCTCCGGAGTCAGCAGATCGATGAGGTGCCGGCGGACCGCGGCGACGTGGCCCGGGGCGGCGGCCTCGATGGCGGCCCGGCCGGCCGGCGTCAAGACCACGATGGAGCCGCGGCCGTCCGAGGGGTGCTCCTCCCGGGTGACCAGGCCGCGCTGCTGCATCCGGGCCAGGTGGTGGGACAGCCTGCTGCGGGACCAGAGCATCCGGTCGGCCAACTCGCTGAGTCGCAGCCGCTGGTCGGGCGTCTCGGAGAGGTCGGAGAGGACGTCGTAGTCCGGCTCGGAGAGGCCGGCGTCCTGCATCAGATCCCGGGCCAGCTCCAGGTCGAGCAGGCGCCGCATCCGGCGGTACCCGCGCCAGGCGCGGGCCTCCCGCGCGTCCAGCCAGGGTGGTGCGTCCATGTGCCGAGCCTAACTTACTTGTTGACATGTCATCAAACCCACCCTACGGTCGATGACATGTCAACCACATTGCCGGCACGGCTGGTGCGGCTCCTCACCGGCCTGGCCCTCTTCGGCGCCAGCGTGGCGCTGATGGTCCGGGCGGATCTCGGCCTGTCCTCCTGGGACGTGCTGCACCAGGGCCTCGCCACCCGGACCGGTCTGCCGCTCGGGTGGATCGTCAACGGCGTGGCGCTGCTGGTCCTGCTGCTCTGGTTCCCGCTGCGTCAGCGGCCGGGCGTGGGGACGGTGGCCAACGTCGCGCTGGTCGGCCTGGCGCTCGACGCGGTGCTGGCGGTGCTGCCGCAGCCGTCCGCGCTTCCCACCCGGATCGGCCTGCTGCTCCTCGGCATCCTGCTCAACGGGGTCGCCACCGGCCTCTACCTCGGCGCCCGTCTTGGGCCCGGGCCCCGTGACGGCCTGATGACCGGCCTCGCCGCGCGCGGCCTGCCCGTCGGCCGGGTCCGCACCGGGATCGAGCTGGCGGTGCTCGCCGTCGGCTGGCTGCTCGGTGGGACGGTCGGTCCCGGCACCCTGCTGTACGCGCTCTCCATCGGGCCGCTCGCCCAGTTCCTCATCCCCCGACTCGCCGTGCCCGCCCCGGGCCGGCCCACCACGACAGGAGTGACCCCGCCATGCCCCGCCTGAACGTGATCGTCGCCAGCACCCGACCCGGCCGGGTGGGCAGGCGGATCGGTGACTGGTTCACCGCCGCCGCCGTCCGCCACGGCGCCTTCGACGAGGTGCGCCTGGTCGACCTCGCCGAGGTCGGGCTGCCGTTCCACGACGAGCCGCACCACCCCTCCGAGGGCATCTACCTGCACGAGCACACCCGGTCGTGGAGCGAGACCACCGCCGCCGCCGACGCCTTCGTGCTGGTGATGCCGGAGTACAACTACGGCTTCAGCGCGCCGCTGAAGAACGCGATCGACTACCTCTACCACGAGTGGCGGCACAAGCCCGTGGGCTTCGTGAGCTACGGCATGAGCTCCGGCGGCCTGCGGGCGGTCCAGATGATCAAGCAGGTGGTGACCACGTTGAACATGATGCCGGTCAACGAGGCGGTGGCCGTCTTTCTGCGGCAGGCGCTGGACGAGGCCGGTGAGCTGCGACCGGATCCGGGCCGGGAGGCGGCCGCGGACCAGATGCTCGACCAGCTGGCCCGGCTGGCCGTCGCGCTCGCGCCGCTGCGGGTGCCGGCTTGACCGCCCGGCTGTGGGAGCTGTTCGGCGAGCGGGGCCGCGGGGTGCTGGTGACCCTGCGCCGGGACGGGCGGCCGCAGCTCTCCAACGTCGACTACCTGGCCGAGCCGGGGCTGATCCGCTGCTCCACCACGGGGGACCGGGCGAAGGTGCGCAACCTGCGGCGCGATCCACGGGCCAGCTTCCACGTCAGCACCCCCGACGGCGGGGCGTACGCGGTGGCCGAGGGTCGGGTGGACCTCACCCCGCCGGCCGCGGCGGCCGACGACGCCACGGTCGAGGAGTTGGTCGAGGTCTACCGGCGGATCCGGGGCGAGCACCCGGACTGGGCGGACTACCGGGCGGCCATGGTGGCCGACGGCCGGCTGGTGCTCCGCCTCACGGTCGAGCGGGTGTACGGCTGGCGGCCGTGAGCCGCCCCGGTCCGGTGCCGCGCCCCGGCCGCCGGTGACTAGGGTCGGTGCATGGCAATCTCGTACGAGGACATCGTCAAGGTCCCGAAGGCGCTGCTGCACGACCACCTCGACGGCGGTCTGCGGCCCGCGACGATCGTCGAGCTGGCCGCCGAGGCGGGCCACGAGCTGCCCACCACCGATCCCGAGGCGCTGGGCCGCTGGTTCGCCGAGGCGGCCAACTCCGGTTCGCTGGAGCGCTACCTGGAGACCTTCGCGCACACCGTGGCGGTCATGCAGACCGGGCCCGCGCTGCGCCGGGTGGCCCGCGAGTGCGCGCTCGACCTGGCCGCCGACGGGGTGGTCTACGCCGAGGTCCGGTTTGCTCCCGAGCAGCACCTGGAGCGGAACCTGACCCTGGACGAGGTTGTCGACGCGGTGGTCACCGGCTTCCGGGAGGGCAGCGCCCTGGCCGCCGAGGCCGGCACCCCCATCCGGGTCGGCACGCTGCTCACCGCGATGCGGCACGCGGCCCGGTCGCAGGAGATCGCCGAGCTGGCCGTGCGGCACCGCGACACCGGGGTGGTCGGCTTCGACATCGCCGGCGCGGAGGCGGGCTTCCCGCCCACCCGGCACCTGGACGCCTTCGAGTACCTCCAGCGGGAGAACTTCCACTTCACCATCCACGCCGGCGAGGCGTTCGGGCTGCCGTCGATCTGGCAGGCGATCCAGTGGTGCGGCGCGGACCGGCTGGGGCACGGCGTCCGGATCGTCGACGACATCACGCCCGGGAACCCGCCGGCGCTGGGCCGGCTGGCCGCGTACGTCCGGGACAAGCGCATCCCGCTGGAGCTGTGCCCCTCCTCGAACGTGCAGACCGGGGCCGCCGCGTCGATCGCCGACCACCCGATCGGGCTGCTGCGCGACCTGCGCTTCCGGGTGACGGTGAACACCGACAACCGGCTGATGAGCGGCACCTCGATGTCCCGGGAGATGGCCCTGCTGGTGGACGCCTTCGGCTACGGCTGGAAGGAACTCCAGTGGTTCACCATCAACGCGATGAAGAGCGCCTTCATCCCGTTCGACGAGCGGCTGAAGATCATCGACGAGGTGATCAAGCCGGCGTACGCCAAGCTGATCGGCTGATCACGGCTGCCGCGGGTGGCCGGCGAGCAGGGCGGCCACCCGGCGCAGCACCTGCCCGGCCCGGGCCGCCTCGGCGCCCAGCCCGGTCTGCCGGCGCAGCACCGCCGGCTCCGCGCGCAGCAGCGTCACCCCGCGCCGGATCAGCACCCGCGGGGCCTTGCGCTGCTCGGCCAGGTCGCGGGCGAGCCGGCGGACGAAGGTGGCGCCACGGGGGCGGCGCAGCGCGTACGCCCCGGCGAGCAGGCCCCGGCGGCGGCACTCCTCGACGATCTCGGCGGCGAAGATCCCTTCGGCGACGAAAAGTGGCGATCCGTCGACGTCGAATGGCCGGGTGGCCACCCGCCGGTCCGCGCCGATCGCATAAACCGGCACTTCGGCCTTGCCGTGCCGGGCCAGTCGGGCGATTGTTTCCACCGCCGTGTCCGCGTCCCAGGACAGCGGGGACTCCCAGTCCACCGCTCCGTTCCGACGCGGCAACGTAGGGTCATCGCCGTCCTTGTAGAAGTCGTCCAGGCAGAGGACGGGAAGTCCGGTTCGTTGGGCAATGTATGACTTTCCGGAGCCGGAGGGCCCGGCGAGCAGGACGACGCGGTGAGGGTGTTCCATTACCTTGAGTGACTCCGGCCAGACGGATTGCTATCAAATTGCATCAACATCTCATCACACCTCCGGCGAGGGACAACCTGGGCTTTCTCTTTGCGGGGCGGCGTGATGGAATCTCGGAGGTCCGACCCGCCGGGTCGGTCGCTCGGCGTTGCCCACAGGGCACGCCGGACGCGGTAATGCGAGGGCGGTGACGTGAGCAAACGGCCAACGACGGCGGGCTCCTTCCTGTCGCGTCTGCGCCGGCCGGCCAGCCGGCTCCGCGACATGCCGATCTGGTCCAAGCTCGGCCTGATCATGATCGTGCCGACGATCGCCACAGTCGTGGTGGGCACCAGCGGTCTGGTCGACCACCTGGAGACGCTCAACAACGCCAACCGGGCCGGCGACCTGGCGAACATGGTCGCCTACTCGGGCGACCTGGCGGACCGGCTGCAGGACGAGCGGGTGGCCTCGGTGCTGTTCCTCGGCGCGGTAGGGGATCAGCCGCGGGCGCAGTACCAGGAGGCCTACAACAGGGCCAACCAGCGGGTGGACCAGGCGAAGGGCCCCTACTCCGACCAGCGGCGCGCGATCGCGGACCTGCCCCGCAGCTTCGAGGCCAGGCTGAAGGACGTCGACGACGGTCTCGCCGACCTGCCGGGCACCCGCAGCCAGGTCCTGAACGGCAAGTTCAAGGGCGACGAGGCGCGGAAGAGCTACGACGCACTGATCAACGACCTGCTGGCGATCCGTGACTCGGCCATCCAGCTCGCCGGCGACAACGACCTGAGCGACCGCATGCGCGCGGCGGCCGCGGTCGCCCGGCAGAAGGAATACCTGGCCCAGCGCCGGGTGGTCGTCCACGAGGCGCTCACCCAGGGGACCCTCACCCAGAACCTGCGCCAGCAGTTCACCAAAAGCGAGACCGGCGGGGAGCAGGCGCTGGAGAGCTTCAAGGCGGTCGCCAACCAGGCCGACTCGGAGTACTTCGACCAGACCGTCTCCGGCCCCGACAGGCGCGAGGCCGACAACTACACCAGCTTCGTCCGGGGCAACATCTCCGGCGACATGAAGAAGCCGCCCTTCACGCGGGACCAGTGGGACGGGGCCATGGTGGCCAACGCGAAGCTGATGCGCACCGTGGAGACGCGGCTGGACGGCGCCGTGGTCCGCCACGCCGACGAGCTGCGGTCCGACACCCAGCGCCAGGTGTTCCTGGAGACCGGCCTGCTGCTCAGCATGCTGCTGCTGGCGATCCTCTTCGCCTACCTGGTGGCCCGCTCGATGGCCCGCTCGCTGCGCGACCTGCGTCAGGGCGCGCTCTCGGTGGCCCAGTACGGCCTGCCGCAGGCGGTGGCCCGGCTGCGCGACCCGCAGGTCACCGGGCAGCTCTCCCCGGTGCAGCTGGCCAACCAGATCGCCGAGCCGCTGCCGGTGCGCAGCAAGGACGAGTTCGGCCAGGTGACCGAGGCGTTCAACGCCGTCCACCTGGAGGCCGTCCGTACCGCGGCCGAGCAGGCCGCCCTGCGGGCGTCCGTCGCGACCATGTTCGTCAACCTGGCCCGCCGGTCGCAGATCCTGGTCGACCGGCTGATCGGCCACCTCGACCGGCTGGAGCGCGGCGAGGAGGACCCGGACCGGCTGGCCGAGCTGTTCCAGCTCGACCACCTGGCCACCCGGATGCGCCGCAACGACGAGAACCTGCTGGTCCTCGCCGGCGCGGACTCCACCCGCGTGCAGCGCGAGCCGGCGGCCCTCATCGACGTACTCCGCGCCGCCCAGTCCGAGGTCGAGCACTACACCCGGATCGAGTTCGGCGTGATCGACCGGGACATCGAGGTCGCCGCGCACGCGGTCAACGACCTCGTGCACCTGGTCGCCGAGCTGTTCGACAACGCCACCGCCTTCTCCCCGCCGGACTCGCACGTCATGGTGGAGGCCCGGCGGGTGGGTGACCGCGCCTCCCTCTACGTGGAGGACCGGGGCATCGGCATCAGCCACGAGCAGCTCCGCGAGCTGAACGAGCGGCTGGCCACGCCGCCGCAGGTGGACGTGGCGGTGTCCCGGATGATGGGCCTCGTCGTGGTCGCCCGGCTGGCCTCCCGGCACGGCGTCAAGGTCGAGCTGCGGCCGGGCGGCGACCGGGGCACGGTCGCCGACGTCACGCTGCCCACCTCGGTCCTGGTGCCGCGCGCCCTCTCCGGCCGCGGCCAGCCGGCGCCGGCCCTCCCGGCCGCCACCGGCCCGCAGCAGGGCGGCCCCGCCCCGGCGTTCGGCGCCCTGGCCGCGCTCGGCAACGGTCCGCACACCCCGCCGCCGGCTCCGCACCCCGGTGCCTCCGGCAACCAGGTCACCCTGGGCGGGCGGTCCTTCGACCCGGCGCCGCGCAACGGCTCCGGCACCCCGGCCAACGCCGGCGCCGGCCGCTCGATGCCGGCCTGGTCCGACCTGACCGGCGCCGGCCCCCTCTCCGGTGGTGACGGCTTCGCCCCGCGCAGCTCGAACGGCCAGCAGATCGACCCGCTGCCCCAGCGGCGCAACCCGGCCGAGGCCGACCCGGCCTCCACCGGTCAGCAGCCGGCCATCCCGCGGCAACTGCCGAGCAGCCCGGAGGCCCGGCCGTACAACCCGCCGCCGGTCTCCGCTCCGCCGGTCCCGCCGCTGTCGGCGCCGCCGCTGCCGCCGGTCTCCGGTGTGCCGGTCTCCGGCCACCCGGTCTCCGGTTACCCCGTGTCCGGCTCGCCGGCCTCCGGTTACCCCGTGTCCGGCTCGCCGGCCTCCGGTTACCCCGTGTCGGGGGCGCCGGCTTCCGGTTACCCCGTCTCCGGGGCGCCGGCCTCCGGTTACCCCGTCT
>NZ_JANAVK010000001.1:1687550-1716503 GCF_024213425.1 Micromonospora sp. A3M-1-15 | reverse complement strand
CTCCGGTTACCCCGTGTCGGGGGCGCCGGCTTCCGGTTACCCCGTCTCCGGGGCGCCGGCCTCCGGTTACCCCGTCTCCGGTTCGCCGGCGCAGGGCTACCCGGTGTCGGGTGTGCCGGCCTTCGGCCAGCCGGTGTCGGCCGCGCCCGCCGCGGGCCACCCGGCCCCGGTGCCGCCGGTGACCCAGGTGCCGCCGCGTCCCGCCCCGCCGGCTCCCGCGCCGCACGTCGGCGCCCCGCCGGTCTGGCCGCCGGTCGCCACGCCCGACCAGGCCGCCGCCCCGGCGGTGCCGGAGCGGCTCGCCGCCGGCCTGGACATGACGACCGAGCTGCCCCGGGTCACCCGCCCGGAGACGCCGCCGGCCGTCAACGCACCGGCCCCCGCGCCGCGGCCGACCACGCCGCAGCAGCCGGGCAACCGCCAGCGGTACGCGGACGAGACGATGGAGCTGCCGATCTTCCGAGAGCTCGAGTCGGCCTGGTTCCGCACCAGCCGGCCGGGGCCCAAAGAGGAGGCGGCCGCAGCACAGCCGGCCGCGTCCAGCGGCGCGGCGACCCAGCAGTTCGCCAAGGTCGACGCCGCCGGTCGGGCCGTGCAGCAGACACCACCCGGGACGACAGGTAACACGCCGATGGCACACACTCCGACGGCCGGCGGAGCGCCGCACGACAACGGCGCGGCGAACGGGGGCAGCCGTCCCGGGTTCGCCGGTGCGCTGCCGACCCGGCAGCCCGCCGCCCCGCCGCAGCCCGGTTGGCAGACCGCGGCCGACGACGGTTGGCGGGCCGCTTCGGCGGCCACCGAGGTGCCGGTCGCGGAGACCACCCAGAAGGGCCTGCCGAAGCGGAAGCCGATGGCGCAGCTCGTGCCCGGTGGCGTCGAGAAGCCGGCCACGTCGGTGCAGCGCCGCACGCCGGAAGGCGTACGGGGTCTGCTCTCGGCCTACCATCGGGGCGTGCAGCGGGGGCGTAACAACCCGACCGACAGCAACTCCGCCGGCCCGGAGGCGACTCCGGGCGGGCAGCAGTCCTCGCAGTCTGGCTCAGGCCCAGTGGCCGGGAGCGGGCAGAAGGAGCAACAAGGATGACAACTACGCAGGATCTCGGATGGCTGCTCGCCAACTTCGCCGACCGGGTGCCCGGTGTGGCGCACGCGGTCGCGGTCTCCGCCGACGGCCTGCTCCTCGCTTCGTCCCGTGACCTTCCTCGGGACCGCGCGGACCAGCTCGCGGCGATCTCGTCCGGCCTGGTCAGCCTGACCCAGGGCGCGGCGCGCTGCTTCGAGGGCGGGGCGGTGCTGCAGACCGTCGTCGAGATGGACAACGGCTTCCTGTTCCTGATGTCCATCTCGGACGGCTCGTCCTTCGCCGTGCTCGCCGCGCGAAGCTGCGACGTCGGGCAGGTCGGTTACGAGATGGCCCTGCTCGTCGACCGGGTGGGCGACGCTCTGACCCCGCAGCCGCGTACGGCTGTCGGGATGATGGGCTGAACGACGCGCTGACCGGTGGGTCAGAAGCGGCAACAACTACGACAAGGACGAACACCACCGGGGCGAGCCGGTGCCGGGTACGAAGGAGGTGAGCGGCGACATGGTCGATCGTGACGAACCGACCGGAGCGTTGGTCCGTCCATACGCCGTGACCCGCGGTCGTACCCGCCCCCGGCTCGAGATCGCCCTGGAGGCGCTCGTCGAGACGACGGTGCGCGGCCGGTCAGTTGCCACTGGCAACGGTGGCCAGGGCCGTGAGCACCAGTACATCGCCGCGCTGTGTGACGGACGCGTGCAGTCGCTTGCCGAGATCGCGGCGCGGATGCAGCTTCCGCTCGGCGTGGCCCGGGTGCTCATCGCCGACATGGCGACGGACGGCCTGGTCGCGGTCCACGAGCCGACCATTTTGGAAGACTCCGACGACGCGGTGGGCACTGAACTGCTGGAGAGGGTGCTGAGTGGACTTCGCAGGCTCTGACATGTCGCACCGGCCGCCGGCCCCGAGCGGGCGCGTGACGTCGGCGAAGATCGTTATCGCCGGTGGATTCGGCGTCGGCAAGACGACGCTGGTCGGCTCGGTCTCGGAGATCACGCCGCTGACCACCGAGGCGATCATGACCTCCGCCGGCGTGGGCGTCGACGACACCCGGCAGGTGCCGGGCAAGACGACGACCACGGTGGCGATGGATTTCGGCCGTATCTCGATCGACCGCGATCTGATCCTGTACCTGTTCGGTACGCCGGGTCAGACCCGGTTCTGGTTCATGTGGGATGAACTGGTCCGGGGCGCGATCGGCGCCGTGGTGCTGGTCGACACGCGTCGACTGGCCGACTGCTTCGCCGCGATCGACTTCTTCGAGCACCGGCGGTTGCCGTACCTGGTGGCCATCAACTGCTTCGACGGGATGCAGTACCACGACCCGCAGGACGTCCGGGACGCGCTCGCGATCTCCCCGGACGTGCCGGTGGTGGCCTGCGACGCCCGTAACCGGGAGTCGACGAAGCACGTGCTGATCTCGCTGGTCGAGTACGTGCTCACCATGCGGCGCTCGCGGGCCGTCGCCCCCGCCTGACCCAGGTGACGAAGCGCCCGGCGGCCATCGGCCACCGGGCGCTTCTCGCTGTTCGCCGGTCGACACGCTGCGCACCCGGCCGGTGACCGTCCCGAAGGGACGGTCACCGGCCCCGGGGGTCAGGCGAACAACCGCCAGGCGCCCTGCGCGACCATGTAGATGGCCAGCGAGTCGGGCTCCATGCCGCCGTGCCTGCTCGGCGTGAAGGCGTAACCGCCGGCGATGCCGTCGGCCAGCTGTGCCTGCAGGAACGCCCGCAGCCGTCCACGGTCGAGGCTCGCGGCCATCCGGGCCGACGCGGCGACCAGTTGGAGCGCGTCCGCCGCGTACGGGGCGGAGCCGTTGGAGCTGCGGTACCGCTGGATGTAGCGGTAGTCGAAGTCCCGCCGCTCCAGGGCGGTCGTGCTGGTCGCGGTCAACGCGGAGGTGTCCAGGCAGGCCGGGTGCACGACGTACGCGCCCTCGACCGCGCGCGCGTTGGCGTCGCTGAGGGTGGCCGCGGCCACCGCGCCGGCGTCGAAGTAGAGCGGTCCGGTGTAGTCGGCGCGGCGCAGTTCCCGGGCCGCCACGCCCGAATCCGGGGCGGTGCCCCAGACGACGACCCCGTCCGGCTCCACTGTGGCGACCCGCCGGGCGGCGCCGGCGAAGCTCTCCCCGGTGGCGGGCAGCCGGACCGTGCGGACCAGGTCCACGCCGGCGTCGCGCAGCGCTGTGCGCACCGCCCGTACGCCGGAGTCGCCGTGCAGCCCGTCGGCGGCCAGCAGGGCGACCCGCCGTACCCGCTGCGCCGCGGCGAGGTCCGCCAGCCGGCGGGCCATGTCGGCGGCGTCCGGCGTGAGCTTGTACGTGAAGGTGCGATCGGCGAGCGGCAGCACGATGCCGTCACCGAAGCCCACGGAGAGGAACGGCGTCTTGAGCTTCTGGGCGACCTCGGCGATGGCCGTCGAGGTCTCCGCCAGGGCGCCGCCGACCAGGACCTGCGCGCCCTTGCGGGTCAGCTCGGCGGCCTGCCGGGCCGCCTCCCGCGGGTCGCTGCGGTTGTCCCGGATCTCCAGCCGCACCGAGGGCCGCAGGTTGCCGACCTGGATGCCGACCTTGTTCAGCGCGTCCGCGCGGATCTCCAGGGCCCGCTGCTGGGGCACGCCGAGCGCGGCGCCAGGGCCGGTCAGTTCCAGGCTGGCGCCGACGACCAGGTCCTGGTCGCCGGGGGCACTGCTGGCCGAGGACCCGTCGTCCGGACGCTCGCCCTGCTGCCCGCAGCCGGCGAGCAGCAGGCTGCCGGCCGCCGCGGCGAGGATGCCCCGCCGGGTGAGTAGCGAGGAGTCGAATGCCGGTGTCGCCATTGGAGCCGCCTTTCCCACCCCCGGCGAACGCCCGCCGCCGGCTGGTCCGCCGGGTATGCTCCCGGCCGGCCGGACCCGGCGTCAAATTATCCGGGTGTGGGCAGGAACACGCAGGTGGGGCGGGATGTGACTCCGATCAGGACCGGTAGCCGGCGGACCGGTACTCGTATTCCCGGTCGTCGTCGCGGTCGCCGGTGTCCCGGCTGAAGTCCCAGCCGCCGGCCGCCTCCCGGCCGGGGCGGCCGCCGACCGCGAAGCCGCCGATCTCCTGGCCGCGCCGCCAACCCCGGAAGTATCCGGTGGTGTTCTCGGCGAGGCTTGCCGCGTTCCGGACGATCCGCAGTGGACGCTCCTCGCGCAGCGGCGAGCCGGGCACGAGGTTGGCCTGCGGGACCCGCTTGGGCAGGCCGGCCTTGGTCTCCGAGCCCACCGACGGGCGGGCCGCCTGCTCGGCCGCCTGCCAGCCGGTGTCCGCGGTGGTCGCCCAGTCCAGGTCGGCCTCGTCGCCGTGCCCGACGAACCAGGCGGACTTCGCCTGCGCGAAGATCAGCAGGTCGCCGTCGCCCTCGTCGGACACCGGCGGCGGCCGGTGCTCCTTCGGCGCGGGCCGCCGCTCCAGCGGGGCGGGCGCCTCGGCGCGGGGCGCCGGTCGGCTCGCGCGGTTGGCCTCCGGCCGGTCGACCAGCCGCAGCGGCGGCGCGTCCAGCCCGGGGTCGGTCGGCGGGTTCAGCTCGTCGCGCAGCGCGCGGTCGGCCAGCGGCGGCGGCTCCACGAGCCGCAGCATCGGCGGCTCCTGCGGCAGGTCGTCGGCGAGCCACGGCGGGGTTACCCGGCCCGGGTCGCTCGGCGCGTCCACGCCCCGCCCGTACGGGTAGGCCGTCTCCTTGGCCCGGTCGTCCTGGTCCTCGCCGTTGTTGACAAGCGGCCAGTTGGCCCGGGAGCCCGGAGGAGCGGACTCCTGGCCGGGGCGGGGCGTCGGCACCGGGATGGTGAGGTCGGTGGCGCTGAAACCACCGGTCGGCGGCTCCTGGTTGGTCTTCGGCCGCGGCGGGATGACCGTGCGCTGCCGCTCGGCCCGTGCCTTGTTGATCGCCGCGGTGGTCAGCGTCGGACGGAACGGTTCCCCGGCCTCGGCCGGCGGCACGGCGCCGCGCTGCGCCGGCGCGATCGGGGTGATCCCGGGCGGCGGCGGTGGGGGCGCGGAGATCGGCCGGTTGGTCGGCCCGTCCACCCGGGACGGCAGCGGCGCGCCGGTCGACTCGTAACGGGCCGGTGGCGCCGAGGTCGGCCGGCCCAGGTTGGCGGCCGGAGTGACCGGGGCGGGGGCCACGGGCGGCGGCGTGACCGGCGCGGGGGCCACCGGTGGCGGACCGAGCGGCCGGGGCGAGGGCGGGGCGGCCGGACCGGAGACCGGCTCGGGGCGGCTGCGCCGACCCACCAGTCCCTGGGTCGGGTCGGGGCGACCGCGCCGGGCGGCCTGCTCCAGGACCGGCTCGGGCTCGGTCGGGCGCACCGGGCGCAGACCGGAGGCGGCCGACGGGGCCAGCTCCTCGACCTGCTCGCCGCGACGGGCGGCGGCTCGGCGACCGGGTGCCGGGACGGGCGTGGTGACCCGGGCGCTCAGTGCGCCGACCAGCGCGTCGCAGCCGGCGTCGCAGGCCCGCACCGAGGCGACCGCCTGCCGCACGGTCTCGGCGACGGCGGCGGTGAGCGCCCGGTTGACGGCGGCCCGTCGGGGCGTTTCGGAGATGGCGACCCGCAGCGCGGTCACCGCGTCGTTGATGCTGTCGGCGTCTGCCACGCCCTCGGCGGCCAGGTGCGCGGCGACGGCGTCCGCCGCGACCGCGACCTCGCGGCCCCGGGTCACCGTGCCGGTGAGCATGCCCGGCTCGGGCAGCGCGTCGAGGACCGCCAGGGAGACCGGCTCGGCCGGGTCGGGGTAGGCGCGCAGCGCGGCCGGGTAGAGCTCGCGGAGGACCTCGCGCAGCGCCACCGCGGCGGAGTGCCGGCCGCTGGCCAGCGCCGCGTGCGCCGCGAGGACCTGCTTGTAGTTGGCGAGGTCGCGGGGCGCCGGGAGGGTCACCGCGGAGAGCGCGCCGGCCTGGAGCGCCCGGGCCAGCCCGACCGCCCGCCGTTCGGCCGGCGGGGACTGCATCTCCTCCAGCGAGTCGTCGTCGGCGAAGCGCTCCGCGAAGTCGTCGACCGAGTCGTCGTCCGCGATCGCCAGCGGCCGACCCGCCGCGCTGAGCAGCGAGGTGACGGTGTGGTCGTCGCTGTCGGCCGCGATCGCCGCGCCGCTCGGCCCGCCCGACCGCTCCACGAGCAGCGCGACCAGCTGGGCGTAGCCAGCCGGGTCGTCACCGATCTCGCAGACATGCAGCAGACGGCCTGCGTCGTCGACCACAGCGGACGTCAGCGCCGATCCGGCCGAAGCCGACCGGTCGGCCGGATCCGCCGAGGCCAGACCGCAGTACACGCGCACGAGCGCCACGGCGTCGTCCTCCTCCCGGGACACAGGTCTTGCTCTGCCAGAGACTGATGCTCCCCGCTTCGGGTCAGTCGCGCCAGTCCACAACAGCAGAGATCTTGCCGACAATGGTGCGCCAACCCAAACTTGCGGTTTGTGCCCCGATTTTCTTCAGCCGGCGCCGACCCATGAATCCACCGATTCCGCCGTTGACAGAAGCGCGTAGCGCCTCGTCCAGGTCGTCCAGGCTGGAGCCGGCGGAGAGCATGTCGAGCACGCCGGGTAGGCGCAGCGCGTACGCCAGGTCACGGGCGATCTCGCCGGCTTCGATCAGCAGCGTGGGGTCCCACGCGTCGTGCCCGCCGCGGAGGTTCTCCACTACCAGGTCGAGCTCGTAGGTGTCCTCGTCCAACGGGGCGACGTCAGCCGGTTCCACCCGTTCGGACAGTTCATTCCAGCTGTCCAGTTGGGAGAGGTCGTTGGGCGCACCGGAACGGATGAAACTGACAAGCGACTCCGGGGTCTTGAACAGCAGCAGCTTGCCGCGGTGGGTGAGGAAGACGGGCACCTCCTCGTCGCCGGCGGCGTCCGCCTCGTCCTCGTCCTCGTCCGCCTCGTCCTCGTCGGCTTCGTCCTCGTCGGCCTCGGCCGCCTCGGTCTTGCCGCGCCGGCGGCGCTCGGCCCGCTTCTCGTCGTCCTCTTCCTCGTCCTCATCCTCGGCGGAGAGGGCGGCGAACTCCTCGTCGAGGATCACCACCTCCTCGTCGTCCTCGGTCTCGACGACCTGGCGGCGGGACAGGAAGGGGTCGTCCTGGTCGCGCTCGGCGACGTCGGTCGGGGTCAGCTCCCGCGCCGGCCGGTAGGCCCGCAGGGTGAAGCCGGTGCCGGCGGGCAGGGCGATCTCCACCGGGTCGATCCGCAGCTCGTCCCAGAGCGCGCGGTCCGCCACCGGGCGGTCGACCTCGACCTCGTCTGCTGCGGCCGACGCGGTGGTGTCGTCGAGCTCGGGCTCGTCGGCGTCGGGCCGTTGGGGCGACTGGCGGGCCACGCTGACCTCCGTGTGCTTTCGGGTTGCCCACCCGGCGACGCTCGACCGCCGAGTGACTCTGCGCACATACCCTAGTGGTCGTCCCGGGGTGGCCGGGAGCCGCACCCCGGTGGCGTCCCGACCCGCGGACAAGTAGTCTTGCTACACATGAAGGCCCAGGCGCTGCACGGACACCTGGACGCGCTGCTGCTCGCGGTGCTGGAGCAGGGCGCCCTGCACGGCTACGCGATCATCGAGGCGCTCCGGGCCCGCAGCGGCGGCACGCTGGACCTGCCCACCGGCACCATCTATCCGGCGCTGCGCCGCCTGGAGCGGGCCGGCTACGTGGCCAGCGACTGGAGCACCGTCAACGGCCGGGAGCGGCGCACCTACCAGCTCACCGAGGCCGGCGGCCGGGCACTCGCGGGGGAGCGCGCGGGGTGGCGCGAGTTCAGCGCCACGGTGGGCCGCTTCCTCGGCGCCGACGAGCCGCCCGCGGCCCCGGCCTGAGCCGCGGCCACGCCCGGGGGCGACCAGCAGCGCGGCTCCGCGAGCCCGCGACCCGCGCGCCGCGGCCGGCCCGCGACGCGCGACCTGGGCGAAGCGCTCAGGTCGCGACGTGGGCGCCGCGGCTGCTCAGCAGCCAGTAGCGGGCGGCCCGGGCCAGCGCGAACCAGGCGGCGCCGACCACCACCGCGCCGATGATCATCGGAGGCCAGGTCAGCGCCGCGTCCCAGAGGTGGACCGACCAGCCGAACAGCGCCACGCCGGTCGCCGCGCCGACCACCAGCCCGCCGGTCAGCCCGAAGCCCACGACCCGGGCCAGCCGGGACAGCCGGGTCGTGTCGTGCCGGGCGGCGAGCAGGCCGAGCAGCAGCCCGGCCAGCGCCAGCCCGGCGATGACCGCCCAGACGCCGTTGACCGCGGAGGAGAGCAGCAGGTAGCCCGCCGGCGGGCGCGGACCCTCGCTCCAGCTCGACCCCTGCCAGGTCAGGTCGCCGCCGGCCATCAGCACCACCGCCACGGCCAGCGCCCGCAGCGCCAGCCCGCGCAGCGCCCCGGCGGCCAGCTCGGCCTGGTAGCCGGGAGCGAGCTGGGCCGGGGTGCCGAACTCGGCCACCGCCCGCCGCTCCGCCTCGGCGACCGGCAGGCCCCCCTCCCGGTACGCCTCGACGGCGTCCTCCAACGCGTGCCGCGCCTCGGTCAGCAGGTCCGCCTTGAGCCGGGCCGGCCCGTGCAGCTGCCCGGCCAGCTCGCGCAGCCGCTCGTCGGCGCGGATGTCCTCGTGCCCCCGCATGGGACCACCCTGCCACCGCCGGCGGCCGGCCGCGTCGGGGAAAACCCCGGAAAGCGCTCAGGGGGCGAGGGCGAGGTAGCCGCGCTCGGCCGCCTCCTGGAGCAGCCACTGCTCCCGATACCAGCCCGGGCGGGCCACCAGCTCCTCGTGCCGGCCGCGCTGCACCACCCGGCCCGCGTCGAGCACCACGATCTCGTCCAGCCCGGCGAGGCCGCTGAGCCGGTGGCTGATGAGCAGCACCGAGTGCCCGGCCGGGGTGGCGGCCAGCGCCGAGGCGAGCACGGCGTCGGCGGCCGCCGGGTCGAGCCCCTCGGTCGGCTCGTCGAGCACCAGCACGGGCGGGGCGGCCAGCAGCGCCCGGGCCAGCGCGAGGCGCTGCCGCTGCCCGCCGGAGAGCTGCCCGCCCTGCTCGCCCACCACCGTGTTCCAGCCCTCCGGCTGGGCGCCGACCCAGTCCAGCAGGCCGGCCGCCCGGGTGGCGGCGGTCAACTCCGCCTCGTCGGCGCGGGGCCGACCGAGCAGGAGGTTCTCCCGGACCGTGGCATGGAAGACGTACGCCTCGGCGAGCAGGCCACCGACCAACCGGGGCAGCTCCTCGGCCGGGTACCCGGACACGTCCACGCCGTCGACGGTGACCCGGCCGGCGTCGGGGCGTACCGCGCCGGTGAGCACGGCGGCGAGCGTGCTCTTGCCGGCGCCGCTCGGCCCGACCACGGCCACCCGGCGGCCGGCCGGCAGGTCGAGGTCGACCCCGGCCAGGGCGGGCGCCGCCCCCTCCCGGTACCGGACGGTCACGCCCTCGAACCGGACGTCGTGCCCGCCCGGCGCCGGTTCGGCGGGGGCGGTGGGCGCCGGCTCCGCGGCCTCGGTGAGCAGGTCGGCCACCCGGGCCAGGCCGGCGCGGAGCTGGGTGCGCTGCCGGGCCGCCCCGACCAGCGCGAGGGCGACCTCGACGGTGGCCAGCGAGCCGACCGCCAGGACGCCGACCAGCACCCCGCCGACACTCGCGCGCAGCGCCACGACCACCACGGCGGCGGCGGTGAGCCCACCGACCAGCACCCCGGCCGCGTCCACGGCGAAGCCCGTCGCGGCGAGCCGGCGCTCCAGCCGGGCCAGGCGACCGCCCCGGGCCTCCGCGGCGGCGAGCGCCGTGCCGGTCGCGCCGAAGGCCGCCAGGTCGGCGGCGCCGTGGGTCAGGTCGACCGCGTCCGCCGCGAGCGCGCCACGCAGCGGGGCCACCTCGTCGGCGGCCCGCCGGGTCAGCCCGGCGGCCAGTACGGGCAGCGCCACCCCGGCCACCAGCAGGCCGACGGCGAGCACGCCGGCGGCCGGCGGCGAGATCAGCGCGGCGCTGCCGACGGCGAGCAGGCTCACCAGCGCGGCCGCCGCTCCGGGCACCAGCACGCGCAGCAGCAGGTCCTGCACGGCCTCCACGTCGGAGACCAGCCGGCTCAGCGCGTCACCGGTGCGCGGGGCGGTCCGCCGGGCGGTCAGGGTGGCGAAGGCCCGGGTCCGGACGTCGGTGATCATGCGGAGCACCGCGTCGTGCCCGGCGAGCCGTTCGGTGTAGCGGAACACGCCGCGGCTGACCGCGAGCGCACGGACCGCGACGATCGCGACGGTCAGCCGGTCCAGCGGCGGCCGGCCGGCAGCGCTCATGAGCAGCCAGGTGGCGGTGGCCATCAGGGCCAGCCCGGCGAACTCGGTGGCCGCCGCGAGCAGCCCGGCGCCGAGCAGGCGGCCCAGGTAGGGGCGGGCCAGCCGCAGCACGGCCCGCTCGGGTCCGTCGGTCATGGCGTCACCTTCCCGACCGGCACCCGGCTCAGCTCGGTGACCCGGCCGTCCTCGACGCGGAGGATCCGGTCGGCGTCCTCCAGCAGCGCGGGCCGGTGCGCGACCAGCAGGGCGGTACGCCCGGCGACCAGCCGCCGGGTGGCCGCCAGCACGACCGCCTCGCTGGCGCTGTCGAGCCGGGCGGTCGGCTCGTCGAGGAGCACGAGCGGGGCGTCCCGGAGGAACGCCCGGGCCAGCGCGACCCGCTGCCGCTGCCCGCTGGACAGGCCGTGCCCGCGCTCGCCCAGCGTGGTGCCGAGCCCGTCGGGCAGGGCGGCGACCACCTCGTCCAGCGCGGCGTCGGTGACCGCGCCGGCCAGCGCGGCGTCCGGGGTGTCGGGGGCGCCGAGGCGGATGTTGTCGGCGAGCGATCCGGCGAACAGGTGCGCGCGCTGCGGCACCCAGGCCAGCTCGCGCCGCCAGGCGTCGAGGTCGACCCCGGCGAGGTCCACCCCGTCGACGGTGACCCGGCCGGCGGTCGGGGTGACGAAGCCGAGCAGCAGGTTGAGCAGGGTGCTCTTGCCCGCGCCGCTGGGCCCGATGACGGCGACCCGCTCGCCGGGGCGGATGGTGAGCGTGACGTCTCGCAGCGCGGTGGTCCGCTCGTACGCGACGGTCACGCCCTCGAAGCGGATCTCACCCCGGCCGTCGGGCGCCGGCCGGGCGCCTCCCGGGCCGGCCGCCTCGGGGGTCGCGGAGAGGGTGAGCGCCTCGTCCAGCGCGGTGAGGCCCTCCATGCTGGCGTGGAACCGGCTGCCGGCCGCCCGCAGCGGCAGGTACGCCTCCGGGGTGAGCAGCAGCACGAGCAGCGCCGTGGACAGGGTGATCCCGCCGCCGAGCAGCCGGATGCCGACCGGTACGGCGACCAGCGCCACCGAGAGGGTGGCGACCAGTTCGAGGACCAGCGCCGACAGGAAGGCGATCCGCAGCGTCTTCATGGTGGCCTGGCGGTGCCCGTCGGCCATCCGGCGTACGACGTCGACCTGGGCCCGGGCCCGGCCGAACGCGCGCAGCGTGGGCAGCCCGGCCACCATGTCGAGGAAGTGCCCGCCGAGCAGCGACAGCCGCCGCCACTGCCGCTCGGTGGCGGCCTGCGCCTGCCAGCCGAGCAGCGCCCCGAAGATCGGGATGAGCGGGATGGTCAGCGCGATGATCAGCGCCGAGCTCCAGTCGGCCAGCACGATCCGGGCCAGCACGGCCAGCGGCACGGTGACGCTGAGCACGAGCTGAGGCAGGTAGCCGGTGAAGTAGGGGTCGAGCGCGTCGAGCCCGCGCCCGGCGAGGGTGGCGAGCTGCCCGGCCCGCCGGCCGGCGACCCAGGTGGGGCCGTGCCGGCCGACCGCCCGCAGCAGGTCGGCTCGGAGCGCCGCCTTGACCGTCGCCGCCGCCCGGGCCGCGACCGTGCCCTGCGCCCAGCTCACCAGCGCCCGGGCGGCGACGGCAGCCAGGAGACCCGCCAGCGCCGGCCGGTGCAGCCGCCCGTCGATCGCGGTGGCCAGCAGGGTGGCCAGGGCGGTGGCCTGCGCGACCACCAGCAGCGCGGTCAGCCCGCCGAGAACCGCGAGCACGGCGAGGTCGCGCCGGGCCGCGGGGACCCGGCGCAGCAGACGCGGGTCGAACGGGCGGCGGTTCACCAGTACACCGGTGCCCTGCCGTCGGTCCGTCCCCGGAACACCCACCAGCACATCGCCTGAAAGCCTAGTAGGGCCGGCACGAGCGGCAGCGCCAGCCAGCCCAGCAGCGTCAGGGTCGGCCCGCTCGCGGCCGCGTCGGCCACGGTCAGCACGGCCGCGTCGGTCAGCTGTCGCGCGGCCGCCGGGTCGGTGGTGGAGACCAGCACCCGGGGCCAGAGCGCCGCGCCGACCAGCGGCACCGGCAGGGCCAGCGCCACGCTGGTCGCCGCGAAGGCCAGCCCGGCGCGGCCCCGGCGCAGCGCCGCGCGGGCCACGAGCAGCGCCGCCACCAGCGCCAATGGCAGGAGTACGGCGACCGCCGGGCGGGCCACGGCGGCGCGTACCCGGTCGGAGAGCAGGCCCAGGACGGTGGCGGCGGCGACCGCGGTGAGCGCGACCGGCACCAGGCCGCGGGCCAGCCGGGCGACCGACGGCAGGTCGGCGGCCGGCAGCCGGAGCGTGAGGAAGGTCGCACCGTGCACGGCGACCAGCGCGAGCAGCGCCAGCGCGGCGGCGGCCACGAACGGGGTGAGCAGGTGGCCGACCCCGGCCGCGTGCCCGTCGCCGGAGGGCGGCACGCCCTGGAGCAGCGCGCCGAGCAGCGCGCCCCAGCCGAGCGCGGCGAGCACGCTGCCGGCCACCACCACCCGGTCCCAGCCGGCGCGGGCGGCGGCGGACTGCGGCCGGCTGCGCAGCTGCACCCCGGCCGTCACCAGCACCACCCCGGCCAGCGCGCCGAGCACGGCCGGGTAGCAGCCGGAGAGCAGCTCGCCCTCCAGGGTGGGGAAGGCCCCGAACAGGATGCCAACGGCGGCCACCAGCCAGACCTCGTTGCCCAGGAAGAACGGCCCGACCGCGTTCAGCGCGGCCCGGCGGGCCTCGGGTGTCGCGCCCCGGGCCAGCAGCAGCCCGACGCCGTAGTCGTAGCCGCCGAGCACGAGGTAGGTGGCGAAGAAGAGGCCGAGCAGGGCGTACCAGGCGAGTTCCACGGCGGGCTCCCTCAGGCGAACACGGGGTCGGGGTGGTGGTCGGTGTCCGGCGCGGGCGGCCGGCCGAGGGCGGGATCGTGGGCGCCCCGGGCGGCGTGCCGGGCCAGCAGCACCCAGTTGGTGACGGCGAGGGTGCCGAGCAGCAGGGTGAAGGCGATCAGCGAGGTGAGCATCAGCCCGGCGCTCACCGGCGAGACGGCCTGCCCGGTGGGCAGCAGCCCGTACGCGACCCAGGGCTGGCGGCCCACCTCGCGGGCGATCCAGCCGAGGATCACGGCGACGAAGGGCAGCGGCACGCCGAGCAGCACGAGCCAGAGCGGGAACTTCAACCGGATGATCCAGTCCCGCCAGAGCAGCGGCAGCAGGAGCCAGACGCAGCCCAGGGTGAAGCCGATCAGGATCATGAAGCCGAGGCCGACGTTGGACAGCGCCGGCGGGGTGTAGTCGCCGGGGCCGAACCGCGCCGTCCACTCGGCGACCAGCGCGTCGCGGTCGGCCCCGCCGCCGAACTTGGTCGGCTGGAGTTCCCCGACCGGGCCGAACTGCGCGAAGCCGAAGCCCTGGAGCGTGGTCACGGCGAGCGCCGCGGTGACCAGGCCGAGCCGCAGCGACTTCCGGAAGAGCAGGAAGTCCGGAGTGCGCCGGAGCAGGTGCCAGGCGCTGACGGCGGCCATCAGGAGCCCGCCGGTGACCAGGCCGGCCGAGACCACGTGGCCGAAGGCGAAGCCGAGGGTGGGGTTGGTGAGCAGTGCGCCGAAGTCGGTGAGGTGGGCGACGCCGTCGCGGACCTCGTAGCCGACCGGGTGCTGCAGCCAGGCGTTGGCCACCATGATCCAGAAGGCGGAGGCGTACGCGGTGATCGCGACGCCCCACAGCAGGGCCAGGTGGACGCCGCGCCGCAGCCGGTGCCAGCCGAAGATCCACATCCCGAGGAACGTGGACTCCAGGAAGAAGGCGACAAGCGTCTCGATGGCCAGCGGCGCCCCGAACACGTTGCCGACGTAGCGCGACAGGCCGCTCCAGTTCAGCCCGAACTGGAACTCCATCACGATCCCGGTGGCGATGCCGAGCACGTAGTTGATCACGTAGAGCTGGCCCCAGAAGCGGGTCAGGCGCTCGTACACCGGCTTGCCGGTGACGAAGCCGGCGGTCTGCAGGCCGACCAGGAGGGTGACCAGGCCGAGCGTGACCACCACGAAGAGGAAATGGATCGAGGTGGTCGTGGCGAACTGCAGGCGGGCGATGAGCAGGGGATCCATGGCCGACTCCCACGGGTTGGCTCGCTTGTCATAGTGACCCTACACGTAGCCTCGCTACCTATCGGTCCCGGCGTCAGTGACCCGACCCCGGGCGGGCGGCGGTCAGCTCAGGAAGAGGGAGATCGGCAGGGTGACGAGCAGGGTCGCGACGGAGAGCGCGGTGGCGCCGAGCACCCGCGGCGGCCGGTCCGGGACCATGAGCCGCTGCACCCGCACGTCGAGGTCGCGGTCACCGAGTCCGAGCGTGCCGGCCGGGGTGACCCGGTGCCCGGCGGCGGCGAACCGGCGCAGCGCCCCGGCAAGGGGCTCCTCGGCGTGCAGCTCGCGGGCCTTGTCGTCGGCGCGCATCTCGACCAGCAGGGCCACCCGCTCGTGGGCGTCCCGCACCCACCGGAACCAGGGCAGCGCCCGGCAGAGCGCGGTGAACGGCAGCAGCACGAGGTCGTGCCGCTCCTGCGCGTGGGCCCGCTCGTGGGTGAGCACCGCCGCCAGCTCGGCCCGGTCGAGCAGGCTCAGCGTGCCGGCGCTGACCACCACGCGGGGCTTCACCCCGGGCAGGCAGTAGGCGGCCGCGCTCGGGTGGTCGAGCACCAGCGCCCCGGGCACCGTCGGATCCCGGCGGGCGACGAGGCTGAGCAGCTCCCGGTGCCGGCGCTGGGCGCGTACCGTGCCGTGGACGCTGCGCACCGTCGTGGTCACCAGCACCGCGCCGATGCCGAAACCGACCCCGACGAGGCCCAGGTGCGGCGCGCCCAGCCCGGCCGGCAGCGTGCCGTGGGCCAGGTCGTCGACGAGCGTCAGCAGCGCGCTGCCGGTCGGCAGGTCGTACGCGGCCAGGCCGAGCGCCATGGGCAGCCCCATGGCGGAGAGCCCGAGCGCCAGCCCGACGGCCTGCCAGCAGACGATCGCCACCCGCGGGGCCCGCCAGGTCCACCGCGCGGTCGCGAGGACCTGCGCGGTCAGCCAGCAGGCCAGGATGGTCGCGGCGAAGTGCAGGGCGTACGCCACGGCGGCCGCCCTACCGGTCCGTCGCCTCGTCGAGCGCCGGGCCGCCGGCCCGCGGGTCCTCGACCCGGTCGGTCAGCCCGGACCCGACCGGCCCGGAGCCGGCCTGGCCCGCCTCGGCGCTGAGCGCCGCGCGCAGCACCTCCGCCTCGGTGCCGGTCACCGAGCGGGCGAAGCGCACCAGCGCGGCGTCCCGGCTGCCGCCGAGGTCGAGGGCGTCGAGCATGAGCTGGGCGATGTGCGCCTCCCGGGTGGCGGCGGGCCGGTAACGCCAGGCCCGCCCCTCCCGCTCGCGCTGCACCATGCCCTTGCCGGCGAGCCGGTCCAGCACGGTCATCACCGTCGTGTAGGCCAGCTCACGCCCGTCGAGGGCGTCGGCGACCTCGCGCACGGTCACGCCGTCCGACGTGGCGGGGACCGAGTCCCACAGCACGTCCATCACCGCACGTTCGAGATCACCCAGCCGAGTCACCCGGTAATCCTACCTCGTGTAGTAGGTGGCCCGGCAGGCCGGCGTCGACTAGCCGACCGCCCAGCCGGCCAACCCCTTCAGCAGGAGCAGGACCAGCAGCGGGGTCCCGATCACCCAGCCGAGGACGGCCGTGGTGAACAGCGCCCCGCTGATCCGGCGGCGCGGCTCGACGGCCCGGTCGGCGCGGGCCGCCGACCCGGCCCGGCGGCGGGCCGAAGGCGGGCGGAAGTCGAGCGGATCCTCGCGTCGGGTGGGACGGACGAAGAGCCCGCCGGCGCACGCGAGCACCGCCACGGACAGCAGCACGCAGACGAGCCAGGCCGGGTACAGGCCGGACGGGTCGCGTCGGCCACCGCCGACGTGGGCCGGGGAGAGCGGGGCGACCACCCAGGCCGCCGCGGCGACCAGCACCCCGTACCCCAGGAGCAGCCCGACGGTCGCCCACGCCCGCCGGACCGACAGCCCGGCGGCGACGGCGGACGGCGTGTGCAGGAGGGTGCCGACCGGCACCGCGAGCAGGAAGAACAGGATCAGGGCGTAGCCGTGCGGGTGCCAGTGCCGCTGCGCCGCCCGGGCTCCGGCCACGGCGTCGGAGAGGTCGACCAGCCAGACCGTGCCGGCGGTGGCGACCGCGAGGGCCAGCAGGCTCAGCGCGGCGCGCGCGGCGCGGCTCTCGGCGGCCGGAAAGGGGTTGATCACGCCCAGGAGGGTAGGGCAGCCCCGCACCCGGCCGGCTCGGCGAGGCCGCCCGGCCCTAAAAGGCAGGAGCGGCCGTCCGAGGGTCGGAGGCCACTCCTGCCGGACGCGACGGGGTCAGACGCCCTTCGGGTGCCAGACCGTCTTGGTCTCCAGGAGCGTGGTCATCCGGGCGAGGCCCGGGTCGGCCGACCAGTCGTGGTCGGCCGGGGCCGGGCGGAGCACCCGCTTCAGGTTCTCCGCGGCCTTGACCTCCAGCTCGGCGGCCAGCTCGGCGTCGGCGACGCCGGTCAGGTCGATGGCGTTGACGTCCATGTGGGCGGCCAGCGTCGGCACGGTCTCCGACAGCCGGCCGGTGAGGATGTTCACCACCCCGCCCGGCAGGTCGGAGGTGGCCAGCACCTCGGCCAGGGTCACCGCCGCGAGCGGCGCCGACGGGGAGGCGGCCACCACCACGGTGTTGCCGGTGACGATCGCCGGGGCGATCACGCTGACCAGGCCGAGCAGCGCCGGGGACTCCGGGGCCACCGCGGCCACCACACCGGTCGGCTCGGGCGCGGAGAGGTTGAAGTACGGCCCGGCCACCGGGTTCGCCCCGCCGTACACCTGGGGGAGCTTGTCGGACCAGCCGGCGTACCAGACCCAGCGGTCGATGGCCGCGTCGACCTCGTCGACGGAGGCGCCGAGGGCGACGAACTGGTCGCGCCGGCCCTCCAGCATCTCGGCGACGCGGTAGAGGATCTGACCGCGGTTGTACGCGGTCGCCCCGGCCCAGCCCTTCACGGCCGCCCGGGCGGCGACCACCGCGTCCCGCGCGTCCTTGCGGGAGGCCAGCGACACGTTGGAGTCCTGCACGAGATACGACCGTCCCGACTCGCTGCGCGGGAACTTCCCGCCGATGAAGAGCTTGTACGTCTTGCGTACCGCGACCCGCTCAGACATTGAGGTACGCCTCCAGCCCGTGCCGGCCGCCCTCGCGACCGTAGCCCGACTCCTTGTAGCCGCCGAACGGCGAGGTGGGGTCGAACTTGTTGAACGTGTTGGCCCAGACCACGCCGGCGCGCAGCCGGTCGGCCATCCACAGGATCCGGGAACCCTTGTCGGTCCAGATCCCGGCCGACAGCCCGTACGGCGTGTTGTTGGCCTTCTCCACGGCCTCGGCCGGGGTGCGGAAGGTCAGCACGGACAGCACCGGGCCGAAGATCTCCTCGCGGGCGATCCGGTGCGCCTGGGTGACCCCGGTGAAGATCGTCGGCGCGAACCAGAAGCCGCGGTCCGGCAGCTCGCACGGCGGCGACCAGCGCTCGGCGCCCTCGGCGGCGCCGGCCTCCGACAGCTCCCGGATCCGGGCCAGCTGCGCGGCCGAGTTGATGGCGCCGATGTCGGTGTTCTTGTCCAGCGGGTCGCCGACCCGGAGCTGCGCCATCCGCCGCTTCAGCGACTCCAGCACCCGGTCGGCGACCGACTCCTGGACCAGCAGGCGGGAGCCGGCGCAGCAGACGTGCCCCTGGTTGAAGAAGATGCCGTTGACGATGCCCTCGACGGCCTGGTCGACCGGGGCGTCGTCGAAGACGATGTTGGCGGCCTTGCCGCCCAGCTCCAGGGTCAGCTTCTTGCGGGTGCCGGCGACGGCCCGGGCGATGGCCTTGCCGACCTCGGTGGAGCCGGTGAAGGCGACCTTGTCCACGCCCGGGTGCTCGACCAGCGCCCGGCCGGTCTCGCCGGCGCCGGTGACGATGTTGACCACGCCGGCCGGCAGGTCGGCCTGCTGGCAGATCTCGGCGAAGAGGAGCGCGGTCAGCGGGGTGGTCTCGGCCGGCTTGAGCACCACCGTGTTGCCGGCCGCGAGCGCCGGGGCGATCTTCCAGGCCAGCATGAGCAGTGGGAAGTTCCACGGGATGACCTGCGCGGCGACGCCCAGCGGACGCGGGTTGGCCCCGAAACCGGCGTGATCCAGCTTGTCGGCCCAGCCGGCGTAGTAGAAGAAGTGCGCGGCGACCAGGGGCACGTCGACGTCGCGCGACTCCTTGATCGGCTTGCCGTTGTCCAGCGACTCCAGCACGGCCAGCTCGCGGGAGCGCTCCTGGATGATCCGGGCGATCCGGAACAGGTACTTGGCCCGGTCCCGACCCGGCATCGGGCCCCAGACCTTCTCGTACGCCTCCCGGGCGGCGCGGACGGCGAGGTCCACGTCCTGGCTGCCGGCCTCGGCGATCTCGGCCAGCACCTCCTCGGAGGCCGGGTTGATCGACTTGAAGCTGCCGCCGTCGGTCGGGTCGACGAACTTGCCGTCGACGAAGAGCCCGTACGAGGGCTTGATGTCCACCACCGAGCGCGACTCGGGGGCGGGTGCGTATTCGAACATCGCGCTCAGTCCAGGGTGAAGTAGTCGGGGCCGGCGTAGACGCCGGTCGTCAGCTTGGTGCGCTGCATGAGCAGGTCGTTGAGGAGGCTCGACGCGCCGAACCGGAACCAGTCCGGGTCCAGCCAGTCGGGGCCGACGGTCTCGTTGACCATGACCAGGTACTTGATCGCGTCCTTGGTGGTCTTGATGCCGCCGGCCGGCTTCACGCCGACCTGCCGCCCGGTGGCGGCGCGGAAGTCGCGGACCGCCTCCAGCATCACCAGGGTCACCGGCAGGGTGGCCGCGACCGGGACCTTGCCGGTCGAGGTCTTGATGAAGTCGCCGCCGGCCAGCATGGCCAGCCAGGAGGCCCGGCGCACGTTGTCGTAGGTGGCCAGCTCGCCGGTCTCCAGGATCACCTTGAGGTGGGCGTCCCCGCAGGCCTCCTTGGTGGCCACGATCTCGTCGTAGACCTCCTTGTAGCGGCCGGCCAGGAAGGCGCCCCGGTTGATCACCATGTCGATCTCGTCCGCGCCGGCCTCGACGGCCGCCCGGGTGTCGGCGAGCTTGATCTCCAGCGGCGCCTGGCCGGACGGGAAGGCCGTCGCCACGCTGGCCAGGTGCACGCCCGAACCGCGCAGCACCTCGGCCACGTACGGGACCATCGCCGGGTAGACGCAGACCGCCCCGACGTGCGGGCAGGACGGGTCGGCCGGGTCGGGGCGCAGCGCCTTGGCGGCGAGCGCCCGCACCTTGCCGGGGGTGTCGGCCCCTTCCAGGGTGGTCAGGTCGACCATCCGGATCGCCAGGTCGATGGCCTCGGCCTTGGCGGTGGTCTTGATGGAGCGGGTGCCGAGCTGTGCCGCCCGCTGCTCCGCGCCGACCTGGTCCACGCCGGGCAGGCCGTGCAGGAAGGTCCGCAGAGCGGTCTCGGATCGTCCCAGCTCGGAGAGCTCCGACCGGGCCGACGTCGCTGTCGCCGTCATGCCCCGAATACTACGCACCCGCGCGCCGGGTGATCTTGGTCACGCCGCCCCGGCCGGCGGCCCCCGCACGTGAGCGGCGTCGCTGGTCCACCCGCACCTGCGATGCGCCCCCGCCCGGACCGGTAGGTTGAGCGATCGTGGACGTACACGTCATTGACCACCCGCTCGCCCAGGCGCGGCTGACCGCCATGCGGGACGCCCGGACCGACTCGGCGTCGTTCCGGGCCGCGCTGCACGAACTCACCACCATGCTGGTGTACGAGGCCGCGCGCTCGTTCCCCGTCGAGAAGTACTCGATCCAGACCCCGGTCACCGCCACCGAGGGCACCCGGCTGGCGAACCCGCCCCTGCTGGTGCCGGTGCTGCGGGCCGGTCTCGGCATGGCCGACGCCGCGCTCGGCCTGCTGCCCGAGTCGTCGATGGGCTTCGTCGGCCTGGCCCGCGACGAGGAGACGTACGAGCCGCGCGCGTACATGGAGTCGCTGCCCCGGGACCTCGCCGGCCTGCCGGTGCTGGTGCTCGACCCGATGCTGGCCACCGGCGGCTCCCTGGAGCACTGCTGCCGGCTGCTCGCCGACCGCGGCTGCACCGACATCACGGTGCTCTGCGTCCTCGCCGCGCCGGTCGGCATCGAGCGGCTGGAGCGCTCCGGGCTGCCGATGCGCCTGGTCACCGCCGCAATCGACGAGGGCCTCAACGACCGGATGTTCATCGTCCCGGGCCTCGGCGACGCCGGGGACCGCCAGTTCGGCGGCATGCCCCGCTTCTAGGTTCTTCCCGACGGGCCCACCGCCCCGGCCTGCACCGGGGCGGTGCCCGTGCGACACCCTCGGGCCCGTCCCCGCCCACCGGTAACGATCCGCCCCGCCCCTGACACATACCTGGTGTCCGTGTCAGGAACTCCGGTCGGGAGAGCGATCCGATGAAACCCGTGGGTGAGCGGGGTGAGGTCTGGTTCACCAGCCTCTACGCCCGGCACTACCCGGCCATCGTCAGGTACGGCCTGCGGCGACTTCCGGACGCCGACGCGGCCGCCGAACTCGCCCAGGACGTATTCGTCGTCGCGTGGCGGCGGCGGAGCGAGGTACCCGAGAACCCTCTTCCTTGGCTCTACGCCGTCGCGCGCCACACCGTGGCGAACCGGTGGCGGCAGGGGCGCGTCGCTCCCACCCTGGTCCCGCTCGCCGCGGCGGATCACATCCCTGCGGGGCTCGTTGAGCCCGACGCCGTGGCGCCGGTGCTCGACCTGCGCCGGGCACTGGCCGGGTTGCCCGAGGCCGACCAGGAGATCCTCCGGCTGATCGGTTGGGAGGACCTCAGCGTGGCGGACGCGGCCGTCGCCCTGGGGTGTACCCGGTCCGCCGCGGCAGTCCGGCTGTTCAGAGCCCGGCGTCGACTCCGTTCCGCCCTGGCCGACCGCCCGCCGCTGCGCGAACCCCGGTCGGCGTCCGCCCATGTCTGAGAGGAGCACCATGCACACGCAGCAGCAGGTCCGGGACCTCCTGCGCCCGGCCGACCCGGCGCATGGCGTCGTCGTGCCGCCGGCGCCGCTCTCCGCGCACGACGTGATCGTCCGGGCCGAGACTTCCGCGTCCCCCACGCCGGTGCCGCCTCACCCGCGCACCAGCCGGCGAGCCCTTCTGGTCGGCGCGGCCGTCGCGGCAGGCGCGGTCGCCTCCGCCGGCATGGTGCCGGCCCTCCGGCACGCCACGGCACCCACCCGCTCGACGCCGCCCCAGCCGGTGGACGGGACCGTGCTCCAACCGGTGACTTACGAGATCGCCACCGACGCCGAACCGGCCGGGCCGCACCTGCGGGCGCTTGCCCGACGCGCCACGGACGCCCCCTCCGACCGGGCGGCCGGCCGGTACGCCTACCACGAGGTGAAGTCCTGGGGCGGCATGATCCAGGAGTCGCCCGAGGGTTACGTGGCCAGTTTTGTGGAGGAACGCCGGAGCTGGGCGACGCCCGACGGCCGCCGGTGGTCGGACACGACGGTGCTGGACCTGGAGTTTCCCGATGCGGCGTCCCGGGACTACTGGACGAAACAGCTGTCCGCGCCCGCTGCCGGCCGGTCGACCCCACCGGCTGGAGGGCCGGTCGAGGAACCGCAGGATCCGGACGGCGCTCGGTTGCCCACCGACAGGGCGGCGCTCGCCCGCCTGCTCCGGACCGACCAACCGGCCGGCGACGTGGCCAAAGCCGTGTACGACCTGTACGTCCGGCACCTGGTCCCGCGGCGGACCCGTGCCGACATCCTCACCACCCTGGCCGGAAAGCCCGGCTTCGTGTGGCGCGGACGGGTCGTCGACCGGGCCGGTCGCTGGGGTCTGGCCGTCACCGCCGACCTCACCCCACCAGCGAACCGGCCGCAGAATCCGCAGCGGGCGCAGATGTTGCTCGTCTTCGATCCCAGCACGGGGGAGCTGCTCGCCCACGAGTACCTGGAGCTGGCTCCTCAGCACCGCGTACTGCACTACGGGCTGTTGCTCCAGGCCAGCCGCACCGACACGCTCGGCTGACCGGAAGAGGGTGCGGGCCGGCGTGGACAGTGCGCGTGTCCCGCCCACGCCGAGGGCGGCACGCCATCGGCGGGGAGTTCGTGCGCGGGATGCGCGTACCCGCTAGCGTCTGCGGCCATGACTGGTGTTGCGCTCGCCGAAGAGCTGCTGCTCCTCGCTTATGACGACGAAACCGGCAAGGCCACCATGCCGCGGATCAGCCTGGACCTCGGCATGGCCGCGGCGGTGCTGGTCGAGCTGGCCCTGGCCGGGCGGATCGCGTACGCCGACGGGAACCTGGCGGTGCTCGACCCGGCGCCGACGGGCGAGCCGATCGCCGACGACGTCCTCGCCCGGATCGCCGCCGACACCCCGCACACCCCGTCCTCCTGGGTGCAGCGGCTGCGGCACGGCCTGCGCGACCGGATCCTCGGTGACCTCTGCGGCCGGGGCGTGGTGCGGGACGTCGACGAGACGGAGCTGGGCTTCATCCACGTGCACCGCTACCCGGTCGCGGACGCCTCGGTGGAGGCCGACATCCGGCAGCGGCTGGCCGACGCGCTTACCGTCGGGCAGCTCCCCGACGAGCGGACCGCCGCGCTCGCCACCCTGGTCGCGGTGCTGCGGATGGAGCCGGCGCTGGGCCTGACCGGCACGGCCGCCGCCGACGCCGGCAAGCGCCTGGAGGAGATCGCCAGCGGCGCCGGCTTCTCCGGCACGGTGAGCCTGGACGACAGCGTCGTCCGCCCGTCGGTGAGCCTGGTCATCGCCGCCCTGGCCCACGCGGTCGACGCCGCGCTGGGCAAGCGCTCCTGACCCGCCTTGTTGATCAAGAGGTTTGCGTCTGGGCGGGCGCTCGCGGAGACGCAAACCTCTTGATCGACGCCGGGGTCAGAGGCCCAGGGCCGCCGCGATCTCGCCGCGGAGTTCCGTCACCGCCGCGTGGGCGCGGCGGCGGGCCGACGGGACGTCGCCGTCCGTCACCGGCTCCACCACCTCCAGGTACGCCTTGAGCTTCGGCTCGGTGCCGGACGGGCGGATCACCACCCGGGCGGCGTCGGTGCGCAGGATCACCACGTCGGACTCGGGGAGCAGGTCGGTCGCCTCGGTGACCGGGCGCCCGAGCAGCGCCGTCGGGGTGGCGGCGCGGATCCGGGCCATGCCGTCGGCGATGACCCGCAGGTCCTCCACCCGGACCGAGAGCTGGTCGGTGTGGTGCACCCCGAACTCGGCGGCCAGTTCGTCCAGCCGGTCGGTCAGCGTCCGGCCCTCGGCCTTGAGGCCGGCGGCCAGCTCGGCCACGGTCAGCGCGGCGGTGATGCCGTCCTTGTCCCGCACGTGCTCCGGCGCGACGCAGTAGCCGAGCGCCTCCTCGTAGCCGAAGACCAGCGGCTCCCGGCCGCCCCCGGCCCGGACGATCCACTTGAACCCGGTCAGCGTCTCGTCGTAGGGCAGGCCCCGGGCCGCGGCCATGGCCCGGAGCAGGGTCGAGGAGACGATCGTGGTGGCGTAGAGGCCGGTCACCCCGCGCCGCATGAGGTGGTCGGCGAGCAGCGCGCCCACCTCGTCGCCGCGCAGCATCCGCCAGGTGCCGTCCGCCGGCACGGCCACGGCGCACCGGTCCGCGTCCGGGTCGTTGGCGATGGCGATGTCCGCGCCGGTCATGCCGGCCAGCGCGACCAGCTTGTCGACCGCGCCCGGCTCCTCCGGGTTGGGGAAGCTGACCGTCGGGAAGGCCGGGTCCGGTTCGGCCTGCTCGGGCACCACGCCGGGCGTCGCGAAACCGGCCCGGGCGAACGCGGCGGTCAGCACCGCGGCGCCCACCCCGTGCAGCGGCGTGTACGCCACCTTCAGGTCCCGCGGGCCGGCCGGGTCGACCACCGCGGCGGCGCGCTCCACGTACCCGGTGATCAGGTCGTCGCCGAGCACCTGGCCGGGCGGGCCGAGCGGCACCTGGGCCAGCGGGCCGACCGCCCGGATGGCGGCCTCGATGCCGGCGTCGGCCGGCGGCACGATCTGCGCGCCCGCGCCCAGCTCACCGCCGAGCTGTGCACCCAGGTAGACCTTGTAGCCGTTGTCCTGCGGCGGGTTGTGGCTGGCGGTGACCATCACACCGGCCACCGCGCCGAGGTGCCGCACCGCGAAGGCCAGCACCGGCGTGGGCAGCGGGCGGGGCAGCAGCAGCGCCGGGCGGCCCGCGCCGGTGGCCACCTGGGCGGTGCGCTCGGCGAAGGCCAGCGAGCCGCGCCGGGCGTCGTACCCGATCACCAGCGGGCCCTCGCCGCCCTGTGCGGCGAGCCAGCCGACCAGCCCGGCCGCGGCCTGGGTGACCACGGCGAGGTTCATCCCGTTCGGGCCGGCACGCAGCGGGCCGCGCAGCCCGGCGGTGCCGAAGGTCAGCGGGCCGGCGAACCGGTCGGCCAGCTCGGGCGCGCTGCCCGGCAGCCCGGCGAGGACGCCGCGCAGCTCGTCCCGGTCGGCCGGGTCCGGGTCGTCGTCGAGCCAGCGCTCGGCCCGGGCGCGAAGGTCGTCAAGGTCAGTGGTTTCCGCCGCCATTGCCTCATGAAAGCACGGCGGCGGATCACCACCGGCCGTCGGCCTCGACTTCAGTTGTTCCCGGTGAGCTGGAACGAGCGGGCCATCGCCTCGAAGATCGGCTTGCTCTCGGCGAAGTCGGCCTCGTTCGCGGTCAGGTAGAACGAGTAGACCTTGCCGTTCTGCACCACGCCACGCCACATGCCGTGCCGCTTCGTGTCGCCGTCGCCGCAGGTGTACTCGAACTCCGCGGCCGGCTTGCCGGCCAGCGTCGGCTCGCTCATCGCCAGCTGCTCGTAGGGCTTGGCGCACGACTTGCTCTTGTCCCGGAGGTTCCGGGAGGCGAACTCGGCCCAGCTGACCGAGGTCCCGCCCCAGTCCTCGGCGAGGACGCGAACCTTGCGGCCCTCGGTGTTCGGGTCCACGTAGTCGACGAAGAGGCCGCCGGTCTTGCGGTCCCAGCCCTTCGGCACCTGGAGGGTGATGCCCTTGACGGACTGCTCCTGCATCTCCACGGGCGGGCCCTCGGCGGACGAGGAGGGCAGCGCGCCCACGATCGGCGGGGGCGCGTCGTCGCCGCCGCTGGTCAGCGCGATCACGCTGACCAGGAGCAGCACGGCCACCCCACCGGCGACGGCGAGCTGGACCTTGCGCGGCCAGCCCTTGACCCGGCCGACGAGCTGGCCGCCGACGCCCTTGGCGCGGCCGGGCGCGCCGCCGTCGGCCGGGGCCGTGGTCCAGGGCTGGCCGGTGCCCGGCACCGACCACTGGTTGCCGCCGTACACCGGCTGGGTGGTGTCGGCGCCGCGGCCGTAGACCCGCTGGGTGGTGTCCGGATGCCCGTTGGGGACCCGCTGGGTGGCGTCGGGCGCGGCGGTGTGGCCGAGCCGCTGGGTGGCGTCCGGCGAGATGCGCTGGGTGGCCTCCGGCGCCGCGTTCGGCCCGGACATCGCCCCGGTCGGGGTGTGCAGCGGGCCGGCCAGCGCGTCGGCGCTGGTCTCGTCGAGCGCGGCGCCACCCGCCGCCGCGGTGGCGCCGGGACGCTCGCCGCGGCGCAGGGCGGCGAGCCGGTCGGTCAGCGACTCGCCGGGGGCGATCATCGCCGGTCCGCCGATCTGCCCGGACGGCTTCGGCTCGATGGCGGGCGGCGGCGTCGACGGCCGCTGCACGGGCACCACGGCGTACGGGTCGGTCACCGAGTTGACCGCGGTGGCGGTGCTGGTCAGCGGGCCGGCGAGCAGCTCGCGGAGCATGCCCCGGGCGGTGTGCACGTCCAGCCGGCGGGCCGGGTCCTTCTCCAGCAGGCCCATCAGGACCCGGGTCAGCGGGCCGCTGCGCTGCGGGGTGGCCGGCGGGTCCTCGACGACCGCGTGCATGGTCTCGATGGGGTCGCCCTTGTCGAACGGGGGACGCCCCTCCACCGCGGTGTAGAGCGTCACGCCGAGCGAGAAGAGGTCGCTGGGCGGGCCGAACTCCTGGCCCATGGCCCGCTCGGGGGAGATGAAGTGCGGCGAGCCGAGCACCATGCCGGGCGTGGTGAGCTGCACGTCGGTGGGCATCCGGGCCACGCCGAAGTCGGTCAGCACGCACCGGCCGTCGGAGCAGATGAGCACGTTGGCGGGCTTCACGTCGCGGTGCAGCACGCCGATCGCGTGCGCCACCTCCAGCGCGCCGAGCAGGGCGATGCCGATCTTGGCGACGGCGCGGGGCGCGACAGGCCCGTCCTCGATCACCATGTCGGCCAGGCTGCGCGCGTCCAGCAGCTCCATGACGATCCACGGGCGGCCACCCTCGGTGACCACGTCGTAGACCTGGACCACGGCGGGGTGCTGGATCGCCGCGGCGGCGCGGGCCTCGCGGAGGGTCCGCTCGTACATCGCGTCGCGGTCGCTGGGGGCGAGCCCCGGCGGGAGGACGACCTCCTTCACCGCCACGTCGCGCCGCAGCAGGGTGTCTGTGGCACGCCAGACCGTGCCCATGCCGCCGTTGCCCACCGGGGAGCGCAGCGAGTAGCGGTCACCGATGATGGTGCCGGGTGCTGCACGTCCAGTGGGGGGACTGGCCGGTCCGCCGCTCCACGTCGGGATCTGAGTCACAGAAAAGCCACCGGGGGATATCGAGGGGGCTGGGACACAACCCCCCTATCTTGCTGGTTCCGACGCCCGATGCGAAACCCGACGCGGCGGACGTTTACCTACTCGACGGTATGTGGCCAGCTACTCACCTCCGGTCCATGCCGCCGTCGCGGTGTGCGGTATCCCTCACCCATCGAACGGCGACCGCGTCCTACCATCCGGTAATGAGCGAAGCGCGGTCAAGCGAGTCGGGTTTCCCGATCAAGGGCGTCTACACGGCGGCCGACCTTCCGGAGGACCTGGACTCCCGGCTGGGCGGCCCGGGCGAGTACCCGTACACCCGCGGGGTCTACCCGACGATGTACACCTCCCGCCCGTGGACCATGCGGCAGTACGCCGGCTTCGGCACCGCCACGGAGAGCAACGCGCGCTACCACCAGCTGCTGCGCGCCGGCACCATGGGCCTCTCGGTCGCCTTCGACCTGCCCACCCAGATGGGGTACGACTCCGACGACCCGATCGCGCACGGCGAGGTGGGCAAGGTCGGGGTCGCCATCGACTCCATCGAGGACATGCGGACGCTCTTCGACGGCATCCCGCTGGACAAGGTGTCCACCTCGATGACCATCAACGCGCCGGGTTCGGTGCTGCTCCTGCTCTACCAGCTCGTGGCGGAGGAGTCCGGGGTGCCGGGCTCGGCGCTCAACGGCACCATCCAGAACGACATCCTCAAGGAGTACATCGCCCGGGGGACGTACATCTTCCCGCCGAAGCCCTCGCTGCGGCTGGTCGCCGACACCTTCGCGTACTGCCGTGCCGAGGTGCCGAAGTGGAACACCATCTCCATCTCCGGCTACCACATGGCCGAGGCCGGGGCGTCGCCCGCGCAGGAGATCGCGTTCACCCTGGCCAACGGCGTGGAGTACGTCCGGGCTGCGCTCGCCGCGGGGCTGGCCGTGGACGACTTCGCACCCCGGCTGTCGTTCTTCTTCGTGGCCCGCACCACGCTGCTGGAGGAGGTCGCCAAGTTCCGGGCGGCCCGGCGCATCTGGGCCCGGCTCATGCGCGACGAGTTCGGGGCGAAGGACCCGAAGTCGATGATGCTGCGGTTCCACACGCAGACCGCGGGCGTGCAGCTCACCGCCCAGCAGCCGGAGGTGAACCTGGTCCGGGTGGCGGTGCAGGGCCTCGGCGCGGTGCTCGGCGGCACCCAGTCGCTGCACACCAACAGCTTCGACGAGGCGATCGCGCTGCCCACCGAGAAGGCGGCCCGGCTGGCCCTGCGCACCCAGCAGGTGCTGGCGTACGAGACGGACCTGACCGCCACCGTCGACCCGTTCGCCGGGTCGTACGTGGTGGAGGCCATGACCGCCGAGCTGGAGACGGCGGCCGAGGAACTGATGCACCGGGTCTTCGACCACGGTTCGGCGGTGGACGCCATCGAGGCCGGTTTCCAGAAGCGGGAGATCGAGCAGTCCGCATACCGGATCGCCCAGGAGATCGACTCGGGTGAGCGCGTGGTGGTGGGGCTCAACCGGTTCCGGATCGACGAGGAGGAGCCGTACGAGCCGCTGCGGGTGGACCCGACGATCGAGGTCGGCCAGGCCGAGCGGCTCGCCAAGCTGCGCGCGCAGCGGGACTCCGGCGCGGTCGAGCGCGCCCTGGCGGAGCTGCGGGCCGCGGCCGAGGGCAACACCAACGTGCTCTACCCGATGAAGGACGCGCTGCGCGCCCGGGCCACCGTCGGCGAGGTGTGCGGGACGCTGCGCGACGTGTGGGGGATCTACCGGCCGAGCGACCGGTTCTGAGTCGACCCGACGCGCGCTGACCTGGGCGTTCGCCGCAGGGCGGCGTACAGTCGATGCTCTCCCCGCACGCGGCGGGGGCGGT
>NZ_JANAVK010000001.1:1432615-1687450 GCF_024213425.1 Micromonospora sp. A3M-1-15 | reverse complement strand
CCCGACGCGCGCTGACCTGGGCGTTCGCCGCAGGGCGGCGTACAGTCGATGCTCTCCCCGCACGCGGCGGGGGCGGTGACGGCTCGGTGTGGATCCTCCCCGGGCGACGCCGCCCGGGCGCCGCTCCCGGGTCCGTCGGGCAGCGTGGCCGGAGTCGGCGCGCGTGTGCGGATCGGGAATGCGGGTAAGCCGGTCGGGTGAACCGGACGGACAGCCTGTGCGGTCGCAGTCAGGACCGGCATGTCACCGTCGGGAGTCGCTCGACAGCCGACCGTTGTCACGCAATTGTCGGAGCGGCAGTTAATTGCCGCGACTAATGCGACAATTCGGAACGACAACCGGGGATTTGGTGACCGATGAATCGGTTACGCGTTGTAGGAGGTGTGGGGCAGATGACGGCGTTCGACCGCGATCTACCTGCTGTCCCGCAGATATTCGGGCCCTCCCACCAGGGCATTCGTGACGCTGCGCGGTCCGACCGCTACGCGAAAGACGTTGCGCAGCGTCACCGCCGGAGGTCTAGGCTGTCTGCTGTTCTCCCCGATGATCCATCCATCTCTAGTGATCGAGAATTCGACGTGACGAGTGCGTTGACGCTGCCGTCGGGCAGCCCGCTGGCGTCGTCCTGGCCGGAGGCGCCGACCGGGTCCCAGCCCCTGCCATTCGAGCTCGACCATCTGCTCGCGCTGCGGGTACCCGGCCTCATCGCCACCCGCCGTCACATCCACTCCCACCCGGAGCTGTCGGGCGAGGAGTTCGAGACGGCCGCCCTGGTCCACCGCGAGCTCTCCCTCGCCGGGCTGAGCCCGCGCCTGCTGCCCAAGGGCAACGGCGTCATCTGCGACATCGACGGGCGCCCGGACGGTCCGGTGATCGCCCTCCGCGCCGACATCGACGCGCTGCCGCTGACCGACCCGAAGGACGTGCCGTACCGGTCCACGGTGGACGGCGTCTGCCACGCCTGCGGGCACGACGTGCACACCAGCGTCATGCTCGGCGTGGGCATGCTCCTCGCCCAGCTCGCCGACCTCGGTCAGCTCGACGGCCGGGTGCGGCTCATCTTCCAGCCCGCCGAGGAGATCCTGCCCTGCGGCTCGCTGGAGGTCATCGAGGCCGGCGGCCTGGACGACGTCGTGCAGATCTTCGCGGTGCACTGCGACCCGAACCTGCCGGTCGGCAAGGTCGGCCTGCGGGTCGGCCCGATCACCGCCGCCGCCGACAACGTCACCGTGCGGCTCACCGGGCCCGGCGGGCACACCGCCCGCCCGCACCTGACCGTCGACCTCGTCGACGCGCTCGGCCGGCTGGTCACCGAGGTGCCGACCCTGGTCAGCCGCCGGGTGCCGGCCAACAGCGGGCTGCTGCTGGTGTTCGGCCACGCCTCGGCCGGCACCCGCTACAACGTCATCCCCTCCGAGGCCTGCGCCGCCGGCACCCTGCGGGTGATGGACCGGGACACGTGGGACCAGGCCCCGAAGATCGTGGCCCAGGTGGTGCGGGACGTCCTCGCGCCCACCGGCGCCACCGTCGACCTGGAATACCTGCGCGGCCGGCCGCCGGTCACCAACGACGCCCGCGCCATCGGCGTGCTCACCGCCGCCACCGCGGCAGCGCTCGGCCCGGAGGGCATCGCCGAGACCCCGCAGAGCATGGGCGGCGAGGACTTCTCCTGGTACCTGGAGCACGTGCCCGGCGCGCTCGCCCGCCTCGGCGTCGGCCGGAACGGGCCCAACGTGGACCTGCACCGGGCCTCGTTCGACGTGGACGAGCGCGCCATCCCGGTCGGCGTACGCCTCATGGTCCAGACCGCGCTGCGGGCACTGGCGGCGGCCCGCTAGGCACCGGACCCGCCGGCCCCGGCAGCGCCGGACCGGCCGGCGGCGTACGGCGCCCGCGGCGACGCGCCAGGGCCACCACCAGCGCCACCGGCACGCCGATCGCCACCGCGAACGGCAGCACCGCGCCCAGCACGGTGAGCGCCACCCGCAGGGAGCCCAGGAACGCCGACCAGCCGCCCCGCAGCCCGGCCAGGAAGCCGAGGTCCTCCTCGTCCTCGGTGGCCGCGGCCTCCGGGCCGACGAAGGTCACCGTGACGGTGGAGAGCGCCGTCAGGTCGGCGAGCCGGCGCTTCTTCGCCTCCAGCGAGGCCAGATCCGCCTCCCGGCGGCCCACCTCGTTCTCCAGCGTGACCAGGTCGGTGATCGAGGTGGCCCGGGCCAGCAGCCGCCGGGCGCTGTCCACCCGGGCGCGCTGGGTGGCGATCCGGGCGTCCAGGTCGACGGTCTCCTCGGTCACGTCCTCGGTCCGGACCTCGCGCCGCTCCTGCCTGCCGAGCTTCGCCAGCGCCTCCAGCACGTTCGTGAACCGGTCCGCCGGCACCCGCAGCACCAACTCGGCACGGGCGTCGGCGGAGTCGCTGTTGCGCTGGTCGCCGCCGACGAAACCGCCGGCCGCCGTCACCGCCGTGCTCGCCTCGCGTGCCGCCCGCTCCACGTCGTCCACCCGCACCCGCAGCGTTCCGGTGTAGATGATCGCCCGCTGGTCGACCCGCAGGTCCGCGCCGCCCGCACCGGACTGCGCCTTCTCCGGCGCGGCCTGATCCCGGTCCGCCGCCCCACCCGCCGCCGCCTGCGGCTGGGCGGCCGAACCCGCGTTGTCGCCACCCGAGTCACCGCCCGCGCTACAGGCCCCGACGCCCAACACCACCAGCAGCCCGGCCGCCGCGAGCGCCCGGCCCCGGCGCCGGCTGTCCCGTATCCTCATGTCCCCGCTCCGATCCTCCGGCGGTCCCGCTGCGGGACCGATACGTCGGACGCGACGCGACACCGCGCCGGTTCCGGCAGACTGCGCTGAGGACGTCACGATTCGATAATCGAGGAGTCACGATGCAGGTCACCAAGTACACCCACTCCTGCGTCCGGCTGGAGCACGACGGCGGAGTGCTGGTCGTGGACCCCGGTGTCTACAGCGAACCCGAGGCGCTCGACGGGGTGGACGCGGTGCTCATCACCCACGAGCATCCGGACCACGTGAACGTCGAGGCGCTGACCCGCGCGCTGGACCGGCGTCCGGTCCCCGTTCTCGGTCCCGCCTCGCTCGCCGGCGCCCTCGGCGACGCGGCCGAGGCGCTGACCGTGGTCGTGCCGGGCGAGTCGTTCACCGCCGCCGGCGTGGCGGTCCGCGCGTACGGCGGGCAGCACGCCGTCATCCACCCGGACATCCCGGTCGTCCAGAACCTGGGCTACGTGTTCAACGACGTCGTCTACCACCCGGGCGACTCGCTCGTCGTCCCCGACGACATCCAGGTGGACACGCTCTTCGCCCCGATCCACGCGCCCTGGTCGAAGTTCTCCGAAGTGCTCGACTTCATCCGGGCGGTCGCCCCGCGGCGGGCCTTCGCGCTGCACGACGGGCTGCTCAACGACAGGGGCTTCGGCGTGCTCGACCGCCAGTACACCGCGATGTCGAAGACCGAGTACCGGCGATTGGAACCGGGCACCCGGATCGACGCCTGACCCCGCATGGCCGGTCCACCCCCCGACCTGGTCCAGCGGCTCTACGCGACGCCGCCGGACCGGTTCGTCGCGGCCCGGGACGCCGCCGTCGCCGAGGCGCGCCGGGCCGGCGACCCGAAGGGCGCCCGGGAGATCGGCAAGCTGCGCCGGCCCACCGTCGCCGCCTGGCTGGTCAACCTCCTCGCCATCCGCCGCCCGGAGCTGGTCGCCGACCTGGCGCAGCTCGCCGAGTCGCTCCGCTCCGCCCAGCGCGAACTGCGGGGCGGCCGGCTCCGCGAGCTGTCCGCGCAGCGCCGGGCCGTCGTGGGCGCCCTGGTCGCCGAGGTACGCAAGCTCGCCGCCGCCGAACCGGGTGCCCCGCCGGTCGGGAAGCTGCCGCTCGGTGAGGTGGAGGCGACGCTGAACGCGGCGCTCTCCGACACCGAGGTGGCCGAGCAGGTACGCGCCGGCCGGCTGCTGCGGGCCACCCACTACGCCGGGTTCGGCGAGGTGCCCCGGCCGCAGCTGCGGCTGGTCACCGGTGGTGGGGAGGAGGAACCCGCCGTACCGGACCGGGCGGTCGAGCGCGCCGAGGCCCGGCGGACGCGCGACGAGCGGGCCGCCGAGCGGGCGGCGAGGGCCGAGCGGGCGAAGCGCCGCCGGGCCGTGGAACGCGAGCTGGCGAAGGCCCGCGACGAGCAGGAGCGGGCCGAGGCGGAGCTGGCCGAGGCCACCGACGCCGAACGGGACGGCGGGGCGACGCTGGACCGGATCGAGACCGAGCTGGCCGAACTCGAACGCCGCCGGGCCGTCGCCGAGCAGGAGCTGAGCCGGGCCAAGCTGGCTCGCCGGGGCGCGGAGCGGTCGCTCACCGCGGCCCGCCGGCGCACCGGCGAGGTGGAGGCCGCGCTGGAGGCGCTCGACGCCGAAGAGGGGGATGCCGCGGAGGGTGGTCACGGGGCAGACTGACCGTGATGGATGACCACGGTGGACGGACGGTGGGGTGCCGCCGATGACCCCGGAGCAGGTCGCCGCCGCCAGCAAGCCGCTGGTGCTGGAGCTCGGGGAGGCGTTCTCCCGCTGCCCGTCGACGCTGCGCCGGGCCCGGCTGCTCGGCATCTCCGGCTGGGCCTTCTACATCACCGGCCGGGCCGGGGCCCTCGGCGACGTGCGCGCCGAGACGGTCGCCGCCGCGCTCGGCTTCATCGCACCGGAGGCGGTCGCCGACGGCTGGGACGCCGCCGTGCGGACCGTCCCGCCGCTGGAGGTGGCGGCCGCGAACCTGGCCGAGTGCTGCCGGTGGGGCGTGGCCAACCTGGGTGACACACCGGAGACGTCCCGGCTCGCCGGGCTGCTGCGGCGGGCCGTCGACGCGGCGGACGGCAGCGGGATGCCGCTCTTCGCCGCCTGGCGGGCCATGCCGGTCGACGATCCCGCGCCGGGCGCCCGGGCGGCCGTCGCGCTGCTGCTGCTCCGCGAGCACTTCGCCGGGGCGTACCTGCTGGCGGTGCGGGCCTCCGGGATGACCCCGCTGGAGGCGGTGCTGGCCGGGCCGGAGGGGGACGCCGGGGCCGCCGCGTGCGGCTGGCCGCCGCCGTACCCGCCGGTGGGGCCGCTGGTGCGGCGGCGGCTCTGGGCCGAGGCGGTGACCGACCGGCTGGTCTCCCCGGCGTTCCGGGCCTTCGGGCCCGGCGAGGGCGCGGAACTGCTCAATCTGCTGACCGCCGCGCGGCTGGGCCTCCGGGGCCGATAAATGGGAAGCGGGGTCGCCGGAGCGGCTGCCAATATCTGCCGCGTGACGATTCCCGCCGGCTGGACCGCCCGCCGCCCCACCCTCGACGACGTGCCCGCGATCCTCACGGTGGTGCACGCCGCCGACACCTTCGCGGTCGGCTACCCCGACTTCGATGCCGAGGACGTCCGGGACGCCCTGACCGCGCCCTTCGTCGACATGGCCCGGGACTCCTGGCTGGTCACCGACCCGGACGGCACCGCGGTGGGGTGGACCATCCTGAGCAACCCCACCGGGGTGGGGCGGGAGTTCGTCGAGGTCTACGTCGACCCCGACCGGGGCGCCGACCTGCGCGCCCCGCTGCTGGCCCGGCTGCTCGACCGGGTCGCCGAGCGGGCCGCCGAACGCGGCCTGCCCGCCCTGACCGTCCGTACCGCCGTCTTCGCCCCGGAGACCCGCTGGGCCGAGGAGCTGGCCGCGGCGGGCTTCACCCGGCTCAAGCGGTACATCCGGATGACCCGCTCGCTGGCCGACCTGCCTGCCGAGCCGGCGCTCCCGGCCGGGGTGACCGTCCGGCCGCTGCGCGCCGACGACGAGTCCGACCTGCGGCTGTTCCACCGGATCTTCGACATCGCGTTCCGGGACACCCCGGACTACGAGCCGGTCGGCTTCGACCAGTGGCGCGAGGCGCTCCCCTCCTCCGGGAAGGTGTGGGACGAGTGGTTCCTGGCCGAGGTCGACGGCGAGCCGGCCGGTGCCCTCCAGTCCTCCGACCAGGCTCTCGACCAGGACATGGGCTGGGTCCGGACGCTGTCCGTGCTGCCCGCCTACCGGCGGCGCGGGGTGGGGGCGGCGCTGCTGCGCCGGGCCTTCGCCGTCTACGCCGCCAAGGGCCGGGCCGAGGCCGGCCTCGGTGTCGACCTGGCCAACCCGACCGCCCCGGTCACCCTCTACCGCTCGGTGCGGCTGGCCGACGCGCGCTGGACCGACATGTACGAGCGGAGCGTGCCCGCCGCCGGTGTGTGATACGCGACCCGCCGCGGGGTCGACGCCCGGCCGGGGAACCGGCCGGAGGAGACTGGAGACGTGGGAGACGCGCTACGCGGACGCGGTGCCGGTGGGGCGGGACCGCAGCTCGGTGACGTAGTCGTCCGGCGCGCCCGCCTTCTCCGCCGCGTTCGCGATCTCCGACAGGTACCACGACGTCGGCAGGCCGCCCTCGTACCCGTCGAACACGTAGACCCAGGCGGTCACGTCCCCGTCCAGCGTCGAGACGCGGACGGTCAGCTTCCGGTACGTCCCCGAGGTGACGCCCTCGATCTCGTCGAGCTGGGCCGCGTCGTACGGGTGGATGTCGTAGAGCGCCACGAAGACCCGGTCGCCCGGCGACTCGACGACCGTGCTGACCGAGCCTTCCCAGCCGATGACGTCCTCGCCCGCGAAGGTGAGCCGCCACCCCTCCAGCCAGCCGGTGTCCACCATCGGCGAATGCGGGCAGTAGGCGCGCATGCGAGCGGGGTCCAGGTTCGAGCCGTAAGCGGCGTAAAGACGCACGGCGATGACGATAGCCCGGCCGACGGGTGGGGGAGAATACGACGGTGCGTGTCGAACGCGACGGGGAGAAGAAAGTCACTGTGACCATTGATCGGGGGCGAGCGCGGGTGAGCGCGAGGAGTGCAGCGGAGCGGAGCCCCGCAGTCGCGAACGAAAGGATGGCTCCGTGAGCCAGATCGTGATCATCGGCGGGGGGCCGGCCGGGTACGAGGCGGCGCTGGTCGCCGCCCAGCTGGACGCTGAGGTCACCGTGGTCGAGGCCGAGGGGGCCGGCGGCGCCTGCGTCCTCTCCGACTGCGTGCCGTCCAAGACCTTCATCGCCAGCTCGGAGGTGGTCACCGGCTACCGGGACACCGAGGAGTTCGGCGTGCACTCCGACGGGCTGGAGGCGGTCACCGTCGACGCCCCGGCGGTGCACGAGCGGGTCAAGCGGCTCGCCCTGGCCCAGTCCGCGGACATCCACGCCAAGCTGATCAAGGCCGGGGTCGAGTTCGTCGCCGGCACCGCCCGGCTCGGCGAGGACACCCTCGGTCACACCCACCGGGTGATCGTCTCGCCGGCCGACGGTGGCGAGGAGTACTCGATCGCCGCCACCACCGTGCTGATCGCCACCGGCGCCACCCCGCGCCAGCTCCCCACTGCCCTGCCCGACGGCGAGCGCATCCTCACCTGGCGCCAGGTGTACGACCTGCCGGAGCTGCCCGAGCAGCTGATCGTGGTCGGCTCCGGCGTGACCGGCGCCGAGTTCGCCAGCGCGTACCTGGCCATGGGGGTCGCGGTCACCCTGGTCTCCAGCCGCGACCGGGTCATGCCGCACGAGGACGCCGACGCCGCCTCGGCCATCGAGCGGGTGTTCCGCAACCGGGGCATGACCATCCTCAACAACTCCCGCGCCGAGGCGGTCCGCCGGGTGGGCGACGGCGTCGAGGTGGTGCTCTCCGACGGCCGGGTGGTGGCCGGCTCGCACGCGCTGATCGCGGTCGGCTCGATCCCCAACACCGCCGACCTGGGCCTCGCCGAGTACGGCGTCGAGCTGGCCCGGGGCGGCTACGTCACGGTCGACCGGGTCTCCCGGACCAACGTCCCCGGCATCTACGCGGCCGGCGACTGCACCGGGGTGCTGCCGCTGGCCAGCGTCGCCGCCATGCAGGGCCGGATCGCCATGTGGCACGCGCTCGGCGAGGCCGTCCGGCCGCTGCGGCTGCGTACCGTCGCGGCGAACGTGTTCACCGACCCGGAGCTGGCCACCGTCGGCGTCTCGCAGGACGAGGTCGACGCCGGCAAGGTCCCGGCCCGCCAGGTGATGCTGCCGCTCTCCGGCAATGCCCGGGCGAAGATGGACGACCTGGCCGACGGCTTCGTGAAGCTCTTCTGCCGGCCCGCCAGCGGGCAGGTGATCGGCGGCGTGGTGGTGGCGCCGAAGGCCAGCGAGCTGATCCTGCCGATCACCATGGCGGTGGAGAACAACCTCACCGTCAACGAGCTGGCCCAGACCATCACCATCTATCCGAGCCTGTCCGGCTCGATCACCGAGGCGGCCCGTCAGCTCATGCTCCACGAGCTGGAGTGACCTCGCGCGCCACCTCGGCGAGCTGGCGGTGTTCCCACCCCCGGGGCACCGCCACGCCGCCGACGCGACGCCCGGCCAGCGTGGCCGCGACCACCGCGAGCAGGGCGACCTCGGTGAGGATGAGCAGGCGTTCGGCGAGGCCGATCAGCAGCCGGTCGCCAGGGTAGGCGGACCAGATCATGGCCGCGGCCAGCAGCAGGCTGGTCAGGGTGAGCCCGCGCAGCCAGCCGGCGGCCCGCCCACCGAGCGGCCGGGCGAGCAGCCAGCCGGCGACCGGCAGGGCCAGGAAGGCCACCACCGAGGCGTAGCGGTGCAGGTAGGCGGCGGTGTCCATGGGGAGCCCCGGCTCGTTGGTGGGCACCACCGCGGCGGCCAGCAGGCCGGCGGACCAGGCCACCAGCAGCGCCCCCGCGAACCGGCCCGCGCCGGCCCGGCGCAGCGCCGGCAGGAGCACGACCGTGGCCGCCGCCAGCACCGCCATGGCCGTGTCGATGACGCCGCCCCGGTCCGAGACGGCGAAGTCGCTGACGGTCAGCGACCAGGGATTCAGGTCGTCGCTCACCTCGAGGTGACCGAGGACGGCGAGCACCGCCGCCAGGGCGATCCCGCCGAGGGCCAGCAGGCCGCTGTTCCGGGTTCCAGGCATGCCTCAGCCTGTCGCCGGAACCGCCCGAAACGGATCGGGGACCACCACCCACTTCGATCCCGGGGTCGCCCCCTACCGGCTGCTCCGGGGGCGCACGGAGTCAGGCAACGTTGAGCTGGATGTTCCCGATCCGGGCGACGACGTCGAGATGCCCGCCGAGGCCGGTCACGTAGGCCCTCAGCGTCTCCAGGTTGGTGCTCTCCCCGTTCTCGATCTGGCTGATCCTTGCCTGGGACAGACCCGCGGCCTCGGCCAACTGAGTCTGGGTGATGCCAAGCTGCTTGCGGATCTCGGCGAGCTGCGCACCGCTGACCGAGGCGAGCATCTGCTCCCGCAGCTGCCCACGCCGAGCCGCACGTTCAGGCTCGTCCCAGGTCGGGTCGATCTTCCTCGCCTGGGCCTTGACGTCCCGCCAGTTCACTCCATCTGTCATTGCTGGACTTCCTTCAGGCTGATGAGGTGCTCCTGGAATCGTGCGTCCGCCAGGGGGATGGCCGTCCGGTACCAACTCTGCCACTGCCCCGCCTTGTCCCCGGCCACGAGGAACACAGCTTCCCGCAACGGATCGAACGCGAAGATCATCCGCACCTCCGTCGGTCCGGCCGAGCCGGGTCGCAACTCCTTCATGTGATGAAAGGTGCTGCCTTTCAGGCGATCGACCAGAGGGCGTCCCAGTGCGGGGCCGTGCTCCCCGAGCAGGTCGATCGCCTCGCTGACGAGGTCAGCCGTGAGGCGATCGGTCCGGCACAGGTCCAGGAACCACGCTTCGACCTCTGGATGCAGCCTGATCTCCCACATGTCGCCAATATAAGGGCAGCTTATATCGCTTCCCGCCCGGACACACGAGGGCAGCGGAAACACGCGGGTCAGTCGACCGTCACCTCGGGTTCGGAGCGGGTGTGGCGGGCGCTGATCACCGTCATGGCCCAGCCCGCCGCCGCGAACCCGGCCGCCGCCGTTCCGCCGATCAGCAGCAGCCGCCACGCCGACTCGGTCAGCGCGGCGCCGCCGAGGTGGCCGACGAGCGTCCCGTACGCCGCCCAGCAGATGGCCGCGGCGGCCTCGTACAGGACGAAGAGGCGGTACGGGTAGCGGCTGCGCCCGGCCGAGAAGCAGGCCGCCATCCGGCCGCCGGGCACGAACCGGCAGAGCAGGATCACCAATGGCCCGGGTTCGCGCAGGCCACGGGTGACCCGGGCGGCGGCCCGACGGGCCCGGCCCGGCGACCCGTGTCGCGGCTCGCGGCGGGCGGGTGCGGTGCGGCCCAGCACGTAGCAGGCGAGGTCGCCGGCGAAGACGCCGAGCGCGCCTACCGCGATGGTCAGCGGCAGGTTGAGCCCGCCGTAGACGGTCAGTGCCCCGCTGGTGATCATGACGACCTGGGTCGGCACCACCGGCACGAAGGCGTCGGCGACCAGCAGGGTGAGCAGCACCGCGTACGCCCAGGTGGGCGACGCGACGTCAGAGATGAATTCGGCCACGACCGCCACCTCGCCGGAGTTCCCCGTTCGACCGTACCGAGCCTGACGGCGTGTCCCGCGTCACCGTGATCGGCCCCGTCCGGCGGTGACCGGCGACACCGGCAGGCCACCGGTGTTCAACGACGCAGCCCCGCCGGATGTGACGAGCCGCGAAGGCGTCGCCGGCCCCGGGGGCGGGCGGCGGATCGACGATCGGCGGCGTACCGTTGTCGGCGCGCGGCTCCGGAGACGTCGGGTCCCCCGTTCCCGACGGACGGGCCGCCGCGGGTCGCCGGCAGGTCCCGTGCCGGCGACCCGCTCCCACCGCACCACCGCCGGGTGCGTCGCGAAATCCAGGTGCCGCAGCCGCGCCGCCGCGCGTACCGTCGCCGCATGCGCAGCGCGGTACTGACCACGACGCCGGGTATCCCCGGCGCGCCGCACTGACGTTTCCGTCGACGAGGCCCCGGGGCGATCCGCTCCGGGGCCTCGCGGCGTTCCGGGTCAGCTCGCCTCCGGGTCGTACCCGATCAAGGAGAGCGACATGATCGACCACCGCAGGCTCGGCCGGGACCTGGAGCTGTTCGTCTCGGACCCCCTCGCGGGCGCCGGGCTGCCGATCTGGCTGCCGGCCGGCGCGGCCGCCCGGCACGCCGTCGAGGAGTACGTGCGGGAACTGGAGCGCCGCGCCGGCTACCGGCACGTGTACTCGCCGCCGCTGGGCAAACGGGAGCTGTTCGAGCTCTCCGGTCACCTCGGCTACTTCGCCGACGACATGTTTCCGCCGATGCGGCTGAGCGCCGACGACGAGTTCGTGCTGCGCCCCGCGCTCTGCCCGCACCACGCGCTGGTCTTCCGCGCCCGGGGCCGCTCCTACCGGGAGCTGCCGCTGCGGGTCGCGGAGATCGGCGGGATGTACCGGGCGGAGCGCTCCGGGGTGCTCGGTGGCCTGTCCCGGGTCCGCGCCATCTCGCTGAACGACGCGCACAACTTCTGCGCGCTGGAGCAGGTCGGAGACGAGGTACGCGAGATCCTCCGGCTGATCCGCGAGGCGCACGCCGCGCTCGGCGTCCGGCCGGCCGGGTTCCGGCTGTCGCTGCGCGGGCCGGGGGAGAAGTACGTCGGCGGCGACGCCGACTGGGCGCGGGCCGAGGAACTGCTGCGCGCCGCGCTCGACGGGGTCGACCACCACGAAGGGCCGGGCGAGGCCGCCTTCTACGGCCCGAAGATCGACATCCAGATCGTGGACGCGGCCGGCCGGGAGTCGACCATCTCCACCGTCCAGCTCGACTTCGACAAGCCGGAGCGGTTCGACCTGTCGTACACCGACGCGGACGGGCGCCGGAAGCGGCCGGTCATGGTGCACCGGAGCCTGGTGGGCAGCATGGAGCGGCTCTTCGCGTACCTCATCGAGGTGCACGCCGGCGCCTTCCCGGCCTGGTACGCCCCGGTGCAGCTGGTGCTGCTCCCGGTCGACGACGGCCAGGCCGACGCGGCGGTGGCGCTGGCCCGCCGGGCCGAGGCGGCCGGGCTGCGGGCCGAGGTCGACCTGGCCGGCTCGCTGGGCGCCCGGATCCGCGACGCGGCCCGCCGGAAGGTGCCGTACGTCGGTGTGATCGGCCGCCGGGAGGCTGCCGACGGGTCGGTCGCCCTGCGCCTGCGCGACGGGCGCGGGCTCGACCCGATGCCGGCGGCTGACGCGCTGGGGCTGGTCGGCGCCGTGGTGGCCGCCCGCTCGGCCGACCTGCTCCCGCCGGCCTGACCGGCGGGGCGTCGCTCCGGCCGGGTCGCCGCTCGTGGCGCCCATGTCAGCGCCCGGCCGGCGCGGTGGCCGGCTGCCCGGGCGGTCCGCCGCCGGGCCGTCCGGGCGGTCCGCCCGGCAGCCCGGGCGGTCCGCCGGCCGGCAGCGGCGCGGCGGCCTCCTCGTCGATCGCGGCGCCGGCGAACTGCGACCGGTAGAGCCGGGCGTACGCGCCGTCGGCGGCGAGCAGCTGGTCGTGGCTGCCCTGCTCGACGATCCGGCCCTGCTCCATCATGAGGATCAGGTCGGCGTCGCGGATGGTGGAGAGCCGGTGCGCGATGACGAAGCTGGTCCGGTCGCTGCGCAACGCCGCCATGGCCCGCTGGAGCAGCACCTCGGTGCGGGTGTCGACCGAGCTGGTCGCCTCGTCGAGGATCAGCAGCGACGGCTCGGCGAGGAACGCCCGGGCGATGGTGATGAGCTGCTTCTCGCCGGCGCTGACGTTGCTGCCCTCCTCGTCGATCACGGTGTCGTAGCCGTCGGGCAGGCTGCGCACGAACCGGTCCACGAAGGTGGCCCGGGCCGCGGTCAGGATCTCCTCCTCGGTGGCGGTCGGCCGCCCGTACGCGATGTTGTCCCGGATGGTGCCGCCGAAGAGCCAGGTGTCCTGGAGCACCATGCCGATCCGGCCGCGCAGCTCGGCTCGCTTCATGGACCTGATGTCGACCCCGTCGAGGGTGATCCGGCCGGCGTCCAGCTCGTAGAACCGCATGATCAGGTTGACCAGGGTGGTCTTGCCGGCGCCGGTCGGGCCGACGATGGCGACGGTGTGCCCGGGTTCGGCCACCAGCGAGAGGTCGTCGATCAGCGGCTTGTCCGGGTCGTAGCGGAAGGAGACGTGGTCGAACTCCACCCGGCCGGTGACCTTGGGTGGGGCGGGCCGGTCCGGGACCTGCTCCTCGGCGTCGAGCACCTCGAAGACCCGCTCGGCCGAGGCCACCCCGGACTGGAGCAGGTTGGCCATCGAGGCGATCTGGGTCAGCGGCTGCGTGAACTGCCGCGAGTACTGGATGAACGCCTGCACGTCGCCGAGGCTCATCGTGCCGGAGGCCACCCGCAGCCCGCCGACCACGGCGATCGCGACGTAGCTGAGGTTCCCCACGAACATCATCGCCGGCATGATGATCCCGGAGATGAACTGGGCGGCGAAGCTGGCTTGGAACAGCTCGTCGTTCTTGGCCGCGAAGGCGGCCTGCGCCTCGCGCTGCCGGCCGAAGACCTTGACCAGCTCGTGGCCGGTGTAGGTCTCCTCGATGAGGCCGTTCAGCTCGCCGGTGTGCCGCCACTGGGCGATGAACCGGCGCTGCGAGCGCTTGGCGATCTGCTGGGTGACGACCACCGACAGCGGCACCGCCACCAGGGCGACCAGCGCCAGCAGCGGCGAGATCCAGAACATCATGGCCAGCACGCCGACCACGGTGAGCAGCGCGCTGAGCAGTTGGCTGAGCGTCTGCGACAGGGTCTGCGAGATGTTGTCGATGTCGTTGGTGACGCGGCTGAGCAGCTCGCCCCGGGGTTGCTTGTCGAAGTAGGGCAGCGGCAGCCGGTTGAGCTTCTCCTCCACCTCGGCGCGCAGCCGCAGCACGGTGCGCTGCACGACCCCGTTGAGCAGCCAGCCCTGCCACCACATGAGCAGGCTGGCGCCCAGGTAGAGCGCGAGCGCCAGGGTGAGGGTGCGGCCCAGCGCCGTGAAGTCGATGCCCGCCCCGGGCACCACGTCCATCCGGGCCAGCATGTCGGCGAAGTTGTCGTTGCCGGCGGCCCGGGCCGCGGCGACCGCCTGCTCCGGGGTGGTGCCGGCGGGGATCTGCCGGCCGACCACACCGGCGAAGATGATGTCGGTGGCGTGCCCGAGGATCTTCGGACCGATCACGCTCGCCCCGACGCTGGCCACCGCCAGCGTGATGATCGCGGCCAGGGAGAACCGGTGCGGCCGCAGGCGGCCGAGCAGTCGGCGGGCGGACGGCCCGAAGTTCATCGACTTCTCCGCCGGCATGGCGGCGCCCATCCACGGCGGCCCCCCGCCGCGCCGTGCGGCGGCCGCCGCCGGCAGCCGCTGCGGCGCCTGCCCGTCGGCCTTCGCGTCCGGCGCCGGCTTCTGTCCGGGTACGGCCGTCATGCCGTCACCTCGCTTCGCTCGGCGCCGTCATGACCCCCGCGGCCACTGAGCTGGCTGGTTCGCTCGCTGCGCTCGCTCATGCCGTCACCTCCGCCGTCTGCTGGGACGCCACGATCTCGGCGTACGTCGGGCAGGTCACCAGCAGGTCCTCGTGTCGTCCCATCCCGACGACGCCCCCGTCCTCGAGCACGATGATCTGATCGGCGTCGATGATCGTGGAGACCCGCTGGGCCACGATCACCACCACCGCGTCCGCGGTGACCGGTTTCAGCGCGGCCCGCAGCCGGGCGTCCGTGCCGAGGTCGAGCGCGGAGAAGGAGTCGTCGAAGAGGTAGATCTCCGGCTGGCGGACCAGCGCGCGGGCGATGGCGAGCCGTTGCCGCTGGCCGCCGGAGACGTTCGTGCCGCCCTGCGCGATCGGCGCGTCCAGCCCGCCCGGCATCTCGGCGACGAAGTCCCGGGCCTGGGCGATCTCCAGGGCCGCCCAGAGTTCGGCGTCGGTCGCGTCCGGGTTGCCGTACCGGAGGTTGCTGGCGACGGTGCCGCTGAACAGGTACGGCCGCTGTGGCACCAGGCCGATCCGGCGCCACACCTCGTCCGGTTCCAGCAGCCGCACGTCCACCCCGTCGACAAGCACGGCGCCGGCGGTCGGGTCGACCAGCCGGGGGATCAGGGTGAGCAGGGTGGTCTTGCCGGCGCCGGTGGACCCGATGATCGCCGTGGTCCGGCCGGGGCTGGCCCGGAACGAGATGTCGTGCAGCACCGGCGCGCTCGCTCCCGGGTACTGGAAGGAGACGCGGCGGAACTCCAGCTCCGCGCGCCGGGTCATCGCGATCATCGGCTCGACCGGCGGCACCACCGACGATTCCGTGTCCAGCACCTCGACGATCCGTTCGGAGCAGACGGCCGCGCGCGGCACCATCATCAGCATGAAGGTGGCCATCATGACCGCCATCAGGATCTGCATCAGGTACTGCAGGAAGGCGGTGAGCGCGCCGACCTGGATCTGGCCGGAGTCGACCCGCTCCGCGCCGAACCAGAGCACCGCGACGCTGGAGACGTTGAGCACCAGCATCACCACCGGGAAGATCAGCGCCTGGAGGCGGCCGATCCGCAGCGCGGTCGCGGTCAGGTCCGTGTTCGCCACCCGGAACCGCTCGGTCTCGTAGGGCTCGCGGACGAAGGCCCGGACCACCCGGATGCCGCTGATCTGCTCGCGCAGCACCCGGTTGACCGTGTCGATCCGGGTCTGCATGAGCCGGAAGCCCGGGACCATCCGCCGGGTGATGAGGCCCAGCGCGACGGCCAGGACCGGCACGCAGACCAGCATGAGCCAGGAGAGCCCCACGTCCTCCTGGAGCGCCATGACCACGCCGCCGACGCTCATGATCGGCGCGGCGACCAGCATGGTGCAGCTCATGAGCACGAGCATCTGCACCTGCTGCACGTCGTTGGTGTTCCGCGTGATCAGCGAGGGCGCCCCGAACCGGGCCACCTCGCGGGCGGAGAAGCGGTTGACGTGCGCGAAGATGCCGGCCCGGACATCGCGGCCGAAGCCCATGGCGGTCTTCGCGCCGAGATAGACGGCGACGATCGAGCAGGCGATCTGGAGCAGGCTGACGAGCAGCATCCAGCCGCCCGTACGCAGGATCTGGTCGGTGTCGCCGACGGCCACGCCGCGGTCGATGATGTCGGCGTTGAGGCTCGGCAGATAGAGCGATGCCATCGTGCCGACGAACTGGAAGGCCACCACCGCGGCCAGCAACCGCCGGTACGGGCGCAGGTGGGTACGGAGCAGGCGGATCAGCACGGACGGCTCCCCGATGGGTTCTCGGTGTCGGACTCGCTGTCCCGGTTCAACCGGCGAAGGTCGCCATCGGACATGCTCGTGATGATTTCGGTGAGGAACTCGCGGATGACCGCCTGCTTCGCCGGGTCCGCGTCGACCGAGGTGAGCGGCCGGTTGCTGTGGATGAGGTCGATGATGGCGAGCGCGTGCTCCCGGCCCTTGTCGGTGAGGCTGAGCTGGACGCTGCGCCGGTCGGCGGGGTCCCGGCGGCGGGCGACGAAGCCGTCGCGCTCCAGGGTGTCGACGATGCCGGTGAGGGTGGCGGGCCGGACGAAGCACCGCTCCGCCATCTCCCGGTGGGTGCTGTCGCCGGCCCGCAGCAGGACGAGCAGCACCCGCATGCCGGCGGAGGTGAGCCCGTGGTGTTCGGCGAGGTAGCGGCCCCAGTGCTGCTCGACGATGTGCCCGGCGATGGAGATGAGCCGGCCGAGCGGCGCCTGCTGGAGCGCGTCGGGGAAGCGGACGAGCGGTCCCATGTTCACGGGCGTTAGATTAGCCCCCGAACGGTAAGGCCCCAAACTATTTTCGCGGTCAGCCGAACGCCACCGCCAGGGCGGCGGCCACGAAGATCACCTGGAGGGCCGTCCGGACGCCGACCGGGGTGACCGGGCGGCCGGCGAGCGTGAGCCCGCGGCGGGCGGCCGAGACGTTGGCCGGGAACATGGCCAGCATGAGCAGCGCCAGGCCGGCGGCGGCCGCCCGCGCGGTGGCCGGCAGGAGCAGCCCGAGCGCGCCGGCCAGTTCGAACACCCCGGTCAGGGTGACCAGCAGGTCGGGCCGGGGCAGCCGCGGCGGCACCATGGCGATCAGGTCGGCGCGGCGGGACAGGAAGTGGGCCGAGGCGGTCAGCACGAACATCAGGGCCAGGCCGATCCGCAGGGCGGGGTGCCAGCCGTCGAGGGCGTCGACGCCGAGCAGGCCGGCGAGCCGGGCCGCCGCGGTGCCGGCGACGAGGGCGATCAGAGGTGCCATGGGGTACGCCTCCCGAGGGGTCAACTTGTCGGTGACAAGATTGCGCCGCGAAGGGCCATCTTGTCAATGGCAAGTTAGAGTGGTGCGCATGACCCAGTCCCGCGCGTACCACCACGGAGACCTTCGCCGCGCCCTGCTCGACGCGGCGGTGGAGGTGATGGCCGAGTCCGGCCCGGCCGCGCTGAGCCTCCGCGACCTGGCCCGCCGGGCCGGCGTCTCGCACGCCGCCCCCGCACACCACTTCGGCGACAAGGCGGGGCTGCTCACCGCGCTCGCCGCCCAGGGGTTCGCGCTGCTGGCCGAGGCGCTGGGGAACGCCGGCGACGATCTGGTCGACACCGGGGTGGCGTACGTGGGGTTCGCCGTCCGGCACCGGGCCCACTTCGAGGTGATGTTCCGCCCCGACCTCTACCGGGCCGACGATCCCGAGGTGGTGGCCGCCCGGACCCGCGCCGGCGAGCTGCTGCGCACCGGCGTGGCCCGGCGTACCGGCCGGGGGCCGGACGTCGACGCGCTGGCGGCGTGGTCGATCGTGCACGGCTTCGCGACGCTCTGGCTCTCGGGCGCCCTGCCGCCCCGGGTCGGCCCCGACCCGGAGGCCGCCGCCCGCACCGTGATCAGCCGGCTCTTCCCCTGACGGCCGGGCCTCTCCGCGCGGGACCCGGCCCCGGGGTCACCAGCTCGTCGGCAGGGGCATGCCCTCGGTGTAGCCGGCGGTGCTCTGCACGCCGACCAGGGCCCGCTCGTGGAACTCCTCCAGGTTGCGGGCGCCCGCGTACGTGAACGCGCTGCGCACCCCGGAGATGATCTCGTCGATCAGGTCCTCGACACCCGGCCGGGTCGGGTCCAGGTACATCCGGGCCGAGGAGATGCCCTCCTCGAAGATCGCCTTCCGGGCCCGGTCGAAGGCGCTGTCCTCGGCGGTACGGGCGCTCACCGCGCGGGCCGAGGCCATCCCGAAGCTCTCCTTGTAGCGCCGGCCGTCGGCGTCGGTGTAGAGGTCGCCGGGCGACTCGTAGGTGCCGGCGAACCAGGAGCCGATCATCACGTTCGAGGCGCCCGCGGCGAGCGCCAGCGCCACGTCCCGCGGGTGGCGTACGCCGCCGTCGGCCCAGACGTGCCGGCCGAGCGAGCGGGCCGCCGCGGCGCAGTCGAGCACCGCGGAGAACTGCGGGCGGCCCACGCCAGTCATCATCCGGGTGGTGCACATGGCGCCCGGCCCGACACCGACCTTGATGATGTCGGCGCCCGCCTCGACCAGGTCGCGCACGCCGTCGGCGGTGACCACGTTGCCCGCCGCCACCGGCACTGCGGGGTCGAGCTTGCGGACCGTCCGCAGCGCCGAGATCATCCGCTCCTGGTGCCCGTGCGCGGTGTCCACCACGAGGGTGTCCACCCCGGCCTCCAGCAGGGCGGCCGCCTTGCCGGTCACGTCGCCGTTGATGCCCACCGCGGCGGCGACGCGCAGCCGGCCCCGGTCGTCAACGGCCGGCTTGTAGAGCGTGGCGCGCAGCGCGCCCGACCGGGTCAGCACCCCGACCAGGCGCCCCTCGGCGTCCACCACGGGGGCGAGCCGCCGCCGGCCCGCCGAGAGCCGGTCGAAGCCGGTACGCGGGTCCGCGTCCGCCGGCACGGTGTGCAGCTCGGTCGACATGACGTGCCGGAGCTGGGCGAAGCGGTCCACCCCGACGGTGTCGGCCTCGGTGACCACGCCGAGCGGGCGGCCGGCCTCGTCCACCACGATCACCGCGCCGTGCGACCGCTTCGGCAGCAGGTGGATGGCGTCGCCCACGGTGTCCGTGGGGCCGAGCGTGATCGCGGTGTCGTGCACGAGATGCCGCTGCTTGACCCAGGCGACGACGTTCGCCACCACCTCGATGGGGATGTCCTGCGGGATCACCGCGATGGCGCCGCGCCGGGCCACCGTCTCGGCCATCCGGCGGCCGGCGACCGCGGTCATGTTCGACACCACCAGCGGGATGGTGGTGCCGGTGCCGTCGGCCGAGGCCAGGTCGACGTCGAGCCGGGAGCCCACCTCGGAGCGGTTGGGCGCCATGAAGACGTCGTTGTAGGTCAGGTCGTGCGCGGGGACCGCGCCATGAAGGAACCGCACCCGGCCATCATTCCCGCTCGCGGCCGGTCCCGCCGCCGCTGGTGGCCCAAACCACCCCGGCCGGCGGGACCGCCGCGGACGTCAGGAGATGGTGCAGATCGCGGCGCCGGCCGTGATCACCGCACCGACCTCGGCCGACAGGCCGCTGACCGTGCCGGCCTTGTGGGCGTGCAGGGGCTGCTCCATCTTCATGGCCTCCAGGACCACCACGAGGTCGCCCTCGGCGACGGTGTCCCCGTCCGCCACGGCGATCTTGACGATGGTGCCCTGCATGGGCGAGGCGAGCGTGTCGCCGCCGGCCGCCGCGCCGGCCTTGGCGCCGCCGCCCCGGCGGGCCGGCTTCTTCGCGGCGGGCGCGGCTGCCGCCGTACCCCCGCCGAGGCCGGCCGGGAGGGTGACCTCCAGCCGCTTGCCGCCCACCTCGACCACGACGGTCTCGCGCTCGGCCGGCCCCTCGGCGGCGCCGGCGGCGGCGGTGAAGGCCGGGACGGTGTTGTCCCACTCGGTCTCGATCCACCGGGTGTGCACGGTGAACGGCTCGGCGGTGAACGCCTCGTCGCGGACCACCAGGCGGTGGAAGGGCAGCGCCGTGGCCATGCCCTCGACGACCATCTCGTCCAGCGCGCGGCGGGCCCGCTCCAGCGCCTCGGTGCGGGTCTCGCCGCTGATGATCACCTTGGCCAGCAGCGAGTCGAAGTTGCCGCCGATGACGTCGCCGGCCGCGACGCCCGTGTCGACCCGCACGCCCGGCCCGGTGGGCAGCCGCAGCGCGGTGATGGTGCCCGGGGCGGGCAGGAAGTTGCGGCCCGGGTCCTCGCCGTTGATCCGGAACTCGATCGAGTGCCCGCGCGGGGTCGGGTCCTCGGTGAACCGCAGCTTCTCGCCGTCGGCGATGCGGAACTGCTCACGGACCAGGTCGATGCCGGAGGTCTCCTCGGTCACCGGGTGCTCGACCTGGAGCCGGGTGTTGACCTCCAGGAAGGAGATGGTGCCGTCCGCGCCGACCAGGTATTCCACCGTGCCGGCGCCGTGGTAGCCGGCCTCCCGGCAGATCGCCTTGGCGCTGTCGTGGATCTGGCGGCGCTGGGCCTCGGTGAGGAACGGCGCCGGGGCCTCCTCGACCAGCTTCTGGTGCCGGCGCTGGAGGGAGCAGTCCCGGGTGCCCACCACGATCACGTTGCCGTGCTGGTCGGCCAGGACCTGCGCCTCGACGTGGCGGGGCTGGTCCAGGTAGCGCTCGACGAAGCACTCGCCCCGGCCGAACGCCGCGACGGCCTCGCGGGTGGCCGACTCGAACAGGTGCGGGATCTCCTCCATGGTGCGGGCCACCTTGAGGCCGCGCCCGCCGCCGCCGAACGCCGCCTTGATGGCGACCGGCAGCCCGTGGTCGACGGCGAAGGCCATCACCTCGTCGGCGTTGCCGACCGGGTCCGGCGTGCCGGGGACCAGGGGCGCGCCGGCCCGCTGGGCGATGTGCCGGGCGGTCACCTTGTCGCCCAGGTCGCGGATGGCCTGCGGGGTCGGGCCGATCCAGCTCAGCCCGGCGTCGATGACGGCCTGGGCGAAGTCGGCGTTCTCGGAGAGGAAGCCGTAGCCGGGGTGCACCGCGTCGGCGCCGGCCCTCGCGGCCACGTCGATCAGCTTGTCGATCCGCAGGTAGCTGTCGGCCGCCGTGTCGCCACCCAGGGCGTACGCCTCGTCGGCGAGGGTGGCGTGCAGGGCGTCCCGGTCGGAGTCCGCGTAGACGGCGACGCTCGCCAGGCCGGCGTCGCGGCAGGCGCGGATGACGCGGACGGCGATCTCGCCGCGGTTGGCGATGAGTACCTTGCGCACCTTGGTGGCTCCTCCCGAGGTCGTTGCCGGGAGTGTATCGGCCGGGGAATTCGGCCCTAACGATCGCTCAGTGTGGGATGCCGCACTGTAGTCAAATTTGGCTATTACGCTTGCCCGGTGTCGGCAACACGGATGATGATTCTGGGCCTGGTCAGGTGGATGCAGCCGGTGCACGGCTACGACGTACGCCGTGAGCTGCTCAGTTGGAGCGCGGACAAGTGGGCCAACGTGCAGCCCGGTTCGATCTACCACGCGCTGCGCAAGCTCACCGACGAAGGGCTGCTCCGGACGGTCTCCGTGGAGCAGGTCGGCGCCCGCCCCGCCCGCACCACGTACGAGGTGACGGCGAAGGGCGAGGAGGAGTTCGAGACCCTGCTGCGGGCGCAGTGGTGGCAGCTCAACGAGCCACCGGACCCGTTCGTGGCGGCCTTCTCGTTCCTGCCCGCCATGCCCCGCGACGAGGCGGCGGCGGCCCTGCGTAACCGGGCGAACCTCCTGCGGGCCGGCGTCGAGTCGATGCGGGCCTCGCTGGACTCGGACTGGGTGCGCAACCGCAAGCCGGTGCACGTCGGCTGGATGTTCGAGCTCTGGCTGGCCCGGGCCGAGGCGGAGATGGCCTGGTGCGAGCGGATCGCCGAGCGGATCGAGTCCGGAGTGTCGTACCTGCCTGCTGGGCTGGAGCAGGCCGAGGGGTGGCCGGGCTGGCGGGACGGCGCTCCCAACGCGGAATAATCAACGTTGACCACAAGAGCTATATCGCGTTAGTCTCTGCGCGAGCCGTGGGGGAGCCGTGCGTCCTCGCGGACCATCGACGGCCGGTCGCGTCCGGCCCGGAGGACCAGGAGCAGACATGATCGAGACCAGGGGGCTGCGGAAGTCGTTCCGCTCCCGCGCGGGTCGCGAGACGAAGACCGTGGACGCGGTCCGCGGCGTCAACCTCGAGGTCGCCGAGGGGGAGATCTTCGGCTTCCTCGGCCCCAACGGCGCCGGCAAGACCACCACCCTGCGGATGCTCGCCACCCTCATCGAGCCGGACGGCGGCGAGGCCACCATCGCCGGGGCCGACCTGCGCAAGGACCCGGCCGAGGTGCGCCGGCGGATCGGCTACGTGGCCCAGGGCGGCAGCACCTGGGACGAGTCCACCGCCCGCGAGGAACTGGTGCTGCACGCCCGGCTCTACGGCATCTCCAAGGCCGAGGCGCACCGCCGCGCCGCCCGCGCCCTGGACGCCTTCCAGCTCAGCGAGTACGCCGACCGCAAGTGCAAGACCTACTCCGGCGGCCAGCGCCGGCGCGTCGAGATCGCGCTCGGCATCATCCACGAACCGAAGATCGTCTTCCTGGACGAGCCGACCACGGGCCTCGACCCGCAGAGCCGGGCCCACATGTGGGACGAGATCCGCCGGCTGCGCACCGAGGGGATGACCGTCTTCATCACCACGCACTACCTCGACGAGGCCGACGCGCTCTGCGACCGGATCGCGATCATGGATCACGGCGAGGTGGTCGCGGAGGGCACCCCGGCCGAGCTGAAGCGCGAGATCTCCGGCGAGGTCGTGCTGGTCGGCCTCGACGCCGCCACCGCGCCCAAGGCCGCCGAACTGCTCGACACCGAGGCGTACGTCAGCAAGCTGGAGACCGTCGACGAGGGTGGCCTGCGGCTCTACGTCGACGAGGGCGCCACCGCCATCCCGCAGGTGCTGCGCCGCCTCGACCACGCCGGGCTGGAGCTGCGCTCGATCGAGCTGCACCGCCCCAGCCTCGACGACGTCTTCCTCACCAAGACCGGCCGCTCGCTGCGCGAGTCCTGAGCATCGGGAGCACTGACATGAAACTCGCCCGCGACACGTGGCTGATCTTCCAGCGGCAGATCCAGCTCCTGCTGCGTAACCCCGTCTGGGTCTTCGTCGGCGTCTTCCAGCCGGTGATGTACCTGCTGCTCTTCGCCCCGCTGCTCAAGCCCGCGCTGCGGGTGTCGACCCAGGCCGAGGCGTACAAGATCTTCGTACCCGGCCTGCTCGTGCTGCTGGCCATCTTCGGCGGCCTGTTCCAGGGCTTCGGCCTGATCGCCGAGCTGCGCGCCGGGGTCATCGAGCGGTCCCGGGTCACCCCGGTCAGCCGCCTCGCCCTGCTCCTCGGCCGCTCGCTGCGGGACGTGGTCTCGCTGATCGCGCAGGCGGTCATCATCACCCTGCTCGCGCTCCTGTTCGACCTGCGCGTCTTCATCGGCTACCTGCTGCTGGCCTACCTGATGCTCGCGCTCATCGCGCTCATGACCTCGGCCGTCTCCTACGGCGTCGCGCTCAAGGTCAAGAGTGAGGACGCGCTGGCCCCGCTCATGAACACCGTGGCCCAGCCGGTGCTGCTGCTCTCCGGCATCCTGCTGCCGCTCATGTACGCCCCCGGCTGGCTCCAGGGCGTCGCCGACTGGAACCCGTTCTCCTGGGCGGTCGACGGCACCCGGGCGCTATTCGCCGGTGAACTCGGCAACGACAAGGTCTGGCAGGGCCTGACGATCATCGCGGTGCTCGCCGTCGCCGGCGTGGTCTGGGCCGCGCGGCAGTTCGCGCGCAGCGTCCGCTGAGGGGGACGAGAGCTGCCTCTCAACCGGGGCGGGGTGCCGGCCGCGCGCGCGTAGCGTAAGGCCGGTGCCCCGCCTCACCCGTGACCGGACGACCTGGCTGACCTACGCCCAGCTGGGAATGTGGGGCTTCTTCCTCTACGGGTTCGGTCCCGTCGTCCCGCTGCTCCGCGACGAACAGGGCACCAGCGCCGCCGTCGCCGGCCTGCACAGCACCGGCATCGCGGTCGGCGCGCTGGCCGGCGGCGCGCTGTTCGCGCCGGCCGCCCGCCGCCTCGGCCGCGGCCCGGCGATCTGGCTCGGGCTGGCCGGCGTGGCCGCCGGCGTCACCGCCCTCGGCCTGCTCCGCCCGCTGCCCGCCACCATCGCCGCCGTCGCGGTCATCGCCACCTTCGGCATGATGGTGATCAGCGGAGTCAACGTCGTGCTCACCGCCCACCACGGGCCCGGCGCGCCCGCCGCGCTCAGCGAGGCCAACGCGGCCTGCGCCGGCATGGGCATCCTCGCGCCGCTGGTCATCGGCGCGACCGTGGACGGCGGCCTCGGCTGGCGGCCGGTGATGGCCGTCGAGGTCGGGCTCATCACGCTTGTCGCCCTCGCCGCCCTGACCTTCCGGGTACGCCTCCCGAAGGCCGCACCCGCTGTCGCGGCTGCCGCCGCGCCCGCTCGGCCGGCACGTCCGATCTTGGAGACTCACCGTTCGTCTCGAACGGAAACTGTCCAAGATCTCGGACATCGCGCGGTCGCCGGGCGGCTGCCGCGGGCGTACTGGATCGCCTGGGTGCTGATGTCGGTCACCGGCTCGATCGAGGTCTGCCTGTCGCTCTGGACCGCCGACGTGCTCCGTACCCACGCCGGGCTCAGCGCCGGCGGGGCGTCCGCGGCCGTCGCGGCGATCGTCTGCGGCATGTTCGTGGGCCGGTTGGCCGGCGGCCGGCTCGCGCTGCGCTGGCCGCCGGTGCCGCTGCTGCTCGCCGCGCTGACCGTCTCCCTGGCCGGGTTCGCGCTGTTCTGGTCGGCCCCGGTCGGCTGGCTGGCGGTCACCGGCCTGGTCGTGCTCGGGCTGGGCAACGCCCTGCACTACCCGCTGGCGATCTCCATCGCCCTCGCCGCGGCCGGGCCGGCCGCGGACAAGGCGGCCGGCTGGGCGTCGTACTCGATGGCTGTGGGTTTCGGGATCGCGCCGGTCGCGCTCGGGTGGGTGGCCGACGGCGTCGGCCCGCACCTGGCCTTCCTGCTCCTGCCCGGCTTCATCGCCGCGGCCATGCTCCTCACCGTGCGGCTCGGCCGCGCCCTGCGCCGGCCCGCACCCGGCGACGACCGCACCCCGGTCGCCGCCGCCGCGTGACCGCTCCCCGGCTCGACCTGCCTCCGGTCGTTGCCTGATCGGCGCCGGGTCGGCGCGGGTGGTGATGCCCGGCGGGTGCGGACCACGGCGCCACCACGGCGGCTGGTCAGAGCACCCGGGCCAGGGTCACACCGTCGGCGATGGGGAGCATGACGACCTCGACGCGGACGTCGGCGAGGATCTCGTCGTTGAAGGCGGCGATGGCGCGGTCGTCGGCATTCTGCGGGGCGAGCACCCGGCCGCCGCGCAGCGTGTTGTCCACGGCGATCACCGCGCCCGGGCGCATCCGGGGCACCAGCTCGTCCCAGTAGACCGGGTAGCCGACCTTGTCGGCGTCGATGAACGCCAGGTCCAGGTAGCGTTCCTGCGGCAGCTGGCGCAGCGTCTCCGCGGCCGGACCGATACGCAGCTCGATCCGGTCCTGCACGCCGGCCCGGGTCCAGTAGCGCCGGGCCACGCCCGTGTACTCCTCGGAGATGTCGAAGCAGGTCAGGCGGCCGCCCTCGGCGAGGCCCCGGGCGATGGCCAGCGACGAGAGGCCGGTGAACGTGCCTACCTCCACCGCCTGCCGCACGCCCAGCAGCCGGGTCAGGAAGGTCAGGAACGCGGCCTGCTCGGGCGCGACCTGCATGTCCGCCTGGGCGGGAAGGGCGGCGCGGGTCTCCTCGGCCAGCTCCCGGACGATCTCGTCGGGGGCGGATCCGTGCGCCACGAGGTACGCGTGCAGTTCCGGGGTCAGCGGCAACGGCTTCGTGCTCATGATCGGACGTTAGCCGAGATGCTCGATCTCCTGGCCCCCGGGCGCGACCTTCGTCCACAGGTCGGTGATGTTCAGCTCCAAGTCGGCGAGGAGATTACGCAGCAGCGGCAGGGAGAGCCCCACCACCGTGCCCGGGTCGCCCTCGATGCCGGTCAGGAACGCCCCGCCCAGCCCGTCGATCGTGAACGCCCCGGCCACCGCCAGCGGCTCACCCGTCGCCACGTACGCGGCGATCTCCGCGTCGCTGATGTCCGCGAAGTGCACGGTCGTCGAGGCGACCGCCTCCGCGCGTGACTCGTGCACCACGTCGATCAGACAATGACCGGTGTGCAGCACCCCGCTGCGCCCACGCATCCGCTCCCACCGCCGGGTGGCGTCCGCCGCGTCGGTCGGCTTGCCGAGAATCTCCCCGTCAAACGCCAGCACCGAATCGCAGCCGAGCACCAGCGTCCGCTCGTCCGGGTTGGGACGCAGCCGGCCCAGCACCGCCTGCGCCTTCAGCCGGGCCAGCTCCAGGCACAGCTCCTCGGCCCGATCGCTGACCACCTGCGACTCGTCCACGCCGCTGACCAGCACGTCGGGTTCGATCCCGGCGGCCTGGAGCAGCTTGCGGCGGGCAGGACTCTGCGAGGCGAGTACGAGGCGCAGCGGCACGGAGGTCAACACCCCACCGACGCTACCGGCTGATCCGCGGCGGCGGGTCGCCGGCACGTCGACGGCGGCGCCAGACCAGATAACCGCCGCCCGCCGCGAGCAACACGCCCAGCGTGGCCAGGCCGCGGGCGGTCGAGTTGTCGTCGCTGTTGTTGTGGGCCGCCGTCGAGGTGGGCGCGGTGACCGACGGCGATTCGAAGCCGAGTGGGGGGACGTCGGCGGTAAGGGCGGCGACGAGGTCGATGACGCCGTAGCCGTACTCGTCGTCGCGGCCGGGCGGGCCCTTGTCGATCGCGGTGGCGGTCAGGCGGTGGGCGACCTCCTGAGCGGGGAGATCGGGGTACTTGGAACGGATCAACGCGGCAGCCCCGGCCACGATCGCGGTGGCATCGGACGTACCAGTGCCGACGCGATAACCGCCATTGATCCCGGTGCTGTAAATGTCCACCGCCGGCGCCACTACGTCGATCTCTGGACCGCTGACGGATATTGCTGCCCGATTCCCGTTCCTATCGATACCGCCAACTGCGATCACGTCAGGGCTGCTAGCCGGATACTCCACAATAGAAGATTCTGTCGTATTGCCGGCTGCTGCTACAACTACGATGTTCGCCTGAATTGCAGCTCTGATCGCTTGCTGAAGGCGTATGTCTGCTCCCGCAGCCGCAGAGATGCTGATCACGTCAGCGCCGTGCTCGATGGCGAAGTCTATGCCGGCTGCGAGGTCTTCTGTGTTTCCGCCTTCACTTCTCTCTTTGCCCCTGATCGGGAGGAGCTTTGCTTCCGGGGCTATGCCGAGGATGCCTGTATTTCCAGGGCCGCCATGGGCAGCGATCAGGCCAGCCATGCCAGTCCCGTGGCCATCTAAGTCTCGTCGGCCATCGCCTGCCTTGTTGTTGGTCGTGTCGAGGCCGGGAAGTAGGTTCTTCCGCAAGTCTGGGTGGAGCGCAATGCCAGTATCCGGTACTGCCACGGTCACTCCTGCGCCTGTGGCGTGCCGCTGTGCCTGATCTGCCTTGAGGTAGCGTAGGTGCCACTCGCTATTGCGAACTGGATCAGTCCTCGGGGGTGGCGCCTCGATCGCGAGTGCAGGTGACGTGCAAAGCATTGCTCCTGCAATAGCGATTTGCGCGGTGGCGAAAGTTGCGGCACGTCTCACCTATCAAACCCGATTGCTGGTCCCGGGTCAATGGGTCCCTTGTCCTCGGGTGGGCGGACGATGGGCGGCGTGCCTTCGTCGATTTCCCAAGGATGGTCGGGATCCCAAATGCGCTGGTCTCGCTCGCTTTGGCTGCCGCGAATTGAACGGTTCGGCGATCCTCCCGCGCCCGTCGGGCCCAAACCAGGTGCGCCGCCGATCGGGGACAGGTTATGTGTTCCACCAGCCCTCCCAGCACCGGGACGTGACCCCGCTGCGCCGCTTGGTGCCGTGCCCGCTCCACCGCCTCCGATTACACCACCGACAGGATTGACGCGACGCGGCGGGACTGACGAGCTTGGCTGGCTAACCCCCATCCCTGGCGCGCCACCAATCAGTCCCCCCAAGGGAGGGGTCCTCGGTGGAGTTGCGTGTGGAAGGCTCTTGGCGTCACCCACTGATGGCCGCCCGAGTGGCCCCCGTGGCTCTCCAAGGCGGCTTGGAGGCAATAAACGGCCCGACGAGTTCGGAAAACTGGTGATGGAAGGTGGCGTGCCGAAATTTTGCTGGGGCATGGGCTGGGCGTGAGGTGTGCCCGGGCTGACGCTTGAGCTAACGGGTGGCGGTGCAAGCCCTGCTCCCGCCCCACCCAGAATTGGCCCCACTCCCGGCGCTGAAGGACTCGATAGAGGGGTTCCTGCCGTTGCCTGCCGACCCGGGCGGGTGCTCCTGCTCGCCGTCGGCAGGGGCACAGCCACGATAGGTGGGATAACCGGCGCCATCGACTGTTCGTTGGGGCCTGCTGCACCATCATCGCGGCCCGGCCACTTTCTCGGTGGAGGTTGGCGGAGCATGACTTGGGCTTGTTGGAGTTCGCCGCTCAGTCCCGTCATCAACCCGCGGGCACGTACGTTCAGCTGCTCCAGGTCAGCATCCGTCACCGGGGGCTTCTCCGGCAGCCGGCTCCCCGCCACCGCCTTCGGGTCGGCGAGGATCGTCTCGTACGCCCGCTTCTGCCGCACCTTCTCCGCGTACTCGTCGTAGAGCGGTTGGAGTTCGGCGCGGGTGCTGCCGATGGCGCGGGTGGCGGCGGCGAGCGCGTCGTAGTTCGCGGCGGCCGCGTCGTGGGTGCGCTGCACCTGGTCGATGAGCTGGTCGAGCTCACCGAGGTACGCCCGCGCGGCGGCGTTGGTCTCCGGTGGCCACGCCTCGGCGAGCCCGCGCCGGTATTCGCGCAGCCGGCTGAGGTGCGTCAGGGCGAGGTCGCAGACCTTGCGCCAGCCGGCGACCTGCTTCCACTGGCCGGTGGTGTCCTGGTCCTGGAGGCACGCCCACATGCTGAGCACGTCCATGAGCCGCCAGTCGGTGAGCCCGGAGGTGCGCCCGCTGCCCCGTTCGATCACGGCAGGACCACCCGCCCCTGCTCGGGTGCGGTCGGATCGGCCAGGGGCGGCACGGGGCGGGCCGCCGCGGTGGACGGCGCGGCCAGGGCACGTTCCACGTCGGCGACCCGGGCCGAGGAGAACGCGTCGGAGTCGCCGTATCTGGTGGCGATGTGGGCGGCGGCGCCGGCCAGCCGGCCGGTGGCCGGGGCCAGGTCCCAGACCATGCTGACCGTGGCCTGCTGGGTCTCGTGGTGGGCCTGGAGGAACTGGACCAGCTCGACGAATGCGTCGGCCGGGTTGGGGACCGGGGCCTTCATGTCGTCCGCGATGTACGACAGGTGGGGGGCGTAGTTGCGGGTCACCTCGTCCTGGAGCCGGTCGGCGAACTCGCGCATCCGTCGGATGTCGGCTTCGATGCCGCCGTAGTCACGCAGCCAGCCGGCCGGCTGGTTGTCCTCCGGGATCATCGACCCTCCCTGCCCGTCACCGCACGGTTTCCCTCAGTGAGGTTAATGGCTCGTCGCGGATCCCGGCAGTCCTGATGCGCGGGCGGCGTACCCGGGAAGGGTCAGCGGGGGAGGCCGGAGGCGCGCCACGCGCCGGGGCCGGCGACCGGCGCCGCGCCGGCCGGACGGGCGCTGCGCGCCCAGTGCGACACGGCGGCCGGCGCGGTGGCCGCGGCCGGCCGGGTGCGCACCACGATCGCGCCGACCAGGGCGGCCAGCTCCTCGGCGCTGGGCACGCCGCGGACGATCCGGAACAGCGGCTCTTCGGCAGACATGCCGACAGGGTACGCGTCCAGAACTTGACCTTCACCGCACAGTGGCGTGCCGCCGGTGTACGGGTCGCGGCTGCCGGGTACGGTCTCAGCGATGTCTAACGCGCTTCCCCAACTCGTCGCCGACCGGTACCGGCTCCTCTCACCGCTCGGCCAGGGCGGCATGGGTCGGGTGTGGAAGGCGCGCGACGAGGTGCTGCACCGCGACGTGGCGATCAAGGAACTCGTTCCGCCGCCCAGCCTCACGCCGGATGAGCGCCGCGAGATGCGGGAACGCTCGTTGCGGGAGGCCCGGGCGATCGCCCGGCTCAACAACGTCAACGTGGTCCGCATCTTCGACGTGCTGCGCACCGACGGCGATCCGTGGATCGTCATGGAGTACGTGGCGTCGAAGTCCCTGCAGGACACCATCGCCGAGGACGGCCCGGTCTCGCCGGCGAAGGCCGTCGAGATCGGTCTCGGCGTGCTTGGCGCGCTGAAGGCCGCGCACAAGGCCGGCGTCATGCACCGGGACGTGAAGCCGGGCAACGTGCTGCTCGGCAACGACGGCCGGGTGGTGCTGACCGACTTCGGCCTGGCCACGATCCCGGGCGACCCGAACGTGACCCGCACCGGCATGGTGCTGGGCTCGCCCGCGTACATCGCGCCGGAGCGGGCGAAGGACGGCACGGCGGGGCCGGAGGCCGACCTCTGGTCGCTGGGCGCCACGCTCTACGCCGCCGTCGAGGGCAAGTCGCCCTACGCGCGGCCGTCGGCGATCGCCACCCTGGCCGCCCTCGCCACCGAGCCGTTGCCGCCGCCGAAGAACGCCGGGCCGCTGAAGCCGGTGCTCCAGGGCCTGCTGCGCAAGGACCCGGAGGAGCGGATCACCGCCGAGATCGCGGAGCGCATGCTGCGCAAGGCCGCGGGGCGGCGGGCCAAGGGCATCTCGCTGCTGGACGGCGTACGCCGGCCGGGGCCGAACGGTCCGCGCGGGCCGCGCCCTCCGCTGGTGCCGGCGCCGCGTCCGGCCGACGACCAGGCCGAGCCGCCGGTGACCCCGGCGCCGCGCAAGCCCGACGGGGGTACGACCGCGGCGGCCGCCGCAGGTGCCGCGGGGATCGCCGGCGCCACCGCCAAGGTGCCGGCCGGTGCGGACGCCGCGCCCACCGCGAAGGTGGCCCCGCCGGTCGCCGAGCCCACCACGAAGCTCGACGCCGAGCCGGTGGTCGACGACACCCGGGTGGACGGTGCCGACCCGGCCCTGGACGAGACGCGGCTGGACGGCGAGCCGGTGGTGGAGCCGCCGGCCCCGCCGAGGAACCCCACGTCGGTGCTGGCCGAGCCGGTCAGCCCGGCGCCGTCGACCGGCCGGGCGGCGGTGCTCCCGGGCACGAAGCCGGAGCGCAACAGGCGCAACCTGCTGATCGGCGCCCTGGTCGCGGTGTTGCTGGTCGGCCTGGCGGTGGCCGTGCCGCTGCTCAACTCCGGTGACGGCGACAAGAAGGGCGGGCAGCAGGCCGCCACCACCTCGTCCGCCGCGGCCCCGCCCGCGCCGGGGACGAGCGTCGCGCCGACCTCGGCCGCGCCGAGCAGCGCGGCGCCCAGCGCGACCCCCTCGGCGACGCCGTCGCCCACGGGCTTCGTGCTGCCGGCCGGGTGGACCCTCTACGAGGGCCCCATCGGCTTCAAGGTGCCGATCCCGAACGGGTGGAAGGCGCGGGTCCGCTCCGCCGACAACTCGGTGGTGCTCTACGAGGTGGGTGGCACGAACCGGGTGCTGCTGATCCAGTGGACCAACTCGCCGAAGAGTGACGCGGCCGCGGACTGGCGGCAGCAGGAGCCGGCCCGCCGGAGCCGGGTCACCGCCTACCAGTACGTCAGCATCAAGCCGTGCGACTGGTACCGGACCTGCGCCGACTGGGACTGGCTGGAGACGCGGGACAGCGGCACCCGATTCCACGTGCGCAACCGGGGCGTGGCCACCGCCAGCAACCGGGGCTACGCCCTGCGCTGGGAGGTCCCGGCGAACGCCTGGGACGCCAACCTGGCCAACTGGGAGATCATCACCAAGGGCTTCCAGCCCGATCGGGTGAACTGACCCGGCGAATCCCGCCGTTGCGAAACTGACTCGCATGGCCTTCCGTCCTCGGGGGTATTGAGACCCACGACGACGGAAGGAGGTACGACATGGGTTACCGACACAAGGACACCGGCCCCCGGCTGGCACTGTGGATGCTGGTCGCGCTCGGGGACGTGGTTCTGCTGCTGGTGAGCGCCGGCCTGTCCGCGCCGGTCGCGGCGCTCGGTGTCGTCGCCCTCACCGTCGCGGGGGTGGCGACGTGGCGACTGGCCCGCCGGACCACCCTGGCCGGTCGGGGCGCCGTCCCCGTGCCGGTCGCCTCGCGACGTAGGGCGTGACCCCGGCGGTAGGACGACAGTGGCGGCAGCCGGACCAGCTGTCGACCTCGGTCGTAGCCGATCCCGCTGCCGCCGACTGGCGACCGTGGATGACGGTCAGGCGGTGTTGTTGGCCAGTGCGATCAGCCGGGTGCGGTCACCGTTCCAGTAGTTGCGGTCGACGTTGCCGCTGATCCCGGAGACGCTGCCCGTGCTGGTGTACTGCCAGAAGCTCCACACCGGGGCGCCGGCCGGGAGGGTGCCCGGCGTGCTCGACCAGCGGGCCAGCCACAGCGGGTGGTTGGCCCACGGGCCGGTCCAGCTGCCGGTGCACTGGTTCCACCAGCTGGTGGTGGTGTAGATGACCGCGTACCGGCCGGTGCGGGAGCGGTAGGTGTTCAGGAAGTCCTGGATCCAGTTGCGCATCCCGGTGGTGCTCAGGCCGTAGCAGTAGCCCCCGCTGTACGGGTTGGCCTCGATGTCGAGCGCGGCGGGGAGCGTGCGGCTGTCGGCCGACCAGGCGCCGCCGTTGCTGGCCAGGTAGCCGGCCTGGGTCGCGCCGGAGGAGAGGTTCGGCCGCGCGAAGTGGTACGCCCCGCGGATGACGCCGGCGTAGTAGGCGTTGGTGTAGTTGCTGTTGAAGTTCGGGTCCTTGTAGCTCGTGCCCTCGGTCGCCTTGATGAAGGCGAACTGGATGCCGGCGTTCCGCACGCTGGTCCAGTTGATGGTGCCCTGGTAGCGCGAGACGTCGATGCCGGGGGTGGTGGCCGCGGCGGCCGGTCCGGCGGTCGCGACGAGGCCCGCCGCCGCGGTGGCGGCGACGGTCAGGGCGGCGGCGAGCAGCCGGCGCACGGAGAGTCTGGTACGAGCCATTGATGCCTCCAGGACGTCAAATGATTGACGCCAATCTTTGGAGGTAACTGCCCTAGATCGCAAGGGGACTTAAAGAATTTTTCATTGACGATCGTCGTCGCCTCGATGACCGGTGCGGGTCGGTTCAGCGGCGCTACGACGCTGCGCCTCTCGAACGACACAGCTCAGGCCGGTAGGCTCCCCGCCCATGCCCCTGATCGACGGCCTGACCACCCTCTGGGACAAGCTGCTCGGCGCCCAGCCCGACCCGCCGCCACTGCTGGTGCTGCTGACCGCCGTCGTCGCGGTGGTCGTGGTCGGCACCCGGCTGCCGTGGCGGATCGCCCGCAACGCGGTGACCATCGCGCACGAGGGGGGCCACGCGCTCGCGGCCCTCCTCACCGGCCGGCGGCTGCGCGGCATCCGGCTGCACTCGGACACCTCCGGGCTCACCCTCTCCGCCGGCCGCCCCAGCGGCCCGGGGATGATCCTCACCCTGCTGGCCGGGTACGTCGCCCCGTCGCTGATCGGTCTCGCCGGGGCGTGGCTGCTCGCCGGCAACCGGATCACGCTGCTGCTCTGGGTGGCCGTGGCGCTGCTGCTGGCCATGCTGGTGATGATCCGCAACGTCTTCGGCGTGCTGTCCCTGCTGGTCACCGGGGGCGTGGTGCTCGCCGTCTCCTGGTACGCCTCGCCGCAGGTGCAGGCCGCGTTCGCCTGGACGTCCGTCTGGTTCCTGCTCTTCGGCGGCGTCCGCCCGGTGATCGAGCTGCAACGGCTGCGCAGCCGGGGGCGGATGCCCGAGTCCGACGCGGACCAGCTCGCCCGGCTCACCCCCTTCCCGCCGCTGTTCTGGGTGACCGTGTTCCTGCTGGTCAGCCTGGCCGCGCTGGGCGCCGGCGCGCTGCTGCTCGCCGGCCCGATCCTCACCGACGCGGGGCTGACCATCTGAGCGGTGCCCCGCCCGCCCCCGAGCGCCGGGCCGGGGAGGGGCAGAATCGGACGGGTGCGATACGTGATCATCGGGGCGGGCGCGGTCGGCGGCACCATCGGCGTACGGCTGGGGGAGGCCGGCCGCGACGTGACGCTGGTCGCCCGCGGCGCGCATCTGGACGCGCTCCGGGAGCGGGGCCTGACCCTGCGGACGCCGGACGGCACGGTCACGAGCCGGCTGCCCGCGCTGGCCGGGCCGGACGACCGCCCGCTGCCGGCGGACACCGTGCTGGTGCTCACGGTCAAGTCCCAGGACACCGCGGCGGCCCTGGCGACCTGGGTGGACACCCCGGTCGAGGGCGGCGGGACGGCCGGCGAGCGGCTGCCGATCGTGCTGGCCCAGAACGGCGTCGCCAACGAGCCGGCGGCGCTGCGGCTGTTCGCCCGGGTGCACCCGGTCTGCGTCTGGCTGCCCGCCACCCACCTGGAACCCGGTGTGGTCGTGGCGAACGGGCACCCGCACCCGGGGATGCTGCACCTCGGCCGCTACCCGTCCGGCGCGGACGACACCAGCCGCGCGATCGCCGCCGACCTGACCGCCGCCGGGTTCGTCGCACCGGTCCGCGACGACGTGATGCGCTGGAAGTACGGCAAGCTGCTCGGCAACCTGGGCAACGGCCTCCAGGCGCTGCTCGGCCCGGAGGTGCCCGAGCCGCTGGTCGCCCGGGTCCGCGCCGAGGGCGAGGAGGCGCTGGCCACCGCCGGCATCCCGCACACGACCCGCGAGGAGGAGGCCGCCGAGCGGGGCGATCGGGTACGGCACCGGCCGGTCGACGGCGAGGAGCGGGCCGGCGGCTCCACCTGGCAGAGCCTCGCCCGGGGCGCCGGTTCCGCCGAGGCGGACCACCTGAACGGCGAGATCGTGCTGCTCGGCCGGCTGCACGGGGTGCCCACCCCGGCCAACGAGGCGGTCCAGGCCGCCGTCCGCCGGGCGGTCCGCGAGCGCATCCCGGCCGGCGGCTTCCCCCTCGCGGAGCTGGAGAAATTGGTCGGCTGACCGGGCAACCGCACCCCGCGCGCCAGGCGTGTCCCCTGCGAACACGGGGAGGTGACAGGTGCCCGACAGCGAGGGATTCGACGAGTTCTACCGCGGCAGCCGGCAACGGCTGCTCGGCTTCGTCTACGTGCTCACCGGCAACCTGGCCGAGGCCCAGGACGCCGTGCAGGAGGCGTACATCCGGGCCTGGCAGCGCTGGCCGACGGTACGCGGGTACGACGACCCGGAGGCCTGGCTGCGGGTGGTGGCGAGCCGGATCGCGGTGAGCCGGTGGCGCAGCCTGCGCAGCCGTGCCCGGGCGTACCTGCGGCACGGGGCGGAGGAGAGCGTCCCCGCGCCGAGCACCGAAACGCTGGAGGTGGTGGCCGCACTGCGCCGGCTGCCGGAGGCCCAGCGCACCGCCATCGCGCTGCACTACCTGCTCGGGATGCCGGTGGCCGAGGTGGCCCGGGAGACCGAGGCGCCGGTGGGCACCGTCAAGGCCCGGCTCTCGCGCGGGCGGGCCGCGCTGGCCGGGCTGCTGGCCGTCGTGGATCTGGAGGAGGAGGCCGCAGATGCGTGACGACGCGACATTCGTCGAACTGGTCCACCGCGACCTGCGGGAGGTCCGCTGGCCGGAGCCGGCCGAGATCCGGCGCATGGCCCGACGGCGCAGCCGGCGTACCGCGGTGGCGGCCGCCACGGCCGTGCTGGCGGTCGCCTCGGTCTCGGCCGTCGCCGTCGGCCGTGCCGGGGCGCCGGCACCACTCCCACCGGGCGTCGGCGCCGGGGGGCGCGCGGAGATCCCCGTGGAGGCGCTGCTGACCCCGGCCGAGGTGCCGGAGAAGACCGACGAGCGGCTCGGCGACACGGGCCTCGACGAGCCGGTCCGGGTCGACGACGTCCTCCGGACGTGCGCACAGGAGCAGGGGCTGCCAGGGGATCAGGCCGTCTCGCGCTACTCGCGCTCGCAGACACTGATCGGGTCCACCAAGCTGAGCGGATCCGCCCCCTACCGGAGGCCGGTCATCAGTCAGGACGTCTACCGGTTGGAACCCGGGGCGGCGCAGCGGCTCTTCACCGACCTCGACCGGTCGGTGGCGGCCTGTGCGGGATGGCGGCAGATGAACCGGCTTCAGGGCGATCAGGGGATGGTCGACACGATGGTGGTGCACCAGTGGACGGTTGCCGCGAGCGCCTTCGCCGGCGACCAGGCGATCCTGCTCCGGCACTCCATGTCCGTGGCGGTGGAGCCGGCGGCCGGCGAACCGGTGGTCATCCCGCCCCGGCCCGAGGACCGGCTGGTCGTCCGGGTCGGCGACCTGGTCACGGTCCTGGTTCCGGAGGACCCCCTCCAGCCCGGCGTGCCGGGAAACACCATGACGCAGGCGCGGCTGCTGGACCTGGCCCGCGTCGCCGCCGGCCGGATGTGCGCCGCCGCGAACCCCGGCTGCTGACGCGCCGAGGCCCCCGCCGGACATCCGGTGGGGGCCTCGGCAACGATTGCTACAGCGGGATGTTGCCGTGCTTCTTCGGCGGCAGGGTCTCGCGCTTGGTGCGCAGCACCCGCAGCGCCCGCACGACCTGGGTACGCGTCTCGTGCGGCGGGATCACCCCGTCGACGTATCCGCGCTCGGCGGCGATGTACGGGTTGGCCAGGGTGTCCTCGTACTCGGCGATCTTCTCGGCCCGGACGGCGGCCGGGTCCTCGGCGTTCGCCAGCTCCGAGCGGTAGAGGATGTTGACGGCGCCCTGCGCCCCCATCACCGCGATCTGGGCGGTCGGCCAGGCGAAGTTCAGGTCCGCGCCGAGGTGCTTGGAGCCCATGACGTCGTACGCCCCGCCGTACGCCTTGCGGGTGATGACGGTGACCTTCGGGACGGTGGCCTCGGCGTACGCGTAGATGAGCTTCGCGCCGCGGCGGATGATGCCGTCCCACTCCTGCCCGGTGCCGGGGAGGAAGCCAGGGACGTCCACGAAGGTCAGCACCGGGATGTTGAACGCGTCGCAGGTGCGCACGAACCGGGCGGCCTTCTCGGAGGCGGCGATGTCGAGGGTGCCGGCGAAGTGCATGGGCTGGTTGGCGACCACGCCCACCGGGCGCCCCTCGACGCGGCCGAAGCCGACCACGAGGTTCTGCGCGTAGAGGGGCTGGACCTCCAGGAACTCGCCGTCGTCGAGGACGTGCTCGATGACCTGGTGCATGTCGTACGGCTGGTTGGCCGAGTCCGGGATCAGCGTGTCCAGCTCCCGGTCGGCGTCCGTGATGTCGAGGATCGCCGGCGAGTCGAAGACCACCGGCTCGTCCAGGTTGTTCGACGGCAGGTACGACAGCAGCGCCTTGACGTACTCGATCGCGTCCTCCTCGTCGGTGCCGAGGTAGTGCGCGTTGCCGCTGCGGGCGTTGTGGGTGCGGGCGCCGCCCAGCTCCTCCATGCCCACGTCCTCGCCGGTGACCGTCTTGATCACGTCGGGGCCGGTGATGAACATGTGCGAGGTCTGATCGACCATCACGGTGAAGTCGGTGACCGCCGGGGAGTAGACCGCGCCACCCGCGCACGGACCCATGATCAGCGAGATCTGCGGGATGACGCCGCTGGCCCGCACGTTGCGGAAGAAGATCTCGCCGTAGAGGCCGAGCGAGGCGACGCCCTCCTGGATCCGCGCGCCGCCCGAGTCGTTGATGCCGACGACCGGGCAGCCGATCTTCATGGCCAGGTCCATCAGCTTGACGATCTTCTCGCCGAAGACCTCGCCGAGCGAGCCGCCGAAGACGGTGAAGTCCTGCGCGAAGACGCAGACCTGCCGGCCGTCCACCGTGCCGTAGCCGGTCACCACGCCGTCCCCGTACGGGCGGGTCTTCTCCAGCCCGAAGTTGGTCGAGCGGTGCCGGGCGAATTCGTCCAGCTCGACGAAGGAGCCCTCGTCGAGGAGCATCTCGATCCGCTCGCGAGCGGTCTTCTTGCCCCGCGCGTGCTGCTTCTCGACCGCGCGTGCCGACCCGGCGTGCACCGCCTCGTCGAGCCGTCGCTCCAGGTCCGCCAGCTTGCCGGCGGTCGTGTGGATGTTGATCCCGGTCTCGGTAGTCACTCAGGGAATATAACGATGGTTCAGGTGGGTGCCGCTGTGCAGTGCGCCTCACCGCTTCCCGGCGACCCGGCGGCGTGCGGGCCGTAGGCTGGCGGGATGCCCGGCTCGCCGTACACCGATCTGGACCGCCCGCCGCTGTCGGAGGCCCGGCTGCGTCGCGCGCTGGTCGCGCCGCACGGGCCGTGGCGCCGGCTGGAACTGCGCGCCGAGACCGGCTCGACCAACGCCGACGTGGTCGAGGCCGCGCGCGCCGGTGAGCCGGAGGGCCTGGTGGTGGTCGCCGAGCGGCAGACCGCCGGCCGGGGCCGGCGCGGCCGCGTCTGGCAGTCGCCGCCGCGGGCCGGCATCGCGACCAGCGTCCTGCTCCGGCCGGGCGAGGCCGTCGCGGAGCGCGGCTGGGCGCCCGTGCCACCCTCGGGGTACGGCTGGATGCCGCTGCTGGCCGGCGTCGCGCTGGTCGAGGCGGTGGCCCGCCTGGCCGAGCTGGACGCCCGGCTCAAGTGGCCGAACGACCTGCTGCTGGACGGCGCGAAGTGCGCGGGCGTGCTGGCCGAGGCGGTGCCCGGCCCGGCGCCGGACCGGCCGCCGGCGATCGTGGTCGGCATCGGCCTCAACGTGACCCTGCGCGCCGAGGAGCTGCCGGAGAACCCGACCGGGCTGCCGGCCACCTCGCTCCAGCTCGCCGGGGCCACCGCCACCGACCGCGACCCCCTGCTCCGGGCCCTGCTCCGCGCGCTCGCCGACTGGTACGAGCGCTGGCGCGACGCGGGCGGCGACGCGGTCGCCAGTGGCCTGCGGGACGCCTACCTGGCCGGCTGCGCCACGGTCGGCCGGCAGGTCCGCGTGCTGCTCCCGGACGGCCGGGAGGTGCGCGGCACCGCCACCGGCGTGGACCCCGACGGGCAGCTGCTGGTCGACGGCCCCGGGGGCGAGCTGCGCCTCGCGGCCGGCGACGTGCTGCATCTGCGCTGAGCACCCTCCGCGCGGCCGATCCCGGAGGATGCGCCGACCGGTTACGGTCAGCGCGTCCTGTTCTGCGAGGAGGTTCCCGTGGCGTTCCCCGAAGACGTGCTCACCGAGGACGAGCACGTCGTGCTGCATCTGCACCCGCACTGGAAGGCCCTGATCCGGCCGATCCTGGTGCTGGTGCTCGCCGTCGCGGCGGTGGTCGCGGGCTGGGTCCTGCTGCCCGATGGCGACGGCGGCACGATCGCGCTCTACGTGATCGCCGCGCTCGGCCTGGTGCTGGTGTTCTGGCTGGGTCTGTGGCCGTTCCTGGTCTGGCGCACCACCCACTACCTCTTCACCAACGAGCGGGTGCTGCTCCAGGAGGGGGTGTTCTCCCGCAACCGGCGCGACCTGCCGCTGACCCGGATCAACGACCACGCCATGCACCAGAAGTTCGTGGAGCGGATGCTCGGCTGCGGCACGCTGACCATCGAGTCCGCAGGTGAGCGCGGCCAGTCGGTGCTCACCGACGTGCCGCACGTCGACAAGGTCCAGACGAAGCTCTACGAGCTGGTCGAGGCCCACCACGACAGGCACAGCCTGGGCGACGGCGAGATGCGCGAGATCCTGGCCGACATGACCGAGGGCAAGCCGTTGCGCGACCCGTCGGCCTGACCCCCCGGGTCCTCCGGCGCCCGCTGGGCGGGCGCCGGAGCGCCGGGTCCGTCAGCGGCGCGGGGCGCGGCGGGGTGTGGGCTGGAGTTCGGCGGCCAGTTCGGCGTCGAGGTCGGCGCCGAGGGTGCGGCCCAGGCCGGCGTCCGCGGGAGCGGGACGGCCCTGCTGCGGGGCGTAGTCGCCCGCGCGCCGCTCGCCGAGCGGCGGCTCGGTCTCCTCCAGTTCGCTTACCGATTCGGCCAGCTCGGCCACCGGGTCCATCTCGGCCATGGTGTCCCACTCGTCGCGCGGGATGGTGTGCCAGGTCTCCTCGGCGTGTTTCGGCACCGGCTGGAACACGAACGTCCGGTAGGACCAGAAGCGGAACAGGGTGGCCAGCAGCACGCCGCCGGTCTTCGCCACGTTCAACGCGAGCAGGCTGTGTACGCCGAGGCCGTACTTGGCCAGCGCCAGGACGCCGAGTTCGATGACCAGGCCCGCGCCGTTGAAGACGAAGAACAGGACATATTCGCGGCGAAGCGCCGACTTCGGCCGGTCCCGGTACGTCCAGTGCCGATTCATCAGATACGACGTGATCGTCGCGACGATGGTCGCGATGACGGTCGCCTTGAGCTGGCCGTCGCGGAAAACCGTGAGTGCCAGCGCATTGAACACCGCGTAATTGATGACGGTGTTGATGCCGCCGACGATGCCGAATTTGAGCGCCTCGTGGATGAACTTCTGCCAGCGCTCGGGCAGCAGACGGACAAGAGGCATGCGGAACACCTTAAGACAGTGGGCAGGGCCGGCTGGGCCCGGCAGGACGGGATGGGCGGTGGGTCACGCCCCGGACTCTCGGTCGCGGCTCGTCGCCGGAACGGGGGGAGTTCCCGCCTCGACGAAAACGAACCGTCGGTACGACCAGAACCGGAACAGCGTCCCCAGGCCGGTGCCGACGATGAAGCTGGCGATGTTGTCGGCCAGTGGGGTCTGGAACACCTCGGGCCAGATGGCGCCGAGCCCGTAGCGGCTGATCGCGAGACAGGCCACCGCGATGCCGAGGCCCACCGCGTTGAAGAAGAAGAACAGTGCGTACTCCCGGGCCGGGTGGGAGCGCTGGCGGTGCCGCCAGGTCCAGAACCGGTTGCCCAGGAACGCCAGGGTGGCCGCGATGACGGTGGAGATGGTCTTGGCCGCCACCGGCGGCATGTGCCGCACGCTCGCCAGGTAGTTGAAGAGGGCGAAGTCGACGAGGAAGGCGAAGCCGCCGACGGTGGCGAACTTGCTCATCTCGCGGACCAGGTGACCGAAGCGGTCGATCAGGGCTCCGATCAGACCTCGACGGGTCTGCGGAGCCCCCGGCTGGTCCCCGGTCATCGTCGCGGCCACCCGCCGAGAGTACCGGGTGCGCGCTCCGGGGACCGGCCGCTACGGCGAGTCGGCGGTCCGCCGCACCCGCGCGTCGCCCACGGGTGGCCGGGCCCCTTCCGGCGACCGCCGTCTGGTTCCGATATCCGTGAGCGGAGTGTGACCGGGCGTACGGAATTGTGGAGCGGATCACGGAATCGTCGTTCGTGACATGACGGTCGCCTTCCCCGCATCGGAGGCCTCCGCCGGGTTGGCGAGGTCCCGGGCCGTCGGAGGTTCTTCGCAAGATTTGCGTGAAACTGCGCGCGAAAGCGGGTAAGAGATCGCGATGCCGCAGCGTGGCCGTACCTTGTGCAGTTCTTCACAACCAGTCCCACTGACTGGGGAGGCAGCCCGGTTTACGCTGAGGCCAATCCCAGGTTTCCACGAAGGCGGCGCACCGGCTCGCCAGAACTCGTGCATCCCATACATCGGTCAGCGTCGACCACAAGGAGATGTGACATGGTTGCTCCGGCTACTGTTCGGGGTATCGATCAGGCCCCGACGTCCCACCCCAAACTGCTCGCCTGGGTACGTGAGGTCGCGGAACTGACCACCCCCGACCGCGTGGTCTGGGTGGACGGGTCCGATGAGGAGTGGCGCCGCCTCACCGACGAGCTCGTCGAGAACGGCACCCTGATCCGGCTGAATCCCGAGAAGAAGCCCAACTCGTTCTACGCGCGGACGGACCCCACGGACGTCGCGCGGGTCGAGGAGCGCACCTTCATCTGCTCCGCCGACGAGGCGGACGCCGGCCCCACCAACAACTGGATGGCGCCGGCCGAGATGAAGCGGACGATGACGGAGCTGTACCGCGGGTCCATGCGCGGCCGCACCATGTACGTCATCCCGTTCTGCATGGGGCCGGTCGAGGCCGAGAGCCCCATGTTCGGCGTCGAGATCACCGACAGCCCGTACGTGGTCGCCTCGATGCGCATCATGACCCGGATGGGCCAGAAGGTCCTGGACGCGATGGGGGACGACGCCGACTTCGTGCACGCGCTGCACTCGATCGGCGCCCCGCTGGAGCCGGGCCAGCAGGACGTGGCCTGGCCGTGCAACGAGACCAAGTACATCTCGCACTTCCCGGAGACCCGCGAGATCTGGTCCTACGGCTCCGGCTACGGCGGCAACTCGCTGCTCGGCAAGAAGTGCTACTCGCTCCGCATCGCCAGCGTGATGGGGCGCGACGAGGGCTGGCTCGCCGAGCACATGCTGATCCTCAAGATCACCTCTCCGGAGGGCAAGGTCTACCACATCGCGGGCGCCTTCCCGTCCGCCTGCGGCAAGACCAACCTGGCCATGCTGGAGCCGACCATCCCGGGCTGGAAGGTCGAGACCATCGGTGACGACATCGCCTGGATGCGGTTCGGCCCGGACGGCCGCCTCTACGCGATCAACCCGGAGTACGGCCTCTTCGGCGTCGCGCCCGGCACCGACTGGAAGACCAACGCCAACGCCATGCGGACGCTGGACCGCGGCAACTCCATCTTCACCAACGTGGCCCTCACCGATGACGGCGACATCTGGTGGGAGGGCATGGGTGAGCCGCCGGCGCACCTGATCGACTGGAAGGGCAACGACTGGACGCCGGAGAGCGACAACCTCTCCTCGCACGCGAACAGCCGGTTCTGCACCCCGATCACCCAGTGCCCGATCCTGGCCGACGACTACTACGACCCGAACGGCGTGCCGATCGACGCGATCCTGTTCGGCGGCCGCCGCCGGGACACCGTCCCGCTGGTCACCGAGGCCCGCGACTGGGTGCACGGCGTATACATGGGCGCCACGCTCTCCTCGGAGACCACCGCCGCCGCGTCCGGCGCGGTCGGTGTGGTCCGCCGCGACCCGATGGCGATGCTGCCGTTCATCGGCTACCACGCCGGCGACTACTTCCGGCACTGGATCGAGATGGGCAAGGGCGCCGACGGCGACGAGGCCAAGCTGCCGAAGATCTACTACGTCAACTGGTTCCGCAAGGACGCCGAGGGCAACTTCCTCTGGCCGGGCTTCGGCGAGAACTCCCGGGTGCTCAAGTGGGTCATCGAGCGCCTGGAGGGTCGTGCCGAGGCGGTCGAGACCCCGATCGGCATGGTCCCCGCCCAGGACGCGCTCGACGTCGAGGGCCTGGACATGACCCCGGAGGACGTCCGGATCGCGCTCAAGGTCGACCCGGAGGAGTGGCGCAACGAGCTGCCGCTGGTCACCGAGTGGTTCGAGAAGTTTGGCGACAAGCTCCCCGGCGTCCTCTGGGCCGAGCTGGACGCGCTGCGCGCCCGGCTCGACGCGGAGCCGCAGAAGTAGAGGTGTGACGGAAGCCCGCACCGGGCAACACCGGATGCCATGAGGACGGCCGCCGAACCTGTCGAGGTCCGGCGGCCGTCCGCCGTCCGGGCGCTGACCACCCTGCTCGCCGTGACGGCGGCGGCCACCGTCGTGGTCGAGCTGCTCAACTACTGGTACGCCCCGGAGCAGGAGTTCGGGCTCGCGGTCCGCACCGGCTGGGCGATGCTGCGCTCGCTGGGTTTCCTCGTGCTGATCGGCCACGTCAAGCGGGGCCGGGCCGTGGCGAAGCCGTTCGGGCTGATCCTCGCGGTGACCACGGTCTTCGCGGTCGGTCGGCTGGTCGTGCCCCGGGCGGGGGTGCCGCCGCTGCCCGGTCTGCTCGGCTTCGGCGTGCTCACCGCGCTCTGCGTCGCGGTGGTGGCGCTGCTCTACCGCTCCGACGCGGTCGGCGGGCACCTGGTCCGGCACCGCAAGGGCCTGGTCGTGGAGGGCGGGGTGATCTCCTGGCGGGAGGTCGTCCCGAAGCGCCCGCCGGTCACCGGCTGGCTGCTCACCGCCCGGGTCGCCGCCTTCACCTACAGCCCGCTGATGCTGGTCCCGGCCCTGATCGCGACCGGGTCCATCCTGGACGGGCGGATCAGCGCCGTGCCGGCCGTGCTGTTCTGGTTCGCCGCCGGCATCGCGGTCAGCTACGCGGTGCTCTTCTGCACCGCCTTCCTGATGCGCGACCGCCCCTGGGCCCGCAAGCTCCTGGTCGCCATCACCCTGGCCACCCTCGCCGTGGACCTCCCTCTCTGCTGGTGGCTCCTCGGCGTCGACGGCCTGATCCGAGACGGCGCCCCGCTCCTGACAGCAGCCCTCCTGACCCTCTACTCCCTCCACCGCACCACCTCGCAGCCCTCCCCGTCCTCGCCCCGTTGATCAAGAAGTTCGCGTCAGAATCCGGCCGTTCCCCGACGCAAACCTCTTGATCAACCCGACGGGTCGGGGCGGGGTGGGCGCGGCGTGCTCGGAGGGCGGGGCACGGCGGGGAGGATGGCGGGGTGGGGGAGTTGTGGGACGTGGTCGTGGTCGGGGCCGGGCCCGCGGGGGCCGCGGCCGCTCTGGCCGCGCGGCGGGGCGGGGCGGCGCGGGTGCTGCTGCTCGACCGGTACGACTTTCCCCGGGACAAGGCGTGCGGGGACGGCATCGCCGCGCACGCGCTGGACGTCCTCACCGAGCTGGGGGTGCGCGGGGCGGTCGACGGGTACCCCCCGCTGCCCGCGCTGCGCCTGGTCGGCCCCGGTGGCGGCACGGTGGCCCGGGCACTGCCCCGGCCCGCGTACACGGTGCCCCGCCGGGTGTTCGACGCGCGGCTGGTGGCGGCGGCGACCGCGGCCGGGGCGGAGCTGCGCCGGCACACCGTACGCGCGGTGGAGGTGCGCGACGACCGGGTGGTGCTCGACGGGGAACTGGCCGCCCGGGCGGTGGTCGGTGCGGACGGGGCCGGCTCGGTGCTGCGCCGGACGCTCGGCCACCCGGTGAACCCGGACCGGCACCTCGCCCTCGCCATCCGGGGCTACGCCCCGACGCTCCCGGGCCCGCCCGAGCAGCTCATCGTCACCTCGTCGCCGCGCTGGCCGGCGTACGCCTGGTCCTTCCCGATCGGCGACGGCCGGGCGAACGTCGGGTACGGGGAGGTGCTGCGCGGGGAGCCGCTGACCCGCGCGCACCTGCTGGACCGGCTGGCCGCCCTGCTCCCCGGCACCGACCCGGCGGCGGTGACCGACCTGCGCGCCCACCACCTGCCGCTCTCGACCCACCGGCCGGCGCCGGGGCGGGGCCGGGTGGTGCTGGCCGGCGACGCGCTCTCGCTGATCAACCCGTTCACCGGCGAGGGAATCTTCTACGCGCTGCGCTCCGGGGCCCTGGCCGGCGCGGCCGCGGCCGGAGCCCCCGACCGGGCGGCCAGCCGGTACGCCGACGCGCTGCGCCGCCGGCTCGGCACCCACCTGCGGCACAGCTCGGTGGCGGCCTGGCTGGCCCGGCGCCGGTGGGTGGTCGACGCGGCGGTGCGTGCCGCCCGCCGTGACGAGCGGGTCTACCGGACCGTGGTGGAGCTGGGACTGGGTGACGGACGTCTCGACGCCCGCACCCTGGGCATGATCGGCTTCGGCCTCGCATCGCGCGTTGCGCCACCGAGACACTGATCTCTCGCGCGGGTCGCTACCCTGCAAGGTGATGACTCTGCGGAAACTCCTCTACTCCGTGTACGAGCGCCGGCTCACGGCGAAGCTCGCGGGCAAGCCCGTGCCCCGACACGTCGGCGTGATGTGCGACGGCAACCGCAGATGGGCCCGCGAGATGGGCTTCGTCGACCCGAACGACGGCCACCGGATGGGCGCCGAACGGATCAAGGAGCTGCTGCGCTGGTGCGACGCCGCCGGTGTCGGGCACGTCACGCTCTGGTTGCTCTCCACCGACAACCTCTCCCGACCGGCCGCCGAGCTGGACCCGCTGCTCCAGATCATCGAGGACCTCACCACCGAGCTGGCCGAGGAGGGCAACCCCTGGCGGCTGCGGATGGTCGGCGCCCTGGACGTGCTGCCCGCGCAACACGCCGCCGCGCTCAAGGCGGCCGAGGAGCGCACCCGGCAGCGCGACGGCGGGGCTCAGGTCAACATCGCCGTCGGGTACGGGGGCCGGCGCGAGATCGCCGACGCGGTCCGCTCGCTGCTGCTGGAGCACGCCGCCACCGGCGGCACCGTCGAGGAGCTGGCCAACTCGATCGACGTCGACCACATCTCCGAGCACCTCTACACCAAGGGCCTGCCCGACCCGGATCTGATCATCCGGACCAGCGGTGAGCAGCGCCTCTCCGGCTTCATGCTCTGGCAGAGCGCGCACTCGGAGTTCTACTTCTGCGAACTCAACTGGCCCGACTTCCGCCGGGTCGACTTCCTCCGGGCCCTGCGCTCCTACGCCACCCGCCAACGCCGCTTCGGCGCCTGAGGTCCGGCCTCAGGCCAGGTGGGGCAGCGCCTCGGTGAGGAAGTCGCCGAGGGCGGCGGGGGAGTCCAGGGTCAGGTCGGCGGCGTCGGCCACCTCGTGACCGGTCTCCGGGTTCGCCACGGCCACGCAGACGCCGAGGAACTGCGGGTCGGTGGCGGCCCGGGCGCGCAGCGCCGCGAACGCCTTGATGTCGGAGACGTCGTCGCCGAAGTACCAGGCGCCGCCGGCGTCGCGGACCGCCTCGCCGATGACCATGCCCTTGTCCCGGTCGACCGGGGGCTTCAGCTCCAGCACCATGCGCCCGGCCTGGCAGCGCAGGCCCAGCCGCTCGGCCCGGGCCCGGCCCCACTCCTGCACGAGGTCGCCGAGCTGCGGCGCGGTGCGCCAGTGCAGCGCCACGGAGAGCCGCTTGAACTCCACCAGGGCGCCGGGCGGCAGCTCGGCGCGGGCCTGCTCGGCCAGCTCGGCCATGGTGGGCACCCAGGGCAGGGCGGCCGGCTCGGTGACGGTCTCGCCGCCGGAGTGGCTGTGCTCCAGGCCGTAGAGGCCGTAGAGGTCGATGCCGGCGAGGCCGCCGAGGTGGTCGCGGAGGAACTCCACCGGGCGGGCGGAGACGATGGCGATCCGGCGGACCCGCGGGGCGAGCGCCTCCAGCGCGGCGAGCACCTTCGGCGCGGGCTGGACCGCGGTCGGGTCGTCGTCGACCGGCGCGAGGGTGCCGTCGAAGTCGAAGAAGAGCACCATGTCGCCCGCGCGCGCGGCGGTGGCGCGCCACGCGTGCTCGGCGTCCAACGGGGTCTTCGGCTGCTGGTTGCCCAGATTCAACGGCGGCACGCGCGACAGCGTACCCCGGGCACGGCGGCGTATTCGTGGCCGAGATGTGACGTCGGGACGACGCGGATGGTCAGCGTTCGGCGGCTCCCCGTCCCCGGCGTCCGAACGGCACCACGGCCGCTTCCTGCCCGTGGCTCAGCAGGTAGCCCTCCACGAAGCCGGTGTTCCGGTCGCCGGTGTGCGCCTCGATCTCGTTGAGCCGCGCCACCAGGAACTCGGTGAGCGCGCTGACCCGGTCGTTGAGCCGGTCGTGCAGCTCGGCGACGACGGCGAGGACCACCGCGGTGCCGGCCGTGATGAGGGCGAAGAGGTTGACGACCAGGGGAAGCTGCCCGCCGTCCAGAACGCCGACCACCACGTTGCCGGTCACGCACGATGTCACCGACACCACCGCGACCACGACTGCCAACCATTTCAGGGTCATGGACAGACCCCTCCTTCTGTCCCGCAGGGCTGAGTTCGGCTGTGTCCCGTCCCCCCGCCGATGACGAGCCCCGAGCAGTACAAACAGGGACGCTAGCGCGTCCGATCCGCGCCCGGAGGGCATCGATCGGATCTGTCCGGCCGTTCTTTCGCCATTTGCGGAACTAACTGGCGTGTCGTCTATCCGGCCTGTCTGCCTCGTTTTCCGGAATCGGCCGGGAGTGTCGGGCGGTAAGCGAGGTAGCGAATGGTTTCCCGGATGTGGAACTTCTCCGCTTCGGAGACGTTCGGGTCGACCAGCCGGCGCAGCAGCGCCTCGACATCGGGATCCATCGGCGGCGGGGTGGGGGTGGCGCGGGGGGTGGCCGCGCGGTCCCAGCCGAGGGCGACGAACGCGGCCGCGGGGTTGAGCCCCAGCCCCTCGCAGAAGGCGACCACCCGCTCGGCCTCGGGGTCGCTGGCCCAGTCGCCGCGTACCCACCGGTTGATGGTCTGGCGGGAGACGCCGGTACGCCGGGAGACCTCGGTGCCGCTCCAGGCCCGCATGGCGCGCGCGTCCTCCAGCGCGCGGCGGACGAAGGTGGCGAAGGCGATCTTCCGTGCGTTCGCGGTCTCGGTCACCCCGTGACGGTACGACCAGTCGGTCTCCGTGGCGCGTCCCGGCACGCTGCTGTCACGCCCACGTGACGGTGATCCACGATTCTCGGTAAACGATCCAGCGCTCTTCCTGAGGGGTGTCACCCGGGCAGAATAGATGGACGCCAGTACGGCGGTAAACAGACGAAAAGCTGATACTGTCACGCTCATGAGACAACTTACGGTGTGTCACGTGCATGAGACGACGAGTGCTCACATGCGTCACTCCGCGGGTGCCGAGGGGGTCTCGTGACCGAGCTCGCGACCCGTGCGCAGGCCTTCGGCCTGATCGCGGACGGGGTGACCGCCGGGCTGAGCGCCCCGTGGCGGCTCTACCTCGCTCGGGGCTGCCGCTACCTCTCCCTCAGCGTCGGCGACCGCGACGAGTGGGACGCCTGGCGGACCCACCTCGGCTGTCCCGAGCTGAGCGTCCGGGTCTACGACGCCGGCGGCGAGATCCGCCGGGCCTCGGTGGCCGAGGTGATCGTCGACGGCTGCCGGATCAGCGTCGAACTGGTCGAGGAGGTCAGCACCGCCGACCTGGAGCGGCTGCTGGTCATCGATCCCCTGCCCGGGGCGGACGAGCGATGAGTCCCTTTCTGGCCGTCGTCCTGGTCCTCGTGCTCGGCTCGACCTGCTACGCGGCGGGCCGGCTGCACGGCCAGCTCAGCTACCGGATCGGCTACCGGTTCGGCTACCGCCAGGGCTACTTCGACGGCGACCGGGGCGCCTGGAACCGCCGCCGCCGCGATGCCCAGGCCGCGATCGCCTCGGCGCTGGCCGGCCCCGCCCCGGCCGCGGTGACCACCCCGGCCGGGCGCACGACGCCGTTCGCCGGCACAGCCGTCCCCGCCGCGGTCACCGCCCGGGCCGCGTCCGGCCCGGCCCTGCGTGCCACCGCGACCGCGACCGCCCAGTTCGGCGGACTGGCCACCCGGCAGGGCACCACGTACACCGGCTCCTCGTTCGGCGCGGCCGGCGGTGGGCCGCGGACCGGGACCCTGGTGCGGCGGCAGGGCTGAGGTCCGCCAGAGCACGGTGTGCCGTCCGCGGCGGACGCGCACCGTCGGAGCCGTCGTCAGACCGGTGACGACGGCTCCGCCGGCCGGGATGCGCGCAGGGGGCATGCATCCCGGCCGGTCCGCCGCGCGCCGTTCATCTCCCGGGTCAGATGTGAGCGCGAGGAGTGAGCCGGTGTCGCGAGCCCCGCAGTCGCGCACGGAGAAGGAACAGTGATCCACTCGCACCACTAGCCGACCGGGCCCGCGGCGATTAGCGTCTAGGCATGGCACGGGGCTTTCCCGGGCCAGCCGGACAGCCCGGACCTGCGACCTCGCGCACGGGGCCCGCATCCGACCCCGTGTCCACCGGGCACCGGACGAGGCGGAACTCGGGTGGCCGGGTGCCCATCCGCGGAGCAGGCCTGTGACCACTCGCCGTACCCCCGCCGGTGCCGACCAGACCCCGGCCGCGACCGCCACCACCCGCCGGAGCACCCGCGGTCGCCGCGCGGCCGCCGCGTCCGCCGGCACCGAGGAGCCCCGACCAGCCGGCACGGCCTTCGTGCTGGACACCTCGGTCCTCCTCTCCGACCCCGCGGCGTTCCACCGCTTCGCCGAGCACGAGGTGGTGCTGCCGCTGGTGGTGATCTCCGAACTGGAGGGCAAGCGCCACCACCCCGAGCTGGGCTGGTTCGCCCGGAAGTCGCTGCGCATGCTGGACGAGCTGCGGGTGCGGCACGGCCGGCTGGACCGGCCGGTGCCCGCCAACGACCAGGGCGGCACCCTCCGGGTGGAGCTGAACCACACCGACGACGGGGTGCTGCCGCCCGGGTTCCGGAACGAGTCGAACGACGCCCGGATCCTCTCCGTGGCGCTCAACCTCGCCGCCGAGGGGCGCGAGGTCACCCTGGTCAGCAAGGACATGCCGCTGCGGGTGAAGGCGGCCTCGGTCGGCCTGCGCGCCGACGAGTACCGGCACGGTCAGGCCAGCGACCCCACCTGGACCGGGATGGCCGAGCTGGAACTGGCCGAGGAGGAGATCGGCCGGCTGTACGCGGGGGAGACGCTGGACCTCGACGCCGCCGCCGGCCTGCCCTGCCACACCGGCCTGGTGCTGCACTCGGGGCGGGGCTCGGCGCTCGGCCGGGTGCTGCCGGACAAGACGGTCCGGCTGGTCCGCGGCGACCGGGAGGCGTTCGGCGTGCACGGCCGCTCGGCGGAGCAGCGGGTCGCGCTCGACCTGCTCCTGGACGAGTCGATCGGCATCGTCTCGCTCGGCGGCCGGGCCGGCACGGGCAAGTCGGCGCTGGCGCTCTGCGCCGGCCTGGAGGCGGTGATGGAGCGCCGCCGGCACAAGAAGGTCGTCGTGTTCCGCCCGTTGTACGCCGTCGGCGGCCAGGAGTTGGGCTACCTGCCCGGCTCGGAGTCGGAGAAGATGTCGCCCTGGGCCCAGGCCGTCTTCGACACCCTCGGCTCGGTGGTGCACGAGAACGTGCTGGAGGAGGTCACCTCGCGGGGCCTGCTGGAGGTCCTGCCGCTGACCCACATCCGCGGCCGGAGCCTGCACGACGCCTTCGTCATCGTCGACGAGGCGCAGTCCCTGGAGCGCGGCGTCCTGCTCACCGTGCTGTCCCGGATCGGTCAGGGCTCGCGGGTGGTGCTCACCCACGACGTGGCGCAGCGGGACAACCTCCGGGTCGGGCGGCACGACGGGGTGACCGCGGTGATCGAGGCGCTGAAGGGCCATCACCTCTTCGCGCACGTCACCCTCAGCCGTTCGGAGCGTTCTCCCATCGCCGCGATGGTCACCGATCTGTTGGAGGACATTCCGCTCTGAGGGTGAGGTTTGTCCCGATTTGATGGCGCTCGCCTTGTGGCGCAGATCACATTTGGCGTCCTTGGTTTCCCATCGGCCTCACTGTGCGCAATGGTGTCCATCGAGCGCTTACGACACACCACCAGCCCGGCGGAGAGCTGCGAGCACCGGTGCGTCGGCTGCGACCGAGAGGGTCGGGGCGCTCACGGCGCCGGCGCGGCCGCTCCAGGGCCACGCGTCGCGCCGTGTCCTTGCCCCCGACGAAGGGACACTTCGTGAGTCGGCTGTGGAGCCGGTTCGGCGCCCGTACGGCCGCTGTCGCGCTGCTCTCCGTGGGCGTTGCCGGTGGTTTCTACCTGGGCGAAGACCGACAGACCCAGCAACAGGGCCTGACCGCGCAGGTGGGCCTCAAGGTCGACCGGACGGAGTACGCGTACCAGCGCGACCTCCAGGCCGACCACCGCCTGGCCTCGGCCAAGCAGCGGGCCGCCGAGTACCAGGCCAAGCTCCGGGCCGCCGCGGCGGCCAAGGAGGCCGCCGAGCGGGCCAAGGAGGCCGAGGCGGCGGCCGCGTCCCGCAAGAAGGAGCGGGAGGCCGCGGAGAAGGCGGCGGCCAAGCCGTACGACGGGCCGATCCCGTCCTCGTGCGAGGAGTTCAGCGGCAACCGCAAGATCGGTTGCGCGATCATGCTCGACGAGGGCTTCGGCATCGACCAGTTCCCCTGTCTGGACAAGCTCTGGACCAAGGAGAGCGGCTGGAACCACAAGGCCTACAACGAGGGGTCCGGCGCCTACGGCATCCCGCAGGCCCTCCCGGGCAGCAAGATGGGCTCGGTGGCGGACGACTGGAAGACCAACCCGGCCACCCAGATCAAGTGGGGCCTCGGCTACATCGAGGGCCGCTACGACGACCCCTGCGGCGCCTGGGCGCACTCGCAGAGCACCGGCTGGTACTGATCGGACATCGACGGCGGGGCGTGCGGAGATTCGCACGCCCCGCCGTCGTCGTGCCGGGCTCGGGTGGCGGTCCGCCGCGATTGCTGATAGCTCTTGACGGATGACCTGGCAGGACGGCCCGACGGGCGGCGACCCACACCGGTTCGGCACCGAGGCGTTCTACGCCTCCCTCGGCCGCGCCTTCGTCGCCATGTGCGCGGTGGTGCCGGTGCTGTTCCTCGTCGAGGCCGTCGACGTCGGCCTGAACGCCGACCTCGACGTCACCGCCGGCATCATCCCGCACCGCATTCAGGGGCTGGACGGCGTGTTCTTCTCGCCGTTCCTGCACGCCGGCTGGAACCACCTCTACAGCAACAGCATCCCGCTGATCCTGCTCGGCACCTTCGTGCTGGCCGCCGGCACCCGCCGGTTCCTCTGGTCCACCCTGGTGATCATCCTGGTCAGCGGGCTGGGGGTGTGGTTCACCGGCTCGCCCAACTCGGTGGTGGTCGGCGCGAGCGGGGTGATCTTCGGCTACCTCGGCATCCTGCTGACCCGCGGCATCGTCGAGCGGAGCTGGTGGAACTTCGCCGTCGTGCTCCTGGTCGGTCTGCTCTACGGCTGGCAACTGCTCGGCATCCTCCCCACCGACGAGCGCATCTCCTGGCAGGGCCACCTGTTCGGGCTGCTCGGCGGGGTCGTCGCGGCGGTCCTGTTCCGCCGCCGCCGGGCCGAGGTCGCGGGGCGGGACCCGCTCGGGTCACCACCGGTCACGTCGCCCTGACGGCGCGTCCACCCGCCGGCGGGACATGCTTGCCCGCGGCCACCCGCCCGCCTACCGTCGGGATCAGCACGCGTTGATCCCTGGCGAAGTGACGGGACGGTACGCCATGCGCGAGGTCGATGTCGCCGTGATCGGGGCCGGTCCCGCCGGGCTGTTCGCCGCCTACTACGCCGGGTTCCGCGGGCTCTCGGTGGCCGTGATCGACGCGCTGCCCGAGCCGGGTGGGCAGGTCACCGCCATGTACCCGGAGAAGCTCATCCTCGACGTCGCCGGGTTCCCCGCCATCAAGGGGCGCGAGCTGGTGGCCAACCTGGTCGCCCAGGCCGCGCCCTTCCGCCCGGAGTACCTGCTCGGTGTGCGCGCCGAGAAGCTGTCGTACCTGGACGGGCGGCCGGTGCTCGGGCTGGCCGGGGGTGACCAGCTGCGCTGCGGCGCGGTGCTGGTCACCGGCGGGCTGGGCAGCTTCAGCCCCCGGCCGCTGCCGGTGGCCGACAGCTTCGTGGGCGGCGGGATCGTCTACTTCGTACCGCAGCCGACCGAGCTGACCGGGCGGGACGTGCTCATCGTGGGCGGCGGCGACTCGGCGTTCGACTGGGCGGTGACGCTGGCCCCGATCGCCCGCTCGGTGACCCTGGTGCACCGGCGGGACCGGTTCCGCGCGCACGCCTCGACCGTCGACCGGGTGCGCGCGCTGCCGGTGCGGATCGTGGTCAACGCCGAGGTGAGCCGGCTGTACGGGGAGGACCGGGTCACCGGCGCCGAGCTGACCGTGCGCGGCGGCGCGGTGGAGACGCTGCCGGTGGACACCGTGGTCGCCGCGCTCGGGTTCACCGCCGACCTGGGCCCGCTGGCCGAGTGGGGGCTGAACCTGGACCGGCGGCACATCGTGGTCGACAGCGCCATGGCCACCAACCTGCCCCGGATCTTCGCGGCCGGGGACATCACCGACTACCCGGGCAAGGTCCGGCTGATCGCCACCGGTTTCGGCGAGGCGGCCACCGCCGTCAACAACGCGGCGGTCGTCATCGACCCGGCCGCGCACCTCTTCCCCGGCCACTCGTCCGACGGCACCTGACCGGCTCCGGCGCGCTCAGTCGGCGGGCAGGCCGATCAGGTCGGCCATGAGCCCGGTCTGGTGGTCGAAGTACTCGTCGCGGTGCGGCAGCGTGCGGTTGATCCGGCCGAACAGCTCGAAGCTGATCAGCCCGAAGAGCTGGGTCCAGCCGGCCATGCCCCGGGCCAGCAGGGCGGGCGGCAGGTCCACGGCGATCAGGGCGCCCAGCTCGGCCACGTCCGACCGCAGCGGTTCGGGCAGGTCCTCGCCGGACGGGGTGAGCAGCCCGGCGGCCACCCCGTCGCGGAGGATGCCGACCAGGGTCACCGGGGGGCGCTGGGCCGGCGCCACGGTGTCGTCCGGCGCCGCGTAGCCGGGGACGGGGCTGCCGTAGAGCAGGGCGTACTCGGCGGGGTGGGCGAGCGCCCAGGACCGGGCGGCCCGGCAGGCGGCGTGCCAGCGCCCGCGCAGGTCGGCGCGGTCGGCTCCGGCGTCGGCCGCCTCCACGGCGTCGCCGAGCGCCTCGTACGCGTCGAGGATCAGCGCGGTGAGCAGGTCGTCGCGGCTCGGGAAGTAGCGGTAGATCGCCGAGGAGACCATGCCCATGTCCCGGGCGACCGCGCGGAGCGACAGGTTCGCGCCGTCGGTGGCCAGGTGGCGGCGGGCGACGGCCTTGATCTCGTCGATCATTCCGGCGCGGACCCGGGCGCGGAGCGAGGGAGCGACCATGCCTCCACTCTGCCATGGATGAGAGCGCCAATCAAAACCGAGAGCACTGCTCTTGACGAAGGGGTCGGTTGCGGTGCATGCTCTGTTGCGAGAGCAGTGCTCTCACATCGAACTCCTGATTCGAAGGGTGGCCCCCATGGCCCAGCACGTGATCGTCGGCGCCGGACCCGTCGGCACCGCCACCGCCCGCCTCCTCGCCGAGCGCGGCGAGCGGGTGCGCGTGGTGACCCGCCGCGGCACCGGGCCCGCGCACCCCGCGATCGAGCGGATCGCCGCCGACGCCGCCGACGCGGAGCGGCTGACCGCGCTGACCGAGGGCGCCGCGGCGCTGTACAACTGCGCCAACCCGGCGTACCACCGGTGGCCGCTGGACTGGCCCCCGCTGGCCGCCGCGCTGCTTACCGCCGCCGAGCGGACCGGCGCGGTGCTCGCCACCGTCGGCAACCTCTACGGGTACGGTCCGGTCGACGCCCCGATGACCGAGGCGACCCCCCTCGCCGCCACCGGCACGAAGGGGCGGGTACGCAACCGGATGTGGGCCGACGCGCTGGCCGCGCACCAGGCGGGCCGGGCCCGGATCACCGAGGTACGCGGCTCCGACTACGTCGGCCCCGAAGGCACCTCGCTGGCCATGATGGTGCTGCCCCGGGTGCTCGCCGGGCAGCGGGTGTTCCTGCCGGTCGACTGGGACGCCCCGCACACCTGGACGTACATTCCCGACGTCGCCCGTACCCTCGCCGCCGCCGCCACCGACGAGCGGGCCTGGGGACGGGCCTGGCACGTGCCCAGCGCCCCCGCCGTGTCGATGCGGGACCTGGCCGGCCGGGCGGCGGCCCTGGTCGGCGCGCCCGCGCCGCGGCTCACCCGGATGCCGTACCCCATGCTCTGGGTCGCCGGGCTGGCCAACCCGTTCGCCCGCGAACTGCGGGAGACCGCCTACCAGTTCGACCGGCCCTACGTGCTGGACTCGACCGCCGCCATCGCCACCCTCGGCGTCGAGGCGACGCCGCTGGACCGGGTGGTCAAGGAGACGGTGGCGGCGCTGCGCGGATGACCGGCCGCGGGGGCGGCCCGAGGGCGGCGACCAGCACCGCGACCAGGGTCAGCCCCGCCCCCAGCAGGGTGGTCGGCGTCGGGTGGGAGGCGGCGGTGGGCAGCAGCACGTCCAGCAGGACGGCGCCGACCACCTGCCCCGCGATGGTGGCCAGGCCGAGCAGCAGCACGCCGGTGAACCGGACGATGGCGGCGGCCAGCGCGATGAACACGATGCCGATGGGGCCACCCACGTAGAGCCACGGCTCGGCCGGGAAACTCCCGGCCGGGCGGCCGCGGACAGCGACCTCCACCGCGAAGGTGGCGAGCAGCGCCACCGTCCCGACGGTGAAGTTGACGAGCGTGGCGGTCATGGCGCTGCCGGCCGCCCCCCGGACCCGGCCGTTGACCGCCTGCTGCCAGGCGATGCCCACACCGGCGGCCAGCGGCAGCAGGGCCAGCGCCAGGGCGCCCGGGTCGCCGAGCCGGTCGCCGACCGCCAGCAGCACGGCCAGCACGGTGAGCACCGCGCCGATCAGCCGGTTCGGGGTGACCGGCTGCCGGCCGGTCGGGCCGATGCCGGCCCGGTCGACCAGCAGGCTGCTGCCGGTCTGCCCGGCCACCACCGCGACCGTGAACACCGCCACGCCGAGGGTGCCGATGGTCAGCCCCTGGGTGGCGACCAGGAAGGCGCCGCAGACCCCGCCGAGGCACTGCCACGGGCGCAGCGAGCCGTCCCGGAGCTCGGCCCGCAGGGCCGCCAGCCCCCGCCGGCCGGCGGGGGTGGCGGGGACCAGCACGAGCAGCACCAGCAGGCCCACGCCGAACGAGACCACCGCGGCGGCGATCCCGTCGGCCAGCCGTACGCCGAGTTCGCCGTTGATCCGGGACTGGACGGCCACCGCGACCCCCGAGGCGGTGGCCAGCCCGGTGCCGGCGACCCGCCGCGTGGTCGACAGCGTCGGGGGCGCCGCCGTCCCGGTCGTGGTCACTCCTGCTCGGCCAGGGGGCGCCCGTCGAAGTCGACCGCCGAGTAGAGCGCCAGCTTCTCCAGCCGGTGGTAGGAGTCGATCACCCGGATCGTGCCGCTCTTGGACCGCATCACGATCGACTGGGTGTACGCCCCGCCCGCCCGGTAGCGCACGCCGCGCAGCAGGTCACCGGACGTGACGCCGGTGGCCACGAAGAAGCAGTTGTCGCCCGTCACCAGGTCGTCGGTGAGGAGCACCCGGTCCAGGTCGTGCCCGGCGGCCAGCGCCTTCTCCCGCTCCTGCGCGTCCTTGGGCCAGAGCTTGGCCTGCATCATGCCGCCCATGCACTTCAGCGCGCAGGCCGCGGTGATGCCCTCCGGGGTGCCGCCGATGCCCATCAGCACGTCGACGTCCGACTCGCCCCGGGCCGCCGCTATGGCGCCGGCGATGTCGCCGTCGGAGATGAACCGGATCCCCGCCCCGGTACGCCGGATCTGCTTCACCAGGTCGTCGTGGCGCGACCGGTCCAGCACGCAGACCGTCACCTCGGCGGGGTCGGTGCCCTTGACCTTGGCGATCCGGCGGATGTTCTCGGCCACGCCGGCGTTGATGTCGACCACGTCGGCGTACATCGGGCCGACGGCGAGCTTCTCCATGTAGAAGACGGCGCTCGGGTCGAACATCGCGCCCCGCTCGGCCACCGCGAGCACGGCGAGCGCGTTCGGCATGCCCTTGCTCATCAGCGTGGTGCCGTCGATCGGGTCGACCGCCACGTCCACCTCGGGACCCGTCCCGTCGCCGACCTCCTCGCCGTTGAAGAGCATCGGGGCGTTGTCCTTCTCGCCCTCGCCGATCACCACGACACCGCGCATCGGGATCGAGTTGATGAGCTTGCGCATGGCGTCGACGGCGGCACCGTCGCCGCCCTCCTTGTCGCCCCGGCCGACCCAGCGACCGGCGGCCATGGCCGCGGCCTCGGTGACCCGGACCAGATCGAGGGCGAGGTTACGGTCGAGGTCCTGCGGGGTCCGCGTCCTGGTGGTTGTCATCACGGCTTCCTCCTCGCGACGTTGCGGGGTGGACCGGCGGGATGCGGCCGTCGCCGCCGCCGGTTTTGTCGCTGATCCTCACACGATCTCAGGTTCGACGCCGGAGCGGGGCGGAGGAGGCCAGGATCACGTCACCCGGACGGCTGCGAGAATGGCCGGGTGGAACCCGCACAGCCTGCCGACCGCGCACCGACCGACGCCACCCCGCCGGACGGCCAGCCGCCGGTGCGACCGACCGCCGGGGCGGCCCCGCCGGCCGGGGAACCGGCCCTGGTCGAGCCGACCGGGCCCGTGCCGACGGCGGACGCCGGCGAGCATCCCGCCCCGCCCGCCCGGAAGGAGAAGGCCCGGTCCGAGCGGTCGCCGAAGGACATGGCGCTCTCGCTGCTGGTGCTGCTGGTCCCGATCGCCCTGCTGATCGCCTTCTACCGGGGTTTCCTCGGCGGGGACGACCCGGTCACCGTCGACCCCGCGCCCGCCGTCGAGCAGGCCCGCGCGGCCAACGCCTTCCCGGTCGCGCAGCCGCGGGACCTGGGCTCCGACTGGCGTACGGTCAGCGCCCGCTACCAGACCGAGCCCGGCGGCGGCACGCTGCGCATCGGCTACCTGACCCCGGAGGGCCGGGGCGCGCAGCTGGTGGAGAGCAACCTGCCGGCGGAGAAGCTGCTGCCGGCCGAGCTGAGCGGCGGCCAGCCGCAGGGCCCGGCCGACCTGCCCGGCGGCGTGAGCTGGCAGCGGTACACGGCCCGGGGCAACGAGCAGGCCCTCGTCCTGCTGGAGCCGAACCGCACGGTGATCGTCGTGGGTGACGCCGGGGAGGCGGAGCTGCGCGAGCTGGCCACCGCGCTGCGCTGAACCGCTCCCGCCGCCGCTGCCCCCGGTGCCGGCGGCGGTCCGCTACGCTGCCCGGGCCCGACAAACCGGTACGCGTGACGCGTCCCGGACAGCAACCGGAAAGAGACAGCCGTGAACATTCGACGGTGGAGCGTCGGCGTCCTCGCCGCCGCCCTGTTCGTCCCCGGTCTGGCCGCCTGCAAGACCGAGGCCGACTCGCCGACCGCCGACAGCAAGTCCACCGCCCCGGCGGTGCCCGCGGACCCGAAGGAGGCGCTGGCCGCCTCCACCAAGGAGATCCAGAAGGGCAACTTCAGCTTCGCCATCAAGGGTGGCGAGTTCAACGGGGACGGCAAGGTGCACATGCCGTCCAAGAGCGCCGAGATGAAGATGTCCAGCGGCGCGTCCGCCGCCGACGACATCTCGATGACCATGCACCTGGTGTTCATCGACACCGACAGCTGGCTCAAGCTCGACCTGGACGGCGCGATGGCCGACGCCATCCCGGGCTTCAAGGCGACCAAGGGCAAGTACCAGCACCTGGACCGCACCCGGATCAAGGACGCCAAGGAGCTGAACTTCGACTTCAGCGACGTGGACCCGGCCGGCAGCGACAAGATGATCAAGGCGATCACCGACGTCAAGAAGACGGGCGAGGGCACCTACGAGGGCACCATCGACGCCAGCAAGGCCGCCGACTCGGACCTGCTCGACGCCGAGACCGTGAAGGCCCTCGGCACCAAGGCCACCGCCGTGCCGTTCACCGCCAAGCTCGACGCGCAGGGCCGGCTCACCGAGTTCGCCGTGCAGGTTCCTGCCGCCGGCGCCGCCGAGGCGCAGACCGTGACCGTCACCTACGCCGAGTACGGCACCGCCACCCCGGTGCAGACCCCGCCGGCCGCCCAGGTCGTCGAGGCCCCCGCCAGCATCTACGAGATGTTCAAGGGCTGATCCTCCAGCGGTCGGGGGCGGCTCGCGCCGTCCCCGACCGCCGCCCCCGGTGCCGTCGCGCACCGGACAGGGATTGCGGAACACCGCTTCAGGGAACAGAAGGGGGCACGAGCCCGCCGGGGCCGACCACACCGGCCGGATCGGGCTCGTGCGCCGGAGCCGGCGTCCGGGCTGCGGCGCCCGACTCCGGCACCTCCGTGGGCCGGACGACCCACCTGGAGAGGTTGACGTGAAGATTCGACGCTTCAGCGCCACCGCGTTCGCCGCGGCGCTGCTCATTCCCGGCCTGGCCGCCTGCAACGACACCGGCACCGCCGGGGCGGGGGCCTCCGCGACCCCGACCGCCTCCGGCAGCATCGCCCCGAGCGGCACGCCCGCCGGCGACGCCAAGCAGGCCCTGCTGGACTCCACCAACGCGATCCGCGACGGGAACTTCCGGTTCACCATGTCCGGCGCGGGCTCCACCGCCGAGGGGCAGGTGCACGAGCCCAGCCAGAGCGCCGAGATGCGCATGACGATCGGCGACCCGTCGTCGGACCTGATGATGAAGCTGGACCTCATCCACGCCAAGCCGGACAGCTGGGTCAAGCTGGAACTGGGCGGCAAGGCCGCCGCCAGCGTGCCGGGGCTCAAGAACCTCAACCTCGGCAAGTACCAGCACCTCGACCAGACCCGGATCAAGGGCAACCGGGCGCTCGGCTTCGACTTCGACAAGGTCGACCCGGCCGGCAGCGCGGTGCTGACCCAGGGCGTCACCGAGGTCCGCAAGACCGGCGACGGCGCGTACGCGGGCACCGTCGACGTGTCGAAGGCGGCCGAGGCGGGCTCGCTCGACCCGGCCGTGATCACCGCGCTCGGCGCGCAGGCCCAGTCGGTGCCGTTCACCGCCAAGGTCGACACGCAGGGCCGGCTCAGCGAGCTGGTGCTGCAGATTCCGGCCGCCGGCCAGAGCGCCGCGCAGGACCTGAAGATCACCTACACGGACTACGGCAACGCCGCCGCCGCGCAGAAGCCCCCGGCCGACCAGGTCGTCGAGGCGCCGGCGGAGTTCTACAACCTGTTCAACTGAGCGTGCCGGCGGGACGGCTCCGGCCGTCCCGCCGCTCAGTCCTCGGCGCGCTGCCGGGCGGCGTCGATGCGGGCCCGGGCGCCGTCCAGCCAGCGCTGGCAGATCCCGGCGAGCTGCTCGCCGCGCTCCCAGAGCGCCAGCGACTCCTCCAGCGAGGTGCCGCCCGCCTCCAGCCGCTCGACCACCGAGGCCAGCTCACCCCGGGCCTGCTCGTAGCTGAGCTGCTCGTCCTTCGTCGTGTCAGTCATCGGGTCCCATTCCATCAGCCGTCCACGGTGGCGGTCAGCTCGCCCTCGGCGAGGCGTACGCGCAGCGGGTCGCCCTTGGCCACCTCGGACGCGGCGCGGACCACGTGCCCGTCGGCGCGCTGGACGATGGCGTAGCCCCGGTCGAGGGTGGCCGCGGGGGAGAGGGCGCGCAGCCGCGCCAGGGTGTGCCGCAGGTCGTCGGTGGCGGCGCCCAGCCGGTGGTCCAGGCAGCGCCCGGTCCGGTCGCGCAGCGCGGCGACTTCGGTGGCCCGCTGGTCGACCATCACCTGCGGGCGGGCCAGCACCGGGCGGGAGCGCAGCAGGTCCAGCCGGTGCTGCTCCCGGTCGACCAGGTTGCGCACGGCCCGCTCCAGCCGGGACCGCGCCTGGCCGATGAGACGCACCTCCTCGGTGAGGTCGGGCACGATCCGCTTCGCGGCGTCGGTCGGCGTGGAGGCGCGCACGTCGGCGACGTAGTCGAGCAGCGGCGTGTCGGTCTCGTGGCCGATCGCGCTGACCACGGGCGTGCGGCAGGCGAAGACCGCCCGGCACAGCGCCTCGTCGGAGAAGGGGAGCAGATCCTCGATGCCGCCGCCGCCCCGCGCGATGACGATCACGTCGACCGTCGGGTCGGCGTCGAGCACCTTGAGCGCGCCCACGATGTCGGGCACCGCGCTCGGGCCCTGCACCGCCACGTTGACCGTCCGGAACTCCACGGCCGGCCACCGGCGGCGGGCGTTGGTCAGCACGTCGCGCTCGGCGGCCGAGGCGCGGCCCGTGATCAGCCCGATGCGGCCGGGCAGGAACGGCGGCCGGCGCTTGCGGGCCCGGTCGAAGAGCCCCTCGGCGGCCAGCAACTTCTTGAGCTTCTCCAGCCGGGCCAGCAGCTCGCCGAGCCCGACCTGGCGGATCTCGTCGGCGCGGAGGCTGAGCGTGCCCCGGGCGGCGTAGAACTCGGGCTTGGCGTGCAGCACCACCCGGGCGCCCTCGCGCAGCTCCGGCGCGCCCGCGTCGAGCACGTCACGGTTGGTGGTGACGGTCAGGCTGAGATCCGCCGACGGGTCACGCAGCGTCAGGAAGACGGTGCTCGCCCCGGGCCGCCGGCTGATCTGCGCCACCTGGCCGTCGACCCAGACCCACCCCAACCGGGCAATCCAGGCACCGACCTTCTGGCTCACCACCCGGACCGGCCACGGCTCCTCGGACGTGCTCCGCTCCCCGTCGCTCACCCGCCCACCCTAAGCCCCACCCCCGACGGGCCCCCGTCAGGCGGAGGCGTGCCCCGAACGTGGCACAGCTCGCAGTCCGGCGGGGGAAAGGGAGGCACGTACGATGGTCGGGTGACTGAGGCTGAGACTTCCCGGACCGGCAAGCGCGTGCTCCTGGCCAAGCCCCGCGGCTACTGCGCGGGCGTGGACCGGGCGGTGCAGACCGTCGAGGAGGCGCTGAAGCTCTACGGCGCGCCGATCTACGTCCGCAAGCAGATCGTGCACAACAAGCACGTGGTGCGGACGCTGGAGGCCAAGGGCGCGATCTTCGTGGAGGAGAACGAGGAGGTGCCCGAGGGCGCCACCGTCATCTTCTCCGCCCACGGCGTGGCGCCCGAGGTCTACGAGCAGGCCAAGACACGCTCGCTCAAGGCGATCGACGCGACCTGCCCGCTCGTCACCAAGGTGCACCAGGAGGCCCGGCGGTTCGCCGCCGAGGACTACGACATCCTGCTCATCGGCCACGAGGGGCACGAGGAGGTCATCGGCACCGCCGGTGAGGCGCCCGCGCACATCCAGCTCGTGGACGGCCCGGACGGCGTCGACAAGGTCACCGTGCGCGACCCCGACAAGGTCGTCTGGCTCTCCCAGACCACCCTCTCGGTCGACGAGACCCTGGAGACCGTGGCCCGGCTCAAGCAGCGGCTGCCGCTGCTCCAGTCCCCGCCCAGCGACGACATCTGCTACGCCACCTCCAACCGGCAGCACGTGGTGAAGGAGATCGCCCCGGACTGCGACGTGGTGATCGTGGTGGGCTCACGGAACTCCTCCAACTCGGTCCGCCTCGTCGAGGTGGCGCTGGACGCCGGCGCCCGCGCCGGATACCTGGTCGACTTCGCCCACGAGATCGACGACGCCTGGCTGGCGGGGGCCCGCACCGTGGGGCTGACCTCGGGCGCCAGCGTGCCGGACGAACTGGTCCAGCAGGTGCTCGCGCACCTGGCCGAGCGCGGCTTCGCCGACGTCGAGGAGATCACCACCGCCAACGAGCGGCTGACCTTCTCGCTGCCGCAGGAGCTCAAGCGGGACCTGAAGGCCGCGGCGGCCCGCGGCTGACCGGCCGGAACGAAACGACCGCCCGCCACGTCCAAGCGCTCATGAAGACTCCTCGGACAGCGCTCGTCGCCCTGCTCGCCGGCGCGGCGCTGACCGCCTGCGCCGGCCCGGGCGCCGAGCCCGCCGGCCCCACCCCGACGGGAGCCGCCCCGGTGACCAGCCAGCCCGACCCCGGCCCCAGCACCGGTCCGAGCATCGGCCCCAGCCGCCCGGATCCCACCTGGAAGGGCGGCCCGTCGAAGCCGCCCGGCCCCGGCGCCACCACGCTCACCGGCACGATCCGCGCCGGCGTCGAGCCGAACTGCCTGCTGATCGACGACCACCTGCTGATCGGCGGCCCGCGCGACGTGCTCACGCCCGGCGCCCGGGTGGAGGTCACCGGCCGCCCGGAGCCCGGCATGATGACCACCTGCCAGCAGGGCACCCCGTTCGTCGTCGAATCCGCCCGCCGCGCCTGACCCCGCACTCCCCGGGGATAAGCCGGAACCAAGGAGCCCCGCCCCCCGACGGGGGACGGGGCTCCGGACGTCAGCGGGTCAGCTGACCGCACCCACCTCCACCGAGCCGCGGCCGACGACCGCGCCCTCGGTGGTGGTGACGGCCAGGTCGCCGTAGAGCTCCCGGCCGGCGGCCGGGGTGGCCTGGGCGGTCACCGTGCCGGTCAGGGTGGCGGTGGCGCCGTTGGCCAGGGCCAGCGGGGTGCTCGGGGCCGAGAGCGAACCCAGCGCCGGGGCGGCGAACGAGTCGCGGTAGTCGTACGCGGTGGTCGGGTCGCTCATCGCGTAGCCGTCCACGACCACCCGGTAGGTGCCGGCGGCCGGGCTGGTCAGGGTGACCGCCTCCTCCGAGTCACCGTCGGCCGACTGGCCCACCCGGGTCGCGCCGAGGAAGACCGACAGGTCCAGGTCGGCGCTCAGGTCGGACGGGTTGCCGATCCGCGCGGTGAACGAGGTGGCGCCCGCCGGGACGTCCACCGTGTACTCCTGGCGGGCGCCCTGGGCGATGCTCGGCCGCTCGGCGTGCACGCTGGCCAGCGGGCCGCCGACGCCGGTCACCTGGACCGGGCCGAAGACGTTGGTCAGGCCCCAGCTCACCTCGGTCGGGGCGCCGGCGGTCACCGACGGCAGCTCGACCACGGCCGGCTCGACCTTGACGCCCTGCACCCGTGCCTGGAGCTGGAAGGGGTTGTCCAGCGTCGGCGACGTACGCCGGGCCTCCACCTCGATCTCCCAGACGCCCGGCAGCGGGTTCTGGTAGTCCCGCTCCTGCGGCTTGCAGGCGGCGGCGTCGGAGAAGTTGGTGTAGCAGCCGGTGCTCGCGGTGCTCTCGACCGGCACGCCGTACGGGTTGAAGGCGATGAACCGGGTCTGCGAGCCGGTGGCGATGCCGGAGAGGTTGACCTGGAGCGCGCCCGCGCCCTCCGGGACCGTCACGAAGTACGAGGTGAAGCCGTTCCGCTCGACCGAGCCCTCGGTGGAGAACGAGTAGGCCGGTGCGGAGACCGCGGCCGAGGCGACCACGACGGTGGCGACCTCGAAGTCGACCACCGAGGTGGCCGGGTCGTCGACGGTCATGATCGCGCCGTGCGCGCCGGCGGTCAGCGGCTTGGCCTTCACCTTGACGGTGACGGTCTTGTTCAGCGGGAGCCACACGACCGCGGGGGCCGAGAAGGTGCCGTCGTTGCCGCGGAAGGCGACGGTGTGCTGGAGGCCCTTGTTCGGGCCGCTGGTGCGGGTCAGCTTGACCTCGTAGTAGCGGCTCTCCTTGACCTTCTGCCCGCCCTCGCCGGCCGCGCAGCGGTTGTAGATGCCGGTGCCCACGTTCGGGGTCGGCTCGAAGCCGCCGGTGGCCGGGTTGTACCGGGTCAGGTTGGCCGACAGCTCGGTGCAGACCGGCGCCGAGGAGGTGTAGCCGCGGGTCTGCACGCCCGCGGCGAGCAGGTTCCACGCGCCCGGCACGTTGAACATGCCGTAGCCCTGGGCGTACGTCGGGACACCCGCGATCGGCTTGGCCGAGGTGTAGACGGCCCGGCGCAGCGCGGCCGGGGTGACCGCCGTGTCGGTCGCCTTGGCGGCCGAGAGCAGCAGCGCGGCGGCGCCGGTGGCCTGCGGCGAGGCCATCGAGGTGCCGTTCAGCATCTGGTAGCCCGGGGGCAGCGGGTAGCCGGCCTCGGGGACCGGGTTGCCGGGCTGCCAGGTCGGCGCGGTGGAGATGGCCGAGCCGGGGGCGGAGATGTTGGGCTTGAAGCCGCCGTCCTCACGCGGGCCGCGCGAGGAGAAGTTGAACAGCGCGTTCTCCTTGCGGACCACCGAGCCGTAGTTGGCCAGCCAGGTGTCCTTGCTGACGTTCGCGGCCACGCTGACGACGTTGCCGGCCACCGAGGGGTCGCCGACGGTGTTCAGGCCCGGACCGGAGTTGCCGGCCGAGATGAACATCTGCACGCCGTACGTGCTGATGAGGCTGTTGTAGAGCTCGGAGCGGGCGTTGGCGCCGTCGTTCAGCGCCGGCAGGCCGCCGATCGACATGTTGATGACGTCGACCTTGCGGTTGACCACCAGGTCCACCATGCCGGTGGTGAGCGCGGCCGCGGTGCAGCCGCCGCCCCACGAGCAGGCCCGGGCGGAGACCAGCTTGGCGCCCGGGGCGGCGCCGTCGAAGGCGCTGTTGCCCAGCATGTCGTTGGCGGCGGTGATGCCGGCGACGTGGGTGCCGTGGGTGCTCTCGATGATGCCGATGTTGACGAAGTCGTAGTACGGGCCGGCCTGGCCGTCGGCCGGCGCGATGTCCACGTTCTTGCGGTACTCGACCACGAACGGGATCTGCTCGCGCACCGCGGTGGCCGGGTTGTCCGTGCCGAAGTGGCCGACCTGGAACTTCTCCTTGTACGGCCGCATCGGCTCGTCGTCGGTGAAGTCGTTGTTCTGGTTGGCGTCGACCCGGACGTCGCCGTTGGCCGGGTTGTAGAGGATGCCCCAGAAGTCGCTGGTGTCATTGTCGCGGTTGACGTCGCCCCGCGCGTCGCTGCCCGCGGTGACGTTCTCGCGGAAGACGTTGAACTTGTACGAGCCGGCCGGCGCGGTCCAGGTGCCCAGCGTGGTGGTGAACGAGGGGCCGGCCACGTCGGTGGCCATGGCGCGCCAGGAGGCGTCCTCGAGCGGGTCGGTCGCGGTGACCCAGTCGACGATCTTGCGCTCGCCCGTGGTGGTCTTCTGCAGCGCCGGCTGGTCCAGGTCCACCCCGGAGTCCATGATGCCGATGGTGACGCCGCGGCCGTCCCACTCCGGGTGCGCGGCCTTGAAGGCCTCCGCGCCGGTCTCGTTGGTCGGCATGTACGGGTTGACCGGGCCCGTGTCGCCGCCCGGGCCGGCCAGGGTCTCGCCCTGCGCGGCGGTCTTCGCGCCGGCCGGGGCGGCCTCGGGGGTCGGGTCGGGGAGCTTGATGGTCTCGTCGAGGTCGACGGCGGAGACGCCGGGGAGCGTCGCGGCTTTGAGGACCTTCGCGGTGGGGACCTTGGCCAGCAGGTAGCCGACCTGGTCGTAGCGCTGGCTCACGGAGGCGCCCAGGCCGGCAAGCCCGTCGGCGACCTTCTTGGCCGAGCCCTTCTTTGCGGCGATGATCAGGGTGACGGTCGGAGCGTGCTTCGCCTCCGCCTCGTCCAGGAGCTTGGCGTCGTGGGCGCCCAGCGTCTTCGCAGCGGTCGGCTGCGGGACGTCGGGGGCGGCGGCGGGGGCTGCGCTCGCGGTCGCGGCGCCACCCCCGACGGTCATGGCGCCGGCCGCCAGGACCGAGGCGAAGAGCGCGGCGGAGGTACGCCGGCTCCGGTTGCGGGGTTGACTCACGTTCTCTTCCTCCAGAGAACAGGGCCCTACAGAAACAGGGCACACGTGACCGTGATCCTTCGGTCTGGCCCTGCCGGTGTCACTACTCCGAAGTAGGTTGTGACCACTCCGTGACTCGGATCGGCCGTCGTCGTCACGTTGCGCGTCAACCGTCGATGCGCGCCGGTCGTTCGGCCGCTGTGGACATCCCCTCCACCAGCTCCGGCGCCTGCGGCTGGCGGGGTGCCAGCTCGACCTGTGCGGGGGCGACCAGCTCCTGGTCGGAGACGCCCAGCTCGGCCAGCTTGCGGGCGCTGACCAGCACCCGCGCCTCCAGCGAGCCGACCGCCCGGTTGTAGGCCGTCACCGCCCCGCCCAGCGCGCCGCCGAGCTTGCTGACGTGATCGCCCAGGGTGGACAGCCGCCCGTAGAGTTCGCGGGCCAGCGAGTGGACGGTGGCCGCGTTGCGGGCCAGCGCCTCCTGCCGCCAGGAGTAGGCCACCGTCCGCAGCAGCGCCACCAGGGTGGCCGGCGTGGCCAGCACGACGTTGCGGGCGAAGGCGTGCTCCAGCAGCGACGGGTCGCGTTGCAACGCCACGTCGAGGAACGGGTCGGCCGGCACGAACAGCACCACGAACTCCGGGGTCTGGTCGAACGCCGCCCAGTAGGTCTTGGCGGCGAGCCCGTCGACGTGCGCCCGCAGGTGCCGCGCGTGCGCGTCGAGGTGGGTGTCCCGCCCCCGCTCGTCGCGCGCCTCCATGGCGGTCAGGTAGGCGTCGAAGGGCGCCTTGGCGTCGACCACCACCGTGCGGCCGCCGTGCAGCCGGACCACCAGGTCGGGGCGGACCCCCTGGTGGTCGGTGGCCGCCGTGACCTGCTCGCTGAAGTCGCAGTGCTCCAGCATGCCGGCCGCCTCGACGATCCGGCGCAGCTGGTGCTCGCCCCACCGGCCGCGCACCTGCGGGGCGCGCAGCGCCGCCACGAGCTGCTTGGTCTCGGTGCGCAGCTCGCCGGAGACCGCGCTCATCGACCGCACCTGCTCGCGCAGCTCGGCGTAGGCGTCGACCCGGTCGCGCTCCAGCTCGGCGACCCGCTGCTCGTAGCGGCGAAGGGTGTCGTGCAGCGGGGCCACGGCCCGGGCCACCGCCTCCTGGGACTGCGCGGTCGCCTCGTAGCTGAGCGCCCGCATGGACTGCTCCAGCCGCCCTTCGCCCTCCCGGGTGGCGGCCAGCGTCGCCTCCAGCCGGGCGATGTCGGCCGCCGAGCGGGACCGGGCGGCCAGCCAGCCCACCGCGCCGCCCGCGGCGAGGCAGAGCACCACCACGGCCAGCGTCGAGAAGCTCATGCCGAAGAGCTTGCCAAACGGGTACGACGTGCGCCCGCTGGGTACGTTCGAGGTCATGGAGGTTGCCCTGTGGGTGGTCCTGATCCTGATGCTCGGAGGTGCGCTCGTGTTCTGGCGGTGGGGGAGCAGGTCCCGGCGGGCCACCGAGCTGGCCGACGCGCGCGCTGAGGCGCAGCGCTGGTACGAGCGGCTCGGCGGGCAGTTGATGAACCTGCACGGTGACGCCCCGGCCGTCCGTCAGGCGCTGGCCGACGCGGGTGAGCGGTACAACGCGGCCGGTTCCCAGCTGGAGCAGGCCCGCACCCCGCACCAGTTCGCGCTGGCCCGGGAGACCGCGCTGGAGGGGCTGGCGTACATCCGGGCGGCGCGTACCGCCATGGGCATCGACCCGGGCCCGGAGCTGCCGCCGCTGGCCGCCGCCCGCGGCGCGGGGATGCTCACCAAGGAGCGCGAGGTCAACGTGCAGGGGCAGACCTACCGGGCCGGACCCCAGCCGGGAAACCAGACGCCCTACTACTATCCGGGCGGAAACTGGCAGGGCCGGCCGGTGCCGGCCGGCTGGTACTCGACCCCCTGGTGGAAGACGGCGCTCGGCACCGGGGCCGGCGTGCTCGGCGGCATCCTGATCGCCGACGCGCTCTTCTCGCCCGCCTTCGCCGACCCGGGCTACGGCTACGAGGCCGGCTACCAGGAGGGCTTCAACGACGGCCAGGACCAGGGCCAGGACCAGGGCCAGGACTACGGCGACCAGGGCCAGGACTTCGGCGACCAGGGGCAGGACTTCGCCGGCCAGGACTTCGGTGGCCAGGGCGACTACTCCGGCGGCTATGGCGGCGGGGACTTCGGCGGCGACTTCGGTGGAGGCGACTTCGGCGGCGGGGACTTCGGCGGCGGCGACTGGTAGCCCGCCCGCGCGGATGACGAAGGCCCCGGTCGGCGCGACCGGGGCCTTCCTCGTCAACCGGGGTCAGCCGGTGTTGCGCATGCCGGCGGCGATGCCGTTGACCGTGGTGAGCAGGGCCCGCTCCAGCGCCGTGCCGTCGTTCGGGGCGCGGCGGCCGCCCGGCGCGGTGGCCACCGCGCGGCCCGCGGCGCCGGAGTCCCGGTACTGGCGCAGCAGGGCCACCTGGAGGTGGTGCAGCGGTTCCAGGTAGGTGTCCCGCACGGCCAGGGTGCGCTGGAGCACGGGCGAGTTGTCCAGCAGGGCCGGCGAGGCGGAAACCGCCAGCACCTCCTGCTTGGTCAGCTCGTACTCCTGCTCGATCTTCTCGAAGATCGGGTGCAGCTTCTTCGGGACCAGGGTCTCCACGTAGCGCCGGGCGATGCTCAGGTCGGTCTTGGTCAGCATCATCTCGACGTTCGACAGGAACGTGCGGAAGAAGTGCCAGTTCCGGTTCATCTCGGCGAGCACGTCCGCCAGCCCGGCCGTCCGCGCGGCGGCCAGCCCGGAGCCCACGCCGAACCACCCGGGCACGATCTGCCGGGTCTGCGTCCAGCCGAACACCCACGGGATGGCCCGCAGCCCGGCCAGCCCGGCGCCGGTGTTCGGCCGCTTCGCTGGCCGGGAACCGATGTTCAGCGCGCCGAGCAGCTCGGTCGGGGTGGAGGCCCAGAAGTAGGCCGGCAGGTCCGGGTCCTCGACCAGGGACCGGTAGCGCCGGAAGGCCGACTCGGAGACCACGTCCATGGTCGCGTCCCAGCGCTCCAGCATCTCGGCCGGCTGCCGGGGCGCGGTGTGCAGCAGCGTCGCCTGGAGCACGGCCGCCACGGTCAGCTCCAGGTTCTCCCGGGCCAGCGCGGGCAGCGTGTACTTGTCGGAGATGACCTCGCCCTGCTCGGTCACCTTGATCGCGCCGTCGAGCGTGCCGTACGGCTGGGCCAGGATGGCGTCGTGGGTGGGGCCGCCACCCCGGCCGACCGTGCCACCCCGGCCGTGGAAGAGCCGCAGGTGTACGCCGTGCCGGGCGGCCACGTCCCGCAGCGCCCGCTGGGCCCGGTGGATGGACCACTGGCTCGTGGTGATGCCCGCCTCCTTGTTCGAGTCGGAGTAGCCCAGCATCACCTCCTGCACGTCGCCGCGGGCCGCCACGAGCGCCCGGTAGGCCGGCAGGGACAGCAGCTCGTCGAGCAGTTCGCCGCCGGCGTTCAGCTCGGCCGGGGTCTCCAGCAGCGGCACGATGCCGATCCGGGCCCGGCCGCTGTGCACGTCGACCAGGCCGGCCTCGCGGGCGAGCACGACCGCGGCGAGCACGTCGTCCACGCCGAGGGTCATCGAGATGATGTAGGACTCGATCACCTCGGCGCCGAACCGGTCCTGCGCCTCGCGGATCGCCCCGAACACGTCGAACGTCTTCTGCGCCGACTCGGTGAGCGGGCTGTCCTGGGTGGAGAGCGGCCGGCGGCCGGCCAGCTCGTCGGCGAGCAGCTTGGTGCGCTCCAGCCGGGTCAGCGACGGGTAGTCGGACACCTCGCCGACGGCCGCGTAGAGCTGGGCGAGCACCTCGTGGTGCTTCTCGGCGTGCTCCCGGACGTCCATGGTGGCCAGGTGCAGCCCGAACGCCGAGACGGTACGGATGGTCGAGGCGAGCCGGCCCACGGCGGTGAGCTGCCCGGAGTTGCGGGCCAGCGAGGCGCGCAGCAGCTCCAGGTCGGCGATCAGCTCGGCCGAGCCGCGGTAGTCCCGCCCCGGCACGTGCGGGGTGCCGGCGCGCAGCCGCTCCCGGGTGTTGGCCAGCTTGGCCTTCACGCAGCGCGCCTTGAGCCGGTAGGGCTCCTCGGCGTTGACCCGGCGGAACCGGGGCGCCACCTCGGGCAGCGCGTCCAGGTCGGTGGCGAGGCTGGCGGAGAGGTCGAGGGAGACCGCGCGCAGCCGGCGGGAGACGCTGACCTCGTTGATCAGCTCGTCCATCGCCTTCTCGGTGGCCTCGATGCCGTGCTCGTGCTGGATGCGCAGCACCTCGCGGGTGACCGCCGGGGTGACGAACGGATTGCCGTCCCGGTCGCCGCCGATCCAGGTGCCGAACGTCAGCGGGCGGGCGGTCGGCGAGGTCTCCACGCCGAGGGTGCGCAGCGTGTCGGCGAGGTCGTCGAGGACCTGCGGGGCGGCCTCGGCGTGCAGGTCGCGCAGGTAGTAGATGGCGTTGCGCGCCTCGTCGGTCGGGTCCGGCCGGTCCAGCCGCAGCTCGTCGGTCTGCCACATGAGGTCGAGCAGCTCGGCCAGGCGCCGGTTGGCCGGGCCCTCGTCGCTGGCGCCGTAGAGGATGGCGTTGGCGGTCTCGGCGTCCAGCTCGTCGGCGACCGCGCGCAGCTTGGACAGGATGGACCGGCGGGCCGCCTCGGTGGGGTGGGCGGTGAAGACCGGGCGTACCGCGAGCCGGCGGGCCGCGGCCGCGATCTCCTCGGCCGGCACCCCGCGCTCGGCGATCATCTTGGCGGCCTGGTCCAGCCAGCCGCCGTGGGTGGCCCGCCGCCGGCGCAGGTCGCGGGCCCGGTGCACCTGCTCGGTGATGTTGGCCAGGTGGAAGTAGGTGGAGAAGGCCCGGGCCAGCTTGGTGCCGGTGGTGACGTCGAGCCCGCCGAGGCGTTGGGCGGCGGCCGGCGGGTCGGAGCGGACCTGGGCGCGGATTTCCTCGACGAGGTCGAGCAGCGGCCGCCCCTCCTGCCGGGCGAGGGTCTGCCCGAGCAGCGTGCCGAGGCGGCGGATGTCGGCCCGGAGAGCGGCGTCGGGGCCGTCGTGGTCGTGCTGGTCGGTCACGGTGCGCTCCTTACGCGAGTACGAAGGACAGCGCTGTCCGACTCTCTGGATGGTATCCGCGCGAGCCCCGGCGGCAGGAGGGGGACCGCGTGATGATCTGCACTCTGGGACGGGGCGGCGGGCTCAGCCATGGGCGGCCGGCGCGCCGGTGGTGTCGGGGCGGGCGCGTGCCCGGGCGGCCCGGCGGTGCGCCCGGAAGGCCGTCGCCGTGACCAGACCGAGGATCCCGAGCAGGGCCCAGAGGGTGAGCCCGGACAGCGCCCAACCCGTCGAGCGGCGGTCGAAGTAGACCGCCGACTTGATCAGGTCGGTGGCCAGGCCGGGCACGTTCCACCGGTGCATCCCGCGCAGCCAGGCCGGCAGGAACTCCGGGGCGTAGATGCCGCCCGAGCCGGGGTTGCCGAGCACCACCAGCAGCAGGATCACGATGCCGGTGCCGAGCAGCCCGAGCCACGCCTGCACGGCGCTGGCCACCATGGCGGCGGCGAAGACCGCCAGCGCCCCGACCGCCGCGACCGCGGGGATGTCGTGGTGCCAGACGTCGAGCACCGGGCCGACGACCGTGGCGCCGACGATCCCCAGCACGACGGAGTAGACCGCCAGGGCGGCGACCCGCAGCCCGGCCCGGGGCAGGCTGACCGGGGCGGTGCCGGTCCGCAGGCCCAGCGCGGTGGAGGCCAGGTAGCCGCCGAGCACGTAGCCGACCGCCAGGTAGAAGGGGACCAGGCCGCGCGGGTCGGTCGACTCGACCGGCACCTCGTCGGTGACCTGGATCGGCAGGTTCGCCTGCTGGGCGGCCTGCCCGAGCACCTGGGTCACCAGTTCGGCTGCGGCCGGGGCGGAGGCGGTGGCGGTGGTCAGGCGCAACCCGTTGTCCGGGCCGGAGGTGAGCACCCCGTACACCTCGCGGCTGGTGAGGCCGTCGTCGGCGGCGCCCGGGTCGTCGTACTCGATGGGTTCGATCTTGTCGGTGCGCTGGCGCACGGCGGCCATGACGGCCTGGGCGCGCTGGTCGCCGAGGACCACGCCGACCGGCACGTCGCGCGGGGTGGGCTGGTGCAGCGCGCCGACGTAGGCGGCGATGAACGCGGTGGCCAGGGCGAGCGTGCCGAGCAGCAGCGCCGCCGTTCGGGGTAGCCAGTCGCGTACCGGAAGGTTCCGCTGCGCCTCGTCCACGCGCTCAGCCTATTGCCCGCATATGCCCGACCCGGGCGGTTTCTTCCGGCGGAATTCGCTGGCGCGGCCCGATAGCTTCGGATCATGGCGCTGCCCCACTACCCCCAGAAGCCGGAGCCGGGCGACCGGGTCGCGGTCGTCTCGCCCTCCGCCGGCCTGCCGGGCCTCTTCCCCCACGTGTACGAGCTGGGCCTGCGCCGGCTCCGCGAGGAGTTCGGGCTGGAGCCGGTGGAGTACCCGACCACCCGGCGGATGGGGGCCGACCCGCGCGACCGGGCGCGTGACCTGACCGCCGCCTTCGCCGACCCGAGCGTCACCGCCGTGCTCGCCACGGTCGGCGGGGACGACCTGATCACGGTCACCCCGTTCCTCGACGACGCGGTGCTGCGGGCCAACCCGAAGCCGTACTTCGGCTACTCGGACAACACCAACGTGCTCAACCACCTCTACCGGCTGGGCATCGTGGCCTATCACGGCGGATCGGTTCTCGTGCACCTCGGCCGGTCCGGCGCGCCGCACCCGCTCACCTTCGACTCGCTGCGGGCCGCGCTGTTCACCTCCGGCTGGTACGACCTGACCCCGGCACCGGAGTGGGGCGATGAGCCGCGCGACTGGCGGGACCCGGCGACCCTCGCCGACGAGCCGGTGATGTTCCCCGGTGAGGGCTGGCGCTGGCACGGGCCGGCCCGGGTGGTCCAGGGCCGCACCTGGGGTGGTTGCCTGGAGATCATCCACTGGCTGATGGCCACCGACCGGGTGCCCTCGGCGGCCGAGCTGGCCGGGTCCGTGCTCGTCGTCGAGACCTCCAACGAGCTGCCCGGCGCCCAGGAGGTCTTCCGGATCGTGCGCAACCTGGGCGAGCGCGGGCTGCTCGCGGGCTTCCCGGCCATCGTGGTCGGCCGGCCCAAGGCGTGGGACTTCGAGAAGCCGCACACCCTGGACGAGCGGCTGGCCTGGGGCGAGGCGCAGCGGGAGGCGATCCTCCGGGCCCTCGCCCCGTACGCCGACGACCCCGTGGTGGTCTTCGACGTCGACCTCGGCCACACCGACCCGCAGCTGATCATCCCGTACGGCGGGGAGATCCGGGTCGACGCGGTCGAGCGCCGGATCTCGGTGCGCTACTGAACCTCGCCGGGCGCCGTGGCGTGCCAGTCGATGTGGTGGCGGTGGACGGGGCCGAACATCTGCTCCGGGGTCGGCATGGCGGGTCGCCCGCCCGCCTGGCCGGCCTTGGCCCGGTTCGTGGCGGCCGCGTTGCCGCCGATCAGCTCCACCCGGCTCCGGCGCAGCCGCTCGTACGCCCCGAACGCGGCGGCGTGATCCGGCAGGTCGCGTAGGCAGCGGGCCAGCTCGACGGCGCTCTCGATGGCGAGCGAGGCGCCCTGGCCGGAGCTGGACGAGGGCGCGTGGACCGCGTCGCCGACGAGGACCAGGCGACCCCGGTGCCAGTGCGGCACGGACGGCATCCGCTCCATGGGCCCGGTGGCCATCAGCGTGTCCGGCGCGGTGTGGGCCAGCAGCCGCTCCCCGGGGACGTGGTCCGCGTAGCGCTCGCGCAGCCGCGCCAGCCACTGCTCCGCCGGGATCCGCTGGACCTCCGCCCAGGTGAGCGGCTCGGTGCGGGGGATGCTGGCGAACCAGCAGACCTGCCCGTCGGGCAGCCGCCACCAGCCGATGAACGAGCTGCCGAAGGCGAAGTACATGGTGCCCGGCTCGGCGGGTGCCACGTCCTCGGTCGTTGCCACGTCCCCGGTGACCAGCCCGCCGAAGCCGAGCACGCCGGCGTACTCGGGCCCGGGCGCGGTCGGGTCGATCAGCGTCCGGACCGTGGAGCGGATGCCGTCGGCGCCGATCAGCACGTCCGCGTGGGCGGTGCTGCCGTCGGCGAAGACCGCGGTGACGCCGTCGTGATCCTCCTCGGCCCCGACGAGGCGCCGGCCGTATTCGATCTTCACGCCCTGGGCGAGCGCCTGCTCGGTCAGCGCCCGGTACAGGTCGGCGCGGGCCATCACGTGGGTGGCGGGCAGCCCGGGGAAGCCGTGGAACTCGCTGAGCCGGTTTCCCGCGCCGTCGGCCATGACCACACCGGGGACCGGGTGGCCGGCCGCCCGGACCGCCTCCTCGGCCCCGACGATGCGCAGCGCCGCCAGGCCGTTCGGGGCGAGGCTCAGCATCGCGCCGACGCCGTCCGCCCCGCCCGGGTACGCCTCGTGCACCGTCGCCTCGATGCCCGCCCGGGCCAGTGCCATGGCGGTGACCGTGCCGCCGATGCCGCCGCCGATCACCACTGCCGTCCGTACCGTGCCCATCTCCTCGCTCCTTCCCGCCGCGGAACTTCCGTCGCGTTCCAAGGTGAATAGTTTCAGTGAAACTAGTCCGTGTCAACTAGTTCTGATGGCTCTAGAATCATCGGCATGGACGCCGCTGCCCGGAGCTCACCGCTCGCCCTGACCGTGCTGGCCCTGCTGCACCACGAACCGCTGCACCCGTACGGGGTGCAGCGGCTCATCAAGCAGTGGGGCAAGGACCAGGTGGTCAACGTGGGGCAGCGGGCGAGCCTCTACCGGACCATCGAGCGGCTGCACGCCGACGGGCTGATCGCGGTGCGGGAGACCGGCCGGGACCAGGCGTACCCGGAACGCACCGTCTACGAGTTGACCGACGCCGGGCGGCGGGTCGCGCGCACCTGGCTGAGGGCGATGCTGGTCGAGCCGAAGCAGGAGTTCCCGCAGTTCCCGGCGGCCCTGTCACACCTCGCGATGATCAGCCCGGCGGAGGCGGCGGAGCTGCTGGAACGGCGTGCCGACCGGATCGGGCAGGCCCGGCAGGAGCGGGCCGCCGCGCTGGCCGCGCACGCCGACCTGCCCCGGGTCTTCCACCTCGAGGACGAGCACCTGGACGCGATCGCCGCCGCCGAGGAGCGGTGGTTGCGGTCGGTCGTCGAGGACCTGCGTGCCGGCCGGCTCACCTGGTCGGCGCCCGCACCCCCGCCAGCCGACGCCGATCCGGCCTGAACGCCGGCGAGCGGTCGGAGCCGCGCGGCCCGTGGCCGGCCGAGGTCAGCCGGCGACGGAGGCGAAGGCGCGGACCGGGAAGGTGCCCATGCCGGCGACCCGCGGCGGGGCGGCCGTGAACCGGAACCCCTCCGGGGGCAGGGCGGCCAGGTTGGTCAGGTGCTCGACGATCGGCACCCCGGCGGCGAGCAGGGCGCTGTGCGCCGGGCGCTCGCCGGCCGCCGCCGGGGTCATGTCGTCGATGTTGATCGAGTCGATGCCGACCAGCGCCGCCCCCGCCTCGACCAGCCAGTCCGCGCCGTCGGCCGTCAGGTACGGCGCGTCGGGGCCGGCGTACCGGTCGGTGCCGAAGTGGGTGTCCCAGCCGGTGTGCAGCAGCACCGCACGGCCGGCCACCTCGTACGGGGCCAGCATGAGGCGGTCCACCGCCCGGGTGCCGGCCGGCACCCGGACCACCAGCCCGGGCAGGTCGGCGAGGCGGTCCAGCGGGATGCCGGTCAGGTCGGGGCCGTCCGCCCAGCGGTGCGCCGGCGTGTCCACGTAGGTGCCGGTGTTGGCGATCATGTCGATCTGCGCCACGTGGAACTCGACGCCCGGCGCGTACCGCTCGCGGGAGGCCTCGCGGGTCAGCCAGTCGGTGACCCGGGGCGGCTGCCAGCCGGGCAAAGTGACCATGCCGTCGGTGATGACGTGGCTCAGCTCGACGAGCCGCCGCCCGCCGGCCGCCGGGGCGGCCACCCCGCGACCGCCCTTGTGCGGCTCCTCGACGACCGTCCGGTTGGTGATCCGCACCTCGCCGACCATCAGCAGCCCGAGGTGCCGGACGAGGAGCGCGGCAAGCTCGTCGTCGGTGATCTCCGGGCCCGGGATGTCCAGCCGGAACCCGTCGGTGCGCAGTCCGCCGCCGTTCGCGAAGATCACCTCGGCGTCGAAGACCGCCCGGTACTCACCCGTCATGCGACCCACCGCACCACGCCGGACGCGAACCCGTCAAGATCGATCTCAGGGCGCGCGGCTGAGGCCCGGAATGTCCGGGCAGGGAGATAGTCTCGAACGGTGCCACCCCCCGTCCGCACCGGACGCGGGGTCGTCGCCGTGCGCCGACCTCCTGGAAGTGATCACAGATGCTCACCGGCCTCTTCTCCGCCGCCCTGGCCGACCCCGGGCTGGCCCGGGCGCGTGACCTGGCGCGCTCCGGTGCCGCCCAGGTCGACGGCCTCGACCTCACCGCCCCGGCCGCGCTGCGCCCGTTCGCCGTCGCCGCCGTCGCGGCCGACGAGCCGGCCGGCGGCGCGGGTCGTCCCGTGCTGGCCGTGACGGCCACCACCCGCGAGGCCGACGACCTCGCCGCCGCCCTCGGCAGCCTGCTGCCCCCGGAGCAGGTGGCGGTCTTCCCGTCCTGGGAGACGCTGCCGCACGAGCGGCTCTCGCCCCGTTCCGACACCGTCGGGCGGCGGCTGGCCGTGCTGCGCCGGCTGGCCCACCCCGGCTCGGCCGACGCGCACGGCCGCACCGGCCCGCTGCGGGTCGTCGTGGCGCCCGTCCGCTCCCTGCTCCAGCCGCAGCTCAAGGGGCTCGGCGACCTGGAGCCGGTGCAGCTCGCCGCCGGCGACGAGGCGGACCTGGAGGAGGTCGCCCGCCGGCTCACCGACATGGCGTACGCCCGGGTCGACCTGGTCACCAAGCGCGGCGAGTTCGCCGTGCGCGGCGGCATCCTCGACGTCTTCCCGCCCACCGACGAGCACCCGTCCCGGGTCGAGTTCTGGGGCGACGAGGTGGAGGAGATCCGCACCTTCGCCGTCGCCGACCAGCGCACCATCGAGGGCGTGCCGCAGCTCTGGGCGCCGCCCTGCCGCGAGCTGCTGCTCACCCCGGGCGTGCGCAAGCGGGCCGCCGCGCTCGCGCAGGAGCACCCCGAGCTGGCCGAGATCCTCGACAAGCTGGCCGAGGGCATCCCGGTCGAGGGGATGGAGTCCCTGGTCCCCGCACTGCTCGGCAGCGACAGCCTGGAGCTGCTGGTCGACTGCATGCCGGCCGGGACCCACGTGCTGCTCTGCGACCCCGAGCGGATCCGCACCCGGGCGCACGACCTGGTGCGTACCTCCGACGAGTTCCTCCAGGCCAGCTGGGCCGCGGCCGCCGTCGGGGGCCAGGCCCCGGTCGACCTCGGCGCCGCCGCCTTCAAGACCCTCGCCGACGTACGCACGACCGCCCGCGCCCTGCGCCAGCCCTGGTGGACGCTCGCCCCGTTCGGCCTGGTCGAGGCCGAGGCCGCGCCCGCCCGGCAGCCCTGGGAGGACGAGCCCACCGAGGTCGACGTCACCCCGGACGACGCCATCGCCGTGACCCTGGCCGCCCAGCCCGCACCGCTCTACCACGGCGAGACCGCCCGGGTGGTCGACGACCTCAAGCGCTGGGCCGGCGAGGGCTGGTCGATCGCGCTGGTCTTCGAGGGGCACGGCCCCGCCCAGCGGGCCGTCGAGGTGCTCCGCGACGCCGGCCTCGGCGCCCGGCTCACCGAGGAGGTGCCGGCCGCGCCCACCCCCGGCGACGTGCTGGTCTCCTGCGGCTGCCTGACCGCCGGCTTCGTCGACGAGGCGTCCCGGTTCGTGCTGCTCACCGGCAACGACGTCACCGGCGGCCGGGGCACCTCCACCCGCGACATGCGCAAGATGCCGAGCCGGCGGCGCAACACCATCGACCCGCTGGAGCTGAAGGCCGGCGACCACGTGGTGCACGAGCAGCACGGCATCGGCCGGTACGTCGAGCTGGTCCAGCGCACGGTCAACGGCGCGAGCCGGGAATACCTGGTCATCGAGTACGCGCCGAGCAAGCGCGGCCAGCCCGGCGACCGCCTCTTCGTCCCCACCGACCAGCTCGACCAGCTGTCCCGCTACGTCGGCGGCGAGCAGCCCACCCTGCACAAGATGGGCGGCTCGGACTGGCAGAAGTCGAAGGCCCGGGCCCGCAAGGCGGTCCGCGAGATCGCCGCGCAGCTCATCCAGCTCTACGCCGCCCGCAAGGCGTCCAAGGGGCACTCGTTCGGCCCGGACACCCCGTGGCAGCGGGAGCTGGAGGACGCGTTCCCCTGGCAGGAGACGCCCGACCAGCTCGCCGCCATCGAAGAGGTCAAGCGGGACATGGAGCAGACCGTCCCGATGGACCGGCTGATCTGCGGCGACGTCGGCTACGGCAAGACCGAGATCGCGGTCCGGGCGGCGTTCAAGGCGGTGCAGGACGGCAAGCAGGTGGCCGTGCTGGTGCCCACCACCCTGCTGGTGCAGCAGCACTACAACACGTTCGCCGAGCGGATGAGCCAGTTCCCGATCACCATCCGGCAGCTCTCCCGGTTCCAGACGCCGAAGGAGACCGAGCGGACCCTGGAGATGGTGGCCGACGGCACCGTCGACGTCGTCATCGGCACCCACCGGCTGCTCCAGTCGGCCACCCGGTTCAAGCAGCTCGGGCTGGTCATCATCGACGAGGAGCAGCGCTTCGGCGTCGAGCACAAGGAGCACCTGAAGACGCTGCGCGCCTCGGTCGACGTGCTGGCCATGTCGGCCACCCCGATCCCGCGCACCCTGGAGATGGCGATCACCGGCATCCGGGAGATGTCCACCATCGCCACCCCGCCGGAGGAGCGGCACCCGGTGCTGACCTTCGTGGGGGCGTACGACGACCGACAGGTGGCCGCCTCGATCCATCGCGAGCTGCTCCGCGACGGGCAGGTCTTCTACCTGCACAACCGGGTCGAGTCGATCGACAAGGCGGCCCGCCGGATCCGCGAGCTGGTGCCGGAGGCCCGGGTCGCCGTGGCGCACGGCCAGATGGGCGAGGAAGCGCTGGAGAAGGTGATGGTCGGCTTCTGGGAGAAGGAGTTCGACGTCCTGGTCTGCACCACGATCGTGGAGTCCGGCATCGACATCCCCAACGCCAACACCCTCATCGTCGAGCGGGCCGACCTGCTCGGCCTGGCGCAGCTGCACCAGATCCGCGGCCGGGTCGGCCGGGGCCGGGAGCGGGCGTACGCCTACTTCCTCTACCCGCCGGACAAGCCGCTCACCGAGAACGCGCACGAGCGGTTGGCCACCATCGCCCAGCACACCGAGCTGGGCGCCGGCATGTACGTGGCCATGAAGGACCTGGAGATCCGGGGCGCCGGCAACCTGCTCGGCGGCGAGCAGTCCGGGCACATCGAGGGCGTCGGCTTCGACCTCTACGTCCGGATGGTCGGCGAGGCGGTCTCCGCGTTCAAGGGTGAGCACGCGGAGGAGGAGACCGAGGTCAAGGTGGATCTCCCGATCGACGCGCACCTGCCGCACGACTACGTCGGCGTGGAGCGGCTGCGCCTGGAGATGTACCGCAAGCTGGCCGAGGCCCGCGACTCCGAGCGGCTGCGCGAGGTGGTCGCCGAGATGACGGACCGCTACGGCGAGCCGCCCGCGCCGGTGCAGAACCTGGTCGCGGTGGCCCGGTTCCGGCTGCTGGCCCGGCGGTACGGCCTCACCGACGTGTCGATGCAGGGCAAGCACATCCGGTTCGGCCCGCTGCCGCTGCCCGACTCGAAGCAGCTCCGCCTCAAGCGCTACCACCCGGACTCGGTCTACAAGCAGGCGCTCGACCAGGTCAGCGTGCCCCGGCCGAGCACCCGCCGGGTCGGCGGCGAGCCGCTGCGCGACCAGGCGCTGCTGGAGTGGTGCGCGCAGCTCCTCAAGGATGTGCTCGGCGAGCCCGAGGAGCTGGCCGGTTCTGCCAGCCCCGCAGTGGCGAGCGGAAGGTGACACAGCGAGCCGGTCGCGGCGCAGCCGGCCGGGTCGGGGGCGCGGTGAGGTGGGCGGCGTCACAGCCGGCCGCCGGCCGTGAGAGAGTGGCCGTCATGCGTGCTCGCCGTCTTGTCGCCGTCGCCAGCGTGGCGGTCGGCCTCGTCGCCCTCACCGGTTGCCGTACCGAGCCCGGGGTCGCCGCCTACATCGGTGACCACCGGGTCACCGAGGACCAGGTCACCTCGATCCTCGACGAGATGCGGGACGGCCTCGCCGCCTCGCCGGCCACCGCGCAGCAGGCCTCGGCCATGCTGCCGGGCCGGGACCAGGTGGTGGCCAGCCTGGTTCTGCTGGACGTGTGCCGCGACCTCTCCGCCGACAAGGGCTACCAGCCGCAGGGGCAGGTCAGCGCGGCGCAGGTCGCCCAGCAGACGGGCCTGCCGGCCGACGCCGTCTACCCGCAGCGGGTCGCCGAGTTCTACACCTGCCTGTCCGGGGTGCCGGCCGGAGAGCAGGCCGCTCCCACCCAGGAGGAGCTGGCGACCGTGATCGCGGCGGGCCGCTCCGCCGGCGCCATCCCGCCGGACGTCAGCGACGCGGACGCCGCCGGCCAGCTCGACGGTGCGCAGCTCCGGTCCGCGCTGGCCACCCGGAAGGTGCTCGCCGACGCGATCGGCGACTACGACGTCTCGGTGAACCCGCGCTACCGCCCGCTGCTCTTCCCGCTGCTCAGCTTCAAGGGCGACGTGGCCGCGGTCTCCGTGCCGCTGGGCGAGCCCGGCTCCGCGGTCACCGAGATCTCCACGCCGGAGCCCGAGTCGACCGAGCCGGGCACGGCCGAGCCGAGCGCGTCGGTGGCGCCCTGAGCATGACCGCGCGCATCGTCCTGCTGGTCACCTCGCCCCGGCTGCCGGCCGGCCTGCTGACCGCGGCCGCCTGGGACGTCGTACGCTCCGCGCCGGTGCTGACCGGCGCGGAGAGCGAGCTGGCCACGGCGGTCCGGTCGACGGGCGCCGAGGTCAGCGTGGTGACCGAGGGCACGCAGGCGTTGCTCGACGCGGCGGCCGCGCACGGCAGCGCGGTCTGGCTGGCCGGCCCGGCCGGCGACGAGGCGCTCGCCCGCGAGCTGGGGCTGCGGCTGGCCCGCCAACCGGGGCTCGCCGAGCTGGAGCTCATGTACGGGTCCTGGGACCCGCCGGGGGCCCGGCTGCTGGACGCGGTCGAGGTGATGGACCGGCTGGCCTCCCCGGGCGGTGACCCGTGGAAGCGGGCGCAGACCCACCGCAGCCTGGCCGGCTTCCTGCTGGAGGAGTGCTACGAGGCGTACGACGCGATCAGCGCCGACGACACCGACGCGCTCCGCGAGGAGCTGGGCGACGTGCTGCTCCAGGTGCTGCTGCACGCCCGGCTGGCCGAGGACCTGCCGGAGGGCAGGCGCTGGACGGTCGACGACGTGGCCGGCGGCCTCGTCGACAAGATGGTCCGCCGCAACCCGCACGTCTTCTCCGGTGCGCAGGCCGGCTCGATCGAGGAGATCGAGGCGAACTGGGAGCGGATCAAGCGGGCCGAGAAGACCCGCGAGTCGGTGCTGGACGGCATCGCGTTGAGCCAGCCCGCGCTCGCGCTGGCCGCGAAGATCCTGGACCGTGCCGGTCGCATCGGCCTGGCCGTCCCGCCACCGCTGGCGGAGTCCCAGGTCGACCCCGAGGCGCGACTCGGCGCCGGCCTCCTGGCCACGGTCGCCGCCGCGAGACAGGCCGGCATCGACCCCGAGGCCGCCCTCCGCCGCGCCACCCTGGCGTACGCGGAGGCCGTCCGCGACGCCGAACGCGCCGCCGGGGACCGGACCGGCTGACCGGACGGGCCGCGCCCGCGTCGGCGGCGCCGGAAACGTCGGCGGAGATCGGTAGGGTCGTCGGCATGGAGTCGTTCGTGCCGCTCGCCGAGCGGATCGTGGAGGCGTTGCTGGAGAGCCGGCCCGGGCTGGCCACGTCGGCCGGGGACCACCGGTACGACGACCGGCTGCCCGACCTGTCCGCCGATGCCCTCGCCGCCGACCAGGCGATGCTGAAGGACGCGGCCGACGCGCTCTCCGAGATCGACCCCGACTCGCTCGACGTCGAGGAACGGGTCGACCACGCGCTGCTCAGCAGCATGGTCGACCGCGGGCTGTTCGAGGCGACCGAGATCCGCGGCCACGAGTGGGACCCGCTGCGGCACAACCCGGGTCCGCTGCTGCACGCCCTCATGGCCCGCCCGTACGCGCCGGTCGAGGAGCGGCTGACCCACCTGGCCGGGCGGCTGGCCGCCGTACCCGACGCGCTGGCGACCGCTCGCGCGACGCTGCGCGACATGCCGCGGATCCACGCCGAGACGGCGGTCGGGCAGTTCACCGGCACTGCCGCGCTGATCCGCGACGAGGTGCCCGGGCTGCTCGCCGAGGCGCCCGCGCTGCACGACCGGGTCGAGCCGGCGGCCACCGCGGCGATCGCCGCGCTGGAGGAGTTCGTGGCCTGGCTGCGCATCGGCCTGGCCGCCGACGCCGGCCCGGGGCGCGACCCCCGGCTGGGCCGGCGGCGCTGGGAGGCGCGGCTGTGGCACACCCTCGACACCGAGCTGAGCGCCGCCGAGGTCCAGCGCCGCGCCTGGGACAACCTCGACCGGGTCACCGCGGAGATCCGCGCGGCGGCCGTCGAGCTGGTCGGCGGCCCGGCCGACGACGAGACGGTCCGCCGGGCGCTGGACCTGCTCGCCGCCGAGCACCCGGACGACGCCACCATCGTCGACCTCGCCTCGGTCACCCTCGACGAGGCGAGCGACTTCGTCCGGGCCCACGACCTGATCAGCCTGGTCGACGACCCGTGCGTGATCCAGGAGATGCCGGAGTTCGCCCGGGGCGTGGCGGTGGCCTACTGCGACTCGCCCGGCCCGCTGGAGACGGCCGACGTGCCGACCTTCTACTGCATCGCGCCCACCCCGGCGGACTGGCCGGCGCAGCGGGTCGAGTCGTTCTACCGCGAATACAACGACCACATGATCCGCAACCTGACCGTGCACGAGGCGATGCCGGGCCACTTCCTCCAGCTCGCCCACGCCCGCCGCTACGCCGGCCCGACCCGGGTCCGCGCGCTCACCGAGTCCGGGGTGTTCATCGAGGGCTGGGCGGTCTACACCGAGGAGCTGATGGCCGGGCTCGGCTTCGGCGGGCTGCCGGTCCGGCTCCAGCAGCTCAAGATGCAGCTCCGGATGACCATCAACGCGCTGCTCGACCAGCTCGTGCACTGCGAGGACCTGCCCGAGTCGGAGGCCATGGCGTTGATGACCGGGCGCGGCTTCCAGGAGGAGGGCGAGGCGGCCGGCAAGTGGCGGCGGGCGCTGCTCACGTCCACCCAGCTCTCCACCTACTTCGTCGGCTACAGCGAGATGGCCGACATCGCCCGCGCCCGGCCCGACGGGGTGCCCGTGCGCGACTGGCACGACGCCATGCTGGCGCACGACTGCCCGCCGCCCCGCCACCTGCGGACCCTGCTGGGGATCTGACCCCTCAGCGCGACCCGCGGGCGGCGGCCGCGTCGACCAGCCAGCGCGACAGGGAGTACGCCGGAGGCAGCTCCGCCGGCAGCGCGTCCACCGGGAACCAGCGCGCCTCGGTCAGCTCCTTCGGGTCGACCACCGGCTCGGCCGCCGGGTCGGTGACGGTGGCGGTGAAGCCGGCGAGCAGGGTGCCCGGCCCGGACATCGCCCAGGGCTGGCTGTCCACGTAGGTGGGCCGGTCGATGGCCAGCCCGACCTCCTCGGCGACCTCGCGGTGGGCGGCCGCCTCCAGCGACTCGCCCGCCTCGACGAACCCGGCGACCAGCGCCCACAGCTCGGTCGGCCCGTACGCGTGCCGGACCAGCAGCAGCTCGTCGGGGCCGCCGGCCCGGCCGGGGCGGGTGATCGCCACCAGCACCGCGACGGAGAGCGGCAGGAACCCGGTCAGCCCGCAGGCGGGGCAGCGCCGCGCGGTCTCGCCGGGCACGTCGGTCAGTTCGGTCCGGCACGCCCCGCACCAGCGGTGCGTGCGCCGCCAGGTGACCACGGCGAGCGCCCGCCCGGCCAGGGCCGCGTGCGGCTCGGGCAGGTCGGCGGCGAGGCTCCGCCACCCGCGCCAGCGGCCCGGCAGCGCGTCGGGGTCGGCGGCCTCGGCCGCCCAGGCCGGCACCCCGTCCAGCGTGCCGACCGGCACCCAGCCGATCCCGGCGGCCAGTTCGCCGATCCTGGGCAGCCGCCCGTCGGCGCCGGTGAGCAGCTTCCGCCCGGCCACCGCGAGGCCCAGGTCGTCCGGGTGCGGCGGCCGGCCGTGGTCGGCGGCGGGAAGGAAGCGGGCCGGGGCGGCGCCCGGTGCGCCCGTCCGGTCCGGTTCGTCGGCGTCGCGGGGCGTGCGGGTTCCGGCGCCGCCGGGGCTCACGACGTGGTCCGGCGGCGGTCCTCCACGGCCGCCCCGGCCGGCAGCTCGAAGGCGGCCGGCTCGACCGTGTCGGTGTAGCGGCTCAGGGTGACCTCGGCCGGCTTGCCGTCGAGGGTGCCGATGAAGCTGCCCAGCACCCCCTCCGTGGTCACGCAGGCGGTGAAGTGGTCGCCGGATCCGGTGACGTCGACGCAGGCGGCGTGGTGCCCGGCCAGCGTGGTGTCGGTCTGCTCGATGATCGCCTCGGGGTTGAGCGCCGCCTCGGTGAGCAGCCGGATCACCGCCGGCGGGGTGACCAGCCCGTGCTCGCGCGCCTCGCCGTACACGACCACCGACGGCTTGCCGGCGGTCAGCACCGGCGGCGACACCGTGCAGAAGGTGCGTCCGGCCGCGGTCCGGCACCGGCTCACCGCCTCCTGGGTCACCGTGATCTTGCCGTCCGGCCAGGTGTACGAGGAGCGCAGCGGCTCCTCGGTCTGCGCGATGGAGGCGGTCCGCCCGCCGCTGAGCTGGTATTCGGCGGCCCAGGTCTGCTCCAGCGCCCGGTCCATCCGGGCGGCGAGGTCGTTGACCAGGTCGGCCCGCCCGAGGGCGACCCCGGTGTCGTCGAGGGCCTGGCAGCCGGTGACCGAGAGCGACGCGATGGCCGAGGCAGCGAGCACGCGGAGAGTCGTCGAGGCGGCGGGCATGGTGCCCAGCCTTGTCGATCGACGCAAGCTCTCGCAAACCCGTTGTCGGTTGAGGCCCGCTAATCCGGGAATGTCCGTGTCGCCCGTCGTCGTGGGGGATTCACGTGAGGGTCCGCGTGGGGCGAGGCCCCTCGCGTTCAGTCACCGGATGCCGCCCCGAGACAGGTACGTGAAGGCGGGGACCGATACGCTGCGTTTAACACCTGCCTCAGCCGCACCGTCGCGGCCCATACCGGACCGGAACACACAAACGAGGAGCGACTCAGTGGCAACCATCGAGGGAATCGTCGCCCGGGAGATCCTGGACTCGCGGGGCAACCCGACGGTCGAGGTCGAGGTCGGGCTCGACGACGGCACGATCGCCCGCGCCGCGGTGCCGTCCGGCGCCTCCACCGGCGCCTTCGAGGCGATCGAGCTGCGCGACGGTGACAAGGACCGCTACCTGGGCAAGGGTGTCGAGAACGCCGTCGCCAACATCGAGGACAAGATCGTCGACCAGCTCATCGGCTACGAGGCCAGCGAGCAGCGGCTGATCGACCAGAAGATGATCGACATCGACGGCACGGACAACAAGGCCGAGCTGGGCGCCAATGCCATCCTGGGCGTCTCGCTGGCCGTGGCGAAGGCCGCCGCCGGCAGCGCCGAGCTGAGCCTCTTCCGCTACCTGGGCGGCCCGAACGCGCACCTGCTCCCGGTGCCGATGATGAACATCCTCAACGGCGGCGCGCACGCCGACTCGAACGTCGACATCCAGGAGTTCATGATCGCGCCGATCGGCGCGCCCACCTTCCGGGACGCGCTCCGCTCCGGCGCCGAGGTCTACCACGCTCTCAAGTCGGTGCTGAAGAAGAAGGACCTGTCGACCGGCCTGGGCGACGAGGGCGGCTTCGCCCCGAACCTGCCGACCAACGCCGCCGCGCTCGACCTGATCGCCGAGGCCGTGGAGAAGGCCGGCTACCGGCTGGGCACCGACATCGTCTTCGCGCTCGACGTGGCCGCCACCGAGTTCTTCGACAACGGCAGCTACACCTTCGAGGGCAGCGCGAAGAGCGCCGAGGAGATGAGCAACTACTACACCAAGCTCGCCGGCGACTACCCGATCGTCTCCATCGAGGACCCGCTCGCCGAGGACGACTGGAGCGGCTGGGCCACCCTCACCGCGGCGCTCGGCGACCGGATCCAGATCGTCGGCGACGACCTGTTCGTGACCAACCCGCAGCGCATCGCCCGGGGCATCACCGAGAAGGCCGCCAACGCGGTGCTTGTGAAGGTCAACCAGATCGGCTCGCTCACCGAGACCCTGGACGCCGTGGACCTGGCCCACCGGGCCGGCTTCAAGTGCATGATGAGCCACCGCTCCGGCGAGACCGAGGACACCACGATCGCCGACCTGGCGGTCGCCACCGGCTGTGGCCAGATCAAGACCGGCGCCCCGGCCCGCTCCGACCGCGTCGCGAAGTACAACCAGCTCCTGCGCATCGAGGAGGAGCTGGCCGACGCGGCGCGGTACGCCGGTGCCGGCGCGTTCCCGCGTTACCGTTCGGCCTGAGCCGAGAGCTCCGGGGGAGGGGTGTGACGATGCAGCAGCGCCGCACACCGGGTGGCCAGCGGCCCGCCCGTCGGCCGGGTCAGGCCGGCCGGCCGGGCGGGGCCCGGGTCCGGTCGACGGCCCGCGACGCCGGCGTCCGCGCCGAGCCGCGCGCCGCCGGCCGGTCGCCCGGCGCCACCCGCGCCACCGAGGGGGTACGCTCCGCGAGCCGCCCCGCCGCGGCCCGGCGTACCGCGGCCGGTGGCACGGTCAAGCGGCTCACCGCACCCCAACCCCGGCGCTTCACCGGGCGCGCCACCGTGCTCTTCGCGGTGCTGATCGCGCTCGCCCTGGCCTACACCTATCCGATCCGGGTGTACCTGGACACGCAGCGGGACATCGAGCGGATGGAGGCGGCCCAGGCCGACCAGCGCAAGCGGATCGAGCAGCTCTCCGTCGAGGCGGAGAAGTGGCACGACCCGGCGTACATCGAGACGCAGGCCCGGGAGCGGTTCTTCATGGGCCGGCCCGGCGAGACGCTGCTGGTGGTGCTCTCCGACCCGGACGGGGCCGCCAAGGACGCCGGCAAGGGCGCGACGCCGGGGCCGCCGAAGCCGCCCGACCCCTGGTACGACACCCTGTGGTCGAGCGTGCAGGCGGCCAACGCCGAGCGCCCCGACAAGTGACCGACAGACGAGAGAGGCACCATTGAGCGTCGTACCACCGCAGGATCCGGCGGCGGAATCCGTACCCCCGCCGGAGCGCCAGCCGGCCACCGAGGCCGACCTGGCCGCGGTGGCCGCGCAGCTCGGACGCCCGCCCCGCGGCACCCGGGCGGTGGCCCACCGGTGCCCGTGCGGCCTGCCCGACGTGGTGGAGACGACGCCCCGGCTGGCCGACGGCACGCCCTTCCCGACGCTGTTCTACCTGACCTGCCCGCGGGCCACCGCGGCGTGCAGCCGGCTGGAGTCCGCCGGGCTCATGAAGGAGATGGCCGAACGGCTCGCCGAGGACCCGGAGCTGGCCGCCCGCTACCGGGCCGCGCACGAGGACTACCTGACCCGCCGGGAGGCGATCGGCCAGGTGCCGGAGATCGCCGGCATCTCCGCCGGCGGCATGCCGGGGCGGGTCAAGTGCCTGCACGTGCACCTCGGGCACGCGCTCGCCGCCGGGCCGGGGGTCAACCCGTTCGGCGACGAGACCCTCGCCCTGGTGGAGAAGTGGTGGGCCGCCGGCCCCTGCGTGGACGTGCCCGCGGGGGAGTGAGATGACCGCCGCCGACGAGATCGTGGTCCGCCGCGCCCGCACCGCCGACGTGCGGGGTATCCGGCGGCTGGTGGACACCTACACCGACGACCGGCGGCTGCTCAGCAAGGCCACCGTCACCCTCTACGAGGATGTGCAGGAGTTCCGGGTGGCGGTCACGGCCGACGGCACCGTGGTCGGCTGCGGCGCGCTGCACGTCATGTGGGAGGACCTGGCCGAGATCCGCACGGTGGCGGTCGACCCGTCCTGCCGGGGGCACAAGATCGGGCACCGGATCGTGGGCGAGCTGATCGACGCGGCCCGCGAGCTGGGCGTCGCCCGGATCTTCGTGCTCACCTTCGAGACCGGTTTCTTCGGCTCGTTCGGTTTCCGCGAGATCGACGGCGCCCCGGTGCCACAGCCGGTCTACGAGCAACTGCTCCGCTCCTACGACGAGGGCGTCGCGGAGTTCCTCGACCTGGAACGGGTCAAGCCGAACACCCTCGGCAACAGCCGCATGCTGCTGCGCCTCTGACCCGCCTCACGTGCGTCGCGGGTGAGCCGCGAAGAACTCCCAGATCAGGTCGGTGGCGGAGACGCCGGCGTCCCGTGCGGCGAGCTGCCCCGACGTGGCGCCCGGCCAGGAGTGCCCCATCTCGGGGAGGCTCCACACGGTCACGTCGCTGCCGTCGGCGCAGCGCGCGTCGGCCCGGCTCAGGCCGGCCGGGGCCGCCGGCGTCCTGCCCGTTACCGGCCGGCAGCCGAGCCGCCGCTGCCAGGTGCGCAGCCCGTCCTGGAAGATGCCGGCGTACCGGTCCTGCCCGCCCACGAAGGTGATCACCGAGACCGGCCGTTTCGGCACGTAGCTGTCCGGCTCGGTCAGCGGGCCGCTGTAACCGCCGCTGACCACGCCGATCGCCGCGAACAGGCCGGTGGCCTCCACCGCGAGGCGGAAGCTCAGGTCACCGCCGTTGGAGATGCCGGTCAGGTAGACCCGGTCCGGGTCGGCCCGCCAGGTGTCGACCAGATGGCCGGTGAGCGTCGTGAGGAAGCCGACGTCGTCCGCGGACCCGCAGCAGATCAGCGCGTTGAAGCCGCCGTCCCGCCCGTCCGGGTAGGCGACCAGGAAGTTCTCCCGGTCCGCGCGGGCGTCCAGGCCGGTCAGCTCCCGCATCCAGGCCCCGCTGCCGGGAAAGAAGTGCAGCGCGATGACCAGCGCCGTGGGGCGCGCCGGGTCGTAGCCGGGCGGGGCGTGCAGCAGGTAGCGCCGTTCCACACCGTCGTGGCGGAGGGTCAGCTCATGGTCCCCGGCGGCCGGCCGCTCGGCGGGCGCCGGCGTGGCGACCGTCCCGCCCTTCCCTCCGCACGCCCCACCCGTCAACGCCAGAACCAGTCCCGCCAGCACCGCGATCGTCCGCCGCACGTCCCGTCCTCCCCGTGGGTCGACCGGGCTCCACCGTCGGATCCGGGAGCCGGGCCGGTCAACCCTTTCGGTCGTCGCCGAAGCCGGGCACGCTGCTCCCATGCTGCGGCTGCACCTCGGACCGGCGGACCTGTGCCGGGTACGGTTCGTCGACCGGCTGCACCCGGTCGGCACCGCCATGCTGGCCTGCCAGGCGCTGCACGATCCGGCCACCGTCGCCATGGCGCCGGATCTCGTGGCGGCCGCCGGCGCGGCGACCTCCGTACGCGGGGTCCGCGCCGCCGCCGCGTCGCTGCGGCACCTGCTGCCGGCCCGCGGGCGGCTGCCGGACTTCCTCACCCCGTTCGACGGGCTGGACTCGGTGGCCGCGGGCCTCGCGGCGATCCGGTCCACCCCGGCCCGCCGGGTCCGGGCGGAGGTCGCCGCCGCCTACGCCGAGGTCGCCGCGACGCCGCTGCGGCGCGGGTTCGCCGCCGCCGAGCCGGCGGTGCTCGACCTGTTCGGCCGGGCGCTCGACACCTGGTTCGGGGCGGTGCTGGCCCCGCACTGGTCCACCCTCACCACCGTCCACCAGCGGCAGCTGGCCGACGCCGCGCACCGGCTGGCCCGGCGCGGGCTGGCCGGCCTCCTCGGCGGGCTGCACCCGGCGATCCGGTGGCGGCCACCCGTGCTGGAGGTGCGCACCTGGTGGAGCGGCGAGGTGACCGGCACCGGCGAGGGGATGGTGCTGCTCCCGTCGCCGGTGGCCGGCCCGCTGCCCCGGGTCCTGGTCGAACCCGGTCGGCCGGTCCTGCTCGTGTACCCCGCCGCGATGCCGGCACGGGCCACCGACCCGGCGGTCGACCCGCTCGCCGGCGTGCTGGGCGCCACCCGGGCCGCCGTGCTGCGTCACCTCGCCGAGCCGGGCCCGCACACCACCACGGCGCTGGCCCGGGGCGTCGGGGTCAGCCTCTCCACGGCCTCCGAGCACGCCACCGCGCTGCGCGCCGCCGGCCTGCTCGCCACCGAGCGCGACGGCGGCGCGGTCCGCCACCGCCTCACCCCGCTCGGCGCCCACCTGCTCGGCCGCCCCGCGGCCGACGACTGATCCGCTCGACGGCCGGTCCCGCTGCCGTAGGGTGACAGCCGTGACGACGCGTGTGGCCGCCATCGACTGCGGGACCAACTCGATCCGACTGCTGGTCGCCGACCTGCCCGACCCGTCCGCCGGGCCGCAGGCCCCGCTGGTCGACCTGAGCCGCCGGATGGAGATCGTCCGGCTGGGCCAGGGCGTGGACAGGACCGGCCGGCTCGCGCCCGAGGCGATCGAGCGCACCCGGGTCGCGCTCGCCGACTACGCGGCGGAGATCGAGAAGCTGGGCGCCGAGAAGGTCCGGATGTGCGCCACCTCCGCGTCCCGCGACGCGTCGAACGCCGCCGACTTCCGCGCCATGGTCGAGGAGACCCTCGGGGTGGCGCCCGAGGTGGTCACCGGCGACGAGGAGGCCCGGCTCTCCTTCACCGGCGCCGTCCGCGGCCTGCCCGCCGACGCCGAACCGCCGTACCTGGTGGTCGACATCGGCGGCGGCTCGACCGAGTTCGTGGTCGGCACCCGCGAGGGCGGCGTCCAGGCGGCCATCTCCATGGACATCGGCTGCGTCCGGATGACCGAGCGCCACCTGCACGGCGACCCGCCCGGCCTGGACGAGGTCGCCGCCGCGCAGGCCGACATCGCCGTCGCGGTGGACCAGGCGCTGACCGCCGTACCGGGCCGGGAGGCCGCCACCCTGGTCGGGCTCGCCGGGTCGGTCACCACCGTGGTCGCCATCGCCCAGGGGCTCCAGGAGTACGACCCGGAGCGCATCCACCACGCCCGGGTGTCGTACGACCAGGTCGCCGAGGTCACCGCCGACCTGCTGGGCAAGACGCGCGAGCAGCGGCTGGCCATCCCGGTCATGCACCCCGGGCGGGCCGACGTGATCGGCGCGGGGGCGCTGGTCCTGCGGGTCATCATGGAACGCGCCGGGATGCCCTCGGTGGTCGCCTCCGAACACGACATCCTCGACGGCATCGCCTGGTCCCTGGCCTGAGGCGGCCCGGTGTGATCGACGTCGAGCTGCTCATGGACGAGTTGGGGCGGCGGCAGGTCGACGTCCTCATCCGCGTCGACCGGGAGCGGATGGCGCAGTTCAACGGCCGGCCCTGGACCATGCTGCTCTCCGGGCCCGGACTCGGTGGTCGGCAGGTGATCCGTGTCGACACGAGGACCCTGCCGGACGCCCTCGACCACTGCCTCGCCGAGCTGGCGACCTGCCCAGGTGACTGGGCCTGGCTGGACGCGTACCGCGGCCTTCCCCGCTCTTGACCGCGGCCACGGTGCGCCTGAGACGTGGTGTGTCTTTCCGGGCGTCGTGTCGGCGTGGTCGGGGCGCCTAGGGTCGGTGGATGGCGGTCAAGCGGATCAAGCCGAACATCCTCTCCGACGACTTCGAGGCCAGCAGTCGCTTCTACCGGGACCTGATCGGCCTCGACGGCGGTCACGGGCTCGAGTGGATCCTGTTCTTCGGCGGCGAGGTGCGTGAGGTCCAGCTGTCCGTGATGAAGCTGGACGTCAGGGCCGGCGTCCACGCCGACGTGTCGATCGAGGTGGACGACCTCGACGACGTGCACGCCCGCTGTGTCGCCGCCGGGGCCGAGATCGTCTACCCGTTGACCGACGAGCCGTGGGGGCTGCGCCGGTTCTTCGTCCGCGACCCCAACGGCACGGTCGTCAACGTGACGCAGCACCACGAGTAGCCGGCGCGGTGAGCCGTCGGCGGCTCACCGCGAACGCTGGCGCGGCCAGTCCGGCGACCGGCCGGACCGGGCCGCGGAGCCGCCGGCCAGCAGCCCGGCCCAGTCCGATCGTCCGCTCCGGTCGGAACCGTCCGCCCCGGCGGAAGCGCCGGCCCGAACCGGCTCGGGCTCGGGGGTGCTGCGGGGCGTGCCCAGCCCGAGACCGTCCACGCCCAGCGGGCGGTCCCGTGGGGTCGCGGGCGGGATGAACTCGTCCGCCTGCGGCGACGCGGGGGTGTCGTCGGCGGGCCGCGGCCACCGCTGCCAACGGCGGATGCTCACGACCCCGACGAGGAGCAGCGAGCCGACCAGCAGCGTCGTCCCGGTCCGGAGCGGGGCCGCCAGGTCGACCGGGTGGCCGCTCAGGGTCAGTTCGTGGTCGAACAGTTTCGTCACCCTGGTCGGGCTGACCAGCAGGCCCAGGTAGCTGGCCGAGTAGGCCAGTCCGGTCAGCGCCGCGCCCAGGGGGGAGAAGCGGAGCGTGGCGATGAGCCCGAGCACGATCCCGGCGGCGGCCAGCACCAGCGCGGGTCGAACGAAATCAGCGCTGTCCAGTGCACCGCCGTTCTGTGCGGCGGCGAACGCCCGTTCCGACCGGTCCTGGCCGAGGGCGAAGAGTATCCAGGCCAGCGGGCCGACGATGGCCGCGGCGAGCACGGTTCCGAGGTGTCGCATCGGGGGACCGTACCGATGTTCCGCGTCGATGAGCAGGCCCCATAAGGGAAAATTAAGTCGATCCGCGCGCCGCGGTCAGGTGCGTTCGGTGGCGAGGCGGGCGCCGAAGCCGAGCAGCGCCACCCCGGTCAGCCCGTCCAGCCAGCGCCGGATCCGCCGCCGCGACAGCAGGTCCCGGGCCCGGTCCAGCGCCGCGACCAGGACCAGCAGGTACGCGAGGCTGAGCACGGCGTGGCTGAGGGCGAAGGCGAGCAGCATGCCGATCGGCGCGGCGCCGCCGACGAACTGCGGGAGCACGGCCAGGTAGAACGCCAGCACCTTCGGGTTGGTGACGTTGGACAGGAAGCCCTGCCGGAACCCGGCCAGCGCCTGCCCGGGCGTGGCGGTGGTGTCGCCGGCCAGGGGCGGGTGGTCGCCGCGCCAGGCCGACCGCCACGCCTGCACCCCGAGGTACGCCAGATAGGCCACGCCGGCCCACCGGATCGCCTCGAACAGCGGCTGGGAGCGGACGATGAGCGCGCCCAGCCCGGCGGCGGCGGTCACTCCCTGCACCGCGTTCGAGGCGGTCACCCCGATCGCGCTCCACCTGCCCCGGCGCCTACCGGCGGCGAGGGTGTTGCGGGTGACCACGGCGAAGTCCGGCCCCGGAATCAGGATCAGCACGGTGGCGAAGACCAGGAAGGACGCGTAGCTGCTCCACGACATGCCCCGAGCCTACGTAGCTACCATGTTCTTGACGGTACTACGCAATCCACACTAGTGTGCGGAGCGTGGATACGACGCAGCTCCTCAAGGGCGTGCTCGACCTGGCCGTTCTCGCCGTGCTCAAGGACGAGGACGGCTACGGTTACGACATCCTCCGCCGGCTGCGCGAGGCCGGCCTGGAGGAGGTCGGCGACGCCTCGGTCTACGGCACCCTGCGCCGGCTCTTCGCCGCCGGCCTGCTGACCACCTACGTGGTGCCGAGCGAGTCCGGTCCGCACCGCAAGTACTACTCACTCAACGCCGCCGGCCGGGATCAGCTCACCCGCTCCGGCAAGACCTGGCGTTCCTTCGCCACCACCATGGACGCACTGCTCGACGATCGGGGGATGGCGGCATGACCGTCACGGGGCAGGAGATCGCGGACTACGTCGACCGGGTGCGGGCCGCCCTGGCCGACCTGCCGCCCGCCGTGCGCGACGAGTTGACCGAGGACCTGCCGGAGCACCTCGCCGAGGTGGCCGCCGAGACCGACGGCACGCTTGTCGACCGGCTGGGCGAGCCGGAGGCGTACGCGGCCGAACTGCGGGCCGCCGCCGGTGCCGAGGCGGGAGCCGGTCCGGCGCGCCGGGGTCGGCGACTGGCCGCCGCGCAGGCGCGTGCCGGCGTCCAGCTCCGCGCCCTCGACACCCAGCTCGGCCCGCTGCTCGGGCAGTCCTCGGTGAGCGAGTTCCTCCGCCCGCTGCGTCCGGCCTGGTGGCTGCTGCGCGGCTGGCTCGCGGCGCTGGTGATCTCCGTGGTGCTCCAGGAGCCGTCCGGCTTGCTTCCCCGGCTCGACGGCAGCGTGCTGGCCGGCCTGTTCCTGCTCGCCGGCACGGTCCTCGCCTCGGTGTGGCTGGGCCGGCGCGCACCCGGCGTCCGGGGCTGGCCGCGGCGGCTGCTGCGACTGGGCACCGCGGCGTTCCTGATCTTCTCCTTCGCGATGCTGGTCAACGTCGACCAGCACGCCAGCTCCGACCAGTTCGACAGCTACCAGGAGGTGGCGGTCGACCGCCGGTACGACCGCATCGAGGACGTCTTCGTCTACGACCAGGAGGGGCGGCTGGTCCGCAACGCCCAGCTCTTCGACCAGAACGGCGTGCCGATCCGGCTCGGCTGGCCGAGCTGCCTGGACGCGAGCGGCAACATGCCCGCGCCGCGCAACGCCTACCCGTACTGCCCCGACCGGGCGCCCTTCGGGCCGCCGGCGCCGGCCGCGCCGACCCTGAACGCCCCGCCCGCACCCGGCCCGAGCGTCGACCCGGCCCCCGGCGGGAGCGTCACCCCGGCCCCCGGCGGGAGCGTGGCTCCCGCGCCGAGCGGGAGCGCCGTCCCCGCACCGACCGTGAGCCCGTCCGCCCTGCCCGGCGCGAGCACGCCGACGCCCGTGCCGACCCGCTGAAGCCCGTGCCGACCCGCTGAAGCCGACCGTTGAGGGGCGCCCGCCGACCGGCGGGCGCCCCTTTGCGCGTCCATGATGGAGGGCCGCACCGGGCGCCGGGGCGCACGGCGGTCCGCCGGTCGGGCGCGGCGGCGGTGACGGACCGGTCCGGGAGACGAACAGGAGGTGAATGCCACTGTTCTTTCGTCTTCCCCGGGCCGGTGAGCGCGTGGCACGCTACCCGCACGTAACACCCACTGTGCGACCAGCCAACGATGACTGACCGCTAGGAGGACGGGAACCATGGGCGAGATGGTGAGCTTCACCGGCAACGGGGGGACGAGCGAGGGGTATCTCGCGATACCCTCCGGCGGTGCGGCCAGCCCGGCGGTCATCGTCATCCAGGACTGGTGGGGCCTGGTGCCCCACGTCCGGGCGGTGGTGGACCGCTTCGCGGAGGCCGGCTTCGTCGCCCTCGCGCCCGACTTCCGGCACGGCGGCCCGGCGAGCAAGCCGAGTGAGCCGCGGCAGATGCTGAACAGCACCCAGATGGACGAGGCGGCGAGCGACATCGCGGCCGCCGCCGAATACCTCGCCAACCGGCCCGAGGTCGCCGGCAAGGTGGGCTGCGCCGGGTTCTGCGCCGGCGCCAGCCTGGCACTCTGGTCCGGCACGTTCTCCGAGCGGATCGTCGCCACGGCCGGCTTCTACCCGCGGCTGCCCTGGGAGGGCATGCCCACCGGCGCGGTGGACAACGCCGGCCGCACCGGCGCGGCGGACAACGCCGGCCGCACCGACTGGGCTGGCTACGCCGGCAAAGCCGCGCTCGTCCACTGCTCCGAGGCGGACGGCCTCTCCGCCGCCGACGGGGTGCAGAGCGTACGCCGGGCCATCGAGGCGGCCGGCGGCACCTGCCAGACCTACGACTACCCGGGCACCGCCCACGCGTTCTTCAACGAGGACCGGCCGGAGCACTTCGACCAGCGGGCCGCCGCCACCGCCTGGGCCCGCACGCTGGAACTCTTCCGGGCGAAGCTTGGCTGAGCCGCGTACCCCCGCCGAGGTGGTCGCCCGCGCCGCGCGGGCGACCGACCTGGCCGACCTCGACGGGGCCGTGAGCAACTGCTTCGCCTGCCCGCGGCTGGTCGCCTGGCGGGAGGAGGTCGCCCGGGTCAAGCGGGCGGCCTTCCGCGACCAGGACTACTGGGGGCGGCCGGTGCCCGGCTTCGGCCCGCCGGACGCGCGGATCGGCATCCTCGGCCTGGCGCCCGCCGCGCACGGCGGCAACCGCACCGGCCGGATCTTCACCGGGGACCGCTCCGGGGACGTGCTCTTCGCCGCGCTGCACCGGGCCGGGCTGGCCAACCAGGCGACAAGCGTGTCCGCCGACGACGGCCTCGCCCTGCGGGACACCCGCATCTTCGCCGCCGTGCGCTGCGCGCCGCCGGACAACAAGCCCACCCCGGCCGAGCGGGACACCTGCGCGCCGTGGGTGCACCGTGAGGTCGCGCTGATCCGGCCCACGCTGCGCGTTGTGGTCGCCCTGGGGGCGTTCGCCTGGGCCGCGTGGTGGCCGGTGCTGCGCCACGTGTACGGGCAGCGCCCGCCCACGCCGCGCCCGGCCTTCGGTCATGGGGCACACTGGTCCGGCACGTCCGCACCGGCGTTGCTCGGCTGTTACCACGTGAGCCAGCAGAACACCTTCACCGGGCGGCTGACACCAGCGATGTTGGACGACGTGTTCGCCCGGGCGAAGGACCTGGCCGGGGTGGACTGAGGATTGCGTGGGGCGGTGGGATGGACCTCGGCGTGCTGCGCAGGTGGTGGCCGGTCGCGGCGGTGACCCTGCTGCTCGCCGTCGCCGCGCTCGCCGCCGGGCACTCCACCATCGGGGCGAGCCGGATCCCGCCCGCCGCCGACAACATCCCGTACGTGCCGGACTACCCCTCCGCCGAGCCCGCGCCCTCGATCACGGTCGAGCCCCGAGACCTGGGAGAAACCACCTCGGGTGGCATCCCGGGGTGGCTCGCCACCACGGCCGTCGTGCTGCTCGGTGCGGCCGTGCTGGCCGTCGTCGGGTACGTGCTCTGGACCGTGCTGGGCGGGGCGCTGCGCCGGACCACCCGCGCGGTGCCCACCCAGCGGGCGCGGCGCACCGCCGAGGGCACCGCCCGAGAGGTGGTGGCCGCGCTGGACGCCGGCCTGGAGGACCTGGACGACCGGTCCACCGACCCGCGCACCGCGGTGATCGCCTGCTGGGTCCGGCTGGAGGAGGCCGCGGACGAGGCCGGCGTGCCCCGGCGCGCCGGGGACACCCCCACCGACCTGGTCAGCCGGCTGCTGCGCGGCGACCCGGCGGCCGGCGTCCCGGCCATCGCCAGCGCCGACGTGCTGGACGGCTTCGCGCACGTCTACCGCGAGGCCCGGTACGCCACCCACACCGTCGACGAGCGGATGCGCGACCAGGCCCGGGCCGCCCTGCGCCGGCTGCGCGGCGAACTGACCACGGTGGCCGCCGGCGAGGCGACGCCGTGAGCGCGAGGAGTGAGCCGGGTCTGCGAGCCCCGCAGTCGCGAACGAAGATGACGCCATGAGCACCAGCATCGACGACCTGCTCTCGTTCGCCGAGGAGCCCGCCGAGCAGGCGCCCCGGCCGGGCGGCGGGCGGGCGCGCTGGGTGCTGCGGACCCTGGCGGTCACCGCCGCGATCGTGGTGGTGGTCGTCGTCGGGCTGCGCGCGGTCGGCCTCCAGGTCTCGCTCTGGATCATCGTGGCGGGCGTGCTCGCCGTGCTCGCCGTCCGCCGGGTCACCGCCGCGCTGTCGCCCCCGCCGCCGCCCCGGGCCGGCGGCCGTGCCCCGGCCGGCGAGGAGCCCGGCACCTGGAACTGGGCCGCCCGGGACGCGCTCCGTGACGCCATCAACGGGTGGGAACGCCCGCTGGACTGGTGCTCCGACAACCGGGAACGGTTCACCGAGCGGGTGCTGCCCCGCCTCGGCGAGCTGGCCGACGAGCGGTTGCGCCAGAAGCACGGTGTCACCCGTGAGTCCGATCCGGCCCGTGCCCGCGCCCTGCTGGGCGAGCGGCTGTGGACGTTCCTCGGCACCCCCGCCCGCCGCCCCCCGACGCCGCGCGACCTCGCGGCGATCGTCGCCGAACTGGAGAAGCTGTCATGAACGACGTGGACCGGAGCATGCCCCCCGCCGAGGTCGGCCGGCTGGCCCGCGCGGTGCTGGACGCGGTCGGCACCGTCGTGGTCGGCAAGCGGGAGGCGCTGGAGCTGGTCCTGGCCGGCATCCTGGCCGGCGGCCACGTGCTGCTGGAGGATCTGCCCGGCCTGGGCAAGACGCTCACCGCGCGCTCGTTCGCGCAGGCCCTGGGGCTGGACTTCCGGCGCCTCCAGTTCACCCCGGACCTGCTCCCCGCCGACGTCACCGGCTCCTTCCTCTACGACCAGCGCAGCGGCGACTTCTCGTTCCGCGCCGGCCCGGTCTTCACCAACCTGCTGCTCGCCGACGAGATCAACCGGACCCCGCCGAAGACCCAGTCGGCGCTGCTGGAGGCGATGCAGGAGAAGCAGGTCTCGGTCGAGGGCGTCACCTACCGGCTGGACGAGCCGTTCCACGTGCTCGCCACCGCCAACCCGATCGAGTACGAGGGCACCTACCCGCTGCCCGAGGCCCAGCTCGACCGGTTCCTGCTCCGGGTCTCGTTCGGCTACCCGAACCACGACGAGGAGTGGGAGGTGCTGCAACGGCGTATCGCCCGCCGCCGCGAGGAGGCCGAGATCAAGCCGGTGGTGGACGCCGCCACGCTGCGCGCCATGCAGGCCGCGCTGGAGGACGTGGTCGTCGAGGACTCGATCGGCCGGTACGTCGTGGCGCTGACCGCGGCCACCCGCGAGCACCCGTCCGCACTGGTCGGCGCGTCGCCGCGCGGCTCGCTGGCGCTGCTGCTGCTGTCCCGGGTACGCGCGGTGCTCGCCAACCGCGACTACGTGGTGCCGGAGGACGTCAAGGCGGTGGCGGTGCCCGCGCTGGCGCACCGGATCACCCTGCGCCCGGAGATGTGGCTGCGCCGGGTCGATCCGTCCTTCGTGGTCGGTGAGGTGCTGGAGTCCACGCCCGCCCCCGCCAGCGGCGCGCTGCCCAGCTACGCGGCCGGACCCGTCGGGCGCTGATGACCGACCGACAGGAACCGGCGAGCGGCTGGGCGCCCACCTGGGCGCTCGGCCGTGCCGTGCTGCTCACCGGCCTGCTGCTGGTCGCGGCGGTGCTGCTCGGCCGGATCGACCTGGTCGTGCTGGCCACGCCGTTCGCGCTGGGCACCGCGTACGCGCTGCGCCGCCGGCCCACCGCGCTGCCCGAACTGGAGATCGGCGTCGGGGACACGCACCTGGTCGAGGGCGCGCCGATGGCCGCCACCGTGGCGGTGGCCAACCCGGACACCGTCTCCTACGACGTGGCGGTGGTGCGGACCCGGATGTCGCGCTGGCTGCGGGTGGAGAAGGTCGGCTTCGGCGGGTCCGGGGTGGACGTGAGCCGTTCCGGCGGCGCCGACCGGCCCTTCGTGACCTCGGTGCCGTCCGGCTCCGCCGTCGACCTGGAGCTGACCGGGACGGCGCTGCGCTGGGGGCGGCACCCGATCGGCCCGGCCGGCGCCCGGGTGGCCGCCGCGGACGGGCTGCTCGTGTCGCGGGCCGTGGTCACCGACGCGGTCCGGACGCGGGTCTACCCGATGACCGAGCCGTTCGAGGCGGTGGAGGCGATGCCCCGGGCCGCCGGTCTGGTCGGCGCGCACCACTCGCGCCGGCCGGGGGAGGGCGGCGAGCTGGCCGGGGTCCGCGTCTTCGCGCCCGGGGACCGGCTGCGCCGGATCGACTGGCGGGTCTCGCTGCGGGCCCGCCAGCTGCACGTGGCGGCCACCCTCTCCGACCGGGACGCCGAGGTGGTGGTGCTGCTCGACGTGCTGGCCGAGGCGGGCCGCTCCGGCGGCGTACGCGGCCCGGCGTCCGTGTTGGACACCACAGTCCGGGCGGCCGCCGCGATCGCCGAGCACTACCTGCACCGCGGTGACCGGGTAGCGCTGCTGGAATACGGTCCGGCGGCCCGCCGGCTGCGCCCGGCCACCGGCCGGCGGCAGTACCTGACCGTGCTGGAGTGGCTGCTCGACGTCAAGGCCGAGTCCTCCCCGCACGAGCCGTACGACCAGGTCTTCGGCCCGCAGCTGCTCTCCTCCGACGCGCTCGTGGTGGTGCTCACACCGCTGCTGGACGAGCGGTCGGCGCAGATGCTGGCCCGGATGGCCAGGGGCGGGCGGTTCGTGGTCGCGGTGGACACCCTGCCGGCCGAGCTGCCGGTGCCGAAGGACCGGGGCTGGGCCGAGGTGGCGTACCGGCTGTGGCGGCTGGACCGCGCCACGATGATCGGTCAGCTCCGCGAGCACGGCGTGCCGGTGGTGCGCTGGGCCGGCGCCGGCAGCCTCGACCAGGTGCTGCGCGACGTGGCACGCCTGGCGACGGCCCCGAAGGCGGGCATGCGGTGAGCGCGAGGAACGCAGCGGAGCGGAGTCCCGCAGTCGCGAACGAAGAGTGGCGCCGATGAACGACCTCGTCGAGGGGATGACCGAGCGCGTGCGGGCGCTCCGGTACGCGGTGGGGCGGGTCAGCCCGACGCCGCTGCTGGTGCGGGCCGGCATCTTCTTCGCGGTGCTGGTCGGTTTCCTGGTCGCGTACCCGGCGCAGGCCTTCACGCCGCGGTCGCTGCTGGCCCTCACGGTGGTGGCGGTGCTGCCGGCGGTCGGTCCGCGCCGGCTCTGGCCGACCTTCGCGGCGCTGGTGACCGTGGGCGGCTGGCTGCTCGCCACGCTGGGCTTCGACCGGCCGCCGGCGTTGTGGCGGCTGCTCGCCGTGGCCACCCTGCTCTATCTGGCGCACACCCTCTGCGCGCTGGCCGCCCTGCTGCCCTACGACGCGGTGGTCGACCCCGACCTGGTGCTGCGCTGGCTGGCCCGGGCCGGCGGGGTGGTGCTGGCCGGCGCCGTGCTCGGCATCGTGCTGGCTTCGCTCGGTGGGGCCGGCGGGGACGCCGGGTCGCAGGTGGCGACCGTGGTGGGGCTGCTGGTCGCGGTGGGCGTCAGCGGCCTCCTGGCCTGGCTCCTGCGTCGCAGATAGCGGGACGCCGCGCAAAGTTGCGCAGGTCACAGGGGTTGTGCTCCGTCACAGAACGGGGTCTCGATCGGGATTAGCCGAGGCCCCCGGGGAAAGATAGATGACGTGAATCCGAAGCGGATCCTTGTCGTGGGTGCCGGGCACGTGGGCCTGTACGCCGCTCTGCGCCTGTCCAAGAAGCTGAGCTCCCGTGAGGCCGAGGTCATCGTCGTCGACCCGCAGCCGCACATGACCTACCAGCCGTTCCTCCCGGAGGCTTCGGCGGGCAACATCTCCCCGCGGCACGCTGTGGTGCCGCTGCGGCGGGAGTTGCGCAAGTGCAAGGTCGTGGCCGGCACGGTCACCCGGATCGACCACGACCGCCTGACCGCCGTCGTGCAGCCGATCAGCGGCCCGACCCGCGAGATCCAGTACGACCACGTCGTGGTCGCCCCCGGATCGGTCTCCCGCACCCTCCCGATCCCCGGCCTGCACGAACACGGCATCGGGTTCAAGACCATCGGTGAGGCCATCTTCCTGCGCAACCACGTGCTGGACCGGCTGGACGTGGCGGCCGCCACCACCGACCCCGAGGTTCGCAGCCGCGCGCTGACCTTCGTCTTCGTCGGCGGCGGTTACGCCGGCATCGAGGCGCTCGCCGAGATGGAGGACATGGCCCGGGACGCGCTGCGCTACTACCCGGAGCTGAAGCCGGACGACATGCGCTGGGTGCTGGTCGAAGCCACCCAGCGGGTGCTGCCCGAGGTCGACCGGGACATGGGCGCCTACACGGTGCAGCAGCTGCTCAAGCGGAACATGGACATCCGGCTGGACACCCGGCTGGAGTCCTGCGTCGACGGGGTGGCGAAGCTCTCCGACGGTTCGGTCTTCCCGTCCGACACGATCGTCTGGACGGCCGGCGTGAAGCCGTCGCCGATGCTGGACGCGACGGACTTCCCGCGCGACGAGCGGCGCCGGGTCACCTGCCTGCCCACCCTCCAGATCGTGGACGGTGACCGGGTGGTCGAGGGCGCGTGGAGCGCCGGTGACTGTGCCGCGGTGCCGGACCTGACCAAGGAGCCGGGCAACTTCTGCTCGCCGAGCGCGCAGCACGCGGTGCGGCAGGCCGCCCGGATGGCCGACAACATCGCGAACGTGATCCGCGGGCGCGAGCCGGTCAACTACAAGCACAAGCACGTCGGCAGCGTGGCCAGCCTCGGCCTGCACAAGGGCGTGGCGCAGGTCTACGGCGTGAAGATGACCGGCTGGCCGGCCTGGTTCATGCACCGCACGTACCACATGTCGCGGATCCCGTCGTTCAACCGCAAGGTCCGGGTCGTGGTCGACTGGACGCTGGCGTTCGTCCTCAAGCGCGAGGTGGTCGCCCTGGGCCAGCTGCACGACCCGCGCGAGGAGTTCGCCGAGGCGTCCGCGCCGCCGGTCGGCGCGCGCGTCTGAGACGACCGGAAAGGGCCCTTCCCGTACGGGAGGGGCCCTTCGCCGTTTCCGGGCTCAGAACCGCCAGGTCCAGGCGTCGGCGATCCGGGTGCCCGGCCCGAAGAGCTGTTCGAGGGTGCGGCGCAGGGTCTCCGCGTGCGGCGCGTCGTCGGTCAGCGCCACGCAGGAGGCGCCCCAGAACTCGATGTCCCGGGCGGCCTGCCGGCGCTGCCGGTCACCGACGGCCGGCGCCACCCCCCGCCTGGCCACGTCGGCCAGCAGCGCGGACGTGGGGCGCTGGTACGTGCCCATGGTGGCCGAGCCGTTGCGGCCGTACGGGCCGATGAAGAAGCCCTCCGGCATGCCGAAGGCGGCGTCGGCCGCGGTGCCCCAGCGCATCGGCCACGGATCCTTCGGGGTGGCCGTGGGCACCGGCACGAGCACCCCGCCGGGGCGTACGCACTGCCGCCAGTGCCCGCCGGTGACGAACTCGGGCAGCGGCGGCCGGTCGGTGGTGGGCAGCGGCACGGGGAAGACGCTGAGCAGGGCCGCGCCGACCGCGAGGGGGACCAGCCGCCGGGCCCGTCCCCGCTCGCCCAGCGCGCGGTGCACGGCCAGGGTGAGCACCGTACCGACCAGCGGCAGCACCGCCAGGCCGAACCGCGTCGGCAGCGCGCCGTCGACCACCGGGAACCCGGCGAGCAGGGCGTACGGGCCGGGCACCCCGGTCCGCTCCCCGCCGACCACCACTTCGGGGCCGAGCGACAGCGCCGCCATGACCAGCGCCCCCGCGAGGCAGGCGACCACCAGGGCGCGCCGGCCCAGCCAGAGCGCGCAGCCGACGGCGACCAGCAGCAGCGGCCAGCCCAGGAAGGTGTTGAACTCGGCCGGGCCGGTGGTCAGGCGGGCCGCGTCGTCGCCGCCCAGCACGGACAGCGACGAGAGCCGGGTCCAGCCGGTGAGGTCGGCGGAGAAGTAGTGCGGGCTGAACATCCCGTCGGAGACGCCCTGCGGCCCCGCGAACTGGTGCCACAGCGGGTACGCCAGCACGAACAGGGCCAGCCCGGCGGCGCACATCAGCCCGCCGGCGAAGCCCGGCAGCGCCCGGCGCAGCAGCGCCCCGTCGGCCAGCCCGTACGCGACGGCCATGACCAGCAGGGTGAGCGCGGTGAGGAACAGCACCTCCTCGCCGATGAACACCTGGAGGGTGACGGTGACGGCCAGCCCGAGCGACGAGGTGGCCAGCCGGCGGCGGTCCGGGCCGTACGGCCGGCCGGCCGGGTCGGCGGCCCGGAGCAGCCGGACCACCAGCCAGACGATCACCGGGACCAGCCACTGCGCGGTCATGTGCAGGTGGGCGTTGCTCTGCGAGACCATGCCGGGGCCGAAGCCGCAGAGCGCCGCCCCGAGCCCGGCGGCGAGCCGGCGGGCCCGCAGCGTCCGGGTGAACAGCAGGTACCAGGCCAGCGCCGTGCCGGCCAGGTTGGCCGCGGCCAGCAGGGCGAAGGTGACCGGCGCCCCGAGGACGAGGGTGACCGGGGCGAGCAGCACGCCGAGCGCGATGACCGTGGTGTTGGTCATGAGGTTGACGCCGTCCGGCGCGTTGAGCCGGTCGGTGATCAGGCCGAAGTCGCCGAACAGGGCGCGCGAGTCGGCGGCCAGGAACCACTCGTAGAGGGTCTGGTCGGCCGGGTTGAGGGCGAGCACCCGTTGCCCGGGCGCCGGCCACAGCCCGTGGGTGAGCCAGCCGGCGAGCACGGCGAAGAGCAGCCCGGCCAGCAGGTCCGCGCGGTGCCGGCGGCCGGCGGCCAGCAGCCGGGCCGCCCGGCCCGGGCGGGGCGCCGGGTCGAGGCGGAGTGCCTGGTCGGGGTCGGGCCCGGGGGCTGTGCGGGCGGCGCTGGTCACGGCCTCGACCATATCGGCCGGGCCCCTCGGGGTACGCCCGGCCGCGGCGCAGCCGCTACGGTGAGACCTGCACCGCCGCGTGTCGGCGCGCCGGTGTTCACCCGCCCGGGTGGTGGAACGGCAGACACGGCCGCCTTAAAAGCGGCTGCCGCAAGGCGTGCGGGTTCGACCCCCGCCCCGGGCACCAGACTCTCAGCTTTCCCACAGCTTCGCGCCGCGCAGGGCGTTGCCACCCCGTTTACCCTGGAGAGGCACGTTCACGTGCATCGACCCCCTGAGGGAGGCCTGAGAAGTGAAGTCCACGAACCCGGTGCTCGCCCGGCTCGGCCAGGCGGCTGAGCGGGAGCGGGCGGCCGGGTACGCCCAGCCCGGGCCGTACGGTCAGCCCGGATATCCCCAGCAGTACCAGCCCTACCCGCAGCAGCAGCCGTACCCGACCGGTCACGGCTACCCGGCGGCCCCGCCGACCGTCACCCCCATGACGCTCGACGACGTGGTCGTCAAGACGGTGCTGATGCTCGGCATCCTGGGCGCCTCGGCCGCCGCGGCCTGGGTGCTCGTGCCGGACGCCCTGACCGGCGTCGCCTGGATCGGCGCCGCGGTGGTCGGCCTGGTCCTCGGCCTGATCATCTCGTTCTCCCGGATGGCCAACCCGGCGCTCGTGGTGGCGTACTCGATCGTCGAGGGCGTCTTCGTCGGCATGGTCAGCAAGACGTTCGACACCTTCTACGACGGCATCGTGCTCCAGGCCGTGGTCGCCACCTTCGGCGTCTTCTTCCTGATGGCGATGATCTACAAGGCGCGGATCATCCGGGCCACGCCGAAGTTCGCCCGGATCATGGTGGCGATCATCGCGGGCCTCTTCGGCGTCATGCTGATCAACCTGGTGCTCGCGCTCTTCGGCGTCAACACCCACCTCCGCGACGGCAGCCCGCTGGCCATCGGGTTCAGCCTGGTCTGCATCGTGGTCGCCGCGCTGAGCTTCGTGCTCAACTTCGCGGAGATCGAGGAGGGTGTCCGGATGGGGCTCCCGCAGCGCTACTCCTGGACGGCCGCGTTCGGCATCGTGGTCGGCCTCGTCTGGCTCTACCTGGAGATCCTGCGCCTGCTCAGCTACTTCCAGGGCGACGACTGACCGACCCCGCCCGACCTGCGACGCCCGCCTGCCGCGCCCGCGGCGGCGGGCGTCGTCGTTTGCCCGTCGCCGCCGGGCCGCCGAGGGCAGAGTGGGAGCCGGGGTACGTCGGCGCGAGGAGGTCGCGGTGCGCAGTGCCAACCCGGTGCTGGACCGGCTGGACGACGTGGGCCGGACCGAGCGGCAGGTGCTCGGCGTAGGTGCCGCCGACACGATGACGGTGGCCGACGTGGTCAGCCGGACGGTCGGGCTGCTGCTGCTCACCGGCGTCACCGCGGCGGTGGCCTGGGTGCTCGTGCCGCAGGCGGTCTGGATCTCCGCGGCGCTGGCCGGCAGCGCCCTGGCCAGCCTCGTGCTCGTGCTGGTCATCTCCCTGAAGCAGATCACCAACCCGCCGCTCATCGCGGGCTACGCGGTGCTCCAGGGCGTGCTGCTCGGGGTGGCCAGCCGGGCATTCGAACTGGTCTACCCGGGCATCGTGGCGCAGGCGGTGATCGGCACCTTCGGGGTCTTCCTCGGCATGGCGCTGCTCTACCGGGCCCGGCTGATCCGGGCCACCCCGCGGCTGGCCCGGCTGGTGCTCGGCACGCTCATCGGCATCGTGGCCATCGGCCTGGTCAACCTGGTCACCTACCTGCTCACCGGGCGGCAGGGCGCCGAGGTCTACAGCCTCACGGCGCGGGTCGGCTGGCTGCCGTACCTCTTCTCGGTGGTCGCCATCATCGCCGGGGCGCTCAGCTTCGTCCTCGACTTCGACCTGGTCGAGCGGTCGGCCCGCAACGGCCTGCCCCGCCGGTACGCCTGGTTCTGCGCCTTCGGGCTGCTGGTCGGGCTGATCTTCCTGTACTGGCAGATCCTCCGCCTGCTCAGCTACGTCCGCCGCTGACCGTAGAATCCACCGCGATGAGCGCAGCGGAACTGGACCGGGCCGTGACACTGCTGGTCCGACAGGTCGGGCACTGGGAGCAGCCGCGCTGGTCGGCGGCGGCCGAGGGCGGCAACGTGTCCCGCGCCGACCTCGTGCACAAGCTGGTCCAGGAGATCGCCAACCTGGCGGCCGACGCCGAGGGGGAGCCGCGCCGCGACGTGCCCCGTCTGCCCAGCGACCTGGCCCTGCCCGACCAGCTCCGGGTGGTCACCGCCGACCTGCTGGCGGCCGACGCGCCGGAGCCGGTGCTGGCCGGGGCGGCCGCCGCGGTCGCCCGGACCCGGTCCGCCCTGTAGCCCCGGTCAGCCCTTCAGCCAGCGCCGCACCTTCCGGCGGCGGGCCCGGTCCCGCGCCCGGGCCAGCGCCGGCCCGGCCCGGTCCGCCACTGCGGCCTGGCGGGCGTGCAGCAGGCCGTAGGTGAAGGTGTTCTCGCCGTCGGCGTACGCGCGCAGCGCCTGCTCGCGCAGCACCTCCCGGGTCACCACCGAGTCCTGGTGCGCGCCGAGCGCGTCCTGGAGGTCCTTCAACCGGTCCACCAGCTTCGCGTCGGGCCGGCGCACCTCGACGGCGTACCGGGCCCGCTTGCCCGCCTTGCGCGCCTCGTGCAGCGCGGTGTCGTCGTCCCCGCCGCCGGCCAGCGCCCGGTCCAGCCGCTCGTCGAAGCGGGTCACCGCGCGACGCACCCGGCGGGTCACCCACCGGGGCCGTACGGCCCGCGCGGTCGGCCCCTCCACCAGCGCGTCCAGCCGGCGCAGCAGGTCGGTGTAGCGGTCGGAGCCGAGCGCGGCGCGCAGCCCGTCGAGGGCGGCGGCCAGGTCGGCGGCGAACCGCTCGGCGAACCGGGCCTCGACCGGGTCGAGCACCAGCTCGTCCGGTTCCGCGTGGACGGCGTCGGCCAGCCGGGCGGCCATCACCTGGACGTCCCGGACCGGCCCGAGCTGCCCGCCCAGCCAGCGCAGCTCCGCCCGTACGCCCTCGCTCTCCGCCCGGTCCCACAGCCCGCGGAAGGTCCGCAGCGTGGAGCGGAGCCGGCGGACGGCAACCCGCATGTCGTGCACGGCGTCCTCGTCGCCGCCGAGCGCGCCGGCGTGGTGGCCGATCAGCGTGTCGCGCTGGGCGGTGAGGTAGTCGACCACGGGCGCGGCCGCCGGGTCGGCGGGTGCCGGGCGGGTGGCGGCGAGCCGGCCGCCGAGGGCGCGGTGCGACTTCGAGACCGGGACGGTCCGGGCGCCGGCCGCGCGCAGCCGGTCGTCGACGGCGTCGAGCAGCGCCTCGTCGCCGTCGACCAGCTCGACCTCGATCTCGTGCCAGGTCTGCCGCTCGCCGCCGACCAGGTCCTCGGCCCGTACGTCGTCCTCGGCCACCTCGGCCAGGGTGCGGCCGGCCGCGTCCAGCAGGCGGCGTTCCCGGCGGCGGGTGACGACCCGCGCGGCCGGGGCGACCGGCCGGCCCCGGGACGCGCCCCGGAAGAGCGCGACCAGTTCGGCCAGCGGGTCGGCGTCCTCCGGACCGGCCGGGAACTGGTGCTCGGTGCGCGCTCCGCCGACCGCGCCCACCTTGAGGTGCCAGCCCGCGTCGTGCCCGCCGGTCCGCCGCCGCAGCGCGTATCCGCTGCGGGCCAGCCGGAGGTCGGCGGTGTCCCAGTAGACCGCGTCCAGGTCGAGGGCGGTGGCGTCGGACGCCGTCGCGACGCCACCGCACCCCGTCAGGTCGGGCAGCCGGAATCCCTCGTCGCCGGAGTACTTGCGCTCGCGTTCCACGACGGTCGCCATGGCGCCTCCCGTACCCGGCTCCCGGTCCGGTGAATCGACCTCAGTTCAGGCGTTCGAGCACCATGGCCATGCCCTGGCCGCCGCCGACGCACATGGTCTCCAGACCGATGGTCTTGTCGTGCCACTCCAGGGCGTTGAGCAGGGTGCCGGTGATCCGGGCGCCGGACATGCCGAACGGGTGGCCGACGGCGATCGCGCCGCCCATCACGTTCAGCTTCTCCTCCGGGATGCCGAGCTGCCGGTACGACGGGATCACCTGGGCGGCGAACGCCTCGTTGATCTCGACCAGGTCGACGTCGTCGATGGTCATGCCGGCCCGCTTCAGCGCCTGCTTCGACGCCTCGACGGGGCCCAGGCCCATGATCTCGGGCGAGAGCGCGGTGACGCCGGTGGAGACGATCCGGGCCAGCGGCGTGAGCCCCAGTTCCCGCGCCCGCTCGGCGCTCATGACCACCACGGCGGCGGCGCCGTCGTTGAGCGGGCAGCAGTTGCCGGCGGTGATCCGGCCGTCCGGGCGGAAGACCGGCTTCAGGCCGGCGACCGCCTCCAGGGTGACCCCGGGGCGCGGGCCGTCGTCGGTGCTCACGACGGTGCCGTCCGGCGTGGTGACCGGGGTGATCTCGCGGGCCCAGAAGCCGTCCGCGATCGCCTTCTCGGCGAGGTTCTGGCTGCGCACGCCGAACGCGTCCATGTCCGCGCGGGTGACGTCGTGGACCTGGGCGAGGTTCTCCGCCGTCTGGCCCATGGTCAGGTAGATGTCGGGGAGCTGGCCGGCCTCGCGCGGGTCGGTCCACACCTCGGCGCCGCCCTGGGCCCGGGCCTTCGAGCGCTCGCGGGCCTCGGCGAAGCGCGGGTTCTCCCACCCGCCGCCGACCAGCGCCTGCGCCTCGGGCGGCAGGGTGTCCGAGTTGCCCCGGGCGTACCGGGAGACGGTCTCCACACCGGCGGAGATGAAGACGTCGCCCTCGCCGGCCCGGATCGCGTGCATCGCCATGCGGGTGGTCTGGAGCGAGGAGGCGCAGTAGCGGGTCAGCGTGGCGCCGGGTAGGCCGTCCAGCCCCAGCAGGGTGGCGACCACCCGGGCCATGTTGAAGCCCTGCTCGCCGCCGGGCAGGCCGCAGCCCAGGTAGAGGTCGTCGATGGTGGTGGGATCGAGCGCCGGGACCTTGTCGAGGGCGGCCTGGACGATGGTGGCGGCGAGGTCGTCCGGGCGGACCTCCCGCAGGGAACCCTTGATCGCGCGGCCGATGGGGGACCGGGCGGTGGCGACGATGACGGCGTCGCGGGGCGACTCAATCGGCATGAAACCAACGTTAACCCGCGAGTAACTTGCGACGGAAGCTGCTCAGCGGGCGGGAAATGTCACCCGCCGGCGCTCAGTGGTGGTGCCGGTGGGCGACAGTGGCGGCCGCCTCGACCGCCGGGAGCAGGGCGTGCGCCCAGACCCGGTAGCCGTCGGCGGAGGGGTGGAAGCCGTCGTGGCAGAGGGTGCCGGCATCCGCCCGGAACACCGGGCCGGTCTCGGTGCCCAGGTCGACGACACCGCCGCCGGCGTCGAGCACGGCGGCTGTCTGGGCGCGCGCCATCCGCCGCCCCGACCAGCCGAGCACCTGGCGCAGCGGGGACGCGACCGCGCGGACCGCGCCGAGGTCGGGGCAGGTGCCCACGACCACCTCGACGTGCGCCTCGCGCAGCCGGCGCACCGCCGAGCCGAGGTAGGCCGCGGCGTCGGCCGGGCGGGCCAGCCCCGTGGCGTCGTTCGCCCCGATGAGGATCACCGCCACGTCGGGCCGCTCGCCGAGCAGCGCCCGGGCCACCTGGGTGGCCAGATCGGTGGAGCGGGACCCGGAGACCCCCACGCTGGACAGGTGGACCCGCCGGCCGGTGGGTCCCTCGGCCAGCAGGTGGGCGAGCTGGCCGCCGATGGTCTCCTCGAAGCGTTCGACGCCGACGCCGAGCGCCGACGAGTCGCCGAGCAGCACCAGCCGCAGCGGCGGGGCGTCCGCCCGGCCGACCGTGGCGCGCAGCGCCAGGCCCAGCTCGGGCTGGGCGTACTCCCGGCTGCGGGCGGCGATGGCCTGGCCGGCGAGGACCGCCGCCCCGCCCACCGTGCCGGCGAGCAGGGAGAGCGCGGCGGCCCGACCGAGCCGGACCGCGAGCTCGTTACGCTCGGTCATGGCGACACCTCCCCAGCTCCCACGGCCCGAGGGCCGGTCTGCTCGTGGCGAAACGGCGTCGACATGAGCATGGCACACGTTGTGCCTGCTGATGATGCCCCCGCCGCCCCGCTCATGCCAGTCCCTCCAGCTGGGCGGGGTCGCCGGCGGCGCCGGGCTGCGGCACCGCGCCGACGCCGAAGAAGGCCCGCCGACGCAGCTGCGCCCAGCGCCCACCCGGCCCGCGCTCGCGGCCCCGGACCCGGGTGCCGCTGACCTCGGTGCCGGCGTGCCGGGCCGCCTCGTGGGCCGCCTCGGGCAGCGACCGCACGCCCTCGACCCCGGCGAGCGAGGGCCGGCGTTCCTGGCCCGCGCCCAACGCGGAGAGCATGGTGGGCAGCAGCGCCGCCGCGGCGACCGCGTACCCCTCGGCGGACGGGTGGAACCGGTCCCAGGCGAACATCCGGGCCGGCTCGGCGGCGAACCGCGGGCCGAGCAGGTCGCCGAGGGAGACCGTCCAGCCGCCCGCTTCCACCACGGCCACCGTCTGGGCGGCGGCGAGCTGGCGGCTCCAGCGCCGGGCCAGCCAGCGCAGCGGCGGCTGGATGGGCCGGATGGCGCCCAGGTCGGGGCAGGTGCCCACGACCACCTCGCAGCCGGCGGCCCGCAGCGTGCGGACCGCGGCGACCAGGTAGCGCACGGCCACCGACAGGGGGGTGCGGTTGGTGACGTCGTTGCCGCCGACCAGGATGACCGCGATGTCCGGTTCGACCTCCAGGGCCGATTCGACCTGCGGCTTCAGCCCGGCGGACAGGGCGCCCACCACGGCGAACCGGTGCAGCCGGACCGGCCGGTGCAGCCGGCGGGACAGCCCCGTGGCCAGCAGCGCGCCCGGTGTCTCCCGGCGGCGGTGCACGCCGTAGCCGGCGGCGGAGGAGTCACCGAGGATCACCATGGTGACCGGCGGCCCGGGCAGCTTCGCCCCGTAGACGCCGTCGCAGCGCGGCGGGGGCGCCTCGGCCATCGGGATGGTGCGCCGGGCCTGGCGGGCCTGCCCGAGCAGCACCCCGCCCGTGGCGACGGTGGCCGCCACCGTGGCGCCCGTGCCGATCGCCGTCAGGCGGGCGATCCGCCGGGCGCGCTGCCAGCCGCCCGGCGCGACGGAACCAGCGTCCCCCATGCACCGACATTATCGTGCCGCCACGACACCCGCTCTCCCCGTGATCGCCACGGCTGGAACGGGACCGTTCCGGGTACCGGTACGGGTAGGGGCGGGCTTGCGCCGGGACCGCACCCTGATCGAGCGGAGAGGGGCGAGGAGATGGCTAAGACATTGAAGCGGAGCGCGGCGTTCACCGCGTTGGCCCGGGCGCTGGCGGCCGGGGCGCGGGGTGGCCCGTCGCTGGGCGTCCGGCTGGCGGCGCTGCCCCGGATGATCCGGGCCACGGCCCGCGGCGAGTACGACGGCGGCCTGCGGCTGGCCCTGATGGCCGGTGCCACGGCGTACATCGTCTCGCCGATCGACCTGCTGCCGGAGATCCCGCTGGCGATCTTCGGCCTGGCCGACGACGCGGTGATGGTCACCTGGCTGGCCGGCAGCGTGCTCGCCGAGACCGACCGCTTCCTGGAGTGGGAGGCGCGTCGCAGGTCCGTCATCCCGGGGCATGTGGCGCCCTGAGGGCACGTACCCTGGGCGACGAACTGACGACTTACCGGCCGCCCCACGACGGCGGCGCGACGAAGGGCACAACGAGGTGCGGTACTACGACAACGTGGTCGAGCTGATCGGCAACACCCCGCTGGTCCGCCTGCGCAACGTCACCGAGGGCATCCAGGCGACCGTGCTGGCGAAGGTGGAGTACGTCAACCCGGGCGGTTCGGTGAAGGACCGGATCGCGCTGCGGATGGTCGAGGACGCCGAGAAGGCGGGCCTGCTCCAGCCGGGCGGCACGATCGTCGAGCCGACCAGCGGCAACACCGGCGTCGGGCTGGCCCTCGTCGCCCAGCTCAAGGGCTACAAGTGCGTCTTCGTCTGCCCCGACAAGGTCAGCCAGGACAAGCAGGACGTGCTGCGGGCGTACGGCGCCGAGGTGGTGGTCTGCCCGACCGCCGTGGCGCCGGAGGACCCGCGCTCCTACTACAACGTCTCCGACCGGCTGGCCCGGGAGATCCCGGGCGCCTGGAAGCCCAACCAGTACAGCAACCCGGCCAACCCGCGCTCGCACTACGAGACCACCGGCCCAGAGCTGTGGCGGCAGACCGAGGGGCAGCTCACCCACTTCGTGGCGGGCGTCGGCACCGGCGGCACCATCTCCGGCATCGGCCGCTACCTGAAGGAGGCGTCCGAGGGGCGGGTCCGGGTGATCGGCGCGGACCCGGAGGGCTCGGTCTACTCCGGCGGCACCGGCCGGCCCTACCTGGTCGAGGGCGTCGGCGAGGACTTCTGGCCGGAGACCTACGACCGGAGCGTGGCCGACGAGATCGTCGAGGTCTCGGACAAGCAGTCCTTCGAGATGACCCGGCGGCTGGCCCGCGAGGAGGGGCTGCTGGTCGGCGGCTCCTGCGGCATGGCCGTGGTGGCCGCCCTGGAGGTGGCCCGCAAGGCCGGCCCGGACGACGTGATCGTGGTGCTCCTGCCGGACAGCGGCAAGGGGTACCTGTCCAAGATCTTCAACGACCAGTGGATGGCCCGCTACGGCTTCCTGGACAACTCGGGCGCCGAGCCGACGGTGGCCGACGCGCTCGGCGGCAAGCCGGGCGGCCTGCCGGAGCTGGTGCACGTCCACCCGACCGAGACGGTCCGCGACGCCATCGACTACATGCGGGAATACGGTGTCTCCCAGCTCCCGGTGCTCAAGGCCGAGCCGCCGGTGGTGACCGGCGAGGTGGCCGGCTCGATCGCCGAGAAGGACCTGCTCGACGCGCTGTTCACCGGCCAGGCCCACCTGCACGACACGATCGAGCGGCACATGGCCGACCCGCTGCCCATGATCGGTGGTGGCCAGCCGGTGAGCGAGGCGGTCGCGCTGCTGGAGAAGGCCGATGCCGCGCTGGTGCTTGTCGACGGCAAGCCCAAGGGCGTGCTGACCCGGCAGGACCTGCTCGCCCACCTCGGCGCGCGCTGACCGACGACACGAGGGCCGCACCCCGCCGGGGGTGCGGCCCTCGTCGTGTCAGCGCCCCAGCTCGGTGGGGACGGCGATGACGTCGACGAAGGCGCCGCGACGCAGCACCGTGACGGGCAGGCGGGCGCCGATCGCCGGGCCGAGCATCAGCCGTTGCAGGCCCTGGCCGTCCTGCACGGGCCGGCCACCCGCCGCCACGATCACGTCGCCGAGGTAGAGCCCGGCCATCCCGGCCGGGCTGCCCGGCACCACCTCGACCACCCGCAGCCCGCGCCGCTGCCCGGTCCGGGCGGTGGTCTCCGGTGGCAGGGGCACCGGCACCCCGGCCACGCCCAGCCAGGCCCGGCGCACCCGGCCGTCGCTGGTCAGGTCGGCGATGATCTGCCGGGTGGTGGCGTTGACCGGCACGGCCAGCCCGAGGCCGTACCCGGCGACCGCCGTGTTGACCCCGACGACCCGGCCGGCCGAGTCGGCAAGCGCCCCGCCGGAGTTGCCCGGGTTCAGCGCCGCGTCGGTCTGGATGACGTCCTCGATGAGCCGGGTGACCCGCCCGTCCCGGGCCGGCAGCGACCGACCCAGGCCGGAGACCACCCCGGCGGTGACCGAACCGGCCAGCCCCAGCGGGTTGCCGACCGCGACCACGAGCTGGCCGATCCGCAGCCGGTCCGCGTCGCCCAGCTCGACGGGCTCGACGGTCGCCCGCTCCGCCCGCAGCACCGCCAGGTCGGAGAGCGGGTCGGCGCCGACCACCCGGAACTCGGTCTCGGTGCCGTCGCCGAAGGCGGCCGACCCGTCCCGGGCGCCCTGCACCACATGGGCGCTGGTGAGCAGCAGCCCGTCCGGGCCGATCACCACGGCCGAGCCGGCGCCGGCGCCGCGAGGGGTCCGCACCGACAGGGCGGCCACGCTGGGCAGCACCCGGGCGGCCACGCCCGTCACCACCCGGGAGTACGCGTCGAGCGCGGCGTCCTCCGCCCGCTCGGTGTGCTCGGTGTCCATGCCGGTGCCAACGCGCCGGCATCGACGCCCATGCCCCGATCCGCTCAGAGCGAACGGGCGTAGCGGAGCTGGGGGACGACGGTGGCGCCGATGACGTCGTCGCGCTGCTCGCCCGTGGCGGTCCAGCCGCCGCGCTCGTAGAACCGGCGGGCCGTCGCGTTCTCCCGGAGCACCCAGAGCGCCGCCCGGGACCAGCCGCGGGCCCGCATGGCGTCGAGGGCGTCCACCATGAGCGCCCGCCCGGTGCCCCGGCCCCGCTCGTCCGGCTCCAGGTGGATGGCGTTGAGCAGGCCGGTGGCCGGGTCGCCGGCGTCGTCCGGCCCCAGGTAGCTGAAGCCGACCAGCCGGCCGTCCCGCTCGGCCACGGTCATCCGGTGGTCCGCGCCCTCCCAGGCCACCCGTTCCGTCCAGTACCGGCCCATCGCCTCCGGGGTCGGATCGGCCAGCGAGTCCGCCGGCAGGAACGACGCGTACGCCGCGACCCGAGACCGCTGGTGCAGGGCGCCGACCGCCATGAGGTCGGCCCCGGTGGCGGGGCGTAGGGAGATCGTCACCCGGCCGAGGCTACCCGGCGGGGCGGCACCTGAACCGTCATCAGGTCCTCGGCGATCACCAGCTCACCGGTGAAGTGCTGGCGGGCCTCGTCGGCGAAGCGGCGGGGGTCCGCGTACCGCTGGGAGAAGTGGGTGAGCACGAGCGTGCGTACCCCCGACTCGGCCGCCACCCGGGCTGCCTGGCCGGCGGTGAGGTGGCCGACCTCGGCGGCGAGGGCGGCCTCCGACTCCAGGAAGGTCGACTCGATGACCAGCAGGTCGGCGTGCTCGGCCAGGGCCCAAACGCCGTCGCAGAGCCCGGTGTCCATGACGAAGGCGAACCGCTGCCCCGGCCGGGTGACGCTCACCTCGTCCCGGGTGACGCGGCGCCCGTCGAGGTCCAGGTGGCCGTCACGCAGGAGCTGACCGACGGCCGGACCGGCGATGCCGTACGCGGACAGCTTCTCCGGCAGCACCCGGCAGCCGTCCGGCTCGACGAGCCGATAGCCGTACGTCTCGATGGGGTGCCGCAGCCGGCGGGCCTCCAGCGTGCCGATGCCCAGCGCGATCCGCTGCCCGTCCGCCTCGATCGGCTCGACGGCCAGCTCGGCGGTCTCGTAGAAGCTCGACGCGTGGCGCAGCCGGGCGAAGTAGTCGGCGCCCCCGGCGGGGAAGTGCACGGCCACCGGGTGCGGGACCCGGTCCAGGGAGAGCCGCTGGATCATGCCGGGAAGGCCCAGGCAGTGGTCGCCGTGGAAGTGGGTGACGCAGATCCGGGTCAGGTCGGTGGCGGAGATCCCGGTGTGCAGCATCTGCCGCTGGCTGCCCTCGCCGGGGTCGAAGAGGAGCACCTCGTCGTCCCAGCGCAGCAGGTAGCCGTTGTGGTTGCGGTAACGGGTGGGGGCCTGGCTGGCCGTGCCGAGCACCGCCAGTTCGCGCATCGACATGCGGGTCCCCCTCACACATGAAGCGACCCCCGGGGCTTCCGCGCTCGCGCGCGGGCCGGCTGGACTGGGCCGGCACCCCGGGGGTCGGGTGGCTGTCGTGGTTTCGCCGCACCGCTGCCACACGGTCTCGACGATGGTGCATGATGCCCGCCTCGCGGCGGACGGTGTTTCACTGTCGAGGACAGCGGCTAGCGGACAGCCACCTCACGAGTCCGATTGCTATACAAGTCTGGACCACCTCCTTTCCCGTGTACCGCCACGCTATCCACTTCCCGGCGAGCCCGGCAACGGATTTCGATCACAGGCCGGAGCGGGAATCAGCGGCGTCACTCCACGCGGGGGCCCTCCTCGGAGGCGGGCTGGACGGCCAGCGACGGGAAGTCGGCCAGATCGCCCTCGGGCTCGGCGTCCCACTCGGGGAAGACCAGCGGCTTCTGGAGGTAGAGGCAGAGCAGTTGGGCGAGGTGCCGCAGCCCGTCGAGGTGGGTGCGCTCGTGCCCGTGGGTGGCGTCCACCCCGAAGCCGAGCAGCGCCACCCGGGCGTGCGCGCCGGCCTCGACCGCCGCCGCCACGTCGGAGCGGTAGTAGTCGAAGACGTCCCGGACCAGGTCGACGCCGTGCTCGCGGGCGATGGCGGCCAGGTGCCGGGTGAGGTGGTAGTCGAACGGGCCCACCCCGTCGCCCATGGCCAGCGTGGCGGCGTCCTCGCGGGACTGCTGGCCGGGCGCGACCACCGCGGCGTCCACCGAGACGATCTCCGCGACGTCGGGGTCGAGGCCGTGGCTGGCGCCGTGCCCGATCTCCTCGGTGACCGTGACCAGCAGGTGCGCGGTGACCGCCGGGGTGACGCCCGCGTCGACCATCGCCTTGAACGCGGTCAGCACGGCGGCAACCCCGGCCTTGTCGTCCAGGTGCCGGGACTTGACGTACCCGCTCGGGGTGATCGTCGGGTTGGCCAGCAGCGCGACGAAGTCGCCGGCGTCGACGCCGAGCGCCCGGAGGCCGGCTTCGTCGGTGACCGGCTCGTCGACCCGGACCTCCACCAGTTCCCAGCCGACGCCCTGGAGGTCGACGCCCTCGTTGTAGCGGTGCCCGCTGGCCTTCAGCGGCAGGACCTGCCCGGTGACCACCCGGTCCAGGTCGTCGGTGAAGATCCGCACGTGGGCGCCCTCGGCGAACCGCGCGCTGTGCGTGCCGATCGGCTTGACCTCCAGCCGGCCGTTCTCCTTGAGCCGCTTCACCATCCCGCCGATGGTGTCGGTGTGCACCACGATGGCCCGGTCGGCGCCGGTCTGCCGCGGCCCGGGCAGGCAGGCGCTCAGCGCGCCGCGCCGGGTCAGCGTCGAGCTGATGCCGAGCGCGGAGAGCCGCTCGCCCACGTACTGCTGGATGTGGTCGGTACGCCCCGACGGGCTGGGGATCTCCAGCAGCTCGACCAGCACCTGGCGCAGGTAGTCGAGGTCGAGCTCCAGCGGCTTCGGGCTCACGCCGCCCCTCCCGTGCCGGCCGGCGACCAGAGCCGCTGCGGCGCCCGGGTGCCGGGGAAGAGCAGGTCGACGAAGCGCTCAGCGGTCGGCTGCGGCTCGTGGTTGGCCAGGCCGGGCCGCTCGTTCGCCTCGATGAACACGTGTTCCGGCCGGTCGGCGGCGGGGACCAGCAGGTCCAGCCCGGTGACCGGGATGTCCAGCGCCCGGCTGGCCGTCACGCACGCCTCGGCGATGGCCGGGTGCAGCTCGGCGGTCACGTCGTGGATGGTGCCGCCGGTGTGCAGGTTCGCGGTCCGGCGGACCGCCAGCACCTGCCCCTCGGGGAGCACGTCGTGCATCCGGTGGCCGGCCTCGGCCACCACCTCGCGGGTCATGTCGTCGATCGGGATCCGGGACTCCCCGCCGGTGGCGGCGGCCCGGCGGCGGCTCTGCCGCTCGATCAGCTCGGTGACGTCGTGCACCCCGTCCCCGGTGATCTGCGCGGGCCGGCGGACCGCCGCGGCCACCACCTCGTGGTCGATGACGACCACCCGCAGGTCCTCGCCCTCCCGCAGCTCCTCGATGAGCACGTCGGGGCAGAACCGGCGGGCCAGCTCGACCGCGGCGGTCAGGGCCTCGGGGGTGCGTACCCCGACCGTGATGCCGTTGCCCTGCTCGCCCCGGGCCGGCTTGACCACCACCGGGCCCACGTCGGCCAGGAAGGCCAGGTCGTCGGCGTCGCCCGTGGCGGTCCGGCCGCGCGGCACCGACAGCCCGGCCTCGGTGAGGATGCGCCGGGTCACCCGCTTGTCGTCGCAGCGGCTCATGGCCACCGCCGAGGTCAGCTCGGACAGCGACTCGCGGGTGTGCACGGTCCGGCCGCCGCTGGTCAGCCGCAGCTCGCCCCAGCGCGGGTCGGTCACCTCGACCCGGATGCCGCGCCGCATCGCCTCGTCCGCGACGATCTTCGCGTACGGGTTCAGCTCGTCGTACCCCGCCGGCATGGCGGGCAGGAACAGCCGCTCGTTGATCGGGTTCTTCCGCTTCACGCAGAGCGTCCCGGTGCGGTGGAAGCCGAGCCGCTCGTAGAGCCGGATCGCGCCCGAGTTCTCGGCCAGCACCGACAGGTCCACGTACGCCCGGCCGCGCGCGTCGAGCCGGTCGGCCAGCGCGGTGAGCAGCGCCTGGCCGGTGCCGGGCGGCGCGGTGTTGAAGTCCACGGTCAGGCACCAGAGGCTGGCGCCGTTCTCCGGGTCGTCGAAGACCGCGACGTGGTCCACCCCGGTGATGGTGCCGACCACCTCGCCGGTGGCGTCCTCCGCCACCAGGTGCAGGAACCGGTCGGTGCCCGCGTTGTCGACGAGCACCTCGACGGGCGCAGTCACCATGCCGTTGCGGGCGTAGATCCGGTTCACCGCGTCCGCGTCGCCGGCGTCGCGCAGCGGCCGGACGGCCAGCCCCGGGATCTCCCCGCTCTCGGTGGCGGCCGGCCGGTGCTCGCCAAGCGGCAGCCGGTAGGTCAGCGACGGGTCGATGAACAACTCGTCGGGGAGGCGGGAGACCAGCACGTGCGGGTCGCGCAGGTAGATGCAGATGTCCCGGGCGCCGACCGCCTCGGAGCGCAGCACGTCGGCGACCTCGACCTGCTCGGCGAAGGTCTGCCCGAAGACGAGCCGGCCCCAGCCGCAGTCCAGCACCACGCCGGAGTCGTCGGCGGGCCGCCGGCGCGGCTCGGGAGTGCCCGGCGCGACGGGGTCGCCGCCCGGGCCGACCCGCTCCCGGCGCCGGCCCAGCACCCGTTCCCGGTCGGTACGCGCCGCGCCCGTGGCGAGGGTGTCCGTCACGGTCAGTCGATTCCGTGGCTCTGGAGCCACATTTCCAGGAGTCCCAGCTGCCACAGCTTGTTTCCGTTCAACGGGGTCAGTTCGGCGTTCGGGTCGGCGAGCAGCGCGTCGACGTACTCGGCGCGGAACAGGTCGCGGCGGCGGGCCTCGGGCGCGGTGAGCGCGTCGCGTACCCGGTCGAGGAGCTTGTCCTCCAGGTGGGTGAGGCCCGGGACGGGGAAGTAGCCCTTCGGCCGGTCGATGACCTCGTGCGGCAGGACCCGCCGGCCGATCTCCTTGAGCACGCCCTTGCCGCCCTGGGCCAGCTTCAGCTCCGGCGGGCAGCTCGCGGCCAGCTCGACGAACTCGTGGTCGAGGAACGGCACCCGGGCCTCCAGCCCGTGCGCCATGGTCATGTTGTCGACCCGCTTGACCGGGTCGTCGGTGAGCATGACCTGGGTGTCGATGCGCAGGCCGGCGTCCACGGCGGTCGCCGCGCCGGGCCGGCCCAGGTGGGCGGCCACGAACTCCCGCGCCGGGTCGCCGTCGGCCAGCCACGCCGGGTTGAGCACCCGGGCCAGGCCGGCCGCGTCGCGGTCGAAGAACGCCTTCGCGTACGTCTCCAGCGCCCGGTCCCGGTCGACGCCGGCCAGCGGCGGGTACCAGTGGTAGCCGCCCAGGATCTCGTCCGCGCCCTGGCCGGACTGGACCACCTTGACGTGCCGGGCGACCTCCTGGCTGAGCAGCCAGAACGCCACGCAGTCGTGGCTGACCATGGGCTCGCTCATCGAGGCGACGGCGGCCTCCAGCGGCGGCAGCAGGTCGCCGGTGGGCACCCGGAGCTGGTGGTGGTCGGTGCCGAAGGTCTTCGCCACCAGGTCGGAGTAGACGAACTCGTCGCCCTCCCGGCCGCCCACCGCGTCGAAGCCGATGGAGAAGGTGGCCAGCCCGGACTGCCCCTCGCCGGCCAGCAGCGCGACCACGAGGCTGGAGTCGAGCCCGCCGGAGAGCAGCACGCCCACCGGCACGTCGGCGACCATCCTGCGGCGGACGGCGGTGGTCAGCGATTCGAGCAGCGCGTCCTGCCAGTCCCGCTCGGACCAGCCGGCCCGCTCGGCGGCGCGGGTGAAGGACGGGTCCCAGTAGACCCGGTCGCGGCTGCTGCCGTCCGGCTCGTACACCCGGACCGTGGCCGGGGGGAGCTTCGCGACGCCGCGCAGGATGGTCCGCGGCGGCGGCACGATGCTGTGGAAGCTCAGGTAGTGGGCGAGGGCCACCGGGTCGATGCCCGTGTCGACGCCGCCGCCGGCGAGCAGCGCCGGCAGGGTCGAGGCGAAGCGCACCATGCCGGGGCTCTCGGCCACGTAGAGCGGCTTGATGCCGAGCCGGTCCCGGGCCAGCACCAGCCGGCCGGTGTCCCGCTCGCTGATCGCCACCGCGAACATGCCGACCAGGTGGTCGACGAAGTCGAGCCCCCACTCGGCGTACGCCTTGACCACGACCTCGCTGTCGCCGGCGGAGAAGAAGCGGTGCCCCTTGGCCTGCAACTCCTCGCGCAGCTCGCGGTAGTTGTAGATGCACCCGTTGAAGACGCCGGTGAGCCCGGCGGCGGCGTCCACGATCGGCTGGCCGCTGGCCGCGGACAGGTCGATGATTTTCAGGCGTCGGTGCCCGAGCGCTGTCGGTCCCTGGGACCAGACGCCGCTGTCGTCGGGCCCTCGGTCACTCATCGTGGCCGCCATCCGCTCCACGGCCGACACGTCGGCCCGTGAACCGTCACGGCGGAACTCTCCTGCCAGTCCGCACATGCCGGGCAATGCTGCCAGAGGTTGTTGCAGCTCGCCTGTTGAGCTGATGTCGGTGACGTTACGTCTTTGCTAGGATGCCCGGCCACGCTCATCGCGCCGCTGGGCTGGGCGAAGATCCGGTGGCCGCGCGGGGCGGGTGCCCGAATCGGGCCGGGCCCACGGTGTGACAAACACCGCAGGCCCGGAAACGGACACCGGAACGCTCAGCCGGCGGTACGGGCCACGCCGACCGGGCAGCTCAGCCCGTTCGGGCCGTGGTTGCAGTAGCCGTTCGGGTTCTTCGTCGGCGCCAGGTACTGCTGGTGGTAGTCCTCGGCGAAGTAGTAGTCGCCGAGCCGGGCGATCTCCGTGGTGATCTCACCCTTGCCGGCCCGCGCCACGATCGGCGCGAACGCGTCCCGCGACGCCTGCGCGGTGGCCAGCTGCTCGTCGGTGGTGGCGTAGACGGCCGACCGGTACTGCGTGCCGACGTCGTTGCCCTGGCGCATGCCCTGGGTGGGGTCGTGGTTCTCCCAGAACACCTTCAGCAGGTCCTCGTAGCTGATCTTCGACGGGTCGTAGACCACCTGGACCACCTCGGCGTGCCCGGTCAGCCCCGAGCAGACCTCCTCATACGTCGGGTTGGTGGTGTATCCACCCGCGTAGCCGGCCGACGTGGTGATCACCCCGGGGAGGGTCCAGAAGAGCCGCTCGGCGCCCCAGAAACAGCCCATCCCGAAGACGGCGACCTGCGCGCCCGCCGGGAACGGACCCTTCAACGAGGACGGCAGCACCTCGTGCCGGTCGCCGATCGGCATCGCGATCGGACGGCCGGGCAGGGCCTGGTCGGGGGAGATCATTTCGGCCTTCATGCGGCGAAGGAACACGGTGGGACTCCTCTCTCGGCTTTCCCAGCGGGTTCAACAGCGCCGGCCTCCGGTTCCTTACCCGACGGCCGACTACTCAGGCCAGCGCGGCGGCGACCCGGCCGGCGAACTCCTCGGCCTCGGCGTCGTCGGCGTACCGCGTCCGGGGCCAGAAGAAGCCGCGCAGCCCGTCGCCCCTGGTCCGCGGCACCACGTGGGTGTGCAGGTGCGGGACCGACTGCGACACCTTGTTGTTCATGGCCACGAACGTCCCGCCCGACCCCAGGCCGGCCTCCACCGTCACGGCGAGCCGCTGTACCAGCCGGAAGTAGCCGGGCAGGGCGTCGGCCGGCAGGTCGGCCAGGGTCACCAGGTGCGTCCGCGGCACCACGAGCACGTGCCCCTTGAACACCGGCCGGGTGTCCAGGAAGGCCACGCCGTCCGCCTCGTCGGCGACCCGGAACGCCGGCACCTCACCCGCCACGATCCCGCAGAACACGCACCCGCTCACCCGCCCAGGCTAGGCGCTGCCCACGAGCCCGCCCGGCCAGCCGCCCGCGCCCCGGGCCTCCCGAGGCTTGTTGACCAAGAAGTTCGCGTCGCCTGAGCGCCCGATCCCGACGCAAACTTCTTGATCGACGCCAGCGGACCTGACGCGCGGGGCGGGTTCCACGCGGTGGGACGCGGCGGGCGGACTAACGTCTCGGGAATGAGTCACGGCTTCGAGACGCTCGCCATCCACGCCGGTCAGGACCCCGAGGCCCGCACCGGCGCGGTGATCCCGCCGATCTATCAGACCAGCACCTACGCCCAGGACGCCGTCGGCGCGCCCCGGGAGGGCTACGAGTACAGCCGCTCCGGCAACCCCACCCGGGACGCGCTCCAGGAGTGCCTGGCCGCCCTGGAGGGCGGGCCGGTGGGCCTCGCCTTCGCCAGCGGCCTGGCCGCCGAGGACACCCTGCTGCGGACCGTCTGCAAGCCGGGGGACCACGTGGTGATCCCGGACGACGCGTACGGCGGCACCTACCGGCTCTTCGCCAAGGTGGCCGAGCGCTGGGGCCTCGAGTACACCCCGGCCCGGGTCTCCGACCCGGACGCGGTGCGGGCCGCGATCCGCCCCGGCGCCACCCGGATCGTCTGGGTCGAGACGCCCACCAACCCGCTGCTCGGCATCGCCGACATCGCCGCGCTGGCCGCCGTCGCGCACGAGGCCGACGCGCTGCTGGTGGTCGACAACACCTTCGCCTCGCCGTACCTCCAGCAGCCGATCGCGTTCGGCGCGGACGTGGTGGTGCACTCGACCACCAAGTACATCGGCGGCCACTCCGACGTGGTCGGTGGCGCCCTGATCGCCGCGGACCGGGCGCTCGGCGAGGAGCTGCGCTACCACCAGAACGCGATGGGCGCCGTCAACGGCCCCTTCGACGCCTGGCTCACCCTGCGCGGCATCAAGACCCTCGGGGTACGGATGGACCGGCACTGCGACAACGCCGAGCGGATCGCCGCCTACCTGGACGGTCACGCCAAGGTCGCGCAGGTCATCTACCCGGGCCTGCCGGCGCACCCGGGTCACGAGGTGGCCGCCAAGCAGATGCGCCGCTTCGGCGGGATGATCTCCTTCCGTGCGGCGGGCGGCGAGGAGCACGCCGTGGACATCTGCAACCGGGCGAAGCTCTTCGTGCTCGCCGAGTCGCTCGGCGGGGTCGAATCCCTCATCGAGCACCCGGGACGGATGACACACGCGAGTGCTGCCGGCTCGCCGCTTGAAGTTCCCGGCGATCTCGTGCGACTGTCTGTCGGCATCGAGACGGTCGACGACCTGCTCGCCGATCTGGAGCAGGCGCTGGGCTGACCGCTGGCTGGGGAGGATGGCCGTGCAGGACATCATGCCGACGACCTGGGTGGGGGCGACCGCGAAGCAGATCGCCCGCGGCGTACGCCGGGGTGACGTCTCCGCCACCCAGGTCGTGGCCGACCACCTCGACCACATCGCCCGTGCCGACGCCGAGCTGGCCGCGTTCCGCGCGGTACGCGGCGGTGAGGCCATCACCGAGGCGGAGAAGGTCGACGAGCAGGAGGACCTGGCCAACCTCCCCCTGGCCGGCGTGCCGGTCGCGGTCAAGGAGAACACCCCGGTCGCCGGCCTGCCGACGTGGAACGGGTCGGCCGCCGTGCGTACGCCGGTGGCGGAGGCCGACCACGAGGTGGTCCGCCGGCTGCGCGGCGCGGGCGCGGTGATCCTCGGCGTGACGCGGATGCCGGAGCTGGGCCTCTGGGCCCTCACCGACGACGAGACCGGGGTGACCCGCAACCCGTGGGACCCGGCGCGGACCCCCGGCGGTTCCTCCGGCGGTGCGGCCGCCGCGGTGGCCGCCGGGCTCGTGCCGATGGCGCACGGCAACGACGGCCTCGGCTCGATCCGCATCCCGGCGGCCTGCTGCGGGCTGGTCGGGCTCAAGCCGGGCCGGGGCGTGGTGCCCTGCCAGCTCGGTGCGGACGACTGGTTCGGTCTCACCGAGCACGGCGTGCTGACCGGCACGGTGGCCGACGCGGTGGTCGGCTTCTCGGTGCTGGCCGGGCGGCGCCCGGAGAAGCTGGTCCCGCCGCCGCGGCTGCGGGTCGGCGTCTCGCTGCGCTCGCCGGTGCGCGGCGTCTCGCCGGACGCGCCGAACCGGGACGCGGTCGCCGCCGCCGGCCGGCTGCTGGCCGCCGCCGGCCACGACACCGTTCCCGCCGACCCGGTCTACCCGACCCGGCTGGGCCTCCAGGGCATCGCCACCTGGTTCGCCGCGGCCGCCGCCGACGTGCAGGCCGCGGGCGTGGAGCGGCGTGGCCTGCAGCGGCGCAGCCGCCGGCACGTCGCGCTCGGCGAGTGGGCGCAGCGCCGGGGGTACGTGCGCGAGGCCGACCGGGCCGCCTGGCGCGAACGGTCGGTGAACTTCTTCGCCGACAACTCGGTCGACCTGCTGCTCACCCCGGCGCTGGCCGGCCCGCCGCCGGAGGCCGCCGGCTGGTCCGGCCGGTCCTGGGTGGCGAACATGAAGGCCAACATCCGGTACGCCCCGTACGCCGCGCCCTGGAACATCGCCGGGTTGCCCGCCATCGTGGTGCCGGTCGGCCGCCGCCCGGACGGCCTGCCGGTCGCCGTGCAGTTCGTCGGCCCGCCAGGCTCGGAGCTGCTGCTGCTCGGCGTCGCCGGCCAGTTCGAGATGCAGGCGCCGTGGCAGCGGCACGCCCCCGGCTATCCCCGGGTCGGGACGGGGTCGCCGGCCCGCGCATGATCGTCTAGCGTGTGCGCACCTCTTCACGCGCACACCTTCCGGACGGTCGCGATGCGGTGCCAGACCTGCGGGGACGCGACATCCCCGGCGTACAACGAGTGCCAGCGCTGTGCCACGCCCCTCGGCATGCCGGCGGTGCTGCCCGGCCGACCCACCTACCCGGTGCCTGGCTTCGGCCTGGCCGCGGCGGTCGCGGTCGGCGTGGCCACCCTGTCGTACCTGCCGGGCGCGCTGTTCCCCCTGGTCGGCATGCGGATGGCGCAGTCCGCGGCGGCACGGCGCGACGGTGACCTGCTGCTCGGCGCGGTGGTCGCCGAGGGGCTGTTCGCGATGCTGTACATGGTGGCCCTCCTGGTCGCCGGCGTGCTGGTGATCGTCTGGACCTGGCGCGTGCGGAGGAACCTCGACGCGTTCCCGGGCGCGCTGCCGTCCCTCGGTCCCGCCTGGGCCATCGCCGGCTGGCTGGTGCCGTTCGCCAACCTCGTGGTCCCGGCGCGGGTGCTGGCCAACGTGGCCCGGGACAGCCTGTGGCGGCGGCGGACGCCCCCGCTGGTGGCGCTCTGGTGGGCCGCCTGGCTGCTGTTCCTCGCCGCCGACGCGACGATCAACAAGCTCGACAACGACCGGTACGTCGAGCTGGCCGAGACGCCCCGCAGCCCGGCGGAGTTCGCGGCGTACGTCGACCACTACCGGCAGGCCCTCGGCCCGCGGCTCGTCCCGGCGCTGGTCTGCCTGGTCGCCGGTGTCTCGTTCGTCCTGCTGATCCGGCGGATCTCCGCCGCGCAGCAGGACCGGATCGCCAAGGCCGTGCCCGCCTGGCCCGCCTGGCCCGCGCAACCCGGCTGGTCCGCGCAGCCCGGTTGGTCCGGGCAGCCCGGCTGGCCCGCGCAGCCCGGTTGGGCCGGGCACCCCGGGCCGCCCGCGCACCCCGGTTGGGCCGGGCAGCCCGGTTGGCCGGCCGGCGCGGTCCCGGTGCAGCCCGTCACCGGCGTGTCGCCCCAGGTGGCGGAGGATCCGTCGGCGACGTCGCCGCAGGTTCCGCCCGGGTCGGGTGGCACGATCGGGGCATGACGGAACTGGTCGGTCTCGCCGACGTACAGGCCGCGCGGGAACTGCTCGCCGGCGTCACCCGCACCACCCCGCTGGAGCCGTCCCGGCCGCTCAGCGCCGCGCTCGGCGGGCCGACCTGGTTGAAGTGCGAGAACGTGCAGCGCGCCGGGTCGTACAAGGTCCGCGGCGCGTACGTGCGGATCTCCCGGCTCTCCGCGGAGGAGCGGGAGCGCGGCGTGGTCGCGGCGAGCGCCGGCAACCACGCCCAGGGTGTGGCGCTCGCCGCCGGCCTGGTCGGCGCGCACGCCACGGTCTTCATGCCGGTGAACGCGCCGCTGCCGAAGGTGGCCGCCACCAAGGGGTACGGGGCCCAGGTCGAGCTGGTCGGCAACACGGTGGACGAGTCGCTGGTGGCGGCGCAGACCTTCGCCGAGCGGACCGGGGCGGTGTTCATCCACCCGTTCGACCACCGGGACGTCATCGCCGGGCAGGGCACCGTGGCCCTGGAGATCCTCGAACAGTGCCCGGACGTCAAGACCATCGTGACCGGGGTGGGCGGTGGGGGGCTGATCTCCGGCCTGGCGGTGGTCGCCAAGGCGCTGCGCCCCGACGTACGCGTGATCGGCGTGCAGGCGGCCAGCGCCGCCGCCTTCCCGCCCTCGCTCAAGGCCGGCGAGCCGGTCCGGCTGCCCTTCTTCTCGACTATCGCCGACGGGATCGCGGTCGGCCGCCCCGGCGAGCTGACCTTCACCCACGTCCGCAAGCTCGTCGACGAGATCGTCACGGTCACCGAGGAGGACATCTCCCGGGCGCTGCTCATGCTGCTGGAACGCGGCAAGCAGGTGGTGGAGCCGGCCGGCGCGGTCGGCGTGGCCGCGCTGCTGGCCGGTGTCGTGGAGGTGCAGGCGCCGGTGGTGGCGGTGCTCTCCGGCGGCAACATCGACCCGCTGCTCATGCTGCGGGTGATCGAACACGGGCTGGCGGCGGCCGGCCGCTACCTGCGGGTCACCGTCCGCTGCACGGACCGGCCGGGTCAGCTCGCCTCGCTGCTCAGCGAGATCGCCGAGCACCGGGCCAACGTGGTCGACGTGGTGCACCAGCGGGCCAACCCGCACCTGCGGCTCGGCGAGGTGGAGGTGGGGCTGTCGGTGGAGACCCGCGGCGTCGAGCACTCGGACACCCTGATCAGCGCCCTGCGGGCCAGCGGCTACCAGGTGGTCTTCGCCGGCGAGGGGTGAGCCCTGAGACGCGACCGCCCCGGCCGGACGATGCCGGTCGGGGCGGTCGGGGTGTTCCAGCTCGGGTCCGAGGAGCCTGTCAGCCTCGGTCGGGTCGGACCCGAGCCATCCGGCGCGGGTCCGGTTGGCGGCTAGCCGGAGAACGGCTCGAACTTGACGACCGTCACCTTGATGTCGGCCCCGCTCGGGGCCGTGTAGGTGCAGGTCTGGCCCGCCTTGCCGCCCAGGATCGCCTTGCCGAGCGCGGACTCGGGGCTGTAGACGGTGAGGTCGGTCGTGGAGGCGATCTCACGGGAGCCGAGCAGGAAGGTCTCCGTGTCGTCGGCGTCGTCGTCGAAGTAGATCGTGACGACCATGCCGGGCGACACCGCGTCGGCGGTCGGGGCCTCGCCGACCTTGGCCGTGCGGAGCAGCTCCTTCAGGTAGAGGATGCGACCCTCGGCCTTGCCCTGCTCCTCGCGGGCGGCGTGGTAGCCACCGTTCTCCCGCAGGTCGCCCTCCTCGCGCCGGGCGTTGATCTCGGCGGCGATCACCGGCCGGTTGGCGATGTGCTCGTCGAGCTCGGCCTGCAGGCGGTCGTACGCGTCCTGGGACAGCCAGGTGGCGGGCGCCTCGTTGTCATTGGTGGACACAGGCGATCTCCTCGTTGGTGCGGACTGGCTGACAGGTGAACTACCAAGTTACCAGTGCCGACCACGTCAGGGTGTCGCCGATCACCCCGGGTGCCGGCGGTCGGACCCGGGGTACGCGTGCCGGCGGCTCGCCGGCTCCCGGCTCAGCCGGCCGGTCGGCAGCGCAGCACCTCGCCGATGAAGGGGCGGGCCGTGGTCGGCACCTCCTGCCGGGTCCGGACGTGCCGTTCGCCGGGCGGTGCGGTCACCGTGGCCTCGACGTGGCCCACCTCGGCGCCGTCGTGGGAGCGCGCCCGCAGCAGGCAGGTCGCCGAGCCGCCCTCGGGGACGGTGACCCGGAACTCGACCATCACCCGGGAGTCGGTGATCCCCGTGTAGGTGATCACCTCGGCGCGGTAGTCGGGGTCGCCGTACTGGCCGTAGAGCTTCACGGAGAGCAGCCCGAGGAGCGCGAGCAGGAGGGCCCCCACCAGCACGAGCAGGAGCGGACGGCGGCGCCCCGGCTCCCGGCGGCGGCCGTAGCGGCCGGGCGGGAAGACCGGTGCACCCGGTGCGATTGTGGCGTGCGTCTCGCTCACCGGCGGGTATCTCCTGGCGTTGTTGTCGGCGGCATCGGCAAGAATGGCAGAGTCCATCTTCCCAGCCCGGCGCTGAGCCAAGGATGGCAGGTCGGCCCCGCCGCCGACCGGCCAGCACGGGGGCTTTCGCGGGCGCGGGGGGAGATTCCGGCAGGTCAGCCGGGCGGGTCCGGGTGGGCCGGGCCCGGCGGGCACAGACGAGGAGCGCCGATGGTGGCAGAGCAGCTGCGGCTCATGGCGGTGCACGCCCATCCCGACGACGAGTCGAGCAAGGGCGCCGCCACCATGGCGAAATACGTCGCCGAGGGGGTGGATGTCCTGGTCGTCACCTGCACCGGTGGCGAGCGGGGCAGCGTGCTCAACCCCAAGATGGATCGGCCCGACGTGTGGGCCAACATCGGCGACATCCGCCGCGCCGAGATGGACGCGGCCCGCGCCATCCTCGGCATCGAGCAGGCGTGGCTCGGCTTCGTGGACTCCGGCCTGCCCGAGGGCGACCCGCTGCCGCCGCTGCCGGAGGGCTGCTTCGCGCTGGAGGAGGTCGACGTCGCGGCCGCCCCGCTGGTGCGGCTCATGCGCCAGTTCCGCCCGCACGTCGTCACCACGTACGACGAGGAGGGCGGCTACCCGCACCCCGACCACATCATGACCCACAAGGTGGCGGTGGCCGCCTTCGAGGCCGCCGGCGACCCGGACCACCACCCGGAGCTGGGTGAGCCGTGGCAGCCGCTCAAGCTCTACTACGACGTGGGCTTCTCCCGGGCCAAGATCATGGCGCTGCACGAGGCGATGCTCGCCGCCGGCCTGGAGTCGCCGTACGGGGAGTGGATGAAGCGCTGGGAGGACCGCCCCGACAAGGGCGAGCGGATCACCACCCGGGTCGAGTGCGCCGAATACTTCCCGGTCCGCGACGACGCGCTGCGCGCCCACGCCACCCAGATCGACCCGGACGGCTTCTGGTTCCAGGTGCCGATGGACCTTCAGCAGCGCGCCTGGCCCACCGAGGACTTCCAGCTCGCCCGCTCGATGGTCGACAGCCCGCTGCCCGAGTCCGACCTCTTCGCCGGGGTGCGCGAGACGTGCCATGCCCGCTGATTTCCCGGCGGGCTACGCTGGTCGTCAGCCGCACATCGGAGGAACACCATGCTGACCACCGCCCAGGTGCTCGCGGAGAACAACTTCGGTGACACCCGCACGGGTGGTCTGGCCGGCCCGATGGGCCTCTTCCTCATCGTGCTGCTGGCCACCGCCACCGTCCTGTTGATCCGCAACATGAACGCCCGGCTGCGCCGGCTGCCCGACCGGTTCCCGCAGCAGACCGGGCCGGCCGAGCCGGACCGGGCCGACTCGACAGTCGCCGATCCGACAGACGGGACCGCCGCGCAGGAATCCCCGACGAACGCCCCCAACGGCTCCCAGCAGCGCCGGAACGGCTGAACAGCGCGTGAATCACGCCGAAGCCGGTCGTCCACCCCTGTTGCGACCACCGGCTTTGGCTTAGCCTTCCGCCGGGGGGACCGTAAAGGCCCCGAGCCGTGCGCGGAAGGGGGGCGCCGATGTCGATGGCAGCAACGGCCCCCGACCGTGCCCTCCGGCCGCCGTCCGACGAGGTGGGCCCGTGACCTCCGGCCGGGCCGGCCAACCCCCCGATGAGCGGGGCCTGCGCGGCACGCCGGTCGGCGTTCTGCTGCTGACCGTCGCCGTCGCCGTCACCGCCCTGGCGGCCGCCGTGGTCGGCCTCACCGTTCCCGCGCACCTGCCGCCGGACGACCCGCTGCCCGGGTTCGTCCGGTTCGGCGTCGCCGTCGTCGTGTTCGCCGTGGCGCAGCTCGCCCGTCTGCGCTTCCGCACCGCCTCGGGCATGGTCAGCATCACCTGGGGCGAGGCGGCCCTCGTCGTCTGCCTCTACCTCGTACCGGCCGGCTGGCTGCCGGCCGCAGCCCTGCTCGGCACCGGGGCCGCGTGGACCGGCATGTCCCTGGTCGCCGACCGCCGGCCCGCGCTGGAGCTGGTCCGGATCGCCGGTTCGCTGACCGCCGCCACCGCGCTCGCCGCGGCGGTCGCCAGCGCGCTCGGCCGGCCGCTGCTCGCCGCGCCCACCCCGGAGCTGGCCCTCGCGCTGACCGCCGGCGCGGTGGCCTACCTGCTCACCACCGCCTGGCTGGGCGGCGCCGGCCTCGCCCTGCTGCACGGCATCCCCATCGGTCCGCCGCTGCTCGCCGCGCTCCGCGGCAAGCTGCTCATGTTCGTGGGCAACGTGGCGGTCGGCCTGGTCGTGGTCACCCTGCTGGAGCTCGACCCGCGCTGGCTGCTGCTCCTGCCGCCGCCGCTCTGGCTGCTCCAGCAGACCTACCGGCACCGCCTGCGGGCCGACCAGGAGCGGCGGACCTGGCGGGCGTTCGCCGAGGCCACCGCCGCGCTCAACCAGCTCGACGAGCGGGGCGTGGCGACCGCCGCCGTGACCGGGGCGCTCACGCTGTTCGGCGCCGAGCTGGTCGAGGTGGACGTGGCCCGGGGCGACGGCCGCTGGCGCCGCTACCGGGCGGACACCGGCGCCCAGGTGCGCGACCGCGAGGTGGAACCCCCGTCGGCCACCGGGTCCGGCGAGCACGAGCTGGTCCGGCGGCTCGCCGTGGGCAGCGCCGAGGTCGGCCAGCTGCGGGTCCGGTTCCCCCGCTCCGCCCCGCCCACTGCCCGGGAACGGGACGGCGTCGCGGCGTTCGGCGACGCGCTGGCCGCCGCCCTGCACGACGCCGCGACCCACCGCGAGCTGCGGCTGGTCACCGCCCGCTCGTCGTACGAGGCGGTGCACGACCAGCTCACCGGGCTGCTCAACCGGGCCGCACTGCTGGCCAAGGGCGACCAGGCGTTGCGGCAGCGCGCCCACGACCACCCGGTGGCGCTGCTGCTGCTCGACATCAACCAGTTCAAAGAGGTCAACGACACGCTGGGGCACGCGGCCGGCGACCAGCTGCTGCGGCTGGCCGCGAACCGGCTGGCCACCATGACCCGTCCGGGCGACCTGCTCGGCCGGCTCGGCGGCGACGAGTTCGCCCTGCTGCTGACCACGGTCCCGGTGGTCGACGATCGGGCCGCCCCGCTGGCGTACGCGCTGCGGCAGGCCCGGGAGATCGCCGAGCGGCTGGCCGCGCCGACCGAGGTGGCCGGGGTGCGCATGTCGGTCGAGGTGGCGGTGGGTGTGGTGGTCGCCGACGCGGGCACCGCCGACCTGACCGAGCTGCTGCGCCGGGCCGACATCGCCATGTACCAGGCGAAGGAGGGCGGCGGCAGCGTCGCCGCGTACGACAGCTCGCGCGACGCGGCGAGCACCGACCACCTGGCTCTGCTCGCGGAGCTGCGGGAGGCCCTGGAGGCCGACGACCAGCTGGTGCTGGCGTTGCAGCCGGCGGTGGACCTGGCCACCGGCGCCCCGACCGGGGTGGAGGCGTTGATCCGCTGGCGGCACCCGCGCCGGGGCTGGCTCGGTCCGGCGGACTTCATCCGCCCGGTGGAGAACAGCGAGCAGCTCGGCAGCTTCACCCGCTACGTGCTCGACAAGGCCCTCGCGGTGGCGGCCGGCTGGGCGCACGAGGGGCTGGACATCCCGATCTCGGTGAACCTGTCGGCGCGCAGCCTGCTCGACCCGCGGCTGCCGGCCGAGATCGGCGAGGCGCTGCGCCGGCACCAGGTGCCGCCGCACCGGCTGGTGCTGGAGATCACCGAGACGGTGGTGATGAGCGAGCTGGAGGTCATCGACGAGGTGCTGGCCACCCTCCGCGCGATGGGCGTGCAGCTGGCCGTCGACGACTTCGGCACCGGGTTCTCCTCGCTGACCTTCCTGACCCGGATCGCCGTGGACGAGTTGAAGGTGGACCGTTCCTTCGTGATCCGGATGGCCGACTCCCCGGAGGCCGCCGCGATCGTGCGCACCACCGTCGGGCTCGCGCACGAGCTGGGGCTGCGGGTGGTGGCCGAGGGCGTGGAGACCGCCGAGCAGCGGACCGCCCTGGCCGAGCTGGGCTGCACCGCCGCCCAGGGCTACCACTTCTTCAAGCCGATGCCGGCGGACAAGATCGGTGCGGTGCTGGGGTCGCTGCGGGACACCGCGCGCGGCAACGTCCTCCCGCTCCGCGCCGACGGCGCCTCCTGACCGTCCCGCACCCTCGCCGTCCCGGGTCTTTCGGCCGTTCCGCGCCGGGCGACCGACCGCGCCGCCGGGACCGATCGCCACGGCGGCGCGGGACGGCCGGTCGCCGGTTCAGCCGCGGGGCAGCACGTCGTCGAGGACGGTGGGCAGGGTCGCCCAGTCGGCGGAGGCGATGCTCGCGTGCTTCCGGGCCAGCTCGGCCACCCGGGCCGCCGCCGCGTCGGCGTCGCCCGCGCCGACCGCCGGAGGCACGTTCTGCGCGTCGGTCACCACCAGCAGGTAGTGGTTGGCGTCGTACCAGGCGGTGTCGATGCCCCCGGTGACGTACGCGGTGGCGTCGCCGTCGAACAGCACGAACCACGGCCGCAGGCTCGCGTCGGCGTACCGGGTGCGCGGGTCGCCGGCCTGCGCCCGGTGCACCGCCGGGAAGGCGCGGGCCGTGCCCAGCGTGCCGGCCGCCGCGAGGCCGGCCAGGTGGCGGGCGTACTCGACGTCGGTCCAGAGCGTGTCGGTCGGGTTGCCCTCCTCGACCGTGCCGGGGATCAGCTCGACGATCACCTTGCCGGCGAGCTGGGCCCGGCTGGGCCAGGCATCGGCGCGCGCGGCGGCGTCCAGGCCGGCGTGACCGCCGAGCAGGTCGGCCGGGCGGAACACCCGGTCGCCGAGCCGGGCGGCGAGCACCGCGTCGAGCTGGGCCGGCCCCTGCCCGGTACGGCCGCTGAAGCCCGTCTTCAGCTCCAGCTTGAGCACCAGCGGGCCGGCCTCGGGGTGCGCGCCCAGCCAGAGCCGGATGTCGTCCAGGCAGTGCTCCAGGTTCCGGTTCCGGGTGCCGGTGTAGAGCTGGGCGGCGCTCGTGGCGGCCACGCAGTTGTTGTCGTTGCCGAGCGGGTTGGAGTGGCTGACCCGCCACTGCCGGGTCAGCACGTCCGGCCAGACGTCCAGCTCGATGAGCCCGGGCCGGGCGTCGAGCGCCTGGGCCAGGTAGGGGTAGGTGCCGCGCTCGTACGCGTTGTGGATCCCGACGCCGGTGGTGGCGGAGAAGCGGGTCTCGGGCGGGACCTCGGCCGACGCGGTGCCGGGAGCCAGCACGGTTCCGGCGAGGGCGGCGAGGGCGAGCAGGGTGGGGAGTCTGCGCATGAACCGTCTCCTTCGGACGGCCCGGCGGCGCCGGGCATGCGCTGATTCAAATCAACAAAGATGAATATCGGAAGGACGGATCGTGTCGCTCGGTCGCGTCACCGACACCGGGCCGGACGGGACAGCGGAATCGACGGGTCGGCCGGGCCGGGAAATCATCCCCGGCCCGGCCGTCCCGCTCGCGCCGCACAGTCGCTCCGCGCTCGATATGGTCGTCGGGTGAACCGACTCGCCGACGCCACCTCGCCCTACCTGCTCCAGCACGCCGACAACCCGGTCGACTGGTGGCCCTGGTGCGACGAGGCGTTCGCGGAGGCGAAGCGGCGCGACGTGCCGGTGCTCATCTCGGTCGGCTACGCGGCCTGCCACTGGTGCCACGTGATGGCGCACGAGTCGTTCGAGAACGAGGGCGTCGCCCAGCTCATGAACGACGACTTCGTCTGCGTGAAGGTGGACCGGGAGGAGCGGCCCGACGTCGACGCCGTCTACATGACCGCCACCCAGGCGATGACCGGGCAGGGCGGCTGGCCCATGACGGTGTTCGCCACCCCGGACGGCACCCCGTTCTTCTGCGGCACCTACTTCCCGCGGGCGAACTTCATCCGGCTGCTCGGCTCGGTCGCCACCGCCTGGCGGGATCAGCGGGAGGCGGTGCTCCGGCAGGGCGCCGCCGTGGTCGAGGCGATCGGCGGCGCGCAGGCCGTGGGCGGCCTGACCGCCCCGCTCACCGCCGAGCTGCTGGACGCCGCCGCCGACCAGCTCGCCACGGAGTACGACGAGACGAACGGCGGCTTCGGCGGCGCGCCGAAGTTCCCGCCGCACATGAACCTGCTCTTCCTGCTGCGGCACCACCAGCGCACCGGCTCGACCCGGAGCCTGGAGATCGTCCGGCACACCTGCGAGGCGATGGCCCGCGGCGGCCTGCACGACCAGCTCGCCGGCGGCTTCGCCCGCTACTCCGTGGACGGGCACTGGACGGTGCCGCACTTCGAGAAGATGCTCTACGACAACGCCCTGCTGCTGCGGGTCTACACCCAGCTCTGGCGGCTCACCGGGGACCGGCTGGCCCGGCGAATGGCCCGCGACACGGCCCGGTTCCTCGCCGACGAGCTGCACCGGGCCGGCGAGGGTTTCGCCTCGGCGCTGGACGCGGACACCGAGGGCGTCGAGGGCCTCACCTACGTCTGGACCCCGGCCCAGCTCGCCGAGGTGCTGGGCGAGGAGGACGGCCGGTTCGCCGCCGACCTGTTCGGCGTGACCGAGCAGGGCAACTTCGAGGGCGGCACGAGCGTGCTCCGGCTGGCCCGCGACGTGGACGACGCCGACCCGGCGGTCCGGGCCCGCTGGCAGGAGGTGGTGGGGCGGCTGCTCGCCGCCCGGGACACCCGCCCGCAACCGGCCCGGGACGACAAGGTGGTGGCCGCCTGGAACGGGCTCGCGATCACCGCGATCGCCGAGTTCCAGCAGGTCGCGGCGCTCTACGCGTCCCCCGACGACGAGGACGCCAACCTCATGGAGGGCGTCACCATCGTGGCCGACGGCGCGATGCGGGACGCCGCCGAGCACCTGGCGGCCGTGCACGTGGTGGACGGCCGGCTGCGCCGGGTCTCCCGGGACAAGGTCGTCGGCGAGCCGGCCGGCGTGCTGGAGGACTACGGCTGCGTGGCCGAGGCGTTCTGCGCGCTGCACCAGCTCACCGGCGAGGGTCGCTGGCTCACGCTGGCCGGTCAGCTCCTCGACGTGGCGCTGGCCCGGTTCGCCGCACCGGACGGCGGCTTCTACGACACCGCCGACGACGCCGAGCGCCTGGTCACCCGGCCGGCCGACCCGACCGACAACGCCACCCCGGCCGGCCGCTCGGCGATGGTCGCGGCGCTCGTCGCGTACGCGGCGTTGACGGGGGAGACCCGCTACCGGGAGGCGGCCGAGGCGGCCCTGTCGACGGTCGCGCCGATCGTCGCCCGGCACGCCCGGTTCACCGGCTACTCGGCCACGGTCGGCGAGGCGCTGCTCTCCGGGCCGTACGAGATCGCGGTGGTCACCGACGACCCGGTGGGCGACCCGCTGATGGCCGCCGCGCTCCGACACGCCCCGCCCGGGGCCGTGATGGTGGCGGGCCGCGCCGACCAGCCCGGTGTGCCGCTGCTGGCCGACCGGCCGGCGCTGGGCGGGCGGCCCACCGCGTACGTCTGCCGGGGGTTCGTCTGCGACCGGCCGGTCACCACGGTCGAGGATCTGGTCAGCCGGCTCGGCTGACGGTCACGGCCAGAGCAGTTCGCGGCTCCACCCGTCGGCGTCCCGCCGGTACCGCAGCCGGACGTGCCGGCGCTCCCGGTCGGCCTGCCAGAACTCGACGCTCGCGGGGTGCACCGAGTAGACCGTGTGGCCCTCGGCGACCAGCCCGGGATCGGCGGCCAGCCGGGCCCGCACCGCGGCCAGTTCCCGGTCCAGTTCGGCGCGGTCGGCGAGGACGGCGCTCTGCCGGCCGGCCAGGGTCGCGATCCGGGAGCCCTCCGGGCGGGCCAGGAAGTCCCGCCGGGAGACGGCGGGGTCGGCGGGCCGGGCGGTGCCGCGCACCCGGACCTGCCGGCCCTGCTCCCGCCAGTGGAAGCCGAGCGCGACGCGGGGGTTGCTGGCGATCTGCCTCCCCTTGGCGCTGGTGGCGGTGGTCGCGAAGTGCCAGCCCTCGGCGTCCAGGTCCTTCAGGATCAGTACCCGCACGTCGGGCCCGCCGTCGGCGTCGACCGTCGCGACCGTCATGGCGTGCGGCTCGTCCACCCCGGCGGCGACCGCTCCGGCCAGCCAGTCGGCGAAGAGGGCGGTGGGTTCCGCCGGCACGTCGGCCGGGTCGAAGGACGGCATGTCGTGGGCCAGCACCGGCAGGCCGCGGAGCAGATCGCGGGTCGTCATGGGGGTGATCCTGCCAACCGGGAGCCGGTCCTCCCAGGTCCGGCCCTCCGGACCGTCGCCCGCCGCCGCCCCGATAGGCTGGCGGCGCTATGGATTCCCGTACCGGACTGCCTGTCGTCGGAATGGTGGGCGGTGGCCAGCTGGCCCGGATGACCCATCAGGCCGCCATCGCCCTCGGCCAGTCGTTGCGCGTGCTCGCGCTCGCCCCGGACGACGGCGCTGCCCTGGTCGCCGCCGACGTCCAGTACGGCGACCACACCGACCTCGCCGCCCTGCGCACCTTCGCCAAGGGCTGCGACGTGGTCACCTTCGACCACGAGCACGTGCCCAACGCGCACATCCGCGCCCTGACCGAGGAGGGCGTGAAGCTCTTCCCGCCGGCCGAGGCGCTGGTGCACGCGCAGGACAAGCGGGTGATGCGCGAGCGGCTCGGTGAGCTGGGCGCGCCGAATCCGGCCTGGCGTCCGGTGGCGGCCCCGGCCGACCTGGTGGCGTTCGGCGCGGAGATCGGCTGGCCGGTGGTGCTCAAGGCCGCCCGCGGCGGCTACGACGGCCGGGGTGTCTGGATGGTGGAGGACGCCACGGCGGCCGCCGAGCTGGCCACCACCCTGCTGGCCGGCGGCACCCCGCTGATCGTCGAGGAGCGGGTGGCGCTGCGCCGGGAGCTGGCCGTGCAGGTGGCCCGGTCGCCGTTCGGCCAGGTGGCCGCGTACCCGGTGGTGGAGACGGTGCAGCGGGACGGCATCTGCGTCGAGGTGCTCGCCCCGGCGCCGGACCTGCCGGAGGAACGGGCGGTGGCCGCGCAGCAGCTCGCCATCGACCTGGCCACCGCGCTCAGCGTCGTCGGCCTGCTGGCGGTGGAGCTGTTCGAGACGCCCACCGGGCTCGTGGTGAACGAGTTGGCCATGCGGCCGCACAACTCCGGGCACTGGACGATCGAGGGGGCCCGGACCTCCCAGTTCGAGCAGCACCTGCGGGCCGTGCTCGACTACCCGATGGGGGACACCTCGCTCACCGCGCCGGTCGTGGTGATGGCGAACGTGCTCGGCGGCGAGCCGGGTGGCATCTCGATCGACGAGCGGCTGCACCACCTCTTCGCCGCGGAACCCGGGGCCAAGGTCCACCTCTACGGCAAGCAGGTGCGCCCGGGCCGCAAGATCGGGCACGTCACCGTGCTCGGCGACGACCTGGACGACGTACGGGCCCGGGCCGCGCGTGCGGCCCGCTGGCTGCGGGAAGGACGCGAATGAGCACCGTCGGGCTGATCATGGGCAGCGACTCGGACTGGCCGACCATGCGGGCCGCCGCCGAGGCGCTCGACGAGTTCGGGGTGCCCTACGAGGTCGGCGTGGTGTCGGCGCACCGCACCCCGGTCAAGATGATCGAGTACGGCCGGTCGGCCGCCGACCGCGGCGTCAAGGTGATCATCGCCGGGGCGGGCGGTGCGGCGCACCTGCCCGGCATGGTCGCCTCGGTGACCCCACTGCCGGTGATCGGCGTGCCGGTGCCGCTGAAGTACCTCGACGGCATGGACTCGCTGCTCTCCATCGTGCAGATGCCGGCCGGCGTGCCGGTGGCCACGGTGTCGATCGGCAACGCCCGCAACGCGGGGCTGCTCGCCGTGCGCATCCTGGGCGCCTCCGACCCGGCGCTGCGCGACCGGATGGCCGCCTACCAGGCCAGCCTGGAGGACCTGGTGGCCGAGAAGGAAGCCACCCTCCGCGCCTCCCTGGGCTGAACGCGCCCGGACCCGGCACCCTCTGCCCGCCCTCGACGGCGGGCGCCCACCCCTCCGGTTTATCGCATTCCGCGTAGGGCCGTCTGGAGCCGTTCCTGGGCGCGGCGGCGGCGCTCGTTGCTCGCGCCGAGCACCAGCAGGACGAAGCCGACCGGGATCAGCACCAGCCACGGGCCGAGGCTGAACAGCGCGTGCACCGCGGCGACCGCGGTGACCGTGGCGCCCACGATCACCGGCGCCTGCTGCCGGCTCGTCGAGCCGAAGATCAGCACCGCGACGGCGCCGAGCAGCAGCAGCACCTGGCGCAGCATGCTGGACTCGGTGGCCAGCACGATCGTCAGCGTCGGCAGGAACGCGGCGACCAGCGCCGGCCCGTACGCCACCCAGCTCGACAGGTCGGGCCGGTGGCGCAGTTGCAGCACCCCGACCAGCAGGGCGAGCGCGGCGAACGGCAGCGTGTAGGCCTCCGGCAGCGCCACGTCGGCCACCCGCATGAGGATCCACCAGGCGCTGATCTCGCAGATCACCACCGCCCAGAACAGCAGGTTCCGCTCCACCGGCCGCCGGCCCGGGCGGCTGGCCGCCACCCCGAGGACCGCGCCCCAGGCGGCCAGCAGCGCGGCGATGTGCCGGGGCGAGTCGTACGCCAGGGCCAGCGCGATGAGCGCCGCCGCGTGGCCGCTCCACTCGACGGTGGCGGCCTCCCGGTACGCCTCGGGCCGGCGCAGCCGGGGGAGGGCGGTGGCGAAGACCTGGAGCGCCGCCCCGACGGCCAGCACCCCGAACGCGGACCAGACCGCGGCGAGCCCGGCCACCAGGCCGAGGGTGAGCACGAAGAGTTGCGCCATCAGCGAGGCGAACAGCCAGCCGAGGATGCGGGCCCGCTGGGTGGTGCCGAAGAGCGCGGCGACCGTGCCCACGCCGACCGCGCCGCCCAGCGTGAACAGCGTCAACTCCCGGGTGGCGAGGCTGCCGGCGAGCCCGGCGTTCCCGGCGGCCAGCCCGATGGCGAACACCAGTACCCGGGCCACCCGGATCGAGCGGGCCGGTTCGGCCAGCGCCGGCGGCGGGGTGAGCGCCAGCCCCAGCATCGAGACGGTGAAGACGGCCAGCCCGGCCGTCGCGGTCACCGGCCAGCCGCGGCCGAGCGCCACCGGGGTGATGAGCAGCGTGAGCGCCGCGCCCGGCAGGATCACCGGCACGGCCCGGGACCGCCGGCCGCCGCTGAACCCGGTGGCGGCGAGCGCCGCCGTCGCGGTGAGCAGCAGCGCGGTGAGCACGTGCGTGGGATCCACCGCCTCGGGCGGCGGGGTGAGCAGGTCCGGCGGCGGCCCCTGCCAGACCCGGGACAGCACCTGGAGCGGCTCGACCAGCGCCACCACCAGCGCCGGCGCCAGGGTGGCCAGGGCCAGGGCGGTGGGCAGGGACGCCGCGGCGAGCGCCCCGGCCGCCGGGCTGACCCGCCAGCGCAGCTCGGTGGGGTCGTCCGGCGCCCGGCGCAGCGCCCCGTTGAGCAGCACCGACCAGCGGCGGACCGGTTGGGCCGAGCCGACCGGTGGGACGGTGGCGGCCCGGATCAGCTCGGCGAGCACGCCGAGCAGCGCCGCCGCGGCGGCGTACACCCCGGCGGGGAGGTGGGTGATCACGGCGGCGGCGGCGCTGACCGTCGCACCGCCGACCACGGCCACGCTCGCGTAGGGGAGGTACTGCGGCACCTGCCGGCGGACCGCCGCCACCGCGGCCAGGCCGATGCTGGACGCGGCCAGCGCGGCCGTGAGCACCACCTGCGGGGGTCGGCCGTACTCGGCGGCCAGGGCGGCCACCGCCCCGGGCAGGGCGAGCAGCGCGGCGCCGGCCGCCGCACCGCCGACCTGCACGAGGTGTGGCGGCATCCCCTCGGTGCGGACGTCCTCCACCATGGCCGGCGCGAGCGACCGGGCCAGCGCGGCCACGGTCACCCCGATGAGCGCGATGCTGCCCAGCGCCAGCGCGGTGGTCCACGGGCGGACCAGCCCGGCGCCGGCGGCGTGCAGGGCGACCACACCGGCCACCGTGGCCCGGGACAGCGCGGCCCGCGGGTCGGCCGCGGCCACCGCCGCCATCCCGAAGACCGTGGCGACCATGGCGCCCACCAGCACCGGGGACCACCAGGGCAGGTCGAACGCGGCCGGCGCGCCGATGGTGGCGAGCACGGCGGCCGCGCCGGAGACGTCGTACTTCCAGGGCGGCGGCAGCAGGATGCCGGCGGCCACGGCCAGCAGCGCCAGCGCGACCGGCGCCTGCCAGGTCGAGCCGCCGGTCGGCGCGGCCGGCCAGCCGCTCAGGTCGCCGGCCCAGATCGGGCCCGGCGTGGCCAGCACGCCGACCCCGCCGCGCAACGCGCTCCAGGCCGCGATGAGCCCGATCAGCGTGCCGCCGACGGCGATGCCGAGGACCGGCCCGCGCCGCCACTCCTCGGGCATCGCCCGGGCGGCGACGGCGACGACGGTCACCAGCGCGGCGGCCACCACGAGCTGGCCGCCGGGGGCCAGCACGGCGGCGATCCGGGCCAGGGTGGCGATGAGCGCCACCGTGGTGGCGGCGAGGGCCAGGTCGGAACCGTCGAGGGACAGGTCGGCGCGGCGGCCGGCGTCGATCCGGGGGGCCAGCGCGAGCAGCGCGGCGGCCACCAGCAGCAGCCCGCCCACCCAGGCGTCGGCGGTGGTGGCGCCGGGCGCGCCGAATCCGGCCGCGGCGACCGCCACCGCGCCCAGCACGGTGCCGAGCGCGTGCGGCACGCTGAGGTGCCGCTGCGCGACCTGGACGAGGGCGGCGTAGCCGAGCGTGACGCAGACGCCGAGGAAGCTCGCCGCGAGGATCGGGACGGTGACCTCGCGCAGGTTCGCCTGGGTGAGGGTCGGCGCGGTCGGCACCGTGGCGGCGACGAACGCGGCCACCGCGCCCGGGAACGCGAACGCGGCCCCGCCGGCCGCCCAGGCGCAGACGGTGTCCGCGGCGGCCGCGGCGATCCGGACCCGGGGCGCCAGCGAGACCAGCGCGCCGGTCAGGAATAGCAGGGTCAGCGCGGCGGCCGTGAGCGCGGGCCGGGCGAGCGCGGCGCCGGCCCCGATGAGCCCCAGCCCGGCGGCGGTCACCGAGTGGGCCACCGCGGCGCGCTCGGTGCCGGCGGTGAGCCCGAGCACGCCGATGGCCACCGCGGTCAGCAGCATCGGCCAGCAGGCGGTGGCCCAGCCGAGCCCGAGCGAGGCCGGCACGGCGAGGGCGGTCAGCGCCGCCCCGACGACCGCGAACTCGCGCCGGATCTCGGCCGGCAGGGCGACCACCGCGGCGATGGTGAGCAGCAGCGCGCTGGCGGCGAGTTGCCACCCGGTCGGGCCGACCGCCGCCGCCAGTTCGGCGTGCCACCCGTTCAGGTCCGCCGACCAGGCGGGCAGCGCGGCGCGGACCGGCGCCAGTCCGGCGCGCAGCGCGCCACCGGCCACCACGAGGCCGCTGACCGTGAGCGCGACCGCCGAGGCGAGCTGCGGCCCCCGCCGGGCCGCCTCCGGTACGGCGCGGACCGCGAACCCGGTGAGCGCGATGACCGCCGCGATGAGCAGCAGCGACCGGCCGGGGAAGGCGACCGAGGCGACCCGGCCCAGGGCGCCGATCACCGCGAGGGTCACGATGCCGGCGCCCACGTCCGGCAGCGGCGGCCGGCGCAGCACCAGCGTCCCGGCGAGCCCGACCAGCGCGGCGAGCAGCAGGAGGGCGCCCGCACCGGCGGCGGCCGGCACGGTCGCGGCGCGCAGCAGGGCGGTGACCGCGTACGCCAGGGCGACGGCGACCGCCGCCCCGTGCAGCAGCCAGGTCAGCTCGCGCAGCCACGGCACCGGGCGCGCCGGCGGGACCGGCTCCGCGCCGGGGGGCGGCTCCGCGCCGAGCACCTCGGCGGACTCCTCCGGGTCCGACTCGGGCCGGTCGTCGGCGGCGCGCTGCCTCGGCGGGGCGGGCTCGGGGGAAGGGATCGGCAGGTCCCGCCGGACCGGGCGTTCGACCACCACCGCCGAGCGGGCCAGCGCGAGGTCGACGACGGCCACCACGGTGAGCACCAGCGCCCACCCGGCCGGCCCGGTGATCCGCTCGTACGCCAGCAGCGGCAGCACCGGCTGGGCGGCCAGCACGGTGGCGAAGCGGGGCGCCCGCAGGCCGGTCCCGTACGCGTACCCGAAGGCGACCGCGGTGGTGACCAGGAAGATCGACCCGGAGAAGGCGGCGCCGGAGGTGCCGCCGCCGATCCGGTCGACGGCCCAGAGCGCGTACCCGGCCAGCGGCACCAGCAGCAGGCCCACCGCGGCGATGGTCTCGGCCGTCGAGGTGAGCCCGCGCCGGGCCAGCACGGGCGGGGCGAGCAGCATCAGCACGGTGGCGACCAGCAGCACACCGAGCCGGGCCAGCGCGTCCATCGAGCTGGTGGCGACCGCGGCGAAGACCACCGCCGCGACGCCGAGCAGCAGCGCGCCGAGCCCGAGGGGGATGTTCTGCACCTCCCGCGAGGACGCCTCCGGCGGGTGCTCCGGGTTGTCAACGTCGAGCCACTGTGGGCGGCTGCGGGGCGGCGGCGGGGGCGGAAGGTCCTCCGGGCCGGTCGACGGGGCGCCCTGCCGGGGCACCCGGGGCGGCGCGCCGGTGGTGGCGGTCGGGGGGCGGCGGCCGGGCCGGCGGCGCAGCACGCGGCGGGGCCGGGTGGCCTGCTTGATCCGTTCCTCACCGGCGTGCGCCAGGATGTCCCGCTGGAAGAGGGCGGCCTGCATCTTGGCGGCGATCTGCCGCTGCTCGCGGGCGATCTCGGCGTCGCGGGCCTTCATCTCGGCGATCGAGCGCTCGATCTCGGCCAGGTGCTCGGCCCACTGTGGCTGGTCCGCGCCGCAGTGCGGGCAGACGACGGCGGGCTTGATCTCCCGCCCGCACGAGGCGCACCTGAAGCTCTGCACGACACTCTCCCGTCCGGTCGGCCCCCGCACGGTGGACCTCCCAGTCGCAGCATGCCTTGACCGGGCCCGGATTTCGACAGTTGCCGGCGCGTTCCGGACAACAAAAAGGGCCGGCCGGCCGGGGATCGGGTCCCCGGCCGACCGGCCGACGGTTCACGGGGTCAGGGGCGACCCATCCCGCGGTACTCCCAGCCGGCCTGCGTCCACAGTGTGGAGTCCAGGCAGTTGCGGCCGTCGACCACCTTGCGGCCGTTGGCCAGCTCGCCCAGCGCGACCGGGTCGGCGTTGCGGAACTCGGCCCACTCGGTGAGGACGCAGACCAGGTCGGCGCCGCGGACGGCGTCGTTCATCGTGGTCTCGTAGTTCAGCTCGGGCACCGCCCGGCGGGCGTTCTCCACGCCCTGCGGGTCGAACACGTGCACGTCGGCGCCGGCCTTGCCGAGCAGCGCCGCGACGGCGAGGGCCGGGGCGTCCCGGACGTCGTCGGTGTTCGGCTTGAAGGTGGCGCCGAGCACGGCGATCCGGGTGCCGGAGAGGTCCGGGCCGGCCGGGCCGGAGCGGCGGCCGAGCAGGTCGGCCGCGAGCTGGATCACCCGGGTGCGCCGGCGCAGGTTGATCAGGTCCACCTCGTGCAGGAAGCGCAGCGCCTCGCCGGCGCCGAGCTCCTGGGCGCGGGCCTGGAAGGCCCGGATGTCCTTGGGCAGGCAGGCGCCGCCGAAGCCGAGGCCGGCCTGGAGGAAGCGGTTGCCGATCCGGGGGTCGTACCCGATCGAGCGGGCGAGCTGGGTCACGTCGCCGCCGGCGGCCTCGCAGACCTCGGCCATCGCGTTGATGAAGGAGATCTTGGTGGCCAGGAAGGCGTTCGCGGCGACCTTGACCAGCTCCGCGGTGGCGAAGTCGGTGACCACCAGCGGCACCTCGCGGTCCTCGGTGGCGGCCAGGTCGAAGACGCCCTTGTGGGCGGCGTAGAGCATGCCGTTGGCCCACTCGCTCTTGACCCCGACCACGATCCGGTTGGGGCGCAGCACGTCGTCGACGGCGAAGCCCTCCTGGAGGAACTCGGGGCTCCAGGCCACCTCGACGCCCAGGTCGGCGGGGGTGTGCTTGCCGACCAGCTGCTCGACCCACTCGGCGGTGCCGACCGGCACGGTGGACTTGCCGACGATCAGTGCCTTGCGGCTGAGGTGCTGGGCGAGGCTGGTCACCGACGCCTCGACGTACGACAGGTCGGCGCCCATCCCGTCGGCCCGCTGCGGGGTGCCGACGCAGATGAAGTGCACGTCGCCGAAGTCGGCGGTCTCCTGGATGTCGGTGCTGAACCGGAGCCGGCCGGCGGCCAGGTTGCGCCGGAGCAGCTCGTCCAGGCCGGGCTCGTGGATCGGCACCTCGCCGGCGTTCAGCTTCGCGATCTTGTCCGCGTCCACGTCGAAGCCGAGCACCTCGTAGCCGAGCTCGGCGTAGCAGATGGCGTACGTCGCGCCGAGGTAGCCGGTGCCCAGGAAGGTCACCCGGGGTCGGGCCGCGCCCGAGGGCGGCGTCACCGCGGCGATGGCGGGCATCGGCTGGGTGTTCGGGTACGGAATCGTCACGCCTGTCTTCTCCGCTCGCACTGGCGGCGCTTCCTTGCGTCGCGTTCTGCTGGGGCGCCAGGGCCGGCACCGAGGGGAACTCTGTGTGTGAGGGTAGTTGTGGCCTGTCGCCCCCGCTCGTGCGCGAGCCTACCCGCCGGTAGGGTTCGCCCGAACCCTGGTGGCTATCCTTCAGTCTGCGTCAGTTGGCGGCCTCCGGGCGTCACAGACTGCGCATGATAGCGGTGAAAGGGGAGGGCCGACATGCCCGCAGAACAGTCGTTCGACGTCTACCGGTTGCCGGAGGAGCACGACGCGATCCGGGAGGCGGTCCGGGAGGTCTGTGCGGCGAAGGTCGCTCCGCACGCCGCTGAGGCGGATGAGACCGGTGAGTTCCCGAAGGCGTCCTACGACGCGCTGCGGGCCGCCGACTTCCACGCACCGCACATCCCCGTCGAGTACGGCGGCGCCGGCGCGGACGCGCTGGCCACGGCCATCGTGATCGAGGAGGTGGCCCGCGCCTGCGCCTCGTCCTCGCTGATCCCGGCCGTGAACAAGCTGGGCACCATGCCGCTGATCCTGGCCGGCTCCGAGGAGCTGAAGCGGAAGTACCTGACCCCCGTGGCGGCCGGCGACGCGATGTTCTCCTACTGCCTCTCCGAGCCGGAGGCGGGCAGCGACGCCGCCTCGATGACCACCAAGGCGGTCCGGGACGGCGACCACTGGGTGCTCAACGGCGTGAAGCGGTGGATCACCAACGCGGGCGTCTCGGAGTACTACACCGTCTTCGCTGTGACAGATCCCACAGCCCGCTCGAAGGGCATCTCCGCCTTCGTGGTGGAGAAGTCCGACGCCGGGGTGAGCTTCGGCGCGCCGGAGAAGAAGCTCGGCATCAAGGGCTCGCCGACCCGCGAGGTCTACTTCGACAACGTCCGGATCCCGGCGGACCGCATGATCGGCGCCGAGGGCACCGGCTTCGCCACCGCGATGCGGACCCTGGACCACACCCGGGTCACCATCGCCGCGCAGGCGGTCGGCATCGCGCAGGGCGCGCTGGACTACGCCAAGGGCTACATCCAGGAGCGCAAGCAGTTCGGCAAGGCGGTCGCCGATTTCCAGGGCATCCAGTTCATGGTGGCCGACATGGGCATGAAGCTGGAGGCGGCCCGCCAGCTCACCTACACGGCGGCCGGCAAGTCCGAGCGGGGCGACGCCGACCTGACCTACTTCGGCGCGGCGGCCAAGTGCTTCGCGTCGGACGCCGCCATGGAGATCACCACCGACGCGGTGCAGCTGCTCGGCGGCTACGGCTATACCCGGGACTACCCGGTCGAGCGGATGATGCGCGACGCCAAGATCACCCAGATCTACGAGGGAACCAACCAGGTGCAGCGCATCGTCATGGCGCGCCAGCTGCTCAAGGGCTGACCCTCCGGGGGTGACGATCGGGCGGGCGGGCCGGGTGACCGGCCCGCCCGCAGTCGTCAACGGATCTCGGTGGTGCCCTCCGGCCGGGTGGTCGCGCGCGGGGGCGCGGACCACGGCGACTCGCCGCCGGAGCGGCGGGGCAGGGGTTCGGTGGGGGTGTCGGGATACGCCAGCGTGAGCGGGGCGGTGTCGCCCTCCTTCGTCGGGCCCGCCGGGGGCCAGTCGCCGAGCGGGGGGTTGTGCTCGATCGGCTCGGCGGCCGGGGTCAGCTCCGCCTCGGCCGCCGCCCCGCGTGGCCACTGCCGCCAGCGTTGGCCGCTGAACACGGCCATCAGCAGCAGCACACCGATCAGGAACAGCGTGCCGTTCTCCAAGGGGTGGCGCAGCGGCAGCGGGTCCCCGAGCATCTTCCAGCTCTCGGGGACCCGGTCCCGCACGCTGAAGGGCGCGACGAACAGCCCGAGGTAGGGGACCACGAGCAGCAGCCCGGCCACGGCCGGGCCGAGTGGCGAGAAGCGCAGCGTGCCGAGCAGGCCGAGCAGGATGCCGGCGACGCCCAGGTAGACGGCCGGCTCGATCAGGTTGGGCGTGCTGTACGTACCGATCTCCACCCAGCGGTGCACGGTGCGCTCAGATCCGTCCTGACCGAGCGTGACGAGCACCCAGGTGACGGGCGCCACCACCAACCCGGCGAGGAAGCTCCAGAGATGTCGCATCCGCGCACCGTACCGTTTTCGGCATGACAGATCACCCCTCCGCCCCGCAGGGCAAGCCGACCTCGTACTCGCGCGTCACGCTGAGTCGCATCATGACCGCTGTCGATGTCAATCTGTACGGGACCGTTCACGGTGGGGTACTGATGAAGTTCGTCGACGACGTCGCCGGGGCGGCGGCGGCCCGCCACAGCGGGGGCACCGCGGTGACCGCCTCGATCGACGAGATCGTCTTCTCCGAGCCGGTCCGGGTCGGCGACCTGGTGCACGCGCACGCTCAGGTCAACTGGACCGGCAACACCTCGATGGAGGTCGGGGTGAAGGTGGTCGCCGAGCGCTGGGACTCGGCCGAGGACGAACCCGTCCGGGTCGCCACGGCGTACCTGGTCTTCGTGGGGGTGGACGTGGGCGGCGCGCCGCGCCCGGTCCGGCCGGTGCTGCCGGAGACGCCGGAGGACGAGCGGCGCTACCGGGAGGCCGAGATCCGCCGGGCCCACCGGTTGGCCCGCCGCCGCGCCATCCAGGCCCACCGGGCCGGCTGACGGAGGCCGGCCCACACACCCCGCGGCCCGGGCGTGTGGGCCGGCCACGCCCCGTCACCGGCACCCGGTGCGGAGAATTGCCTCGCGAGGTAGGGCAAGATGGCGCCACGGCCCATGCACAGTGTCGTGACGGGGCCTCAGGGAGGGTGGAACAGTGGGTGACGTGCTGTGGACGCCGCCGGCCGACGTGCGTGAGCGGTCCCGGATCGGTGACTACCTGCGCTGGCTGGCCGAGCACCGCGGGCTGGAGTTCGCCGACTACGACGCGCTGTGGCAGTGGTCGGTGACCGACCTGTCCGCCTTCTGGCGGTCGGTCTGGGACTGGTTCGACGTGGTCGCGCACACCCCGCCTACCGCCACGCTCACCGACCGCACCATGCCGGGCACCCGCTGGTTCCCCGGCGCCACCCTCAACTACGCCGAGAACGTGCTGCGGATGCCCGGCCTCGGCGACGACGACCCGGTGGTGATCGCGCACGGCCAGACCCGCGCGCCGGAGACGCTGACCGCCGCGCAGCTGCGCGAGCAGGTCCGCCGGGTGGCGGCCGGCCTGCGCCGGCTCGGCGTGGGGAAGGGCGACCGGGTGGCGGCGTACGCGCCGAACATCCCGGAGACCTACGTCCTGCTGCTCGCCACGGCCAGCCTCGGCGCGATCTTCTCCTCCTGCGCGCCCGAGTTCGGCACCCGCAGCGTCACCGACCGCTGGCAGCAGATCGAGCCCACGGTGCTCGTGGCGGTCGACGGCTACCGCTACGGCGACAAGCCGGTCGACCGGCGCGCCGAGGTGGCCGCCATCCGGGCCGCCCTGCCGTCGCTGCGGCACACCGTCGGCATCGCGTACCTCGACCCGGCCGGCGAGGCCCCCGAGGGTGCGCTCTCGTGGGCGGAACTGGCGGCGGAGACCGACGAGCCGCCGGCCTTCACCCCGGTGCCCTTCGACCACCCGCTCTACGTGCTCTACTCCTCCGGCACCACGGGGTTGCCCAAGCCGATCGTGCACGGCCACGGCGGCATCCTGCTGGAGCACCTGAAGATGCTGGCCCTGCACCACGACCTGGGCCCGGGCGATCGGTTCTTCTGGTTCACCACCACCGGCTGGATGATGTGGAACTTCCTGGTCTCCGGGCCGGCGGTGGGCGCGGCGATCGTGCTCTTCGACGGCAACCCGGGCCACCCCGACCTGGGCGCGCTCTGGCGGCTGGCGGCGGAGACCGGCACCACCTACTTCGGCACCTCGGCGCCGTTCCTGCTGGCCTGCCGCAAGGCCGGGCTGGTCCCGAAGGAGAACGCCGACCTGTCCGCGCTGCGCGGGGTGGGCTCGACCGGCGCCCCGCTGCCCGTCGAGGGCTTCACCTGGGTCTACGAGAACGTCGGCGACCGCCTCCAGCTCCAGTCGCTCTCCGGCGGCACGGACGTCTGCACCGGCTTCGTGGGCGGCGTGCCGCTGCTGCCGGTGCACGCCGGGGAGATCACCTGCCGGGCGCTCGGCGCGAAGGTGGAGGCCCGCTCGGCCGACGGCACGCCGGTGATCGGCCAGCTCGGCGAGCTGGTGATCACCGAGCCGATGCCGAGCATGCCGGTCGGCTTCTGGAACGACACCGACGGCTCCCGCTACCGGGAGGCGTACTTCGAGGTCTACCCGGGGGTCTGGCGGCACGGCGACTGGATCACCATCAACGAGCGCGGCGGCTGCGTGATCACGGGCCGCTCCGACGCCACCCTCAACCGGGGCGGCGTCCGGCTCGGCACGGCCGAGTTCTACTCGGTGGTCGAGGGGCTGGACGAGGTGGTCGACTCGGTCGTGGTGCACCTGGAGGACGACGAGGGCGGGGCCGGCGAGCTGCTCCTCTTCGTGGTGCTCGCCCCGGGCCTGGAGCTGGACGACGAGCTGCGGCGCAAGATCTGCCGGGAGCTGCGTACCGCGCTGTCGCCGCGGCACGTCCCCGACGAGATCCACCAGGTCCGGGCCGTCCCGCGCACCCTGAGCGCGAAGAAGCTGGAGGTCCCGGTGAAGAAGATCCTCACCGGCACCCCGGTGGACAACGCCGCGGCCAGGGGCGCGCTGGCCAACCCGGAGTCGCTGACCGCCTTCGCCGCCTTCGCCCAACGCCGCGCCAACGCCGAGGACCCCACCCCGGCCTGACCTCCGCGTCAGGTCAGGGCCCGGGTGACCTTCTCCGTCGCCGTGCGGGAGTCGAGGCGGGTCGGGTCCAGGTTGGCGCAGGCGACCAGGGTGGCGCCCGCCGTGAGGGGAGCCAGGAGCCAGTCGACCGGGTCGGGGTGTCGGGTCACGTCCGCCAGGAGCCGGTCGCCGGGGGTGAGGCACAGCTCCGCGGCCCGGGCCTCCGCGCGGGCCAGCAGCGCCGCGTCCCCCGCGCCACCCCCGGGGTACGGGGTGAAGTGGTCGCCGTGACCGCGTACCGCCGACACGAAGTCGGCGAAGCCGGCCGGCACCTCCCGCATCGGCAGCGCGAACGGGTCGAGGGCCAGCGCGTACCGCTCGCCGGCCGGCCAGGCGCCCGCCTCGTCGAGCCGGCCGGCGGCGGCGAAGAGCACGTCCACGTCGCCCGGGGCCTCGGCCACGGTCAGCTTCGCCGACCAGCAGCCGAGCAGCACGGCGGCGGTCTGCCAGTGCGGCGGCAGCAGCACGGCGGCCGTGTCGCCGGGGGCGAGGGCGACCTCGTCGACGAGCAGGTTGGCCGTCTTGGCCACCCAGTTCGCCAGGGTCGCGCCGGACAGTTCGGTGCGCTCGCCGGTGGCGTCGTCGTACCAGGTCAGCAGGGGACGGGCGGGGTCGGTCGCGATCGCGTCGGCGAACACCCGGGCAATGTTGTCGGCCATCGGCGCGAACGATACGCGCCCGGGGCGCGTACTCGATGACAACGACAAGTCGGCGTACCGTCGGGTCGCAGTCAGCGTCGGGCAGCCGGCCCGGCGTAGGCTTGCCGACAGTGTTGTTCCCCACAGACGCGCCAGCCTGAGGAGTCGCCCCGTGACCGCCGGTCGCCCGCCCCGCGTGCTCATCGACGCCACGAGTGTCCCCGCCGATCGCGGCGGCGTCGGTAGATACGTCGACGGCCTGCTCGGTGCCCTCGGCCGGGTCTGCGGCTCCGGCGTGGACCTGGCCGTGGTGAGCCTCCGCACCGACCTGGAGCGCTACACCCGGATGCTGCCCGGCGCCGAGGTGATCCCCGCCCCGGCGGCCGTCGCGCACCGGCCCGCCCGGCTCGCCTGGGAGCAGACCGGCCTGCCGCTGCTGGCCCAGCAGGTCGGCGCCGAGGTGCTGCACTCGCCCTTCTACACCTGCCCGCTGCGGGCCGGCTGCCCGGTCACGGTCACCGTGCACGACGCGACCTTCTTCACCGAGCCGGAGCACTACGACAAGTCGCGCCGCACCTTCTTCCGCAGCGCGATCAAGACCTCGCTGCGCCGTGCCAACCGGGTGATCGTGCCGAGCAAGGCCACCCGCGACGAGCTGATCCGCCTGCTGGACGCCGACCCGACCCGGATCGACGTGGCCTACCACGGCGTCGACCAGGCCGCCTTCCACGCCCCGAGCGAGGAGGAGAAGGCCCGCGTCCGGGCCCGCCTCGGGCTCGGCAGCAGCAGCTACGTGGCGTTCCTCGGGGCCAAGGAGCCGCGCAAGAACGTCCCGAACCTGATCCGCGGTTGGGCCCGCGCGGTGGGCGACCGGGAGAACCCGCCCGCGTTGGTCATCGCCGGCGGCCAGGGGCACGACGACGACATCGACCGTGCGGTGGCCGAGGTGCCGTCGCACCTGCGGCTGCTCCGCCCCGGCTACCTGCGCTACGGCGACCTGCCCGGCTTCCTCGGCGGCGCGCTGGTCGCCGCCTACCCGTCCTACGGCGAGGGCTTCGGCCTGCCCATCCTGGAGGCCATGGCGTGCGCGGCGCCGGTGCTCACCACCCCGCGGCTCTCCCTGCCCGAGGTGGGCGGCGACGCCGTGGCGTACACGAGCGAGGACCCGGACCAGATCGCCACCGACCTGACCGCCCTGCTCGACGACGAGCAGCGCCGGCTCTCCCTGGCCAAGGCCGGGTTCGACCGCGCCAAGGAGTTCACGTGGGAGTCCAGCGCCGAGGTGCACATCGCCGCGTGGAGCCGTGCGCGTTCCTGAGTGTCACCTGCGGGTACGCCCGACCCCGGTCCCGTAGCACGGCGGTTCGGGCATGATGTGCTGATGTTCTACGCCGTCATCCCGGCGGGTGGCAGCGGCACGAGGTTGTGGCCGCTGTCCCGTGCCGGCCACCCCAAGTTCCTCCACCCGCTGACCGGCACCCCGGCCTCGCTTCTCCAGGCGACGGTCGACCGGCTGTCGCCGTTGACCAGCCCCGAGCGCACGCTGGTGGTCACCGGTGCCGCGCACGTCGCGGCGGTGGCCCGGCAGTTGGCGGGCGTGCCGGAGGAGAACATCCTGGTCGAGCCCTCGCCCCGGGACTCCTGCGCGGCGATCGCGCTGGCGGCCGCGGTGATCGCCGAGCGCGACCCGGAGGCGGTGATGGGCTCGTTCGCCGCCGACCACCTCATCGGTGACCCGGCGCGTTGGGCCGAGGTGGTCCGGCAGGCCATCCGCGGCGCCGAGCAGGGTTCCCTGATGACGGTGGGCATCACCCCGACCCGCCCCGAGACCGGCTACGGCTACCTGGAGACCGGCGAGCCGGTGGGCGACAGCCCGCTGCGCCCGGTGATCGAGTTCAAGGAGAAGCCGGCCGCCGAGGTGGCGGAGGTCTACGTCCGCTCCGGCCGGCACCTCTGGAACGCCAGCATGTTCGTCTGGCGGGTGGACGTCTTCCTGGCCGAGCTGGCCCGGCAGCAGCCGGCCCTGCACGCGGGGATCACCGCGATCGCGGCGGCGTGGGGCACCCCCGAGCAGGACGACGTCCTCGGCACGGTCTGGCCGACCCTGCCGAAGATCTCCGTGGACTACGCGGTGATGGAGGGCGCGGCGACCGCCGGCCGGGTGGCGACCGTCCCCGGCGACTTCGGCTGGAACGACGTCGGCGACTTCCACACCCTCGGCGAGGTGCTCCCCGCCGACGCCGCCGGCAACGTGGTGCTGGGCGGCGACGCCAAGCCGGGCGTGCTGCTGCGGGACACCAGCGGCCTGGTGGTGGTGCCTCAGTCCGGCCGGCTGGTGGCCGCGATCGGCGTCCACGACCTGATCGTGGTGGACACCCCGGACGCCCTGCTGGTCTGCCCGCGCGACCGGGCGCAGGACGTGAAGAAGATCGTCGACGAGCTCAAGGAGCGCGGCGAGGAGGGGCTGGTCTGAGCCGGTCCCGGGTCAGCCGGCGACCCGCCGGGCGAGCGTCGCCAGCGCCGGGGCCACCAGTTGGACGGTCCCGTCGGCCAGGGGCTCGGGCAGCCGGTCCGGCGGGAACCAGCCCAGCGCCTCGGACTCGGCGCTGACCCGCTCGGTCGCCCCGGCCGGGGCGAGCACGGCGAACCGGACGTCGTAGTGCAGCGAGCCGCCCTGGCAGGCCACCGGGTGGATGTCCACGTCGATCGGCTCCGGGTCGACCACCAGGCCGGCGATCCCGGACTCCTCGGTGGCCTCGCGCAGCGCGGCGGCCGCCAGGGTCCGGTCGCCGGGCTCGCAGTGCCCGCCGAGCTGCACCCACTTGCGGAACTTGCCGTGCAGGCAGAGCAGCACCCGGTCGCCGGCCGGGTCGAGCACGAGGGCGCTGGCGGTGACGTGCCCGGGCCGGTGCGCCCGGCTCATCGCCACCGGCCCGGCGGCGAGCAGCGCCAGGGTCCGGTCCCGGTTAACGGCGGCGGCCGGGCTGGTCGCCGTCCAGCGGCCCAGCACCGCGGTGGCGTCGGCGTGCAGGTCGGCGTACGTCTCGGTCTCCGGCACCCCGCCACTGTACGGGCGCGCCCTCCGTACCCTGGCCGGGTGACCCTGCGACTCGTCGAGTTCGTCGTGGCCGGCAACGAGGCCAGCGACCTGCTGCCGGTACGCTCCCCGGCCCTGCTGCGCGCCCACGGCGCCCGGCGGGGATTCTGGACCGTCCTCGACGAGGGCCCGGTGGAACAGTGCCTGGCCCTGTTGCTGGAGCGCGCGGACGGCGAGTGGGTGGCGCACCACGTGGCCGCCGACGCCGGCCCGGAGAACGGCCGCACCGAGGACGGCGAGGCGCTCGCCCACCACGACGGCTGGGTGTACGTCTTCGGCTCGCACTTCGGCTCCAAGGCCGGACCGCTGCGCCCCCGGCGGGCGTTCGTGGCCCGGTTCCGGGAGGACGACGCCGCGCGCGGGACGCTGCCGCTGCACGTGGTGCGCAACCGGTTCCGGCTGCACCGGGCGGTCAACGACGCGCTCGCCGCCGCGCCGCTGACCCCGCTGCCGCCCGGGGAACGGGTCCGGCAGCGGTTCATCGTGGAGACCCTGGCCCGGGGCACCGCCCGGGCGAAGAGCTGGGTGAGCCGGCTGGCCGAGGATGACCTGCCGCTCAACGTCGAGGCGGCGGCCTTCACTCCGGCCGGAACGGTGCTGCTCGGGCTGCGTTTCCCGGTGACCGCCGAGGGCGAGCCGATCCTGGTGGAGGTGGCCGGGGTGGCCGACATGTTCGGCGAACACCCCGGTTGGCCGCGCGCCGTCGGGGCGTACGCCCTGACCGGGGTGACGCCGGCGGGCACGCTGACCGGCTTCCGGGCCGTCGCCCCGACGCCGGACGGCGGCTACGCCGCGGTGATCGGCTCGATCGACGCGGTCGGCAAGGGTTCGGTGCTGCTGGACGACCACCCGCACGGCGGCGAGGTCACCTCGCGGCACGTCCGGTTCCGGCACGACGTCGGTCCGGACGCGCGGGTGGCGGGGAAGCTGGTGGCCGAGCTGGCGCCGTTCCACCACGTGGAGGGGCTGGCCGAGCTGGACGGGCGCTGCTACTACGTCACCGACGAGGACCATCGGGTGGCGCTCTGGCTCGGCTGAGCGGCCGCCGGACGACACCTCCACGGAGAAGAGCCGCAGACCCTCGTGGTGCCGTCCGGGCGACCGGCGCGCCCGCTGACCGTCGACCGGGCCGGCACTGGCGTGCCCCGGCAACGGGTGGGCAAGGGAAGTCTGCCCAAACCGGCCGCGCACCGTCGAGGTTTTTCATCTCACGCTTAAAAATGGAGATAAGTGCCGGCGGGTACAGTGCTCAGGGTGGCGGGCACTCCCTCTGTCCGCCCGGGAGAGTTCCATGCTGAAGGTCGTTTTCTCCCGCGAGGACATCCTGCTGACCAGGGTGGCCCCCGCCGCGGACCCGGTCTGGGAACTGGTCCTCAGCCTGCACCTGCTCCAGGGGCGCGGGCGTGACCCGCTGCTTACCGAGTGGCGACGCACCGTGGCCCACGGGCTGCGCACGGACAGCGTGGCCGAACGCTACCGGCTGTTGCTGGCCCTCAACCCGCCCCGCGGCTACTTCCCCGACTTCCTCACCCCGTACGCCAGCAAGGACGGCCTGGAGGCCGGGCTGGAGGCCGTCCGGGGCACCCCGGCCGACATGCTCCGCCGGGACCTCACCCTGCTGGCCGAGGAGAACGCCCTGCCGTCGTCGGCGAGCGCGCTGGCCCGCGGCGAGCCCGAGGTGCTGCGCCACCTGACCGACTCGATGCTCCGCTACCAGTCGCTGGCCGTCACCCCGTACTGGTCACGGATCCAGGCCGCCGTGGAGGCGGACCGGGCCCGCCGCGCCCGGGCCATGCTCGACGGCGGCGCCGAAGGGCTGCTGGCCAGCCTCCGCCCGAGCATGCGCTGGGACGGCGGGGTGCTGGAGGTCCTCGACTACCCGGACAGCCGGGAACTGCACCTCGACGGTCGGGGGCTGCTGCTGGTTCCCTCGTTCTTCTGCGCGCGCACCCCGGTCGCGCTGCTCGACCCGAGCCTGCCGCCGGTGCTGGTCTACCCCGTCGACCGGCTCGGCGGCCTCATGCCCGAGGCGGGCAGCGGCGCCGGTCGCGCCGACGCCGCGCAGCGGGAGGCGCTGGCCGCCCTGCTCGGCCGGACCCGGGCGGGCGTGCTGGAGGCCGCCGACGAGGGCTGCACCACCGGGGAGGTCGCCCGCCGGCTGCGCATCTCCGCCGCCGCGGCCAGCCAGCACACCACCGTGCTGCGCAACGCCGGGCTGCTGGTCAGCCACCGCGACCGCAACACCGTCCTGCACACCCTGACCCCGCTGGGTCGGGCCGTCCTCGACGCCTGACGAGCCGCCCGGCCCACCCGGTCAGACGGCGAGGGCCGCGCTGGCGGTGGTTCCGGGCGGCGGGGCGAGCAGCGCCGACGGGACACCCTCGGCGGCCAGCGCGGTACGCAGCCGTTGCAGGTCGGCGCCGAACCGGACCAGGTCCGCCGGGTCCACCGGGGCCGGTGCCGTGCCGAGCACCAGGCCGCTGGCCTGCGCCGGCCAGCCGGGCACGGTGGCGACCAGTCCGGCGCGTACCTCCTGGTCGGTGACGTGGGTGAAGACGGTGCCGGGCGCGACCACCTCGGCGACCGCGGCGATCGCCCGGTCGACGGCGGCCGGGTCGGCCGGGGTCGGGCCGGTGCCGTCGGCCAGGGTGGCCGCCGCACGCAGCCCGGCGGCGTGCGCCTCGGCCGTGCCGAGGGAGAAGAGGTCCAGCGACGCGTCCCGGACCAGCGCCCGGGCGCCCGTGTCGTCGTCCCGGGTCGCGCCCAGGTAGCCCCGGATCACCGCGACCGGCACCTGGTCGCACTTGCCCTTGATCAGCTCGCCGGCACCGGCCAGCTCGTCCACCACGGCCATCTGGGTGAGATGGAGTTCGTTGCCGTAGGGGTCGATCTCGCCCCGGTGGTCCCGGATCGCCGGCATGCCGGCCACCCCGAGCGCCACGTCGGTGAGCCCGTTGCGCCACGGCCGGCCCATGGTGTCGCTGACGATGACCGCGACGTCGAGGTCGTACCGCTCGCGCAGCGCGGCCCGCAACGCGCGGGCGGAGGCGTCCGGGTCCTCGGGCAGCAGCACGAGCCGGGTCTTGTCCACGTTGGACGCGTCGATGCCGGCGGAGGCCATCACGAACCCGTGGTGGGTCTGCACGATCCGGGTCGCTCCGCGGGCGGCCACCACCCGGGCGGTCTCCCCGGCCAGCACCTCGTCCCGGGCGGCGAGCCGGTCGGGGCCGTCGGCCGGCACGTCGACCAGCCGGCCCTCCGCCTTCGACACGATCTTGCTGGTCACCACCAGCACGTCGCCGTCGCGCAGCCAGGGCGCCGCGGTGGCGATCAGCGCCGCCAGGTCGTCGCCCTCGGTCACGTGGCCGATGCCCAGCACCGGCAGGATCTCCAGCCTCACATCAGCTCCAACGCGGCCCGGACCATCGCCACCGTCGCCGCCTCGTCGGTCATCCGCAGCGGCGCCGCGCGCACGGTCACCTCCGGCACCACGGTGCCCTCGTCCTCGGGCGCGACCAGCCAGCCGTCGAGCAGGCCGCCGGCCGACCGGCCGCCGTAGAGGCCGCCCACCCCGGCCGCGCTGCACTCGACGCCGAGCACGGACAGGCAGCGGTCGGCCATGCCACGGACCGGCGCGCCGCCGATGATCGGGGACACCCCGACGACCGGGGCCGGACCGTCGGCGACCGCGTCGCGCAGGCCCGGCACGGCCAGGATCGGGGCGATGCTCACCACCGGGTTGCTGGGCGCCACGAGCACCACGTCGGCGGCGCGGATCGCCTCCAGCACCCCGGGTGCCGGCTTGGCCGCGTCCGCGCCGACGAAGACGAACCGGTGCGTCGGGAGGTCCGCCCGGTAGCGGACCCACCACTCCTGGAAGTGGATCGCCCGCTGGCCGCCGTCGACATCGACGACGACATGCGTCTCCAGACGATCGTCGGTGGCGGGCAGCAGGCGTACGCCGGGCTGCCAGCGGGTGGCCAGCGCCTCGGTGACCTGGGACAGCGGGTAGCCGGCGTTGAGCATGGTGGTGCGCACCAGGTGGGTGGCGATGTCCTTGTCGCCCAGCCCGAACCAGGCCGGCTCGGCGCCATACGCGGCCAGCTCGGACTTGACCGTCCAGGTCTCGCCCACCCGGCCCCAGCCGCGCTCCGGGTCGGCGCCCCCGCCCAGCGTGTACATGACGCTGTCCAGGTCGGGGCAGACCTTCAGCCCGTGCAGCAGCAGATCGTCGCCGACGTTGACCACGGCGGTCACCTCGGCGCCCACCTCCCTGGCGTAGGCCCGGACGCCGAGCAGGAACCGGGCACCCCCGATCCCGCCGGTCAGAACCACGATGCGCATGGCGTCCATCCTCCCGCACGCGCCGCCGTCGATCGCCCGGTGGCCCGAGAGACTACGCTCACGTCGGCAACTGTCCGTTTTCATCCCCAGGGGGAGTCCGTGACCAGCCCCGCCGAGCCCGCGTCCGGCGACACCACGCAGGCCAGCCAGTTGACCAAGCCGTTGCGCGAACTGGCCGCGCTCGTCCTGCTCGGCGCGAACGCCGTGCTGCTCTTCGTCGGCCTGCTGCGCCTGCTGGTGCCGGTCGACGACTACAGCACGTTCAGCGGCCGGGCCGGGAGCACCTTCTTCGCCTTCGTCGGCCTGGAGTCGACCGTCCTGCCGCTGCTGGCCGTGCTGCTGGCCACCCACGTCCGCCCGGTGCTGCCGAAGGCGAAGCTGATCACCCTGGTGGCGCTGATCGAATACGCCGTCTCCGCCGTGTTCGGCGCGCTCACCTTCCTGATCTGGATGGTCGGCCGGCTCGCCGACGGCGAGGTGCTGGACGCCTTCCTCGGCCTGCTCACCCGGGTCGCCTGGCTGGCGGTCTTCGCGATCGCCGCGTTCGTCGTCTTCAAGATCTGGCGCACCCTCTACTACGTACCGAAGCCGAAGCCGCAGCCCGGTGTCTACGGCCAGGCGCAGCCCGGCTGGCCGCAGCAGCCCGGCCCGGGCCAGCCCGGCGGTTACCCGGCTCCTGGCGGCTACCCGCAGGCCGGCGCGCCGCAGCAGCCGGGCGGCTACCCGCAGCCCGGCCCGTACGGCCCGCCGCAGTCGGCGCCGCCGTTCAACAGCGCCCCGCCGCACGCCCCGCAGTCGAGCCCCCCGTTCGGCGCGCCGCAGTCGAGTCCGCCGTTCGGCGCCCCGCAGTCCGGGCCGGCCTACGGGGGCGCTCCGCACCCGGCCCCGCCGTTCGGCCAGCCGCCGTCCGCGGACCCGACCCAGGCCATCCCGCGCCAGCCGGTCGACCCCGGCCACCCGGCCCCGCCGGACGACCGCACCCAGCGCTTCGACCGGGAGGACCCGAACTACCCGCGCTGAGCCGTCGGATGCCGCCCGCCCCCGTCTCCTGGCCGGGGGCGGGCGGCTCCACACCGGGCAGCGCATAGGCTGGGCGGATGGTTGATCGCAGCGATCCCGCCCCCACCGAGGCGAGCGTCCGGCGGGCCCTGGGCCGGGCCGCCACGGGCCGGGCGCTGGACGTGGCCGAGGCGAGCGCGCTGCTGACCGCGCGCGGCGCGGCCCTGGACGAACTGCTCCGGACCGCCGGCGAGATCCGCGACGCCGGGCTGCGGGAGGCCGGCCGCCCGGGCGTCGTCACCTTCTCCAAGAAGGTGTTCATCCCGCTGACCCGGCTCTGCCGGGACCGCTGCCACTACTGCACCTTCGCCACCGTGCCGCACCGGCTGCCCGCCGCGTACCTGGAGAAGGACGAGGTCCTCGCCATCGCCCGGGAGGGCGCCGCGCAGGGCTGCAAGGAGGCGCTGTTCACCCTCGGCGACCGGCCCGAGGAGCGCTGGCCGGCCGCCCGGCGGTGGCTGGACGAGCGGGGCTACGACTCCACCCTCGACTATCTGCGCGCCTGCGCGGTGGCGGTGCTGGAGGAGACCGGCCTGCTGCCGCACCTCAACCCGGGCGTGCTGTCCTGGTCGGAGCTGCAACGGCTCAAGCCGGTGGCGCCCAGCATGGGCATGATGCTGGAGACCACGGCGACCCGGCTCTGGTCCGAGCCGGGCGGCCCGCACTACGGCTCGCCGGACAAGGAGCCCGCGGTGCGGTTGCGCGTGCTCGACGACGCCGGCCGGGTCGGCGTGCCGTTCACCACCGGCCTGCTCATCGGCATCGGCGAGACCCTGGCCGAGCGGGTCGACGCGCTGTTCGCCATCCGGCGGGCGCACCGGGAGTACGGCCACCTCCAGGAGGTGATCGTGCAGAACTTCCGCGCCAAGCCGGACACCGCGATGCGGGGGATGCCCGACGCGGAGCTGCACGACCTCGCCGCCACCGTGGCGGTGGCCCGGGTGCTGCTCGGCCCGAAGGCCCGGATCCAGGCCCCGCCGAACCTGATCGAGGGCGAGTACGACCTGCTGCTGCGCGCCGGCATCGACGACTGGGGCGGCGTGTCGCCGGTGACCCCGGACCACGTCAACCCCGAGCGGCCGTGGCCGCAGCTGGACGAGCTGGCGCGTCGTACCGGGCAGGCCGGCTTCACCCTGCGCGAGCGGCTGACCGTCTACCCGGAGTACGTCCGGGCCGGCGACCCGTGGCTCGATCCGCGCCTGCTGCCGCACGTCACCGCCCTGGCCGACCCGGAGACCGGGCTCGCCGTCGAGGCGGCCCGCCCGGTGGGCCGGCCGTGGCAGGAGCCGGAGGAGGTGTTCGGCGGGCGTACCGACCTGCACGTCACCATCGACACCACCGGCCGGACCGGGGACCGGCGGGGCGACTTCGACGACGTCTACGGCGACTGGTCGGAGGTGGCCGCGAAGGTCGCCGTCCCGGTGGCCGTGGCGAGCGACCCCGACCTGCGGGCCGGCCTGCGACTGGCCGCCGACGACCCGGCCGCGCTGCTGGAACCGGCGCACGAGGCCAAGACGCTGGCGCTGTTCGGCGCGGACGGGCCGGCCCTGGACGAGCTGTGCCGGATCGCCGACGACGTCCGCCGGGACGCGGTCGGCGACGACGTCACGTACGTCGTCAACCGCAACATCAACTTCACGAACGTCTGCTACGTGGGCTGCCGGTTCTGCGCCTTCGCGCAGCGGGAGAGCGACGCCGACGCGTTCCGGCTCTCCCTGGGGCAGGTCGCCGACCGGGCCGAGGAGGCGTGGGCGGCCGGCGCCACCGAGGTCTGCCTCCAGGGCGGCATCGACCCGAAGCTGCCGGTCACCGGCTACGCCGACATCGTCCGGGCGATCAAGGCGCGGGTGCCCGGGATGCACGTCCACGCCTTCTCGCCCATGGAGATCGTCACGGCCGCCGCGAAGGCCGGCGTGCCGGTGAAGGAGTGGCTGCTCCGGCTCCGCGACGCCGGCCTGGACACCATCCCGGGCACCGCCGCGGAGATCCTCGACGACGACGTGCGCTGGGTGCTCACCAAGGGCAAGCTGCCGGCCGCCGCCTGGGTCGAGGTGGTGAGCACGGCCCACGAGCTGGGCATCCGCTCCAGCTCCACGATGATGTACGGCCACGTCGACCACCCCGGCCAGTGGCTGGCCCACTTCCGGGTGCTGGCCGGCGTGCAGGACCGCACCGGCGGCTTCACCGAGTTCGTGGCGCTGCCGTTCGTGCACACCAACGCGCCGATCTACCTGGCCGGCATCGCCCGGCCCGGCCCGACCTGGCGGGAGAACCGGGTCGTGCACGCCATGGCGCGGCTGCTGCTGCACGGCCGGATCGCCAACATCCAGTGCTCCTGGGTGAAGCTCGGCGACGCCGGGACGGTCGCGATGCTCCAGGGCGGCTGCAACGACCTGGGCGGCACCCTCATGGAGGAGACCATCTCCCGGATGGCCGGCTCGGGCAACGGCTCGGCCCGGACCGAGGAGCAGCTCCGGGGGATCGCGGCGGCGGCCGGCCGGCCGGTCCGCAAGCGGACGACCGCGTACGGTCACGCCGGCGCGTAGCGTCGAACCTTTCCCCGCCGCCGGCCGTACCAGTGGATGCCGGCGGCGGTTGCGGCGAGGACCGCCGCCGGCGCCCCCAGCCCGGGGCATCCGGCGGCGTCCGGGTCCCGGTCCACCGTGGGCGCTGCGGCGCCGGCCCGGAAAGGTTGCCCATGACCACTGATGAGCCGAAGCGGCGGCCCTGGCCGCGACTGACCCGCCGGCAGACGTTGACCGCCGCGGCGAGCGCCACCCTGGGCGCCGCCGCCCTCACCGTGCCGGGCCTGTCCGCCGCGCAGAACGCCCCCTCGGCGGGCCGGCGCGACGAGCCGATCGTGGTCCACCTCCGCGACGCGGCCTCCGGCGCCATGGACGTCTTCGTCGGCACGACCCGGATCCAGGTACGCGACCGCGGCCTGGCCGACCGCCTGGTCCGCGCCGCCGCCCGGCGCTGATCCTCCCCGCGCCGCACCGGCGCGGCCCTCCCGGCGCGGGCTCCCGGCGCCGGTCCCGACTTCCGCTACCCCCGACGAAGGTGTGGTCCGCCATGTCCTCTCACCGCGAGGCTCCGGAGATAGCCAAGGATCCGGTCGCCGACAGCTCCGACCTGTACGCGTTCGTCAGCCCGAGCCAGCCCGACACGGTCACGTTGATCGCGAACTACGTGCCGGTGCAGCTCCCCTCCGGCGGCCCCAACTTCTTCGAGTTCGGCGACGACGTCCGGTACGAGATTCACGTCGACAACGACGGCGACGGTTATCCCGACGTCACCTATCGTTTCGAATTCACCACCGAGATCACGAATCCGAACAGCTTTCTTTACAACACCGGCCCGATCGAGTCGCTGGAGAGCCGGAACTGGAACCGGCGGCAGTTCTACCGGCTGACCCGGATCGCCGACGGCCGGGAGCACGTGCTGGCGCACAAGCTGCCCTGCCCGCCGTGCAACGTCGGGCCGCTGTCCACACCGAAGTACGCCGACCTGGTGCGGCAGGCGACGTTCAAGCTGTCGACAGGTGAGAAGGTCTTCGCCGGCCAGCGGGCCGACGGCTTCTTCGTCGACCTGGGCGCCGTCTTCGACCTCGGCACGCTGCGCCCCTTCCAGCAGCTGCACGTGGCCGGCAAGAAGTTGTTCAGGACCGAGGGTGAGCCGGTCAACGCGCTGGACCGCCTGAACGTGCACAGCATCGCCGTGCAGGTCCCGCTCGCCAAGGTGCGGCGCAGGGCCAGCCGGTACGGCCATGCCGACCGCGCCTCGACCATCGGCGTCTGGACGACGGCCTCCCGGCAGCAGGTCCGGGTGCTCGGCGACCGGGTGGCCGCGGACACCGCCGCCGGTCCCTTCACCCAGGTCTCCCGGTTGGGCAACCCGCTGTTCAACGAGGTCGTCGTGCCGATGTCCAGGAAGGACCTGTGGAACACCCTGCCGCCGGCGGAGGACAAGCGGTTCGTCCAGTTCGTCGAGCACCCCGAACTGGCCGCGCTGCTGCCCGCGCTCTACCCGGGCGTGTTCCCCAACCTGGACGCGCTGAACAAGTCGAAGAAGCCGCGGGCGGACCTCGTGGCGATCCTGCTCACCGGCGTGCCGGCCGGGCTGATCGACGGCTTCGCCAACACCACCGGCGACGTGCAGGCCGACATGCTGCGGCTGAACACGGCGATCCGGCCCAGCCGCAAGCCGGACCGGTTCGGCGTGCTCGGCGGCGACCTGGCGGGCTTCCCGAACGGCCGGCGGGTCGGCGACGACGTGGTGAGCATCGCCCTGCGGGCCATCGCCGGGTTGACCGTGCCGCTGGTGGACAAGACGTTCAAGCCGGACGCCGCGGCGGCCGCGGTCACACCGGGGCTGAGCGCCGCCGACGTGACGGCGCCCTTCCTCGGTGACTTCCCGTTCCTCGGCACGCCGTACGACGGGTTCAACAACCCGCCGGCGGCGAAGTCCTGAGGCCGGCCATGGACCACCACGCACTCGGTCCCTCGCAGAGCGGCAGTGTCGTGCTCGACCTGGGTGGCGACTCCGGCGCGCTGATCATCCACACCGGACGGAACCTGCACGGCCGGGAGATCGAGATCAGCCGCGCCGACCGGGACGGCCCCCGCACCCACTCCGCCGTACGCGAGCGGCACGTCCGCGACGGGGTCGTCCACAGCGCCGTCTACCCGGATCTGGCGGCCGGCCTCTATACCGTCTGGTGGGACGACCGCACCCCCGCCGGAGCGATTTCCGTCACCGGCGGCGCGATCGCCGAATTCGTCTGGCCGGCCAGCTCACCTCCGGGAGCTGACTGACCGCTCAGGCCGCCGCACCGTCGCGCCTCGTCCACATGGTGGGCGGGGCGCGGTCGGCGTCTGCGGCCTCGAGGGGCGGTATCGCTGCGGCCGGGTTAACCTGTGCCCCACCAATGCTGATCTTGGACGGTGTCACGACGACCGCCCGGGTGCGGCCCGCCGGAAGCCTCCACCGGGGGCCGCCGGCGGTGTCCACACCGGTGCGCCACGGGAGAAAACTTGGGGCAACTCGCCGGGGAAGGCGTTACTCGTCCGGGGTCTGAATCGATAGGGCAGGTTGCGAGGGTCGGGCGGCCACGGCGGTCGCCCGGAACGTGTCGGGAGGGCGACTCCATTATCAAGTTTGGCTTGACGGCGCACGCATTACACGCGTGTAATTTGAATGGGGTTGTTCGCGCGGAACGCAACAAATTGTGACCGGACGAACAAGCACGCCTTTCGCGTGGGGGGTTGCAGCGGCGATGACGCCGGTGCGCGACAAGGAGGCAACGGATGGACGGCCAGCTCGAGGTGGCCGACCTGCTCGGAAACGCGCCGGAGTGGCAGGAGCGGGCGCTGTGCTCGCAGACCGACCCGGAGGCGTTCTTTCCCGAGAAGGGCGGCTCGACCCGCGAGGCGAAGCGCATCTGCTCGCGGTGTGAAGTGAAGACGGAGTGTCTCGAATACGCGCTCGGCCACGACGAGCGGTTCGGGATCTGGGGTGGGCTCTCCGAGCGGGAGCGGCGCAAGCTCAAGCGGCGGGTCGCCGCCTGACGCGCGTACCGGACCGGGGCGGTGGGGGCCGCCCGGGGTCCGGGCCGACGACCCGGCCGGCGGGGGCCGGCCGGGACGCGGTGACGGGCGGCAGGGCCCGGCGGTCGGAGGTGGCGACGGTGGGGCCGCCGGTGGCGGCTCAGGCCAGTTCGTCGGGGTCGACCCCGAGCAGGTTCGCCACCTGCTCGATGATCACGTCGTGCACGAGGTCCGCGAGGTCCTCACGGTCCATGGCCCGGAACTCCAGCGGCCGCCGGTAGAGCACGATCCGGGGCGGCACCTCCTGCCGGCCCGGGCGCCCCGGCAGCAGTCGGGCGAGCGGGACCTCGCCGTCCTCCAGCACGTCCGAGTCGTAGACGTTCAGGTCCGGCGGGACGTCCTCGACGGCGAACTCGACCCCGGCCAGCTCCTTGGCGAAGCGGCGTTCGAGCGTCTCCACCGTGTCCAGCACCAGGTCGTCGAAGACCTCGGCCTTGGTCCGGGCCAGCGGCACGGTCGCCGGCACCAGCCGCCCCCGCAGCCCCCGCCCGTGGCGGTCGCGGTGGGTGCGCCGGCCGGAGCCGGGGCGGCGGTGTTCCGGGCTCGTCATGACGCAAAGGGTAGCCCCCGGACCAGGGTCGCCCGCCGTCGCGCCGCCGGCCCGGCGCGCCGACGCGCCGATCGGACGAATTGTGATCACCATGACGGGCGTGTCGCAACGCGAAGCGGTGCGCCGCACCCGGTAATGGAGATACCCTGCCGCCGTGAGGTCACCACGGCGCTGCTCCCGTAACGGCTGCCCCCGGCAAGCGGTCGCCACATTGACCTATGTCTACAACGAGTCGACGGCCGTGGTGGGGCCGCTGGCCGCGTTCGCCGAGCCGCACACGTACGACCTGTGCGAGCCGCACGCCCGCAACCTCACCGCCCCCCGCGGCTGGGACGTGGTGCGCCACGAGGGCGAGTTCGAGCCCCCGCCCCCGACGACGGATGACCTGGTCGCCCTGGCCGAGGCGGTCCGCGAGGCCGCCCGCCCCGCACCCCCGCGCCCCCCGTCGGACGACGACGACCACCACCACCAGGCCCCCCAGCCCCACCAACAGGGCCGCCGAGGCCACCTCCGCGTAATCCCCCCGAACCACTAAGAAGTCCCCTCCGGCCAGGCCCCCTGCGAGACCACCGCGGAGCCGCTCGCCCGCGTGATCATGAAGTTGTTGCCCTCCGCCTCGGCGTGTCGTGGCAACAACTTCATGATCAACCCGCTTGGGCGGCCTTTCGGTGGGGGCGGGTTTGGGGTCAGTGGCCCAGGAGGGTGTTGAAGGCCTTGGCTCGGCGGGAGGGGCGGTTGGTTCTCAGCTCGGCCTCGTCGGCTGAGAACATGACCTTCAGGCCGGCGTTGACCGCGAGCCAGCGCAAGGGTTCGGGCTCCCATCTTCGGGAGCGGTGGTTGACCCAGGGGAGGGCGGTCAGGTCGCTCTGCTCGCCCCGGATGAGGTCGGCCAGGGTGCGGCCGGCCAGGTTGCTGGTGCCGACGCCGTCGCCGACGTAGCCGCCGGCCCAGGCGAGACCGGTCGACCGGTCCAGCCCCACCGAGGCGGCCCAGTCCCGGGCCACGCCGAGCGGACCGCCCCAGGTGTGCGTCACCGGCACCTCGGGTCCGAGCACGGGGAAGAGTTCGCCGAGCACCCGGCGCAGCGCCACGAAGACCCGGGGCTCCCGGTCGAAGTCGGGGCGGACCCGGGAGCCGTAGTGGTAGGGGGCGCCCCGCCCGCCGAAGGCGAGCCGGCCGTCGGCGGTGCGCTGGCCGTAGATGATGACGTGCCGGTAGTCGGAGAAGGTCTCCCGCTCGGCCAGGCCGATTTCCGCCCAGGTCGCCTCGGGCAGCGGCGCGGTGGCCACCATCAGCGAGTAGACGGGCGCCACGGCCCGCCGCTGGCCGGGCAGCGCCGGGGTGAACCCCTCGGTCGCCCGGACCACCACGGGGGCGCGGACCACGCCGGCCGGGGTCACCGCCGCCCCGGGCCGCAGGGCGGTCACCGGGGTCCGCTCGAAGACGCGTACGCCCCGTCGCTCCACCGCCGTGGCCAGGCCGCGGACCAGCTTCGCCGGGTGCACGGCGGCGCAGTGCGGGGTGTACGTGCCGCCCCGTACCCCCTCGGCGTGGCAGCGGGCGGCGGCCTCGGCGGCGTCGAGCAGCACCAGGTCGGCGTCGGCGAGCCCGTGTTCGCGGGCCTCGGCGACGGCGGCCCGGGCCCGGCCGAGCTGCACCTCGGTGCGGGCCAGCACCACGGTGCCGCCGGCCCGCCAGTCGCAGTCGATGCCCTCGGCGGCGACCACCCGGCCGACCTCGCGGACGGTCTCGTGCATGGTCCGCTGCATGGCGAGCGCCCGGTCCCGGCCGTGCCGGCGGGCCAGGGCCGGCAGCGAGGTGGGGAAGAGCGCCGAGCACCAGCCGCCGTTGCGGCCGGAGGCGCCGTACCCGGCGATCTCCTTCTCCAGCACCACGATCCGCAGTGACGGGTCGGCCGCGGCGAGGTAGTAGGCCGTCCACAGCCCGGTGTAGCCGGCGCCCACGATCACCACGTCGGCGTCGGTGTCGCCGGGCAGGCCGGGGCGGGGGGTCAGCGGGGCGTCCAGGCTGGACAGCCAGTACGACAGGTCCTGGTAGCGCATCACCACTCCGGTGGGGGCAGCTCGTGGCGCAGCCGCGGGTCGGGCTGCGGTATCCCGTACGCCTCGACGACCGGCACCACCCCGGCCCAGACCGGGCGGTCGAGGTCGTCGTCGGGGTCGTCGGGCGGGCCGGCGCTGACCTTCACCGAGCACTCGTCCAGCGGCAGGGCGAGCACCAGCGTGGCGGCCAGCTCCTTCGCCGAGGGTGGCCGGATCTCCGCCCAGCGGCCGGGCAGCAGGTGTTCGGAGAGGCGGTGCAGCGCGGCCAGCTTCGCCTCACCGGTGAGCGCGGTGAGGGTGCCGAGCACCATGGCGCAGCGGTAGTTCATGGAGGACTCGAAGGCGCTGCGGGCCAGCACCAGTCCGTCGAGCAGGGTGACGGTGAGGCAGGCCGGCGCGCCGGCGGCGAGGTGCCGGAACAGCCGGCTGCCGGTGGAGCCGTGCACGAGCACCCGCTCACCGTCCCGGGCGTACGCCACCGGCAGCGCGTACGGCTGGTCGCCGTCGGCGATGGCCAGGTGGGCGACCTTGCCGGCGTCGAGCACGGCGTGCAGCGTCGCCCGGTCGTCGACGGCCAGGTCGGGCAGCCTGCGCACGCGGGTCCGGTCGGTGCCCCCGACGGCGCGGGGCCGGGAGCCGCCGTCGCGGTCCCCGGCCCCGGCCGACGACGGGTCGCCGGTCAGAGGCGCGCCCATGCCTCGGTCAGCACGGCGCGCAGGATCTGCTCGATCTCGTCGAACTGCTGCTGCTGGGCGATCAGCGGCGGGGCGAGCTGGATCACGGGGTCGCCCCGGTCGTCGGCGCGGCAGTAGAGCCCGGCCTGGAAGAGCGCGGTGGAGAGGAAGCCGCGCAGCAGCCGCTCCGACTCGGCCTCGTCGAAGGTCTCCCGGGTCGCCTTGTCCTTGACCAGTTCGATGCCGTAGAAGTAGCCGTCGCCCCGGACCTCGCCGACGATCGGCAGGTCGTTGAGCTTCTCCAGGGTGGACCGGAAGGCGCCCTCGTTGGCCCGGACGTGCCCGACGAGGTCCTCGCGGGCGAAGACCTCCAGGTTGGCCAGGGCGACCGCGCAGGAGACCGGGTGGCCGCCGAAGGTCACACCGTGGGCGAACATGCCGGTCTCGGTGAGGAACGGCTCCATGAGCCGCTCGCTGGCGATCATCGCGCCGAGCGGGGCGTAGCCGGAGGTGATGCCCTTGGCCGTGGTGATGATGTCGGGCTGGTAGCCGTAGCGGACGGCGCCGAAGTACTCGCCGAGCCGGCCCCACGAGCAGATCACCTCGTCGCTGACGAGCAGCACGTCGTAGGCGTCGCAGATCTCCCGGACCCGCTCGAAGTAGCCGGGCGGCGGCGGGAAGCAGCCGCCGGAGTTCTGCACCGGCTCCAGGAAGACCGCGGCGACGGTGTCCGGCCCCTCCCGCTCGATGGCGCGGCCGATCTCCTCGGCGGCCCAGCGGCCGAACGCCTCGGGGTCGTCGCCGTGCTCGGGGGCCCGGTAGAAGTTGGTGTTCGGCACCTTGATGGCGCCGGGCACCAGCGGCTCGAAGTCGCTCTTGATGCCGGGCAGGCCGGTGATCGACAGCGCGCCCATCGAGGTGCCGTGGTACGCGATGTACCGGCTGACCACCTTGTACTTGTTCGGCTGGCCGGTGCGCTTGAAGTAGGCCCGGGCCAGCTTCCACGCCGCCTCGACGGCCTCGGAGCCGCCGGTGGTGAAGAAGACCCGGTTCAGGTCGCCGGGGGCCAGCGAGGCGACCTTCTCGGCCAGTTCGACGGCCTTGGGGTGGGCGTACGACCACAGTGGGAAGTAGGCCAGCTCGCCGGCCTGCTTGGCGGCGGCCTCGGCGAGTTCGGTGCGGCCGTGGCCGGCGTTGACGACGAAGAGCCCGGCGAGCCCGTCCAGGTAGCGGCGGCCCTGCGAGTCCCAGACGTACGCGCCCTCGCCGCGCACGATGGTCGGTACCTCACCGGCGGAGTAGCTGGCCATCCGGGTGAAGTGCATCCAGAGGTGGTCGGTGGCGTTGGCCATGTCAGCCCCATCGGGTCTCGGGCCGGTCAGGGGTGACTCCGGCCGCTCTGCCCACGGTTATCCCACAGCCGATGCTGATAACGCAAGTGTGTGGGGCGGATGGCAACGGATTCAGCGAGCGACGTTTGTCACCGCAACGGAATCCGCATCAGGCGGTGCCCCAGGTGTAGGTCTGCTTGCGCAGCTTGAGGTAGACGAACGCCTCGGTGGAGACCACGCCGGAGACCCCGCGCAGCTTCTGGAGGATCTCCAGCAGGTGCTCGTCGTTGCGGCAGACCACCTCGGCCAGCAGGTCGAACGACCCGGCGGTGATCACCACGTAGTCGATCTCCTCGAACTCGGCGAGACGGTCGGCCACCCGCTCCAGGTCGCCGTCGGTGCGCAGGCCGATCATGGCCTGGCGGGGGAAGCCGAGCTGGAGCGGATCGGTCACCGCCACGATCTGCATGACCCCGGCGTCGAGCAGGCGCTGCACCCGCTGGCGCACCGCCGCCTCGGAGAGGCCGACCGCCTTGCCGATGGTCGCGTACGGACGCCGCCCGTCCTCCTGGAGCTGCTCGATGATCTGCTTGGCGACGTCATCGAGCAGAGCGTGACTGGCACCTTCACGCACCGTGACGCGACGGCTGCCGTTGCCGTTCTCCAGTTGCCGGTTGGCCATCGTCCGCTCCCCATGTCCGAATCCTCGTGCTGAGCGTAGTGCCCCGGCGCAGTCTGGCGTATTTCGTGGTCCTTGGCTAATCCCGCAACGGAATCCCTTGTAAGGGAGGTCACCTCATGTCAGGATCAGTCGTCCATCGCCATTGACCCTCCCGCCGGCGCGCCACCCCCGTCCCGCCGCCGACGATGACCCCCCTAGGAGTCGTCACATGCGTAGTCCCCACCGGCACCTCACGCGGCGTGGTCTGCTCACCGGGACCCTCGGCTCGGCCGCCCTGCTCGCCACGGCGGGCACGCTGGCCGGCTGCGGCACGAAGGGTGCACAGCAGACCGAGGCCGGTTGCAAGAGCGACGACCTCTCCGCCACGGAGAAGAAGTTGGCCTTCTCGAACTGGCCGCAGTACATGGACGTCGACGAGAAGGACGAGTCCAAGCGCCCCACGCTGGACGAGTTCATCAAGAAGTCCGGCATCCAGGTGACCTACACCGAGGACGTCAACGACAACAACGAGTTCTTCGGCAAGGTGCAGAACCAGCTGGCCGGCTGCCAGACCACCGGTCGCGACATCATGGTCCTCACCGACTGGATGGCGGCCCGGATGATCCGGCTCGGCTGGATCCAGAAGCTGGACAAGGCCAAGCTGCCCAACGTCGAGGCGAACCTGCTGCCCTCGCTGCGCAACCGCTCCTTCGACAGCGACAACCAGCTCGCCATCCCGTGGCAGTCCGGGCTGGCCGGGCTCGCGTACAACGCCAAGGTGACCAAGGAGATCCGCACCGTCGACGAGCTGCTCACCCGCCCCGACCTCAAGGGCAAGGTGACCGCGCTGTCGGAGATGCGGGACACCATGGGCCTTCTGCTTCAGTCCAACGGGCACGACCCGGCGAACTTCACCACGGCGCAGTTCGACGACGCGTTGAACAAGCTGAAGAAGGCCGTGGACTCCAAGCAGATCCGCAAGTTCACCGGCAACGACTACGCCCCCGACCTGGCCAAGGGCGACATCGCCGCCTGCATCGGCTGGTCCGGCGACGTGATCCAGCTCGGCTTCGAGGACGAGAAGATCAAGTTCGTGGTGCCCGATTCGGGCGTGATGCTGTGGTCGGACAACATGCTCGTGCCGAACAAGGCGACCCACCGGGCCAACGCCGAAGAGCTGATCAACTACTACTACGACCCGGCGGTCGCCGCGCAGCTCGCCGCGTACGTCAACTACATCTGCCCGGTCAAGGGCGCGCAGGCCGAGATGGAGAAGATCGACCCGGAGCTGGCCGCGAACACCCTCATCTTCCCCGACGAGGCGATGCTGTCGAAGTCCAAGGTCTTCATGGCCCTGGACGAGAAGCGGGAGAAGGAGTACGAGGCCAAGTTCCAGCAGGTCATCGGGGCGTGAGGCACATGGGACACGAGACACCGGCCGGCGATCTGCGCCTGGCCAACCTGACCAAGCGGTTCGGCGTCTTCACCGCGGTGGACGACCTCAGCCTCACCATCCCGCAGGGCTCGTTCTTCGCCCTGCTCGGGGCGTCCGGCTGCGGCAAGACCACCACCCTGCGGATGATCGCCGGGCTGGAGGAACCGACCAGCGGGCAGGTGCTGCTCGGCGACCGGGACATCGCCGGGCTGCGGCCGTACAAGCGGCCGGTGAACACCGTGTTCCAGAGTTACGCGCTCTTCCCGCACCTCGACATCCACGAGAACGTGGCCTTCGGGCTGCGCCGGAGGGGCATCCGCAAGGTGACCGACCAGGTCGAGCGGATGCTCTCGCTGGTGCAGCTCGAAGGCTACGGCCGGCGCAAGCCGGCCCAGCTCTCCGGCGGCCAGCAGCAGCGCGTTGCGCTGGCCCGGGCGCTCATCAACCACCCGCAGGTGCTGCTGCTGGACGAGCCGCTCGGCGCGCTCGACCTCAAGCTGCGCCGGCAGATGCAGATCGAGCTGAAGCGGATCCAGACCGAGGTCGGCATCACCTTCGTGCACGTCACCCACGACCAGGAGGAGGCCATGACCATGGCCGACACGGTCGCGGTGATGAACGCCGGCCGGATCGAGCAGCTCGGCGCCCCCGCCGACCTCTACGAGTACCCGGCCACCGCGTTCGTGGCGAACTTCCTCGGCCAGTCCAACCTGCTGGCCGGCGAGGCCGCCGGCCGCAGCGGCCACGACGTGCTGGTCACGGCGCACGGCGCGCGCTTCGCGGTGCCCGCCGGCCGGGCCCGGGCCGAACACGGGCCGGTCTTCCTCGGGGTACGTCCCGAGAAGCTGCACCTGGTCGGCGGCCCCGACCAGGTGCCCGCCGGCCACCAGCACCTCGGCGGCGTGGTCAGCGACGCCTCGTACGTCGGGGTGAGCACGCAGTACCTGGTGCGTACGGCATGGGGCAGCGAGCTGTCCGCGTTCGCGGCGAACAGCGGGGTCGGCGGGCGGCTGCCCGTCGGCGCGCCGGTGGCCGCGCACTGGGACCCGCGGCACGCCTTCCTGCTGCCCAGGGCGGCCGGTGAGGACGACCAGACCAGCCCGCTGCTCGACGAGCCGCCGGTGGGTGCGCTGTCATGAGCGCCCTGGCCCACGTACCCACCTCGTCGGGGCAGCCGGCCGCGCCGCCGGGGCCCCGGCGGGGGAGGAACAGGCTGCTGCCGTACCTCCTGCTGCTGCCCGGCGCCGCCTGGCTGCTGGTCTTCTTCGTCCTGCCGCTGCTCCAACTCGCCGCGGCGAGCCTCTACGACCCGAGCGGGTCGCTCTCCACCGGCTACGCCATGACCGGGGAGGTCGGCAACTACTGGGTCGCGTTGCAGGCGTACTGGCCGCAGTTCGCCCGGTCGTTCCTCTACTCGGCCATCGCATTGGTGCTGGCGCTGCTCATGGGCTACCCGCTGGCGTACGCGATCGCGCAGAAGGCCGGCCGGTGGAAGAACCTGCTGCTGGTGGCCGTGGTCGCGCCGATGTTCACCAGCTTCCTGGTGCGCACCCTGGCCTGGAAGACCATCCTGTCGGACAACGGCTGGGTGGTCGGGCTGCTGCGCGAGGTGCACCTGCTCGGGGCGGACGGCCGGCTGCTGGCCACGCCGATCGCGGTGGTGCTCGGCCTGACGTACAACTTCCTGCCCTTCCTGGTGCTGCCGCTGTACGCGAGCCTGGAGCGGCTCGACCCGCGGCTGCTGGAGGCGGCGAGCGACCTGTACGCGAGCCCGCTGCGCGCCTTCCGGAGGATCACCCTGCCGCTGTCGATGCCCGGGCTGATCGCCGGCACGCTGCTCTTCTTCATCCCGGCCACCGGCGACTACATCAACGCCGAACTGCTCGGCACGCCCAACGAGTACATGATCGGCAACGTCATCGACTCGGCGTTCCTGGTCCGGCTGGACTACCCGCAGGGCGCGGCGCTGTCGTTCCTGCTCATGGCCGCGATCCTCGCGATCGTCTTCGTCTACCTGCGCAAGGCCGGCACGGAGGAGGTGCTCTGATGCGTCGGTGGCTCGCCGACCGGTGGGTGATGGGCGTGGCACTGCTCGTCCTCGGCTACCTCTCGCTGCCGATCCTCGTGGTCGCCGGACTCTCCTTCAACCGGCCGTCCAGCCGGCTGTCCTACGACTTCAACGAGTTCACGCTGGACAACTGGACCCACCCCTGCGCCACCTCCGACATGTGCGACGCGGTGGTGCGCAGCATGGAGATCGGCCTGATCGCCACGGTGGTCTCCACCATTCTCGGCACGCTCATGGCGTTCGCACTGGTCCGGCACGGCTTCCGCGGCCGGTCCGGGATCAACGGCCTGATCTTCCTGCCGATGGCCACCCCGGAGCTGGTGATGGGCACCTCGCTGCTCGCCCTCTTCGTGGCCGCCGGGGTGCCGCAGGGCTTCTGGACCATCGTCATCGCGCACGTGATGTTCTGCGTCTCGTTCGTGGTGGTCACCGTGAAGGCCCGGCTCGCCGGCATGGACCGGCGGCTGGAGGAGGCCGCCATGGACCTCTACGCCAGCGAGTGGCAGACCTTCCGGCGGATCACCCTGCCCCTGGTGCTGCCCGGCATCGTGGCCGCCGCGCTGCTGGCCTTCTCGCTCAGCTTCGACGACTTCATCATCACGAACTTCAACGCCGGCACCACGGTCACCTTCCCCATGTACGTCTGGGGCGCCGCCCAGCGGGGCATCCCGCCGCAGGTCAACGTCATCGGCACGGCCATGTTCGCGATCGCGCTGCTGCTGGTCGGCGCCAGCTCGCTGCGCGGCCGCCGGGCCCGGCGCGCCGCCCTCGCGGCTCCCGTCGCCGCCGTCGGGGCCCCCAAGAGCGCGTCATGAAACTCCCGCATACCGGCCGGGCGCTGGCCGACGCCGCGCCCGTCCCGTACTGGCTCGACCGGCCGGAACGCCCGGATCCGCTGCCGCCGCTGGCCGGCGTCCACGACGCCGACCTGCTGGTGGTCGGCGGCGGCTACTCCGGCCTCTGGACCGCCCTGCTCGCCAAGGAGGCCGACCCGGACCGGGACGTGCTCCTGGTCGAGGCGGGCACCTGCGGGTGGGCGGCCTCCGGACGCAACGGCGGGTTCTGTGCCGCGTCGCTCACCCACGGCCTCGCCAACGGCGCCGAGCGGTGGCCCGGCGAGATCGACGAGCTGGAACGGCTCGGCCGGGAGAACCTCGACGCCATCGCCGACACCGTCGTGAAGCACGGCGTCGACTGCGACTTCGAGCGCACCGGCGAGCTGGCCGTGGCCGTCGAGCCGTACCAGCTCGCCGGGCTGGCGGAGGACGCCGAGCTGGCCCGCCGGTACGGCCACGACGTCCGGCTGCTCGACCGCGACGAGGTACGCGCCGAGGTCGCCTCCCCGACGTACCTCGGTGGGATGTGGGACCGGGACCGGGTGGCCCTGCTCGACCCGGCGAAGCTGGCCTGGGGGCTGCGCCGTGCCGCCCTCGACCTGGGCGTCCGCATCCACGAGCACACCCGGGTCACCGGGCTGGCCCGCGACGGCGGCGCGCTGCGCGCGGCCACGGCCGGCGGCCCGGACGGCGCGCCCGGCGCGGTCCGGGCCCGGCAGGTGGTGCTCGCCACCAACGCGTTCCCGCCGCTGCTGCGCCGGCTGCGCGCCTGGCTGGTGCCGGTCTACGACTACGCGCTGATGACCGAGCCGCTGACGCCCGCCCAGCGCGACGCCATCGGCTGGCGCAACCGGCAGGGGCTGGCCGACACCGGCAACCAGTTCCACTACTACCGGATCACCGCCGACGGCCGGATCCTGTTCGGCGGCTACGACGCCGTCTACCACTACGGCAACCGGATGGCCCCGGAACTGGAGCAGCGCGAAGCCACCTTCACGGCGCTGGCGTCGCACTTCTTCACGACCTTCCCCCAGCTGGAAGGGCTGCGCTTCAGCCACCGCTGGGGTGGCGTCATCGACACCTGCACCCGGTTCTGCGCGTTCTTCGGCACCGCCTACGAGGGGCGGCTGGCGTACGCGGCCGGGTTCACCGGGCTGGGCGTCGGGGCGACCCGGTTCGGGGCGCGGGTGATGCTCGACCTGCTGGGCGGGGAGGACACCCCGCTGACCCGGCTCGACCTGGTCCGCCGCAAGCCGCTGCCGTTCCCGCCGGAGCCGATCAGGGCCACCGGCATCAACCTCACCCGCTGGTCGCTCGCCCGCGCCGACGCGCGGGAGGGGCGGCGCAACCTCTGGCTCCGTACTCTCGATCGTCTTGGACTGGGGTTCGACTCCTGATGCGTATCCTCCTCGTCGGCGCCGGTGGCGTCGGCTCCGCCGCCGTATCCATCGCCGCCCGCCGTTCCTTCTTCGAGACCGTGGTGGTCGCCGACCACGACCCCGCCCGCGCCGCGCGGGCGGTCGCCGGCCACGGTGACCGGTTCGTCGCCGCGACCGTCGACGCCTCCTCGGCCGAGGCGGTCGCCGCGCTCTGCCGGGAGCACCGGATCACCCACGTGCTGAACGCGGTCGACCCGCGCTTCGTCATGCCGATCTTCGACGGCGCGTTCGCCGCCGGGGCCGACTACCTCGACATGGCCATGTCGCTGTCCCGGCCGCACCCGGACGCGCCGCACGCCGAGACCGGGGTGAAGCTCGGCGACGAGCAGTTCGCTCTCGCCGACCAGTGGTCGGCCGCCGGGCGGCTGGCGCTCTGCGGCATCGGCGTCGAACCCGGCCTCTCCGACGTCTTCGCCCGCTACGCCGCCGACGAACTGTTCACCGAGATCGACGAGATCGGGGTACGCGACGGCGCGAACCTCACCGTCGACGGCTACGACTTCGCTCCCTCGTTCTCCATCTGGACCACCATCGAGGAGTGCCTGAACCCGCCGGTGGTCTGGGAGGCCGACCGGGGCTGGTACACCACCCCGCCGTTCTCCGAGCCCGAGGTGTTCGAGTTCCCCGAGGGGATCGGCCCGGTCGAGTGCGTCAACGTGGAGCACGAGGAGGTGCTGCTCATCCCGCGCTGGGTCAAGGCGAAGCGGGTCACCTTCAAGTACGGCCTCGGCGACGAGTTCATCGAGGTGCTGAAGACCCTGCACAAGCTCGGCCTGGACTCGACCGCGCAGGTCAGCGTGCGGGGCACGCAGGTCTCGCCCCGCGACGTCGTGGCCGCCTGCCTGCCCGACCCGGCCACGCTCGGCGACCGGATGCGTGGCAAGACCTGCGCCGGCACGTACGTGACCGGCACCGGGCCGGACGGCCGGCCGCGGCGGGTCTACCTCTACCACGTGGTCGACAACGAGTGGTCGATGGCGGAGTACGGTCACCAGGCGGTGGTCTGGCAGACCGCCGTCAACCCGGTCGTGGCCCTGGAGCTGCTGGCCACCGGGGCGTGGTCCGGCGTCGGCGTGCTCGGCCCGGAGGCGCTGCCCCCGGTGCCGTTCCTCGACCTGCTCACCGGCTACGGCTCGCCGTGGGGAATGGAGGAGCGGTGACCCGCTACGGCCCGATGTTCGGCCCCGACGTGACCTTCCTCGGCGTGCCCCCGTGCACGCTGGAGGAGCCCGTGACCTACGCCGACGCCGACGTGGTGATCGTCGGCGCGCCCTTCGACGGCGGCACCTCGCACCGGCCCGGCACCCGGTTCGGCCCGTCCGCCATCCGCCAGGCCTGCTACCTGCCGCACGACGGCTCCCGCCCGTCCCTCGCGCTGCGCGTGGACGGCCTGCAGGACCTGAAGGTGTACGACGCGGGCGACGTCGAGATGTTCTCCGGCGACATCGAACGCTCGCTGGCCTCGCTGGAGACCGCCGTGCACGCGGTCGCCGCCGCCGGGGCCATCCCGATCGTGCTCGGCGGCGACCACTCCATCGCCCTGCCCGACGCCACCGGCGTGGCCCGCCATCACGGGCTCGGCCGGGTGTCGCTGGTGCACTTCGACGCGCACGCCGACACCGGGGACATCGAGTTCGGCTCCCTGCACGGGCACGGCCAGCCGATGCGCCGGCTCATCGAGTCCGGCGCCGTACGCGGCGACCGCTTCCTCCAGATCGGCCTGCGCGGCTACTGGCCGGGGCCGGAGACGCTGTCCTGGATGGCCGAGCAGCGGATGCGCTCGTACGAGATGACCGAGGTGGTGGCGCGCGGACTGGACTCCTGCCTCTCGGAGGCGTTCGCTATCGCCACCGACGAGTGCGAGGGCGTCTTCCTCTCCGTCGACGTGGACGTGGTCGACCCCGGCATGGCCCCCGGCACCGGCACCCCCGAGCCGGGCGGGTTCACCTCCCGGCAGCTCCTCGACGCGGTCCGCCGGGTCTGCTACGAGCTGCCGGTGGTGGGCGTGGACGTGGTCGAGGTCGCCCCGCCCTACGACCACGCCGACATCACCGCGTACCTCGGCAACCGGGTGGTGCTGGAGGCGCTGTCGGCGATCGCCCGCCGCCGCCGCGACGCCTCCGGCGGCGACCCCTGGAATCCGCACCAGCCCCTCCTCGACGCCCGCTGACCCTTCTCCCCGCTGTTTAGCCCGAGCTATAGTTGGGCCGCCCACGATCGGGCCGTGACGTGGCGATCCGGGTGTTGTTCGTCTTCGACCCGTGGTCGCAGGCGGTGCTCCTGGTCGCGGGCAACAAGGCGGGCAACTGGAGCCGGTGGTATCAGCAGAACATCCCGGTGGCGGAGGTTGCGTACGAGGCTTGGCTCGACAATGAGCGCGAGCGAAGGGGGGAGTCGTGACGGAGTTCTACGACTGGGACGAGGTCCGTGCCGAACTCGGCGGGGACGACGCGGCCTACGAGGCGGAGCGGGCCCAGACCGAGGCCTGGGTGAGCGCCTTCCACCTGGCCGAGGAGCGCAAGCGGCTGGGGCTCACCCAGCGACAGGTCGCCGAGCTCATGGGGGTCACGCCTGGCCGGGTCAGCCAGATCGAGAACGGCGATCTCGACGTGAACGAGGTGGCGACCCTGAGCCGCTACGCGACCGCACTCGGCGCGAAGCTGCGCATCATCTTCGACTACGGCGACGATCTCCGTCAGATCGCCTGAAGGTCAACGCCGGGGGCAGTGCGGGACGAGGCGGAGCGGCTCGGTGGTCTCGGTGAGCGAGTTGGGCTCGACGACGAGGCGGGCAGTGGCCGTGGCGGGCCCGCCACGGAAGGTGCCGCTGTCGGCCGGGATGGTCGCCGTCCACGTGCCCGCGGTGCGGTCGTCGGTGCACGCCCCGATCACGCCGAACCCGAAGCCGGTGACCGATTCGCGGCGGACCCGCTGGCCGAGGTGCACCTCGATGTAGGCGAGACCCCGCTCGGCGCCGCAGGCGTACCGGCCGCCGATGGTGGCGGTGTGCGCGTGGACGTCGACGGCGCCGAACCAGTTGACGGAGATCTTCGGGGCCGGGGCGGCGGCGCCGGCGGTGCCCGGCGCGAGGCCGAGCGTGGCGGCGGTCGCGAGCGTGGCGAGGCCGGCGGCGAGCAGAGGCTGTCTGACCGGGCGCATGCGCGGGCTCCTATCTGGCGGGGTGGTGGGATGCTGCTCCGATGTGGACCGGCGTCAGCATCCCACCGGCGCGGCGCCATGGCGCTGAAAGATCTCGGACAGTCAGGGGGCCAGGTGGGAGCGGATGAGGAAGCGGACGCCCTCCGGGGCCTCCAGGGAGAAGCCGCTGCCTCGGCCCGGCACCACGTCGACCGTGAGCCGGGTGTGTTTCCACAGGTTCCACTGGGCTGTGGACATCCAGAACTCGACGGGCTCGGGCACCCCGTCGACGGCCAGCGAGGCGAGCAGCACGTCGGAGGCGCCGGTGCGGAACTCGCCGGCCGGGTAGCACATCGGGGCGCTGCCGTCGCAGCAGCCGCCGGACTGGTGGAACATCAGCGGGCCGTGGGCCGCCCGCAGCGACCGGATCAGTCCGGCCGCCGCGGGCGTCAGGGTGACGGGGTCACCCATCAGAAGAAGCCCAGCTTCTGGGGGGAGTAGCTGACCAGCAGGTTCTTGGTCTGCTGGTAGTGCTCCAGCATCATCTTGTGGTTCTCCCGGCCGATGCCGGACTGCTTGTACCCGCCGAACGCGGCGTGCGCCGGGTAGGCGTGGTAGCAGTTGGTCCAGACCCGGCCGGCCTGGATGGCCCGCCCGGCCCGGTACGCGGTGTTCATGTCCCGCGTCCACACGCCGGCTCCGAGGCCGTACAGGGTGTCGTTGGCGATCTTCACGGCGTCGTCGAGGTCGGCGAAGGACGTCACCGAGACGACGGGACCGAAGATCTCCTCCTGGAAGATCCGCATCGAGTTGTCGCCCTCGAAGATCGTGGGCTGCACGTAGTACCCGCCGGACAGCTCGCCGCCGAGGTCGGCCCGCTCGCCGCCGGTGAGCACCTTCGCGCCCTCCTGCCGGCCGATGTCCAGGTAGGAAAGGATTTTCTCCAGCTGGTCGTTGGACGCCTGCGCCCCGATCATCGTGTCGGTGTCCAGCGGGTGCCCCTGCGTGACCTGCTGCGTCCGGGCGACGGCGGCGGCCAGGAAGTCGGAGTAGTGACCCTGCTGGATCAGCGCCCGGGACGGGCAGGTGCAGACCTCGCCCTGGTTGAGGGCGAACATGGTGAAGCCCTCAAGGGCCTTGTCCCGGAAGTCGTCGGAGGCGGCGCTGACGTCGTCGAAGAAGATGTTCGGGCTCTTGCCGCCCAGCTCCAGGGTGACGGGTTTGATGTTCTCGCTGGCGTACTGCATGATCAGCCGCCCGGTGGTGGTCTCGCCGGTGAACGCCACCTTCGCCACCCGGGGCGAGGAGGCCAGGGGCTTGCCCGCCTCGACGCCGAAGCCGTTGACCACGTTGACCACGCCCGGCGGGAGCAGGTCGGCGACCAGCGAGAGCAGGTAGTGGATCGAGGCCGGGGTCTGCTCGGCGGGCTTGAGCACCACGGCGTTGCCGGCGGCGAGCGCCGGGGCGAGCTTCCAGACCGCCATGAGGATCGGGAAGTTCCACGGGATGATCTGCCCGACCACACCGAGCGGCTCGTGGAAGTGGTACGCCACCGTATCGTCGTCGATCTCGCCGAGTGAGCCCTCCTGGGCCCGGATCGCCCCGGCGAAGTAGCGGAAGTGGTCGATGGCCAGCGGGATGTCGGCGGCCAGGGTCTCGCGTACCGGCTTGCCGTTCTCCCAGGTCTCGGCGATGGCGAGGGATTCCAGGTTCTCCTGCATGCGGTCGGCGATCCGGTTGAGGATGAGCGACCGCTCGGCGACCGAGGTGCGGCCCCAGGCGTCGGCGGCGCCGTGCGCGGCGTCGAGGGCCTTCTCCACGTCCTCTGCGGTGCCCCGGGCCACCTCGCAGAAGGTCTGCCCGGTCACCGGGGTGGGGTTCTCGAAGTACCGGCCGCCGTGCGGCTTCACGTACTCGCCGCCGATGAAGTGGTCGTATCGGGACTGCCAGTGGGTGGGGGCGTCGTAGCGCGTCATGGGTACCTCCGCCGTCCGTCAGGGGTGGACGGCGGGGACGTTAGTTTCCGCGACGTTGCAGCAACGTTGCGCGCGGAAGGTCGTACTCCTCGGCGAGCTGGCGGGCCCGGGCCAGGGCGAGCGGCCGGCGCGGCGCGCCCGGCGGCAACGCCCGCGCCAGGGCCTGCCAGGCGGTGAGGTCGTCGGCGCCCGCGGGCGTCGCGGTCCATGCCGTGAGCAGCGCCGGGTCCGCGGCGGCCAGCACGGCCGCGCGGAGCTGGCCGTCGACCAGCCGGCGCAGTCGCGCCACTCCCGGCGCGTCGGACCCGGGCAGCAGGGGCCCGGGATACGCGCGCAGCGCCCCCGCCGGATCGCCGTGTTCCAGCAGTTCGGTGACGGTGCGGAAGTCCGCGCGCACGGCCGGCCGCAGCCGGTAGGGGCGGGAGTCGAGCAGTTCCTCGCCGAGCGCCCGGCGCAGCCGGGACAGTTCGGCGCGCAGGGTGACCGGGTGCAGCCGGTCGTCGCCGTAGAGGTCGAGTCCGAGCTGTTCCCCGGTGCGCCCCTCGGGGTGGTCGAGGAGCAGCACCAGCAGCTCGCTGTGTCGGCGACCGAGCCGGATCCGGCGGCCGGCCACGCGCAGCTCCGCCTCGTCCCGGCCGAGGGCGGCGACGTGCAGCACGTCGGGGTCGGCGGGGGCGGCGCCGGCCAGGAACGCCTCGGCGGCCCGGGCGGTGGCCCGGACCAGGGCCAGGCTCTGCGGGGTGGCCAGGTGGTCCCCGCCGGTGATGTCGATCGCGCCGAGCAGCCGGCCGGTGGCCGGGTCGTGGATCGGGGCGGCGGCGCAGGTCCACCGCTGCACCGGCCGGACGAAGTGCTCGGTGGCGAAGATCTGCACGCTGTGGTCGACGGCCAGGGCGGTGCCGGGCGCGTTGGTGCCGGCGTGGGCCTCGTCCCAGCGGGCGCCGGGCACGAAGTTCATCCGCTCGGCGTGCCGGAGCACCCCCGGGTGCCCTTCCACCCAGAGCAGCCGCCCGTCCGCGTCGCAGACCGCCATGAGGTGGGCGCCGTCCTGCGCGATGCCGCCGAGCAGGTCGCGGAAGAGGGGCAGCACGCGGGCCAGTGGGTGGGCGGCCCGGTAGCTCGCCAGCGCGCCGTCGGTGAGGTCGACCGGGGCGGTGGCCTCGGGGTCGAGCAGCGCGGACCGCTCCCACGACCGGCGGACCACGTCGCGGACCCGGCCGGTGGTGGTGCCGGCGGTGAGGAACGCTTCGTGGGCGGCGCCGACCTGCGCGATCCGCTCCGCCGGATCGGCGCCGAATTCCAGGGCGAGCCACGGGTCAGCCATCGGCGACCTCCTCGCGCCCATCGTGACCCAGCTCACCACCGATCGCCAAGCCGCCCCGGAACTTGCCATTGACAAGTTCCGTTGCCGCTTACAAACTTGACACCGACAAGATGCGATCGGGAGGTCGAGATGGAACTGGCGACGGTCCGGAAGATGTGGCAGCTGATCGAGCCCCTGCACGCGCTGGTCTACTACGCGCCCGAGCTGACCGAGGAGGCCGCCGCGCTCGGCCTGCCCACCGGGGAGCGCTGGCCCGGCTACTTCGCGCTGCGCAGCGCCCCGCTCGGCGCGGCCGGCCCGAACCTGGTCGCTGCCACCTTCTACAGCTTCAGCCCCCGGATGGTCGCCGAGTACGTGCCGGCCGTCTGGGCCACCGCCGACCCGGCCAAGGTGCTCGCCGCCCGGCTGTCCGGGGTGGACCGGGCGCTCCGCGCCCTGCTCGGCGACCGGGTCGAGTCGGCCGAACTGGCCGAGGCCGCCACCCTGGCCCGCCGCGCGGTGCGCGCCGCCGACCTGGCCGGCCGTCCGCTCGCCGCCGCCAACGCCGACCTGCCCTGGCCGGACGCGCCGCACCTGGCGCTCTGGCAGGCGGTCACGATCCTGCGCGAGCACCGCGGCGACGGCCACATCGCCGCGCTGCGCACCGCCGGGCTGGACCCGGCCGAGTCGTTGGTCTCCTTCGCCGCGGTCGGCGCCGCCCCGGTCGAGGTCTTCGCCAGCCGCCGCTGGACCGCCGAGGAGTGGAACGCCGCCCGGGACCGGCTGGCCGCCCGGGGCCTGGTCGACGGCGACGGGACGGCCACCGACGCGGGACGTCGGCTCCGCGACGAGGTGGAGCGGCGGACGGACGAGCTGGCCGCCGCGCCGTGGCGGGCGCTCGGGCCGGCGGTCGGCCGGTTCGCCCAGCTCGTCGCCCCGGTCACCCGGGCGGTCGTGGCCACCGGCCTGCTCCCGGCCCGGAGCACCCTCGGGATCCGGCGTCCGGAGTGATCCGGCCCACACCGTAGCCGCCGGTGGCCCCTCCGGCCGGGACGAACGCCCCAGAGAGCGCGAGGGGGATCCGTGTGTGCCCGCCGACGTGGAGGATTGCTCCGGCGGCGCTTACGGAACCCTTATCTCCTGCCTGGGACCGTATGCGGGACGGCCGAGGAGCACGGGGGAGCGGACAGCGGTGCGGGTGTTGGTGGCGGACGACGAGCGGTTGCTGGCGGACACGGTCGCCGAGGGGCTGCGTCGGTTCTCGATGGCTGTCGACGTCTGCTACGACGGCGACGGCGCGCTGGAGCGGATCGGCGTCAACCGGTATGACGTGGCCGTGCTGGACCGGGACATGCCCGGCGCCACCGGCGACGAGGTGTGCCGCAGCCTCGCCGGGTCCGACGCCGGCACCCGGGTGCTGCTGCTCACCGCCGCCGCCGGCATCCGGGACCGGGTGGCCGGCCTCGGGCTGGGCGCCGACGACTACCTGACCAAGCCGTTCGCCTTCGCCGAGCTGGTGGCCCGGGTGCAGGCGCTGGGCCGGCGGTCCGCCCCGGCGGTGCCACCGGTTCTGGAGCGGCACGGGGTGGTGCTCGACGTGGCCCGGCACACGGTCACCCGGGACGGGCGGCCGCTCGGCCTGAGCCCCAAGGAGTTCGCCGTCCTGCACGTGCTCATGCGCGCCGGCGGCGGCGTGGTCAGCGCCGAGGAGCTGCTGGAACAGGCCTGGGACGAGTTCGCCGACCCGTTCACCAACGCGGTGCGGGTCACCGTGATGACGCTGCGCAAGAAGCTCGGCCAGCCGTCCGTCATCCACACCGTGCCGAAGGCCGGCTACCGGATCGGCGACCCGGCGTGAGCCCCCGCCGTCGGGTCCTGCTGGTCGGGGCGCTCGCCCTGCTCGGCGGATACTGGCTGCCCGGCCTCGGCAAGCAGCTGCTCGCCGGGGTGTGGTGGCGGGCACAGGCGTTCTGCGACCTGCAGACCGTCGGCGTGGTGTGCGAGCCCGTCCGCCCGCTGATCCCGGTGCTGCCCGGGCTGATCGAGCTGCTGGTCTTGCTGGCCGGCGTGCTCGCGGTCTGGGGGGCGGCCCGCTGGTGCCTGCGCCCGGTGCGCGACCTCGCCGACCCGATCGCCGACCTCGGGCCGCAGAACCTCGGTCACCGGATCCGGCGTGGCGGGCGCGACGAGCTGGCCCGGCTCTCCCGCGCCATCGACGACATGATGGACCGGGTCACGGCGGGCTACGAGGGGCAGCGGCGGTTCGCCGCGAACGCCTCCCACGAGCTGCGTACGCCGCTCGCGGTCCAGCGGACGCTCATCGAGGTCGGCATGGCCCAGTCGCTCACCGCCGAGCAGCTCGACCTGCTCACGGCCCAGCTGCTGGCGACCAACGAACGCAACGAGCGGCTCATCGAGGGCCTGCTCGCGCTCAGCGAGAGCGACCAGGGGCTGCGCTCCTCCACCCCGCAGCGCCTCGACGAGATCGTCACCACCGTCCTGGCCGCGTACGCGGACCGGGCGGCCGAGGCCGGGGTGACCGTGGAGAGCCAGCTGGCGCCCCGGGTCGTGCCCGGCGAGCGGGTGCTCCTGGAGCGCCTGGTCGGCAACCTCGTGGAGAACGGGATCAAGTACAACCGGCCGGGTGGCCGGCTCACCGTCACCGTCGGTGGGGACCCGGCGCTGACCGTCGCCAACACCGGCCAGACCGTCCCGGGCGAGGCGGTCGCCGGTCTCTTCGAACCCTTCCGGCGCCTGGCCCGGGACCGGACCAACCAGGGCGGCGGGGCCGGGCTCGGCCTGGCCATCGCCCGCTCGATCACCCAGGCGCACGACGGCATCATCGCCGCCCGCCCGGGCGAGGACGGCGGCCTGCGGGTCGACGTCCAGCTACCCGCCGTGCGCTGACCCACCCCTCAAAGACCCTCGGGAGCCGCCCATGCGGCATCCCGCGATGCCACCTGCCCGAAAGGAGAAATCATGTCCCGCAGTCACGCCCCGGCCCTGCCGGACCGGGCCCGCGTCGAGGAGGCCGCCGGGTGGCTGTCCGGCCGGGTGGTGCGTACCCCCGTGCTGAACTGCCCGGCGATCGACCGGCTGGCCGGCACCCGGATCCTGCTGAAGGCGGAGAACCTCCAGACCGGGGGCTCCTACAAGATGCGTGGCGCCATGCTGGCGGTGGGCCGGCTCGCCGCGGCCGGCCACACCGGCGTGGTCGCACAGAGCACCGGCAACCACGCGGTGGCCGTGGCACTGGCGGCCCGCCGGCACGGGCTGGCGGCGACCGTGGTGCTGCCGGTCGACGCCGCGCCGGTCAAGGTGGCCCGGGCCCGGGCCGCCGGGGCGCGGGTGGTCCTCGCCGGCACCACCGTCGAGGAGCGGCTGGCCACCGCCCGGCAGCTCGCCGCCGCCGACGGCCACCCCCTGGTCGACGCGTACGACCACCCGGACGTGGTGGCCGGGCAAGGCAGCGCCAGCCTGGAGCTGATCGAGGAGGCGGAGCGCGCCGGCACCCCGCTGGACGCGCTGGTGGTGCCGGTGGGTGGGGGCGGCGGCGTCGCGGGAGCCTGCCTGGCCGCCGCCGGCACCCCGATCGAGGTGTACGGCGTCGAGCCGGTCGGCTGCGACTCGCTGGCCCGCAGCCTGGCCGCCGGCCGGCCCACCCCGGTCGTCCCGGCGCCCACCATCGCCGACGGGCTGCGCCCCGGCTGCGTCGGTGACCTGCCGTTCGCGGTGGCGCGGGACGCCGTCCGGGGCGTCGTCCGGGTCGACGACGACGCGATCGCCGAGGCGTTCCGGCTGCTCCTGCTGGAGCTGAAGGTTCTCGTCGAGCCGTCCGGGGCGGCCGGGCTGGCCGGCGCGCTGCGGCTGGTGACCGGGTCGGACGACCCCGGCGGCGTGCTGCGGCTCCCGGCCCGGTGCGGCTCCGACGGCGTGCTGCGGGTGGCAGGCGGGCCGGGCCGCTCAGAGGGCGGGGTGCCCGGGCGGTACCGGACGGTCGGTGTGGTGCTGACCGGCGGCAATGTCGAGGCGGATCTCGTGGCCCGGCTGGCGGCGGGACCCGTCGCCGACCCGGCCCGGACGGAAGGGGTGGCGGCGTGAGCGCTGCGGTTCGGATCGGTGTCCTGTTCGGTGGCCCGTCGGCGGAGCACGAGGTCTCCTGCGCTTCGGCGCTCGGCGTGGCTCGCGCCCTGGTGGAGCGGGGCCACCAGGTGGTCGCGCTCGGGATCACCCGCGCGGGCGGGATGCGGCTGGTGCCGGAGCCGGTGCTGACCGAGCGTTGCGCGCACGTGGCCGCCGGCCGGGCCATCGACGACCGGCTGCCGGTGACCGGCCCCGCCGTGGAGCTGCGGGCCGGGGCGCGCGCCGGCACGGTGGCGGTCACCGCGGCCGACGCGCCCGCCACGGTGCACGCCGAGCTGGACGTGGTCTTCCCGGTGCTGCACGGCCCGTACGGCGAGGACGGCGTGGTGCAGGGGCTGCTCGAATCGCTCGGGGTGCCATACGTCGGGTGCGGCATCCTCGCCTCCGCCGTCGGCATGGACAAGGTGGCGATGAAGCGGGCGCTGCGGGCCGAGGGGGTGCCGACCACCCCGCACGTCTGGTTCGACGCGCCGACCTGGCGGGCCGCGGAGGACCCGGAGAAGCTGGTCGTCGGGCTGCGCCGGCCGCTGTTCGTGAAGCCGGCCCGGATGGGCTCCTCCATCGGGATCTCCCGGGTGGCCGACGGCGACGACCTGGCGGCGGCGGTCGAGGAGGCGCTCCGGCACGACCACGTGGTGCTGGTCGAGCAGGGGGTGACCGGCCGGGAGCTGGAGTGCGGCGTGCTCGGCGGCTGGCGCCCCGAGGCGTCGGCGGTCGGCGAGGTCCGGGTCGCGGGGGGCTGGTTCGACTACCGGCAGAAGTACTTCGGCGACGCCGACCCGATGATCGTCCCGGCACCGCTGCCCGACGAGGTCACCGAGCGGATCCGGGAGCTGTCCGTCCGGGCGTTCACGGCGATCGGCGGCTGGGGCCTGGCCCGGGTCGACTTCCTCTACGACGAGACGACCGGCGAGGTGTTCGTCAACGAGCTGAACACCCTGCCCGGCTTCACGGCGCACTCGATGTACCCGAAGGTGTGGGCCGAGTCCGGCGTCGACTACCCCGAGGTGGTTGACCGCCTGGTCGCGCTCGCGTTCGCCCGGCACGCGGCCCGGCCGGGGGGTGCGGCATGATCCTGCTCTCCGATCCCCGGGTCGCGGCGGTGTCCAGCCGGGACGACGGCGATCCGCTGGTCGACCTGCGGGAAATGCCGGAGCTGCGGCTGGACGTCCGGGCCGCCGACCCCGCCGGGGCGTACGCCCGGGTGCGGCGCGGGGTCGCGGACCGGTTGCTGGCCGCGCAGCGCGCGCTGCCGGCCGGCCTGCGCCTCCTGGTCGTCGAGGGGTACCGGCCGTACCGGGCGCAGCTCGACATCTTCACCGGCTACCGGGACGAGCTGCGCCGGCGCTACCCGGACTGGTCGGCGGAGCGGCTGCACCGGGAGACCACCAAGTTCGTCTCGCCGGTCGAGGTGGCGCCGCACAGCACCGGTGGCGCGGTCGACCTCACCCTGTGCGACGCCGACGGCATCGAGTTGGCGATGGGCACCGCCCTCGACGCCACCCCGGAGGAGAGCGCCGACGCCTGCTTCACGGCAGCGCGGCACATCCCGGTGAGCGCGTGGCGGAACCGGCAGATCCTGGTGGCCGCGCTCAGCGGGGCGGGACTGGTGAACTACCCGACCGAGTGGTGGCACTGGTCCTACGGCGACCGCTACTGGGCGCTGCTCACCGGAGCGCCGCACACCCGTTACGGTCCGTTGTGATCCGCCGCCCCGGCTGAACGGTCCGGCCCTCCCGTCCGTACCAGGCGTCGAACGCGATCACCGGACGACGGGAGAGACAACGTGAGGGTGCAGCGCAAGCACGTGCTGGCGGCGACCGTGGCACTGGCCGCCTCGGCGGTCGTCGCGGTGGGCACGGGGATGGGCTTCGCGGGGACCGCCCCGGCCGGGCAGTCGGCCTGTGCGGGGTCGGTGACCTTCTCGGCCGAGGGCGGTGCGCCGGCGGCGACCAGCGACCGGTTCCCGGTGGGTACCCGGCTGCGGGTGACCAACCTGGACAACGGCAAGGTGGCGACCGTGACGGTCACCGGGCCGTCCGGGAGTTGCGTGCTGCTCAACGCGGCGGCCATGGACCTGGTCCGCGAGCCGGGCAGGAACGTGATCCGCCGCAACCTGGTCGAACGCCTCGACGGCGGCGCCCCGGCTACCGGCGCGGCACGGCCGGGTGGGGGCGCCCCGGCCGGCGAGGCCCGTCCGGGCAACGCCCAGCCCGGCGGCGCGCCCGCCAGCGTCTGCACCGGGGCGATCACCTTCTCGGCCGAGGGCGGCGCGCCGGCCGCCACCAGCGGGCAGTTCCCGGTGGGCACGCGGCTGCGGGTGACCAACCTGGACAACCGCAAGGTGGCGACCGTGACGGTCACCGGGCCGTCCGGGAGTTGCGTGCTGCTCAACGCGGCGGCCATGGACCTGATCCGGGAGCCGGGCAAGAACCTGGTCCGCCGCAACGTGGTGGAGCGGCTGCGCTGACCGCGCCGGTCCGGTGCCGGGTGGAACACCGGGGCGGCTGCCCCGGAGCGTTCCACCCGGCCGGGCCGCTCAGGCGATCCGGCGGAGCCGGCGTACGGCGAGGTAGAGCAGGACGGCGGCGAGGGCGACGAAGATGCCGGTCTCGATCCACTGAAATGGCCAGAACCGGTCCGCCGGCTGGTAGAGCTCCCAGTTGTAGGCGCCGGGTCCGGCGCCGATATCGGCCCCGCAGCGGCCGCCGTCCGGTGCCTGGCCGCCCGGCGGGCACATGATCCGCGTGTCGGCCGCCAGCATCTTCCCGTCGGCGTTGCGCACGCCGCTGGCGAGGACCCAGTTGCCCCGGTCCTCCCGCAGCAGATCGGCCCCCTCGATCGGGAAGGTGCGGGTAAGGGCGGGCTGGTAGTGCGGTCTCGCCAGGATCGCCACCGCCGCCCGGACACCGATGAACGCGGCCAGGGTGACGCCCATGGCGGGCAGCATCCGGCGCCAGAGGGTGCCGGCGAAGATGCCGAGTGCCACCGCGAAGAGGGTGTAGCCGATCGGGGCGATGCCCTGCAGGTCGAAGACGATGAAGCCGAGGCGGCCCTCGTGCGCGGCCTGGGTCAGCGGGCTGACCCACCAGGCCATGCCCAGTCCGTAGCCGATCGCCAGGGCCAGTGTGACCGTGACGACCAGGCCGAACTTCACCAGGGCCCACCGCGTCCGGCCGACACCCTGCGTCCAGGCGAACCGGTGCGTGCCGTGCTCCACCTCCCGGGCGACCAGCGGGGCGCCCCAGAACAGACCGACGAGCACCGGCAGGACGACGAGCAGGACCGCCACCAGGTTCAGGCTCTGGTACCGGTTGGTGAACTGGCGGAACGCCGACTCACAGCCGTTTGCGGTGACCGGGTCGACGTCCGAACGCGCCAGCTGACTGACGCAGTTCGGCAGCCCGAGCTCGGTGAAGCTGTGCCGCATCGACAGGCCGATCGGGATCATCAGGGCCGCGAGCGCGGCGAAGCCGAGGAGGGTGAAGAGCAGCTGCTTGCGGTGCTGCCGCCAGGCCAACCAGATCATGCCGGCACCTCCCAGGCGTCATGGCTCGTGGTGGTCTCGCCCTCGGCGAGGTACGCCAGCACGAGGTCCTCCAGCGTCACGTCGTGCACCGTCCATTCCGGAGCGGAGATCTCCCCGGTCGTGCGGACCAGCAGCGTCGACTGCCGGGCGGTGTGGCTCGCCCGGACCACGGCCTCGACCCCCTCGATCGGTTCGCCGCCGTGTCGAGGCCCGACCATCTGCCGGTGTGCGGCGACCAGGTCGTCGACCGCGCCCGCCAGGTGCACCCGGGCGGCCTGCAGCACGACCAGGTAGTCGCAGACCCGTTCCAGGTCGGCCAGCAGGTGCGAGGAGAGCAGCACGGTCGTCTCGGAGTCGGCGACGCTGCCCATCAGCGACTGCAGGAACTCCCGGCGCGCCAGTGGATCGAGGCTGGCGACCGGTTCGTCGAGGAGCAGCAGCCGGGGCCGCTTCGCGAGCGCGAGCGCCAGCGCGACCTGGGCCCGCTGGCCACCGGACAGCTTGCCGACGGGCAGCTTCGGCGGGATGCCGAGCTGGGCCAGCCGGTTGCGGGCGAGTGCCCCGTCCCAGCTCTTGTTCATTCGTTGGCCCGCCTCCACCAGCTCGGCGGCGGTGAAGTCCCGGTAAAGCGGGGTGTCCTGGGCGACGAAGCCGACTCCGGGCAGCACCGACGGATTGGCGTACGGCGTTTCGCCGAAGATCCGCACCGCGCCGGCGTCCGGCTGCAGCAGGCCGACCGCGAGGTGCAGCAGGGTGCTCTTACCAGCACCGTTGGGGCCGACGAGGGCGGCGATCCGCCCGGCGGGCAGGTGCAGCGAGCAGTCCCGCAGCGCCCAGGTTCTTCCGTACCGTTTGCCGAGTTGCTCGGCCTCGAGCGCGATTTCCATCAGCTGTCCTCTCATCCTGCTGAGGCGGGTTCGGCACGCGTCGTGCCGGCGACGAGCGCGGCCCGCATGGTGGTCTCGACCAGGGCGGTGACGTCTTCCGGGGTGAGCCCGGCGGCGCGGGCGCGGTGCAGCCAGGCAATCAGCTCCTCGCGGAGTTCGGCCTGATCGGCCAGCGACGAGCCGGCGAGGGTCCGGCGGACGAAGGTGCCGACGCCGGGGCGTCCCTCGACCAGACCCTCGATCTCCAGCTCGCGGTACGCCTTCAGCACCGTGTTCGGGTTGATGGCCAGCGACTGCGCGACGTCGCGGACCTTGGGCAACTGGTCGCCGGTGGTCAGCAGCCCCACCCGCAGGGCCTGTTTGACCTGCTGGATGAGCTGCACATAGGTGTTCACCTTGGACCGGCCGTCCAGTACGAACTCGATCACGCGACGCCCTTCTATTGTCCTACGACAGTAGGACTATAGAACAGGATGCCGCCGCGGTGGGGGCGTTGTCAGGGATGGGTCCTGGCGTGCCGGTCGTGGGCATCCTGACCGACCAACTTCGCGGCCACTGTGGAGCAGGCGCGGGCCGCCGCAGTCGGGCCGGGCGATGAGCTCGAGCCGGTCGCCGCCGTGTGGGCGACCGCCGAGGATTGGTGGGGCGGCGCCGACGTGGAGTTCCTGGCGGAGCTCGTCAACGAGTTGCGCGGAATGGCCCGGCGGGCACTGGCCGACGGGCTCGACGCGTACTGCTGGATCTGCCTGCAGGAGTTGGCGGGCGTTGGGTGGAACACCACGGGCGGCACCTGGGGGGATCGACGCCCGTGGTGTTCCACGATCGGGGCTGACCTCGGTCAGCCGAACGCGGCCTCCAGGATGTCCAGGCCGCGGGCCAGCTCGTCGTCGGAGATGACGAGCGGCGGCAGGAACCGCAGCACGTTGCCGTACGTGCCGCAGGTCAGGGTGAGCAGGCCGGCCGCGTGACAGGCGGCCGAGATCGCCGCCGTGGCGGCCGGGTCCGGGGTCAGCGTGCCCGGCTGGACGATCTCCACGGCGAGCATCGCGCCGCGGCCGCGTACCTCGGCGACACGTGGGTCGCGGGCGGCGATCGCGCGCAGCCGCTCCACCATGACGGCGCCGATCCGCCGGGCGGCGGCGGCCAGGTCCAGCTCGTGCATGGTCTCGATGGCCGCGAGCGCGGCCGCGCAGGCGATCGGGTTGCCGCCGTACGTCCCGCCGAGGCCGCCCACGTGCACCGCGTCCATCAGCTCCGCCCGGCCGGTGACCGCGGCGAGCGGCAACCCGCCGGCGATGCCCTTGGCCAGGGTGACCAGGTCCGGCTCGACACCCTCGTGCTGGCAGGCGAACCAGTCGCCCGTCCGGCAGAACCCGGTCTGGATCTCGTCGGCGACGAACACCACCCCGGCGGCGGTCGCCCACTCGCGCAGCGCCGGCAGGAACCCCTCGGCCGGCACCACGAAACCGCCCTCGCCCTGGATCGGCTCGATCAGCAGCGCCGCCACGTTCTCCGCGCCGACCTGCTTCTCCACCATCTCGATCGCCCGGGCCGCGGCGGTCGCCCCGTCGAGGCCGCCGTCGCGCAGTGGGTACGACATCGGCACCCGGTAGACCTCACCGGCGAACGGCCCGAACCGGTGCTTGTACGGCATGTTCTTCGCGGTCAGCGCCATCGTCAGGTTCGTCCGGCCGTGGTACGCGTGGTCGAAGACCACCACGGCCGGCCGCCCGGTGGCGTGCCGCGCGATCTTCACGGCGTTCTCCACCGCCTCGGCGCCCGAGTTGAACAGCGCCGAGCGCTTCTCGAAGTCGCCCGGGGTCAGCGCGTTGAGCTGCTCGCAGACCGCCACGTACGACTCGTAGGGCGCCACCATGAAGCAGGTGTGGGTGAAGCGCTCGACCTGCGCCCGCACCGCCTCGACGACCTTCGGGGCGCAGTTGCCCACGTTGGCGACCGCGATGCCGGCCGCGAAGTCGATCCACTCCCGCCCCTCGACGTCGGTGATCGTCCCGCCGCCCGCGTGGTCGACGTAGGAGGTGATCGTGCTGCCGACGCCCCGGGCGACGGCCGCCCCCCGGCGCTTGTGCAGTTCCTCGCTCGACAAGGTTCAGCCCTCGATGTTGTGCATGACGTGCTTGATCCGGGTGTAGTCCTCCAGGCTGTAGACCGAGAGGTCCTTGCCGTGCCCGGAGTGCTTGAAGCCGCCGTGCGGCATCTCGGACACGAACGGGATGTGGGTGTTCACCCAGACGCAGCCGAAGTCCAGCCGGCGGGTCATCCGCATCGCGCGGCCGTGGTCCTTCGTCCACACCGAGGCGGAGAGGCCGTAGTCCACGCCGTTGGCCCAGCGCACCGCCTCGTCCTCGTCGGAGAAGCGCTGCACGGTGATGACCGGGCCGAACACCTCGTCCTGGATGATCTCGTCGGCCTGCCGTAGCCCGGAGACCACGGTCGGGGCGTAGAAGTAGCCGCGCTCGCCGAGCCGGGAACCGCCGGTCTCGACGTTCGCGTGGTCCGGCAGCCGGTCCACGAACCCCCGTACCCGGCTGAGCTGGTTGGCGTTGTTGAGCGGGCCGTAGAGGACGTCCTCGTCGTCCGGCGCGCCGGTCTTCGTGTTGCGGGCCTGCTCGGCGAGCGCGGCCACGAAGTCGTCGTGGATGCCCGGCCCGGCGAGCACCCGGGTGGCGGCGGTGCAGTCCTGGCCGGCGTTGAAGTAGCCGCCGACCGCGATCGCCTCGGCCGCCGCCGCCACGTCCGCGTCGTCGAAGATCACCACCGGGGCCTTGCCGCCCAGCTCCAGGTGGGTCCGCTTGAGGTCCGGAGCGGCCGCCGCGGCGACCTCCATGCCGGCCCGGGTCGAACCGGTGATCGAGACGAACTGCGGGGTCGGGTGCGAGACCAGGGCCCGGCCGGTGTCCCGGTCGCCGCAGACCACGTTGAACACGCCCGGCGGGAAGAACTCCGACGCGATCTCGGCCAGCAGCAGCGTCGACACCGGGGTGGTGTCGGAGGGCTTCAGCACCACCGTGTTGCCGGCCGCCAGGGCCGGGGCGATCTTCCAGACCGCCATCATGAGCGGGTAGTTCCAGGGCGTGACCTGCGCGCAGACGCCGATCGGCTCGCGCCGCACGTACGAGGTGTGCCCGGCCATGTACTCCCCGGCCGAGCGCCCCTCCAGCAGGCGGGCCGCGCCCGCGAAGAACCGGAACTGGTCCACCGCCGGCGGCAGCTCCTCGTCGGCGGTGAGCTGGCGGGGCTTGCCGGTGTTGCGAACCTCGGCGTCGACCAGCTCGGCCGCCCGGGACTCCACCGCGTCGGCGAGCTTCAGCAGGGCCTTCTGCCGCTCGCCCGGCGTGGCGTCCCGCCAGGTCTCGAACGCGGCGGCGGCCGCCTTCATCGCCTTGTCCACGTCCGCCGCCCCGGAGACCGGCGCCTGGGCGAAGACCTCGCCGGTGCACGGGTCGATCAGGTCGGCGTAGCCGCCGTCCACCGGGTCGACGTACTCGCCGTTGACGAAGTTGCGCAGCTGTTGCTGGTCGCTCATCAGAAGTCTCCGAGGGGTGGCCGGGGGGAAGGTCAGCGGAGGTTATCGCAATCTGACTGCCATCTTGGCTACTGAATCCGAGGCAGACAAGGGTTTGGGCAACTGTTTCCGCGCGGGCTTGCGTGGTCTACGCTGCCGAGCGTGGAGCCGAGAGCCTTCTATGTCGCCGGCCGCCCCGCCCACGGCGAGGGGGAGCTGACCGTCACCCACCCGTACGACGGCCGGGCGGTGGGGCGTACCACCCTCGCCACGCCCGACCAGGTCGAAGCCGCCGTCGCGGCAGCCGCCGAGGTGGCCGCGGCGGCCGCGGCCCTGCCCGCGCACGCCCGCGCGGCCGCCCTCGACCACGTCTCCCGGCGGCTGGCCGAACGGGCCGACGAGGTCGCCGCCCTCATCACCGCTGAGAACGGCAAGCCGGTGAAATGGGCGAAGGCCGAGGTGGGCCGGGCCGTCTCCACCTTCCGCTGGGCCGCCGAGGAGGCCCGGCGCTTCTCCGGCGAGCTGCAACGCCTGGACACCGACCCGGCGGCCACCGGACGGATAGCGCTGGTCCGGCGGGTGCCCAAGGGGCCGGTGCTGGGCATCGCCCCGTTCAACTTTCCGCTGAACCTGGTCGCGCACAAGGTCGCCCCGGCCATCGCCGTCGGGGCACCCATCGTGGTCAAGCCGGCCCCGGCCACCCCGCTCTCCGCGCTGCTGCTCGGCGAGATCCTGGCCGAGACCGACCTGCCCGAGGGAATGTTCTCGGTGCTGCCGCTGCCCAACGAACGCGCCGCCGACCTCGTCGCCGACCCCCGGCTGCCCGTCGTGTCGTTCACCGGCTCCGGGCCGGTCGGCGCCGCCATCCGCCGGGCCGCCCCCGACAAGCACGTCACCCTGGAACTCGGCGGCAACGCCGCGGCGGTGATCTGCGAGGACTGGTCGTCGGACGGCGACCTCACCTTCGCCGCGCACCGCATCGCCACCTTCTCCAACTACCAGGCCGGGCAGTCGTGCATCGCCGTGCAGCGGGTGTACGTGCACGAATGGCTCTACGACGGCTTCCTGCCCCGGCTCGTCGCGGCCGTCGAGGAACTGCGCACCGGCGACCCGACCTCCGAGCTGACCGACGTGGGCCCGCTGGTCTCCGTCGAAGCGGCCGAACGCGTCGAGGCGTGGGTCGACGAGGCCGTCGCCGCCGGCGCCACCATCGAGGTGGGCGGGCGGCGGAACGGCGCCACCTACCCGCCGACCGTGCTCAGCGGGGTGCCGTCCTCGGTCAAGGTCTGCACCGAGGAGGTGTTCGGGCCGGTGCTGGTCGTCGCCCCGGTCACCGACGACCGGGCCGGGTTCGCCGCCGTCAACGACTCCGCGTACGGGCTCCAGGCCGGGGTCTTCACCCACAACCTGCAGACCGCCTTCCTGGCGTCCCGGACGCTGGACGTCGGCGGCGTGATCGTCGGGGACGTGCCGTCGTACCGGGCCGACCAGATGCCGTACGGCGGGGTGAAGGGCTCGGGCGTGGGGCGGGAAGGCCTGCGCAGCGCCATGGACGACTACACCGAGCCGCGCGTCATGGTCCTGACCGGGGTGCGGCTGTAGCGCCGCTCACCAGGTGCCGTCGTCGCGGACCCGGACGGGGGCGCGGCCGAGCAGCAGGGTGGTGAGCGCGGCGTCGATGTCGGGGCCGAGGAACCATTCGCCGGCCTGATCGAGCGCGAAGATCCGGCCGTGCTCGTCGACGGCGATGATGCTGTCGCCACGCTCCGTTCCCAGCGGAAACAGGCGGGCGCCCAGCACCGAGCCGAAATCCGCGAGGGTGTCGGCGGTGTGGGCCATGTCCCAGGGGCGGATGCCGAACCGGGAGATCCACACCTGTTCACCGGGACCCCGGCGACGAGTCTCCAGGCCAGGAAAGGCGGTAAGGGTGGGCATCACGGCCGGGAAGACGGCGTGGCCCTGTCGACTGCCGCTGACCGCCCGGACGTCCCGGACCGCCGCCTCGGCCAACACCTCGTCGCCGAAGTGAGGACGCCAACCCGCTTCCACGAGCGCATTCGCGACCTCGGCCGGGAACCGCCCGGGGTCCGGGTCGACCGCAGGCCGAGACCGCCATTCCTCCGCGTAGGCGAGGACCGGCCAGGGTAGTGCGGTGAACGCCACCAGGAAGTTCACGCACGAGTCACACGGCACCTTCGCGGGGCCGGCCGCGGGGTCGCCCGACTCACGGATCCGGAAGAACTCGATCCGGCTGCGGCCGAGGATCGCCTTCGCCTCGTCCAGAGTCAGTCGAGGCAGGCCCTCGGCGGCGCGCCGCTGATCCTCTTCGTGCAAGGCATCTGAGACCACGATCATCTCGGCGTGCCGCTCGGCGCCCCGCACCAGATGACCGGGCGCCAGCTCGTCCAAATAGGACCGCACCAGCGGGTGATGGCGCAGCTCGATGTCGCCCTTGGCGCCCTGCGCGATGTGCAGGCGGCCGTCGAGGGTGAGGTGCGCCACGGCGCCGGGCGTGGGCAGCCGGGTGATCTCCCGCAGGAGTTGGCTGGCCGGGTCCACGGTGCGGGGCGCCCGTGGAGCTGCCGGCCGGCGCTGGCGGAACATCTCCTCCACGGCGGCGGCCGGCACCCGCGGCCAGGTCGACACCTCGCCGGTCTCCTTGTCGATGACCGTGGTGGGCAGGTCGCCGGGGAGGGCCCGAGCGTCGGGGGACACAGTGGACGTGACCAGGTAGCCCAGCTCGAACTCATCGACCACCGGAGTGCAGGGGAATCCCAGTCGCTCGGAGTCCCGTTGGGCCCAGACGGCGGCGAGTTGCTCGGCCTGCTGTCGTTCGATCACAGCCTGAAGTTACCGGACCCCACGGATTCCGTGGCGCCCGGTATGGTCGGCCCTACTGACGGTGACGGAAAGGGGGCGGCGGTGGCCGAGAGCGCGGACCGGGACGCGAACCGCGCGCTGCGTGCGCGGTTCGACGAGGTGTACGGCCAGTACCAGCGACTTCGGTCCGGTTTGGACGAACTCCAGACCAGGCTCGCGGAGCTGCGGGTGACCGAGCGCTCCGACGACGGCCAGGTGACCGCTGTCGTCGGGGCACGCGGCGAGCTGATCAGCGTCGAGGTCGCCCCGTCGGTGTTCCACGACCGGGACGCCAGGGCACTGAGCCGGAAGATCACCGACACCGTGCTGCGGGCGTCCGCGTCCGCGGTCACCGCCACCCGTGAACTGGTCGTCGGATTCCTCCCGCCCGGCTCGCCGTCGGTGGAGTTCCTGCGTACGCATGATTTCGGCGCCCTGCTGGGTCGGGCGGACGCCGCCCTGTCCCGTGGAGAGTGACGGCGGTGGCCGACGGGCAGATCTGGCTGGACCCTGACCGGGCCCGGCGCGGCGGCGCCGACCTGGCCCTGGCCGGGAAAGCGGTCACCACCTCCCGTGGGGAGGCGGGCGATCCCATCGCGGCGGCGAGCGCGCAGCGGCCGTGGGGCCGGGACGACATCGGCGCCGCCTTCGACAAGCACTACCAGGGCTACGCGGAGACCCTGTTGCGGGCGTGGGAGATCCTCGGCCGCTCGCTCGAAGGGCTGGGCAGCGACGTGGTGCGTTCCGTCATCGCCACCGTGGAGACCGATCTGACCCACGCTCGCCAACTCGGCGAGATCCCGCACCAGCAGCACAACCCGCACCGGCCCTGGCGCTGACCACCGGAGGATCCGCGCGTGAGCATGCTGCCCAGCCCGATCCCGCACCCGCTCGACTACTGCCCCTGGGACGTGCCCGGCTGGATCTACGAGGCGCTGGACTGGGTGGTCGGCGTCGAATGGCCGGAGGGCGACGAACGCGCCGTCTGGGACCTGGCCGACCAGTGGTACGGCGTCGCCGACGTCCTGGCCGGCCCACGGAACGACGCCACCACGGCCGCGGGCGAGGTCCGCAGCGGGTACGGCGGCGTCGGGCTCGTGGCGCAGGCGTTCGACGTCGCCTGGGGCAAGGTCGCCGAGGGCGAAGACGCACCCCTGCACGTGCTCGTGGCGGCCACCGGCGAGCTGGGCCGGCTTGTCGACTCGTGCGGCTGCGACATCGAGGGCGCCAAGCTGGAAGCCTGGATCGAGCTGGGCATCCTGGTCGTCGAGCTGCTCTCGCTCGCGGTGGCCACGGTGCTGACCATGGGCGCCGCCTCGCCGGCGGCCGGTGCCGCGATCACGGCCAGCCGGGTCGCCGTGCAGCAGATCTTCAAGCGGCTGGTGGCCCAGCTGGCCCGCAAGGCGGTGAAGGAAGGGCTGAAGGAGGCCGGCGAACGGGCCGCCAAGGAGGTCGTCATGAGCGGCGCTCGCGGGCTCGCCCGCCGGGCCGTGCTCGCCGGGCTGGTCGAGGCGGGGCAGGAGGCCGGCACCAGCCTGGCGACGCAGGCGTACCAGAACTCGACCGGCCGCCGGGACGGCCTGGACCTGACCGACGTGGGCATGTCCGGGCTCGGTGGCTTCGCCGGTGGCGCGGCGGCGCCGCTGGCCGGCCTCGGGCGGCACGCGCACGGGCGGTTCGCCCAGATCGGTGAGCGCTTCGGGCGGGAGATGGCCGGCGAGACCCTGGCCGAGAGCGCCGCGGGGCTCGCCACCGGACAGGACCTTTCGCTGGAGGACCTTGCCCGCGCCGCGGCATCGGGCGCCAGCGGCTCCGCCACGGGACAGGCCGACAGCGCCCTGCACCACCGGCTCGACGACAAGCTGGCCGGCCTTCCCACGCAGCCGGTGGACCTGGGGCTCCCACCGTCCGGCGACGCGGCCGGCCTCATTCCCTCCCAGCGAGTCCCGGAACCGGCACCGCTGCTCGGGGATTCCGGCCTCGGACCGGTGCTTCAACCTGCGGCGGCGGATTCCCTCTCGGCGTCGAACCCTCGGTCACCGCTCGTCGGCGACGGACCTGCCCCGGCGAATCTCCCGTCTGTCGACGTGCCGCAGGCCGTGGAGGGGGTAGGTGCTTCCCCACCTCACCGGATGGATGCGGAAGCTGCGACGAGCCGGCCGAGCGTCGAGTTGACGACGAGCTCGGCGCTGGGCACAGCGAGCCCGACGCTCTCGTCCGTGGCCGTCGAGGCGCCCATCGCGGGTTCTCCCGTAAGCGGTGCCACCGAGCCGAGTCCCGGTCCAGTCAACGCTTCAGCGGCGGTCGGCATCGGTGCACCGAATCAGGCGACGCCGGTGCAGGCGGCGGCGACGGTCGTGGAGTCGCAGGCCACCGCTGCTGCCCAGCCAAACGGGCCGATGTCGGTGCCGCCGGACCGCTCGGCGATCGGTGCCGCAAGCCCGTCCGGACCGGCGGCCGGCCCACCGGCGCACCCGCACGTCGCGCCGGCCGCCGGTCCGGTGACCGCGCCGTCGGCCCCCGTGCCGGACGCCCGCCCCGCGCCGAGTCCCCGATTTCCGCTGTTGGAGACGCTTGCCCCGCAGAGACCCGCGGCTGATCCGTCGACGCTTCCCGGTCCCTTCGAGCCGCTGCCACCGCCGCATCGAAGCCGTCAGGGCGACCAGGCGGCGCGGTTGGCAGCCGGCCGGGAAACCCTGGAGAGACTTCGCTACGAACGCGGTTTTCAGGAACAACGGCAGTGGTATGAGGAAGGCCGGCGGCAACAGGAGGCGGAATGGCTGCGTGTCCGAGCTGACCAGTTCCACCGGGCCGCCGGCGAATACGGTGAGCGGGCGTTCCAGCTTCATCAGGCAGGCCACCAGCTACTCGCGCAGCGGTGGCAACAGGCCGCTCACGAGGCCAGCACTGAGGCCCACGACCTGCGCGGGATGGCCGAACAGGTCCTCGCCGGCTCAGTAGCGCCGATCGAGGTGATGGTCGAGGACGACCTCGACTTCTACCGGATCAATGACGACGTCGCGGACCTCGCGCTGGGTGCTGTGGAGACACCGGACCACTCGGCCCTCACCGGTCACGGCCACCCACCGCCGATCGACCGCTCCCGCCGGTACGGCGTGCGGGGCGGACTCCGGCCACCGCTCGCGCTGCACCAGACCGACCTGGAGCGACAGATGCCGCGCAATCCCGACGGCAGTGTGGTGCGGACCGCCGATCCCCGCCAGGGCGGATGGTTCCGGCTGGCGAACGACGGTGGCCCCGCCGCCGACGCCACCCGGGGCATCAACTGCCTGGACTGCACGTTGTCGCTCTTCGAGACCTGGATGCACGGCCGGCCGCGGGTCTCTGCGCCGCGGACCTTCGACGGCTACCTTCAGGGGGACGTCCGCCAGCCGGTGGGCGGCGAGGTGGACGGGCCGCGCCGCGTCGAGGAGATCACCGGCGGCCGGTTCCAGAACCTGTGCCCGACAGCCCTGCCGGGCGTCCCCGATCCCGAGACACGCGACATGATCGAGGACGGTTACCGCGACCTGCAGGCGCAGCTGTTGGCGGGTGGCCACGGCAGCTACGCCTTCCTCATCACGGCCATCGAGGGCGGCGGCTCACACGCCTGGGTGGCGCTGAACCAGAACGGCACGGTCCTCTATCTCGACCCCCAGACGGGCCGGATAGGCAGGCATCCGCTCTACTCACACAGCGGTATCCGGGGTCCCCACAACGTGGTGGGCATCGACGCGCTCGTACTCGGGCCCGATGGTCACCCGATGCCGCTCGCCGACCGGCCGCCGGGCGACTACAACGTCCTGCCCGACCCGGTGGAACGACCGGCGCCACCCCGGCCCCTCGAACCGCCGCCACCATCCGACGACAGGAATGCCCCCGACTTCAACCACGTCCACCTGCTCGGCGAATCCACCACCTTCCACCGACCCGACGGCACCTCGTTCCCCGGGCGGGCTCCCGACGCGGAGTCGGAGGCGGTGCAGCTACGGAACGCGCATCGCGATGCGCACGCCGACCGGATCGCCGCCGGGCTTTACGTCCGGGACGCGCTGGCAGCGAGCGGAAGCCTCGACGATGTCTTCGCCGCCGGGGTGACGCCGGTCGAGCTGGCGCAACACCTGGACGGGCCGACGCTGCAACGGCTGGTACCGGAGTTGGCGCCGGCGGCGGCCGACGACCTGACGCGGCTGCTCGGCGACCCTCGCGTCAGGCAGATGCTCGACCAGACCTGGGAGGCGCCGCCCCGGCGGGAGGAGTTGCTGGCCGAAACTCTGGTACGGCAGCTTGCGCAGCGGCCCGACCTGGTCCGCATGATCCTCTCGACCCCGGAACTCGCCAACTCGCTGATCGCCCGCCCGGTCACCCTCCACCACCTGGCCAGCCACCAGAAGGCGATCGACGTCCTGGGCGAGGTCCTGGACGACATTACCGAGCGGGGCACCGGTGTTGTCGCGACAGCGCCGACACCGCCTGTCGAACCCACGCCGCTCAATCCGGAGCAGGTAAGGCTGAGCTCTCAGCTCGATGGCGACCGGCCGCCGGCCTTGCAACCAGGGTTCGATGAAGCACGGTCCGGCGACATGACGTATCGAGAGCACTACCTGGACCAGTTGTACGAGGCCGCCGCGACGGCACAGCACGAGCTTGACTTGCTCGGTCGTGAGTTGGCCGAGATGTCATCGAGGGGGGCTGAGTACCAACCACGACCCGGGCCGAAGGAGCGCAAGCGGGCCGAGGACAAGGTGGCGAAGCACGGCGGGAACGCCTCTCGTCTTCGGGATCTCGCAGCCGGCCGCGTCTCCTATCGAACTTTGGACGACCTCTACCTGGGCTTGGCGCATCTCAGCGCAAACTCGCAGATGCAGGTGGTGCGGTTCGAAGACCGATTCCGCCAGCCGCAGGACAGCGGCTACCGCGACATCCAATTTCTGGTGCGGACTTCGACTGGGCATGTCGGCGAGTTTCGGCTTCAACTAGCTGCACTCGATCAGGTGACGGAGTGGGAGCATTCGCTGTTCGAGGTGTGGCGTGATCTCGAAGCAGTCCCCCGCGAACAGGGCCGTATTCTCGGAGAGACGGAGTCGACGATCCGCAAGGGCATCGTCCAGCGTCAGCGTGAGCACTTCTGGGCTGCGCTCCAATCGACGATGAGCGGCGGATGGGAATGACGGAGATGACGGACGGCTTGACCCGCACCGGTTACTACGACTATTACGACACTCCGGTGAAGATCGTGCCGACCCGCGAGGGAGGGCTCTCCGCTTGGAGGTTGGATCGCCAGACAGGCGGCTGGCGACCGGCGAACGACATCGTCGACGAGATTCTTTTCGCGATGGGTGGAGACATCTTCGTCCGCTCGGCTGAACGGTTTGTGCAGCGCGTAGAGGAAGAGCGTGGCCGCTACACCAAGGGAGACGGGCCTGTCTTCGCGCTCTACGAAACGGTCACCGCCATCGAGGACATGGCCATTGCCGAGGGGCGTGCCTACACACCCGAGGAGGCTGCGCTGATTACGGGCATCCGGCGACGGACGTTTGTGATGTTCGAAGAACAGCTTCAACAGGCTGGCGACCCTGGTGCCGACCCGACCATCGCCAACGCAACCTGACCCCGCCGCAACCTCCTAACCGTGGTGCCTGCCGCGGAGGCCTCGAACGTGCCCGGCGGCTACGGTGATCCGATGACGCGCTCGCCTCTACGTCAGGCCGCTTACCGGCCGCCGGCCGACGTCGCGGAAGCGCTGCGCATCCAGGAGGAGTTGCGCTCCCGGGTCGACCTGGTCGGGCCGGGGCCGACGGCGCCCGCGACGGTGGCCGGGCTGGATGTCGCCTACGCGGACAGCGGTGACCGACTGGCGGCGGCCGTCACGGTGTTGGACGCGGCGACCCTCGCCGTGGTGGACGAGGCGGTGGACGTGGGCCGGCCGGCGTTCGACTACGTGCCGGGGCTGTTCGCGTTCCGTGAGCTGCCGGCGCTGCTGGCGGCGCTGGAGCGGTTGACCGTCCGGCCCGACCTGCTGGTCTGCGACGGGCACGGGCTGGCGCATCCGCGCCGGTTCGGGCTGGCCTGCCACCTCGGGCTGGTGACGGGGCTGCCGGCGATCGGGGTGGGGAAGACGCCGCTGGTCGGGGTCTGGGACGAGCCGGCGCCGCAGCGGGGCGCCTGGACGCCGCTGCGCGACGGCGGTGAGGTGGTGGGCCGGGTGCTGCGGACGCGGGACGGGGTGAAGCCGGTCTTCGTCAGCGTCGGGCACCGGATGAGCCTGGACAACGCGGTCGACCGGGTGCTGGGGTTGACGCCTCGCTACCGGCTGCCGGAGACCACCAGGACAGCCGACCACCTCTGCCGCCGTGCCCTCGCCGACGCTGACCGCCGAGCCGCGACACGGGCCGGCGACGACGACCCGGCCGCGAGCGTGTGACGGCGAGCCGCCGCGCCGAGCTGGCGTCGACGTGGCGGTCGCGGGCCGAGGTGAATCCTGGACAGTTGCCGTTCGTGGTGAACGGTAAGTGCCCAAGATCTCCGGCCGCGCTCAGCGGCCGGTCCCGCCGACGGCCCGCCGGCGAGCGCTGGACATGATCATGCGGGCGGGCCCCGCCGCAGCGAAGATGGTGCGGGTGCCCCGGCGTGTCGCGGCACACATGCGGAGCGCTCGATGGGCGGGTGCCCCCACGGCCCGGTAGTAACCTGACCGGCGGATCCGTCCGGGTGGAAACGGTGAGGTGGAGATGTCGGTGAGGCGGCACGCGGCGCGGTGGGCCACGGTCGGCGTGATGCTCGGCGGCCTGGTGGCCGGCGCGGCGTCGCCGGCGCTGGCGGCCGACGACCGGGTGGAGGTGCGCTCGGCGAGCAGCTTCACGGCCGGTGGTTCGGCGGGCACGGTGGCGGTCGAGGTGCGTAAGCGCACCGACGGCTGCGTACTTCTTCGTACCGCGCTCGGGCTGCGGCTCGACGGTCTGCGGGCGGACCAGGTCCAGGTGCAGGTGGCGACCGGTGGCCGGTGGGTGCCGGTGCCGGTCTCCGGTGGTGGCGGCGCGGTCGCCACGGCGCAGACGTCGCCCGCCAACGCGGCCCTGTGCAAGGGCAAGGGGATCACGGTCCGCTACCGGGTGGCCTTCCTGGCCGGCACGGTCGGCGGCCGGTTGGCCGTCGTCGGCGAGGCGAGCGCCGCGAGCGGCCGGGTGCTGGGCCGGTCCGCCACCGCGGCCCGGGTGGTGGGCGCGGAGCGCACCGCCAGCCCCAGCCCGACGCCGTCCCGCAAGCCCTCGCCGACTCCGAGCGCCGTCGCCACCACGCCGGCCGAGGCCGACACCACCTCGACGGTGGCCGCCGCCGCGCTCGACCCGGCCGCCGGCACCGCGGCCGCCGAATCGTCCTCCGGAGGTTCCCCGATCATGTGGTTCGGCATCGCACTGGTGCTCGTCGGCGTCGCGCTGATCGTGTTGCTGGTCCGCCGCAACCGCGCGGAGAAGACGGACGGGCAGCCGGGGGCCGGTCACCCGCCGGTCCCGCTGCCGCGCAGCAGCACGACCTACCGCTCGGGCGCGCCCGCCGGTCAGGTGTACGGGCAGGAGCCGCCCGCCCCGGCGCCGCCCCGCCCGGCCGGGAACGTGTACGGCGCCCCCGCGGCCACGGCCGACGGGCCGGACGGCGAGCCGCCGGCCGCCGCGGGCGGCGACGCCACCACCGTGCTGCCCCGCATGCCCCGCTGAGCCAGAACCCGGCCGGTCGCCGGGGTTACGGTGACGATGGGTGACGGCGACCTGACCGGGTGGCCGTGCCCGCCGGGTGCCGAGATGTGGCACGGTGCCCGCGCCGGTTCGCCGATAAGATCGCGTGCGCCGGACGGCACCGCCGACCGGTGAGACCACATACGTGGAAGGAGCCGCGCCGTGGCCCTGGACCCGCAGTTGCTCGAGATTCTCGCCTGCCCGGACACACACCACGCACCGCTCGACTACGACGCGCAGGCGCAGACGCTGACCTGCACCGAGTGCGGTCGGATCTTCGAGGTCCGGGACGACGTCCCGGTGCTGCTGCTCGACGAGGCGCGTGGCGGCCCCGCCGACGACGCGCGCGGCGGCTCCGGGTCGTCGCGATGATGGAGGGTACGGCCGGGGTCAGCGGCCACCGGCACGCCGACGAGTCACTGCTGGACGATCCGGACCGGCTGGCCGAGCAGGACCCGGGTGGCATGCTGCGGTTCACCGCCTCCGGGGGCGCGCAGGTCCGGGAGTCGGCGGCGCTGGCCGCCGAGGCCAACCTGACGGTGCTCGCCGACGAGGGCCGCCCCCGCGCGGTGGTCATCGCGGGCATCGGCACCGCCGGGCGGACCGGGGACGTGCTGGCCACGGTTGCCGGCCCGCGCTGCCCGGTGCCGGTCATCCCGCACCGCAGCGCCGGCGTGCCGGGCTGGGTGGGCGCGGCGGACGTGGTCATCGCGGTGAGCGCCTCCGGTCGCAGCCCTGAGGCGCTGGGCGCCGCCGAGGCCGCGCACCGGCGGGGCGCCCGCCTGGTCGCCGTCGGCGCGCCGGACTCCCAGCTCCAGTCGGTGGCCGAGCGGGCCCGGGCGCCGTTCATCCCGGTGCCGCGGCGCGCCCCGGCCCGGGCCAGCCTCTGGGCGCTCACCGTGCCGGTCCTGCTCGCCGCCCGTACGCTCGGGCTGGTGAAGGTCAACGAGGCGGACCTGGCCGAGACCGCGGCCCGGCTGGACGCCGACGCCGACCGGTGCCGGCCCACCGCCGAGTCCTTCGTCAACCCGGCGAAGTCGCTGGCCCTGGGCCTGTCCGGGTCGATCCCGATCGTCTGGGGCTCGTCGCCGCTGGCCACCGTGGCGGCCCGCCGGTTCGGTGACACGCTGTCGGCGAACGCCCGCTATCCGGTGGTGACCGGGGCGCTGGGCGAGGCCGGCCGGGGCCGGGTCGGCCTGCTCGACGGCGTCTTCGGCGGCCTGGTCGAGGGGGAGCGGGACATCTTCGCCGACCCCGACGAGACCGACGGCGACGCCACCCGGCTGCGGCTGGTGCTGCTGCGCGACGGCGGCCTCAACGCCGAGGACGACACGGACGAGCCGTTGGCGGTGGAGGAGCGCCGCGCGGACGCGGTGCAGACGCTCGCCGAGCGGCGCGGGGTGCGCTGCGACGTGGTCACCGCGGAGGGTGGGTCCGCGCTGGAGCGGCTCGCGTCGCTGATGGCGGTCCCGGACTTCGCCTCGGTCTACCTCGCCCTGGCACACGGACTGGACCCGATGGCCGTACCGGCCATCACCGAGATGAAGGAGCTGGCGAACCAGTGAGCACGTGCGGCATCGGGCGGGGAGAAGCGTGAGCGAGCGGAGCGGGCTCACCATCGGGCTCGGCAGCGCGGCGCCTCGCGCCGCCGGGAAGCGAAGCGGGGCGGCGGCGTGAGCGCCAACGGGGGGACGAAGGCGATCGTCGCCGCGCTGGCGGCCAACGTCGGCATCGCCGTCACCAAGTTCATCGCGTTCCTGCTGACCGGCTCCTCGTCGATGCTGGCCGAGTCGATCCACTCGGTCGCCGACTCCGGCAACCAGGGCCTGCTGCTGCTCGGCGGCCGGCGGGCCAAGCGGGAGGCCACCCCGGAGCACCCGTTCGGCTACGGCCGGGAGCGCTACATCTACGCGTTCATCGTGGCGATCGTGCTGTTCAGCGTCGGTGGCCTCTTCGCGTTGTACGAGGCGTACCACAAGGCGCAGCACCCCGAGCCGATCACCAGCTGGCAGTGGGTCCCGGTGGTCGTCCTGGTGATCGCCATCGGCATGGAGAGCTTCTCGTTCCGGACCGCCATCCAGGAGTCCAACCACATCCGGGGCAACCAGTCCTGGGTGCGGTTCATCCGCCGGGCCAAGGCCCCGGAGCTGCCCGTGGTGCTGCTGGAGGACTTCGGCGCGTTGATCGGTCTGGTCTTCGCGCTGTTCGGCGTGGGAATGACCCTGATCACCGGGAACGGCATGTGGGACGCGGCCGGCACCGCGATGATCGGCGTGCTGCTGGTGATCATCGCGATCACGCTGGCCATCGAGACGAAGAGCCTGCTCCTCGGTGAGGGCGCGGAGCGCCACGATCTGGCGAAGATCGCGCAAGCGGTGACCGAGGGGCCCGAGGTCGAGCGCATCATCCACATGAAGACGCTCTACCTGGGCCCGGAGGAGCTGATGGTGGCCGCGAAGATCGGGGTGCCGGCCTGCGAGACGGCCGAGGAGGTGGCGCGGGGCATCAACGCCGTCGAGGCGCGGATCCGTGCCGCGGTGCCGATCGCCCGGGTCATCTACCTGGAGCCGGACATCTACAGCGCGGCGGCGGACCGGGCGGGCACGGGGCAGGCGGCGCACACCGCCGTCCCGCAGCCGGACGCGGACACCGGCGACGAAGTGGCCGGACGGCCCGGGAGCTGACCGTGGAGCTGTTGCAGGGCCGGATCCGGGACTACGCCTGGGGCTCCCGCACGGCGATCGCCGAGTTGCAGGGGCGGTCGGTGCCGAGCGCCGGGCCGGAGGCCGAGCTGTGGCTGGGTGCCCACCCGGGCGCACCGGCCACGGTGGACCGCGACGGCAACCCGGTCAGCCTCACCGAGCTGCTGGTCGGGGAGCCGGAGCACTGGCTGGGCGAGCGCCTGGTCGGCCGGTTCGGCACCCGGCTGCCGTTCCTGTTGAAGGTCCTCGCCGCGGACGCCCCGCTGAGCCTCCAGGCCCACCCGGACGCCGAGCAGGCCCGGGCCGGCTACGCCGCGGACACCGGCCGGGTCAACTACGTGGACCCGTACCACAAGCCGGAGCTGCTGGTCGCGCTCTCGGAGTTCGAGGCGCTCTGCGGGTTCCGGGACCCGGCCGAGTCGGCGGCGGCCATCGCGGCGTTCGGCGTACCCGCGCTGGAGCCCGTTGTGGCGGCGCTGCGGACCGGGCCGGAAGGGCTGCGCGAGGCCGTACGCCTGCTGTTGAGCTGGCCGGAGGCGGAGCGTGCCGGGCTGGTGGCGGACGTGCTGGCGGCGGAGGCCGCCGGTCCGGACGCCGGGCTGGCCCGGGCGCTGGCGGTCGACTACCCGGCCGACCCGGGTGTGGTGGTGGCGTTGCTGCTGCACCATGTCCGGCTGGCGCCGGGCGAGGCGATCTGGATGCCGGCCGGCAACCTCCACGCCTACCTGCGGGGCACCGGCGTGGAGATCATGGCGGCCAGCGACAACGTCCTGCGCGGCGGGCTCACCCCGAAGCGGGTGGACGTGGACGAGTTGCTGCGGGTGCTGCGTTTCGAGGTGCTCGACGAGCCGGTGGTCCGGCCGGAGCAGGTGGCGCCCGGGGTGGTGACCTGGCTCGTGCCCGTGGACGACTTCGCGCTGCACCGGGTCGAGGTGACTGCTGGTGGTCCGGAGGCACGGCTCGACGTGCCCGGCCCGCGGGTGGTGCTGTGCCGCGCCGGGGAGGTCACCGTGGCCGACGGGGTGGGGACGGTCACCCTGGCGGCCGGCCAGGCGGCGATCGGCACGGCGGCCGGCGGCCCGCTCGTGCTCGGTGGGGCCGGCGTGGCGTTCGTCGCCACCTCCGGCCTGCGCTGACCGGCGCGCTGCGCGGCGGCTCAGCTCCGCCCTAAGTCCGACTTTCCCGAAATGGCTTGACGCGACCCTGACCTGGTGTGACTCTATGGGTACGCAGCGTTGTCGCGACGAAGGTCCGGTAACGCGCGGGGGAACCAAACCGGGGGGATGCACGGGGCGGCCGGGCCGTGAGCGGAAAGTCCGTTCACGACCGACCGCCCCGTGCGCTGTCCGCCGACCGGACCGCCGCCTCGTCGGTCAACCGGGCACGGGAGAAGAAGTCCACGCGCGTAAGGTGGAAGGCTGCGCAGTCATCGTTCGACAGGAGCTTCCATGACCAGCACCCTCCCGGCGGCCCCCCGTGGCGCGTCGTCCGGAGCCCGGCCGAGCACCCTCGCCGAGGGCGACTACAAGGTGGCGGATCTGTCGCTCGCCGCGTTCGGGCGTAAGGAGATCCGTCTCGCCGAGCACGAGATGCCCGGCCTGATGGCGATCCGGCGCGAGTTCGCCGAGGCCCAGCCGCTCGCCGGCGCCCGCATCACCGGCTCGCTGCACATGACCATCCAGACCGCCGTCCTGATCGAGACCCTGGTCGCGCTCGGCGCGCAGGTCCGTTGGGCGTCCTGCAACATCTTCTCCACCCAGGACCACGCCGCCGCCGCGATCGTCGTCGGCGCGGACGGGACCCCCGAGGCCCCGGCCGGCGTCCCGGTCTACGCCTGGAAGGGCGAGAGCCTGGAGGAGTACTGGTGGTGCACCGAGCAGGTGCTCACCTGGCCCGACGGGCAGGGCCCGAACATGATCCTCGACGACGGCGGTGACGCCACCCTGCTCGTGCACAAGGGCGCCGAGTTCGAGAAGGCCGGCGTCGTGCCGCCGGTCGAGTCCGCCGACTCCGAGGAGTACGCGGTCATCCTCCAGCTGCTGCACCGCTCGCTCGCCGAGGACGGCCAGCGCTGGACCCGGATCGCCGCCGGCATCAAGGGCGTGACCGAGGAGACCACCACCGGCGTGCACCGGCTCTACGAGATGCACCGCGCCGGCACCCTGCTCTTCCCCGCCATCAACGTCAACGACTCGGTGACGAAGAGCAAGTTCGACAACAAGTACGGCTGCCGCCACTCGCTCATCGACGGCATCAATCGGGCCACCGACGTGCTGATCGGCGGCAAGATGGCGGTCGTCATGGGCTACGGCGACGTGGGCAAGGGCTGCGCCGAGTCGCTGCGCGGCCAGGGCGCCCGGGTCGTGGTGACCGAGGTCGACCCGATCTGCGCCCTCCAGGCGGCGATGGACGGCTACCAGGTGGCCACCCTGGACGACGTGGTCGAGCAGGCCGACATCTTCATCACCGCGACCGGCTGCTTCGACGTCATCACCCACGAGCACATGGCCCGGATGAAGCACCAGGCCATCGTCGGCAACATCGGCCACTTCGACAACGAGATCGACATGGCCGGTCTGGCGAAGCGCTCCGACGTGACCCGGGAGAACATCAAGCCGCAGGTCGACGTGTGGCGCTTCGAGGACGGCCACGCCATCATCGTGCTCTCCGAGGGCCGCCTGCTGAACCTGGGCAACGCGACCGGCCACCCGAGCTTTGTGATGTCGAACTCGTTCGCCAACCAGACCATCGCCCAGATCGAGCTCTACACCAAGACGGATGAATACCCGGTCGGCGTGTACGTGCTCCCCAAGCACCTGGACGAGAAGGTCGCCCGCCTGCACCTGGGCGCGCTCGGCGCCAAGCTGAGCACCCTCACCAAGGAGCAGGCCGCCTACCTGGGTGTGTCCCCGGAGGGCCCGTTCAAGCCGGAGCACTACCGCTACTGAGTTCCGCACCCGGAGGGGACCGGGGTCGGCCGCCGCGCGGCCGTCCCGGTCCCCTTCGCGTACGCGGGGCGCCGGCGGCTCCGGCGCTGCGCGCCGGCTCCCGGTGCCGGGTGGGGCCGAACGACCCTGGCGGGTGTGACCGCCGCCGGGCGAAGGTGAGGTGACCAGGGCATGTCAGCATGTCGACGGGTGGGGTGACGTTCGGCCGATCGACTTGACTCGGTGCCCGATCAGGAGCAAGGTATGGCTGCCCTAAGTTAACTGAGGCGTGCCTAACCAAACACGGAGTACCGATGTTCGCCACCTACCTGATCGGCCTGCGGGAGGGACTGGAAGCGACCCTCGTGGTCAGCATCCTGGTCGCCTTCCTCGTGAAGTCGCAGCGGCGTGACCGCCTGCCGCAGGTCTGGGCCGGGGTCGGCCTGGCCGTGGCGCTCTCCGTCTTCTTCGGCTGGCTGATCGAGTACACCTCGACCTCGCTGCTGGCGCGCTCCGAGGACCGCGAGCTGTTCGAGGCCGTCACCTCGGTGGCCGCCGTGGTCTTCGTGACCTGGATGATCTTCTGGATGCGCAGGGCCGCCCGGACGATCGCCGGCGAGCTGCGCGGCAAGCTCACCGAGGCGCTCGCCGTCGGTTCCCTCGCGGTCGCCGGCATGGCCTTCCTCGCGGTGATCCGGGAGGGCCTGGAGACCGCGCTGATCTTCTACTCCGCCGCGCAGAGCGCGGCCGGCGGCACCGGCGCCGGCGCGCTGCTCTCGCTGGCCGGCGGCGTCGCCACCGCCGTGGTGATCGGCTTCCTGCTCTACCGGAGCGCCCTGAAGATCAACCTGAGCAAGTTCTTCACCTGGACCGGCGCGCTGCTGATCCTGGTCGCCGCCGGCATCCTCAAGTACGGCGTGCACGACTTCCAGGAGGCCGGCGTGCTGCCCGGCCTGAACAACCAGGCCTTCGACATCTCCTCGACGCTCGACCCGAACGCCTGGTACGGCGCGCTGCTCGCCGGCATGTTCAACATCACCGCCGCCCCGACCGTGCTGGAGATGATCGCCTGGGTGGCCTACGCGGTCCCGGTGCTCGTCCTCTTCCTGCGCAAGCCGGCCGCCCCGGCCCGGCCCGCCGCACCCGCCGCCCCGCCGGCCGCGACCGGCGCCGCCGCGACCTCCCCGGCCGAGCCGGCCGCCGCGACCACGCCGGCCGAGCCGGCCGAGCCGGCCGCCGCCGAGGCTCCCACCACCACCGCGACCCAGCGCGCCTGACCGGCCCGTTTCCGAGGAGACACCACCGATGCGTACCACTCGATTCGTCGCGCCCGCCGCCGCCGGGGTGCTCGCCGTCGCCGGGCTGGCCGGCTGCGGGGGCGGTGACGACTCCGACGCCAAGGCCGGCGGCCCGATCGCCGTCAAGGCCACCGACAGCGCCTGCGAGGTCGGCGTCACCGAGGTCGAGGCCGGGCAGGTGACCTTCAAGGTGACCAACTCCGGGTCCAAGGTCAACGAGTTCTACGTCTACGCCGCCGGCGACCGGGTGATGGGCGAGGTGGAGAACATCGCCCCCGGCCTGAGCCGCGAGCTCCACGTCGAGCTGCCCGCCGGCACGTACGAGACCGCCTGCAAGCCCGGCATGAGCGGCCGCGGCATCCGGGCCGCCCTGAAGGTCAGCGGCACCGCCGCGACCGTCGCGCCCGACGCGGCGCTCAGCCAGGCCACCGCCAGCTACCAGCGCTACGTGCAGAGCCAGACGGCCGCGCTGCTCACGAAGACCGAGGAGTTCGTGGCCGCGGTCAAGGCCAACGACGTGGCCAAGGCCAAGGAGCTGTACCCGGTGGCCCGCACCTACTGGGAGCGGATCGAGCCGGTGGCGGAGAGCTTCGGCGACCTCGACCCGAAGATCGACGGCCGCGAGGAGGTCGTCGAGGAGGGCATGCCGTTCACCGGCTTCCACCGGATCGAGAAGGACCTGTGGACCACCGGCGACGTCAGCAAGGACGGCGCCATCGCCGACCAGCTCCTCGTCGACGTCAAGGCGATCGTGGCCAAGGCCAACGCCGAGAAGCTCACCCCGCTCCAGCTCGCCAACGGCGCCAAGGCGCTCCTCGACGAGGTCGCCAGCGGCAAGATCACCGGCGAGGAGGAGCGGTACTCGCACACCGACCTCTGGGACTTCAACGCCAACCTGGAGGGCTCGAAGGCGGCCATCGCCGCGCTGCGCCCCGCCCTGGAGCAGCGCTCGCCCGACCTGGTCAAGCAGCTCGACACCGAGTTCGCCAACGTCGAGGCCGCGCTCGGCAAGCACCGTGCCGGCGACGGCTGGAAGCTGCACACCCAGCTCAGCAAGGCCGAGCTCAAGGAACTCTCGGACAGCATCAACGCCCTGGCCGAGCCGATCAGCAAGGTTGCCGCGGTCGTCGCCCGATGACGACCGGGTCCGGAGGTGACGTGATGAGCGAGACGAACACCGACGAGACGAACACCGACGAGACGACCCGCGGTACCGGCGTGTCCCGGCGCCGCGCCATCACCCTGGCCGGAGCCGGCGTGGCCGGTGTCGCCGGGGTGGCGGTCGGCGCGGGCGCGCTGTTCGGCGGCGGCGACCAGGCGTCGGCCACCGAGACGGCCGCCGGCGCGGTCCCGTTCCACGGCGAGCACCAGGCCGGCATCATCACCCCCGCCCAGGACCGGCTGCACTTCGTCGCGTTCGACGTGATCACCAAGGACCGGGCCCGGCTGGTCGCGCTGCTCCAGGAGTGGAGCGCCGCCGCGGCCCGGATGACCGCCGGCAAGGACGCCGGCCTGATCGGCGCGGTCGACGGCGTGCCGGAGGCCCCGCCGGACGACACCGGCGAGGCGCTCGGGCTCCCCCCGTCGCAGCTCACCATCACCGTCGGCTTCGGGCCGACGCTGTTCCGCGACGCCCAGGGCCGGGACCGCTTCGGCATCGCCGACAAGCGGCCCGCCGCCCTGGCCGACCTGCCGCACTTCGCCGGGGACGCGCTCAAGCCGGAACTGTCCGGCGGCGACATCTGCGTCCAGGCCTGCGCCAACGACCCGCAGGTGGCGGTGCACGCCATCCGCAACCTGGCCCGGATCGGCATGGGCGTGGTCAGCGTCCGCTGGTCGCAGCTCGGCTTCGGGCGTACCTCGTCGACGTCGCGGGGGCAGGCCACCCCGCGCAACCTGTTCGGCTTCAAGGACGGCACCGCCAACCTCAAGGCCGAGGACGCCGACCTGCTCCGCGAGCAGCTCTGGGCCCAGCCCGGCGACGGCCCCGCCTGGATGGCCGGCGGGTCCTACCTGGTCACCCGCAAGATCCGGATGCTGGTCGAGACCTGGGACCGCAGCCCCCTGGCCGAGCAGGAGATGATCGTCGGCCGGACCAAGGGCAGCGGAGCGCCGCTCGGCAAGCGCGCCGAGTTCGACGAGCCGGACTTCGCCGCCAAGGGCGACGACGGCGAGCCGGTGATCGCCGAGACCTCGCACGTCCGGCTCGCCCACCCGGACCAGAACGACGGCGCCCGCCTGCTGCGTCGCGGCTACAACTTCGTGGACGGCTCGGACGGGCTGGGCCGGCTCGACGCCGGGCTCTTCTTCATCGCCTACCAGCGGGACCCGCGCAAGCAGTTCGTGCCGATCCAGACCCGGCTGGCCCGCAACGACGCCATGAACGAATACCTGCGGCACGTCTCCAGCGGCCTGTTCGCCTGCCCGCCCGGCGTCCGCGACGCCGCCGACTGGTGGGGCCGGGAACTGTTCTCCTGACCGGGGTCAGCGCCCGGCGCGAACCGAGGTGGGCTGTCCGCGTACCGGATCGGGCTGGGTGGGGACGGCGGGCCGCAGGGTGGCCGGCGCCGGGGTGGCCGGCGTGGAGGTCAGCTCCGGCCACAGCGTGGCGGTGACCGCCCGGGCGCGGCCCAGCCGGTACGCGGCCCGGCGACCCCGCTCGGCGAGCACGGCGGCCAGGTACGCCGACTCGGGCGCGACCCACGGCGGGGGCGGCGACGTGACCGCCGCGACCTCGGCCCACAGCCCCCGGCCCAGCCGGCTCCGGTCCGGCTCGGCGAGCTGGTGCAACCGGCCCAGGTACTGCCGGACGGCCAGGGCCAGCCCGTCGTCCACCCGGCTCAGGTCGAGGGTGGCCGCCCAGCCGAGCAGCGGCGGCACGGGCGGCGGGGCCGGCCGCCACACCCCGGCGCCGCGGGTGTGCACGACCAGCGTGCCGGCGACGAGGTCGCCCAGCCGCCGCCCGCGCGGGTCGGTCAGCATCACCGTCACGCTCGCCGCCCAGCTCAGCAGCGGCAGCACCAGCCCCGGCCACTCCACGGCCACGCCCACCAGCGCCCGGGTCAGCGACTGGCCGACCCCGACCGGGCCCCCGTCGGCGCGGACCACCCGCAGCCCCACGGCCAGCTTGCCCAGCGTCCGGCCGCCCGCGAAGCGCTCCATGAGCACCGGGTAGCCGACCAGCACCAGCACCAGCACCACGAGCTGCAGGGCGCCGGCCAGCGCGGCGTCCATGAGGTCGCGCGGCAGGCTCAACACCAGCACCGACAGGGCCGCGCTGAGCAGCATGGCCACCACGAGCTGGGCCACCAGGTCGATCAGCAGGGCGAGCACCCGGGAGCCCAGCCGGGCCGCCCGGACGTCCAGCTCCACCGCCTCGCCGCTGACCAGACCGGCGTCGGCCCACCGGGCCGGTGGGGGAGGTTGCGCGCGCACCCCGACAGTGAACACTATGTGCGCCGGACGGGGGAGGACGAGTGGATCTCGACGCGTACGTGGCCGAGCACGGCGCCGAGTGGCGGCGGCTGGAGCAGTTGACCGGCCGGCGGAAGCTGGACGCGGCCGAGGTGGACGAGCTGGTCGGCCTCTACCAGCGCACCGCCACCCACCTGTCCGCGCTGCGCAGCCGGGCCCCCGAACCGGCCCTGGTCGGCCGCCTCTCCCACCTGGTGCTCGCGGCACGGGCCCGGATCACCGGCCGCCCCCGGCCCTCCTGGGCGGCGGTGGGCCGGTTCCTCGTCGGCGACCTGCCGGCCGCCCTCTACCGGGCCTGGCCCTGGTGGTGCGCGGTGGCCACCGGCTTCAGCGCCCTCACCGCCTTCCTCATCTGGTTCGTCGCCGGCCACCCGGACACCGCCGCCGCGTTCATCGGCGCCGAGGCGGCCCGGCAGCTCGTCGACTCCGGCTTCGCCGGCTACTACACCGAGTTCACCGCGCCGACCTTCGCGTTCCACCTGTGGACGCACAACGCCTGGCTGGCCGCGCAGTGCCTGGCCGCCGGGGTGCTCGTGGTGCCGGTGCTCTGGCTGCTCTGGCAGAACGCCCTGAACATCGGCGTGGTGGGCGGCGTGATGATCTCCTACGGCCGGGCCGACGTGTTCTTCGGCATGATCACCCCGCACGGGCTGCTCGAACTCACCGGCATATACGTGGCGGCCGGCGTCGGGCTGCGTACCGCGTGGGCCTGGATCGCCCCGCCGGCACACCTGAGCCGGGGCCGCGCGGTCGCCGAGGCGGGCCGCTCCGCCATCGTGGTCGCCGCCGGCCTGGTCGGCCTCTTCGCGGTCTCCGCGCTGCTGGAGGCGTTCGTGACCCCGGCGCCGCTGCCGGTCGCCGTCCGGGTGGGGATCGGCGCCACGGTCTGGCTGGCCTTCCTGGCGTACGCGCTGCTCCTCGGCGGCCGGGCGGTCAGAGCTGGCCGAGGGACTTGAGCCGCAGGTAGGTGTCGGCGACCGCCGGGGCGAGCCGGTCGGCTGGGGCGTCCACCACGGTCACCCCGTGCCGGGACAGCGCGGCCCGGACCCGGTCCCGCTCGGCCAGGGCCCGCCAGGCCGCCGCGGCGGCGTACGCGTCGTCGGGGCCGGTCGGCGGGGCGGTGGTGAGCCCGGTCAGCACCGGGTCGTGGGTGGCCGCGAGCACCACCCGGTGCCGGGCGGCCAGCCGGGGCAGCACGGGCAGCAGCCCCTCGCCGAGCGCGCCCGCCTCCAGGGCGGTGAAGAGCACCACGAGGCTGCGCTGCCGTTCCCGGCGCAGCACCTCCCCGGCGATCAGCTCGAAGTCGGTCTCCACGAGCGCCGGCTGGAGCGGGGCGACCGCGTCCACCAGCCGGGCGAGCAGCGCGGGCCGGCCGCTGCCGGTCACCCGGGCCCGCACGACGGTGTCAGCGGCGAGCAGGTCGACCCGGTCGCCGGCCCGGGCGGCCAGCGCGGTGAGCAGCAGCGCCGCGTCGATCGCGGTGTCCAGCCGAGGCTCGTCGCCGAGCCGGACCGCCGAGGTGCGGCCGGTGTCCAGCACGCAGACCAGCCGCCGGTCCCGCTCCGGCCGCCAGGTACGCACCAGCACGTCCGAGCGGCGGGCGCTGGCCCGCCAGTCGATCGAGCGCACGTCGTCGCCGACCACGTACTCGCGGAGGGTGTCGAACTCGGTGCCGTGGCCCCGCCCCCGGGTCACCTGGACGCCGTCGATGATCCGCAGCTTGGCCAGCTTCTCGGGCAGGTGCCGGCGCGAGTCGAACCGGGGGAGCACGCGCAGCGTCCACGGCGGCGTGGCCGGGTGGCCGGCGCGCTGCCGGAAGGCCAGCCGCAACGGCCCGAGGGAGCGCACGGTCAACGCCACCGCGGGCCGGTCGCCGCGTCGCGCCGGGGTGAGCCGGACCGGCAGGGTGGCCGTGCCGCCCGGTGCGACGGTGAGCACCCGCCCGTCGGGGAGGTCGGGTCGCGCCCCGGCCGACGGCACCCAGGCGTCGCGCACCTGGGCGCGCAGCGTCCGGGCGGAGGAGTTGGCCAGGTGCAGGGTGACCGTGGCGGTGCCGCCGAGCCGAACCGCCCGGTCACCGGCGCGGGTGGCGGTGACCCCGTGCAACGGCGCCGCGAGGGTCCAGTCGAGGACGACCAGCAGCAGCACCGCCGCGGTCAGCACGGCGACGCCGAGGAACGGCGCCGGCCAGGCCGGCAGGGTCGCCGCGCTCGCCGCGAGCAGCAGACCCGCCCGCCAGGTCATCGCGGCGTCGGCACGGTGGCCAGCACCGCGTCCAGCACGGCGTCCACGGTCACGCCCTCCAGCTCCACCTCCGGCCGCAGCCGGAGCCGGTGCCGCAGGGTGGGCCGGGCGACCGCCTTCACGTCGTCCGGGGTGACGTGGTCCCGGCCGGCCAGCCAGGACCACGCCTTGGCGGTGCTCAGCAGGGCGGTGGCGCCGCGGGGCGAGGCGCCCAGCTCCAGCGCCGGGGCGACCCGGGTGGCCCGGCACAGGTCCACGATGTAGCCGAGCACCGGTTCGGCCACGTGCACCGCGCGCACCGCCGCCCGGGCCGCGGCCAGGTCGGCCGCGGTGGCCACCGGGCGTACGCCGGCGGCGCGCAGGTCGCGCGGGTCGAAGCCGGCATGGTGCGCCCGGAGCACGCCCAGCTCCTCGTCCCGCTGCGGCAGCGGCACGGTCAGCTTGAGCAGGAACCGGTCCAGCTGCGCCTCCGGCAGCGGGTAGGTGCCCTCGTACTCGACGGGGTTCTGGGTGGCCGCCACGATGAACGGGTCGGGCAGCGGGCGGCGCTCACCCTCGACGGAGACCTGCCGCTCCTCCATGACCTCCAGCAGCGCCGACTGGGTCTTCGGCGGGGTGCGGTTGATCTCGTCGGCGAGGAGCAGGTTGGTGAAGACCGGCCCCTCGCGGAAGGTGAAGGCGGCGGTGCGCGGGTCGAAGATCAGCGACCCGGTGACGTCGCCGGGCATCAGGTCGGGGGTGAACTGCACCCGCTTGGACTCCAGGTCCAGCGCGCCGGCCACGGTCCGCACCAGCAGGGTCTTGGCCACCCCGGGTACGCCCTCCAGCAGCACGTGCCCCCGGCAGAGCAGCGCGATGACCAGGCCGGTGACCACGGCGTCCTGCCCGACGACGGCCTTGGCCACCTCGGCTCGCAGCCGGTGCAGGGCGGCGCGGGCGTCGGGCTGCGCGGCGGGCGACGCGGCGGCGATGACGGGTCCGGTCACCGGGGATCTCCTTCGGTCGGGTGGGGGGCCAGGGTACGGCTCAGGGCGTCCAGGTCGCGGGCCAGCTCCAGCAGCTCCCGGTCGTCTTCCGGGGCAGCGCCGTGCAGCAGCTCGGCCACCCGCTCCGGGTCGGCCCCGGCGTGCGCGGCGACCCGGGCGGCCACCTCGTCGGGCGGCGTGTCCGGGGGCAGGTTGAGCCGGGGCAGCAGCCGGTCCAGCGCGGCGGCGCGCAGCGTCGCGGCGGCGGTGTCCCGGGCGCCGGCCCGGCGGTAGAGCCGGGCGCGGCCGAGCACCGTCTCGGCGGAGTGGACGGTCACCGGCAGCGGCTCCGGCACGGGCGGGCCGAGCCGGCGGGCCCGCCAGAGCACCAGCAGCAGCCCGGCCACGGCGAGCTGCGCCAGCACCGCCCAGAACCAGGGCGGGAAGGCGTCCCAGAGCGGGTTGTGCCAGTTCGGCGGCGGGTCCGCCCGGTCCTCCGCGCGCCCGCCGGTGCGCCGGGGCACCGGGGTCCCGTCGCCGTCCGGGGTCGGCGACCAGCTCGGCCCGGTCGGGGCCGGCTCGGGTCCGGGCAGGTCGAGCCAGACCAGCGGGCGGTCGCCGCCGAGCAGGCCAGTGGCGAGGCTCCGGTTGCCCCACTCGTCGATCCGGTCGTTGCGGAAGGGGTCGCTGGCACCAATCACCACCACCTCGGCGCCCCAGGAGACCCGGCGCAGCGCGCCCGCGTAGCACCGGTCGACGAGCGACGGCCCGGCGTACCGCTGGTGGTCGACGGCGGCGGTGCCGGCGCGCAGCGCCTCCGGCAGCCGGCAGGACGAGCCGTCGGCGTCCGGCGGCAGGGCCCGGGTGGCCCACCGGCGGTCGGTCGGTTCCAGCGGCAGGGCCAGGCCGGTCAGCACCCGGCGGGACGGCTCGACCAGCACGAGCCGGCTGCCGCCGGGCAGCACGGTCAGGGCGGCCAGGGTGTCCGGGTGCACCAGCTCGGGGGCGGGCACGAAGAGGGTGACCGGGCCGGGCCCGACGGCCCGCAGGGCCTGCCGCGTGTCGGTCTCCCGGCGGATCGGCACCCCCTGGCCGCGCAGCGCCTCGGCCAGCCGGCTGCCCCCGTCGCCGCCGGTGGCGACCGGGGACAGGAAGCCCCGGTCGGCCGGGTCGGGCTGGTCCACGGCGTGCAGGACCAGGGTGGTCACGATCAGCAGCACGGCCAGCCCGAGCGGGACCAGCATCCGGTGCCACCGGCGGCGGGGCGCGGGCGGCGCTGCCGGGCGGGCCGGGTCGAGGGTGGCGGTCACCGGGGGTCCCCCTCCACGGCCAGCTCGCGCCGCAGGTCGGCGGCGAGGTCACGCATCCGGTGGTCGTGCGCGGCGGTGGCCGGGCGCTGGGCGTACCAGAGGTCGGAGAAGATCACCCCGGCGGCGTGCAGGGTGGGGTGCACGCCGGGCCGGACCCGGGCGACTGCCGCGGTCAGCTCGGTGACGGTCAGCCCGGGGCGGGGCTCCACCAGTTGCCGCGCCACCAGGAGGCGCACCATCTCGCGCAGCCGTTCCCGGACCGCCTCGGCGTACCGGCCCTCGGCGGCGAGCCGGTCGGCGAGGCCGGTGGTGGCGGCCGGCCCCGGCTCGGGCAACCGGGGCGCGGGCAGCGGCACCGCCGGCGTGTCCGGCCGGGCCCGGCGGCGGCGCCGGGGCAGCCGCAGCTTCGGCCGCCGCAGTCGGGGCAGGCGCAGGCGGGGCAGCCGGAGCCGGGGCAGGCGGAGCCGGGGGAGCCGGGGGAGCCGTGGCCGGCCGACCCGGGGCAGCCGGCGGGGCACCCAGGCGGGGAAGAAGTACCAGGCGAGCGCGACCAGCAGCGCCCCGGCCAGCAGGAGCAGGGCGGCCAGCGGCAGCGGTACGGCGTCGCCCAGCGCGGCGACCGACTCGGTCCACCACCGGCTCACCTCGGCACCGCCAGCAGGACGGGCTCCGGGGTGCCGGCCGGGGCGCGCGAGAGCCGGATGTCCAGCCCCTCGGTGCGCATCCGGGTCTCCAGGTGCAGCACCGCGTCCAGGCAGGCCAGCGCCGGGTACGCGACCGCGTTGACCGCCGCCCAGGCGACGGTGGCGACCGGCAGCGCCCAGGCGGAGACGTCGAAGAGCCCCAGCAGGCCGAGGCCGTGGTAGACGCCCAGCCCGATGCCGAGCCGGATCAGCCACCAGCCCAGGTAGCCGAGCAGCCGGATCGCGGCGGCCCGCCCGCCGACCCGGACCGCCAGCCGCAGCGCCCGCCCCGGCGCCCGGTGCGCCGCCACCCGGTCCACCACGAGCACCGGCACCACGGCGCCGAGCAGCCCGTACGCGACCAACCAGGCCGGCCCGGCCAGCCCGGCGAGCAGGACGGTCGACCCGACCGCGACCCCGGCCAGCAGGGTGGCCCCCCAGCGGGCGCCGTGCAGCAGCTCGCGTGCCCCGGTGCGGCGGCCCAGCAGGGCGGCCCCGGCGCTCCGGGCGGCCGGGTTGCCCAGCAGCGCGATGATCATGGCCTCGGTGCCGGCGCCGAGCGCCAGCAGGAGCCAGTACCAGCCGAGCCGGTCCGGGTCGAACCACCACCCGGGCGGCCGGGCGCCGGCCAGCACCCGCAGCGGGTGCAGCAGGGCCTGCTCACCGACGGCCAGCAGGACGGCGAGCGGGACGAGCACCCGGGCCTGGTTGCGCAGCAGCAGGACGGCCGAGTCGAGCAGCTCACCGACCGTCAGCGGACGGCGTGGGAGCACCGCGGTCGGGCCGACGTCGGGCACGGGGTACTCCTGGCGAGCGGGTCGAGGTGGCGGGCGGCGACACGCCCGAGGGATCATGGTTGCACGGCGCGTCCGCGCCCGGTGGACCCGTCCGCCACGACGCGCCACGCGGGCGGCCACGCCGTCAGCTGTGGTGCCGGACGGCCCTCGGCGCTACGGTGCCGTGAAGACGGCGGACCCTACGAACGAACGGGGATGGAACGATAAACCCCATGAGAGCCCGGGTACTGGTGGTCGACGACGACCCAGCACTCGCCGAGATGCTCGGCATCGTCCTGCGCAGCGAGGGCTTCGTGCCCTCCTTCGTCGCGGACGGAGAACGGGCACTGGCCGCGTTCCGTGACAGCCGGCCCGACATCGTCCTGCTCGACCTGATGCTGCCCGGCATGAGCGGCATCGACGTGGCCCGGGCCATCCGGGGCGAGTCCGGCGTGCCGATCGTGATGCTGACGGCCAAGAGCGACACGGTCGACGTGGTGCTCGGGCTGGAGTCCGGGGCCGACGACTACGTGGTCAAGCCGTTCAAGCCCAAGGAGCTGGTGGCCCGGATGCGGGCCCGGCTGCGCCGGGGCGAGGACGTGGCGCCGGAGCTGCTCACCATCGGCCCGCCCGGTAACCAGATCACCATCGACGTGCCCGCGCACACGGTGAGCCGGGACGGCGAGGAGGTGAAGCTGACGCCGCTGGAGTTCGACCTGCTGGTCGCGCTCGCCCGCAAGCCGCGCCAGGTCTTCACCCGGGAGGTGCTGCTGGAGCAGGTCTGGGGCTACCGGCACGCCGCCGACACCCGCCTGGTCAACGTGCACGTGCAGCGGCTGCGCGCCAAGATCGAGCCGGATCCGGAGCGACCCGAAATCATCCTCACCGTGCGAGGCGTGGGCTACAAGGCGGGCACCGGATAGCCTGGTCAGCACTGTGGTGACCTCCCCGCGCCCCGACTCGCCGACCGCCGCGTCCCGCCGGCTCCCCGCCGCGCGGGCGCTGTGGCGCGTGCTGGCCGGCCGTGCGGCCCGGCTCGCCGCGGGCGTCCACCAGACCTGGCGCCGCTCGCTCCAGGTCCGTGTGGTATCCATCACACTGGTGGCGTCCAGCCTGCTGGTGGGCGGGTTCGCCTACCTGATCGCCGACAAGCTCACCAACATCCTGCTGGAGAACGCCGAGACCGACGTCCTGCTGCGGCTCCAGAACGGCAGCGACTACGCCTCGAAGCAGTTCAACCTCTACAGCCAGCCGCAGGAGGCCCAGCTCCAGGACACCATCGACGGCACGGTCAACTACCTGGCCGGCGGTGACCCGGCGCAGACCAGCGGCGTGGTGGTGGCGATCACCGCCGACAACTTCGCCGGCTACATCGAGTCGCGCACCTCACCCGACGTGCAGGTACGTCCGCTGATCAGCCGGGAGCTGCGGGCCTCGGTGGCGGCCGGGAACGTGGCACACCAGGTCCGCACCGGCACGCTCGACGGCCAGCGCACCAAGTACCTGGTCTACGGCTCCCCGGTGCCGACCCGGTTCGGGCAGGTGGAGCTCTACTACCTCGTACCCCTGGCCCGGCAGGACGCCACGGCGGCCGACGCCCGGGCCACCGTGGTGGCCACCGGCGCGGCCCTGGTCCTGCTGCTCGGCCTGCTGGCCGCCCTGGTCACCCGCCTGGTGGTGACCCCGGTGCGGGTGGCCGCCCGGACCGCCCAGCGCCTCTCGGCCGGCCTGCTCGACCAGCGGATGGTGGTCAACGGCGAGGACGACCTGGCCCTGCTCGCCGCCTCGTTCAACCAGATGGCGACCAACCTGCAGCGGCAGATCCTCCGGCTGGAGGAGATGTCCCGGCTGCAACGCCGGTTCACCTCCGACGTCTCCCACGAGCTGCGGACCCCGCTGACCACGGTCCGGATGGCCGCCGACCTGATCTTCGCCGAGCGGGACGAGTTCGACCCGGCCGTGGCGCGCAGCGCCGAGCTGCTCCAGGCCGAGCTGGACCGGTTCGAGGAACTCCTCACCGACCTGCTGGAGATCAGCCGCTTCGACGCCGGCTTCGCCATGCTCGACAGCGAGCCGACCGACGTGGTGCCGGTCGTGCACCGGGTGGCCGAGCGGCTGGCCGGGCTGGCCGAGCGGGTCGGGGTGGCCATCGAGCTGGACCTGCCGGACAGCCCGGTGATCGCCGAGGTGGACCCGCGCCGGGTCGAGCGGGTGCTGCGCAACCTGGTCGGCAACGCGGTCGAGCACGGCGAGGCCAAGCCCGTGCGGATCACCCTGGGCATGGACCAGAGCGCGGTGGCGATCACCGTGCGGGACCACGGCGTCGGGCTCAAGCCGGGCGAGGAGAAGCTGGTCTTCAACCGGTTCTGGCGGGCCGACCCGTCCCGGGCCCGGCAGACCGGTGGCACCGGCCTGGGCCTGTCGATCAGCCTCGAGGACGCCCGGCTGCACGGCGGCTGGCTGGAGGCGTGGGGCGCGCCCGGGCAGGGCGCCCAGTTCCGGCTGACCCTGCCGGTCCGGGCCGGCGACCGACTGACCACGTCGCCGCTGCGGCTCGTGCCGGCCGACGCCACCCTGCCGTTCGGCGGCCCGCGCTCCGGCGGGCTGCTCGCCATCGGTCCGGGCAGCGGCGCCGGGGCGCTTGCCGTCGGGCCGGCGGAGCCGGGCGAACGGGCGGAGGTGGGGCCATGAGTGCGAGACGTCAGCCCGTCACCCTCAGGCGGCGTGTGCTGGTCGCGCTGCTGGGCGGCGTGCTGCTTCCCGCCGGGCTGGCCGCATGCGGGATCCCGAACGAGACCGAGGTGCAGGTCGACGGCTCGGGCCCGGCCGCCGAGGCCGGCGCGCTGAACGGCAGCCCCGCTCGGCCGCCCACCCCGGGCGACAGCGTCGAGCCCGTCCCGTTCATCGAGAACTACCTGCGGGCGGCCGCCGCCGGGGAGCGCGAGCAGGCCTACGCCCGGGTCAAGGAGTTCGTCGGGCAGGAGGCGAAGGGCCTGCTGCGGGAGAAGCCGCAGAGCAGCGAGATCGAGCTGACCGTGGTGCGGCTGCTGGAGAAGCCGGAGGTCACGCCGCCGAACAACCAGGGCACCAGCGACGTGACGGTCAAGGTGCAGCAGGTCGGCGTGCTGCGCGCCGACGGCGCCCTGGACTCGCCGGAGGCCAGCGAGACCGAGTACCAGTTCCAGCTGCGCCGGGCGGATCCGGCCGGCTCCGGGCTGCTCCTTTCCAACGTGCCCAACGTGCTGCTGGTCAGCGACACCGCACTGCGGGAGTACTACCGGTCGCGCACCATCTACTTCTGGAACTCCGACCGGTCACGGCTGGTGCCCGACCTGCGTTACCTGCCCTCGTCGGTGCCGACCGAGCGGCGGGTCACCGACGTGGTGAAGTGGCTGACCGGGGGCCCGTCGAAGTGGCTGGCGCAGGGGGTGACCGGGCTGCCCGACGGCACCCGGCCGATCAACAACGCCACCGGCGCGGACGGGCACTGGGAGGTCAACCTCACCATGCCGGGGGCCGACGACAAGAAGCTCGGCCTCCTTGCCACCCAGCTCGCCTGGTCACTGCCCGAGCTGAGCGGTCAGCTCGACCTGAAGATCCAGAACCAGAAGCGGCGGACCATCGACCTCGAGCAGGAGCGGGCGGAACACGCCGTGTACCCCACCGGGGACCGACCGGTCCGGTACAGCGTCTACGACGGCGCCGTCCGCCCGCTCGCCATCGCCAACGAGGCGAGAGCCGCCGTCCCGCTGGCGCCGGAGGACAACAAGAACGTGGTCGCCGCGGCGCTGGCCCGCGCCGACGACCAGGTGCTGGCCGCGCTGGTGGTGACCGGCACGGACCGCCGGCAGCGGCTCAAGGTCGGCTCCGGCCCGGACCCGGTGGCGGTGTTCGACATCAGCAAGGACACGTACGGCACTCTCAGCCGACCCAGCTGGCTCCGTTCGCTCGACGAGCGGCACCCCGCCGGCCTCGTGGCCGCGGACCGCAAGCTCTACCGGTTCGACGGGGCGGCCGGGATGAGCCCCGTCCCGCTGGCCGTCACCGGTCCCGTCGTGGCGGTCGCCGGGTCCCTCGACGGGCACCGGATCGCCCTGGTCATCGGGGGCGCCCTCTATGTGGCGGCGGTGAACGTCGACGGCGGCGTGGTGAGCGTGGGCCAGCTGCGCCAACTGACCACCCTGCTCACCGGCATCAGTGCCGTCGACTGGGTGGCCGAGAACGACCTGGTGCTTGCCGGCAACGAGGCGGACCGGCGGCCGGCGATCCACCAGATCACGGTCGACGGCGCCCAGGATACGGCGCTCAAGCGGGACATCGGCGCCGAAGTGACCCAGTTGGCCGCGTACCCCGGCAGCGCGGTCGGTGGGCCGCCAGCGCTGTCGTACATGTACGAGGCGAACCGGGCGGCCTACCGGAACAACCCGATCGACATCATCAAGCGGGAACAGGTGCTGGACGTGCCGGCGGGCAGCCGGGCGACCAACCCGACGGCCCCCTTCTTCCTCTACTGAGGCGCCGGTGCCGGGCCTGGGCGGATTCTGGTCGGACCTGACCGACCTGGTGCTGCCGGCCGGCTGCGCCGGCTGCGCGGAGCGGGCACTCGGCCTGCGGCAGGGTTTCTGCCCGCGATGCGTCGCCGAGCTGGAGTCGCTGCGACCCGCCCCGACCCGCCCCGATCCGGCCCCGCCCGGCCTGCCGCCCTGCGTCGCCCTCGGCCCGTACGCGGGCGCGCTGCGCCACGGGCTGCTGGCGTACAAGGAGCGGGGCCGGCACGGGCTGGCCCGGCCGCTGGGCGCGCTGCTCGCCGAGGTGGTCGCCGCGGCGGCGGGCTCGCGCCGGGCGGTGACCCTGGTGGCGGTGCCGGACACTGCGCGGGCGGCCCGGGCCCGCTACGGCGACCACCTGGACCGGCTGGCCCGCCACGCGGCGGACCGGCTGCGCGCGGCCGGCTGGCCGGTACGCGTGCTCCGCCCGCTGCGCGCGCTGCCCCGGCCGGACTCGGTGGCACTGGACAGCGCCGGCCGGGCCGCCGCGGCCGACGCGGCGTTCCGGCTGCGCCGGGCCGGCGGGGCGGACGGGTCCGTGGTGCTGCTCGACGACATCGTCACCACGGGGGCGACCCTGGCGGCGGTGAGTCGGGTTCTGCGCGAGGCGGGAATGACGCCAAAGGTCGCGGCGGTGCTCGCCGCAACGCAAAAGCGGCACCATCAGTGACGCTTCGTGTTTCCGTTTCACCCCATGGTGTATGAGCTGTTAAATTTCGCGGCCTCTCCCGGCGACTAGGGGTGACTGGTGGCCGAACAGGAGTTAGCGTTTTCGTGTCGGGGGTAGGAGGTCTCCAACCTTCCCCGGCACTGGAAGGAGGCGTAGCCGTACACCATCGGTCGACGCCGAACGGGGTTCTCCCTGGGTGCGTCGACCGGAAGATCCGGACCGAACGACCGTCCGAACAAGGGAGGTCACGTGGACATCGTGGTCAAGGGCCGTAACGTCGAAGTGCCGGACCATTACCGGGTGCACGTAGCCGAGAAACTCGCAAAGATCGAACGCTACGACCACAAGCTCATTCGCGTGGACGTCGAGTTGTTCCACGAGCGCAATCCGCGCCAGGCCGATCACTGCCAGCGGGTGGAAATCACCTGCGTGACGCGCGGCCCGGTGATCCGGGCCGAGGCCTGCACGAATGATTTCTACAGCGCGCTGGACGCCGCCATCGCCAAGCTGGACACCCGCTTCCGCCGGGCGGCCGACCGCCGCCGGGTGCACCGCGGCCGGCACGCGCCGCTCTCCGTCGCCGCCGCCACCGCCGACCTGCCGGTGGCCGACCTCGACGGGGCCGGCCCGGCGTCCCTGAACGGGCACGGGACGGCCACCGCCGTCGCGGAACGGCCCGACGAGGGCGACTACGAGGAGCACGACGACCAGCCGTGGCACATCGCGCGGGCGAAGGTGCACCCCGCCGAGCCGATGACGGTCGACGACGCGCTGTTCCAGATGGAACTGGTCGGCCACGACTTCTACCTGTTCCACGACAAGGAGTCGGGCCGCCCGAGCGTGGTCTACCGCCGGCACGCCTACGACTACGGGATCATCTCGCTCGACACCTGACCCCTGACCACCCCGCAGGACACGACCGGCCGGAAGCCGTGGTGGGCGACCACCGCGGCTTCCGCCGTCAGGTGGTGCGGTCGTCCGGCAGCAACCCGAAGATGAGTGAGTCGACCCGGTTGCCGTCCGGGCCGGGGAGCCGGCCGCGCAGCAGCCCTTCCCGCCGGAAGCCGACCTTGTCGAGGACCCGCTGCGAGGCGACGTTCTCCGGTCGGGTGCCGGCCCAGAGCCGGGCCAGCCCGATGTCGAACGCCCAGCCGGCGACGAGCCGCACCGCCCGGGTGGTCAGCCCCCGGCCGCGCGCCTCCGGCAGCAGGCTGTAGCCGAGCATGCCCTGGCCGGTGGCGGGCTCGTCGTACATCAGGGCACAGCCGCCGGCCATCGCGTCGGTCGCCGCGTCGAGGATCGCGAAATCGGCCGAGAGGCCGGCCAGCCAACGGCTCTCCGCCAGCCGGCAGCGCCGCTCGATGGACGCCCGCGTCGGCGCCACCGGCGGGACCCGGTTCGCCACCACCTCCGGCAGCGAGTGCAGCCGGTACAGCGCCTCGGCGTCCGCCGGCCCCACCCGGCGCAGCGTCACCACGCCGTCGGTGAGCCGGCCATCGGGCAGGTCCGGCAGCAGCCGGGCGGTCGGCCCGGGCGGGTCGTCGGCGAGGCGTACCCAGGCGACCAGGTCGTGCCGACCGTGCCGGCCCTGGCCGGCCGACCGGCGTACCCCCTCGTGCCGGAACCCGGCGGCCAGCGCCACCCGCTGGCTGGCCCCGTTCTCCTCCTCGGTGAGCAGTTCGAGCCGGACGGTGCCGGCGGCGAAGGCCGCCTCGGCCAGCGCACGGGTGGCGGCCGTGGCGACGCCCCGGCCGCGCGCCCACGGCGCGACCCAGTAGCCGATCTCCGCCTGCCCGCGCTCCGCCACCGGGTGGCTTAGGCCGACCGCGCCGATCAACCGGTCGGTGGCCGGGTCGGCGATCACGTACGCCGCGCCGCCGGTGGCCCAGGCCGCCGGGGCGCCCTCGGTGATCCACCACCGGGCGCTCTCCTCGGTGTACGGGTCGGGCAGGCCGGGCAGGAACCGCTGGGTGAGCGGGTCGGCGCAGGCGGCGGCCGTGTCCGCCAGATCGCTGAGCCGATTCCGCCGCAGCCGCACCCCGTGGGCCTCGATGGTCTCCGGCGTCATCACAGGTCCTGCGGGAGCAGCCCGCCGACCCAGACGTCGTGCCGTTCCCCGCGGTGCTGGACGCCGCTGCGGAGGGTGCCCTCGACGGTGAAGCCCGCCTTCTCGGCGGCCCGGCGGGACGCGGTGTTGCCGACGTTGGCCCGCCACTCGATCCGGGCCAGCCCCAGCGTGGTGAATCCCCAGGCACAGAGCGCGGCGAGCGCGGCCGGCAGGTAGCCCCGGCCCCGGGCGTGCGGCGCCGTCATGAAGCCCACGTCGGCGACGAGCGGCGCGCCGGGGGAGATCCGCAGGTCGATCGAGGCGACGTACCGGTCGTCGGCATCGGCGACCGCGTAGGAGGCGCCGGTGCCCCGGGCCCAGGCCGCCTGCGCGATGTCCCGCAGGAAGCCCTCGGCGTGCTCCCGCTGGTAGGGGTGCGGCACCGTGGTCCAGCGGATGGTCTCCTCGTCGCGGCAGGTGGTCACGAGCGCGTCGATGTCGCGCTCCTCCAGAGGGCGCAGCCGCAGCTCGGTGGCGCCGGCGGTGGCGAACAGGACCGGCTGGGGCCGGCCGAAGACCGCCGCCCGGCGGGCCTGGAGGGTGTCCGGGCCGTGCGGGGCGGGCTCGCCGGGCGCGGCCAGCTCGGCCGGGAGGAGGGAGCCGATCCAGCCCTCCGGGCGGCCGTCGACGGCCGGGTGGGCCATCCGCAGCTCGCCCTCGACGCGGAAGCCGGCGCGGAGCGCGACCAGTCGGGAGGCGTGGTTGCCGACCTCGGCCTGCCAGATCAACCGGCGCAGCTTCAGCGCGTCGAACGCCCAGCGGGCGACCGCCCGGGTGGCCCGGACCGCCACGCCCCGGCCGCGGGCCCAGGGCGCGGTCCAGTAGCCGATCTCGGCCGAGTCGAGGCCCCGGTCGATCGCGACCAGGCCGCAGGAGGCGAGCAGCTCACCGGTCCCGGCGTCGCAGACCGCGAACGGCGCGCCGGTGCCCTCCGCCCAGGCCGTCCCGCTGATCGTGGTCACGAATCCCAGGGCGTGTTCGGGCAGGTACGGGCGAGGTACGGTGGTCCAGCGCTGGATGTCCGGATCCTGGCAGGCGCGGTACACCGCGTCGGCGTCCTCCGCCCGCCAGGGTCGCAGCAGCAGGCCGTCCTCGGTGATCTCCACAGGCTCCACCCGAGCCATCGTGCCGGATCGTTCGCGTACGGCGTAACCCGATTACCGCCGCTCAGCGCCCCGGCTCGGCGTTATGTCGGGTTCGCGGCTCCGGACCGCCGCCACCAGTGACCATCGCCGTGCCGGAGCGCCTACGATGGTTCGAGACTGTCTAGGGGAGCGTTGATCCGTGTCGATTCTGGAAAAGGTCCTTAGCGCTGGCGCGGGCCGCATGGTGCGTCGGCTCAAGGCCATCGCCGCCGCCGTCAACTCGATCGAGGACGACTACGTCAACCTCACCGACGACGAGCTGCGGGACATGACCGACCAGTTCAAGGAGCGGCTCGCCGACGGGGAGACCCTCGACGACCTGCTGCCCGAGGCGTTCGCGGTGTGCCGGGAGGCCGCCTCGCGGGTGCTCGGCCAGCGGCCCTACGACGTCCAGGTGATGGGCGGTGCGGCGCTGCACTTCGGCAACATCGCCGAGATGAAGACCGGTGAGGGCAAGACCCTCACCTCGGTCATGCCGGTCTACCTGAACGCGCTCGCCGGCAAGGGCGTGCACGTGGTCACGGTGAACGACTACCTGGCCGAGCGCGACGCCGCCTGGATGGGCCGGGTGCACGAGTTCCTGGGCCTCACCGTCGGCGTGGTGCTGCCCAACCGGCCGGCCAGCGAGCACCGGGCGGCCTACGAGTGCGACATCACCTACGGCACCAACAACGAGTTCGGCTTCGACTACCTGCGCGACAACATGGCCTGGTCGCGGGACGAGCTGGTCCAGCGCGGTCACTTCTTCGCGGTGGTCGACGAGGTCGACTCGATCCTCATCGACGAGGCCCGCACCCCGCTGATCATCTCCGGGCCGGCCGAGCACTCCGCCCGCTGGTACCAGGAGTTCGCCTCCGTGGTGGCCCGCCTCCAGCCCGGCACCGACGGTGAGGGCGACTACGAGGTCGACCACGCCAAGCGGACGATCGCCATCACCGAGCGCGGTGTCGCCAAGATCGAGGACCGGCTCGGCATCGACAACCTCTACGAGTCGGTCAACACCCCGCTCGTCGGCTACATGAACAACGCGATCAAGGCCAAGGAGCTCTACAAGCGCGACAAGGACTACATCGTCAGCGACGGCGAGGTCCTCATCGTCGACGAGTTCACCGGCCGCATCCTGCACGGCCGCCGCTACAACGAGGGCATGCACCAGGCGATCGAGGCCAAGGAGGGGGTGGAGATCAAGCAGGAGAACCAGACCCTGGCCACCATCACCCTCCAGAACTACTTCCGCCTCTACGAGAAGCTCTCCGGCATGACCGGCACGGCCCAGACCGAGGCGAGCGAGTTCAACAAGGTCTACAAGGTCGGCGTCGTGACCATCCCGACGCACCGGCCGATGGTCCGCCTCGACCGCGCGGACGTCATCTACAAGACCGAGAAGGCCAAGTTCAACGCCGTGGTCGAGGACATCGCCGAGCGGCACGAGCAGGGCCAGCCGGTGCTGGTCGGCACGGTCTCGGTGGAGAACTCCGAGATCCTCTCCCACATGCTGCGCCGCCGGGGCATCCCGCACTCCGTGCTGAACGCGAAGTTCCACGCCAAGGAGGCGGAGATCGTCGCCCAGGCCGGGCGCAAGGGCGCGGTCACCGTCGCCACCAACATGGCCGGCCGCGGCACGGACATCCTGCTCGGCGGCAACGCCGAGTTCCTCGCCGCCAACGAACTCCGCCAGCGCGGCCTCGACCCGGTCGAGCAGCCGGATGAGTACGCGAAGGCGATGGAGGAGATCCTGCCGAAGTGGAAGCAGGCCTGCGACGTCGAGGCGGAGGAGGTCGCCGCCGCCGGTGGCCTCTACGTGCTGGGCACCGAGCGGCACGAGTCGCGCCGGATCGACAACCAGCTGCGCGGTCGCGCCGGCCGGCAGGGTGACCCCGGCGAGTCCCGCTTCTACCTGTCGCTGCAGGACGACCTCATGAAGCGCTTCCGGGCCGGTGCCGTCGAGGCGGTGATGGAGCGCTTCAACATCCCGGAGGACGTGCCCATCGAGTCGAAGATGGTCACCCGCCAGATCAAGAGCGCGCAGGCCCAGATCGAGGGCCAGAACGCCGAGATCCGCAAGAACGTCCTCAAGTACGACGAGGTGCTCAACAAGCAGCGCCAGGTGATCTACGCCGAGCGTCTCCGGGTGCTCAACGGCGAGGACCTCTCCGAGCAGGTCCGCAACATGATCGACGACGTGGTCGACGCGTACGTGGTGGGCGCCACGAGCGACGGCTACGCCGAGGACTGGGATCTCGACCAGCTCTGGTCCAACCTCAAGCAGCTCTACCCGGTGGGCATCACCGTCGACGAGCTGGAGGAGGAGGTGGGCTCCCGGGCCGGCCTCGACCAGGACTTCCTGCTCGCCCGCCTCAAGGAGGACGCGCACGCCGCGTACGAACGGCGCGAGGAGACGCTCGGTGAGGAGGCGGTCCGCCAGCTGGAGCGGATGGTCCTGCTCCAGGTGATCGACCGCAAGTGGCGCGAGCACCTCTACGAGATGGACTACCTCCAGGAGGGCATCAGCCTGCGGGCGTACGCCCAGCGCGACCCGGTCATCGAGTACCAGCGCGAGGGCTTCGACATGTTCGCCACCATGATGGACGGCATCAAGGAGGAGACGGTCGGCTTCCTCTACAACCTGGAGGTCCAGGTCGAGGAGCCCGCGCCGGAGGCCGAGGAGGTCCAGCTGCTGGAGAAGCCGGTGGAGATCCGGGCCAAGGGTCTCAACCGTGCGCCGCAGCAGCAGGGGCTGCAGTACTCGGCGCCCTCGGTGGACGGCGAGGCCGGCCGCGGCGCCCCCGTGATCGAGCGCGCCGAGGAGCAGGCGCCGGCGCTGGGCATCGGCCGCCCCGAGACGTCGGAGCGCCCGGCCGCCGCCACCCCGCGCCGGTCGACGGCCGGGACGAGCGGCCAGGCGGTCGCGGCGAGCACCGCCCGGCGGGCCGCCCCCGGCCAGGTCGACGGCGCCGGCGAGGGCCCATCCCGCAACGCGCCCTGCCCGTGTGGCTCCGGCCGCAAGTACAAGCGCTGCCACGGCTCCCCCAACGGCGGCAACTGACCGCCCACCCCGCCCCGACACGACGGGCCCCGGCCACCGGCCGGGGCCCGTCCCCGTCCCCACCCTCGTGCCACCCGCCCGGATGGGCGGGGTGGTGGTTCAGAGGACCGTGAGGACGGTGCAGAGCCAGGTGCCGCGGCGGTGCTCCAAGCGCAGGGCGACCGCCCAGTTCGCCCCGCCCGCGCCGGCGAGCACGGCGGCGGCCTCGACCGCGCCCGCGCGGGGCTCGCAGACCCGCAGGCGACGGAGCTGGAGGACCGGTCGCGCGGCGCGGCGGCGTGCCGGGCCGACCCGGCGGGCGGCGCGGGTCAGCTCGGCGGCCACTCGGGCGGCGGCCTCGGGGAGGCAGAGCGGCCGGAGCTGTCCGGGTGGGCGGTAGCCGTTGACGATCTCCAGGAAGGTGCGGACGAACCGGTGCGCCGCCCGGGCCGCCTCGGGGGTCGCGGTCACGAGGGCGGCCGGTGGCGGGCCGGCGGAGCGCCCCGGACCGGTCGGCGCCGGCCGGATGTCGGCGGCCCGGCCGGTGGCCCGATCGAGCGAGCGACCGGGACGGCGGGTCGGGCGGTCGGCGGCGCGGCCGGCGGGCCGGTCGAGGTCCCGGCGCGCGTCGAAGAGGTCGAGCGCGAGCTGGTCGACGCTGCCCCAGGCGTCGCCCCAGGCCGGGTCCTGATCGGTGCAGGGCCGGTCGAGCGGCGGGGCGGGCCTCAGCCGGACCGGGGGACGCGGCGCCAGCGGGCGGCGGGTGTCGACCATCCTCAACCCCTGTTCCTTGCGTTTGCCTTCGTTTGCCTCCGACAGGTTTCCATCTTCGGGTAGGACAATGCCGACCGTCAATACCGGTTGTTCACTCCGCGTCGCGGTCGGTGAGCGGGTTGCCGCGTACCCAGTCGGCGGTCTCGGCGTACTTGCGCTCGATGTACTCCTCCAGCCGGGCGCGCTCGACCCGCCACTGGCCCCGGCCGCCGATCTTGATGGCGGGCAGCTCGCCGCTGCGCACCATGTGGTAGACCTGCGAGTCCGAGACATTCAGCTCGGCGGCCACGTCGGACAGCAGCAGGAACCTCGGCTCCACGGTGACTCCCACAGTTCGCTTCGTTTGCCTCAGTTTGCCATCAGGAGCGCGGTCGCCCCAGGCCCGCCACGGCGAATCCGGCCGGGGGACACACCGGCGCGGAACTTCTCCCCCGGCGGGTGCGAGGTGTATGACGGTCACGGCGTACGGCATGATCGGCGCCCGGAGCCGGCGTCCGCCGGCCGGAGCCTGAGGGCGGGGAGAGACCGGTGACCGACGAGCTTGTCCGGGTGTACGTGCCGGCGACCGTCCCCATGCTGGCCCGGCTGCGCGAGGAGGGCCTGGCCGGCGGGGAGGCGCACGCGGTCACCCCGGAGCTGCGCGAGTGGTACGCCGAGGGCGACGAGGAGGAGTTGGAGTACGTCGCCTTCACCCGGGCCGCCCAGGAGGCGCTGCTGCTGCTCCGGGCCGATCCGGGCGCGCCCCGGCGGCGGGTCGTCGTCTCGGTGGACCTGCCGGTGCACGCGGTCGGCCGGATCGGCGGCGAGCTGGGGTCCAGCGTGGTGCGCCTCTCTGGACCGGTGCCGGTGAGGTCCGTGGCCGCGATCCACGTGGACGGCGCGGAGGCCGCCGAGGACGTGGCCGCCGCCGCCGAGGTGGTGGCGGAGGCGCAGGCCGGCGATCCGGACGCCCAGTTCACCGTCGACGGGGCCGAGGACCACGAGCTGGAGTGGTACGACGTGACCGAGCTGGACCTGCTGCTGCGCGAGGTTTCCTGACCCCCGCAGGGCTCAGGAGTCGGACTCGTCCCCGTCCTCCACGGCGCGCGGGCCGAGGGTGCGGCCGAACAGGATGAGCGCGGTGAGCGCCCCCACGAAGAGCACCCAGATGCCGTTGTCCACCCGTGAGGTGCCGAGCGCCGTCTGGGCCACCTGGTCCGCCTCGCTGAGTGCGGCGGCCAGGTCGAGCAGCCCGCGCCCGCCGATCCGGATGATCACCTCGGTGAGCAGCAGGAGCAGGCCCGCGCCGGCACCGGCCATCAGGTACCCCGGCCAGCGCACCTGCGCGGCGGCGCCGTCCCGCCGCGCGGCGCGGCGGCGGGCCCAGGCCAGGTAGAGGTACGCCACCAGGCCGGCGATCAGCCCGGCGAGGAGCGACTCGGTGCGGGACACCCACTTCGCGGCGTCGAGCATCGACTGTTGGGTGTCCCCGGCGCCGAACAGGTCGGAGAGCGGGTCCCGGGCGCGGCTGAACACAACCACGAAGACCTGCGCGGCGAGCGTGGCGGCGGCCAGCCCGCCGACCACCCGGGCGTTGCGCGCCCCGGCCATCGCCCCGCCGATGATCGCCGCCGCGGCCGTCGTGCCGGCGATGGTGTTGGTGGTCGCGTTGTCGGCGTACGTCAGGTTGACCGCCACGGCGGCTGCGAGCCCGACCAGCAGGCCGGCGCCGACGGCGGCCAGGAAGCGCAGGGTGGCCCGGCCCAGCCGGTTGGTCGCCGCCAGGGCGACCGCGGCGCCGGCCACCAGGGCGGCGGTGATCACGCCGGGCAGGGCGTACGCGGAGAGGCTGATCGCGGTGACCCCGGCCGCGGCCGAGGTGATCGCCGCCCGGGTGGACCAGAGCATGGCGGCCAGCCAGCCGAGCGACAGCACGGCCAGCACCAGGGCGCCGGGCGCGTGCGCGAGAGGGCTCCCGGCGGGCGCGGCCTCGACGGTCCCGTCCGAGGGGGACCCGACCGTCGGCTCGGTGGCGGGCTGGTCCGGCTCCGCGGCCGTGGAGCTGCCGGGCTGCTTGCTCATCGTCTCCCTCTCGACGGACGCCGGATCGGCCGCGACGGCCGGGCAGGTCACCGGTCATCCAGCGTACGCGGCCCTCCCGGTCCCCCTCCGGACCCGGTTGTCCGGTCCTGTCGATCTTGAATCGGGGCTCGGTGCTCGCACCTCGTCCGGTGACGGATCGCAGGCAGAGCGTGGGCCGTGCCGAGGATTCGTCGGGGGCGGGCGGCTTGTCGCCTACGGTCCGGTGTGCGGTGGTGCGTCCGGGTGCGCCGACGGAGGCGGCCGGAACCGGGGCGGTGGAGGCGGGGCCGGGCCCCTCGCATGGAAGAATTGGCCGAGGTCCCGCCGCCGCGACCGGTCCGCCGCGCGGTGCCCGGCACCCGGCCTCCCGGCCGGCGCCCGCGGGCCCCAACTCGCCACCGCCGTCGAGATCGCACAGGAGCCTGTGATGGACGCCGTGTTCTCCGTACCCGAGCCGCGCAACGAGCCGGTCCACACCTACGAGCCCGGCAGCGCCGAGCGGGAGCGGCTCCAGCGGCGGCTGGCCGACCTGGCCGCCGAGCGGATCGACCTGCCGATGACCATCGCCGGCGAGCAGCGGATGGCCGCCGGCGACCCGATCGACGTGGTCCAGCCGCACAAGCACGCCCACGTGCTCGGCGTGACCGGCCACGCCACCCACGACGACGCCCGCGCCGCCGTCAAGGCCGCCAAGGACGCCGCGCCGATGTGGCGGGCGCTGCCGTTCGAGGAGCGGGCGGCGATCTTCCTGCGCGCCGCCGACCTGCTCTCCGGGCCCTGGCGGGACACCCTCAACGCGGCCACCATGCTGGGCCAGTCCAAGACCGTGGTCCAGGCCGAGATCGACGCGGCCTGCGAGCTGATCGACTTCCTCCGGTTCAACGTCTACTTCGCCCGCAAGCTCCTGGCGGAGCAGCCGATGTCCTCGCCGGGCGTGTGGAACCGCTTCGACCACCGGCCCCTGGAGGGCTTCGTCTACGCGGTCACCCCGTTCAACTTCACGGCGATCGCCGGCAACCTGCCCTCCGCGCCGGCCCTGCTCGGCAACACCGTGGTCTGGAAGCCGGGCCCGACCCAGCAGTTCGCGGCCCACTTCACCATGCGGCTGTTCGAGGCGGCCGGCCTGCCGCCCGGCGTGATCAACATGGTCACGGGGCGCGGCGAGGAGGTCTCCGACGTCGTGCTCGCCGACCCGGACCTGGCCGGCATCCACTTCACCGGCTCCACCAAGGTCTTCCAGCACCTGTGGAAGACCGTCGGCGACAACATCGGCCGCTACCGGGGCTACCCCCGGCTGGTCGGCGAGACCGGCGGCAAGGACTTCGTGGTGGCGCACACCAGCGCCGACGTGGACGCCCTGCACACCGCGCTGATCCGGGGCGCCTACGAGTACCAGGGCCAGAAGTGCTCGGCCGCCTCGCGGGCGTACATCCCCCGGTCGATCTGGGAGGGCGGGCTGCGCGACCGGCTGGCCGCCACCGCCGAATCGCTCACCTACGGCGACGTCACCGACTTCAGCAACTTCGGCGGCGCGGTGATCGACGACAAGGCGTTCGGCCGGCACACCGCCGCGCTGGAGCTGATCAAGGGTGACGACAGCTGCCGGGTCCTGGCCGGCGGCACCGCCGACGACTCGGTCGGCTACTTCGTCCGGCCGACCCTCTTCGAGTGCTCGGACGCCGCGCACGAGACCTTCACCACGGAATACTTCGGCCCGATCCTCGGCGTGCACGTCTTCGACGACGCCCGCTTCGACCAGGTGGTCCACCAGGCCGAGTCGATCGCGCCGTACGCGCTGACCGGGTCGATCTTCGCGAACGACCGCCGGGTGGTCGACCAGGTGGCGGAGAAGATGCGGTACGCGGCCGGCAACTTCTACATCAACGACAAGCCGACCGGCGCGGTGGTCGGGCAGCAGCCGTTCGGCGGCGCCCGGGCCAGCGGCACCAACGACAAGGCGGGCTCCTGGCACAACCTGGTCCGCTGGATGTCGCCGCGGACGATCAAGGAGACCTTCGTCCCGCCGACCGACCACGGCTACCCGCACATGGGCTGACCTGCGTGACGGTCGCCGGTGGCGCACGCAGCGTCACCGGCGACCGGCCGGCCGGGGGAGGGCCCGGGCGTCCCCGGCGGACTGTCGTCCGCCGACAGTGCACATCGGACCAGCCAACGGGTGGCTAAAACGGCAAATCGTGGACGCCAGGTCCGACAAAGTGGCAGCTTAGAGGGCATGGCGGAATCCGGAGTCAACCCGACGGCGGCGGCCCTGCTGGGCCTGCTGCACGACGGCCCGATGACAGGCGGCCAACTCATGGCCGCCGCCGAGCGCCGGCTGGCGCCGTACTGGTCGATGACCCGCAGCCAGGTCTACCGGGAGCTTCCCGTCCTGGCCGAGAAGGGTCTCGTGCGGCTGGGCAAGCCCGGGCCGCGGTTGAGCCAGCCGTACGCGATCACGGCGGCCGGGAAACGGACATTTTCCCGCTGGCTGGCGGAGAACCCCGGCCGGGACACCATCCGTAACCCGATAGCGCTGCGGATCGCCTTCGGCGGCCTGCACTCGGCGAGCCAGCTCAAGAACCTGTACGCCTCGGCGAACGAGTACCACACCGAGGCCCTGGCGGCGGTGCGCGAGCAGGTCAAGAACGCCAAGAAGGAGGGTGACAACTACGACGCCAGCGCGCTGGAGTTCGCCGTCGCCTACCACCGGGCCGCGCTGTCCTGGCTCAAGAGCGCACCGGTCGGCTGACCACCTGCGCCGGACCGGCCAGCATAGGCAGTAGGCTTGTCTGTCGTGACCGCTGCCGATTATGCCGAACAGCTCAAGGAACTCGACGCCACCCTACGCAACATCGAGGCGGTGCTCGACCTCGACAAGCTGCGCGAGCAGAAGGCCCGCCTGGAGCAGGAGGCCTCCGCGCCGGACCTGTGGGACGACCAGGCCAAGGCGCAGCAGGTGACCTCGCAGCTGTCGTACGTCAACGGCGAGATCTCCAAGCTCGGCACCCTCCGCTCCCGCCTCGACGACGCCGGGGTGCTGCTGGAGCTGGCCCAGGCCGAGTCCGACCCCGGCACCCTGGTCGAGGTGGAGTCGGAGATCACCGGGCTGACCAAGGCCATCCAGGAGATGGAGGTCCGCACCCTGCTCTCCGGCGAGTACGACTCCCGGGAGGCGCTGGTCGCCATCCGGGCCGGCGCCGGCGGCGTGGACGCGGCGGACTTCGCCGAGATGCTGCTCCGGATGTACCTGCGCTGGGCCGAGCGGCACGGCTACCCGACCGAGGTCTACGAGACCTCGTACGCCGAGGAGGCGGGCCTCAAGTCGGCCACCTTCACGGTCAAGGTGCCCTACGCCTTCGGCACGCTGAGCGTGGAGTCCGGCACCCACCGGCTGGTCCGGATCAGCCCGTTCGACAACCAGGGCCGCCGGCAGACCAGCTTCGCCGGCGTCGAGGTGCTTCCGGTGGTGGAGCAGACCGACCACATCGAGATCCCCGAGAACGAGATGCGGATCGACGTCTACCGCTCCTCCGGCCCGGGCGGGCAGAGCGTCAACACCACCGACTCGGCGGTCCGGATCACCCACATCCCGACCGGCATCGTGGTCACCTGCCAGAACGAGAAGTCCCAGCTGCAGAACAAGGCCTCCGCGCTGCGGGTGCTCCAGGCCCGGCTGCTGGAGCGCAAGCGGCAGGAGGAGCAGGCCAAGCTCCAGGGCCTGAAGACCGACGCCGCCGGCTCCTGGGGCGACCAGATGCGCTCGTACGTTCTGCACCCTTATCAGATGGTGAAGGATCTGCGGACCGAGCAGGAGACGGGCAATCCGTCCGCGGTCTTCGACGGCGAGCTGGACAGCTTCATCGAGGCGGGTATCCGCTGGCGGAAGCAGCAGCAGCTCACCGCTGACGGTGCGTGATCGATCTCGGACGCAGCGCGTCATCGATCTCTGTCTGACCGGCTGAATCGATGACGCGACTCGCTTCGGAGGGGCGGGGGGCTTGGCTCTCCGGTTACACCGCGTAGACTCTCGACCCGTGATTCAGCTTGAGCAAGTGACGAAGACGTACCCGAAGGCGTCCCGGCCTTCGCTCGACAACGTGTCCGTCTCGATCGAGAAGGGCGAGTTCGTCTTCTTCATCGGTCCATCCGGCTCCGGCAAGTCCACGATCATCAAGTTGCTGCTGCACGAGGTCACCCCCAACAAGGGGCGGGTCGTCGTCAACGGCAAGGACGTCACGTCGATGCGTTCCTGGAAGCGACCCCACTTCCGGCGTTCCATCGGCTGTGTCTTCCAGGACTTCCGCCTCCTGCCGAACCGCACCGCCTACGAGAACGTGGCGTTCGCGCTGGAGGTGATCGGCAAGACCAAGGCGGTCGCCCGCCGGGTCGTGCCGGAGGTGCTGGAGCTGGTCGGGCTCGGTGGGAAGGAGCACCGCTACCCCCACGAGCTGTCCGGTGGTGAGCAGCAGCGGGTCGCGGTGGCCCGGGCGTTCGTGAACCGGCCGCTGATCCTCCTGGCGGACGAGCCCACCGGAAACCTGGACCCGGACACCTCGATCGAGATCATGCGCCTGCTGGACCGGATCAACCGCACCGGCACGACCGTCGTGATGGTCACGCACGACTCCAACATCGTGAACCAGATGCGCCGCCGCGTCATCGAGATCGAGAGCGGCCGCATCGTGCGCGACCAGGCCCGCGGCGTCTACGGCTGAGCCGCTGACGATCCGCTGACCCTGACGACGAACACCTCACGCCGGAGAGCCGGAGGAATATCCCGATGCGGATGAAGTACGTCCTGTCCGAGGTACTGGTCGGACTGTGGCGCAACGTCACCATGACCCTCGCCATGATCATCACCATGGCGGTGTCGCTGTTCATGCTGGGCGGCAGCGGCCTTCTGTACCAGAAGGTCGGCGACATGAAGGACCTCTACTACGAGAACGTCCAGGTCTCGATCTTCCTGAAGACCGACGTCAACGAGCAGCAGCGGACCGACCTCGAGACCAAGCTCAAGGCCGACCCGATGATCAAGGACGTCACGTACGTCAACAAGGACGAGGCGTACAAGCGCTTCCAGCAGATGTACGCCGACGCGCCCGACCTGGTGAACGCGGTCAAGCCCGACCAGCTCCCCGAGTCGTTCCGGCTCACGCTGGTCAACCCGGAGCAGTACAAGAAGATCTACGACGAGTACAAGACCTCCGAGGGCATCGACACGATCGTCGACCAGAGCAAGCTGCTCGACAAGGTCTTCGGCGTGCTCAGCGGCTTCCAGAACGGGGCGCTGGTCATCGCGATCGTGATGGCGATGGCCGCCCTGCTGCTGGTCGCCAACACCATCCAGGTGGCCGCGTACAGCAAGCGGCGTGAGGTCGCGGTCATGAAGCTGGTCGGCGCCTCCAACTGGTTCATCCAGGCGCCGTTCGTGCTGGAGGCGGTGGTCGCCGGTCTGATCGGCTCGATCCTCGGCCTGGTCGCGCTGATCGCCCTGAAGGTGCTCGCGGCAGGGAGTTCGATGGCGGCCCTGGAGGGCCTAATCACCCCGATCTCCTGGTCCGAGATCTTCCTGACGTTCCCGCTGATGGCCGCCGTCGGTGGCCTGGTCAGCGCGGTGACCGCCTGGGTCACGCTCCGCTTCTACCTGCGCGTCTAGCTCCACCGCACGGCTCTCCGAGGGCCCTCCCGCGCGGAATAAACCGCGCGGGAGGGTCCTTGTGTTTCCGGTAGCATGATCCGCGCTCCGCGATCGGAAGGGAGGTGGCGCCGATGCCACGGGAAAAGGGTCGCAAGGTGGTCGCCTCCAACAAGAAGGCGCGGCACGACTACGCCATCCTCGACACGTACGAGGCGGGCATGTCGTTGACCGGCACCGAGGTCAAGTCGCTGCGGGCCGGGCGGGCGTCGCTTGTCGACGCGTTCGCACAGGAACGTGACGGCGAGCTCTACCTGCACGGCATGCACATCCCCGAGTACACCCAGGGCACCTGGACCAACCACGAGCCCCGGCGTACCCGGAAGCTGCTGCTCAAGCGGCTGGAGATCGACCGGCTGATCGGCAAGACCAGGGAGAGCGGCCTCACCATGGTGCCGTTGCAGGTCTACTTCTCCGACGGCTGGGCGAAGGTGGAGATCGGCCTGGCCAAGGGTAAGAAGTCGTACGACAAGCGCCAGGACCTGGCCAAGCGGGACGCCGACCGGGAGATCGCCCGGGTGGTGGGCCGGCGCGGCAAGGGCATGAGTGAGTGAAACGTCCGGTTCGTCCGGCAGCCGGCTTCCGGCCGGCCTCGGAATGAATCCGGTTGCGCCAGGCGTTAGGCTTGGTGTTGCTGCCGACAGGGCAGCCCGTCGAGGGGGTGACTGGTTTCGACTTCGTACGTTGCGGCAGGGGAAGCGAGCCGAGGAAGCCGACGTCGTCTCGAGAATCGTTCGTCGGAAACCAATAAGCGCCAAGAACAATCGCGCTGACTTCGCTCTCGCCGCCTGAGGCGAGTAGCAAGTCTGTCGGCCTGGGAGCGCCTTCGACCCAGTTAGCCGGCATCAGCTAGAAGGCTGGCCAACCGGACCCGGTCGCGGGGTCCGTGCGGCGAGATTAATCAGCGACTGGGCCCGTCACACCGACTCGCTCGCGTGATCGGAGGGGCCGAGTAGAGGCACAGCGAGCTGCGCTCGGAGAAGCCCTGACAAGGCGGCGAAGGACCCGGGTTCGATTCCCGGCACCTCCACCACCTGACCTGTGCGCCCCGGTCCACCGGACCGGGGCGCACAGTCGTGTCCGGGCCCGGTCGGGCTCTAGGCTGCCGCCTGTGACGAACGAGCGGATCCGACTCTCCGTCGGCGCGGCGTCCGGCCCGCGCGCCGTGGCCGCCGTGGTGGGTGTCCTCTTCACCGCCGTCGGCGCGGCCTTCGTGCTGCTGCCGATGGTCGCCGACGGCCTGCTGCGCCGGGTCACCGGCTTCGGCGACCCGGTGCCCTCGTACGACGACGTCCGCGACCTGCCGCCCGAACTGCTCCCGCCCGACCTGCACGACGGCGCCACCGCCGCGCCCGCGCCGCTGCGCTGGGCCGGACTCTGCGGCCTGCCGTTCGTCCTGCTCGGGCTCTACCTGGTGCTGCGGGTGCTGTGCACGGCCGCCTGGCTGGACGGGACCCGGGCCTCGGTCCGGGGCGCGCTGGGCACCCGCACCGTCGACCTGGCCACCGCCGAGGTGCGCGGCGGCGCGGTCGCCCACCGGATCGGCGACGACGGGGTGGTGCGGGTGCCCACGCTGATCGCCCGGGACCGGGACAGCGGCCGGCGGGTCACCATCCCGTTGCAGGGCCCCGGGCTGGGCAGCCTGCCCCCGGCCGAGCTGCGGGCGCTCGCCGACGCGATCGCCGCTGGCCGGCCGGACCAGGGCCGGGACGCCGACGCGCACGCCCTCGCCGGCCGGCTGCGCAGCATGGCGGCCGATCCGCTGGGGCTCTAGAGGCCGGTGGGGTCGAAGGGGCGGAAGGGGCAGATGAGGCGCCCGCCCCTCCTGGACAGGTCGGGTGACCGGGTTCACCATCGCTGTACGCGGTAGCGCAGCAGCGCGGGAGGTGCCATGGTCACCAATCCGATCCAGCAGCCGTCCACCGTCACCGCCGTGCCCCTGCCGCGGCCCGCCCACCCCGGCGACGTGCACGCCCTCGCCCGGGCGCTCGCCGCGGCACCGGCGGAGCCGCGCTGGCGGGAGCACCTGATCGGCCGCCTCGGCCCGGTCCGGCAGGGCTTCGCCGAGCACGTCCGGGTCACCGAGGGGCCGGCCGGCCTCTACGCCGAACTGCTCCACCAGGCGCCCCGGCTCGACCGTGGCGTACGCCTGCTGGCCGGCGAGCACACCGCCATCGCGGCGGCGATCGCCGCGCTCCAGCACGCGGCACGGCTCCCCGCGGTGCCCGCCGAGGAGTTGCGGGAGCAGGTCCGGAACCTGCTGCGGGCGCTCGACCGGCACCGGCAGCGCGGCGCGGACCTGCTCTGGGAGGCGTACCAGGCCGACCTGGGCGGGGAGAACTGATCCGGGGAACCGGTCGGGGGAGCGTCGCGTCCAACCGGCATGCGTCGCCACCTCGCCCTGCTCGGGCTGCCGCTCCTGGTCCTGGCCGGCTGCGCCGCGCCCGGCGCCGACCCGGCCGGCCCGCCGGCCGCCGGCCCGAGCGGTCCGTCGGCCTCCGGCCCCGACCACCGCTGGGAGGCGTTCGGCCAGCGGGCCACCGAGGTGGCCGACGCGTGGCGCCCCGGCCCCGCCTGGCGCAGCGGGTACGTCCCGCTCGACGAGGCCACCGTGCTGGTCGGCGACCCCGGCTTCACCGACGAGACGAAGCAGGCCTTCCTCAACGGCTGGTACCGGGACCAGATCGACCTGCCGGCCGCCCGCCCCGCCGACGGGACGATCCGCTTCCCGGACGGCACGCTGCGGGTCCCGCTGGTCAGCGCCGCCGAGGCGTACGCCCAGCTGGACCAGGGCGACCCGCCGCCGTGCGACGGGCGGCCGATGGCCCCGGCGCCGCGGCCCAAGGGTGGCCCGACCGTCGAGCCCGGCCCCGACGGGCCGGTCGCCACCCAGGCGGCCAGTCCGTGCGTGCCGCTGACGGTCACCGGGGCGAAGCTGGGCAGCGCGTCGGTGCGGACCAGCCGGGGCGAGGCCACCGTGCCCGCCTGGCTGTTCACCGTGGAGGGGCTCCGGGCGCCGGTGGCCCGTCTCGCCGTCGCGCCGAGCGCGGTCGGCACGGCGCCGGTGGGGACCGCGCCGAGCCGCCCGGTGGACGACGGGATCGTGGCGGCCCTCGACCTGCGGGCGGTGACCGGTAACCGGGTCGACTACCGGGTCGGGACCGGGGCCTGCGACAGCGAACCCACGCCGCTGGTGCTGGAGCGGGACGACGTGGTGGTGCTCGGCGGCGGGGTGGTCCGCTCGACCGGACCGTGCACGATGCAGCTCGTGATGAAGCCGGTGAGCGTCACGCTCAAGGCACCCCTCGGCGACCGCACCGTGCTCGACGTGGCCAGCGGCACCCCGCTCGTCGTGCGCCGCTGACCGTTAGAGGATCCGCGGCACGTCGGTGCTGATCGGCACCGGCAGCACGGTCGGCCGGTCGGCGGCGAGCGCGGCGGCCAGCGCCGGGCCGAGCCGGTCCGGCGACTCCACCACCTCGGCCGCGCAGCCGTAGCCGCGCGCCACCGCCATGACGTCCAGGCCGGGCAGGTCCAGCGCCGGCACCCCGGGCGTGTGCTTCAGGTCGGCGAACGCCTTGAGGATCGCGTACTGCCGGTTGACCGGGACCACGACGGGGAGCGGCAGGCCGAGCCGCGCGGCGGTCCACAACGCCTGCACCGAGTAGTGGAACGAGCCGTCGCCGATCACCGCGACCACCGGCCGGCCGCGCCCGGTGTCCCGCTCGGCCAGCGCGATGCCCACCGCCGCCGGCAGGCCGAACCCCAGGCCGCCGCTGGCCATCGTGAAGTACGACCGGGGCCGGTCGATCCGCAGCCGGCGGCGCAGCGCGGCCAGGTTGGACGGTGACTCCTGCACCAGCACCCCGTCGGCCGGCCACTGCCCGGCCAGCGCCGCGAAGACGGCGTCGGCGCTCGGCGGGTCGGTGGCCTCCGGCGGCGCCGGGGCGTCCCGCGCCGGCGGCGGGGGCCGGTCCGCCGGCGGCAGCAGCTCCACGAGCCCGTCCATGGCCAGCCCGGCGTCGCCGAGCAGGCTCTCCCCGACCGGGGCGCGTGCCGCCTCGTCCGGGTCGTCGGTGACGTGCAGCAGCCGGGCGTCGGCGGGCAGGTAGTCGCCCGGCACGTGCGGGTAGTAGCGGAACACCGGCGCCCCGACCACCAGCACCGCGTCGTGGCCGCGCAACGCCTCGGCCAGCGGCCCGATCGCGTACGGCAGGACGCCCCGGAACTGCGGGTGGCCCTCGGGGAAGACGGCCCGCTCCGGCGCCGGGGCGGCCCAGACCGGGGCGGCCAGCCGTTCGGCCAGCGCCACGGCGGCCGGCCAGGCGTCGGCCCGGTCCACCGCCGCGCCGAGCACCAGCGCCGGGGCGCGCGCGGCGGCCAGGGTGTCGGCGAAGCCGCGCAGCCGGTCCGGGTCCGGCGCGATCCGGGTGGCCACCGTCCGCACCTGCGGCGGCGGGTCGGCGGGTTGGCTCCAGTCGTCCATCGGCAGGGAGAGGAAGACCGGCCCGGCGGGGGGCTGCACCGCCGAGGCGTACGCCCGCATGAAGGCCGCCGGGACGTCCTGCGCGCGGGCCGGCTCGTGCGCCCACTTGACGTACGGCTGGACCAGCTCGATCGCCCGGGGGCTGGCCAGCCGGGGCTCGATGAGCAGCATCTCCCGGGTCTGCTGGCCGGCGGTGACGATCAGTGGCGTCTTGTTGTGCCACGCGGTGACCAGGTTGCCCATGCCGTTGCCGATGCCCGGGGCGGTGTGCAGGTTGACGTGCGCGGGACGGCCGGTGGCCTGCGCGTAGCCGTCGGCCATGGCCATCGCCGAGGCCTCCTGCAGGGCGTGCACGTAGCGGAAGTCGGCCGGGAAGTCCGCGAGGAAGGGTTCCTCGGTGGAACCGGGGTTGCCGAACACGGTGGTCAGGCCCAGCGTGCGGAGCAGGTCGTAGGTCGTGTCGCGGACCGTTGCCATCGCCGGCTCCTCCCGTCCCCCGCGTGCCGGGAGACGGCCCGGTGATCAGTGTCCCGACCAGCCGAATCTATCGGGCCGAGGCCGACTTTTCGGGCGCTTCCCGGCGCTCAGGGCAGCGGGAACGGAAGCTTGATCCCGTCCAGCGCCCGCCCGCAGGGGCAGTCCCGCTCGGCGGGCAGCGCGGCGACCGCGTCCAGCAGCACCCCGCGCAGCCGGTCGGTGTTCTCCCCGAAGACCCGGAAGACCTCCTCCTGGGTGACCGACCCGCCCGCCTCGACGCCGGCGTCCAGGTCGGTGACCAGGGCGATCGAGGTGTAGCAGAGGGCCAGTTCGCGGGCGAGCACCGCCTCCGGGTGCCCGGTCATGTTGACCACCGTGCCGCCGATCGAGGCGAACCAGCGCGACTCCGCCCGGGTGGAGAAACGGGGCCCCTCGACCACCACCACCGTCCCGCCGTCCACCGCCGGCACGCCCCGCCCGGCCGCCGCGTCGAGCAGCGTGCGCCGCCCGACCGGGCAGTACGGGTCGGCGAACGACACGTGCACCGCGCCGTGGTCGTAGTAGGTCTGCGTGCGCCCGCTGGTGCGGTCGACGAGCTGGTCCGGCACCACGAACGTGCCCGGGCCCAGCTCCGGCCGCAGCCCGCCGACCGCGCAGGGCGCCAGCACCTGGCGTACGCCCAGGGAGCGCAGCGCCCAGAGGTTGGCCCGGTAGGGGATCAGGTGCGGCGGGTAGCGGTGGTCGCGCCCGTGCCGGGGCAGGAACGCCACCCGCCGGCCCGCCACCTCGGCGATCGTGACCGGGTCCGACGGCGCGCCGTACGGCGTCTCCAGCACGTGCTCGGTGGCGCCGTCGAGGAGGGCGTAGAGGCCCGACCCGCCGATCACCGCCAGTTCGGCCGTAGCCGCCATCCGGGCCTCCCTCAATTCCGTCGCGATCACCCGCCGGTCAGACCTTAGCCAGCGGGCGGACCGCAAGCTATGGTGCCTTGCATGGCGTTGACAGCGCGGCTGGTCGCGGCGTACGGCTGACGGGTGTCGGACATGCAGGGTGAGGGACAGGCGATCGGTGGCCGAGCCATGGATTCCATGACCGGGCGGCTGCTGGTCGCGACGCCTGCGCTGAAGGACCCGAACTTCGACCGCACGGTCGTGCTGCTCGTCGCCCACGAGCCCGGCGGCGCCCTCGGCGTGGTGCTGAACCGGGCCACCGAGGTCCCGGTGGCCGACGTCCTGGGCGACTGGAGCGACCTGGCCCGACACCCCGCGGTGCTCTTCGAGGGCGGTCCCGTGCAGCCCGACTCGGCGATCTGCCTGGCCCGGATGCGTCACCCGATCAAGCCGGTGAAGGGCTTCCACCGGGTCTCCGGCGCGGTCGGCACCATCGACCTCTCGGTCGACCCGGAGAAGCTGCGCGACGCCGTGGGCGGGATCCGGGTCTTCGCCGGCTACTCGGGCTGGGGCGCCGGTCAGCTGGAGCGGGAGATCGAGGACGGGTCCTGGTTCGTGCTCGACGCCCTCCCGGGTGACGCCTTCGTCGACCGCCCGGACGATCTCTGGCCGATGGTGCTGCGCCGGCAGGGCGGCATGATGGCGGCGGTCGCCCACTTCCCGCCGGATGTGGCCCTGAACTGAGCCGCCGGCCGGGGGTACCCCCGCGAGATGACCATGCCGACCGGCGTGTGTATAGTTCTCTCCGTGCCCGGGCGACCGGGGACACCGCAAGGGGCCGTGGCGCAGCTGGTAGCGCACCACACTGGCAGTGTGGGGGTCAGGGGTTCGAGTCCCCTCGGCTCCACCCTTAGCGATCAGGGCGTTCGTCAGCGATGACGGACGCCCTTCGTCGTATCCCGAGCCGAAGGTGGTCCCAGGCTGAGGGCGCCGACGCCTGCGGGTGCGAGCCCGGCTGCTCCAGCCAGGCGAAGTGATCACGTGGTCAGCTGGCCCGTGGGGCGTACATGATCACGGCGACGCCGACGAGGCAGATGGCGGCGCCGACGACGTCGTAGCGGTCGGGGCGGAACTTGTCGACGACCATGCCCCAGGCGAGGGAGCCGGCGACGAAGATGCCGCCGTAGGAGGCGAGGATACGGCCGAAGTTCGGGTCGGGCTGGAAGGTGGCGACGAAGCCGTAGAGCCCGAGCGCGATGACTCCCGCGGCGATCCAGAGCAGCCCGCGATGTTCCCGCCAGCCCTGCCACACCAGCCAGGCCCCGCCGATCTCGGCCAGAGCGGCGATGACGAACAGCAGGATCGAGCGGGCAACCGTCATGCGTCGGACCCTATCTTCACCACCTCGCGGTCCTTCCGGTCACGCTGGCCGCAGGAGCAGGTGCCGCCGGGGCAGCGGGTGTGGCGGCGTCTGCCGGCCCACCACCAGGACACGCCGGCGAGCACGGCCAGGGCGACGGCGACGCCGGGCAGGAAACGGTTGACCGCGGCCCATCCGGCGCCCCCGAGGATCCCGGCGGCGAGCAGCGTCGGCACCACGCAGCAGGCGGCGCAGGCCGCTCCGGCGAGGCCCGTCATGCCGGAGGGAAGCAGGCGGCGCAGCCGGTCAGCAGGTGCCGGCACGGTCGTTCCTCCCGGCGAGTTCGGCGAACGGCAGGGGGCAGCAGGAACTGCCGGCGCAGGCGACAAGGTCGTCGCAGCCGGCCGAGATGGCGGCGCGCAGGGTGTCGCGGATGACGGTGAGGTCGGCCAGCTTCTGCTCCACCTCGACGAGCTTCTCCCTGGCCCGCACCTGGAGGCCGCTGTCGGATCGGCCGCGGTGCCTGTGCCGGCCGGCGTCGAGCAGGTCGGCAACCTCGTCGAGGGTGAAGCCGAGGCGCTGCGCGGTCTTGATGACCCGCAGGAGGGTGACGGTGTCGGCCGGGTAGAGCCGGTGGCCGCCGGGGGAGCGCCGCGGGGCGGCGAGAAGTCCCCGGCGCTCGTAGTAGCGCAGCGTCTGGAGGTTGACCCCGGCCGCGCCGGCGAGCTGGCCGCTGCGGAGCCCCGATTCGCTCATCGCGGGCCCGCCGCTGACACGGCACGGCCGGCGAGGCCATCGAGCACGTCCACGTGGGCCGCGGGCACCCGAACGTCCAGCGTCAGCGCATCCGGGCCGGACCGGGAGATGGCAAAGGCGAAGAACGAGCAGCACGAGGACTCCCGGGCGGTCAGGTCCCGTGCTGCCTCCTCGACCTGCGCGCCTCCGGCGAGGTGCAACCGCAGATGCTGCGCGGAGACTCGGTCGGCACCCCGTACCGCCTCGCGGAAGAACTGATCGAACTCGGCGAGCCGCAGTGGCCGTTCAGCCGTCGGCAGGGTGCAGGCATCCGGCGCCCAGGAGTCATCGGTTGTTACTTGTCCGTCGTTCATTCTCCGACGGTAAGCCTGTACCTGGGTATCGGATGCAAGCCCGAGGTGGTCGGTGAACCGATGCCTGACCCTCTTATCTGGTTTTCCGCCAGGCGGATCGGCGGAGGAGTCGGAGCCCGTTGAGGCCGACGATGACGGTGGAGCCTTCGTGCCCGGCGACGCCCAGGGGGAGGGGCAGGTGGCCGATGAGATCCCAGGTCACGAGGACGACGATGAAGGCCGCGGCGATCAGGAGGTTGGCCTTGACCACTCGGCGGGCTCGCCGCGACAGGGCGATCACGGCGGGCAGGGTGCTGAGGTCGTCGCGTACGAGCACGGCGTCAGCGGTCTGCAGGGCGAGATCCGATCCCTGGCGGCCCATCGTCACACCGAGGTCGGCGGCGTGCCCACCTTCCAGATGCCCAACGACGAACAGGTCCACCTGGCCGCCGAGGGCTTCCGGCTGCTCGCCGACCCGACCCGAATCAAGATCCTCTGGGCGCTGCTCCAGGGCGAGTCGTCGGTGGCCTGCCTCGCGGAACTGGTCGGAGCCAGCCCCACCGCCGTCAGTCAGCACCTCGCCAAACTGCGCCTCGCCGGCCTGGTCAAGGGACGCCGGGAAGGCACCTTCGTGCACTACTCCGCGGCCGACAGCCACGTACGGGCCCTGCTCGCCGAAGCCCTCTTCCACGCCGACCACGCGGACAACCCGGACTCACACGACGACCTGCCGCACGTGCACGAGCCGAGGCCGGCAGCCGGCCCCCGTTGACAGGCGTCCGCCGCGCCGGCCGTCTTCCGCCCGAGGTCATGTCGGTGATCAGTGGCAGCATGGCCTCATGACCGTAGATCTGTTCGCCGGCCTGCCCGTCCGTGACTACCGCGCGGCGGCGGCCTGGTACGAGCGGCTCCTCGGCGCCCCGCCCTCGTTCCTGCCGAACGACACCGAGGCGGTGTGGGAGCTCGCCGAGCACCGGTACCTGTTCATCGAGGTGCGGCCCGACCACGCCGGGCACGCCATGCACACCGTCTTCGTCGACGACTTCGACGCCCGCCTCGCGCAGATCGCCGAGCGCGGCCTGACGCCGGCCGAGCGGGAGACCTACGACAACGGCGTCCGCAAGGCCATCTTCCGCGACCCGGACGGCAACGAGATCGGCTTCGGCGGCGGCCCGGCCTGACCGGGCCGGGAGGCGTCCGCCCGCGGGACGGACGCCTCCACGGGATTCAGCGCGGCTGGTACGCCTTGGGCAGGCGCATGCCCCGCTCGGCCATGAGCTGCCGGACCCGGTCCGGGTAGTTGGTGATGATCCCGTCGACACCCAGGTCCATCAGCGCCGCCACGGTGGCCGGGTCGTCGCAGGTCCACGGCACGACCTTCAGGCCGCGGGCGTGCGCGTCGGCGATCATCTTCGGGTCCGGGTAGAAGCGGAAGGCCGGGTCGGCGACGGTGCCGTTCTGCGGGAAGCCGTAGTTGGGGGAGAGGGTGGTCACGCCGGGGATCGCCGCGGCCGCCCGGACGAAGTCGCCACCGAAGTCGTCCGCGTCCAGGCCGCCCAGCCAGGGCGAGGCGCCGGGCCTGCCGACCTGGAGGAAGTCGTAGTTGGTCAGCGCCACGAGCGGCCACCGCGGCGCGAGCCGGTGCATCACCCGCAGCGCGCCCCAGTCGAAGGACTGGATGGTGACCTGGTCCTCGATGCCCGAGGCGCGGATCTCCTCGAAGACCCGGCGGACGAACAGCTCGCGCGGGGCGGTCTGCTCGGGCGCCCCGGCCTCCACCTTCGTCTCGATGTTCAGCGTGATCTGGTGGGCGCGCCAGGTCTTCACCAGGTCCAGCACGTCCCGCAGCTCGGCCATCCGGACCCCGGCGACCTGCTCCTGCTCCGGGAAGCCGGGCAGCTGCTGGTAGCCGCAGTCCATGGTCTTGATCTGGGCCAGGGTCAGATCCTTGATGTACTTCCCGACGTACGGGTACATCGGGTCGCCCGGGGTCACCGGCCCGGTGTCGCGGCACTTCTGCGCGCTGACCTGCCGGTCGTGCGTGACGACCACCTTCTCGTCCCGGGTGACCTGGGTGTCCAGCTCCAGCGTGGTGACGCCGAGGCGCATGGCCTTGGCGAAACCGGCCAGGGTCTCCTCGGTGGTCAACCCGATCCCGCCCCGGTGCGCCTGGAGGTCGAAGTGGGTCTTCTGCGGCAGCACGCCGGGGCCGGCGACGGGGGCCGCGTGGGCGGCCGTCGGCACGGCCAGCACCGCCCCGGCGGCCAGCACCGTCATGAGCTGACGGACGGACATGGGAAAACCTCCGCTACCTCGGTTGACGTTCGCGCAGCCGAAGCTAGGTGCGGGGTCGGTGTCCGTCGTGGCCCTGACGTGAGGGGGCGGTGAACGTTCGCGGACGGGCAGGATGCGCCGCCGGCCGGGCCACGGCGTTCCGCGGCCCGGCCGGCGACGTCACCGGGTACGGCGGGACTTGGGCAGGTCGAACTGGTCGGCCCGGCGGCAGTCCTTCGGGCCGCCGATCGCGTCCGGCCCGACCCGGTCGAGGGCCTGGCGGGCCCGGTACCGGCCCAGGTTCCAGGCGTACCAGGGGTCGGACTCCTCGAGGTCGTCGGCGATCCAGCTCAGCGTGCACCGGCGGACCGGGTCGGGGAGTTCGGTCAGCGCGGGCGTGGCGTCGGCGGAGAGCGCGCGCAGGTACCAGGCGTCGATCTTGCCGGTCTGCTCGTACCGGAGGATGTTGCGCTTCGCCGCGTAGTCCTCGGGGTTCAGCACGGCCAGGCCGAGCAGCATGGCCACGGCCAGCGCCACCGTGGTGCCCGGGATCCACCGGCCCTGCCACCGCACACCCGCCGCCAGGATCATGAGGAAGACCGCGCCGAGCAGCAGCTCGAACGCCATCACGAAGATCCGCTCGCCGGTGAAGCTGTAGACCTTCTGGTACGTCCACATCCGGGACAGCGCCGACACGACGATCACCACGCTGAGCGCGCTGAGCAGGCCCAGCAGGACGCGCAGCAGGTGGCGCTCGACCGGCCGTTCGCGGCTGGCCCAGCGGCTCACCCCGCCCAGCACGGCCAGGGTCAGCAGGGTGACGAAGAGGAGCTGCCAGAAGCCGCTGCGGGCGTACTCGGAGTAGCTGAGGCCGGCGACCTTCTGCACGTGCCGCTGGCCGCCGAAGAGCACGGTGAACTGCACGATCACGAAGCCGACGAAGAGCAGCGTCAGCGCCCCGATGGCCGGCGCCCACTCCAGCGCGCCGAGCCGGCGGCTGCTCGGCCGGTCCACGGTGGACAGGTCGGGCGGGGCGGCCAGGGTGTAGACGGCCGCGACCGCGATCAGCCCGCCGACCGCGGCCAGGAAGATCCAGCGGAACACCGTACCGATGTTGATCTCGGGGACGATGGCCGTCAGCACCTCGGAGAAGGCCGCGTCGGCCGAGGAGAGCAGGCTGCCGAAGACCAGCAGCACCAGCACGGTGGCGACCACCGAGCCGGTGACCTTGCGGACGGTCCCGGCCTCCGGGGAGGCGGTGACGTGCCGGCGCACCCAGGGCAGGCCGCGGAAGGCCGCGAACGGCGTGGCGACCAGGCCGAACAGGATCGAGCGGACCAGCCGGCCGCCGACGATGGCCAGGGTGGCGCAGCCCAGGGCGCCGAGCACGCAGAACGTCACCAGCCACCACGCGTTGCGGAAGGCCAGCACGGCCAGCAGGACCAGCGCCGCAGCGGCCCACCCGCCGCGGATCAGCCGCTCGGTGCGGGGCAGTTCGGCGGTACGCCGGCGCACCGCGACCAGCACGCCGAGGGTCAGCGCGAGCCAGCCCAGGAACCAGCCGATGCCGACCCGGCTCAGTGGCACGAAGAACGCGGTGCCGAGCGCGCCGGCCAGCACGGAGAGGGGGACCGCGCGGCCGGTGGCCTGCTTCGGGCCCGGCCAGCGCGCGCCGAGGAACGAGGTCCGGGGCGTCCGCGGCCGGGGCGTCCAGACGGTGTCGGGCGCGTAGCCGCCCCAGGGCTGCGGCCCGTGGACCGCCCCCGGATAGGGCGGCGCGGCGACCGGCGGGGCCGGGACGACGCCGGGCGGCGCTGCCGGCGTGCCGGTCGTCGCCGCAGCGGCGGTCGGGGCCGCGGTGCTCGCCGGTCCGGTGGTCGGGGCCGCGGTGCTCGCCGGTCCGGTGGTCGGGGCCGCGGTGCTCGCCGGTCCGGTGGTCGGGGCCGCGGTGC
>NZ_JANAVK010000001.1:1315864-1432515 GCF_024213425.1 Micromonospora sp. A3M-1-15 | reverse complement strand
TCGCCGGTCCGGTGGTCGGGGCCGCGGTCGTCGCTGGTCCGATGGTCGGGGCCGCGGTCGTCGCAGGTCCGGCGGTCGGAGTGGCGGACTTCGCCGGGGCGGCTCCGGGTTCCGGGGCGGCCTTCGTGGCCGGTGCCGGCTGAGCCTCGGAGCCGGACGGTCCGGCGGACGTGAGGGCGGGCGTCGCGGCGCCGTCGGTCGTCGTGCCGGTGCCGCCGCCACCGGACGCCGCCGCGCCGCTCGGAGCCGGGCTCTCGACGGCCGGCGGGGCGGCCTGGGTGGGCACGCCCGGCGCGGGGACCAGCATCCGCGGGGCGGCCGCCGGCCCGGGTGCCGCGCCCGCCTCTGCCTCGGCCACCGGCAACAGCGGCACGAAGAGCGCGTAGCCGCGGGTGCCGGGTGGCACGACCACCGGGATGGCCCAGGCGGGCTGGCCCTCCGGGCCGGGCCACGGCACCGCGGGCGGCGCACCCGCCACGGCGGACGTGACGAGCAGGTGCGGCGTGACGTCGGTGGGGACGTCGCCGGCCGCGGACCCGGCCGCCGGGGCGGATCGGGGCGGTTCTGGCGTCTGTGGCGGCTCGGACACGGCACGCTCCTTGATCACGGGGTGCCGTCACTGTAGGGCCGCGCCCCGCTCCACCGCCGCCCCGGTGGTCCGTTCGGTCAGCAGACCCGGGCCGGCCCGGTGACCCCGTCGGGGCCGTGCCGTTCCACCGCGTTCAGGTTGGCGATGGTGGTGGCGGCGATGTTGTGCATGGCCTCCCGGGTGAAGAACGCCTGGTGACCGGTGATCAGCACGTTCGGGAAGGTGCTCAGCCGGGAGAAGTCGTCGTCGCGCAGCATCTGGTCGGAGAGGTCCTCGAAGAAGAGCTCGGTCTCCTCCTCGTAGACGTCGAGCCCGAGGTGTCCGATCCGGCCGGTCTTCAGCCCGCGGATCACGGCCCGGGTGTCCACCAGCGCGCCCCGGCTCGTGTTGATCAGCATCACCCCGGGGCGCATCTGCGCGATGCGCTCCTCGTCGATCAGGTGGTGCGTGTCCGGGGTCAGCGGGCAGTGCAGCGTCACCACGTGCGACTCGGCCAGCAGGGTCTTCAACGGCACGTACTCGACGCCGACGGCGAGCGCCTCCGGGTTCGGGTACGGGTCGCTGGCCAGCACCCGGCAGCCGAAGCCGGCCATGATCCGGGCCACGCAGACGCCGATCTTGCCGGTGCCGACCACTCCGACGGTCTTGCCGTGCAGGTCGAAGCCGAGCAGCCCGGTCAGGGCGAAGTTGTGCTCGCGTACCCGGTTGTGCGCGCGGTGGATCCGGCGGTTGAGCGTGAGCATCAGCCCGACGCAGTGCTCGGCCACCGCGTACGGCGAGTATTCCGGGACCCGCACCACGGTGACGCCCAGCCGCGTCGCCGCCGCCACGTCCACGTGGTTGTAGCCGGCCGAGCGCAACGCCGCCACGCGTACCCCGGCCGCGGCGAGCCGGTCCAGCACGGGCGCGCCGAGGTCGTCGTTGACGAACGCGCAGACCGCGTCGGCGCCGGCCGCCAGCGCCGCCGTCTCCACCGAGAGCCGGGGCTCCAGCAGGACCAGGTCGTGCCCGGCCGCCGCGTTCGCCTCGGCGAGGAAGTCCCGGTCGTACGGCTTGGTGCTGAAGACGGCGACCCGCATGCCGACCACGCTAGGGCCACCGCCCCGGTCGTGCCGACCGGCTCCCAGCACTCGGGCCGCCCATGGGCCTCGGCGCACCGGCGCGCCGATCGAACCTTTGCCGGCCCGCGCCCGTACCAGTGCCCGGGAGGTCGATGACATGGCCGTACGCCGCACGCTCGCCGCGCTCGCCGCCGTCGCCGCGACCCTGCTGCTCACCGGCGTTCCGGCGAGCGCGCACGGCGCCCCGACCAGCCCGTTGAGCCGGGCCGCGGCGTGCGGTCCGGAGGGCGGCCGGGCGGAGACGCCGGCCTGCCGGGCCGCGATCGCCGCCGGGACGGCCGTGCGCGAGTGGGACAACATCCGGGTGGCCCGGATCGACGGGCGGGACCGGGAACGCATCCCCGACGGGGAACTGTGCAGCGGCGGGCTGTCCGCGTACCGGGGGCTGGACCTGCCCCGCACCGACTGGCCGGCCACCACGCTCACGGCCGGGGCCCGGCACACCTTCCGCTACCGCACCACGATCCCGCACAAGGGCACGTTCCGGTTCTACGCCACCACCGCCTCGTACGCCCCGACCCGCCGGCTGACCTGGGCGGACCTGGACGAGAAGCCGTTCCTGACGGTCACCGACCCGCCGATCCGGGACGGCGCCTACCAGATGCCGGGGCGGCTGCCGGCCGGGCGCACCGGACCGCACATCATCTACACCATCTGGCAGAACTCGAACACCCAGGACACCTACTACTCCTGCTCCGACGTGGTGTTCCAGGCGGCGTCCGGCGGGGCGGCGTCCACGCCGCGTACCAAGCTCTCGGCGAGTGCCGCGGCCCCGCGTGCCGTGCCGAGGGCCGCGACCGGCGGCGAGGCCGGCGACCCGGCGGACGGGGTGCCGGTGGCGGCCGTGACCGACACCCACGGCGTCCCCCGGCCGGTGGTGGTCGGCGCGGCGGCCGGGGTCACCGTGCTGCTCGCGGCCGTGGTGGCGCTGCGGCTGCGGCGGGCCGGCAGCGTGCCGGCCGGCCGGCCGTGCGGTGTCCGCAACCACCGGGCCGGCCGGCGCCGGATCTGGTAGCCCTCAGCCCAGGTGGCGGTCGATCTCGGCCAGCTCGTCGACGCCGAGGTCGAGGTTGTCCAGCGCGGCGACGTTCCCCTCCAGCTGGGCCACGCTGCTCGCCCCGATGATCAGGCTGGTCATGCGGGGGTCGCGCAGCGCCCAGGCCAGCGCGAGCTGGGCCAGGCTCTGGCCGCGCCGCTCGGCGACCGCGGCGAGCCCGCGGATGGTGGCCATCTTCTCCTCGCTGAGATCGCTCTCGTTGAGGAAGACGCTGGTCCGCACCCGGGAGTCGGCCGGGATGCCGCCCAGGTAGCGGTCGGTGAGCAGGCCCTGCGCCAGCGGGCTGTAGGCGATGCAGCCGGCGCCGGCCTGCTCCAGCGTGTCGAGCAGCCCGTCGGCCTCGGTCCAGCGGTTGAGCATCGAGTACGACGGCTGGTTGATCAGCAGCGGCGTGCCCAGCTCGCGGAGGATCTCGGCGGCCCGGGCGGTCTGCTCCGAGTTGTAGTTGGAGATGCCGACGTAGAGCGCCTTGCCGGAGCGGACGACCGCGTCCAGCGCGCCCATCGTCTCCTCCAGCGGGGTGTCCGGGTCGAACCGGTGCGAGTAGAAGATGTCGACGTAGTCGAGCCCCATCCGGCGCAGCGACTGGTCCAGCGAGGAGATCAGGTACTTGCGCGAACCCCACTCGCCGTACGGGCCGGGCCACATGAGATAGCCGGCCTTGCTGGAGATGACCAGCTCGTCCCGGTACGGCTTCAGGTCGGTGGCGAGCATCCGGCCGAAGCTCTCCTCGGCGGTGCCGGGCGGCGGGCCGTAGTTGTTGGCCAGGTCGAAGTGGGTGATCCCGAGGTCGAAGGCGCGCCGGACGATGTCCCGCTGCCGCTCGTACGGCCGGTCCGGCCCGAAGTTGTGCCACAGCCCGAGCGAGATGGCGGGCAGGCGCAGGCCGCTCCTGCCGCTGCGCCGGTAGATCATCGAGTCGTAACGGTCTTCGCTGGCGAGGTAGGTCACCCTCCGACCCTAGTCCCGGCCCGGTGCCCAGGTCGGGCCGGAGGTGGGGCCGCCGGAACCGGCGTGCGGGCCCGCCCGCTTGGGTAGCTTCGAGTCCATGCGCTACGTCCCGCTCGACACCCCCAAGCCCAACTCCAAGATCGGCCTCGGCACGTGGCAGTTCGGCTCGCGTGAGTGGGGCTACGGCCCCGACTACGAACAGCGGGCGGCGCAGATCGTCCGGCGCGCGCTCGAGCTGGGCGTCACGCTCTTCGACACCGCCGAGATCTACGGCTTCGGCCGCAGTGAGCGCATCCTCGGCGCGGCGCTCGGCGACGACCGGGCCAAGGTCGTGGTGGCCAGCAAGATCTTCCCGGTGCTGCCGCTCGCCCCGGTGGTGCAGCAGCGGGCGGTCGCCTCGGCCGCCCGGCTCGGCGTCGCCGGCATCGACCTCTACCAGGTGCACCAGCCCAACCCGGTGGTCGCCGACACCACCACCATGCGCGGGATGCGCACGCTCCAGGACGTCGGGCTGGTCGGCGAGGTCGGGGTCAGCAACTACGGCCTGCGCCGCTGGCGGTTCGCCGAGGCCGCGCTGGGCCGCCGGGTGCTGAGCAACCAGGTCCGCTACAGCATGGTCGACCGCGGCCCCGAGAAGGACCTCATCCCGTACGCGGAGCAGGCCGGCCGGATCGTCATCGCGTACAGCCCGCTGGGGCAGGGCTTCCTCTCCGGCCGGTACGACGCCCGGAACCCGCCCGCCGGGGCGGTGCGGCGGGCCAACCCGTACTTCCTGCCGGAGAACCTGGAACGGGGCACCGAGCTGATCGCCACCCTGCGCGAGGTGGCCGACGCGCACGACGCCACGCCCAGCCAGATCGCCCTGGCGTACCTGCTCCGGCACCCCAACGTGGTCGCCATCCCCGGCGCGTCCGCGGTGGAGCAGGTGGAGCGCAACGCCGCCGCCGCCGAGATCGACCTGGCCGACGACGAGTACGCCGCACTGGTCACCGCCGCCCACGCGTTCCGCCCGGTCACCGGGCTGGCCGCCGTACCCAAGCTGATCCGCGCCCGCACCCGGAAGTGACCACCATGGACGACATCACCGCACTGATCCTCGACGACCACGCCGCCTTCCGCCGCGGCTTCGCCCGCCTCGACGACGCCCGCGACCCGGCCGAGCTGCTGGCCGTCTGGGACGCGCTCGCCCTGCACCTGGACATCCATGCCGAGGCCGAGGAGGCCATCCTCTACCCGCACCTGGTCAGGCACGGCGACGACGGCGCGGAGGAGACCGAGGACGCCATCGGCGACCACAACAAGATCCGCGACGCCGTCGCCGAGTCGAAGCTGCACGAGGTCGGCTCGGACGCCTGGTGGGAGGCCGTGTGGCGGGCCCGCCGGGAGAACAGCGAGCACCTGGCCGAGGAGGAGGACGAGGCCCTGCCGGACTTCCGCCGGCACGCGAGCGTCGAGCTGCGGGCCGAGCTGGGGCAGCGCTGGCTGACCTTCTACGGCGAGCACAAGAACGGGCGCAACCTGCCCTTCCGCGACAAGGACCCGGAGAAGTACGTCCAGGACCACCGCTGACCCGACCTCCCCGTCACGGGGGAGTCGGCGGGCCGCCCTCGGGCGGGAGAATGGCCGGGTGACGGTCCGGGGTGTGCTGGCGCCGCTGGTGCGCGGGAGCACCTGGCGGCGTGCCGTGTTCCTGCTGCTCGGCGGGGTGCTCGCCCTGCCGTACGCGCTGCTCGCCGCGACGTTCGCGCAACTGCTCGGCAACGACGACGTGCCCCGCCCGATCGGCGCCGGCCTGCTGCTGGTCGCCGTGGTGCTCGCCGCCGTGCCGGTGTTCCTCGCCGGCAGCCGGGCGCTGGAGATCGCCGCCGCCCGGGCGCTGCTCGCGGTCGACCTGCCCGAGCCCGCCCCGGGCCACCGGATCGACCGGGAGACCCGGCTGCGCGCCGCGCTCTGGATCGCCCTGCACCTGCTGACCGGCGGCCTGGTGCTGTTCGCGGCGATCAGCGCGTTCCCCATGGCGCTGGTCTTCCTCGCCGGGCTGGCGGGCGTCGACACCGGCGCCGCGCCCGACGACGGCTTCGGCCCGTTCGGCCCGGGCCACCCGGTCGCGGCGGGACTGGCCGGGCTGGCCCTGCTGGTCGCGCTCGGGTACGCGGTCGCCGGGCTGGGCGCGCTCGCCGCCTCGATGGCCCCGGTGCTGCTCGGCCCGGCGCAGGCCGAGCGGATCGCCGCCCTGGAGGCCCGGTCCGCCCGGCTGGCCGAGCGCAACCGGCTGGCCCGCGAGCTGCACGACTCGGTGGGGCACGCGCTCACCGTGGCGACCCTCCAGGCCGGGGCCGCCCGCGAGCTGCTCGACACCGACCCGGAGTTCACCCGGCGGGCGCTGCGCGCCATCGAGGAGACCAGCCGCCGCGCCATGGACGACCTGGACCACGTGCTCGGGCTGCTCCGGGAGACCGAGGACGGGCGGGCGCCCGCCCCCACCGCGCCGCAGGCCACCCTCGACGTGCTGGACCGGCTGGTCGCCGACACCCGGGCCGCCGGCCTGGTCGTGGAGTCCCGGGTCAGCGGCGCGCTGGGCGGGCTGCCCGCAGTGGTGTCCCGGGAGGGCTACCGGATCGTCCAGGAGGGGCTCACCAACGCGGCGCGGCACGGGCGGGGGCCGGTGCGGCTGCGGGTGGCCGTACCCGACGGGCTTCTGGAGATCGAGCTGGTCAACGGGCTGCGCGGCGCCACGGGGCCGGGTGGCGGCGGGCGCGGCCTCGACGGCATGCGGGAGCGGGTGCTGCTGCTCGGCGGGCAGCTCACCGCCGGGCCGGAGGGCGACCGCTGGCGGGTACGGGCCACCCTGCCGGCGCCGAGGGAGGAGACCGGATGACCATCGACGTGCTGATCGTCGACGACGACGAGCTGATCCGGGTCGGCCTGCGGGCGATCGTGGACGCCCAGCCGGACCTGCGGGTCGTCGGCGAGGCCGCGGACGGCGCCGAGGTGCCGCCCCTGGTGGCTCGGCTGCGCCCGCGGGTGGTGCTCATGGACGTCCGGATGCCGGCCATCGACGGAATCCAGGCCACCCGGCGGCTGCTGGCCACCTCCGCCGACCCGCCCCGCGTCCTGGTGGTCACCACGTTCGCCAACGACGAGTACGTCTACGAGGCGCTGCGCGCCGGAGCCAGCGGGTTCCTGCTCAAGCGGGCCCGGCCGGCCGAGGTGGTGGAGGCGATCCGCGTGGTGGCGGCAGGCGAGTCCCTGCTCTTCCCGGCGGCGATCCGCCAGCTCGTCGGCGCGTACGGCGGCCGGGGCTCCGACGGGCTGCGGGCGGCCCGGCTCACCGAGCGGGAGGCCGAGGTGCTGCGGCTGATGGCCGCCGGGCTGTCCAACCCGGAGATCGCCGACCGGCTGGTGGTCGGCGTGGAGACGGTCAAGACCCACGTCGGCAACGTGCTGGCCAAGCTCGGCGTGCGCGACCGGACCCAGGCGGTGATCGCCGCGTACGAGTCGGGTTTCGTGGTGCCGACCGGCTGACCGCTCCCTCCCCAGGGGGAGGCGGTCCACCCCGGCGCGGGAGGGAGTCGGAGCCTGACCGGCCGAGGCTGAGGGCATGACGACAACGACCCTCTCCCCACCCCGTCGGGCCGCCCGCACGCGGCTCGACCTGGCCGCCCCGCTCGCCGCCGCCTGGCTCGGCGGCTGGGGCGTGCTCGCCCTGATCTCCACGCTGACCGGCGCCGGCTACCCGTTCGGCGCCAACGACCCGCACGGCGACGACGTCAGCCTGCTCCGGTTGCTGCCGGTGGACGTCGGAGCGCCGCTCTTCGCCGGGGTGCTGCTGCTCGCGGCGGTCGCGGCGCTCGCCATGAGCGGCCCGGCGACGGTACGCCGTACCGGTCTGCCCCGCGCGCTGCTGCTCGGCTACGGATGGGCGGTCGTCTTCGCGCTGACCGTGGTCGTCCCGGACGCCCGGGTGCTGGTCGTGCTCGGCTACCTGCCGATGCTGATCATCGGCGCGCCGTTCGGCTGGCCGCCGGTCGACTACGGGCAGATCTTCGACTGGCCGCTGGCGGCCCGGTGCGCCGCCCTCGTGGGCGGCGTCCTGCTGGCCGGGGCGCTGCTGCTCTGGCAGCGGCGGACGGCCGGCGCCTGCCCGACCTGCGGCCGGGACGACGACGAGCGGGGCTGGACCTCGCCCGCCTCGGCCGCCCGCTGGGGGCGCTGGGCCGCGTACACCGCCGCCTTGATCCCGTTCGCCTACGCGCTCACCCGGTTCGCCTGGGCGGCCGGCATCCCGCTGGGCATCTCCCGGGACTTCCTCGCCGAGATGCAGGAGACCGGGCTGGTCTGGGCCGGCGCCGGGCTGGGCGCGTTCGCCACCGTCGGGGCGGTCCTCACCCTCGGGCTGGTCCGCCCCTGGGGCGAGCGGTTCCCCCGATGGCTGCCGGGGCTGGCCGGCCGGCCGGTGCCGATCAGGCTGGCGGTCGTCCCCGCGACGCTGGTCGCGGTGTCGGTGACGGCGGCCACCCTCGGGCTCCTGACGAAGCCGGAGTTCTGGCAGATCGGGCACGAGTTCAGCCTCGCCTCCGCGCCGATGCTGCTCTGGCCCCTCTGGGGCGTCGCGCTCGGGGCGGCCACCCTGGCGTACCACCTGCGGCGGCGGGGCGCCTGCGCCCGCTGCGGGCGGCCCGTTCCCCGTCCGTGACGATCCGGCCGTCCGGAAGGCGGCGCGCGGTCACCCGACCGAGATAGCGTTGGTCGGGTGACTGCGCCCAACCAGGTTCCCCCGGTCCCGCCCGCCGACCTGCCCGGCACGCTCGGCGAGCTGCGGGCGTCCGGCCACGATTACCGCACGGTCAAGCAGGAACTCCGCGACAACCTCCTCGCCCGGATGCGCGCCGGCGAGGAGCGCTTCCCCGGCATCGTCGGCTACCAGGACACGGTGCTGCCCGAGGTCGAGCGGGCCCTGCTCGCCGGCCACGACATGGTGCTGCTCGGCGAGCGCGGCCAGGGCAAGACCCGGCTCATCCGCTCACTCGGCGCGCTGCTCGACGAGTGGACCCCGGTGATCCCCGGCTCGGTGCTCAACGAGCACCCGATGCACCCGCTCACCCCGGCGTCCCGCGCCCTGGTCGCCGAGCGCGGCGACGACCTCCCGATCGGCTGGCTGCACCGCTCGATGCGGTACGGCGAGAAGCTGGCCACCCCGGACACCAGCGTCGGCGACCTGATCGGCGACGTCGACCCGATCCGGCTCGCCCAGGGGCGTACCCTCGGCGACCCCGAAACCATCCACTTCGGACTGGTGCCGCGCACCAACCGGGGCGTCTTCGCCGTCAACGAGCTGCCCGACCTGGCCGAACGCATCCAGGTGGCGCTGCTCAACGTGCTGGAGGAGCGGGACATCCAGGTCCGCGGCTACCAGCTCCGGCTGCCGCTGGACCTGCTCCTGGTGGCCAGCGCCAACCCGGAGGACTACACCAACCGGGGCCGGATCATCACCCCGCTCAAGGACCGCTTCGGCGCGGAGATCCGCACCCACTACCCGCTCGACCTGGAGCTGGAGCTGGAGCTGATCCGGCAGGAGGCCGACCTGGCCGCCACCGTCCCCGAGCACGTGCTGGAGGTGCTCGCCCGGTTCGCCCGCGCCGTCCGGGAGTCGCCGTCGGTGGACCCGCGCTCCGGCGTCTCCGCCCGGTTCGCCATCGCCGCCGCGGAGACCGTCGCCGCCGCCGCGCTGCGCCGCGCCGGCCTGCTCGCCACCGCCGCCCACGAGGCCCCGGTCGCCCGGGTCGGCGACGCCGTCTCGGTGACCTCCACGCTGCGCGGCAAGGTCGAGTTCGAGAGCGGCGAGGAGGGGCGGGAGATCGAGGTCCTCGGCCACCTGCTGCGGACCGCCACCGCCGAGACGTTCCGGGCCCGGCTGGCCGGGCTGGACCTCTCCGGGTTCACCGCGCTGGTCGCCGAGGGCGGCGAGATCGAGACCGGCGAGCTGGTCTCCTCGGCCGAACTGCTCCGCCAGGTCGGCACCGTGCCCGGGCTGGCCAAGGTGCTCGACCGGCTCGGCCTCGGCGACGCGCCCACCCCCGAGGAGGCCGCCGCCGGGATCGAGTTCGTCCTGGAGGGGCTGCACCTCACCCGCCGGCTGGGCAAGGACGTCACCGAGTCCGGGCGCACCGTCTACGGCGGCCGGGGCTGACCGTGGCCGGCAACCGGTTCCGGTACGGGCAGTGGCGCGGCGGGCCCGACCCGCTCGCCCCGCCGTACGACGTACGTGCCGCCGTGGACGCGGTCGGCGCGGAGGTCCTCGCCGGCGGCAGCCTGCGGGAGGCGCTGCGGGACCTGCTGCGGCGCGGCCCGCAGGGGCGCGGCGGCCTGGACGACCTGGCCGCCCGGGCCCGCCGGCTGCGCCGCGAGGCGCTGCGCCGGGGCGACCTGGACGGCGCGGTGACCCGCGCCCAGGCGCTGCTCGACCAGGCCCTCGCCGCCGAGCGGGAGGAGCTGCGCGGGCGGGACGGCGACGCCGCCCGCTTCGCCGAGGCGGTGCTGGACAACCTGCCCCGCTCGACCGCACGGGCCGTGGAGGAGCTGTCCGGGTACGACTGGGCCAGCGACGAGGCGCGGCAGACCTATCAGCGGATCCTCGACGGGCTGCGCGGCGACGTGCTGGAGCAGCGCTTCGCCGGGCTGCGCGACGCGGCGCGGGCCGCCGCCGACCCGGCCGCCCAGCGCCAGCTCTCCGAGATGATGCGCGACCTCAACGACCTGCTCGCCCGGCACGGTCGGTCCGAGGACACCACCGACGCGTTCGCCGAGTTCATGCGCCGGCACGGCGAGTTCTTCCCGGAGCGGCCGAAGGACGTCGACGAGCTGATCGACGTCCTGGCCCGCCGGTCCGCGGCCGGGGAACGGCTCATGCGGTCCCTCTCCGACCGGCAGCGCGAGGAACTGGCCGGGCTCATGCGCCAGTCCCTCGGCGAGCAGCTGGCCGGGGAACTGTCCCAGCTGGACGCCCACCTGCGGTCGCTGCGCCCCGACCTCAACTGGCAGCGCGGCGAGCGGATCCGGGGCGACCAGCCGCTCGGCTACGGCGAGGCCACCGGCGCGCTCGGCGAGATCGCCGAGCTGGACGAACTGCTCGACTCCCTCGACCAGGACCACCCCGGCGCCACCCTGGACGACGTCGACGTGGAGGCGGTCGCCCGGACGCTGGGCCGGGACGCCGCCGACGACGTACGCCGGCTGCGGGAACTGGAACGCGAGCTGCGCCGGCAGGGCTGGGTGACCCGGGACGCCGAAGGGCTGACGCTCAGTCCGAAGGCGCTGCGCCGGCTCGCCGGCACCGCCCTGCGCCGGGTCTTCGCCGACCTGACCGCCGGCCCGCGCGGCCAGCACGACCTGCGCTCGGCGGGCGCGGCCGGCGAGGTGAGCGGCGCCTCCCGGCAGTGGGAGTACGGCGACGAGCAGCCCCTCGACGTGGTCCGCACCCTCACCCGCGCGATCCGCCGGGCCGGCCCCGGGGTGCCGGTGCAGCTCGCGGTCGAGGACTTCGAGGTGGTGGAGACCGAGCGGCGGGCGTCGGCGGCGGTGGCGCTCTGCGTCGACCTGTCCTACTCGATGATCTCGCAGGGGCGCTGGGGCCCGATGAAGCAGACGGCGCTGGCCCTGTCGCACCTGATGGCGACCCGCTTCCCGCAGGATGCCCTGCAGATCATCGGGTTCGGCCGGGAGGCCATGCCGCTGACCCAGCAGGAGTTGGCCGCGGTGGAGCCGGACATGGAGCAGGGCACCAACCTCCAGCACGCGCTGCGGCTGGCCGGGCGGCACCTGCGCCGGCACCCCGGCGCCGAGCCGGTCGTGCTGGTGGTCACCGACGGCGAGCCCACCGCCCATCTGGACCCGGAGGACGGCGAGGCCTACTTCCACTGGCCGCCGCTGCCGGAGACCATCGAGGCGACCATCCGCGAGGTGGACAAGCTGACCCGGTACGGCGCCACGCTCAACCTGTTCATGCTCGGCGACGACCCGGGCCTGCGCCGCTTCGTGGACGCGGTGGCCCGCCGCTCCAAGGGGCGGATGTTCACGCCGGACCTCGACGACCTCGGCGAGTACGTCGTCTCCGACTACCTCCGCGCCCGCCACGGCCGCCGCTGACCCTGGGTTTCTGCCCCCGAACGCCCGAATGCCAGGTCGGAACGGACCAGATCCGATCGTTCCAGCACGTGGTGGCGGGCGCTCAGTCACCGCCTTTGCTTTGCAGCCCTACACGCAGCGAGGGAGGTCTCGGGGTGTTGCGTCCGTGGCAGCAGAGCAAAGGGGCCGAGTGGGTGGGCCGAGTTCGAGGTCGTTGGTCCAAGCCGATTTCGGGCCTGGGGTGAATGTCCGCTTCGGGCGCGGACCGCAGGGGCTGAGTGGAACGCCTTGTGTGTCTCCGGGGGCAGGACACCTCCATGGCGTTCCACTGACGGTGCGCGAGGGGCGTTGGGTGGAACGTCATGGCTGTCTCCGGGGTCCGGATACACCCATGCTGTTCCACCGGCTGCGGTCGCCTGGGCGGGGTGTCCGTTTCGGGGGTGGTCGGCGGCACTCCGGCGGCGGAATGGCGGGCCGGTGGGCGTCGTTGTATCCCCGTGAACGACCGAGGAAGACGCCCCCGGCGCGACCGGGTGCCGGCCGAAGGAAGATCAGCCCCGCCAGGCGGGGTGGCTGGCCCCGGAATGATGGTGGCTCGCCGGTCGTTGTACATGGTCCCGGCGCTGCGAAGAGGCCCCGCCCCGCGCACCGGATGATCCCCCCAAGGCTTTCCCCCTTTTTGAGCGCCTGACGGTGCTTGCGCGCTAGCCGACCCCCATCGGCGTGTGCGCCAACCCCCGAATGGAGCTTTCCCCCATGAACACGATGCTGCGTAAGAGCGTGCTCGGTATTGCTGGTCTGGCCTTCACCGGTGGCATCTTCGCCGGTCCGGTCGCCGCCCACGCCGCTGAGCCGGTGAACAGCACCAAGCCGGTCGCCGTGGCCGTGCAGAGCGACAAGCTCATCCCGCACGGTGTGCAGGGCGCCCAGTCGAAGATCACCCTGAACGACGAGCAGACCGCCAACGCCAAGGCGATCATCGCCGCCACGAAGAAGGCCGGTCTGCCGGAGCGGGCCGCGGTCATCTCGATCGCCACCTCGCTTCAGGAGTCGAAGCTGGAGAACCTGGGCCACCTCGGCGACAAGAATGACCATGACTCGCTGGGTCTGTTCCAGCAGCGGCCGTCCAGTGGTTGGGGCACGCCGGAGCAGATCACCGACCCCGAGTACTCGACCCTGGCGTTCGAGAAGGGTCTGAAGCAGGTCGACGGCTGGCAGGACATGCCGCTGACCGAGGCCGCCCAGACCGTGCAGGTGTCGGCCTACCCGGACGCCTACGCGCAGTGGGAGCAGCAGGCCGCCGACATCGTCGCCCAGCACTGGAACAGCTGACCCAGAACACGAACGCTGGCCGGCACCCCGACGGGGTGCCGGCCAGCTGCGTATCCGGATCTTGGCAAGTTGCCGTTTGCAGGGAACGGAAACTCGCGAGATCGGGAGGGGTGGAGCCCCGTCCGGGTGAAGAGGGCGGGGTAACCGCGGTGCGGTTGCCGGGGGCGGGGGTTGGATTCGGGCATGGACGAGGTGGACGCCGCAGCGCTGCGGCGGGCGTACGAGTCGGTGCTCGCGGAGGTGGACGCGGGCGGCTTCGGGCCGCCCCCGGAGGGGGAGTTGAGCGCCGAGCAGATCGTGGCGCACCTCGCCGCCAACGACGAGCTGATGAGCGAGGCGACCGAGGCGGTGCTGGTCGGCTCGCCGTTCGCCTACTACGACCTGGAGACCATCCACCGGCCACAGCTCGACGCGCTGGCCTCCGAGTGCGGCGGGCTGGACGGGCTGTCCGCCCTGCTCCGGGCCACCAGCCAGAAACTCTGCGCCCTCGCGGACCGGCTCGGCCCGGCTGCCGAGACTCCGGTCGACACCGTGCTGCGCGAGGGCTTCGACCTGGACGTGGACGAGTCGCTGCCCTGGGGTCGCGCCCTCGACCTGCACACCCGCGTCCACCTCCCCATGCACCTGGCCCAACTCCGCGCCCTCCGCCGCCAGCCCCACCTCGCCTGACGGCAGCCAAACCGGACCGCCCAGGGCCGAGCGCAGAGCCGCCACCGGGCCGAGCAGGTCAGGGTCGAGGTGCCACCGGCTCGGGGGTCCGGCGGAAGGTACGGCGGTAGGCGGTGGGGGCGACCCCGACCCGGGAGTGGAAGTGCTGCCGCAGGGCGGCGGTGGTGCCGAAGCCGGCGTGCCGGGCGATCTGGTCGACGGTCAGGTCGGTGGTCTCCAGCAGCAGCCGGGCGTGCTCGGTGCGCTGCTGGAGCAGCCATTGCGCCGGGCTGAGCCCGGTCTCGGAGCGGAAGTGCCGGGTGAAGGTGCGGACGCTCATCCGCGCGTGCGCGGCCAGCTCCCGCAGCGCCACCGGTTCGTGCAGCCGCTGCCGGGCCCACTCGCGGGTGGCCGCGGTGCCGGTCTCGGCGGTCCGGGGCACCGGGCGCTCGATGTACTGGGCCTGGCCGCCCTCCCGCCACGGTGGCACCACGCAGCGCCGGGCCGACCGGTTGGCCACCGCGCTGCCGTGGTCGGTGCGGATGACGTGCAGGCAGAGGTCGATGCCGGCGGCCACCCCGGCTGAGGTGAGCACCTCGCCGCCGTCGACGAAGAGCACGTCCGGGTCGAGGTCCACGCGGGGGTGCAGCCGGCGGAACCGGTCGGCGTACGCCCAGTGGGTGGTGGCGCGGCGGTCGTCGAGCAGGCCGGCGGCGGCCAGCACGAAGGCGCCCGTGCAGATGGACATGATCCGGGCGCCGCGCTCGTGGGCGGCCCGCAGTGCCGCCGCCACCTCGGGGTCCAGCGTCCCGTCGGTCAGCGGCGCGCCGCCGTGGATGCCGGGGACGATCACCGTGTCGGCGGAGTCCAACAGCTCCAGGCCGTGGTCGGGAACGACCTGGAAGCCGGCCGTGCTGCGGATGGGCCGGCCGCCCGGGGTGCAGACCTGGACGCGATAGAGCGGCGTCAGGTCCCCGGTGCGGGCGGTGCCGAAGACCTGGGCCGGGGTGCCGAGGTCGAGGCCGACCACCCCGTCGAGGGCGAGGACGGCGATGCGGTGCGGGGTCATGGCCCGATTATTGCGCATCATGGCTTTCCGGCCACTCGTCGCGCCGGGCCGCCCCGCCGAGACTCGGAGCGTGACCCGACACCGTCTGCATCCGGCCTGGTTCGTGGCCGGCGTCTCGTTCGTCGCCCTGGTCGGCGCCGCCGGCTTCCGCGCCACCCCCGGCGTGCTGCTGCATCCGCTGCACGCCGAGTTCGGCTGGCCCCTGGCGACCATCTCCGCCGCCGTCTCGGTCAACCTCATGCTCTACGGGCTCACCGCCCCGTTCGCCGCCGCGCTGATGGACCGGTTCGGCATCCGCCGGGTGGTCGCCGGCGCGCTGGTGCTGGTCGCCCTGGGCAGCGCGCTGACCGTGGGGATGACCGCGAGCTGGCAGTTGATTCTCTGCTGGGGCGTGCTGGTCGGGCTGGGCACCGGCTCGATGGCGCTGGCCTTCGTGGCGACGGTCACCGGGCGCTGGTTCGTCCGGCGCCGGGGCCTGGTCACCGGTGTGCTCACCGCCGGCGGGGCCGCCGGCCAGTTGGTCTTCCTCCCGCTGGTCGCCGTGCTGGTGCGCGACCACGGCTGGCGGGTGGCGGCGCTGGTCGTGGCCGGGGCCGCACTGGCCGTCGTACCCCTGGTGGTGTGGCTGCTCCGCGAGCACCCGGCGGATCTCGACCTGCCCGCCTACGGCGCGACCGAGGTGGTGCCCCCGGCGCCGCCGGCCGGCGGTGCGGCGGCCCGGGCGGTCGGCGCGCTCGCCGCCGCCGCGCGGACCCGGCCGTTCTGGCTGCTCGCTGGTGGCTTCGCGATCTGCGGCGCGACCACCAACGGTCTGGTCGGCACCCACTTCGTGCCGGCCGCCCACGATCACGGCATGGCCGAGACCACCGCGGCTGGGCTGCTCGCCCTGGTCGGGCTCTTCGACATCGTCGGCACGATCGCCTCCGGCTGGCTCACCGACCGGGTGGACAGCCGGCTGCTGCTCGGCGCCTATTACGCGCTGCGCGGCGCGTCGCTGCTGGTGCTGCCGAGCCTCTTCGCGGGTTCCGCGCGGCCGAGCATGCTGGTCTTCATCGTCTTCTACGGCCTGGACTGGGTGGCCACCGTGCCGCCCACCGTGGCGCTGTGCCGGGAGTGGTTCGGCGCGTCCGGCGCGGTGGTCTTCGGCTGGGTGTTCGCCGCCCACCAGGTCGGCGCGGCACTCGCCGCGACCGGGGCCGGCCTGGTCCGCGACCGGCTCGGCGACTACGCGGCGGCCTGGTACGTGGCCGGCGCCCTGTCGATCGGCGCGGCCGGGCTCTCCCTGCTGCTGCGCCGCCGTGGCGACGAGCCGGCGTTCGCGCTGCCGGTCGCGGTCGGCCGCCGGGCCTGGAGCTACCGAGACGCGGGCTAGTACTCCGCCCTTCAGGGCGGGTGTGAAGGCCCGCGTGGGAGGGCTGGCTAGGCCCGAGTGTGCTCTAACCTGGCCGGTTCTGCTGTTCGATGTACTGCTGTAGAGCGGTTAGGGGTGGGCCGCCGACTGTCCCGGCGAAGTAGGAGGCGGACCACAGTTTATTGGCCTGATAGTAGTGGCCTGCCAGGTCGGGGAATTCCTGCCGCATCCGCCGGGAGGACACGCCCTTGAGGCTGTTCACGAGCTTCGACAGGGTGACCTTGGGTGGGAAGTTGACCAGCAGGTGCACGTGTTCGCCGTCGCCGTTGAACTCGGTCAGCTCGCATTCGAAGTCGGCGCACACCGCCTGCATGACCTCTTCCAGCCGGGCCAGGTGCCGGTCGGCGAATACCTTGTGCCGGTACTTCGTCACGAAGACCAAGTGGGCATGTAGGACGAAGGTGCAATGTCTACCGGTGCGTACGTCCGGAAGTTCGGCCATAGACCAATGTTAGACTGTCTAATGTGCAGCTCCGTTACCACTACCGCGTCTACCCGACGTCTGGCCAGCGGGAAGCGCTGGCGCGGGCGTTCGGGTGCGCGCGGGTGGTGTTCAACGACGGGCTGCGCGCGCGTCAGACGGCCCACGAGGCGGGTGAGCCGTACCTGTCGGACGGCGACTTGTCCAAGCGGGTCATCACGGAGGCCAAGCGCACTCCCGAGCGGGCGTGGCTGGGCGAGGTGTCGTCGGTGGTGCTCCAGCAGGCCCTCGCGGATCTGAACGTGGCGTACCGCAACTTTTTCGCCTCACTGTCGGGCGAGCGCAAGGGCTGCAAGGTCGCGCCGCCGCGGTTCCGGTCGCGCAAGGACCACCGGCAGGCCATCCGATTTACTCGCAACGCCCGATTCAAGGTGCTGGACAACGGTCGGCTGCGCCTGCCGAAGATAGGCGACCTGGCGGTGCGCTGGTCGCGGACCCTGCCGGCGGACCCCAGCTCGGTGACGGTGATCAAGGACGCGGCCGGCCGGTACTTCGCCTCGTTCGTCGTCCAGACCAGCGATGAGCCGCTGCCGCCGGCCGAGTCCGAGGTGGGTATCGACCTGGGGCTGACCCACTTCGCGGTCATGTCCGACGGCACGAAGATCACCGCGCCGAAGTTCCTGCGCCGGGCCGCCCGTAAGCTGCGCCGGTTGCAGCAGGACCTGTCCCGCAAAAAGCGGGGCAGCAACAACCGCGCCAAGGCCGTCGTCAAGGTGGCCCGGGCGCATGCCCGGGTGGCCGACACCCGGCGGGACTGGCAGCACAAGCTCTCGACACAGGTCATCCGCGACAGCCAAGCGGTGTACGTCGAGGACCTGTGCGTCGTCGGTCTCGGCCGGACCCGGCTGGCCAAGTCTGTGCACGACGCCGGCTGGGCGTCCTTCGTCGGCATGTTGGAGTACAAGGCCGCCCGATACGGGCGCACCTTCGCCCGGGTGGATCGATTCTTCCCGTCCACCCGCCGGTGCTCGGAGTGTGGGCGCATCAACGACAAGCTGCCGCTCACCGTCCGGTCGTGGGAGTGCTCATGCGGAGCAGCCCACGACCGGGATGTGAACGCCGCCATCAACGTGTTGGCCGCCGGACGGGCGGACAACTCAAACGACCGTGGAGCGCAGGTAAGACCACCAGCGATGGTGGCGCCGCGCGGTGAAGCGGTAATCCACCCGGACGCCGCGTGTTCCACGCGCAGCGTGGAGGGAATTTCCGTCTTTTAGGGCGGAGAGAGCGTCAACGGGGCTGACCGGTCAGCCGACCGCCCACTGCTGCTCGGGGGCGCCGTTGCAGGGGGCCTGTTCGAGCCGGCTCCCGGCCTCGGTGCCGGCGTCGTCGACCTGCGCGCACTTGCCGCTGTGCACGGCGACCAGCAGCACCGGGCCGGACCCGGTCGGGTTGAGCTTCCACTGCTGGTTGGCCTGGCCGTTGCAGGACCACTGCACCAGGTCCGTGCCGTCGTCGGTGCGCTGCTCGAACACGTCCAGGCACTTGCCGCTGGCGGCGTTGACCAGGACGTAGGTGTCGGCGGCCACCGGGGTGACCACCCACTGCTGTTCCGGCCCACCGGTGCAGTCGGCCAGCGCGGCTTTCGCGCCCTCCGGGTCCTCGCCGGTCACCCCGAGGCAGAGCCCGGAGGGCACCCCGCGGAGCACCCTCGGCGTGGCCGCGGGGGCCGCCGGCGTGGTCGGGGCGGCGCTCGGCGAGGGCGCGGCCGTGGTGGGAGCGGGCTCCGTCGTGGCCGGGGCCGCACTCGACTCGCTCGCCGCCGGGGTCGGCACGGCCGCCGCCGGCACCACCGGCTGGTCGCCGCCGCCGCCGAGCACGCCGGTGGCGAAGAACACCCCCAGGAGTACGCCCACCAGGGCGACGCCCAGCGCGATCCGCATCAGCGGGTCCTGCGGCAGCCCGCGGCGGGCCGGGCGGCGGCCGCCGTAGACGGTGCCGGACGGGTCGGTGCGCGGGTCGGCCATGGGGGCATCCTGACCCACGGGGGCCGTCGAGAGCCAGTCGCCCCGGCGGCGGGTGCGTCAGTCGACGACCCGGACGTCCTTCCAGAACGCCACCCGGTCGCGCACCATCTCCGCCTCCGGCTTGGGGTCGGGGTAGTACCAGACGGCGTCCGGGCTGGTGGTGCCCGCGTGTTCGAGGGTGTAGTAGGAGGCGGTGCCCTTCCACGGGCAGACCGTGTGGGTGTCGGAGTCCCGGATCAGGTCGTCACGCAGGGCCGTACGGGGGAAGTAGTGGTTGCCCTCGACCAGCACGGTGTCGTCGCTCTCCGCGATGACCAGGTCGTTCCAGACGGCTTTCGGCATGGCTCCCACGCTATGCCGGCAACCGGGCGGCGGCCACCCGCTCAGCGGGCTGGCTCCGGGTCGGTGACGTCGGCGACGGTGGCGTCGAGCGCGGCGAGGGCGGCGTCGGCGTCGACCGCGACGGCCACCCCGTGCTCGCCCGCGCCGAGGGTGATCTCCCGGCCGCGCAGCCGCTCGTCGGCGACCACCGGCCAGGCGGTGCTGGCGCCGAACGGGGTGATGGTGCCGCGCTCGTAGCCGGTGGCCGCCCGGGCCGCCGCCGCGTCCGGCATGGACATCCGGCTCACCCCGAGCAGTTGGCGCAGCTTCGGCCAGGAGACGACCCGGTCGCCGGGGGTGAGCACGAACAGGTGGTCGTCCTCGCCGCGGCGGACCACGATCGTCTTGACCACGTCGGGGACCGCGACGCCGCGCGCCGCCGCCGCCTCGGCGAGGCTGCGCACCGGGCCGTGCCGGATCACCCGGTAGGGCAGGCCGGCGGCGTCCAGGGCGGTGAGCGCGGGGGAGGACATGCCCGCCACGGTAACCCGCGGGTTTCCGGGCGGCCGCGAAAAGGCCACCGTGGACATCCCACGAATTGTCGTACCCAGGCGTAAGGTGATCTCATGCACGCTGTCCGTGATCATGAGCGGGCGGTGGACGCGCTGCGGCGCTCGTACGCCGCGGTGCCCGCCGGGGAACCCGTACGGCTGGCCAAGCAGACCTCCAACCTGTTCCGGCCCCGGTCCGCGCCGCGCACCCCCGGCCTGGACGTGAGCGGCCTGACCGGGGTGCTCTCCGTCGACCCGGACGCCCGGACCGCCGACGTGCAGGGCATGTGCACCTACGAGGACCTGGTCGACGCGACCCTGCCGCACCACCTGATGCCGCTGGTCGTGCCGCAGCTGCGCACGATCACGCTGGGCGGCGCGGTGACCGGGCTGGGCATCGAGTCCACCTCGTTCCGCAATGGCCTGCCGCACGAGTCGGTGACCGAGCTGGACATCCTCACCGGGGCCGGCGAGATCCTCACCGCCCGGCCGGTGGGCGAGCACGCCGACCTCTTCCGGGCCTTCCCCAACTCGCTCGGCAGCCTCGGCTACGCGACCCGGCTGCGCATCGAGCTGCAACCGGTCCGCCGCTACGTGGCGCTGCGCAACATCCGGTTCAGCCGGCTGGAGGAGCTGACCGACGCGATCGCCGACGTGGTCGCCAAGGGCTCCTGGGAGGGCGAGCCGGTCGACGCGATGGACGGGGTGATGTTCAGCCCCGGCGAGGCGTACCTGGTGCTGGGCACGTTCACCGACGAGGCCGACGGCCGGCCCAGCGACTACACCGGCCAGGACATCTACTACCGCTCGCTGCGCCGGCGCACCCGGGACGTGCTCACCACCTACGACTACCTGTGGCGCTGGGACACCGACTGGTTCTGGTGCTCCGCGGCGTTCGGGGTGCAGCACCCGGTGGTCCGCCGGCTCTGGCCGCAGCGCTACCGGCGCAGCGACTTCTACCACCGGCTGGTCCGGCTGGAGCACCGGCACCAGGTGGCCGCCCGGATCGACCGCTGGCGGGGCCGGCCGGCCCGGGAGCGGGTGGTGCAGGACGTGGAGATCCCGCTCGCCGGGACCGCCGACTTCCTGCGCTGGTTCGCCCGGGAGGTGCGGATGGACCCGGTGTGGCTCTGCCCGCTGCGGCTGCGGGAGCCGGCCGGCCCGGGATCCGCCCGGGCCTGGCCGCTGTATCCCCTCCAGCCGGGCGAAACCTATGTGAACATCGGTTTCTGGGGGAGCGTGCCGATCGCCGAGGGCGCCGCCGACGGCGACGTCAACCGGGAGATCGAGCGCGCGGTGTCGGACGCGGGCGGGCACAAGTCGCTCTACTCCGACGCGTACTACGACCGGGCGGCGTTCGACCGGCTCTACGGCGGGGCGACCTGGCGCGCCGTGAAGGAACGCTACGACCCGGACCACCGGCTCACCGGACTGTACGAGAAGGCGGTAGCGAGAGCATGAGTCTGACCGACCGAACTCCCGGGGCGGCGAGTGCCCCGGCCGGCCCGCCGGCGGGGGGCCGGCGTGGCGGACCGACCGTGGCGGACGTGATCCGCGCGGTCACCACGGGCGACCTGCCCGTGCGCATCACCGGATACGACGGCAGCGCGGTCGGCCCGGCCGACGCCGGGATCACCCTGACGATCCGCTCCGAACGCGGGCTGTCCTATCTGCTCACCGCCCCCGGTGACCTGGGCATGGCCCGGGCCTACGTGAGCGGCGACCTCGGGCTGGAGGGCGTCCACCCGGGCGACCCGTACGAGGCGTTGCGCGTGCTCAAGGACGAGTTGCCGCTGCGGATGCCCGCGGTGGGCGAGGCGTTGACCCTGGTCAAGGGGCTCGGCTGGGAGCGGCTGCTGCCGCCGCCGCCCCCACCGCAGGAGGCCGCGCCGCGCTGGAAGCGGGTGGTCAACGGGCTGCGCCACTCCCGGGCCCGGGACAGCAACGCGATCTCCCACCACTACGACGTCTCGAACGCCTTCTACGAGAAGGTGCTCGGCCCGTCGATGACCTACACCTGCGCGGTCTTCCACAGCCCCACCGACACCCTGGAGGAGGCGCAGCGGGCCAAGTACGACCTGGTCGCCGGCAAGCTGGCGCTGAAGCCGGGAATGCGGCTGCTCGACGTCGGCTGCGGCTGGGGCGGCATGGTCCGGCACGCGGCCCGGGAGTACGGCGTCAAGGCGCTGGGTGTGACCCTGTCGCGGGCGCAGGCCGAGTGGGCGCAGGCGGCGATCGAGCGGGAGGGGCTGGGTGACCTCGCCGAGGTGCGCCACCTCGACTACCGGGACGCGCCGCGCGAGCAGTTCGACGCGATCTCCTCGATCGGGCTGACCGAGCACATCGGGGTGCGCAACTACCCGGCCTACTTCGGGGCGCTGCGCAGCCGGCTCAAGCCCGGCGGCCGGCTGCTCAACCACTGCATCACCCGGGCGGACAACCGCGCCCCGCACCGTTCCGGCGCGTTCATCGACCGGTACGTCTTCCCGGACGGCGAGCTGGCCGGCCCGGGCCGGCTGATCAGCGAGATCCACGACGCCGGGCTGGAGGTGCACCACGAGGAGAACCTGCGCCAGCACTACGCGCTGACCCTGGCCGGCTGGTGCCGCAACCTCGTCGAGCACTGGGACTTCTGCGTCGGCGAGGTCGGCCCGGGCACCGCCCGGGTCTGGGGGCTCTACATGGCCGGCTCCCGGATGGCCTTCGAGCGCAACGGCATCCAGTTGCACCAGGTGGTTGCCACGCACAACGGTCCGCAGGGGGTGAACGGCTACCCGCTGCGTCCCGACTGGACGCCCTGACGATCCTCGTCCCACGAAAGGCCGCGCGGTCAGCGCGGCCTTTCGTCGTCTCGCGATTGGTCGGTTCCGCGAGTCAACCTCCGGGCGGGAGCCGTCGTCCTTGGTGACGACGAAAGGAGAGCCGGTGTGGCGGAAGAAACGCTTCGAAGGGTTGGACGCCCTCGTCGCGGAGCGCGGCGGTGCGCTGCTTGCGACGGCGGTGCTGCTGACCGGTAGCCGGGTCGCCGGGGAGGACCTGGTGCAGGCGGCGCTGGAACGGTTGATGCGGAACTGGCACCGGGTGCACGGCGACCAGGAGGGCTACCTGCGCCGCACGCTGTACCACCTGGCGGTGGACCGCTGGCGGCTGCGACGACGCAGGCCGGAGGTGCTGGCCGACGTGGAACCGCCGGGCCAGCCGGACGGCACCGACGCGCTGCACCTGCGGCAGGCGCTGGTCCAGGCGCTGGGCCTGCTGCCGCCCCGGCAACGGGCCGTGCTGGTGCTCCGCTACTGGGAGCAGTTGAGCGAGGCGGAGGCCGCCGAGGTGCTCGGCTGCTCGGTCGGCACGGTCAAGTCGACCGCCTCCCGGGGGCTGGCTCGTCTTCGCGAACTCACCGCGGACTGGGCGCTGGAAGGCGCGGGCATGAACGGAGCAGGACGATGACAATTGATCTTGAGGAGCAGCTGACGGCCGGGATGCGAGACGAGGTCGCCGGCCTGGCATACACGCGGGATGTGCTGGGGGGTGCCACCCGGCGCCACCGGCGACGCGCCGTCGCGCGCCGCGCCGCGTACGCGGCTGGTGTGGTGGGGGTGGCCGGGGCGCTGACGGCGGCCCTGACCGTCGGCGCCGGGGTTCCCGGCGGCACGAACTCGCCGGGGCCGGTTGCCGAGCGGCCCACGGTGGCGACCGCCGACACGCCGCAGATGCGGCTGGCCGCGGCCGCGGCGGCCAGCGAGAACATCAGTTACCGGGTGAAGGTCACCAACACCAACAAGGACAAGCTCCCGCCATCGGGTGAACTGCCCGAGCCGGTGCTCAAGAGCTGGGTGACGAAGGGTGCGTTCGATCCGGCGACGGCCACCGGCTACCTGGAGAAGGAGACCATCGGAGGGCTCGTTCCGCCCATGTACGTCAGCTTCCCGCACGAGCGCCTGGTCGATGGTGTCAAGTATGTCGGTGCTCCGAACGGCAGCGTGGGAAGCAGGGGCGAGATCGTGTGGACCCGGGAGAAGGGGAAGCAGGACAGCCTCGACTACGACCTTGCGATGGGCGGCAAGCTGGGCGCCTCGGCGGATCCGCGGCAGCTGTTCCGGGTGCTGCGGCAGGCCGGGGCCAAGGTCGGCGAGAACCCCGGCGGCGGCTACCACTTCGAGGTCACGTTGCATGACACCGCCCTCGGGGTCGCCGACGACAAGCTCGTCGGCGACGTGACGATCGGCGCGGACAAGCGGATCAAGACGGTGGCCTACGACCGTGTGGCGCGGTGGCAGCTCAAGGGCGACTTCACTTATCACCTGCATGTGCTGGTGGAGTTCTCGGACTACGGCCTTCCGGTGACGGTCGAGGCGCCGGCGGACGCTCTGGTCATCAACAAGTAGCCGGAACGAGAGGCCGCGCGGATCGCGCGGCCTTTCGCCGAACCCATTGACAAAGAAGTTTTGTACGTACAAACTGATTTTGCCATGAGAGACGTCCTGTACCTGGAAGAGCGCGAGCAGGCCGAAGCCCTGCTCAAGCCGCAGCGGATCGAGGTGCTGCGGCAGCTCGCCGAGCCCCGCACCTGCACCGAGATCGCCGCCCGGCTGGAGCAGACGCCGCAGCGGGTCTACTACCACGTCAAGCAGTTGGTCGCCGCCGGGCTGGCCGAGCAGGTCGCCGAGCGGCGGGTGCGCGGCATCAGCGAGGGCATCTACCAGGCCGCCGCCCGGTCCTACTGGCTCTCGCCCCGGCTGGTCGGCCGGATCGGCGGGGCCCGCCGGGCGCAGGACGAGCTGAGCCTGGGCTACCTGCTCGACCTCATGGAGGAGGTCCAGGCGGACATCGCCGGGCTGGACCGCACCGCCCCCGAGCTGCCGTCGATCGGTGTCTCCGGCGAGATCCGGGTGCCCGCCGAGCGGCGGCAGGAGTTCCTGCACGACCTGCAGTCGACGCTGCGGGACCTGTTCACGCGCTACGGCGGCGCCGAGGGAGACGCCTTCAAGCTCGCCGTGGCCTGCTACCCGAAGGGCGACAACCATGAGTGACCTGCTGACCGTCCGGGCCCGCCTCGCCGCGCCGGCCGAGGCCGTGCGCCGCGCGCTGACCGACCCGGCCGAGCTGCGCGTCTGGCTGGCCGAGCACGCCGAGGTCGAGCTGCCCCGGCGCTACGAGTTCTGGGGCCGCCACACACCGGAGGGCGACGCGCCGCACCAGCGGCTGCTGCACGCCGACGAGCGGACGCTCCGGTTCGCCTGGACGCTCGACGGGGTGGAGACCACCACCGAGTTCGAGCTGACGCCGGAGGGCGACAACACCGTGCTCACCCTGCGGCAGAGCCACTTCAACTTCGCCGAGGCGATGGACGGCAGCAGCATCCGCGGTGTCCTGCAGACCTTCTGGGCGCTGGCCATCGCCAACCTCAACGCGCACCTGGAGGGTCGCCCGCTGCTGCCGCGCACCGACTTCACCTCCGCCGACCTGCGCGGCGAGCTGCTGATCGACGCCCCGACGGACAAGGTGTGGACCTCGCTGACCGACTCGGAGCAGGCCAGCGCCTGGTTCGGGTACCCGATCGGCATCGAGCCCTGGGTCGGTGGCCGCTACGCCATGGGCGGCTTCGACGCCGGCTACGCGGCCAAGGTGGTCGACCTCACGCCGGGCCGCGCGCTCTCGGTCGACTGGGGGCCGACCGGCGTCAGCAACTGGGAGCTGGCCGAGTCCGGCGGCCGGACGAAGCTGACCTTCGTGCAGTCCGGCTTCGACGAGGGCAACCCCCCGTACGCGGCCTGGACCGGGAGCGTGGCCGGGCTCGCCGAGCTGCGCCGCTTCCACGAGGTGGCCGACTGGCAGCCGATCTGGCTCGACGTGGAGATGCCCAGCAACGCCTGACCCGTAAGGAAAGGCCCCTTCTTAACGCCTCAAGCATAGGAAGGGGCCCTTCCCAACACCTCAGGGCGACAGCTCGGCGGCCCGACGGAGCAGGGCCCGCCGTTCGGGATCGGAGCGGACCGCGTCGGCGGCGGCCCGGAACAGCGCGGCGGCGCGTACCGGGTCGCCGAGGCGGGCGGTCAACTCGGCCTCGGCGGCCACCGCCGGCGGGTAGCCCTCCAGCGCCCCGCCGGCCCGCACCTCGGCGAGCAGCGCCAGACCGGCGGCGGGGCCGTACGCGTACCCGTGGGCCACCGCCCGGTTCAGCCCGACCACCGGGGTCGGCTGGAGCCGGGCCAGCGCGTCGTAGCAGCCGGCGATGGCCGGCCAGTCCGTCTCGGCGGCGGTCGGGGCGGTGGCGTGCGCGGCGGCGATCCGGGCCTGGAGGGCGTACGGGCCGTCGCCGGCACGCTCCAGCAGCGCGACGCCCTCGGCGATGGCGGACCGGTCCCACCGGGCGCGGTCCTGCTGGTCGAGGGTGAGCAGGTCGCCGGCCGGGTCGCGGCGGGCCGCCCGGCGGGAGTGGTGCAGCAGGAACAGGGCGAGCAGCCCGGCCACCTCGGGCTGGTCCGGCAGGAGCGTGTGCAGCAGCCGGGCCAGCCGGATCGCCTCGGCGGCGAACGCCGGCTCGCCGTCGGCGTCGTACCCCCGGGTGAAGAGCAGGTAGAGCACGGCCAGCACGCCCGGCAGGCGCTCGACCAGCGCGGGCCCGGTCGGCACCCGGTACGGGACGCCGGCCGCGGCGATCCGGGCCTTGGCGCGGGTGAGCCGGCGGGTCATGGTCGACTCGGTGACCAGGAAGGCGCGGGCGATGTCGGCGGTCGGCACCCCGGCCACCGTGCGCAGGGTCAGCGCCACCCGGGCCTCCAACGCCAGCGCCGGGTGGCAGCAGGTGAAGATGAGCCGGAGCCGGTCGTCCACCACGTCTCCCTCCGGTGGCGCGGGCGCGGGATCGGTGAGCAGCGCCAGATCCCGCAGCTTGCGGCGTTCCACGCTGGCCCGGCGCAGCACGTCCACGGCCCGGTTGCGGGCGGCGGTCATCAGCCACCCGCCGGGGTTGTCCGGCACGCCGGTGCGGGGCCAGCGCTCCAGCGCCGCCGCCAGCGCCTCCTGGGCGCAGTCCTCGGCGAGGGTCCAGTCGCCGGTGACGCGGATCAGGGCGGCCACGATCCGCGGGTACGCCTCGGCGCCCGCGTCGGCGACCGCCCCGGCCGCGTCGGTCATCCGGATCAGTCCTCCACCAGCGGGCGCAGCTCGATGCGCCCGGCGTACGCCATCGGGTGGGCGCGGGCCACCTCGACCGCCTCGTCCAGGTCGGCGCACTCCAGCAGGTCGAAGCCCACGATCACCTCCTTGGTCTCGGCGAACGGGCCGTCGGTGAGCAGCAGTTCGCCGTCGCGGACCCGGACGGTGGTGGCGGCCGACGGGGGTGCGAACCGGCTGCCGGTGAGCCGCTGGCCGTTGGCGTCCCGCTCGGCCACCCACTTCTCGATGTCGGGCGCCGCGCCCGGGTCGCGGTCGGGCTCGGTGTCGGTGCAGACGAGCATCATGTACTTCATCGCTTCACTCCTGTCGGTCGTGCTTCCATCCACCCTGACGATCGGGGACCGCGCATCCGGACAGCCGAGAGAAAAATATCGGTGGTGATTTCCGGGGCCCGGCGGGGTAATGCCGGGCGATGTTCTTCATCTTCGGGCTCCGGACCAAGGTCGACCGGTCCGGCGTGGTCACCCAGGTCTGCCGCAACTGCGGCAACCAGGCCGCCCAGGTCATCACCCGGCGGGCCACGAAATTCACCCTCTTCTTCATCCCGCTGATCCCGGTGCGCACCCGGTACGCGCAGCAGTGCACGTTCTGCGGCGCGCAGTACGAGATCTCCCGGGCCGAGGCCGAGCGCCTCCCGGTCGGCTGACCGTGGCGCGCTTCCTCTGCTGGCTGATCGGCCGCCAGCCGGTCACCCCGCCGGCCGCGCCGGTGCACACCGTCTCCCGGCCGCCGTGCACGCCCGGCCGCCGGCGCCGCCGTCGCAGCCGGCCCACGGCCGGCGCCCAGTCACCCCGCTCACCCTGGAACCGGTCGGCCGGCCGCTGACCCCGACCGGGCGGGCGCGGCAGCGGCCGTAGCGGCGCGCAGCGCCTATCCTGGGCGGATCATGACGGAGACCGCGCAGCGCCTGGCCGAGATCCGGGGTGGCGTGCCGCCCCGGCGGCACAACGCCCGCACCATCGCCGCGCTGACCGGCAACCCCGGCTGCACCCGCCGGGCCGTGCTGGACAGCGCCGGGGTCGACAAGCCGAAGCTGGCCGAGCGGATCGGCTTCCCGGCCCGGTTCGGCCAGTCCCGCTTCGCCATCACCCGGGGCAACGCGTTCGAGGCCCAGGTGAAGGCCGACGGCGGGGCGGAACTGCTGCGCCTGGTCGCCGAGCGGCTGGGCGTACCGGTGCCGGAGCACGCCACCTGGACCGACCTGGGCGGCGACGAGGACCGGCCGGAGCGGTCCCGCGCCGCACTGACGGCGTCCGGGGACGGGGCGGCGCTCTTCGACCACCCGCTGCTCGGCCTGGACGTCGCCGGCCGCCGGGTGAACCTCGAACCGGACCTGGTGGCCGCCCGGCTCGCCGGCCGCTTCCACGTCGTGGAGATCAAGTCCTTCCCGATCATCGACGGCCAGGCCGACCCGGCCAAGGTCGCCGCCGCGGCCATCCAGTCCGCCGTCTACGTGCTGGCGCTGCGCGAGTTGCTCGCCGCCGAGGGGCGGGACCCGGACCTCGTCTCGCACGAGGTGGTGCTGGTCTGCCCGCGCGACTTCGCCAACCGGCCGGTGGCCAGCCTGCTCGACGTGCGCAAGCAACTGCTGGTGCTGCGCCGCCAGCTCGACCGGATGGCGCGGATCGACGACCTGCTCGCCGCCGTGCCGGCCGGGTTCACCGCCGACCTGACCGCCGACCCGGCCACGCTGGCCGGCGCGCTGCACGGCGTACCGGCCCGTTACGCGCCGGACTGCCTGGCCGCCTGCGAGCTGGCCTACTTCTGCCGGCACGAGGCGCGCGGCCACACCGGCGCGCTGGGCCGGCCGGTCCGCGAGGCGCTGGGCGGCGTCGCCGAGGTGGCCGAGGTGCTGGCGCTCGCCGACGGCGTTCGTGCCCCCGAGCCGGAGCAGGCGGAGGCCGCCGCGCTGCTGCGCGCCGCCGCGCGCCTGCGCGCCGACGCCCTCGCCGGGCACCCCGCGTGAGTACGCCCCGACGCCCCGCCCGGAGGCCCCGGTGAGCACGCTGCGGGCGCTGGCCCAGGCGCAGGCGGTCGCCGCGGGGGTGGCCCAGCCGGTGGCCACCGTCCGGCACCTGCACCTGTCCGAGCGTCCGCTGGTGCTGGTGCCGCTGGCCCTCGCCGGCGAGGCCAACGCCCCGCTCGCGGCCCTGGTCGGGGCCGCGCCCGACGAGGCCCGGCTGCTGGTCGTGGCGCAGCCCCGCAACCGGGACCAGCGCTTCGCGTTCGCGGCCGAGCTGGCCGGGATCGTGCTGCCCTGGCTGGACGAGTTCCGGGACCGCACCGAGGCGGTGCCCGTCGACCGGGGCCGGGACGTCCGGCACCGCTACGTCGACGCCCCGCAGCTGCTCGTGCCGAACCCGGCCGGGATCACCTTCCTGCGGCTGTTCGGCCGCTCCACCCGGTTCCGCCGGCCGGACGGCGAGCACCCGGTGCACCCGTCGGTGCCGCTGCTCGGCCGCTGGCTTACCTTCTTCGCGGAGCGTGCCGAGCACCCCGGCTCGGCGGCGCTCGTGGCCTTGACGGAGGCGCTGACCCTGCACTGGGCGACCGGGCAGAGCGCCGTGGAGGACCTGCACCTGCCGGCCCTGCTCGGCTGGCTCGACCCGCCGCCCGGGCTCAGCGGCGCCGAGGCGGCCGCCCGGGCCGAGGACCCGGCCCACTGCCCGCCGGCCGGCCCGGCCACCGACCCCGACTTCGACAACCACCGGCTCGCGCCCGCCATCGAGGCGTACACCCGCGCCGAGGACGACCCGGTCGCCCGCGCGGCCGCGTACGCGGAGCTGGAACGGCTGCTGCGCGACCAGCTGACGCCCACCTGGAAGCTGATGTGGCGCGGCGTCGGGTTGCTCCGTGCCCTGCCTCCCGGCGCCCGGGTGGCCGGCCGCTGGGACGGCGACAAGGACGCCTTCACGGCGCACGCCGAGCACATCGACGCGGGAGGCGGCCCGCAGCCGCGCCGGGACGGGGCGGTGGCCGCGGCGGTGCGCCTGCACCGGCTGGAACGGGCGCTCACCACCTACGCGGTGCAGCGCGCCTACGACGACCCGCTCGTCATGGCCGAGCACCGGCTGACCGGGGAGGCGTTCGTCGGCGACGTGACCCTGGCCGACCCGAAGCGGGTGGACGACACCGGCAAGCGGCCGGTGCTGCGCCCGCGGATCCAGGTGGTCACCACCGAGCCGGTGCTCGTGCCCGTCGGCGCGACACTGTACTCCCCGGCCCGGCCGGGCCAGAAGGCGAAGGTGGTCTTCGTGACCCCGGCCGCCGACGGCAAGACCGAGGTGGTGCTGGAGCTCTCCGGCGGGATGGGCCGCGGGCTGACCGCCCTGCCGGGCACCGTGCCGGAGGTGGGGGAGCGGCTCTGCCTCACCACCCTGTCGGACGGTTTCCTGCCGGCCGGGACCTTCCCCGCCCCCGAGGAGACCCCCTGGACCCACGGCGGCCCGCCGGCCGCGGCACCCGCCCCCGAGGCCCCGACCCCGGCCGAGGAGTGGTCCTGACGCTTCCGCGTCAGCCGAGGGTGGCCAGGGCCTCGCGGGCCTCGGCCGCCGTCGGCCGCACCGGGTCCGCGGCGAGCAGGCTCTCCAGGGCCTTCCGGTACCCGACGTCGCGCGCCGCCCCGGCGGGCGTCTCGACGTCCGGGGCCACCCCGCAGCCCTCCCAGTTGGTGCCGCTCACCGCGTTGACCGGCCGGGCCACCGGCACAGTCAGCTCCAGGTGCGGGTGCAGCCGGTGCCCGACCCGCGGGTGCGCCCCGCCCCGGGTCCGCTCGCCGACCACGGTGGCCCGGCCGAGCTGCTGCAGGTCGTACGCCAGCTCCTCGCCGCCGGAGAAGGTCTCCGGACCGGTCAGCACGAGCACCGGCTTGTCGGGCGCGTAGCGCGGCACGGGCAGCCAGGCGGCGCTCCAGTACTGGTGGGTGGTCCCCGCCCGCTCGTGCATGGTGTGCAGGTGGGTCGGCTCGGCGAAGAACCAGCCGCAGACCAGGGCCACCATGTCGGGGCTGCCGCCCCGGTTGCCGCGCAGGTCGAGCAGGAGCGCGTCGGTGCCGGCGAGCAGCCGCAGCGCGGCCGTCACGAGGTCGCCGGCCAGGTGCGGCGGGAAGAGGTACGGCGTGATCTCCAGCAGCCCGACGTTGCCGGGCAGCCGTTCGACCCGGGCCACGCCGCCCATGGTGAGCGCGGAGAGCTGGACGAAGTGCTCCTCGGCGGGGTCGCCGGCGCTGTCGGCCAGCGGCGTCTCGTGGTGCTTGAGCCGCAGGTGCAGGTCGCCGTTGGCCGCTTGGAGGTCGGTGGTGACCAGCGCGCCGAGCGCCGCCGCGTCGGCCACCTCCGCGTACGCCCCCGCGCGGAGCCGGTCGCCGAGGTGCGCGGCGATCCGGCCGGCCTCCTCGGGAAAGACGTACTGCTCGGCGACCAGTTTCCCGGCCCGCTCGACGATGTCGGTGATCTCATCCTGATGCATGTCCCGAGTAGAGCAGCCCGGTTGACAAAGCGTCAAGAGAATTGGACGCTTTAGCGGTGAACCACGAGACCGAGCTGGAGGTCCGCACCCCGGCCCATTTCAAGGCGCTTGCCCACCCGTTCCGGCACCGGCTGCTCTTCGCGCTCGGGTCCGGGCCGGCCACCATCAGTCAGCTCGCCACCGGGCTCGGCGCGGCCAAGGGCACCGTCGCCCACCACCTCAAGGTGCTGACCGAGGCCGGCATGGTCCGGATCGCGCACACCCGCCAGGTGCGCGGCGGCACCGAGCAGTACCACGAGCGCGCCTTCCGCCGCCTGGTCGGCGAGACCGGCGACGCCGGCGCCACCACCGCGCTGTTCGGCGCGGTCGCCGAGGAACTGGCCGGCGACCCCGACCCGCTGCTGCACCTGCGCCACCTGCGGCTCACCCCGGCCCAGGCCGAGCGGCTCCGGTCCACCCTGGACGCGCTCGTCGGCGAGGCCGAGGAGGCCGGCCCGGATCAGCCCCGGTACGGCGTCCTGGTCTCCCTCTACCGTCGCGGCGGCCCGGAACCCCTCGGCCCGCCGGGGCGGTGACCGCCGCCGATCGGCTCTGGCGGCGGCACGGGGCGCTGACTAGGCTTGCGCCGATCGCCGTCCGCAACCGGTCCTCACCGTCGAGGGTGCACGTCTGAGAGAGAGCCGGAGCGAATCGTTGTACCGCAGCAGGACGTGAGCCTCGCCGCCGTGGCGCCGGCCCGTCACCCGCTCTCCGGCCGTGTCGGGCTCGTCGCGGCCGCCCTCGTCGTACTCGGGGAAACGGTGTGGCTGGTCGGCGGCCTGCCGGGCGGAGCCCTGGTCAGCGACCTCGGCGCGGTGGCGGTGTCGAGCTGGGCGGCGGTGGCCTGCGCGCGGGTGGCCCGGCGGCACCCGACTCCGCTGCGCCGGTTCTGGGCGCTGCTCGTGGCCACCATGGTCCTCGCGGCGCTCGGCCGGACGGTGTGGACCCTCGAGCGGCTCGGCGGGCACGACCTGCCGCACACCCCGCTGGTCGGCGGGCTGTTCACCGCCGGCATCCTCACCGGCACGGCCGCGCTGCTCTGCTCGCTGGCCGCTCCGCGCAGCCTGGTCGGGCAGGCCCGCATCCTGCTCGATGGGGTGATCGTCGGGCTGGCGCTCATCCCGATCGGCTGGGTGGTGGTGTTCCGCGACCTCGCCGACGCCGACCTGGCCGATCCGTTGCGTACCTTCGGGCTGCTCTACCCGATGCTCGACCTGATGCAGCTCACCATCCTGGTGGCGGTCGCCGGGCCGGCCCGTCCGATGTGGCGGGCGCTCACCCTGATCGGGGTCGGCCTGGCCACGCGGGCCGCCGCCGACGCCGTCTACGTCTCCCTCGTGGCGCACGGCAGCTACGCCCCCGGCCACCCGATCGACGTCTGCTGGCCGCTGAGCTACCTGCTGATGGGGCTCGCCGCCCGGTACCCGCCGCCGCCCGCCTGCGAGGGGGAGGAGGAGACCGGCGAGTCGCCGCTGCCGCCGTGGTGGCGGGTGGCCCTGCCGTACCTGCCGGTGGGCGGGGCGATCGTCGCCGTGGTGCTCTCCCGGCGGCCCACCGGGCAGACCCCACACATGATCTTCATCGGCATGATGGCGCTGCTCGGGGTGCTCGCGCTGCGTCAGGGGCTGGCCGCCAACGAGAACCTGCGGCTGGTCGCCCGGCTGCGCCGGCTCGCCTACTCCGACCAGCTCACCGGCCTGCCCAACCGGCTGACCTTCACCCGGCGGCTGCGCCGGGCCCTGCGCGACGGCGGCCCGGTCGCCGTGCTGCTCCTGGACCTGGACGGGTTCAAGCAGGTCAACGACCGCTTCGGGCACGCCGCCGGGGACCGGCTGCTGACCACCATCGCGGCGCGGATGCGGGACGCGACCGGCCCCGACGGGATGATCGCGCGGCTCGGCGGCGACGAGTTCGCCGTGCTGGTCGCCGGCGACCGGCAGGTGCCGCCCGAGCGGCTCGCCGTCCGGCTGCTCGCCGCCCTCGAACCGCTGCCCGGCGAGGAGGACCTGGGTGTGCACCCGTCGGCCAGCATCGGCATCGCCGAGTACGGCCCGCAGCACGCCTCCCACACCGACCTGCTCCGCGACGCCGACATCGCCATGTACGCGGCGAAGGCGGCCGGCAAGTCCGCGTACCGGACCTGCACGCCGCAGCTCCGGGAGTCGGCGGTGACCCGGGCCGAGCTGATCGCCGACCTGCGCCGCGCGGTCGACGAGGGTCAGCTGCTCATGGAGTTCCAGCCCATCGTCGACCTGGCCACCGGCACGGTACGCAGCGCCGAGGCGCTGGTCCGCTGGCGGCATCCCCGGCTCGGGGTGCTCGCCCCGGCCCGGTTCCTGCCGCTGGCCGAGGAGACCGGGCTGATCCTGGCCGTCGACCGGTGGGTGATCCACGAGGCGTGCCGGGCCGCGGCCACCTGGCGGGAGCACGCGCCCGAGGTGACCGTGGCCGTCAACATCGCCGCCGCCCACCTGCGCCGGCCCGACCTGATCGCCACGGTAACCGGGGCGGTCGGCGCGGCCGGCCTGCCGCCCCGCGCGCTCACCCTGGAACTCACCGAGTCCGCGCTGATCGAGGGGAGCGAGGCGGTGCTCGACCGGCTGACCCAGCTCCGCGACCTGGGGATCGGCATCGCCATCGATGACTTCGGCACCGGCTACTCCTCGCTGAGCTACCTGCACCGGATCCCGGCCACCGAGCTGAAGATCGACCGGTCGTTCGTGTCCCGGCTGGACGCCGACGACGCGCGGGCGTACGCCACGGTCGAGATGGTCAACCGGCTGGCCGGCGCGTTCGACCTGGCCGTGGTGGCCGAGGGCGTGGAGACCGGCAGCCAGCACGCCGCGGTGACCGCGATCGGTTGCCTGCACGGCCAGGGCTGGCGCTACGGTCGCCCGGTCCCGCTGTCCGAGCTGCTCCACGCGCTCACTCCGGTCGACGCGGCCCGCTGACCGGCCCGGTCGGCGCCGGGCCGAAGGTCCCGGGCAGGACAGGGGGTTCGGCCCTGCTGGCGATGCCCCGTCCACCGCCACGATGGTGTCGGCAAGCAACGAAAGACACCATCCATACAGGAGCAGACATGAAGCGACGGACCCTCGACCTGTTGTTCAGCATCGGCGGGCTGGGCCTCGCGGTCCTGCTGCTCGTCGTCGGCGTCGTCCTGACGACGAACGCCAACTTCGCCAACCACTACGTGCACGACCAGCTCGCCGCCCAGCACATCAGCTTCACGCCGGCCGACAAGCTGAGCGACGAGGAGAAGAAGTCGGGGTGCCTGCGCGAGTACGCCGGCAAGCAGCTCACCACCGGCAAGCAGGCCGAGTGCTACGCCAATGAGTACATCGGCCTGCACCTCAAGGCGATCGGTGGCGGCAAGACGTACGCCGACCTGGGCGCGCCGCAGAGCGCACTGCGCGAGCAGGTGGCCCAGGCCCAGCAGACCAACGCCGCCAACCTGGCCGACCTGCAGAAGCAGCTCGCCGACGTCAGCGTCCAGCGGGAGACCGTGTTCAAGGGCGAGACGCTGCGCGGCCTGCTGCTCACCTCGTACGGGTTCAGCGAGTTCGGCCGCAAGGCCGAGCAGGGCGCGCTGGCCATGTACCTCGGCGCGGCGCTGCTCCTGCTGCTCTCGGTCGCCGGCCTGGTGCACGCCTTCCGCACCCCGGTCAGCGAGACCTTCGCCGCCCCGGAGCGGGAGCGGATCACCACCTGACCCGGTCCCCGATCGCCCCCGGTCTCCCGCACCCCCGCGGGAGACCGGGGGCGATCGCCGTTTCGTGCGCCGGCCGGGTGGCGCGGGCCGCAGAATCGGGCTTGACCCTCACGCAACGGCAGGCGGGAGCCTTGGTCGCGGAAGGGAGGGAACCCATGGCGTACACGGTGGGTCAGGTGGCGCGGGCCGCCCGGGTGACGGTCCGGACGCTGCACCACTACGACGAGATTGGGCTGCTGCGGCCGAGCGGGCGCACGTCGGCGGGCTACCGCCGCTACGACGACCGCGACCTGGACCGCCTGCAGCTCATCCGCTACTACCGCGAGCTGGGGTTCCCGCTGGACGAGATCGCCGAGATCCTGGACGATCCGGCGGCCGACCCGGCGGCGCACCTGCGCCGGCAGCACGAGCTGCTGTCCGGGCGGATCGGCAAGCTCCAGGAGATGGTCGCGGCGATCGAACGCGCGATGGAGGCGAGGAAGTTGGAGATCCGATTGACGCCGGAGGAGCGGTTCGAGGTGTTCGGGGACTTCGACCCGGACGAGCACGCCGACGAGGTCGAGCGGCGCTGGGGGGATACCGAGGCGTACCGGCAGTCGCAGGAGCGGGCCAGCCGCTACTCCAAGGAGGACTGGCTGCGCAACAAGGCCCAGAACGAGGACTGGGGGCGGCGGTTCGCCGCGCTCATGGACTCGGGCGCGCCGGCCGACGGCCCGGAGGCGATGGCACTGGCCGAGGAACACCGCCAGCTCATCACCCACTGGTGGTACGACTGCTCCTACGAGATCCACACCGGGCTGGCCGACATGTACGTGGCCGACCCGCGGTTCACGGAGTACTTCGAGACGATCCGGCCCGGGATGGCCGCGTACCTGAACGAGGCGATCCACGCCAACGCGATCAGCCGGGCCTGATCCGGCCGGGGTGCCAGGATGGGCCGGACGGCTCACCCTCGGGAGGCCACGTTGTTCATCGTCGCCGGCACCCTCTACGTCGACCCGGCCCAGCGGGACGCCTACCTGGCCTCCTGTGCGGAGGCCGTCCGGGCGGCCCGCTCGGCGCCGGGTTGCGTGGACTTCGCGGTCAGCGCGGACCTGGTCGAGCCGGGCCGGATCAACGTCTACGAGCGCTGGGAGTCCGACGAGCAACTGCTCGACTTCCGCGGCTCCGGCCCGGACGGGGAGCAGGCGGCGATGATCCTCGGCGCCGAGGTGCACAAGTTCCGCATCTCCGGCGTCGAGGCGCCGTGACCCGGGCGCCCGACCGGCCGGGCCGGGCGCCCGGGCGACAAGCGCCCGCTACAGGATCAGGTCGAGCAGGAGGACACCGGCGAAGCCGACCACCGAGATGATCGTCTCCATGACCGACCAGCTCTTGATGGTCTGCCCGACGGTCAACCCGAAGTACTCCTTCACGAGCCAGAAGCCGGCGTCGTTGACGTGCGAGAAGAACAGCGACCCGCAGCCGATGGCCAGCGCCAGCAGCGCCACCTCGGTGCCCGGAAGGGTGGTCGCCAGCGGCGAGACGATGCCGGCGGCGGTGATGGTGGCGACGGTGGCCGAGCCGGTGGCCACCCGGATGCCGACCGCGACCAGCCAACCGAGCAGCAGCGGCGACAGGTTCGCGCCCTTGGCGGCGTCCGCGACCAGGTTGCCCACGCCCGCGTCGACCAGCACCTGCTTGAAGCCGCCGCCGGCGGCGACGATCAGCAGGATGCCGGCGATCGGCGGCAGCGAGCCGCCCAGGAAGCCGGAGACCTGGTTGCGGCTGAACCCGGTCCGGTAGCCCAGGAAGATCATCGCGAAGATGACGCCGGCCAGCAGCGCGACGATCGGGGTGCCGACGATGTCCAGCGCCTTGCGGCCGGGGGTGTCCTCGGCCAGGGTGAGCTCGCCGATCGCGCGCAGCAGCATCAGCACCACGGGCAGCAGCACGGTGACCACGGCGGCCCAGAGCGCCGGCTCGCGGCGGGCGCGCGGACCCACCGGCTCCTCGATCGGTGCGCCGGGGCGGCCGGCGCCCGGGTTGACCAGGTCGTCCTCGGTGACCAGGTCGCCGTCGGCGTCGAGCCGGCCCTCGCCGGGGCGGGTCGGCCGCCGGTCCCCGCCGACGGCCAGCGGCCGCCGGGTGGGCAGCAGCGCCTCGGGCGCGGTGGCCGGCACGTGGCGGGCGATGAAGTTGCCGAAGACGGGGCCGGCGACGATCACCGTGGGGATCGCCACCAGCAGGCCCAGGGCCAGGGTCTGGCCCAGGTTGGCGCCGAGCGCGTCGATCGCGACCAGCGGGCCGGGGTGTGGTGGCACCAGGCCGTGCAGCACCGACAGGCCGGCCAGCGCCGGGATGCCGATCTTCATCAGCGGCACGTCGACCCGGCGGGAGACCAGCAGCACGATCGGCACCAGCAGCACCACGCCGACCTCGAAGAAGAGCGGGAGCCCGATCAGCGCGGCCACGCCGGCCATGGCCCAGGGCAGCGCGCCGCCGGAGACCCGGCCGACCACCCGTTCCACGATGCTGTCGGCGCCGCCGGATTCGGCGAGCAGGCCACCGATCATCGCGCCGAGCGCGATCAGCAGGCCGACGCCGCCGACGGTGGAGCCGACCCCGCCGCTGAACGAGGTGACGATCTTGTCGGCGCTGACCCCGGCGACCACGCCGAGCACGGCCGCGCCGAGGATCAGCGCCAGGAACGGGTGCACCTTGCCCCAGGCGATCAGCACCACCACCGCGGCGATGCCGAGCAGGGCGGCGATGACGAGTTGGGTGTCACCGGCGTTCGTGAGGGGTTCCGCCGGTGCGGCGAGCAGTGTGACCACGGCAATCACGACCTTCGGTAGTCGTCCGTGCCTCCGGTACGGGCGATCACTGGGGAGCAGCGGTGGGTGTTGGTTCCGGCGGCAGGTTTGGAGCCAGCCGTCGCAGGGACGCGAACGTCGGGACGAGCGCGTCGTACAGCTCGGAGAAGAGCGGCAGCAGGGCCGCGTACGTGGCGGCCGAGGCGGGGTCCGGGCGGACCGTCTCCTCGATCCGGACCAGGTCGGCGGCGACCTCGATCGACTCGATCAGGCCCAGCGCCTGCATGCCGAGCAGCGCGGCGCCGAAGCTGGAGCCCTCGTGCCCGACCGGGAAGCGCACCGGCATGCCGAGCGCGTCGGCGAGGATCTGCCGCCACAGGGGGCTGCGGGCGAAGCCGCCGCTGGCCCGGACCTCGCGTACCTCGTTGCCGGCCGCCCGGACCGAGGCGAGGACGAGGGCGAGCTGCTGGCAGACCCCCTCCAGCGCCGCCCGGACCAGGTGCGCCCGGCCGTGCCCGTGGGTCAGCCCCACGTAGGCGCCGCGGGGTAGCGCGCTCCAGTGCGGGGCCCGCTCGCTGAGCAGGTACGGCAGCATGATCAGACCGCCGGAGCCGACCGGCGCCCGGGCGGCCAGGTCGAGCAGCTCCTCCTCGGCGTGCTCGCCCAGCTCGGGGGCGAGCGCCTCGTTGGCCCACTGGAGGACGATCCCGCCGTTGTTGATCGCCCCGCCGACCACCCAGCGGTGCTCGGTCAGGGCGTAGCAGAAGACACCGCCGAGCGGGTCGACGCCGGGGCGTTCCACCATCACCCGCATGGCCCCGCTGGTGCCGATCGAGCAGGCCACCTCGCCGGGATGGACCGCGCCGAGCCCCAGGTTCGCCAGCGGCCCGTCGCCGGCGCCCACCACGAGCGGGGTGTCCGCGGGCAGGCCGGTGGCCCGCGCGGCCTCGGCGGTCAGCCCGGGCAGCACGTGGGTGGTCGGGACGAGCTGCGGGAGCTGCTCCTCGGTGATCCCCGCGATGCCGAGCGCCTCGGCGTCCCAGACCAGCCGGTGGATGTCCATCAGCCCGGTGGCGGAGGCGACCGAGTGGTCGGTGACCAGCGCCCCGGCCAGCCGCAGCAGCACGTAGTCCTTGATGCCGACCCAGTGCGCGACCCGCTCGTGCAGCCTCGGCTCCTGCTCGGCGAACCAGACCAGCTTGGGCAGCGGCGCCATCGGGTGCACGGGAGTGCCGGTGCGCCGGTGCAGGGCCAGCCCGGAGGGGACGGCGCGCAGCCGCTCGGCCTGGGCGCTGGCCCGGGAGTCGGCCCAGGTGACCGAGGGGGTGAGCGGGGTGCCGTCGGCGTCCAGCCCGATGAGGCTGTGCATGGCGGTGCTGAACGACAGGCCGGCGATGGGCCGGCCCAGTTCCCCGACCACCGCCCCGATCGACCCCACCACCGCGTCGAAGATCCGTACCGGGTCCTGCTCGGCGTAGCCGGGGCGCGGCTCCTCCAGCGGGTAGCCGATCGAGTGCGTGGCGAGCTGCCGGCCGCCGGTGTCGTACGCGACCGCCTTGGTGCTGGTGGTGCCGATGTCCACCCCCACCACGACGGCCGGGTCACCCACCGGTGCACCTCCTCGCGTCCGGCGGGGGTCGCGGCGCGTCCCGCCCTGCGGCTGACGTTACCGACGCACCCACCCCCTCGCACGGCGAAGCGGGGCCGCCCGGGGGCACGGCGACGGCCGCCGTGAACCGACGCGAAAGATTCCGCCTAACGTGTCGCGCAATCATCCGATCGGTCAAATCGGCGACTTTGGCGTGTCTTGCCACCCCTGCGCCGCAGTTGACATGAATGACACCCCGATTGGTGGGCTCGCGCGGCGGAGGAGTCGGCGTGGCGATGACTGATTCGACGGGTTCCACATGGCGTTACCGGTGGGCGCACCGGCAGAACGACCGGCGGCAGCGGGCCTTCCGCGTGGCCGACGAGGCGTGGCGACGCCGCGACGACGAGCTGCGGCGACTGCGTACGCTCGCCGGGTCCTTCCACGGCTCGGCCGAGGCCGGCGCGGGCCTGCCCATGGAGCTGGCCCCCGGCGAGGTGGTCTTCTGGACCCTGCCGGCCGCGCAACTGGTCGAGGTCCGGCACACCGCCGTGCTGCCGGCCCCCGAGCTGACCGTCGACCCGGAACCGCCGGTACTGCGCCCGCGCCGCCCCGAAGGGGTGAAGGTCACCGACGCCGGGCTCGCCGTGCTCACGAACCGGCGTCTCGTGCTGCTCGGCGGGCGGGGCCGGCGCGACTGGACGTACGGGCGGATGACCGGGCTGTCCCACGACCCGGGGGCGCCGGTCACGCTGATCCAGGTCCTCGACCGGCGGCGTACCTCCGGTCTGCTGCTGCCCACCGGCGCGGTGGGCGACTTCCGATTCAAGCTCACGCTGGCCTTCGCCGACGCGATCGAGCAGCGCGCCGCCGTCGTCGCCCAGCTCGACGAGCTGATCGCGGAGCACGACGCGGTGCGGCCGGCCCGGCCGGCCGTGCTCACCCCCGCGCAGGCCCGGGTCACCGCGCTGCTCCCCGGCGGCCGGCGGACCGTGGCGGTCGGCGCGGCCCTCGCGCTGATCGTGCCGGCGATGCTCTTCGAGTCGGACCCGCCGGTGCGCCCCGGCTCGGAGATAGCCTCCGCGGCCACCCCGGCGGCCACCGCCACCCCGGTGCCCCTGCCGATCGCCCCCGCCGTCCAGGTCAAGCCCAAGCCGCAGCGCACCCGGACCGCGCCGACCACCGCGCCGTCCCGGAGCACCGCGCCGCAACCGGCCGCCGAACGCCGCTGCGGCGCCCCGGTCAACCCCTACGGGTACGACTTCTGCGGCGGCCAACGGATCCGCAAGCCGGCCGCCGGGATCTGCGACGTGCTCGAGTGCGTGCCCGGCTTCTGGTCCGGGCGCGGCTGGCTGGTGCAGTGCCGCGACGGCACGGTCAGCCTGACCGGCGGGCAGCGCGAGTCGTGCGCCGGCCACCAGGGCTACCGCCGGACCTTCTGGACCTGACCGCTCAGCCGCCGCTGCCCGACGGCCTGTCCCGCTACGTGGTGGAGCCGAAGTCGGGCACGGTCAGCGAGCCGTCCCCGGCCAGCGGGAAACCCGGGTTCCAGGCGATCTCCCAGACGTGACCGTCCGGGTCGGTGAAGCAGCCGGCGTACCCGCCGTAGAACGTGTCCCGGGCCGGCCGGGTGACCGTCGCGCCCGCCTCGGCGGCCCGGCCCAGGACCTCGTCCACCTCGGCGCGGCTGCGCACGTTCTGCGCCAGGGTCATTCCGCCGAAACCGTCCCCGCCGGGGTCGGCCAGGCCGGCGTCGTCCGCCAGCTTGTCCCGCCCCCACAACACCACCGCCAAGCCGCCGGCCTGGAAGAACACGGTCTCCTCGACCTCCTGGCCGCGCCACCCGAGGCGCTCGTAGAAGATGCGGGCCCGGGCCAGGTCGGCCACGCCGAGGGTGATGAGACTGACGCGCTGGTCCATCTCCGGACCGTACCGCCGCTCCGGCCCGCGCAGGCCTGGACCTGGTTCGACGTCGCCTCCCCCGATCGGCCAGCCGGAAAAGGCCGAACCCTGTCGATGCCGTCCATGTCCCTTCCCGGACGCCGACGGTTGTACCGGATGGACGCGGAAGCCCTTCATGATGCGAGGCAACCCGGTGACGGCGAAAGACGGCGAGGCGCGCGGCTGGCGGGCCCGGTGGGTCGGACGGGAGAACGAGCGGCGGCGCACGGCGTACGAGGCCGCTCTGCAGGCGTGGCGCCGGCGCGACGAGGAGTTGCGCCAGCTCTACACCGAGGCCGAGGAACCCACCCAGTTGGCGGAGGCGCCGGCGGGGCTGCCCGTGCAGCTCGACGACGACGAAGTCGTGCTGGCCGTCGAGGCCGCCGCGGAACTCGTCGAGGTGACCGCGCGACACACCGCAGGTCTGCCCACCGCCGAGCTCACCGTCGTGCCCCTTGAGGACGGATCGACCCCACAGCCGAGGGGCGTCAGCGTGGTCGACGCAGGCACGGCGGTGGTGACCGACCGGCGGCTGATCATCGTGGGCCGCGACGAGCAGGAGGAGTGGCCGTACGCGCGGATCGCCGGGATCGCCCACCACCCCGGCGACCCGCTCACGCTGCTGCACGCGAAGCGCCCGGGCCGGATCCGCGGCGTGCGGGTGCCCCGGACCGCCGCGTCCGCCTTCCGGCTGCGACTCACCGTGGCGTACGCCGACGCGACCGGAGCGCGCGCGGCGCTGCTGGACCGGCTCGACGACGCCGTGGTGGACCACTGGCACGATCAGCTGCCCGGGCCGACGCCGGCCAGTCCCGCCGACGCGCCGCTGACCGCCCGGCTCGTCCGGCCGGCCCTGGTCACCGCCGTCGCGGTGGCACTGGCCATCGCCGCGGTCGCCAGCGTCGTCCACGGGTCCCTCCCGGACCGGCCCGTGATCGGGATGGAGGTGGACGGAGGCACCGGGGTGGAGCCCACCGGCCCGGGCGTGCCGTCCGGGTCCCCCGGTCCCAGCGCACCGGACAGCCCGACCACTCCCCCCGCCACCGGCACCACCTCCGACCCGCCGCCGGCCGCGGAATTCCGCACCGCCGCGCCCACCTCCGCGACGACCACCCCCGCGACGACCACCCCCGCCACCGGCGGGCCACGGGACCACCCCCGGTCGTCGCCGAGTGCGACCGGCAGTCCCGCGCCGACCTCGCCGAGCCCCACCCCGGCGGACCGCTGCGGGGCGCCGGCCAACCCGTACGGCTACAACTACTGCGGCGGCTCCTACGTGTACGCCCCCGCCTCGGACGTGTGCGACTACTTCGCCTGCGTCGACAACCTCTGGAGCGGCAACGGATACCTGGTCCAGTGCGAGGACGGCCTGACCAGCAGGACCGGCATGAAGGGTGGAGGGTGCGCCGAACACGGCGGCACCAGACGCCCGGTCTACGCTGCCTGACCGGGTCCGAGCGCACCGCCGACCGCAGTCCGCCGCAGCGGGAACAGTCCACCGAAGACCAGGGCCGCGCCGACCGGCAGCAGGTCCAGATCGACGGCGATCGCGACGAACCCGGCCAGCACCAGCACCGGCCCCCACACCGGCAGCAGCCGCAGCACGACCGCCCGGACCAGCAGCACCAGCAGGCCCAGCTCGAACAGCATCGGCCCGCCCAGCAGCACCACGTCCGGCGGCGGCACCGCCTCGGCGAACCGCGGGAACAGGTCGCCGAGGATCACCCAGATGAACGCGGCCGCGCCGACCAGACCGGCGACCGCGGCCACGTCGTCCACCGCCCGCAGCCGGGGCGAGACGGTACGCAGCAGGCCGTGCAGCCCCACGATCACCGCCCCGAACGCGAGAATGCCGACCAGGAACAGGGTGTGCCCGGTGTTCCACGCCCACGCGCCCTTGTCGCTGTGCCCGTCCAGGCGGTCGACCGTGCGCAGGAGGCCGTAGCCGAGCAGCAGCAGCGCGGCGGCCAGGGCGGTCGGCCGCAACCACGGGTATGACGTGCGCGTCGGCTTATCGGTGAGTGTCATGGCCCCAGCCTCGCCGCCGGTCGTGCCGAAGGCATCCGGGTGCAACCCGTACCCGTCCCGGACCGCCGACCCCCGATCCGACTCGGGGACGGACACGCCCGGCCGTACGGGCATCCCGCCACGTCCGGTTGCGCTGTCCGGGTCTGTCGAACCCGGTCAGCCCTTGTCAGGTCACGACCGGCGCCTGACACGCCTGACCGGCGCGAGGCGGACCGGTCGATAACCGCTCGCTGTCAGGTGGAAGTGACGCTACGGTCTCGGCGTGTCTCGCACGGTGACTCTCGTCCTGGTCGACGCCGCCGGCCGGCCGCTCGGCGCCCTGCCCCCGTACGACGTGCCAGAGCCCTGGTGGCAGCAGGTCGGCGCCATCGTCGACGAGGCCCACCGCCGCTACGGCGTCGAGGTTGCCGTCCTGCGGCTGCTCACCGCCGACCGTCCCGAACCGCCCGGCGGCCATCTCACCTACCTCGCCGAGGCGACCGCGCCGCCGGCCGTACCCCTGGCACCGGTGTCCGTGGACCTCACGCCGCACCCGCTGCGCGCCCCCTGGGCCGAGCCCGGCGGCCCGGCCCGCAGCCTCGCCTGGGCCACCGCCGAGCTGAACCGGCTCGGCCGGACGGTGATCGCCGTCGCCCAGCACCGCACCTGGAACCTCTCCGCGATCTGGCGACTCGACGGCGAGCGGGGCAGCGCCTGGCTCAAGCAGGTGCCTCCCTTCTTCCGACACGAGGCCGCCGTGCTGCGCTGGCTCACCACCGCCGCACCCGACACCACGCCAACCCTGCTCGCCGCCGACGACACCGGCCGGATCCTCCTCGACCACATCCCCGGCGAGGACCGCTACGCCGCCGGCCCGGCGGAACGGGCCGCCATCGCCGCCGACCACCACGGCCTCCAACTCCGCGCCGCCGCCGACGTCACCGCGCTGCTCGCCGCCGGCGTACCCGACCTGCGCGGGCCGGCCCTCGCCGGCTGGACCCGTGACCGGCTCGCCCCGCATGACCTCTCGGTCGTGGCCGACCTGCTCGCCGGCCTCGACGACCGGCTCGACCAGGTACGCGACTGCGGCCTGCCCGACACCCTCGTCCACGGCGACCTGCACCCCGGCAACGTCCGCGGCGACGGCATCCGGCGGACCGTCATCGACTGGGGCGACGCATTCGTCGGACACCCCGCCTTCGACATCCTGCGCCTCACCGAAACCCTGGCCCCGGCCACCGCCGCACCACTGCTCGACGCCTGGGTCGCCCGCTGGCGGGCCGACGTGCCCGGCAGCGATCCGCGCCGGGCCGTCGACCTGCTCCGCCCGGTCGCGCCGCTGCGAATGGCCGCCGTGTACGCGATGTTCCTCGCCGGCATCGAACCGAACGAACACCCTTACCACGTGCACGACGTGCCGGCCTGCCTGAAACAGGCGGCGCAGACGCAGGGGGCCACGGCCACGTCCTGACGGTCCGGCGAGCCTGGGCCGAAGAGGTGTGAGCTCCCCGTCAGACCCGCCGCACCGGGATCCACAGCTCGGCGTCGGCGGTCTTCCCGTCCGCCGACACCCGCACCTTCGAGATCTCCGGCCCCGGGCGGCTCTCGTACGGGTTCGACGGGAACCACTGGGTGAACACGTCCCGCCACAGGTACTGCACCGCCTGCGGAAACTCGCCCGACACCGTGAACACCGCCCAGGAACCGGCCGCCACCGGCAGGCGGTCCAGGTCCTCCGGCACGTCCGCGCCGGTCACCACCCCGTGCCAGTAGTCCAGCTCGGTACCCTCCGCCCGAGAGCCGGCCAGGTCGTCGCTCACGTTGACGATGCCGTGCGGCTCCTGGTCGGAGAGCGCCTCGATCCGGCGTACCTTCTCCGGGTCGAGACCCTTGATGAACGCCACGATGTGCGGGTTCATCCCCTCGTGGACGAGCGGCACCCGGGCCTTCACCCCGGCGAGAGTGAAGGCGTCCTTGGTCACGATCCGGTAGTCCATGCTGGTGCTCCCTTCGACGACGAGCCGGAAGGACATCCGGGGCTGCGACCGCAGCACCGCCCCGGTGCGCCGGGCCTCGGCCGGGCCGACCCCGTGCACCGCGCGGAACGCCCGGGCGAACGCCTCGTTCGAGCCGTACCCCCAGCGGACCGCCACGTCGAGCAGCGACGCCTCGCCCGCCAGCACCTCGGCGCCGGCCACGGTGAGCCGGCGCCGGCGCACGTACTCCGACAGCGGCATCCCGGCGAGAGCCGAGAAGAGCCGCCGGAAGTGGTGCTCCGACGTGCAGGCGATCCGAGCCAGCCCGGCCACGTCGAGCGGTTGGTCGAGGTGGCGTTCGAGGTCGTCCATGGCCTGGTTGAGCCGCTCCAGCACCCGGTGCTCCTTCCGATTGACGCCCTCGACGCTAGGCACCCGGCAGTCGCCCCACCCGACTCCACCGAACCAGATCCGATCGGTTGAGCTGTTCCGGCGTGACGCGATGGCGCTTGTCCACGCCGGCTGAACGAGGGCTGGTCAGCCCTCCTGCGCCCACGGCCGCAGCTTCTCCGGGTTGCGGACCGCCCAGATCCGGCTGACGCGCCCGTCGGCGACGTCGAACGAGGCCACGGTCACCACGACACCGCCACGCCGGGCCACCAGGCCCGGCACACCGTTGACCGACCGCTCCAGGAGTTCGAGCCCCGGAGCCATCTCGGCGATCGCGACCATGTACTGCGCGATGCGCGCGCCGCCCTCCACCGGGCGCAGGACAGTGCCGACCATGCCGCCGCCGTCGGCGGTCATCACGGCAGCCGGGTTGAGGAGACCGACGAGGGCTGGGATGTCCCTGCTCTCCCAGGCCTCCTTGACGTGCCTCACCACGTCGGCCTGCCCGGCCGGCACCGGAGCGCTCGCGACGGCCACCCGCCGCCGGGCGGAGGCCGCCAGCTGCTTGCAGGCCGCAGGGGTCCGCCCCAGAACGTCGGCGATCTCGGCGAACGGGTACCGGAAGACCTCGTGCAGGACGAACGCCACCCGCTCGGCGGGCGTCATCGACTCCAGGACGACGAGGAAGGCCATCGACACCGACTCGTCCAGGACGATCTGATCGGCGGGGTCCGCCCGGCCGGTGGGGCCGGCGCCACCCGCGTGGTCCCACTCGGTGCAGTCGGGCAGCGGCTCGGGCAGCCACGCGCCGACATAGCGCTCACGGCGGGCCCGCGCCGAGCCGAGCCGGTCCAGGCAGATTCGGCTGGTCACCGTCGTCAGCCACGCGCCGGGGGACCGGATCTCCTCCCGCCGGCTCGGCGGCAGCCCGTACCAGCGGGCGTAGGCGTCCTGCACCGCGTCCTCGGCCTCGGTCACCGAACCGAGCAACCGGTAGGCGACGTTGATCAGTTGGCGTCGTTCGCCGGCTATCTCATCCGCGCTGGTCGCGACAGTCCCCACGCTTGCGGCCGCCCCCTCGCCTTACCTTTCGCAGGCCCGCGTCGTCGGGCTGGTGAGACCTTATCGACCTGCTGCCCGAGGGCGGAAAAGGGGAATGACATGGCCACGGCCACTCAGGTGACGGCAAAGGCACCACGCAGCCCCTCGTTCCTGCAGATCGCGATCGCCCTGCAGACCCTGACCATCTTCGTTCAGGCGGTCTCCGCCGGACTGCTGCTGACCTCGTCCTACGGAGAGACGCTGCACAGTATCGGAGCCCGTGTGATGTACGGGGCGTCGATGCTGTACGTGCTCGCGGCGGTGCTGGCGTGGAAGCCGGTCGGCGGCTCGCCCCGGCCTCTCTGGCACGCGTCCGGATTCCTCGCGCTCGCCTCTGTCCAGGTTGTACTGGGCATCGCGCACGTCCCGTCGGTCCATCTCCCCCTGGGTGTCCTGATGTTCGGTCTGAGTGTGCTGGCGCTGGCCCGGCGCTGAGGTCCGATGCGGGGCCTGTCGGAAACGAGGCCGGCGGCACCGTACCCACGCTCGTCGTCCTCGAACGGCTCGTCCGGGCGCTGGACATGCGGCTCGACGTCGGGTTTTCCCCGATCGCCGACGCCGCCTGACATCCGGCGCGTCTCGGATCGCTGGCGCGGATGTCGCATCATGGCGTCGTGATCATGCGGAAGCGGCGCCATAAGAAGAAGGATCGGGACTGGTGCAACTGCGACCTTCCCGTCTGTGACGGCCCGGGCTGCTGCGACCTCGGCCTCTTCTCGTTGCTGCTCACCCTCGGCTCGGTGGCCGCCGGAGTCGTCCGCAGGCCCGCCATGGACCGCGCCGGCCGCGCCGCCATCCTCGGGTACCGCCGGTGGCTGTCGCACCGCTGGGCCGCCCAGTGCCGCTACACGCCCACCTGTAGCGCGTACGGCCTGGCGGCCGTGGAGAGGTATGGCCTCGCGGTGGGCGGGCGGCTGGCCGCCGATCGGGTCCGCCGCTGCCGGCCGGACGTCCCGCACGGCACCCACGATCCGCTGCGCTGACACCTCAGCGCAGCGGTGCCGGGCCGCCGAACACGACCGGGATGCCGGGGAGCCGCTACTAGTAGTTGCTTTCCTTTCTAGAGCTGTCCACAATCGGCTGCCGTGGCGAGCGTGTATCGGATCGGCGAGTTCGCTAAGCGGGTGGGCCGTTCGGTGAGTACGGTGCGCCGGTGGGAGGCGGAGGGCCGGATCACGGCCCGTCGTCTGCCGTCCGGGCAGCGGTATTTCGACGATTCGGATGTGCGCCGGGTGCTGCAGCCGGGCTTCGACGCCGACCGGCGGAAGGTTGTGGTGTACTGCCGGGTCTCGTCGCCGGGTCAGAAGGTCGACTTGGCCTCGCAGGTGGCGGCGATGCAACAGTTCTGCCTCGCTCGCGGTCTGGCCGTGGACGAGTGGATCAGCGAGGTCGGCGGCGGGATGGACCTTCGCCGTAAGAAGTTCCTGGCGTTGATGGACGCGGTCGACCGGGGCGAGGTCGCCACGCTGGTGGTGGCGCACCAGGACCGGTTGGCCCGGTTCGGGTTCGACCTGCTGGAGCATGTGGCGGCGCGTGGCGGCTGCGAGATCGTCGTGGCCAACCAGGAGTCCCTGTCCCCGCAGCAGGAGTTAGTCGAGGACCTCCTGGCCGTCGTGCGCACCTTCTCGTGCCGGCTGGACGGTTTGCGCCGCTACGAGGAGGAGTTGAAGAGGGCGGACTTGACCATGGATGGTGACCGGTGAAGGTCACCCGGATCGCCTACTCGGCCCGACTGAACCCGGGGAAGTACGCCGCTTTGGTGGAGCAGGCTCGTCGGTTGGGCCGGGTGCGCAGCGAGGTGTGGCAGCGCTACGGCTCGATCGCCGGAGTCGGGTCTGGGTTGACAGACCGGCAGGTGCGGGACCGGTGGTTGGCTGACGGCACGCATGTGCAGTTCGGCGTGTTGGCGAATGCGTGGAAGGAAACCGTCCGCGACGCCATGGCCGACGTCGCCGCGAACCTGGAGGCGGCCAAGGTCGACGTCCGGCGGGCGATCAACCGACGCACCAACGATCCGGCCGAGCGCAAACGAATGTTCACCGCGCTGAAGGCCGACCAGTGGGCTGACGATCCGTTCCTGGCCCGGCAGATGCGCAAACACTGGAAGCGGGGCCACAACCGCACGCACGATCAGATCGTGGTACGCGCCGACAAGCACAACACCACTGTCGATGGGCGGGGACGGTTGTGGCTGGCGATCCCCGGTCTCGAGCCCCGCAAGATGGTCAGGATCCCGCTATGCACGACCGTCGCGCCGACCGGTACCGTGCGGCTGATCCTGCGCAGCGGACGGGTCGAGGTGCACTACCAGATCGACGCGGCGCAGATGCGCTCATCACAGCGACCATGCGGCGAGGCGACGATCGGCGTGGACAAGGGCTACACCGAAGCCCTCACCGACTCCGACGGCCAGCCCCACGGCACAGGGCTCGGCGTGCTGCTCACCCGCGAGTCGGATCGGTTGAAGGAACGAAACCGACGCCGGGCGAAGCTCCGCTCGATCGCCAACAACGCCGCCCTGCGTGGGAACCACGCGAAAGCGCACCGGATCAAGGTCAACAATCTCGGCACGATCAAGCGGGATCGGCAGGCCGCCCGACATCGGGCGCGGGTGCGCACGGAGATCTTCACCGCGGTGCACGAGGTCGTGGACAAGGCCGGCACCGTGGTCGCCGAGGATCTCACCAAACGCTTCACCGGCCGCAAGCCGCTGGGCAAGAACATCAGCCGGCGTCTCGTCGCGTGGACCAAAGGAGTCACCGCCGAGGCCCTCAAGAACGTGTCGGAGCGCAGAGGTTCTGCGCTCGTCCACGTCAACGCCGCCTACACCTCACAAACCTGTCACCGCTGCGGCCGGCTCGGCCGCCGCAGCGGGGACCGATTTCACTGCACCTCGTGCAGGGTGGTGTGGCAGGCCGACGTGAACGCCGCGATCAACATCCTGCACCGAGCCGGCGACCCCGACATCGCCCTGCACACCCCACACCACAAGGTGAAGCAGATCCTGCAGGACCGGACCGATCGCCACCGGACCAGACTGCCGGTCCAGGACTCCAGCCCAGCCACCACCGGGCGGAGAGCGAACCATCCGAACCGCTCAACTATGAGCAACAAGTAGGAAGCAGTGACATGGCCACCCAGGTGATGGCGACGGCACCGCGCAGCTCCACGTTCCTGCGGATCGCGATCGCCCTCCAGACCCTGACCATCTTCGGTCAGGCGATCTCCGCCGGACTTCTGCTGACCTCGTCCTACGGGGAGACCCTGCAAACCGTCGGAGCCCGTGTCATGTACGGGGCGTCGATGCTCTACGTGCTCGCGGCCGTGCTGGCGTGGAAGCCGGGCGGCGGCTCCCTCCGGCCGGTCCGGTACGCGTCCGGGTTTTCGTGCTCGCGTCGGTCCAGGTCGTCCTGGGCATCGCGCACGTCCCGTCGGTCCACCTTCCCCTGGGTGTGCTGATGTTCGGCCTGAGCGTGCTGGCGCTGGCCCAGGCCGCTGGCACGCGTGTCGCATCATGGCCTGGTGATCATGCGGAAGCGACGCCAGAAGAAGAAGGACCGGGACTGGTGCAACTGCGATCTCCCCGACTGTGACGGCCCGGGCTGCTGCGACCTCGGTCTCTTCTCCCTGCTGCTGACCCTCGGCGCGGTGGCCGCCGGCGTGGTGCGCGGGCCCGCCGTGGATCGCGCCGGCCGTGCCGCCATCCTCGGCTACCGCCGGTGGCTGTCGCATCGCTGGCCCGCCCAGTGCCGCTACACGCCCACGTGCAGCGCGTACGGCCTGGCCGCCGTGGAGAAGTACGGCCTCGCGGTGGGCGGGCGGCTGGCCGCCGACCGGGTCCGCCGCTGCCGGCCGGACGTCCCGCGCGGCACCCACGACCCGCTGCGCTGACGCCTCAGCGCACGGGCGCCGGCCCGCCGAACACGACCGGGAGGCCGGGGGAGTGGAGCACGCTCACCGGCGGCCCGGCCGGCGGCGGCAATCCGGCGGCGGCGACCAGCTCGTCGTCCAGGTGCAGCAGATCCGCCCGGTGCAACGGCCACCGCGGATGCCAGTTCGGCAGGTGCAGCGTGCGCCCGTACGCCCGGGTGTGCAGGCCCCAGCGGGCGGTGAGGAAATGCTCCAGCGGCGTCGGGTCGGCGATCGGCTCACCGACCCGGACCGCCATCCGGCTCGACGCCCCCGCCGGGCCGGGCCAGCGGCGCCGGCAGCGGTAGGTGAGGCGGTCCCCGTCCCGGTCCAGCCGCATCGCCGACCACTTGTACGGCAGCCGCAGGCTCAGCTGCGCCACCAGCACCGGCACCAGCCGGGAAGCGTCGAGCGAGCGGAACACCACGGCCCGCCGCCCGGTGCCGTCGACCGAGTACAGCCGGACGTTGGTCTCCCAGAAGCTGCCGAAGTACGGCACCCCCGGACCCCGGCCGAGGCCCAGCCCGACCATCCGGAAGCCGATCAGCCCCACGTAGCTGAGCCCGTCGAGGGTGTCGGGGCGGGTGCCGGCGGGCAGCAGCGGCGCGACCACCTCCGGCTCGACCGCCCAGTGCAGGAAGGTGAGGTCCTGCCAGCGCTGCCGCAACCACGCGCGCGGGAACGCCCGCACGGGCGCGCAGTCGACCGGCTCGATGTCCACCTGCCCATCGTGCCCCGGGTCGCCCGCACCCGGCGTCCCGCGGTCAGGAGAGGAACGCCAGCAGGTGCCGCAGCGTCTCGTCGGGCGCCTCCTCGGGCAGGAAGTGCCCGGCCGCGACCGGCCCGCCCTCGACTTGGTCCGCCCAGGCCCGCCACACCTCGAGCGGCCGGTACCAGGTCGCCACCGGGCCGGCGTGCCCCCACAGCGCCAGCACCGGGCAGCCGATCCGCCGCCGGCCCCGGTCGGCCCGGTCGTGCTCGTAGTCCAGCGTCGCCGCCGCCCGGTACTGCTCGCAGATCGCGTGGACGGCGTCCGGCCTGCGGAGCTGCGCCACGTACTCCGCCCGCACCGCCGCCGGGAAGGCGTCCGGCACCTCCGACAGATCGTCGAGCATGTGGTCGACGATGACCTCCGGCGCCTGCGCGACCAGCCGCTCCGGCACCGGCTCGGGCGCGGCGAGGAACGACCAGAGCCAAAACCCGAGGCTGAACGCCATGTCGGCGCGGTCGAACGCGTCGCCGGTGGGCACGATGTCGAGCACCGCGAGGCGGCTCACCGCGTCGGGATGGTCCAGCGCCATCCGGTACGCGCACCGCCCGCCGCGATCGTGCCCCACGACCGCGAACCGGTCGTAGCCCAGCAGCCGCATGACCTCCACCTGCTCGGCGGCCACCCGCCGCATGCTGTACGGGGCATGGTCCGGCGCGCTGGGCGGCGCACCGCTGTCGCCGAAACCCCGCAGGTCCGTGGCGACCACGGTGATCCGCTCCGCGAGCCGCGGCGCGACCCGGTGCCACATGAGGTGGGTCTCGGGCATGCCGTGCAGCAGCAGGACCGGCGGCCCGTCACCACCCCGCCGCCCATGGATCGTCGTGTCGCTGGTGACGATGTCCAGCTCCGCGAAGCCGTCGAACACCCGATGCTGCCTCCTCGTCGGGCCCTCGTGGACCCGCCCGGTTCAACGACCGGAACCCGGTGGTAGTGCGGCGGCCCGGCGCCCGATGCGCCGGGCCGCCGCCGGACCGGTGTTGCCGCACCGGGTCCCGAGGCCGACCAGGAAGCGCGGACGCCTCACTCCGGCCGGTGGCAGACCGCCTCGACGTTGTTGCCGTCCGGGTCGCGGACGAACGCCCCGAAGTAGGTCGGGTGGTATTCCGGCCACACCCGCGGCGCGTGCAGCACCTCCGCGCCGGCCGCCACCGCGGCGTCGTGGAACGCCTGCACGGCCGCCCGGTCCGGGGCGGTGAAAGCGATGTGCGCCTCCAGCGGCGTGCCGGCGTCGGCGGGCGCGGGCACCAGCCAGAAGTCGGGACTGTCGACGCCGTAGCCGATCGGGCCGGGCTCCATGATCCGCCGGCCGCCGAGCGGGGCGAGCACCGCGTCGTAGAAGGCGGCGCTGGCCGGCAGGTTGCGCACCATGACGGAGAAGTGGTCGAGCACGTCGCCTCCCTGCGATCGTCGATGACCGCGCCAGGCTACGAGCCGCCTACGACACTCTCCGGTCTGCTGGCGAACGTCGGACCGGCCTGCTGAGATGTGCCCATGGGGGAGTCCGACGCGCGGCGCACCGTCGAGGCGGTGTGGCGGATGGAGGCCGGCCGGGTTGTCGCCGGCATCGCGGCGCTGGTCCGCGACGTCGGCCAGGCCGAGGAACTGGCCCAGGACGCGCTGGTCGCCGCGCTGGAGCAGTGGCCGCGCGACGGCGTGCCGGCCAATCCCGGGGCGTGGCTGACGACCGTCGGCAAGCGCCGGGCCGTCGACATGCTGCGCCGCAGGCAGACCCAGCAGCGCACGCTCGCCGAGCTCGGCCGGGACCTCGACGAGCAGGTCACCCCCGACTTCGACGCCGCGCTGGACGAGCACATCGAGGACGACCTGCTGCGGCTGATCTTCGTGGCCTGCCACCCGATCCTGTCGCCGATCGCCCGCGCCGCGCTCACCCTGCGGCTGCTCGGTGGCCTCACCACCGGCGAGATCGCCCGCGCCTTCCTCACCACCGAACCCACCATCGGGCAGCGGATCACCCGGGCCAAGCAGACCCTCGCCACCGCCAAGATCCCCTTCGAGGTGCCCGGCCCGGCCGAAGCCGCCGAACGCCTCGACTCGGTCCTCGAAGTCGTCTACCTCATCTTCAACGAGGGCTACTCGGCCACCGTCGGCGACGACTGGATGCGTCCCGCCCTCAGCCAGGAGGCGCTCCGCCTGGCCCGGCTGCTGCAGGGGCTCATGCCCGACGAACCCGAGGTGCACGGGCTCGCCGCCCTGTTGGAGATCCAGGCGTCGCGCACCCGGGCCCGCACCGGCCCCGACGGCGCACCGATCCTCCTCAACGACCAGGACCGCAGCCGCTGGGACCAACTGCTCATCCGGCGCGGCCTCGCCGCCCTCGACAAGGCCCGCACCGACCACCCTGGCCCGTACACCCTCCAGGCCGAGATCGCGGCCTGCCACGCGCGGGCGCGTACCCCGGAAGAGACCGACTGGGCGCGGATCGCGACCCTCTACGCGGAGCTGGTCCGGCTCGTGCCCTCGCCCGTGGTGGAGCTGAACCGGGCCGTCGCCGTCGCCCAGGCCGACGGGCCCGCCGCCGGCCTCGAACTGGCCAGGGAGCTGGAGTCCGAGCCCGCACTGGCCGGCTACCACCTGCTGCCCAGCGTGGTCGGCGACCTGCTGTTCAAGCTGGGTCGGCACGCGGAGGCACGGGCCGAGTTCGAGCGGGCGGCCTCCCTCACCGGCAACGCCCGCGAGCGGGCCCTGCTGCTCGACCGGGCCGCCGCCTGCGGCTCGTAAAAAATCTTGAGAACTCATGTCGGATCCGTGTCGCCCCGATCGACGCGTCGGTGAGAGCACCGATGACGAGGAGATCGAGATGACCAGTACGACGCTCACCCAGGCCGGGACCACACGGGGTGTCTCGGCCGCCACCCTGCTGGCCGCGGGCGCCGCCGCCGGGCCGCTGTTCCTCGGGCTGGGCCTGGTCCAGGCGTTCACCCGGGACGGCTTCGACCTGAGCCGGCAGCCGCTCAGCCTGCTCGCCCTGGGCGAGCACGGCTGGATCCAGATCGCCAACTTCGTCGTCTCCGGGCTGCTGGCCCTCGCCGGGGCGGCCGGCTTCCGGCGGGCGCTGCGCGGCGGACCGGCCGCGACGTGGGGGCCCGCGCTGGTGGCGGTGCTCGGCGTCGGGCTGATCGTCGCCGGGGTGCTCCGCGCCGACCCGAGCATGGGCTGGCCGGCCGGCGCGCCGGAGGGCAACCCCGAGACGATGAGTTGGCACTCCTACGGCCACGGGGTCGGCGCGATGCTCTCCTTCGGCTCGCTCACCGTCGCCTGCCTGGTCTTCGCCCGCCGCTTCGGCCGGGTGGGCGCGCTGTCGTCGGTCCTCGTCGCCCTGGCGACGGTCGCCGTCATGGCCTGGCCCGACCAGGGCAGCATGAGCGTCCGGATGGCGCTCGGCTCGGCCCTGGTCTTCGGCTGGCTCACCGCGGTTTCCCTGCACACGATCAGCGAGAGGAAGCACTGAGATGCGTTACATGTTGATGCACAAGCTGGACGAGGCCGTTCCCGGCAACTTCGAGCCGTCGCCGGAGTTCATGAAGCGGATGGGCGCCTACATGGAGGAGGTCTCCAGGGCGGGGATCCTGCTGGCCGCCGAGGGGCTCTGCAAGAGCAGCGAGGAGTCGGCGCGGATCACCGCGACCAAGGGGAAGAAGACCGTCACCGACGGGCCGTTCACCGAGACCAAGGAGCTGATCGCCGGGTTCGGGCTGATCGAGGTCCGCTCCAAGGAGGAGGCGGTCGAGTGGGCGAAGCGGTTCGTCGACGTCTTCACCGAGAGCGGGATCGACGTCGAGGTCGACGTGCGGCGGGTAAGCGAGGGACCGCACGAAGGCTGAAATGACGGACTGGGGCTGAGCTGCTATCGGAAAGCGGAGTGGGTGGCATCGGAGCAAATTTCCGGTGCCACCCGTGCGCGGGGGGTTTAGGAACGAGCGTTCTTGACTGATCGTTCCTAAACCGGCTAGGGTCCTTCCATGGGCCGACCGAGAGCATTCGACGAGACCGAAGTGATCAGGGCGGCGGCAAGCCTGTTCGCCGGCAGGGCGTACGACGGCATCTCCGTCGACGACCTGGTGACGCACCTCGGCGTGCACCGCAACAGCCTGTACAAGGTCTTCGGCAGCAAGCGCGGGCTGTACCTGGCCGCCCTGCGGTGGCACCTGGAGCATCAGGTCCGGCCACTGCTGGCGAAGGTCACCGCGGCCCCCGACCCGGCACAAGCATTGCGGGACATGTTCGTGGCCGACACCGCGAGCCCTGACCTGGACCTGCTGCTGCTGGCCGTGGTCGAACGCGCGCCGGTGGACTCCGAGGTGGCAGAGGAAGTCGCCCGCGCCATGCGCGACTTCGACGCTGCCATCGATCTCACCCTGGGCGACGGCGCGGCGACCGCCGACGACGCGCCGTCACCCCTGACCTACGCGCTCACCGCGGCGATCCTCGGCCTGCGTCTGCGGGTCCGCACCGGGGTCGACGCCGCCCGCGCCGGCACGGTCCTGTTCGACCGGATTCACCAACCGCAACGCTGAAGGAGCTTCCATGGCAAAGGTATGCATCGACAACGACAGCCTCATCGTCGAGATCGAAGGGCTGGACAAGCTCTGGGCCCTCAAGAGCCGCCTGGCGATCCCACTGCTCAACGTCCGAGGCGCCACCGCCGACCCTGGCGTGATCAAGGAGCCAAAGGGCATCCGCGCGCCCGGCGCCCACCTGCCGGGCGTCATCATCGCCGGTACTTTCCACGTCGATGGCGAACGCATCTTCTGGGACGTCCGCGACCCGGCCAAAGCCGTCGTCATCGAACTGCGCGACGAGCGCTACACCCGCCTCATCATTCAAGTCGCCGACCCCCGGGCCACAGTCGCCCTCGTCGAGCACGCCATCGCCCGCTCCACCACCTGATCCAAAGCCAGTTACCACTCAAGCGCGGTAACCAGCGGCGGCCAGTTGTCGCTCCCCACCAACTGGCCGCCCATGGGGGACCTTTCACTGGCTGGTGAGTGAGGGCTCCGCACGAGGGCTGACGGCGACGTCTCGGCGCCCAGGTCACATCCCAGGCCGCCGGCCCGTCCCGCCAACATGAGAGCACTCGTACGTGGGACGGTCGCACTGCTCGCCACGGCGTCGCTGGTCGTCGGGGTGTGGGCGCTGGCCCGGGCGGAATCGTTCAGCTCGGCGGTGGGGTTCCCGCCGCACGAGCACTTCGTGCACGACGTCGGGGCGTTCCAGCTCGGCATCGGGGCGACCCTGCTGCTGGCGCTCATCTGGGCCGACGCCCTGGCGGTCGCCCTGGCCGGCTACGTCGTCGGCGCGGCGGCGCACACCGTGTCGCACGTGGTCGACGCCGACCTGGGCGGCAGCACGGCCCAGACCTGGCTGGTCGGGCTGTCGGCCCTGCTGGCCCTGGCCGCGCTGGTGGCCCGGCTGCGGCAGCTCGGCTGGGTGGTCGGCTACGTCGACCCCGCCCCGGCGCCCGCGTGGGCGCCGTTGGTGCGGCAGAAGACCGTGGTGTTGACGACGTTCAAGCGGGACGGGACCCCCGTGCCGACGGCGGTGAGCGTCGCGGTGGCGGGGGAGCGGGCGTACGTGCGCAGCTTCGAGAAGGCGTGGAAGACCCGGCGGATCCGCAACAACCCGCACGTCACTCTGGCCCCGTCGACCGCCCTCGGCAAGCCCACCGGGGAGGCGGTGGAGGCGGTGGCGCGGCGGTTGAGCGGGGCGGAGTACCGGGCGGCGAGCCGGGCGCTGGTCGGCAAGCATCCGCTGCTGCACGGGGTGCTGGTGCCGCTGACGCACCGGCTGGGCCGGGCCAGGACCGGCCGCACGGTCCACTTCGCACTGACCCCGCTGGCGGCGACCGGACAGCCCGCCGCTGCCGGTGTCGACAGCGGGAGGGCGCGCTGACATACGCGCGAGATATATACGCGAGGTATACCCTCGGGTTATAGTCTCGGCATGAGCGTTCCCATGACCCTCCTTGGCCTGCTCGAACGGGAGCCCAGCCACGGCTACGACCTCAAGCGCGACTACGACGCCTTCTTCAGCCGGGGAAAGCCGCTGCCGTTCGGCCAGGTCTACTCGACCCTGAGCCGTCTCGCCCGGGACGGCAAGATCGTGATCGGCGAGGTCGAGCCGGGCGTGGGCCCCGAGCGCAAGCGCTACGTCATCACCGAGCAGGGCGCCACCGAGGTCGAGTCGTGGCTGACCGAACCGGTCCCGGCCGAGCCCAACCTGCAGACGGTCCTGTTCACCAAGGTGGTGCTGGCGCTGATGCTCGGCCGCCCCGCGGAGGACTACCTCGACCGCCAGCGCGCCGCCCACCTGGTGCGGATGAAGGAACTCACCGACATCAAGCGCTCCGGCAACCTGGTCGACGCCATGCTCGCCGACCACGGCCTGTTCCACCTGGAAGCCGACCTGCACTGGATCGACACCACGGCCGCCCGGCTGGACGCCCTCGCGAAGGCGGTGCGGAAGTGAAGGCCATCGAGGCACGCGACGTCACGCTCTCCTTCGGCGAAACCCAGGCGCTGCGCGGCGCCAGCGTCCTGGTGGCCCCCGGCGAGATCGTCGCCATCATGGGCCCGAGCGGCTCCGGGAAGACCACGCTGCTGCACTGCCTGGCCGGGATCCTGGTGCCCGACAGCGGCGAGATCCACTTCGACGGCCGCCGGATCGACACGCTCAGCGAGACGCAGCGCAGCGTCCTGCGCCGCGACCAGTTCGGGTTCGTGTTCCAGTTCGGGCAGCTCGTGCCGGAGCTGACGGCCGAGGAGAACGTGGCGCTGCCGCTGCTGCTCCGCGGCGTCAAGCGGACCGCCGCGCTCGCCGAGGCGCGGCCCTGGTTCGAGCGGCTCGGCCTGGACGGGCTGGAGCGGCGCCGCTCCGGTGAACTCTCCGGCGGTCAGGCACAGCGCGTGGCGCTGGCCCGCGGCCTGGTCGCCCGTCCCGGCGCGCTGTTCGCCGACGAGCCGACCGGGGCGCTGGACTCGCTGACCGGCGAGCAGGTCATGGACCTGCTGGTCTCCTCGGCCCGCGAGCAGGGCACCACCGTCGTGCTCGTCACCCACGAGGCCCGGGTCGCCGCGTACGCCGACCGGCAGGTCATCGTGCGCGACGGCAAGGTGAACGCGCTGGTGTCCGCATGATCCGGTTCGCGGTCCGACTGTCCCTGGCCGGCGGGCGGGAGGCCGCCATCCGGCTCGCCGTCATCGCCACCGCTGTGGCGCTCGGTGTCGGCATGCTGCTCGCCACGCTCGCCGGCATGAACGCGGTCAACGCGCAGAACCAGCGATACGCCTGGCTGAACACCGCCGTAGCGCCGGCCGCCGCCGACCCGTCGGTCGACCCGCTGTGGTGGCTGATCCGGGAGGACTACTACCACGGCGATTCGATCGGCCGGGTCGAGGTCGCGGCGACCGGTCCGGACGCGCCCGTCCCGCCGGGCATCCCGCGCCTGCCCGGTCCCGGCGAGTACTACGTCTCGCCCGCCCTCGGCGAGTTGCTGCGGACCACGCCGGCCGCGCAGCTCGGCGACCGGTTCCCCGGCCATGAGGTCGGCACCATCGGACGGGTGGCGCTGCCGTCCCCCGACTCGCTGCTGATCGTCATCGGCCGGACGCCCACCGACCTGGAGCACCTGGGGGCGCGCAAGGCCACGCAGATCATGACCACCTCGCCGAGCAGCTGCGCCAGGGGCTGCTACGTCGGCATCAACCACGACGGCATGGCCCTCGTGCTCTCCATCGTCGCGGTCGCGCTGCTCTTCCCGGTGCTCATCTTCATCGGCACCGCCACCCGGCTGGCCGCGACCCGCCGAGAGCAGCGCTTCGCCGCCATGCGGCTGATCGGCGCCACGCCCCGGCAGATCTCCGTCATCTCCGCCGTCGAATCCGTGCTCGCGGCCGCAGTCGGCACGGCCGTGGGGTTCGGCCTGTTCCTCGCGCTCCGCCCGGGGCTCGCCGCGATACCGTTCACCGGCGAGCGCTTCTTCGCCGCCGACCTGTCACTCGCCATCGGCGATGTCCTGGCCGTGGCGCTCGGCATCCCGCTCGGCGCCGTCGTGGCGTCCTGGCTGGCGCTGCGCCGGGTGCAGATCTCCCCGCTGGGCGTCGCGCGCCGGGTCACCCCGAAACCGCCGCGCGCCTGGCGGCTGATCCCGCTGGTCGCCGGGCTCGTCGAGCTGACGTACTTCATCGGCCGGCGTCCCCCCACCACCAACGGCCAGCTCACCGCGTACCTCTCGGGGTTTCTCCTGATCCTGACCGGGCTGCTGCTGGCCGGGCCGTGGCTGACCATGCTCGGCGCCCGCCTGCTGGCCGGACGGGCCAGCCGGCCGGCCACCCTCATCGCCGGCCGGCGCCTCGCGGACAATCCCCGGGCGGCCTTCCGGTCGGTCAGCGGGCTGATCGTGGCGCTCTTCGTGACCAGCGTCGCCACCGGCATCATCACCACCTACGTGGCGAACCGGGGCGAGCCGCGCACCGACTCGGTGGCCGCCACCTCCCTGTCGACGTGGTTCGAGCCCGAGGAGGGCCCCGCACCGACCGCGGACCAGATCCCGGCCGGACTCGCGACGATCCCGGGGGTACGCAGCGTGACCCTGGTCCGCGCCAACCCCGTCGACACACCGCCCCCGCTCGAGGTGAATGGGACGGACAATCCCGCCTATCGATGGTGGTGGCCGGGCATCATCACGTGCGCCGAGCTGGACCGCCTGGCGGTGTTCGGCACCTGCCCCGCCGGCGCGCGGGTCGCGGCCGTGGCCGACGACCTCATCGGCGAGCGCGCGCGGGACCTGACCAACGACCGCTACGTCTGGGCCGACGCCCACATGGACCCGGCGCAGGTCGAGCGGCAACCGATCCGGTCGGTGGTCGTCAACACCGCCGACCGCGCCGCGTTCGAGCAGGCCCGGACCATGCTGATCAACGCGTTTCCGACGGTGCGCTTCCCGTCCAGCACCGCCGAGTGGGAGGCGGACTCCGCCCGGCTGATGGTGCAGTTCCAGCAGCTGGCCAACGTGGTCATGCTGGCCAGCCTGCCGATCGCCGGGTGCAGCCTGGCGGTGAGCGTGGCCGGCGGGCTGACCGACCGGAAGCGGCCGTTCAGCATGCTGCGGCTCAGCGGCGTGCAGCTGCGCACGCTGCGGCGGGTGGTGGCGCTGGAGACGGTGGTGCCGCTGCTGGCCGTCGCGGCGGTGGCGACCGGGATGGGTTTCCTGGCGGCGCACCTGTTCCTGCGGGCGCAGCTGGGCTACACGCTGCTGGCGCCGGACGGCTCGTTCTACCTGATGGTCGCCGGTGGGCTGGCGGCATCGCTGGGGATCGTCGCCTCGACGTTGCCGCTGCTGCGCCGGATCACCGGCCCGGAGACCGCCCGCAACGAGTGAGTTCGGTCGGGGAGGGCCGGGCGAGGCAGCCCGGCCCTCCGCTTCGAGCAGTACGTGGATCGCGCCGCGATGGTACTTGTGCCCGAGCAGCGAAAAGAGAGATCATCACGCATGCTCGACCCCTCGCCCGAGGACGAACGGACGTCACCGACGGTTTCCACGCCGCACTTCGTGGGTCGTGATCGGGAGATGACGGCGCTTCGGAGCGCCCTGGCCCGGCCACCGGCGATCGTGCTGGTGGAGGGCGAGGCGGGGATCGGGAAGAGCCGACTGCTGCGGGAGTGGTTGGCCGGGCCGGACCAGCGCAGGGCTTTGGTCTCGGTGTGCCCGCCGCTTCGCGAGTCGCTGACGTTGGGGCCGATCGTCGACGCGTTCCGTGGGATCGACCGCCCGGCGTCGCGACCGCCGCTCACCGAGCTCGCGGGTGCGTTACGGCCCCTGTTCCCTGAATGGTCCTCGGACCTGCCGCCCGCACTGCCGCCCCTGGGCGATGCGAAGGCGGCACGGCATCGCCTGTTCCGCGCCCTGGACGAGCTGCTGCGGGCTCTGCGTGTCGACGTTCTCGTGCTGGAGGACGCGCACTGGGCCGACGAGGTGACCTTGGAGTTCCTGCTGTTCGTCACCTCCCGCCAGCAGTCGGACGGGCCAAGCCTGGTGATCTCCTATCGGCCGGAGGAGGTGGACGTCGGATCGCTGTTGCTGCGGCTGACGTCCCGGTTGCCGGCTGGCGTGACCCAGCTGAGGATCGCCCTGGGGCCGATGCGACCCGACGACACGGCAGCGCTGGTGTCGTCGATGCTGGACGGCAACCCGGTATCGCAGGAGTTCGCGACGTTCATGCACGAGCGGACCGGCGGCGTTCCGCTGGCGCTGGAGGAGTCGGTTCGCCTCATGTGCGACCGTGCCGATCTCGTCTTTCGCGACGGGCAGTGGGTCCGGCTGAAGCTGCGCGAGCTGCAGGTGCCGCCAACGGTGCGCGACTCCACCCGGGAGCGGGTGGGCCGTCTGTCGCCGACGGCACAGCAGGTGCTGCGAGCCGCGGCCACGTTGGCTGAACGGTCGTCGCTGGCCACGATCGCGATGACCGCCGGTCTGTCACCAACTGCGTGTCGGGACGCTGTCGCGGAGGCTGCCGACGCCGGCGTCCTGGACGGAGACGACCGCGGCCGGTGGCGATTCCGCCACGTGCTGGCCGCCACGGCTGTCTACGAAGCGATCCCGTTGACCGACCGCAGACACTTCCATCTGCTGGCCGGCCGCGCCTTGGAGGACATCCATCCGCCGCCTGTCGCACGCCTTGCCCACCACTTCCGTGAGGCGGGCGAGACGCGGTCCTGGGCGCGGTACGCCGAGCAGGGTGCCGAGCTGGCCATGGCCTCGGGTGACCACACCAAGGCAGTCGACCTGCTGGTCGATCTGTTGTCGTGGGCTGTGTTGCCGCCGGCGGATCGGGCACGAGTCGCGCGCATCGCCGGAGTTGCCGCACTGGGCCGTCGTGAACCGGTCGACGAGGTCCACCACCGCGTGATCCGCACCTTGCGCTCGGTCCTGGATACCCCCGATCTGTCCGCCCGCCAGCAGGCCGAGATCCGCAACCCCCTGGGTCGACTCCTGATCACCGGGGGTGAGGCGCAGGCCGCACTCGGCGAGCTGGAGCAGGCGGTGGCCAACCTCGACCATGACCCGGTCGAGGCGGCTCGGGCGATGACCTATCTGGGATGGGCCTATGCGGGGCCGTGGCCGGCGTCGACCCACCGGCGTTGGCTGGATCGCGCCGCCGAGCTCGCCGCCGAATTCGATTCGCCGGCGGAGCGGTTGAACCTGGCCGGCAACCGAGCCGCCGCGTTGCTCATGCTCGGCGAAGAGGAGGCCTGGGACGTCGTCGCTGACCTGCCCGTCGACGGCGCGACCTCGGCGGAGCGTCTCGATGTGGCCCGCATCCACGCGAATGTCGGGACCGGCGCGCTGATCTGGGGTCGGTACGCCGACGCGGAAAATCACCTCGCCGTGGCCATGCGCCTTGCCGAGGCCGAGCAGGCGTCCCGGTTGCAGCACAACGTCCGACTCGAACAGGCCAACCTGGCGTGGTTCACCGGCGGGTGGGAGGGTCTCGCGGAGCGAAGCGCCGCACTCGCCGATGCCGATCGAGACCGACCGGCGCACTACCTCGGCAGCATTCGCCTCGCGGCCCGGTTGGCAGCCGCAGCCGGACGGCGGCGCGCCGCGGAGGAGCAGTTCCGGCTGGTCCTCGAGGAGTCTGCCCGTCTCGGCGCAGCCGACGACACGATGGAGGCCGCCGCTGCGCTGGCCAGACTGTGGCTGACGGACGGAAGCAGCGGCCGGGCGCTGCAGATCACGGACGAGCCGATCGACACCGTCCGGAAGAAAGACATCTGGGTCTGGGCGACGGACCTCGTCCCCGCCCGGATCGAGGCGCACCTCGCGGCGGGCGACCTGACGGCCGCAACCCGCCTGGGCGGCCAGTTCGCCAGAGGACTGCGGGGCCGCACGGCGCCTGCGCCTCGCGCCGCGCTCACCGTATGCCGCGCCCTGCTGCTCGCGGCAGCCGGAGACCATGCCCGCGCGGCGACGGCCTACGGTCGGGCGGCGCGTGCCTGGAGCACGTTGCCGCGCCCCTACGACGCCATGCTCGCCCGCGAGCGTCAAGCCGAGGCGCTCATCGCGCACGGCCAGATCGAGCAAGGCCGAGAGCTGCTCGCCGCGCAGTACGAGCAACTGTTCAGGCTCGGTGCCCGCGGCGATGCGGACCGTGTCGCACAGCGGCTTCGCGAACACGGCGCCGAGGTCCCGCGACTGTGGCGCGGCGGCCGACGAGGGTACGGCGATCAGCTCTCACCTCGCGAGCTCGACGTGGTCCAACTCGTTGTCGGCGGCAAGACGAACCGGGAGATCAGCCGGATCCTGGCCAAGTCGCCGGCGACGGTGGATCAACAGCTACGTGCGGCGATGCGCAAGTTGAAGGTGACCTCCCGGACCGCGCTCGCGGTCAAGGCGGTGGAGGCCGGAGTGTTCGCAGAAGAGGACTCCCTCGGCGACGCGTCGTGAAAATTGACGTATCTGCTGGATAGCGAGCGGTCACTCGTCCGTCGAGCATGACTGCATGATCCATAGCCGTAGGCCAATGCATGGCTGAGCGACCTGTCGCGCGTGACGACTCCGCCAGCGAGCACCAGCCACCTCTCGAGCTGTCGCGCGAGCCGCGCGTCAGCGCCCGCGGCGCCTCCGACGCCCAGGACGCCGACGGTGCCGACGACCACGAGAGCCACGACCCCTACCAGCCCCTGTAGGGAAGGACCCCACATGAGACTCAAAGCCCTCGCGGCTTCGCTGGCCGTAGCGGTCGGCCTGAGCATGATCCAGCCAACACCGGCGTCCGCCGCCGAGCCTGATCCCGGCGCGGCCGCCAACAAGATCGCGTCGAACCTGAAGGATCGCTTCCGCACGCAGCCGGCTTCCGACTTCTGGATCACGTTCGACACCAAGGCCGATCTCGCCCCCGCCAAGAAGATCGCGAACTGGACCGCCCGCGGTCAGTTCGTCTACGACGCGCTGAAAGCGGCAGCGAAGAGCTCCGCGGCGTCCGTCGCCGCCGAGCTCGACGCGGCGGGCGTGAAGTACACGTCCTACCCGCTCGTCAACGCCGTGCTCGTCAAGGGCGGCACGCAGAAGCTCGCGCTCGATGTCGCCTCGGTCGGGCAGGTCGCCGAGATCCACGCGGCGCCGCAGGTCGCGCTGGTTGAGCCCGTGGACGAGAAGACGCCGGCCGACAAGGCCGCCCGCCCCGCCGCCCCGAAGGCCGCCGCTGAGGCAGGCACCGTCACGTGGGGTCTGGACGCCATCCACGCCCCCCAGGCGTGGGCCATGGGCGCCACCGGTGCGGGCATCACCGTGTCCAACCTCGACTCGGGCGTCCAATTCGACCACCCCGCCCTGATGCACCAGTACCGCGGCGCGAAGCCCGACGGCACCGTCGACCACAACTACAACTGGATGGCCACCCGGGGCACGTGCACGGGCGCGCCGTGCGACGACAACGGACACGGTACCCACACGATGGGCACCATGGTCGGCGACGACGGCACCGAGCACATCGGCGTCGCCCCGGACGCGCAGTGGATCGCGACAAACGGCTGCTGCGACAGCAGCGGCGTCGAGTCGCTGCTCAAGTCCGGCTGGTGGCTGCTCGCCCCGACCGACGTCAACGGGAACAACCCTGACCCGTCCAAGCGCCCCCACGTCATCAACAACTCGTGGGGTCAGACCCTCGAACACAACTTCGACGACTTCTTCCAGGCCATCGACGAGGCCTGGAGCGCCACGGGCATCTTCAGCGTCTGGTCATCGGGCAACACCAGCCCGTACGCGGCCTGCGACACCGTCTCCTCGCCCGGCTCCGCCGAGAGTGCCTACTCCGTAGGCGCGTACGACTCGGACGGCACGCTCGCGTCGTTTTCCCGCAAGGGTGAGGGTGAGGGTGGCCGGATCAAGCCCGAGATCTCCGCTCCGGGCGTCGCCGTCCGTTCGTCCTACCCGAACAACAGTTACGTCGAGATGGCCGGTACGTCGATGGCGGCTCCCCACGTCGCCGGCGCCGTCGCCGACCTGTGGAGCTACGACCCGACCCTCATCGGGCAGGTTGAGCAGACCCGCCGCCTGCTCGCCGACTCGGCCGTCGACGTCGACGACACCGAGTGCGGCGGCACCGCCGACGTCAACAACAAGTACGGCGAAGGCCGGCTCGACCTCGTCCGCCTGCTCGAGCTCGCGCCCCGGCAGGGCGGCACCCTCACGGGTGTCGTCACCGCCGACGGCGCCCCGGTACCCGCCGCCGACGTGACGATCAGCGGACCGTTCAGCCGGTCCATCGGCACCGACAAGGACGGCCAGTTCAAGATCAACCTCCCGGCCGGTGACTACCAGATCAGCACCAAGGTCTTCGGCTACCTGACCGCGACCGCCAACGTCACGATCTCCCTCGGCCAGGACACCTCCGTCAAGCTGCCGCTCACGGCCGCCGCGCGCCACGACATCAGCGGCAAGGTCGTCGACGACAAGAAGCAGCCGGTACCGAACGCCGACGTCTCCGTCAAGGACACGCCGCTGAAGCCGGTACGTACGGACGCCAACGGCGCGTTCACGATCGCCGGTGTGCCGGAGGGCCAGTACGGGCTCGCCGTCACGCCCAACGCCTGCCTCTCGCCGACGTCCCTCCCGCTGACCGTCGGCACCGAGAACACGTCGCTGGAGATCCCGGTCGGGCGCGTCGTCGACAAGGGCGGCTACAGCTGCGCGGTCTCCGAAGGCGAGTACCTGCGCGGCACCGACCCGGTCGCGTTCACCAGCGGCGTGTGGGCGACGGTGAAGCTGCCGTTCCCGGTCGCGCTCTACAACGGCAGCCACGACACCCTCGGCATCAGCCTGCGCGGCGTGATCTCCCCGGACACCTCCACCGGACCCGGCAGCGGCGGTGCGGGCGTCTTCCCGTTCTGGGTCACGTCCCCCGTCGAGTTCGCCCCGGGCGGGGGAGTCTTCACGTCGGCCACCAAGGTCGACGGCGAGGACGCGTTCGTCGTCGAGTTCCGCAACGCCAAGATCTGGGCCTATCCGATCCGGTCCGAGTACACGGAGCCGGTCAGCTTCTCGGCCGCGCTCACCCGCTCGGGCAAGGTGATCTTCGGGTACGGCGACGGCATCGGGACCGACGACCCGGTGACCGGCGGCGCCCGCGCCGTCACCGGCATCCAGGGCTGGGCCGGCGTGGACGGCATCCGGTTCTCCGACAACGTCCCGGTGCTCCACGACGGGATGATCGTCACCTACGACCTTCCGGACTGGGGCTACCTCGACGCCACCGTCGTCGACAAGAACGACGGACTGCCGGTGTCCGGGGCCAAGGTCTCGTTCACCGACAAGGACGGCCTCGTCGAGAGCGTCACGACCAACGCGACGGGCATCGTGCACCGGCAGCTGCCGGTCGCCGACTACACGATGACGGTCGAGGCGCCGAACTACGTGACGGGGTCGTACGACTTCACCCTCGACAAGCTCTACGCGAAGGCGACTGTCGACGCGCGCCTCACCACGGGCGTCGCCGGTCTGAAGGCGAGCGGCCTCGACGCCGTGATGGGCACCGACCAGAACGGTGTGGGCTCGCTGACGCTGACCAACACCGGCTCCGCCCCGCTCACGTACGACCTGGGCGAGGCCGCGCGCCACCCCGAGCTTGACGCCACCGGCGCCACCGCGCGTACCGGGACGGGTGCGGCCAGCACGATCGACCTCACCGCCTGGAAGGCCGGTGCGAGCGGCATGAAGCCGTCGAACGCCGACGGCAAGGCGGCGACGTCCAGCGCCGCGGAAGCACAGGCGGCCGCCAAGGTTGGTACGACCTCCGGCGGCGACGTCATCACCCGCATCGAGATCCCGGGCACCATCGCGGAGAAGGAGCCCTCCGGCATCGGCTACGACGGTGACGTCTGGGTCCACGACTACATCGAGCGGACCAACACCGCCTACACGGTGACCGGTAAGCCGACCGGCAAGGTCTTCGACGCGTCGTGGAACCCCGCGTACCGGGCGTTCGACATGGCGCTCGACACCAGGACCGGTGACATGTGCCAGATGGAGGACAGCCCGGCCAGCTACATCCACTGCTTCGACCGGGAGACCGGCAAGGAGACCCGGCAGATCAAGGGTGACTGGTCCACGCTGCAGCTGACCGGACTCGCCTACAACCCGGCGGAGGACGTGTTCTACGTCGGCGGCCGGGCGAACGGCATGATCGGCACCGTCGCCGGCACGTCACACGACAACGCCGGTGCGCTGCTGTCGTTCTGCGCGCCGCCGCTGCCCGAGGTGATGGGCCTGGCCTACAACCAGGCGTCCGACACCATCTGGTACACCGACCTCACCTTCAACAGGCCCACCCGCCTGCTGCAGGTCGACCCCGACGACTGCTCGCTGGTCAACGCGTGGTGGTTCCCGGGCCAGAAGGCGACGCAGGGCGGTGGCCTCGAAACCGACTCGACCGGCGCGCTGTGGGCGGCCGACCAGGTCGCCGATGACGTCGTGCTGGTCGACGTCGAGGACGACCTGCTCACCGACCTGCCGTGGCTGTCGCTGTCCTCGACCGGCGGCACCCTCGCCCCGGGTCAGTCGACGACCGTCACGGTCTCACTCTCCTCGAAGGACGCCAAGCCCGGAGTCCTCGGCGCGAACATCGTGGTGAGGTCCGACACCGGACGCCAGTCCAAGACCTACGTCCCGGTGACGCTCACGACCACGAAGTACCAGGTCGGCGTCAACGCCGGCGGCTCGAAGTTCACCGACGGCTCCGGCTACACCTGGTCCGGCGACCAGGCCGCCAGCAAGGAAGCGTGGGGCTACGAGGGGAAGACGAAGGTCGCCTCCACGCGGGCCGGGATCGAAGGCACGACGGACGACGCCCTGTTCCAGTCGCAGCGCACCACGCCGGACAAGCAGCTGTTCTACCGCTTCCCCGACGCGCCCAAGGGCACCTACGCGATCGACCTCGGGTTCGCCGAGATCGAAAACGTGGCCAAGGGCAAGCGGGTGTTCGACGTCCTCGTGAACGGAACGCTGACGGACTACGCGTACGACGCGGCCGCGGTCGTGGGGCCGAACGCCGCCGACTGGCGCACCGCCGTCGTGAAGCACGAAGGCGGTCCGCTGACCGTGGAGCTGCGGGGCTCGAAGGGCCTACGGGCCCCGACCATCGCCGCGCTGCGTGTGACGCTCGACCCGCGCGCAGACACCGCGGAGCCGGAGCCCCAGCCCGAACAGCCGGAGCCGGGCCCCGTGCCGGTGGCCCCCGCCGGTCGCTCGTACTCGATGAAGGTGACCGACGGGCTCTACCGCCAGGGTACGGAGGAGTCCGGGTGGCACGGCGACGACGTCTGCGGCGTGCTGTGGTTCGACTCCAGCTTCCTGTTCCCGTTCTACGACACGGCCTGGGACGGCGTGTGCGTGACGACGAACGGCCAGCTGATCTTCGACCAGGCCAGCGCCGTGGGGAACAACACGGAGCTGCCGTCGCCATACGCGTTCGACGCGATCTATCCGCTCTGGGACGACCTGGTCGTCGACGACGAGGCGGGCATCTACTTCGGCAGAACCGAGGTGGACGGCCTGGCCGCTGAGGTCATCGAGTGGCGCAACGTCACCTTCTACAACGACCAGACGGCTCGCGTGAGCTTCTCGGTCACACTGATCGCGGACGGCCGCATCCAGATCGGGTACGGCGACGGCGTCGGCGGCGACAACCCCCTCACCCGGGGGTCGTCGGCGACGGTCGGCCTGGAGAGCCTGACGCGCAACCCCGCGGGCCAGTACTCCTTCAACCAGCCCATCCTGAAGGCCGGCCTGGGGCTGGAGTACACCCTCCCGGCCGCGGGCACGATCGAGGGCACCGTCACCGACAAGAACGACGGCAAGCCGATCGAGGGCGCGATCGTCACGCTCAAGGGGCCGAACGGTGAGCGGGTCATCACGGCCGACGCGAAGGGCCGGTGGAAGGCTCAGGCGCTGGTCGGCGAGAACACCGTGGAGGTGTCGGCGCCGAACTACGTCACCGCCAGCCACCCCGTGACCATCGCCAGGAAGGATCAGGCCGAGGTGGTCGACACGGCGTTGACCACGGGCATCGCCACCGTCACCGGAGGTGACCTCGACTGGCTCCTCGACAAGGGCCAGAAGGCGACGGCCGACGTGACCGTAACGAACACCGGCTCCGCCCCGCTCGAGGTGCGGCTCAGCGAGCAGAAGCGCACCAGCGACGGCGGGCACGAGGCCGCCGACCTTCCGTGGCTGACCCTCACGGGCGCGGCCGCAACCGGCACGGTGAAGCTCGCGGTCGGCGAGTCCACCACGGTCACGGCGACGGCCGACAACGCCGGCGTCGAGCCCGGCGTGCTCGTCGGGGACGTGCTCGTGGCGTCGAACGCCGGCAAGGGCGAGGCCCAGCTCAAGCCGGTCCGCCTGGCGACCTCGGCCTACTGGCAAGGCGTCGACGCGGGCGGATCCGGGCACGTCGGCACCGACGGCTTCGTCTGGTCGCCCGACCAGGAGCTCAGCTCGCGGCCGTGGGGCTACGTCGGCGGCACGACGCGTGCCACCAAGGCCGACATCGGCGGCACGGAGGACGACAACCTGTTCCGCACCCAGCGGACCGGCGAGACGTTCACCTACGTGTTCAAGAACGCGCCCGCCGGGACGTACCGGATCGGCCTCGACTTCGCGGAGATCGAGAAGGTCAAGGCCGGCATGCGTACCTTCGATGTTCTGGTCGACGGCAAGGCCGTGCTCCACGACCACGACGTGCAGGCGAAGATGGGTGCGCTGACCGCGGACATGAACACGATCACCGTCGAGCACGCCGGTGGCGATCTGAAGATCGAGCTCCGCGGCGAGACCGGCGAGCGGGACCCGATCCTCAACGCCCTGAAGGTCCAGGAGGACCCGCGCCTGTGAGATAGCCGAACCGGTCCGCCAGCAGTGGTCAGAGCCTCCTCGGAAAGGATCGCCGGGGAGGCTCTGACCGCGCCTACCGGGTTCGCCGCTGTGGCCCGTACTCGCGCACCCAGGACGTGTTTTGACGAGGCCGGCTACCCCAGCGGGACCTGGACCGCCACGTCGTGCTTCGGGTAGGAGCGCTCCACCGTGTCGGCGCCGTACTTGGCCTTGAACAGCTCCACCACGTGGTCGACCCGGTCGGCCTCGGTGATCGGGGTGGCGCTCGAACTCAACGCGGTCCCGTTCGCCGACACCTCGATCATCGGGGTCTGCCGGACGTTCTTGTACCACTGGCTGTCCGAGCCGGTCACCGGCACCAGGAACACGCTGTCCTCGTCCAGGACGAACCACACGGGGTGGGTGATCTGCCGGCCGGTCCTCCGGCCGGTCACGGTGATCTCGACCTCGCGGACGCCGTCCAGCGCGTCCCAGACCGCGTTCGCCACGATGCCCCCCTTACGCCTCCCCGTCAGGCTAGGGGCCCCCGCGCCGGGCCGCCGCCGATTCCGCGAGCTTGTCACCGGTACGGGTGCGTGCAAGACCGCCTTCCTGGGTACGCGAGGAGTGAGCGATGCAGGTCCGAAGAGGAGGATGTGGGCGATGTCCGGGGCTGGGCGACGGGATTACACCCCGCGCCATGCCGCCTCGACACCGCGGGATGCCGCTCCCGTGACGGTCGCCGACCGGCGGTCGCGGCCCTCGGCGCCGGCGGTCGCCACGCCGGCACCGCGCCGCCTCGCGATACTGGCGGCCGCCGTCGCGCTCACCGCCCTGTCCGCGTACGCCATGACTGCCGACCGGGCGGGCCCCGAGGGCACCTTCGGTGGCGGCGCACCGGTCACCCCGGGCCTCCTGCCCGGTGCGACAGGGCCGAGCGCCGCTCCTTCGGGCCCCGGGCCGACCGCTTCCCGCACCGCGGACCCCGATGTCCCTGGCGAGGGCGCGGCTCCCTCGGCGCCCGGCACGACTGCTTCCCGCACGAGGGCCCCCGACGCCGCTGGCGAACGTTCGGGTCGCCCGGCGCCCCGCCCGACCGCTGCCCGGCGGGCGGCTCCCGATGCCGGCAGCGGCGGACCGACTCGCGGTCCGGTCGGCTCCGGTGCTCCTCAGCCCGCCCCGACGCCGGGACCCGTCGACCCGGCACCCGGTCCTAGCGGCTCTCCCGGCGTGCCGCCGCCGACAGCCCCCGAGCGGTGTGGGGCGCCCGAGAACCCCTACGGCTACAACTACTGCGGCGGTGTGCTGGTCCACGAGCCGGCTCCCGATGTCTGCCGCTGGTTCGTCTGCGTGCCCGGGTTCTGGGCGGGCCGGGGTTACGTGACCGTGTGCCCGGACGGCAGGGTCGGCATGGTGGGCGGCCCGGGCGGCAGATGTCCGGAGCGCGCCGGCAGGAAAGCGCCCGTGTACGCCTATCGGCCGGCCGCAGGCTGACTGCGTACTCCCTGGTGTGGTCGGCTTCCGCATAGCGCAATTGCCACTAAAGGGTCCGGTGTCGCCGGCCCTGGGCCACATCGACGTGGGTACCTTCGACGACTTTGCCGCTGTTAAGGTTGGCGAGCGGAACATGGGGACGGTCGGACCTCACCCCCGGGAGATGGCACAACATGGAGCAGCAGGCCAGGGAGCAGTTGAAGCTGCTGCGCCGACTCGAGAAAGTCATTTCGGAAACCGAGTTCTCCTGGTCGCTGTGCCTCGTGGGGGAGGACCAGTCCCGAAAGCTCAACGAGCTGGCAGCCGAGCTGCAGCGGCCCTTCTCGTCCACAGGGGACGAGAAGCGGATCGTCTCCGGCTACTCGTACTGGGGGATCGAGCCGGCGGTCAACTGGCAGCGGGCCTGCACCGACCCCAACTATCCCGTCATGAGAGACGGGATCGAGACCTTCAGCCGGCGCTGGCGGAGCCTGCACTCCCGGCACAACGGCCGGCCCTACCACTACATCAGCCTCGGCCCCGGCACCGGGGAGAAGGACGCTGTGGTGCTGGCCGATCTCCAGCCGCAGAACCCGGAAATGTATTACGTGCCCGTCGACATGAGCGCGGAGATGCTGCGCCTCGGGCTCAAGCCGATAAAGTCCCTGCCGTTCTTCCGACAGTTCCGGAATCAACTGCTGCCGGTGCAACTCGACTTCTCGGTCGAAGAGAACGTGGCGGAGCTGAACGAACTGCGTGACCGGCTCATGGGTGACGAGCCCGTGCTGTTTTCTCTGCTCGGCAACACGATGGCCAACTTCGACGAGGACGTCGACCTGGTCGAGCGGCTCAGCAAGCAAATGCTGCGCCCCCAGGACCGGCTCCTGGTGGAGGTGGCCACCGCGTCCCACCTCGACGAGAGAATGGCGCAGCAGGCGGCCCGAGAGTACGAGACCAGCTGGGTGTTCCGCGAGTTCGTCATCAGCGCCCTGCGCCAGAACACCGACCTCTCGGTGAACATGAACTACGTCCGCTTCGAAGGGGTCGTCGACGAGGGCCGGTCGCTGGTCATCAAGGTGATCTACTGCAACCGCTCGGCCGAGGACCTGAAGATCGTGCTGCCGAACCGCAGCGAGGTCCACTTCCCGAGCGGCGACACCATCCGCCTCCTCATCACCCGGAAATACCAGCTCAAGGCCCTGGCCGCCGCGCTGGCCAAGGCCGGCCTCTTCGTGGAGAGCGAGGCCTTCACGCAGTTCCAGGCGTACGAGCGGGTCCGGCGGTTCGGCATGGACCTCATGCTGCTGTCCAGCAGCGACGCCGGCGCCGGTCCCGACACGGCCGCCCGGGACGTGTTCCGCCGCCCCGGCAAATGACAAACGGACCGCGGCGGCCACGCCCGGCAACCCTGCCGTCCTGGGTGACGGCACCACGCACCTGGATCATGCTGGTCACCGCCGGCAGCCTGACGGTGGCCTTCGTCGTCAGTGCCGTCTGGTGGACCCGGTCATCCGGCACGTCGAGTTTCGAGCCGACGGTGCAGGTCCTGGGCCTGCTCGGCGGCATCACCGGCATCGTCGCCGAACGCTGGGCGGCAGGCCGCGAGCGGCGCGCGGAGGCCCTCCAGGCCATCGGCGAGGAGTTGCGGGACAACGGGAGGATCCTGGCCTCACCGCCGTTCGCCGTGGACACCACGCAGCCGGCTCGCCGACAGGTCTACCCCCGCCTGAGCCTGTCGGCGGTGAACGCCGCGCTGTCCTCGGCCGTGCTTTCCCCCCGGCGCGACGAAACGCTCGTCGGCATGCTGCACGACTGGCGGAACGAGGCGGAGATCTTCAACCACCAGCTCTCCCTCGCCGAGATCCTGGCCTTCACCAACGGATCCGACGAGGTGCTCCGCGACCTTCACCAGGGACTGCACAGCGCCGACGGGCCACTGGAACGGATGCAGGAACACCTCACCGCCCTGCTGGCCACGTCGCCACTCGCGGCGGCCGGGCTCAAGCGGCGCGACGTCGCGGAGGCCGGCGGCCCGAGACAGGCGCGTGTCCGCCGGTCCACGCCCTGAGGCGTCCGCCCGCGGGGCCCACGCCGTGGGGCGTCCGTCCGCCGGTCCACGCCGTGGTGCGTCCGCCCGCGCGACCAAGCCGCGAGGCGTCCGAAAAGGATTGGCGGCCGGCGGTACGATTCACCGCGGGTAGCGAAGGGCTGCCGTCATGGTGACGGGCGGGCGCGCGACAGTGCTCCGGCCCGGACGTCAGAAGAGCCGGACACACGGGGGCAACCATGTTCGAGCGGCTGGGCAGATTCGTCGTCGGCAAGGCGTGGTGGGTGATCGGCGGCTGGGTGCTCGCCGCCCTCGCCATCATCCTCACCACGCCGTCGCTGAGCGACATCACCTCCGCCGACCAGGAGAGCTTCCTGCCGCACTCGTACGAGTCGGTGCAGGCCACCGAACTCGGGCAGAAGGCGTTCCCCCAGCAGGCCACCGCCACGGCCACCATCGTGGTCAAGCGCGCGGACGGCAAGCCGCTCACGCCGGCCGACGAGGCGCGGGTCGGGCAGTTCGCCCAGGCGCTCAAGGCCAGGAACATCCCGGCCACGTCCGGCTACCAGACCGGCCCGCAGGCCGTCGCGCCGGACAAGTCGGTGCAGGTGGTCAACGTCGGGCTCGACGCCACCACCCCGGACGACCCGGCGCTGCTCGACTCCGTACGCGATCTGCGGTCGGCCATCGGCCCGGACCTGGCCGGCAGCGGGTTGACCGCGGGCGTGGCCGGCGACGTGGCGAGCTTCGTCGACAACGAGGACACCTTCAACAAGGCCTTCGCCGTCGTCGGCGTCGCCACGATCATCCTGATCATCGGACTGATCCTGATCATCTTCCGCAGCCCCATCGCCGCGCTGCTGCCCGTCGTGGTCGTCAGCGTCGTCCTGACCATCACGACCGGGCTCGTCGCCGCCGCCGGCAAGGCGTTCGACCTGAACGTCAGCCAGGACCTGCAGACGATCATGCTGATCGTGCTGTTCGGCATCGGCACCGACTACATCCTGTTCCTGCTCTTCCGCTACCGCGAACGGCTGCGCGCCGGCGACGACAAGCGCACCGCGATGATCGTCTCCGTCCAGCGGGTCGGCGAGGTCATCACCTCGGCCGCCGGAGCCGTCATCGTCGCGTTCCTCGTGCTGCTCCTCGCCTCCCTGGGCTTCTTCGGCTCGCTCGGCCCGGCGCTCGCCATCGCCGTCGCCGTCATGCTGATCACCTCGCTCACCCTCATCCCGGCGGTCGTCTCCCTGCTCGGCCGGTACGTCTTCTGGCCGTCCAAGGCGTGGCAGCGTACCCCCAAGGCCACCCTGTCGCGGCGCCTCGGCGCCGCCGTCGGACGCCGGCCGGCGCTCGCCGCGGCGGCCTCCGGCGCCCTGCTGGTCGCGCTCGCCGCGGGCGTGCTCGGCTACAAGGCCGACTACGACTTCAGCGCCGGCTTCCCCCAGGACACCGAGTCGGCGAAGGCCGCCAAGGACCTCCAGCGCGGGTTCGCCGCCGGCGCCCTGGCCCCCACCGAGGTCTACCTGACCACCGGCAACGGGACGCCGCTGACCGAGCAGCAGATCAACGACTTCGCGGCGGCCGCGGCGAAGGCCCCGGGAGTGGGCCAGGCGCAGCCACCGGAGCGGAGCAGCGACCTGAGCGTGGCCCGGGTGAACCTGCTGCTCAACGAGAACCCCGTCTCCAACGAGGCGATCACCCTTGTCCGGGACGACCTGCGCGACGCCGTGCACGAGGCGGCCCCGCCCGGCACCAAGGCGCTGGTCGGCGGGACCACGGCGATCTTCGCGGACATCAACTCGGCGAACAACCGCGACCTGTCGGTGATCCTGCCGGTGGCGGCGGCGCTGATCGCGCTCATCCTCGCGCTGCTCCTGCGCAGCCTCGTCGCGCCGATCTACCTGGTGATCGCGGTGCTGCTCAACTTCGCCGCGACGCTGGGAGCGACGGTCTACCTGTTCCAGGGGCTCCAGGGCAAGCCTGGGGTGACCTTCCAGTTGCCGATCATCCTTTATCTCTTCGTGGTGGCGATCGGGACGGACTACAACATCCTGATGATCGCCCGGCTGCGGGAGGAGGCCCGGGAGGGGAACGAGCCGCACCAGGCTGCCGCCATCGGCGTGGAGCATGCGGGGCCGACTGTTGCCGCAGCGGGCCTCATCCTGGCCGGGACCTTCGGGGTGTTGATGCTGGCGCCGATCTCGTTCCTGCAGCAGATGGGGTTCGCGGTGGCGATCGGGATCGTGCTGTCGGCGTTCGTCATGTCGATGTTCCTCGTGCCGGCGTTGACGGCGCTGATCGGGCACAAGGCGTGGTGGCCGGGGCACGGGGACGAGCGGCGGGTCAGTGGGCCGCAGGCCCCTCCGGAGCCCGCGAGCGTGGCGAACGCCTAGCGGCCGGCCGGTGTTTCCCATCGAGCCGGCGCCCGTACGCCGGTGAGGTGCAACCCGGGCCGGCGTGCGGGCGTCTCAAGGAGATGGAGGCAGCGAGGATGCGTCGGCATCGGGTCCTGCCGTGGATCACGGTCGCTGCCCTGGTCGGCGGTTGTGGGTCCGCCGGGAACAGCCCAGCCGTCGACCCGCTCGACGGGCTGCGCCAGCAGGCAGGCGGCGCCCTGACCCGGTACGACCAGGCGGTTCGCGCCGCGGGAGGTGCGCCCTTCGTGCCGGTGGGCGAACTAACCCGCCAACTCGGCGACTGGGAGCCGGCGAACGGGTCCTACAAGGAGGCCCTGTCGGCCGGCCGGGTCGAGGCCGCCTCGACGATGCCCGCGGCTCGGAAGCCGGCCGGCACCATCGTCTGGGCCAACGGCACTCGCTGGGATGTGCCATTGATCTCGGCGGACGGGGCGTTGGCGCAGCTGCGCGACTCGGGGACGGGTGTGTGCTCCGGCTGCGCGCCGCTCAAGCTCACCGGGGCTCGCCTGACCACGATGACGGTCCCGACCACCCGCGGCCCGGCGACCGCCCCTGCGTGGGAATACACCCTCGATGGAACGACCGTGCGGCTGGCGCGAGTGGCGGTGGATCCCTCGACCATCGTCCGGGTGACCCCACCACCCTGGGACGCCGATCACCCACACGAGGGGCTGGCGATCGAGTCAGCGACCACCACGACCGCGAGCAACGAACTGACCGTCACCTTCACCGGCGCGCCCGCCCCCAGCAGCAAGCCCTGCGGGGTCGACTACAGCGCCGAAGCGGTCGAGTCGGACCTGGCGGTCGTCGTGATCGTCATCGAGTACCGGCACGCCAAGGACGAGGTATGCCTGGCCATCGGAGCGCAGCGCAGCGCCACCCTCAAGCTGTCGCGACCACTGGTGGAGCGGGCAGTCCTGGAGGTGACGCAGGGCCTGCCGGTGGAGGTGACCATCACCGGCTGACCGTCAAGCTGTCCCGGCTCGGCGCCGGACGCCCCGTCCAGCGGTGAACTTTGTTCACGTGCTGGCCGACGGACCGCTCCCGGCGTGGACGAAATCCGGGCGGGCGCGGGTCACCATAGATCTTGACTGATGGTGAGACGGCGACGACGCTGTGTGTAGCTGCGGCAGCCGGGGTGACCTACCCCGACTCCTCGACTGCGCGGCCTTCTGGATCGCTCGCCGGAAGGACTCTCATGAGGAGTACAGAAAGATCCAACGGACCGCGCCGATTCCTCGCCCTGCTCGCCCTGCCGCTGGCGCTCGCCGTCAGCGCACCCGGCCTCGCCAGCCCGACCACGGACAACGCCGTGGCCCCTGACCGCTCGTCGACCGGCGAACAGAACGGCGTCGGCCTGATGCGCATCGTCGTCGCCGACAAGTCGGGCATCGACCGCCTCAACCAACTCGGCGTCGACCTCGCCGAGTACGTCAAGCCCGTCGACAACGGCATCGAGGTGCACGCCATCCTCAGCCCGCAGGAGAGCCAGGCACTGCGCGACAAGGGCTTCGACGTCCAGGACGCCATCTCCGACCAGAGCGACTACGCGCAGAACATGGCCGAACGCTCCGCCGCCATCCGCGCCGCGACGGCGGCCACGGCCAGCACCGACACCCTGACCGTGCTGCGGGCCGAATGGTTCACCAGCCTCGACAACCAGCTCTTCCTCAACATCGAGGTGAAGTCGAGCGCCGGCACCGACTCCACGACGGTGCTGACGGCGAGCTGGGACAGCGGGCCCGGCACGGAGATCAGCTCCGGCGGCACCGCCACCATGTCGCGGTTCACCGACGCCGGCCAGTACATGTACCACCGGTTCAGCAACCCGGTCCCCATCACCGCCGCACCGGTGAAGGCCACCATCACCAGCAACAAGGGCGGCTCGGCCACGGTCGACATCGCGAAATGGCTGGGCAGCCCGCGCAAGGACCCCGGCAAGCACCCGTACGTGTCGGACTTCGTCGACCACTACATGGACCCGACCGAGGTCACCGCCCGGTTCACCGGCCTGGCCGCGGAGTTCCCGAAGCTGACCGAGCTGATCGACCTGCCGTACAAGACGAACGGCTACCGGCGCCAGGCGCAGGCGCAGTTCGGCACCGCCGCCGCGAGCACCCTCTACGTCACCTCGACGGCGTACGGCTCCGAGGGTGGCAACGACATCACCATGGCGCTGGTCGATCCGGGCACGGCGAACGCCCCGCTGACGGTGAGCGTCTCCGGCAAGGCCGTCACGGTGCGCCTGGCCACCGACGGCTCCGGCGCGATCACCAGCACGGCGGCGCAGGTCGTCGCTGCCGTCAACGGCAACGCCGACGCGGCCAAGCTGGTCACCGCCAGCACGTACCGGGGCAACGCCGGCACCGGCGTGATGGCCGCCGCTCCGGTGACCCAGCTGACCGACAACCTGAAGGCGCCGGCCAGCGTGTCCCGCGAGCCGTTCCAGATGAAGGTGCTGCGCATCGGCAAGCACCGCGACGGCTCGAAGGTCGGCGTCTTCCTCTACTGCCAGGAGCACGCCCGGGAGTGGGTGACCCCACTGGTCTGCGTGGAGTCCGCCGAGCGGCTGCTACGCAACTACGCCAAGGACCCGGACACCCGCAAGATCGTCGACGACCTGGACATCTTCATCCTGCCGGTCGTCAACCCCGACGGCGCGCACTACAGCATGTACGACTACAACATGCAGCGGCGGAACATGACCAACTACTGCCCGGCGTCCAACGCGGACCCGGGTCGCCGCAACGCGTGGGGCGTGGACGTCAACCGGAACTTCTCGGTCGGTTCCGTCTTCGACGGCTACGTCGGCGCGTCGGCGACCAACTGCGTCAGCGACACGTTCGCCGGGCCGAGCGAGCTGTCCGAGCCGGAGGCGCGCAACGAGGTCTGGCTGGTCGACACCTTCCCGAACATCAAGCTCTCGATGAACACCCACTCCTACGGCGGGTACTTCATGTGGCCGCCGGGGGCGTACAAGGCCGAGGGGCGGGAGGTGCTGCCGCGGGTGGACCAGGGCACCGAGGCGTACTTCTGGACCTCATCCGACTACATCCTCTCCCGGGTGCAGGAATACCGGGGCACCGCGATCTGGCCGGGCCGCACCGGGCCGGTGACAGACGTGCTCTACTCGGCGGCCGGCAACAGCGCCGACGAGCACTGGTACAACCGGGGCATCATCGGCTGGGACTTCGAGGTCGGCGCGGACATCTACAACCCGGCGACCGGGCGGTTCAGCGCGGTCGGCTTCCAGCCGCCGTTCGTCGAGGGGCATGAGGAGGCGATGGAGTTCGCCAACGGCAACATCGCGATTCTTGAGGTGGCCCGGGCGTACGCGACGGACAAGATCCAGCCGAAGACTCAGCTGAAGATCGTCAAGCAGGAGGCCGGTGCCACGGCCTTTACCTTCAGCACCAGTGAGCCGGCGAACGTCTACTACACGCTCGACGGGAGTCGGCCGACGTATGACTCGGCCAAGCTGGCCCTGGCCGGCATGCGCGAGGGCGTCCAGAACATCACGGTGAACAGCGACACCACGGTCAACTGGTTCTCGATCGACATCGCCGGCAATGTGGAGAGCAACTACAAGCCGGACGGTGAGGGCAGCAACTACAACAAGCAGAGGGTAAGCGCCCAGTAGGCGATTCACCGCTTGATCACTGGTGGCCGCCGACCACGAGTCGGCGGCCACCAGGGCGCAAGGTCATGCCACAAGTGGGCATTCCGGGGTAAACGAGGGGGGACGGGCACCACCCACCCGCCGGTACACGTGCTCGTAGTGCCAGTCCAGGTACCGGACTCCAGGCGGGATCGCATTCTGCGGCAGTAGTAGGTGCTGGGCCAGGGGCGGGCGTCCAAAGGACGACCGCACAGCTGTGTCGTCCTCCGCAGCCTCCTGCACCTCAGGGCGAACGTGGATGCGGAGGTCATGGTCGATGGTCAAGAGACCTGTGTCGAAGGCGACATCGTGGGTGGGGCAGGCCGCAATCCCGTTCCTCGGGTCGAGCCGCTCGCCTGAATTGCTTACGCGCCAAGGCTTGATGTGGCTTGCGACGAGCATTCGCTGGGCCCTGAGCCCGCCGGCCCTTACTCCCAACCCACAGAATGTGCAGCGGTGGCCGTTGTTCTGCAGCACGTTCCGGGCGAACCGGTGTTGCCCAACCCGGGCGGCGGCGGTAAGGAGGCGCTCCGTCACCGGTTCGGCGATGTCCGGAAACTTCTCGGCCCACCGGGCGACCTGCGCTTGGACAGCCACCTCAAGGTCCGACTGCAGTAGCTCCTCCTGGCCCAGGAGCACGAGCTCGTCGTCATCCTCAAGGCCAAGGAAATCCGGCAGCTCGTCCGGCCCGATTCCCGCCATCCTTGCGCTATCGAGAATCAGGCGGTAGCTAGCATCGAGCTGGGCGGGGGAGCCGAGTAACTGTGCGGCGACGTGGACCTCATGCTTGGCGCCATGGGCGAGGCTGCCGTCCAGGTTGGACATCTTGGCAATGATGCTGCCATTAGGACGCTTGAAGAGCCTTGCAAGCGTCGGAACCGGTTCCCCGGCGAGATGGCTCGTGGAGCCGCCATACTTCCGACGATCAAAGACGAGGCTCGCGGCGAGGCAGAGCAGCGTCTCCAACGGGGTGAAGGGGACCTGCCTGCCTCCAGGTCTCGACTCGCGAACCAGGATGCCCTGCCACTGACTCATCGCCTGGGCTTTGGTGAGGTCCAAGTAATCCCGCTCTGACGGCATCAGCCCCTCAACCCCTGCACACATCTCGACAGAGCCCTTGCCCGGGCGTGCTCGTCGGCCAGTCTTTGTGACCAATCAGCCTCACCTGGATCAGTAGGAGTCGACCAAGTGGGCTTCGAGCCATCACCCTATATGTAAAGAGCCTTCGCGTTAAGCCGCAGTCGGTTGGACGGGCGTACCCCCGCTGCAACTGTCGGATTCTTGACATCAGTGCCGGCCCTGTACCGGCTTCCACCGACGTATCGGGCTACTACCGCTGCTGTTCTTGGCTCCCCGCGCCACTGTGAGATACGACGGCGTCGAGCTCGTCTACGCATGCGTTATCCAGGCATGACGCGGGCAGCGACGAGCGAGGGTGCCAAGCAGGCGGAGGTCTGTCCGACGCCGCACGTCAGGGTCGCCTTGATCGGCTACTTGCTGCCCGCGCTCTTCGAAACTGCCTCAACTGTCAGACGTGCAGGGGAGGTCAGCGTCGGCCTTGATCGACTAGTGTCTGCGTTCCTGGGATCACGGTAACCGGGCGTTCAGACGCCGAACGTCTTCCTGGTTACGGACGTAGCTCTCCGCAGCCACACTCCACCTGGTGTCTCTGTTAGAAGGATGCGAATGAGCGACTCGTTCACGACGTTCATGTGCCTTGCACTCGTTGTCTTGTTCTTCGTGGCGGCAATCAACAAAGGCATCCAAGACGGTAAGAAAAAGCAGGGTAATGAGGAAGAGCTTCGGCGAGTGGGGGCGATCGAGGCGCGCGTTGGCCAGTCGGCCGTCTTGTTTTCCGATCCTCCTCGTGTGTCTGTGCAGAAGGCCGACGGCAGTTTCGACCTTAGGCCACTGACATCAGACACGGTTGTTTCGGTCGAAAGTGCCGGAAGTATTACGGCTGTGCGGGGCCGCAACCTCGCATCGAAAGCCGTAGCCGGCGCCTTTACCTTCGGTGCTGGAGCATTTGTCGTAGGAAACGCAAAGACCAAGAACATCGACAACCGAGAACTGTACGTCATCATCGAGTCGCCATCGTGGGCTCATGTGCAGAAGGTCGACCCAACGTTGGGGCAGGAGGCTCGCCAGTTCGCGGCGTCCGCCAACAGGCTGGCCAAGCAGCTGTCGGAGAAGTAGAGCTTCCAAAGTTGGCTGGACGAAAGTATTAGCTGCGCCTCACCACCACCAGTTCGTCCCGCGCCCTGGTCGCTGCCACGCGACGGGGCCCGGAGATGCGCACAGGAACGAGCCCAGCGTCGACGGGGCATACACGCTGGTGAACAGCGACCGCATCCCGCCGTGGCGGGCCACGTCGAGATCGTCGATGCTGTTCGAGTCGACCGGAGACCATTGCACCGGGGTGAGGACCAGCAGGGTCCGAGCCGGACCTGCGGCTCTGCCGGACGGGTGGTCACGGAGGGGCGCCGTAGAGGACTTCTGCTATGGCCGCGCGCATGTCGGCCGCCGTCGGAAAGCGGCCGGCCGGGTCCTTGGCCATGGCTCGCTCCACGATCTTGTCGTAGGCTGCGGGAACGTCGGCCCGCACCGAGCTCGGCACCCGTACCGGCTCTTTCGTGGCCGCGATGAACAACTTATGAATGTTCGTGTGCGGGAACGGATGCTCCCCGGTGAGAAACAGGAAGAAGCTGACACCGGCGGCGTAGATGTCGGCCGCCACACTGGGCACCGAGCCGGTGATCATCTCCGGGGCCAGAAACGCGGGTGTGCCGATGATCTTCCCTTCTTCCCAGAGCGGGTGCGCAGAGGTTTCGTTAACCAAAAACGAGATCCCGAAGTCAAGAATCTTTATCGAGCCTTCGGGCGTCAGCATGATGTTGGCGGGTTTGACGTCGCAGTGGATCACCCCGGCACGGTGCGCGTGCTCTAGGGCCGCCAGCGTCTCGCACATGATCTCCGCGGCGTCGTCCGGCTCGACCTCGCCGTGCCCAGTCAGCTCGGACAGCGGCTGGCCTGGCACGTACTCCATCACGAAGAACCGCCTTCCGCCCTGTTCCACTACGTCGTAGATGGCGGCGATGTTCGGGTGGTTGAGTGCGGCTACGGCACGAACCTCCGCCCAGAACGCGGTCTCCAGGTGTAAGCCGTCGTGTGGTGTCTTGCACGCGACCGTTCGCCTCAGGAAGTGGTCCCAGGCCAGAGATACCGTGCCCATACCGCCCATCCCGACCTTCTTGTCGAGCATCTCGTAACGAGACCGGGAGGTGTCAGGGGCGCCGACGCTCGGCCGGGCGAGCGTCCCCGGCTCCATCGGGAGGTTCAGGCGTTCCGCCAGCGCGACCAGGCGGGCGCCGCGGGGAAGCCGGGCCTGTACCGAGGCTTCTGGCCGGTGGAGCGGATTGCGAGCCAGGCCGAGCGCCCCGGACGTATCCGTACCGGTGCGTTCTGGCAGGGGGCGGCCTCTGGCGGCGAGCGCCGACTTGACGTAGGCGTGGGCGAGATCCACGGTGATCACCTTGGGGCCGCCGGCGACGCCGCTGGTGAGCAAGTCGAGTAGTTCTCCGGTGAAGGCGGTGTACCGCTCGCCCGGTGGGGCAAGCGCCGGGCCGTCCTCGCTCGCCGAACTGAGGACAACCGCGCCCGCTGTGGCCGCCTGCAGGCGGACCGCGTCAGCTGCGCCCGCCATCAGGCCGTGTGCCTTGCCGCTGAAGCAACTGTCCAGAATCACTACCCGGCGGGTGGCCCGCGTGTCGGCCAGCAGCGTCTTGATCCAGGTGAACGGCACGCATGTCCATGGCTCGTTGTGACGTGACCCGGTCAGCGACAGCGAGAATTGCATCTGGTCGTCCAGATGGCCATGCCCGCTGTAGTAGACGAGCAGGGTATCAGTAGCCTCGGCGGCTGCCCGGCGGACCGGCTCGACCAGGTGGGCCACCTGCCCGGGGTCGACCACCGGCAGGATGTTCTCCCGGGGAAGCTGCCAGCCGTCCGACGCGGCGAGGTGATCGGCGAGCGCCTGGACGTTGTTCCGAACGGCTGGCAGCGGGTCGAGATGCACATACCCGGCGGTCCCGATCAGGCACGCTCGCGATCCGCTCGGGCTCGGCAGGGTCACTGCGGTCACTCGTCCGCTGTAGCCGACTTGATCGCCCGCGTCACCTCGGCCGGATCGGTGACGTCGATGACCACGGTCCGCTCGCCGACCTCGATCCGCACCACCGGCGCCTGTGCCCGGCTGCGCCGCCAGGCCGCGATTGCCAGCGCGAGATTCGCCGATGAGAACCCGATGTTGACCACCAGTTCGATGACCTCGGTGGCGCCCATAGTCCCCGGCGCCGGCTGCACGGGCACGACCGCGATCTTCGCAGTCGTCCGGATCTCGTCTTTCTCCCGCAGCCACTGCGCAAGTCGCCGAAGGTCATGCGTCGATCCGTCGAGCGTCACCCGGTAGATAGTCAACCCGGAACCATCCCATCCTCTGCGGTCAGCAGCACCATAGTGGCGTCCGCGCGCCAGCCCGTCAGGCACGATGACGTCAAGAAGGCGGTCCCGACGTATTGAGAAAGTGCAGAGCCGAGCCGCCACGGAGATCTGTCATGGTTGGTAACCCCGAGACTATCTACGTGGATCTCTTCGGCGGGACGGGGACAAGCCCGGTGGGCTCGCGCCCGGCCCTCATCGAACAGACGGTCCGCATGGCCCTCGACCACGGCAACGTGATCCTCGAAGGGATCATGCACGCCGCCCGGTACCGGCGGATGCTCATGTCATTGCGCGACGGCCACCGCGGCAGGACGCTGTCCTCCATCTGGACGTGTCCTGACGATTGTCAGCGTAGGCCCGTGGCGGCCCGGTGGTCGGCGATGAGCCGTGCGACGAGTTCAGCGGCCACGTCGGCGGGGCGGGCGATGACGCTGCCGTAGTCGATGGCTTCGTCCGGGGAGACGTGGATGTGGTCTGCCTGCCCGAACCCGTAGGTGGCGGTGTTGCTCGGCACGTTGACCCTGCCATAGGAGATCATGGTGGCGGGGTCGAGCCCGATGGCGGGTACGACGAGGTCGCCGTGAGGTAGATTCAGCGCCGTCAGCGTGTTGAGCATGCCAGTGAGTTGCTTGGTCAGGTCGGCCCGGTCGAGCACTGCGCCCATTTGACCTCGGGGCAACGGGGCCCATGCTGACCGTTGCCCGGATCGGGTGACCACGAGCCCTTTCTCGTTGTCCCGACCGCTGCTCGTCGCCCGGGCGACGGTGGAGTCGGCGTGCGCGTGCAGGGCTTCCAGCCGGGTGAATACGCCGTGCTGTCGGCCATGGTCGGGCAGCAGGTCGGCGAGGGCGGCCAGCTCGCTCACCTGCAGTCGCGCGTCGTCGGCGGTGAAGACCAGGTGCACCTCGACGGCTGCGGCGCCTAACCTGCGGTCCTGCGCACGTTGGTCGAGGTCGCTGCGCCAGGAGACGCTGACCGGCGGGGCCGGGCTCTGCCAGCGCAGCCGCGATGGGCTGGCCGGCGCGGCGGCGCTGGCTGTCGGATATGGCACAGCCTGAGCGGGCGAATCAGTGGACGCCGCCGAGGTACCGGGGAACGGCGGGGGTGTGGAGGGCTTGTTCCGCTCGCGGCGGACGCCTTCGAGAATCTGCTTCCGCGCAGCGGCCTCGTCGAGTCCGTGAATGCGAATCTGCACCACCTGACTGAGCAGCCCTGTCGGCTGGCACTCCTGCACCATGATCGGCACGAGGGCGTTCTTCGCGCCCTCCGGGTCGCTGGCGAAGACGGCTGCCCACTCCGATGCTGGGAAGGGCGCCTTCAGGTACGCCGGGGAGAGCACAGCGATCATCCGGGGACACTGCTTCAGGGCCTTGTCCATCTCAACGGCGAAGTTGCTGCCCGGCCTGAAGTCCCACTCCTGAATCGTCACGGCGAAGCCGTCCGCCTCGAGGATGTAGGCGATCCAGCTGGCCCACGCCTTGTCAGCGGCCGTATACGAGATGAAGAAGTCTTTCGCTACAACGTCCACCTGGCCAGGATAGGTACAGGCGGCGACATCGCCCCGTCGTGGACCGCCGCGATGGGCCATTCCTGCTCCCAGAGTCTGCTGCTCGGCTCTGAGCCGCGCGGTGGGGACTCGGCAGACGGCGACGAAGGCGATGCCCGGCCGTGGGACATAGTGGCACCGGCGTCATCGGCCCCGAGTGCTCTCCGCCTCGATGGGTCAGCTCGGTTGGGGGAGGACGACAGGTAGCAGCGAGAGCCTGATCACGCGTTGGCGATCCCCGTGCGCGTGGAGGAGGTAGTCACGACGGCGGGTTGGCTCCGCGGGTGTAATGGCCTGAAGAAGCTTGGAGTGCTTGGCCAGGCAGGCTGCGGCGCTGTCGATCACGGCGCTGGTGTCCATTCGGTTACGGATGAACAGCACCAACGCGACTCGGGTGTCACGCCAGATGGTGTAGCCGAGGAGTTGATCGACAGCTTCGACGAACTTGGCTGGGCCGTGCCAGATCTTGCACTCGCCGATGAAGGCGTCTCGGTCTCGCCACCGCAGCAGAATGTCGGTCTTGCCTCGGCCGAGAAAGGTCTCCCCGGTGGCTGCCCCCTGATAGTTCGCGTTGAGGATGAACAGAAGGAAGTCACGGATGGTCTCCTCATCCTCGCCGAGCAGCTTGCTGGCAGAACGGATAAGACGCTCAAGCGCGGCGGTGAAGGACATGATTGTGGTGGTGATGTCCTCCGCGATCTGCTCGGCGAGGTGCCACTCCTGAAACCCGGCGGCGACAGCAGCGTCAAGTTGTGCGACGGTGAGCCGGCGCGGCTGGAGTGGAATACGTTGTTCTGCCGACCTAGGTGCGAGCGGGATGCCCAGCGCGTCTGTCGCTGCGAGAACGGCCTGCACTCTGCGAGCACGGGCGCCCACGGTGGCCATCAGCTGCGCACGCATCTCAGCTCGGTGCCGCTCAATCTCTGCGTTGGCGACGGTTGCCGCGTCACGCACCTTGGCCTGGAAATCATCGATGTACGCGCGGAGTTTCTCGGTGTCGGCCATCGCGTCAGCGATTTGCTCGTTGGTACCTTCGCCCGCCACTAGGTACCACGTGCCCGGCTCGTCTCCCTGCATTTGCCCGCCAGAGAAGACATTCCGGGATCCCAGTGCGCTGGACGCGCCCTCGACCGCCACGCACAGCTTCAACTGGACTGACGGCTCCTCGCCCTCACCCCCATTGCCACGCGATAGCTCAGGTGTCTCGATCCACAGTCCCGCATGATCGACTACGACCGGGGAGGCGGCGCATTCCTCAACGATGGCCTCGACCAGGGCGTCTACCGGTGTCCGGGCGAGCATCTCATCGGACACCTCACGGGCACGGGTGAGGGCGACTTGCAGACGCGCCGCGTAGTCCGTGGCGTTGCGTCCGATCGGATCCCTCAGCGGGTGATGCGTGAGCGCCATCTTTCCTCCACCGACCGCTCCCAATTAATCCAGTGGCCTGCCGGATACGACTGCTGGATCCGCGGGGGCCTACGGCCCGCCATCTAGTGGAAGGCCCGCTGCGCGGCTCTCGTGTCCATCGGCAAGGTCAGCCGCTCCTACCGTACGTGTCGAACGGGCTGTAGCGTCGCCGTCGTGCCGGCCATCGTGGCAACCGTCTTCAGGAGCTCGACCGGCACGCCTCGGGCGGCGAGGGCGCTAATGATCAGATCGGGATCTTCCAGCAGCCCTTCGGCGCGCAGGTCGGCCAGGACCCGCTGAGCGCCGTCGCGTCCGTGCCCACGGCTGTACCCGTTGTTGCCGTAGAAGTTCAGCGCGTCCAGGAACTTGACCAGCTTCGGGTGGAGAGCGGGCGCGTTCTCTCCCGTGAACAGGTCCCGTGCACCGAGCGCCCGGGCCCACCCGGACAGCCGCCACGGCTCCGGATGCTCTACGACGGCGACAGCCGCGCCGTCAGCCAGACGCATCACAAGGTGAAGCGCTGTGGGCGACGGCGCATGCGCGACCACCGCACCTGGCCGGAAGTTGAGGCGGTTCGACCTCGGCGAGACATGCCGACCCCTGCGGTACCGCTCGAACAGGTCATGGCCGTGGTACTCCCCGATACGGTCAGTCACTAGCACCGCAGGCCGCTGATGAGCGACGGCAGCCCTTTCCGCCCACTCCATGGCGATTGCCGCTGCCGTCTCCAGCGTGCGGTCCGCCGTGAACGGCACCCACGTCGCATGGAATCCGGAGTTTATGGCGCGAAGGTACGGCGAAGGTACGACAGGCTATTGCTGGTAGCAACAGCCCGGGCGCCACGCGATGCTGGTGGAGGCCGCCACCCACCCTCAGCGACCGTCATCCCGGCCGAAGGTCAGAGATGTCTCACACGAGGGGCAGGAGACGCGCGCCAGGGTGCAGTCATTCGAGCACGGGCTCCAGTCCCGACAACGGTGGCATTCCCTGTCCAGATCATGCTCAGTCGTCGCCGGCCGGCGACAGTAGTTGCAGATCCACCAACTGTCCGCCGGAGCCATCGGCTGCGGGACTGTCAGCAGATGAAACGATCCGCGGACGGTATAGTGGCGACCTCCAGTTAGCTCGACCAGCCCTTCGTGCAAAATGCCGGCTTCGTAGCCGGCGGTCCGCTGGGTGATCTCAGCGCTCGCGCGTCGGACGGCGCCAACGGCCTGTGCAACGTCTGCTCTGGAGATCATCCACCGGCCGGAGACCTTTACCGCCGGTACTCGCTGGCTGCCCATGAGTACAGCCCCACCTTGATGAGCTTGGTTGCGGTACCAGGAGTACGCGTTTTCGCCACCAAAGATGACCACGCCCTTGGCCAACGGAATCAGGTCAGGAGCCGCACCCATGATCCGACCACTTCCTTCCTCGCCCCGGAACCGGCCGGGGCCGCGACTAAGGTCACGTTACGCCGGACCGCCGACAGGAAGTGCGGCAACAGGTGGCGGGACGGAAGACGATGAGTGGTGCTGGGCTACGGCTTCTCCATCATGCACCGAGGTCGGCTCCCGAGTTGGTGCACCGCCAGGTTCCGGCTGAGGCTTGAGCTACCGCGGCAGTCCGGACGGCTGCGTACTGGGCTATTACTCGATAGTGACTCGCGGGGCAGTCTGCGAGCCCGCGGCGACTACGACGCCGAGCAGGTCGGCCGACATGCCGGCCTGCTGTGCGACGGACGCAACGGTGTGCTGGTGTTCAGCGAGGAGTTCGGCTGCTTTGCCTAGTAGGGAGGGCTGTTCGCGAGGGCCCAGGTCCGCTGGCTCCGGGTAGCCCCACTCGGCGAGCATGTTCATGGCCCGCCGATATGTGTAGTCGCTGTAAACGCCCATGGCGTGGCCTCGGTAGACAAGTGCTTTGAGCGAGAGGCCCCAGCGGCGTTTGACCTGCTGCAGCTGGTCGAAGTCGAGCCGGGTGGGCAGTTCGTCGCGGAGCCGGGTGCTCGGCGCGAGGAAATGCGAGCCGAAGGCGGTAGCCTCCCGCTCGAGGATCTGGCTGCCGGGTTCGGCGTCGTGGTGCAGCAGCAGGTGGGCCAGCTCGTGTGCGGCGTCCATCCGAGAGCGCGCCTTGTCGTTCTTGCGCGGGCTGATGAACACGAACGGCCTGGTCCCGTACCAGTGGGAGAAGGCATCTACCCGTTCCGAGACGTCCGGCAGGGTGAGCACGACGACGCCGGCGGCCTCGAGCAGGCGGACCATGTGAGGCACGGGCTCGTCGCCTAGGCCGAAGGCGTGGCGCGCGACAACCGCTGCCGCCTCGATGTCGTTGTTGGAGACGTCCTCTGGCAAATCGATTGACGGCAGGCGCAGCGCCGGCAGCTCTAGGTGCTGCTCGATGGCGACAACGACGCGCCAAGCGATTTCGCCGAAGGCGAGGGCTTGGTCCCGTTCGGCCTGGGTGGTAATGCGCAGGCTGCGGAAGTGCGGGTGCCCGGCTGTGGCTGGAGCAGGTATGCCGGCGGCAAAGAACTGAACCGGGACGGCGAGGGCGAGGGCTAGGCGGGCCAGCGTGGCGGGCGACGGCCGGGACTGCCCCAGCTCGTACTGGCTTACTGCGGTGGCGGTCACACCGACTTGGTGGGCCAGTTCCTTCTTGCGGATGCGTCGCCACCGCCGCGCGAGTGTCAGTGCATGCGGCTGGAACGCTACCGCTGCCAGCGCCGGTGCTTCTGCCCTCCCGCGGGTGGCCGTCACGCCAGCGCTGACAGTGGCACGCCGTCACCGCGTCGCTTCGACCGGACCAGGACGTCGAGCTCCGGGATCGGCACCTCGCCGGGCAGGACAGGACCCGGGGCTGCAGGGCTGCCGCTCGCCGTCAGCACCGGGTGAGCTGGTTGACCGATCCAGAGCTGCACCTCGAACCAGGGCGACCCACCATCGCGGTTGTCCCGTGGCAGGCCGAGGTAGGCGACCGCTTCGCCGGTGTCGAGGTCGCCCGCGTGCGCGACGCGGACGTGGCGCCGTCGCGGAACCACACCGGTGAACGCCTCGGGGAACTGCTCTTCGTCGTCGAGTGCAAGTTGGCCACTTCGGCTGTTCTCCACGGCACCGCCGAGCCGCGCTTCGCTGCCTTCCCAGCGGATCGACTCGACGCTCGCGCCGGTGCCGCCCTGGAGGGAGTAGAGGCGCACGATGTAGCCCGCGCAGAGGATCTCCAACGAGTTGTCCTCGATCCGGGCGTCCACGCCGGGCAGCCCGGCGAACTGCGCAGCTCCCAGGTTTGTCAGGTTGCGCCATACCGTGGTTCCGAAGCTCATGGCGTCGTCGCCCAGTTCCGGCTCGTGCCGGTCGGCTGCCCGCCGGTACACCTGCCGGACCAGGTCGGCGAGGGGTGTGAGGACGCCGCCCTGGTCGAGGGTCGCGACGGCTTCGCCCAGATGATCCACGCGCGAAAACATACCAGCTTCACCTGTTGATGTTGAAGAATTCAAGTGCGGGAGCGCCGGGTCCGTCGTCGGAGTTCAAGCTGCACGCAATCTGGGGTGCTTGTCGTTCGCGTCTTCGGACGCTGGACTCCGGCCGGCGATCGTTCCAATCGCATCGGCCGCCGGCTCTCAGCGCGGTGCGCGGGTCGCCCTGTCACTTGTCGGTGCCTGCCGATATCGTGCACCCATGCTCAGGACCACCCCGCGACGCGCGGCAGCGCCGCGCGAAGTTGATCATCTTCTTGTGGCTGCTCGTCGCGCAGGTTCCCGGGTGCCGGGGGGCGGGTCCTGATGGCATTCCCGACAGGCCGCTACGCGGCAGTTTCGATGTTTTCTGGCTGCGGCGGGATGGACTTGGGGGCGGAGCAGACCAAGCGGGTCGGCGTCGTCTGGGCCAACGACATCGAGCCCTGGGCTGTCGAGACGTACCGGCGCAACATCGGGCGGCACATCGTCGCCCAGGACATCGCCGAGCTCGAGGTTCCGGACGTGCCGTGCGACATCCTGCTCGCGGGCCCGCCGTGCCAGGACTACTCGACGCTGTGGAACCACGACGGGCTGAAGACCGCACGGGGCAACCTGTTCCGGCACGTCGCGCGCTTCCTGGACGCACTGCGGCCGGCGGCCTTCGTGTTGGAGAACGTCCCAGGTCTTCTGTCTGCCAACCACGGGGCGGCGTGGACTCTCGTCCGCCACGCGCTGCGGTCGCCGTCCAGCTTCGTCAGCGGCCCGCGTGAGGTCCGCGGAGTCCGCTACGACCTGTCGGCTCAGATCGTCGACATGGCTGACCTCGGCGTTCCGCAGAACCGCGAGCGCCTGATCGTCGTCGGCGTGCGTCGTGACCTGAAGGTGCGGCCACCGATGATCCCGGAACCTTTCGCGGGGCGCCACCGCACTGTCGCGGATGCGCTGGATCAAGACCCGATCCCCGACGATGCCCCGAACCACGAGCGGGGCTTGGACGGGCCCGAGGTCGTCAAGCGGCTTGAGCTCATCCCGCCGGGAGCCAACTATGGGGTCATCCCGGCGGGCCACCCCTCGGCGGTTAAGGGACTGATCAGCCACGTGTACCGGAGGTTGGATCCGAACAAGCCGGCCTACACGATGATCGCCGGTGGTGGCGGCGGCACGCACGGCTACCACCACGTCGAGCCCCGGCGACTGAGCAACCGGGAGAAGGCCAGGCTGCAGGGTTTCCCTGACGACTTCGTCTTCGAGTACGGGACAGTGCGCAACCGGGCTTCGGCGTACGCTCGCGTGCGCCGGCAGATTGGCAACGCGGTCCCCCCGCCCGCCGCGAAAGAGATTGTTGGCGCCCTGACGCAGGTGCTGCTCGCCGCTGGCGTGCCGCCACGGAAGGCAGCAGAGCTCACCGCCGCACGCCGGCACGCCGGCACGACCGCGAAGACTGTGCGCCGAGCCGAGAGGAAGGCAGCCGGCTAGTGACTGCTCCAGAAGACCTGTCGGACGAACTGCCCGCCGTCGCCGCCCTGAGGTCGTTGTCCATCTTCAGCGCTGACCAGGCCGGCGCCTACCGTGAACACTTTCAGTCCCTCAGCGACGCACTCGGCGAGGACGTTCCCACCAGGCTGGCGAGCCACGTCACGGCGTGGGCTGGCAGAGGTGAGCCCGGGGCCATCGTGCTCACGGGCAACGCCGGGACGGGAAAGACCGCGGTGGCCGAGTCCTACTGTCAAAGGGTCGGCGGAGAGCTGCCGGCCAGCGATGAGCCCTGCGAGGTCGCCCCCGATAGGTGGGTAGTTAAGGACCTTTCGGGCCTCTCGGACGACGACGCGCGCCGGTCTGCGCTCCAGGCGGTTCTCGACGGCGTGGCCGCAGGGTCCGGGCAGTACCTGGTCTGCGCCAACGAGGGCGTGCTCCGGGACGCACTCGACGTCCTCAACCACAGCGACTTCGCCGACGCACTGGAGGAGGCGCTGCGCAGCGGAGCCGCCCAGGTCGGGGGACTGGTGGTCGTTAACGTCAACCGCCAGCGGCCCACCGCGCCTGGCCTATGGGACGCCCTGCTGGACTTTCTGACCAGGGAAGAGCTGTGGACCGGCTGCGCGGGCTGTCCCTTCAGCCTGGGCGGCTGTCCGATGCGTAGCAACGCCGAGGCGCTCAGGGACCCCGATGTGCGCCGCCAGCTGCGAACCCTCGTGCGGCTCGGCGCGGGCGAAGCGGTCCCGACGATCCGCGAAGTCCTTTCGGTCCTGGCGTGGGCGGTCGTCGGCGAACACGGGTGCCCGAAGGTCAAGGCGGCCACGCGCGACCTCGATAGATCTGCGTTCACTGCCACCAGCGGTTACTTCACCAGGGTCGTGGGCGGCGGGCTGCAGCCCGACGCCATCGAGCGGTCGCCGCTCATGGCGGGGATGCGAACCGCCCTGCTGGGCCACGTCAGCGACCTTGAGATCGACGGTTGGCTCAGGGACACGACAGGGGCACCTGACGAGGTGCGCCTGCTTGCGGGCGACCCGGCGGTCGCCGAGGACGGCGCAGACGGGAGCCTGGCGCTGGCCGGAAGCCGATCTCCGCTGGACCGGGTCCGCACCAAGCAGGGCACGATGACCTTCCAGCACCTGGGTGAGATTGTAAGCACGAGCGAAGACCCGACGAAGGTCGACGACGGGCTGGACGCCCTGGTCGCGGGCGACGGCGACAGCAACGCCCCCGCCCAGGTCCTATGGCGGCAGCGCCTGTACTTCGAGGCCAGCGCGGCACTCGGCGGCCCGGACGTCGCATCGCGGCGCCTGCTGGGCTACCGGTACGTGGCAGACCTCGTGGAGTTGGCGGAGAAGGCCGCCGGTGGCGAGGACGTAGTCATCGAGGTCGCCGGGCTGGTGAGGGGCCTGAACTTCCTCGTCACCGGCTTTTCCAGCCCGACGGAGGGACTGGTCGTGCCGGACCCGGCCTGCTTGTTCGCCCGAGACCCGGGATCCTTCCGGCCCGCCAGGCCATCCCTGGTCTACGGGCTCGTGCCGCTGGACCGGCTCTCCGTGCGTGTGCCAGACCGCGGCCTCGTGGAACAGCTGCTCGACGTGGACCACGTGGACGTGGAACTGGCCGTGGACGGCCGGGCCGAGCTGTCGCTGCGCATCCGCCCGCGAATGTACGAGGCCATCCGGGAGGCTGCGGACTTCCAGGGGCCGGTCGGCCAGGGCGTAGCCGAGATGAACGACCTGCGCGGCTTCTACAGCCGGCTCGCGTCGGCCGAGGCCGCGGGCGACGGCATCCGGGTGGCAGACCCCGACTCGAACCCGCCGGCTCTCGTCAAGGTCAACCTGCCGCACTTCGCGACTTCTCGGAGGGTGTAGTGGCTCCCAAACGGCGTCTGGCCCCCGGCCAGGTCGCGCAGGTCCTGTTCGGCTTGGACCCAGACCGCGACGAGCGGGCTCCGCAGCTGTGCGCGGAGACGCTGCTCACCCTGGCGCAGAACGGGTACCGGGCTCCCGCAGCCGGCGCGCCGATCCAGAGCCCGAAGCGGCAGCGGTTCGCGCTGCGCAGCCTCGCCCTAGCCACCAATTTCCTCGGCGGACGCGAGGGGCGGGCCGGCGAGGACAATATGACGCCTCAGCTCTACGGCGACCTGCTCGCCAAGGGCTCCGAGGTGCGCAACAGCGCCAACCTGACCCTCGCCCAGAACGCCCTGCAGGGCCTCGTCGACCCCGACACGCAGCGGGGCCAGCCCGGGGCGTGGCTGCTGCGGCCCTTCCACGAGTCGCTGCTGTGGTACGACGCCCGCAAGGCCAGCCCGAGCCGGGCCGACTGGACCGTCCGGAAGGTGTACATGCGCGGCAGCGGCATCACTCTCGCGCGGCTGCTGTTGGATCCCGGCGACCCGGAGTCCGCAGCGCTGGGCGCCCGGGCAGTCGAGGCAATCAAGGAGGCGCTGACCGGCCCGAGCCCGCTGGCTGAAATCAGCGAGCGGCTCGAGTCAGCGCTCCCGACGGACGCGACGTACACCAGTCCGCCTGATGTCGAAGAAGACGAGAAGGAGGCGTGGGAGCGCGGCAGGGACAAGCTCCTTCAACCGCTCGCCGCGAGCATCTGCCGCCATGCCGAAGGGGTGATGTGCCAGGGAGGTGCCAGCGGTCCTGCCAAGCTCTGGCAGCTGCGGACGATCCTCGCCCTCGACCTCGCCGTGCATGCCCTCAGGGTGGCCTGGGAGACGACCTCAACTCCAGAGGAGGACCGGTTCCTCCTCCTCAGTTTTGGCCGGGGGCCGCGGGCACAGGACCGGGTCAGGCAGCGGTCGGAGGAGTCCTACCGCAGGGCGCGGATCCGCCTGAACGAGGCAACGATCTCGACCCTGGCGCGGCGGATGCGGGAGCTGGTAGGAGAGAAGACCGTTGCATGGGACGAGGAGTTCGAGAAGCGCAGCCGGTTGGTCGAGAATCGCGCGGACAGTGTCTCGCACCAGCTCACGCAGCTGACAGCGGACAGCCCGGACGAGGAGTTCCTCAGACTGGCGCGCACGTCGGTGGAGAACGCGAACTACGGCCGCGCAGAGGACGGATTCCGCGTCCTGCTGGAGTCCGTCGGCCTGATCGCCGGCACGCGCTACCGCTACCTGACGGCCACGCCTGACCTGCTGGCTGCCCTGGTGGGAGCGCTGTCGAGCCGGATGCCGATGCCAAGCAACGAATTCTTTGCCGCCATCCGGCAGGAGTGGGGACTCGTGATCAACCAGGAGTCGGCGGCGTCGACCAGCCTGCGAGGCCAGGTCGACGGCGCGGGCCTTGAACGCAACGCGCGCAGGGCTGAGCAGCTCATGAGTGAGGCAGGACTGGCCCTGAGCCTGTCCGACCGCACCACCGTGGTCGGCGAACGCGCACAGAGGTGGGGCAAGTGAGCCATCGGCTGGGCGGAGCACTCGCCGAACACATCAAGAACATGAGCGGCGGCTCCAAGTTTGTGCTGGTGGAGGGTGTCCCGTCGAGTCTGGCCTTGGGCATGGTGGCGGCGTGGACCGACGAACTCCCGCCACTGGCCGTGGTTTCCGATACTCCCCACCGGTTCGGCGCGCACGCGCTGGACGGCTCCGGGACAGGGCTGCGCAACCGGTATCGGCAGGGGATCGTGCTGGTCCTGTGCGAAGGCCTGCAGGTTCCCGACCGCAGCGGCCTTAACCTCTTCGAGAACGTCGCCCCCGGAGTCTTGCTGGACTCTCCCGAGGGGCTGGTCAGGCTCGCCCGCCAACAGCCTGCAGCGAGCCTTGACGGGCCGGTGCGGGCGGTGCGTGATGCGATCACGCGGGCCGGCATCGCCCACAAGCCGAGTGCAGCGCAGGTCGCCGCGTACTTCGATCGGGTCGCTGCCGGCGACGACCCCCTGGCCTGCCTTCCGGCCCTGGGAGCTTTCGCCGACACGGCCACCGGCGACCGAGTCGACGCCGACCGCATCGGCGACAACCTTGCCCTGGCCGCCCGGCGCACGAGCGACGACGTCCTGCGGCCCACCGCTTACGCCGAGATCCGTAGGCGGGCCGAGTCTGTCCTCGGTCGCCGGCCCGGACTGCGGGACGACCCGGCGGGCGCCAAGGCCGCCGCCTCGAGCGTGATGACTCTGCTGCAGTCGGGTAGCGAGCAGCTGCTGCACCGGCTGCAGTTCGACGAGGCGCGCGAGATTCTCGAGCAGCGCACCCAGGACTTGGCTGACACCGCGCTGAGGGCTCTGCGGGACTACCAGCGCACCCACGGGGGAGGACAGGTCGCCGACCTACCGTGGCCCCAGTACCAGTCCCGAGCGGAGGATCTCCGCCACGCCGCCCAGCAGCGGGAGGCAGCCCGGGAACTCCTCGACCTCGACGACGCGCAGGCCCGCGGAATCTTCGACAAGACGACTCGGGTCAAGTTGGAGAAGCTGCTGCGCGACAAGGCTGTCAGCGGGAGTAACCCGTCGTGCCCCGAGTACGCGCTGATTAAGGCGGTTCAGCAGCTCGGTGGCCCTCTCAAGCGGATCCAGGTCCTGAACCCGAAGCCCCCCTCGGGCGCCGGTCGGGTCAACCGCAGCGGCGCCGTACGTCGCATCACACTGGGCTGCGCGCGGCTGCGGCTGGGCGCGCTGATGCACCAACTCGAGAGCAGGGGCGTCGACGTTGACGGACTCCTCTTGCAGCCCGCCGACAACGACACAGCGGTCGAATCGTTCCACGACGCTGACCTCCCGTCTGGCGAACTCGCGCTGATGCAGCTGCGGCTCCACGGCGCGGACGGCAGCACCGTCCAGGTGGACTGGCGACCCGACCTCGACGACGCCGCTCTGCTCAGAGCTGCCCTGCTCTTCGCCGAGCACCCGACGCTGGCCCTCGCCACGCCACAAGAGCCGACCCTGTCGTCGTTCTGCGGCGACGCCCCAGCGAGCGCTGTGCCAGCCCCGAGCCAGCTCAAGCCGCTCGCGCAGGAACTCTATGACCTCGCCCGCCTGTCACTGAGAGAAGGCCTCACGCCGCAGCATCTGCGACGCTGGGCAGCGAGCTGGAATGCGGTCTGCAACGCCGAAGCAACGCACGGCGGACCGGCTGCCGCCGAAGCCCTCTCGCTCGCCGGCGCCATCACCGGCTTGAACCACTCGGTGGCCCTCACCGGCTTCGCGCCCATGAAGGCCGAGTGGCTCAGCCAGTACCTCGAGGCACTGTGGTCGCTGCTGCAGGAAGCACCTGACGCCTCCGGCGACAAGCCGGTAACCGCCACGGCCGCGAGCATCGCCCGCACCACCGCCTCCCACCACCCCGCCCACATCCGCGTCCGCCTGCGGGACAGAGCGCTGCTGCCCACCTCCGAGGGGCGCCTCTGGAGCCTCTACGGTGGCGCGGACACGCGTGACGAGAGCGGCTACGCCGGCGCGGCGCTGACCTCTGTCATCGTGCGCCTGCTGACTCTGCAGCCCGAGGCAGCTGGGCACCTGCGGTGCCTGGCATACGGCCCCGGCGCGGCGGACCTGCTCGTCTCGCAGGCGGTCAAGCTGATCGGCCGCCGCACCGGCCGGGGCACCATCGCCAAGATCGAGGTGTTCTGTGTCGGACAGGAGGCGAGCGACAAGCCGCACTGGCGGACGCTGGCCCGCGCCGACGAGGAGCTGCGCGACAGCCGGGACGTCCTCGAACTGCGCTACCTCGACAGCCTCGACCGCGCCCGCGAGGTCCTGCAGCAGCCCGGCTCAGGAAGCCCGGCCGTGCACCTTGCCCTGGTGACCGGCATTAGCGACGGTGGCAACCGTCTCCAGATCGAGTTCCCTGAGGTGGTGCCGCCACGCCAGGACTCTGAGGTCCTCTTCGCGCCGAGAACCTTCCAGCGGCCCCAGAAGGACCGGCGGATGCTGCTAATGCCCCCGGCGGCGACGAGCGCGGGCATCACCTGGCTAAAGCTGCAGACGGCGGTGGAGGACGCCTGGCCGGCGGACGGCGACAAGATCCCGGTGCCGGAGGTGCGCACCGGGGCCATGGACATCGCCGAGCAGCTCCGGCAGGTGCACGAACTCGCGCTGTGGGTAGCGACGCTCGACCGGTACGCAACCCGCGACAGCCTGGAACAGGCCCTTGGCGCCGACCGGATCGCCATCCTCCACCAGGAGCGCCGCCTCGGCGGCGACAGTCCCCTGTCGCTAGTGTTGAGCCAGAAGTCGGGAGGGCCTGCGGACCGGGCCATCGGGCGGAGTCTGCGGACGGCAGAAATCGTCTCTGACCGCGACGTGGCGCTCAGCGTGGGCGCCGACCTCCGCCGGGTCGCGAGCCAGGGCTACGGCATCCTTGCGCTCGAGGCCGCCACCAGCGGCACCGGCATCAACGAGCTTGTCGGGCACGTCGTGGCGTTCTCGCTGCTGGCAACGACCACCACTCCTTGGCCGCTTCCGCCCGGGTGCCGTGTCCTGCTCGTCAGCCTCGACGAGTACCGACACTGGTTCCCGAGCCGCCGCGCGGACCTACTCGCGATCGCGCTCGACCCCGCCGAAGGCGGTGTCCACGTGGCGGCCATCGAGGTGAAAGCCAGGCGCAGCGACGAGACAGATGCGGCAGCCGGCGCCCTGGACCAGCTCAATCAGACCCTCGCTGCCACACAGTGGGCCGCCTACCCCGTGCCGGAGTCGATCCACAGCAGGCTGTGGCTCAACCGCATCGCCGAAGCGGCATACTCAGTGGCCCGCGAATCCCGCTTCCGCCTCGACGCCAGGGAGCTGGCAGCCCTAGAGGAATTCCGGACCGGAACCGGCACCCTCGAGTGGGCCGGCGTAGGGCTGGTGTTCGGCCCCAAGGTCGACGTGTTCGACAGGTACTACCCGCAACAGGTAGCAGGCGACATCGTGCCCGTGGTCCTGCATAGCATCAAACTCACCGAGGCGCTGCTGCAGCGGGCCACTGAAGTGCGCATTACGGACCTGCGGACAGTAGAAGCCGACAGGCCGCCGCTCAAGGGCGGCCGGACCCGTCGCCGCCCGGAAGCCAAGCCGGCCCTCCGCACGGAACAGGCAGCCGACGCCGCCCGCGAGGCGCCAAGCACTCAGGAGCCCCGTCGGGAGGAAACCTCCGCTCCAAGGGTCGCTACCGCCCATGTCGCGACGCCGAAGCACGAGCAGGAGCAGGCTTCCATGCAGCCAGCCCCGACCGATTCGCAACAGCAGACGGGCAGCGCAAGCGCGGTAACGGAGAGAGCGGGGCCTTTCCAAGCCCCTATCCTGGGCTGGGACGCCTCCACTGGCGAGGAAGTGCGCTGGCACCCGGCCGGCCCCGAACAGGGCGTCCTCCAGAACGGCCATGTGGAGGTCTGGGGCAGCTCGGGCATGGGCAAGACCCAGTTCACTATGAGCCTGCTGGCCCAGCTCGCCCGCCACAGCGGCAGCAAGTTCGGCATCGCCGACTTCAAGAACGACTACAGCGACGAGACAGACTTCCCGCAGCTGGCAGGTGCGAAGTTCCTCGATCTCTGGAACGACGGGGCGCCGTACAACCCCTTGGCGCTCGACGACTTCACCGACCGTGCCGTCAACACCGCCGTCATCGAACTGCGCGACACCGTCGAAGTCGCCACGAAGACGTTCACCCGCATCGGAGTGCGGCAGCGCGCGAAGCTTGAGAAGGCGCTGCGTAGCGCGTACGCGGTCGGGCGCTCCGAAGGCCGCTGGCCCACGCTCAAGCTCTTGGACGACGAACTCGACGCCGACCTGGCCGGGGTCATCGGGGACCTGACCCACAACGAGCTGTTCCGGGACGGCCCCCCACTCGGGGAAGTCATCGACCAGAACGTCGTCTTCGGCCTGAGCCGAATCCCTGGCAACGGCCAGACGACAGTTCTGGCGGCCGGGTTCATCCTCTCCGCGCTGCTCCTCAGAGTGCAGTCCCTGCCGCCCGTGCCGAACTCGGTGCGCTATGTCGTCGTCGTTGACGAGGCCCACCGGGTCGCGGCCTTCAAGGCTGTCGACACCATGATTCGGGAAGGCCGTTCGAAGGGTCTGGGGGTCATCCTCGCCACCCAGCAGCCGGGCGACCTGCCCGACGTCGTGGCAACCAACGCCCAGACGAAGGTGTGCTTCCGCCTGCCGGATGCGACAGTGGCAGCCGTAGCAGCCCGCAAGCTCAACCCGGCGGACTCCCGCCTCGCGGAGCAGATCCGCACTCTGGGCAAGGGAGAGGCGCTGGTCAGCTTCGGCGGAACCCGGCCTCGCCTCCTGCGCATGGCCCAGGCGTACCGAGACCGGCAGGAACTCGGGCTGCCCAGTGAGGAAACCACCGGCTGACTATGAAGCAGCACCACGGGCGCCCCGCCAGCGCCCGCCGGACACCGAGGAGCGACGCCACCACCACCTCCTGGGCGAGCAGCCCCGGTGTGCGCGGCCGTATGCAGCGGCAGCAGACCCGCGACACCCAGCCCGAACTCGCGGTACGACGCCTGCTGCATGCTGCTGGACTGCGTTACCGAGTCGACGTCGCGCCTACGAGGGCCCTCCGTCGCCGAGCCGACATAGTTTTCGGCCCCGCCCGTGTCGCCGTCTTCATCGACGGCTGCTTCTGGCACGGATGCCCCCAGCACGGAAGCAGAGAGACCAGGGCCAACACCACGTACTGGTCGGACAAGATCGCACGAAACCAGGCCCGCGACGCCTCCACCGACGAGCTGCTGACACGCGACGGATGGCTCGTCATCCGCGTCTGGGAGCACGAGGACCCCCACGAAGCCGCCGAACGGATCGCCAGAATCGTGCAGCACCGACGCAGCCACGGAATCGGGTCGGCAGCCCACGACGATGCCGCAACCCCGTCGTAGTTCGGCATCCACCGGCAAGGGCCATATGTGTGCGTTGCATCGGTCTGGTTGGGAGAACGGGGGTGCGGGGAACGTGGGTGAACGTGGGCCTGTCGGCTACGCCTGATTCTCAATGCTGTTTGTCAAGCGGCGAGGGCGTTCGGGGGTGTCCTTCTTCGTAGGGTCGGTCGTCGCGCAGCATCGCCCAGAGCACGTTCACGCGGCGCCGGGCGAGGGCAAGGACGGCTTGGCCGTGGCGTTTGCCATGAGCTCGTTTGCGCTCGTAGAAGGCTTTTGAGGCAGGGCTGCGCTGGATGCTGATGAGGGCTGACGTGTAGAAGACGCGTTGAAGCTGGCGGTTATAGCGCTTCGGACGGTGCAGGTTGCCGACGCGTCGACCGGAGTCGCGTGGTGTGGGTGCCAGTCCGGCGTAGCCGGCGAGATGGTCAGCGGAGGCGAATCCGTCCAGGCTGCCGCCGGTGGTGGCGAGGAGCTCCGCGCCGAGGAGGTCACCGATGCCGACCATGCTGGTGATCACCTTGGCGTGGTGGTGGCGGTGGAATCGGTCAGCGATGAGCTTGTCCAGCTCAGTGAGCTGCCGGTCGAGGTCGATGACGTTGGCCGCAAGCCGGCCGACGAGTTCTCCGGCCATCGCCTCACCGGGAACGCTGACCTGCTGAGCTTCAGCGGCGTGTATCGCTGCGGTGGCGAGCTTGTCGGCGTGGCGGACTTTGCGCTCGCGGAGCCAGCGCTCCAGTTCCTCTCGCCCGGTTGCCATCAGGGCGGCGGGAGTCTGGAACTGGCTGATGAGCACGAGCGGTCCGCGATTGGTGAAGTCGAGTGCGCGCTCCAAGGCGGGGAAGATGCCGAGCAGCCGTACTCGTAGCCGGTTGATGGTGCGGGTGCGATCGGCCGCAAGGTCGGCGCGGTGCGCGGTAAGCATGCGAAGTTCAGCGAGCATTGTGTCGTCAAGGTGCAGCTCACGCAGGTCACGGCGCATGCGGGCCTGGTCAGCGATGACTGCGGCGTCCTTGGCGTCGGTCTTGCCCTCGCCGCGGTAGGCACCGGCGATACGGTTGACCGCCACGCCTGGCAGGTAGAGGACCCGCTGGCCGCGCTCGAGCAGGAGCGTGATGGCAAGAGCGGCCGGGCCGTCGGCCAGGTCGATGGCCCAGGTCACCTCCTCCGCTCGGGCGAGGACCGCGGTGATCACCGCGGCGATCTCGGGTTCATCGTTGGACACCCGGCGCGACAGCAGCCGGTGCCCTTCGCTGTCGATGACCACCAGGTGGTGGTGGCCCTTGCCGGCGTCGATCCCAACCCATGCTTGCTCGACCTGCTGCATCCAGCCCTCTCCCTGCTCGTGATCGGGATGCCGTCGACGCGCTCGCCGTCCATTCCCTACGCAGCGATCGATGTCGCAGATCTCAATCAGCGGTCAAGACGTCGTGGAGCGCCGGGGTGGCCAATCAAGCGAAGCCATCAACGGCAGAAAACTGAAAGCCATGCCCCGGTGCTCCCGGCTGCCCGGACAGTACGACAGGCCGGACGATCAACAAGGTAGGGAAAACTGACCACGTGGTTCCGGGCCAGGGCGGAACACGATGGTCAGGATTCAGGCGGCGTTGACAGGGCCACTTCCTGCACCTGAGGCGAACCCCCAGGTCGCTGGACCGGGCCTCGCGTCCTCGTAGCTCAGGGGATAGAGCATCGGTATCCTAAAGGCTGGCGTCCCCGCGGTTCAGGTGCCTGGTCGTTGATGCGCCAACAGGATTTCCTAAATTAGAAGTCCATACACCCACGGTGGGCACTCTCGCCGACAGGCTGAAGCATTCGTCATTTCGACGACGATCCGGCGTGATTCTGATCACACTGAAGGCCCGAGTCGAGTGGACGCGTGGAGTCGGTCGCCGACGATTTGCCAGTTGGGCTCGCTCGTCATTGACATTGCCCGGACGCCTGCCTTCTCAAGTTGTTTCAGGTGTCGGTCGTAGCCCGGATGAGCGGCTAGCTGAGCCTTGACGTTCGGAAAGGCGTACACCGGGATGCCGGTGCCGAGTGCCTCGTTGAGGATGCCGAGCGCGGGCGTGTCGTTGATCCCCAGCGCCCACTTATTGATCACGTTGAACGTCGCCGGCACCACAGCAATGACATCCGCCGGCGGGTGCGGCTCCGGCTCACCCGGAATCCGCCACTCCACCCGTACCGGATACCCCGTCTGGCGCGCCAAGGCCTCCCGATCAATCCAGGTGGCCGCTGTCGGCGTAGCGGTCACGCAGACGGCCCACCCGTCTGCGAGCAGCAGTTCAATCAGCTCACCGATCCGCAGCACCGGAGGAGCGGCACAGGCCACCAGAGCCAGCACACCCCGTTGAGTCATGCCAACAGTCCAGCCCGCTCCGCCAGGGGCCGCAGCCCTGGCGTAGGCGCCCGCCGTTCCTTGGCCAGCAGGTCCAGCAGCAGCGCTCGCGCCTGCACGTTGGCGTAAACCACCTCGGCGCCCACCCGCTCTGCCTCAAGAAGGTGCAGCAGGGAGGCTGATCGATCGCCGGAGGAGATGAACGCCGCTGCCGCCAAGTCGACGTGTACCTGGGCCCGTCGACCGACCAGCACCGCTGGCAACCGCGACGTGTCGAGCCGCGACCCGATCTCCAGCGCCTGGTCCGCATTGCCGGCTCGAACCGCAGCGGAGACCGCGTGGATGACGACATTCGTCGGACCAAACCCTGTCCACAGCCGGTTGCGATCTGAGCCGAGCAGCGCCGCCAGGTCTCCGGCCTGCGCGAGGAACTGGCCCGCTTCCTTTGAGCTTCCCTGCCCAGCCGCCATCACGGCAGCCAGCAGCAACAATGCGCCCTGCGCGGACAGCAGGTCCGGGTCATCAACGGCACCGAGGCGGTTAACGCTGGTGAGCACAATCCGTTTGGCGTCGCCGGCTCTCCCGGGCAGCCGCATGAGCCCGCATGCCGCCTGATAGGCGGCCACGGCTGTCAATGCCTGGTCGTCCGCCAAGCGGGCGGCGGTGGAAGCCCGATCGGCGGTCAGCAGGGCGGTGTCACCGTCACCGACCTTGGCTGCCAGCTTCGATGCCGCGATGTAGGCGGCAGCGAGCAGTCGAAAGGCGCTGCTGCGATGCAGCCCGCTGGCGTGGCCAGTCAGGGCTGTGGCCTGGCTGAGCACGTCCGGCAGCAAACGAGCGGCCGACGTGTAGCTCGCCCTCTGGTAGAGGTTGTGTACCCGGCCAACGCCCCGCCGTACCTCGACAAGCGGCGGCGTCGGCACATCAGACGCCGTCAGGTAGCTGGTGAGAAAGGAGCGGAGGCCGCTCAGCAACTCGGGCCGAGCGGCACCGGCAGCGCGCCTACGAGCGTCATCTCCCATGGCCTGCCCTCGGTGTGCCGCCACCGACACGTCTACGAGCATGTCGTCGAGCTGTTCGAGCGTAACCCCCAACGCGGAGGCGATTCGGGCGCGATGCCACGGCTGGGGATCCGTCTCGGCGTTCTCCCAGCGCACCACGGTCGACCGTTCCACGCCGAGAAGTTCGGCCAGGCGTTCCTGGCTGAACCCGAGTGCCTTGCGCCGTTGGCAGAGCCGGTGCCGCTTCAGGGCCACGCCCGATCTCCCTCCATTCTGCTGTCACTGTAGTAACCGTCTTTCGATTGGGCGGGTGGGCAGACGCCTCATTTCTGCGTCACTGAGGCTTCTCTGGCGCTGTAGTTCCTGCTCAGGCGAAACCTGAGGCTGGACGCAAGGCCCGGGGCGGGTGCTGGGCTCCGGCCGCGTCGTTCCCCCGTACGGCAGCGGCCGTCCCCGCCCGCCCCGGCGCCACTCCACGCACCCCACCGCCGGAGGCGCCCACCGATGTCCGCCGTACTCGCCGAGAGTCCCGTGCTCACCCCGGTCACCGACGAGGACCTGGCCCTCGCCGCCCACGCGGTCCGCGTCCACGCCCCCGAACCGTGGCCGCAGGGCCAGCTGCGCCACAGCGAACGCGTCCCGTACCCGTGCCGCCTGGCCCGCTGGGCGCACGTCACGATCCACGCCGCCCGCCTCACGGAGGAGCACCTCGGGGAGCCGGCGTGACGCAACAGAAGACACCCGAGGCGGTCGCCCGCTGGCTCAGTCTCGTCGCGGCAGACGCGGAACTGTCCCCGTACCTGATCGGGGTAGACCGGGACCGCCTGACGGAGCAGGTGGCAAGAGCGTTGACCACCAACACCGAGCTGCCGTACCTCGGCTGGTCGGAGGCCGAGCACCGCCGCGCGGAGAGCTACCTGCGGCGGCGCTCGTTCTGGGAGGAGGTCGAGGACCTCTGCCCGGGCCTGCTGCCCGAGCGGGCCGCCCCGCTGATCGAGGCCGCCCTGCGCCGGCTCACCGACCGGCCGGCCCGACCCGAGCAGCTGGCGCTGCTGAGCGTCCTGGGCCGCGCGTACCGCCGCTTCGGCCTGCGATCAGAGCATCAGACGGTCATCGACGACGCGCTACGGACCACCGTGCCCTGGCAGGAAGTCGAGCGGGCAGCCACACAAGCGGGGGACGGCCCGGCCTGGTGGCCGGTCGAGGTGCTCGACCATGACCTGGCCTGCGACGGGGTCGCGATCCTCACCGTACGGCCGTGGCGGCGGCTGCCCTACCGGCCCGGCCAGGCGGTGCCGGTCTGCACGCCGCGCCGGCCCGGCCGGTGGCGCTGGCTGTGCCCGGCGAACGCGCCGCGTCCGGACGGCACCGTCGAGCTGCACGTCCGCGTGGTCCGCGGCGGCGCCGTCTCCACCAGCCTGGTCCATCAGGTCCGCCCCGGCGAGCTGCTTCACCTCGGCCCGCCGGCGGACACGGGGCTGAGCCTGCACGGCGGGAATCTGCTGCTGATCGCCGGCGGGACCGGGCTGGCGCCGCTGTGCGCGATCGTCGAGCAGGTCGCCGCCGCCCCGGACGGCCGGCAGGTGACGCTGATCGCGGGAAGCCGTGACGTGGCGGGCCTGTACGACGCGATCACCCTCGACAAGCTTCAACAGGCCCACGATTGGCTGACCGTCGTGCCGGCGTTCTCTCATGATCCGCTGGCCGAGCCGGGGGAGCGGGGCGACGCGTTGACCGTCGCCGTCGACCATCTGCGCGGTGAGCAGCAGGTCTACGTGTGCGGTCCGCCGCTGATGCTGGCCGGCGCGCGGTTGCGGCTGCTCGCGGCGGGGGTGCCGGGCGAGCGGATCCACCTGCCGGATCGGATCCCGTGGCGGTGACCGTCTACCGCAGCCGGCACGCCCTGCGCGGCCCGCTCACCCCGGATCGGATCGCCACGGTGCCGTTGCCGTTGACCCGACGAGGGCGGCGCGGCTACCAGGTCGACGAAGTCGATGCCCTGCTGCACCGCCTTGCCTTCGAGCTGCAGCGGCGTACTCGCGAGCGGGACGACGTGCGGGCGGAGAACCAGCGGATCAAGTGTGCGCTACGGGCGTGGCAGGCGGAGCAGCGGACGTACCAAGCTCCGTGACCTCACGGCTGGCTCGCCGCTTGGTCGAAGGTGCCAGCCCGGCTTCCGGTCCTACCGCACCTGCCGCTACGGAATAGACGGTGTGAGCAGCCCGCTCAACCGGGCTGCTCACACCGTCAAGGCCATCAGGATGCTCGCCCGTGCGGCCCGGCCTTTGTGCGGGTAGGGAACTCCTGGTCGTGGCAGGTGTCGGTGTAGGGCAGGTCGACGAGGCAGCGACGGCCGGCGCCGAGACCAACCAGGTGCCACACCCGCTCGGCGGGGCTCGCGCCGGTGGCGGCGCGTAGGTCGGCGGTGGTGGTGGCGATGAACGCTCGTGGCGTGGTGCCGGTGAGGCGGTGGTGCAGGTTCGCCTCACGTCGCGCCGACGGTAGGTGGAACAGGACCGGCCATGCCCAGGTGCTCATCGCGTACAAGCGTTCGTACTTGGCGATCTTCTCGGTGAGGATGTCGAGGCGTTCGCGGCCGGTGTCGTATTCGAGGAAGAACGGCACCGAGCGGTCCTGCTCGGTCCACACCCCGGCGCCGTCCGGGCGGGGGAGGCCGCTCGGACCGTGGACCATGAGCTGCGGGTCCGCGCCTCTGCGGTAGAACACGCCCGGTTCGTGGAAGGCGGACGCGGGCTGCCAGCGGTCCAGACGGCTGTCGGGGTGGGTGCGGGCGTGGGCGGCCAGGTCGACGAAGACCTGATTGCCGCCGAGCAGGTGGGGTAGGTCCGGGCGGGACGTGAGGGATTGTTTTCGGCGGCGGGCCTGGTCCCGGCGTGGTGGTCCGAGGCCGCGTTGGGCGCGGACGTGGCTGTAGCCGAGCTGGTCCAGGACGTAGTGGTACGGGTAGGAGCCACCGTCGGGTTTGTTGGGTCGGAACCGGTCCACCGCGCGAAGGACGGTGAGGCGGCGCAGCCGGCGTTGAGCGAAATCGAGGGACGGGAACAGGGCGGCGGCGATCTGGTCGGTGGTCAGCAGTCCGTGGTCGTAGAGCCAGCCGAGGAGGCGGTCGTCGCGGGCGGTGATGCTGGCCTGCAGGCGCAGCAGCGGATCCGGCGCGGGTAGCGGTTTACGCATGGGCGGCCCCTGGGGGGACACCCCACACATGAGGGTGTGTCTGGAACCGCTCGGGCTCGGTGAGAGCGGACCTCACCTGGGCTGTCAGCGAGTATCGGGGGTCAGTTTGGGGGTCGGTATCAAGGCGGACGGTGGAACGGGGATCGACACCGACACCGGCATGGCCGATCACACCGCTGCAATCGTGGTGTGAGAGGGCGGGTGTTGCGGGTTGGTGACAGCGCTGGTGGCGCTGTTGGGGGTCGTTGAGCTGGGTCAGAATGCTCGTCGCTCCTTTAATGATCGGAGTGCGGGTGGAGGGGCAGTAGGTGCACTGGCGGCGGGCGCCGTGGCGGGCGGGGCGGTGTTCGCTCTGACAGGTCGGGTCAGGTTCTGTCAGGAGGCGGGCTTCCTGACAGGCGCTGGTCTGACCGGGGCGGTGTGCTCTGTCAGATGTCGCCGGTTGTGGTTCTGTCACGCGGCCTCCTGACGTGACAGGTCCGGCGTGGCCGGGGCCGGTGGGGTGGCCTCGGAGCGGAGGACGCGCACGAGTGCTGAGGCGGTGGCGTTGGACAGGTGATGCCCGTCAGCGCGCAGTTGCCGGGCGAGTTCCTTGCGGGACAGGGGTGTCCCGTGGGTGGCGAGCGTGTGGGCGGCGGTCCGGGCGGCCGGGACCAGCGCGCTGATCTCCGGGCCGCGGTGCCGGACCGGTGGGCCGCTGTCGCGGCGGTCCGGGATCGCCGGGTCTTGGTCCGCGGTAGCCGGGACCGCGGTGGTGCAGTCCCGGACCGGGACAGTGGGCGTGGGGACCGGCAGCGGCGGTCCGGGGACCGGCTCGTGGGTGTCCGGGACCGCGGCGTCCACGATCAGCGGCGGTCCTGGCTCGCCCGGCGTGGGTCGGGCGGTCTGGTCGGGTGGGGCGGGGTCGGCGCGGCCGAGGGCGATCTTCACCATCGTCAGGAAGCCGAGCGCCGGCAACGCGGCGGCGACCCAGCCGATCACCGACGCTTCCGCCTCCACGACCTGGGCCGACAGGGACAGGAACACCGCCACTGTCAGCACGGTCGCCGGGAACGCGACGCTCTTTCCCAGGCGCCGGTTGCGGCGCAGTTCCAGACCGGCGGCGATCGAGGCCAGTTCCAGGACCACCGCGTCGGCCCAGGCGAGCCAGCCCGGCTGGCCGTGCGCCGCCGCGACGTCGTGGACGTGACGGAACGAGGCTGCGCCGGCCGCACCGCCGATCAACAGCATGATCAGCACCTGGATGCGGTTCTCCAGCCGCTCCCGCCCCGACCCCATCTCGTTGGGCAGGTCAGGCGGCCGTTGCTCAAGTGGTGCCAACGGCCCACCACCTTTCGACACGTCGTCCGGGTAGAGCCTCGAATTGCGTCACCCTGGGCCGGCGAACCGAGAAGGCAGCCGCCAGCCAATTTGCATTGATGAAGGTCGAGATCATGTTCGTGCTCCAGCTTCGTTTGTAGGGATTCAAGGGCGACGGGGATGGCGACCAGGTCGCGCCTACTCAGACAGGGCCAGTTCGCGGGCGGGCGCGACCCCTGCCGGGGGTTGCCCGGCAAGGCGCACCCCTTGTGCGTGCAGAGGTCGGCCAATACCTCACTGTGATCGAGCCAACGAACAATCCAGGCCCCGCGCAGGGGCAGGCAGCCAGCAGCAGGTGCCGCCACAACCCGTACTGCAGGCTGAGATCAACGAGCGGACACGGCGCGGCCAAGCTGAGCCACAAGCGCTCGCAACTTCCGCCACCGGCAGCGCTCAGCAAGCGCCACAGTGGTGCAGCTCAACTTGCCGACGAGTGATCCTTCATGTGGGACCTCCCATCTCTCGACGTCCCCCATGGCCAGCAACAGCCGGCACGCCGTCCTGAAAGTGCCTGCGGCCTCTTTCTGGCCGACCGCGCCAGCCGGCGGTGCGGGAACGTATATCGAGTACGCCCCGGGAACACCCGCCGAGTCAACCCCGATTTCCGCGCAGCTCAGTCACGAGCCGTGAGGCCAGTCCGGTGGAGTGCAATCCGGCAGGGCACCCGCCGGCACACCGGCGACAGGTGCCCTGGTCCTTTCGCCAGATCACGTCATCCCGCTGCTTCCAAACCCCGCGAGCCCGGTACTAGGGTCTCGTCTGGCCGTCGTTACGGCGGCTGGCCGACACGGGGAGGTGTGATGCGGCGTCGTCAACTGCTGGCGTCCGGGATGTTCACGGCAATCGGGCTCAGCGCCGGGGAGCTACTGACGGCAGCGCCGGCCGCCGCCGAGACGGCCGTGCTGAAGAGCGTGGGCACCCAGCTGCCGGTGGACGACCTGCGGGCGGTCGAACTCGACGAGGTGCGCGGTCGCCTCTACATCGCCCAGGGGGTCGGTGGCGCGCTGCCGCTGGTGGTGACCGACCTCGACGGCCGGCTGCTGAACCGGGTCACGGCCGTCGCCGACATCTCCGACCTCGTCCTCAGCGACGACGGGCGCATCCTGTACGCGGCCCAGGGCTTCAACCGGATCATCGCGCTGGACACCGCCACGCTCACCATCATCGCCAGCTACCCCGCGCCCCCCGGCGCCCACCTGTACACCGTCGAACCGGCCGGCGAGAAGGTCGTCGGCGGGTTCATCGACGCCGGCATCGGCTCCGGCGGTCTGCTGATCTGGTCCTCGCCCGGCACCCCGCCGGTGGTCTACACCGCCGGCCCCAACTACCACCCGATCATCGACGCCAGCCCCGGCGCGCCCGGTCTCCTCGTCGCCGGCGACACCGGGTATTCGCCCGTCACCACGTACGTCATCGACGTTTCCGGCGACGGCCCGACGATCGTCGCCCGGCGGGACAATACCGGCAGCAACCTGATCGACTACGCCGTGAGCCCGGACGGCACCGAGGTGGTGGAGACGGTTGGCCACCCGTACGAGCACCACTCGTACCGGCTGCCGGATCTCGCCGACGCCACCGTCTATCCCAGCGGGGTCTATCCGCAGGACGCCGCCTGGTCCGGGGATGGGTCCACCGTCGCCATCGGTCGCGCCTCGACGGCTTCCGGTGACGCCGACGTCTACCTCTACGGCAGGGGCAGCACGGTCCCGACGTACGCCGTCGATTTCCGCAACGGCGACAGCCTCTGGGAGGGCACGCTCCTGGTCAACCGGGACGGCACCCGGGCCTGGGCGGTCAGCTCGACCGACCCCTACCAGGAAACTCAGCTGCTGCATTCCTTCGGTCCGGCGCACCCGCCGAGGCCGCCGGTCACCGACCTGGCCGTCACCGCCCAGGTCGGGACAGGCAAGGAGAAGGGCACTGCGCAGCTCACCGTGACCTGGAGCTCGCCGATCGGCGACGACAACTACTGGTGGATCACCGCCTCGACCAACGGCGGGGCCGAGCGGGAGTTCTGGCGCGGCAAGCTGGACGCCAGCGGCAGGTACACCCTCACCTACTCGCTGCCACGCGGCACCACCACCTTCACGGTCCGGTACCGCGACTACTGGCAGTTCTACCCCGACGGCTACGCAACCGCTGTGCTGCAGCGGTGAGCGCACCGATCCGGCGCCGCGGTCCGCTCGTCCGCCGCGGGGCACTGGCGCTGCTGCTGCTCACCACCGGCCTTGCGGGCTGCACCCGACCCGGTGCCGCCGAAGCCGGCGCGGTCTGGGACACCCCGGCGCCCCCCGCCACAGCGACGGGGAGTGCCGCTGCGGCGACCACAAGTGCAGCGGTGACACCAACGCCGAGCAACCTGGCCGCGAGTGCCTCTCGCACGCCGAAACCGCGCACACCGGCGGCAGCGCAGGGCGGCTCGGCCGCCGCCCCGCCGCCGGCCCCGGCCGCCAAGGCCACTCCCGCCCCGGAATTCCCCCGCGGCTACAGCCTGCTGTCGCAGACCTGCACACTCCAGGCCGGCCAACAGGTGTACGTCTCACTCAGCGGCAAAACGAAGGGAAATTTCCGCTTCTGCACCCAACGGCTGCGCAAGAACGACACGGGCGGCAACTTCCTCAACCCGTACGTCTTCGTCGAGCCGTTCTTCCTCGACGGCGGCCGATGGCTCCCGGACTCGCGCGAGCCGCTGAACCTGACCATCACCTGTCGGGTCATCCACGCCGGCGAACAGGACTACTGCTTCCTACTTGTTGCTCATAGTTGAGCGGTTCGGATGATTCGCTCTCCGCCCGGCGGTGGCTGGGCTGGAGTCCTGGACCGGCAGTCTGGTCCGGTGGCGATCGGTCCTGTCCTGCAGGATCTGCTTCACCTTCTGATACGGGGTGTGCAGGGCGATGTCGGGGTCGCCGGCTCGCTGCAGGATGTTGATCGCGGCGTTCACGTCGGCCTGCCACACCACCCCGCACGAGGTGCAGTGAAACCGGTCCCCGCTGCGGCGGCCGAGCCGGCCGCAGCGGTGACAGGTTTGTGAGGTGTAGGCGGCGTTGACATGTACGAGCGCAGAACCTCTGCGCTCCGACACACTTTTGAGGGCCTCGGCGGTGACTCCTTTGGTCCACGCGGCGAGACGCCGGTTGATGTTCTTAGGAAGCTTCTTGCGGCCGGTGAAGCGTTTGGTCAGGTCTTCGGCGATCACGGTGGCGGCCTTGTCCACGACCTCGTGCACCGCGGTGAAGATTTCCGTGCGCACCCGCGCCTGGTGTCGGGCGGCCTGTCGGTCCCGCTTGATCGTGCCGAGGTTGTTGGCCTTGATCCGGTGGGCTTTCGCGTGGTTCCCACGCAGGGCGGCGTTGTTGGCGATTGAGCGCAGCTTCGCCCGACGGCGGTTACGCTCCTTCAACCGATCCGACTCGCGGGTGAGCAGCACGCCGAGCTGTTCACCGTGGGGCTGGCCGTTGGAGTCGGTCAGGGCTTCGGTGTAGCCCTTGTCCACGCCGATCGTCGCCTCGCCGCATGGTCGCTGCGATGAGCGCATCTGCGCCGCGTCGATCTGGTAGTGCACCTCCGCTCGGCCGCCGCGCAGGATCAGGCGCAGCGTCCCGGTCGGGGCGACCGTCGTGGACAGCGGAATTTTGACCATCTTGCGGGGCTCGAGACCGGGAACCGCCAGCCACAACCGTCCCCGCCCATCGACGGCGGTGTTGTACTTGTCGGCGCGCACCACGATCTGATCGTGCGTGCGGTTGCGGCCACGCCTCCAATGTTTGCGCATCTGCCGGGCCAGGAACGGGTCGCTGGCCCATTGGTCGGCTTTCAGCGCGGTGAACATCCGCTTGCGCTCGGCCGGATCGTTGGTGCGTCGGTTGATCGCCCGCCGGACGTCGGCCTTGGCGGCCGCGAGGTTCGCGGCGATGTCGGCCATGGCGTCGCGGACGGTTTCCTTCCACGCATTCGCCAACACGGCGAACTGCACATGCGTGCCGTCAACCAACCACCGGTCACGCACCTGCCGGTCCCGCAGCCCGGCCCCGACACCGTTGATCGAGCCGTAGCGCTGCCACACCTCGCTGCGCACCCGACCCAACCGACGGGCCTGCTCCACCAAAGCGGCGTACTTGCCCGGGTTCAGTCGGGCCGAGTAGGCGATCCGGGTGACCTTCACCGGTCACCATCCATGGTCAAGTCCGCCCTCTTCAACTCCTCCTCGTAGCGGCGCAAACCGTCCAGCCGGTCCGAGAAGGTGTGCACGATGGCCAGGAGGTCCTCGACCAACTCCTGCTGCGGGGACAGGGACTCCTGGTTGGCCACGACGATCTCGCAGCCGCCACGCGCCGCCACATGCTCCAGCAAGTCGAACCCGAACCGCGCCAACCGGTCCTTGTGCGCCACCACCAGCGTGCCAACCTCACCCCGATCGACGGCATCCATCAACGCCAGAAACTTCTTACGGCGAAGGTCCATCCCGCCGCCGACCTCGCTGATCCACTCGTCCACCGCCAGACCACGAGCGAGGCAGAACTGCTGCATCGCCGCCACCTGCGAGGCCAAGTCGACTTTCTGTTCCGGCGACGAGACCCGGCAGTACACCACGACCTTCCGCCGGTCGGCGTCGAAGCCCGGCTGCAGCACCCGGCGCACATCCGAATCGTCGAAATACCGCTGCCCTGACGGCAGACGACGGGCCCCGATCCGGCCCTCCGCCTCCCACCGGCGCACCGTGCTCACCGAGCGGCCCACCCGCTTAGCGAACTCGCCGATCCGATAAACACTACCCACGGCAGTCGATTATGGATAGCTCTAGAAAGGAAAGCAACCACTAATAGCTGCTCCCTCACCGCCACCTCGCCGAGCGGGAACGGGCCTGGGCACACCGCGTCCTGCGGTCGGCTGGTGCCGCACGCGGTTACCGCGACGACGGGCAGCGATGCCTACACGATCCGATTCAGCGGGTACACCTCGGGCGGTTACTACGGCGTGCTCGCCTTCGACACCGAGGTGCACTTCCCGGGCGCCGGCAAGCCGACCCCGGAGCAGCAGGTGTCCGTACCGCGCTGACGCGGATGTACCACGACCGCGACCCGTACGGTGCTTATTCAACCGCCCCGCATCGTCAGCGGTGATCGACAGGTGACTTGAGCAACTTTCACTACTAGCGTCGATCGGACCTGGACAGTCACTACTCGGGGAGGGCGTCCAATGTTCAGTCCACGCCACCACCGGAGCGCCCGATGAGGGCGCGCCCACTTGCCGCCGCGGCGACGGCCACCGTCCTGGTCGCCGCCGGCCTCACCATCAACGGCGGCACCGCCTCCGCCCACGGCAACGGCTACTCCGCCCTGATCCAGCGCGCCTCGTACGGCGTACCGCACGTCACCGCCCGCGACTTCGCCAGCCTTGGCTACGGCGTCGGCTACGCCCAGGCCGAGGACAACATCTGCCTGATCGCCGAGCAGATGGTCACCGTCCGCGCCGAGCGATCCCGCTGGTTCGGCGCGACCACCAGCAACGTCACCAGCGACCTCTTCCAGCAGAAGGCCATCGACGCCCGCGCCGCCGAGCGCTGGCTCACCGGCCCGCGCGACGGCATCCACGCACCCTCCGACGAGGTACGCGACCAGATCCGCGGCTTCGTCGCCGGCTACAACGCGTACCTCCGCAGCGCGAAGAGCAAGATCACCGACCCGGCCTGCAAGGGGAAGGACTGGGTACGCCCGATCACCGACTTGGACGTGTGGCGGGCGAACTGGACGCGGATGGTCCGGGCCAGTTCCGGAGCGCTCGCCGACGGCATCGTCGCCGCGGCGCCACCCGGTGCCGGCGGGACCGCGAGCGCCCCGCAGGCCGAAGCGGTCGTCAACGCCCGTGACGGCGCGCCGGCCGGGGTGGGCAGCAACGCGTACGGTCTGGGCCGCGACGCCACCGCCAGCGGCGGCGGCATGCTGCTGGCCAACCCGCACTTCCCGTGGGACGGCGGCGAGCGCTTTTACCGAATGCACCTGAAGGTGCCCGGCCGGTACGACGTGGAGGGCGCGGCCCTGGTCGGCGACCCGATCGTTGAGATCGGCCACAACGGCCGGGTCGCCTGGAGCCACACCGTCTCCACCGCCCGCCGCTTCGTCTGGCACCGGCTGGCTTTGGTGCCCGGCGACCCGACCAGCTATCTCTACGACGGCCAGCCCCGGAAGATGACCGCCCGCACGGTCACCGTCCAGACCCCTGGCGGGCCGGTCAGCCGTACCCTCTACGACACCCACTTCGGCCCCGTCGTCGTGGTGCCGGGCACCTTCGACTGGACGGCGCAGGCCGCGTACGCGATCACCGACGTCAACGCAGCCAACAACCGCGCGCTCGACGGCTGGCTCGCCATGGGACGCGCCGGGTCGGTGGGTGAGCTGCGGGCGGTGCTGGACCAGCGGCAGTTCCTGCCCTGGGTCAACGTCATCGCCGCCGACCGCGACGGCAACGCCCTCTACGCCGACCACTCCGTCGTGCCCCGGGTCACCGGCTCCCTCGCGGCCGCCTGTATCCCGGTGCCCTTCCAGCCCTTGTACGCCGGCAGCGGCCAGGCCGTCCTCGACGGATCCCGCTCCGCCTGCGAGCTGGGCCAGGACCCGGACGCCGCGGTGCCCGGCATCCTCGGCCCGGGCAACCTGCCCGCGCTGGTCCGCAGCGACTACGTGACCAACTCCAACGACAGCTACTGGCTGGCCAATCCGGCCCGCCCGCTGGAGGGCTACCCGCGCATCGTCGGCGACGAGCGGACCCCGCGGAGCCTGCGGACCCGGCTCGGCGTGCACCAGGTGCAGCAGCGGATCGCCGGCACCGACGGGCTCCCCGGCAAGGGCTTCACCACCGGCAAGCTTTGGGACGTGACGTTCGGCGACCGGGCGTACGGGGGTGAGTTGGTCCGCGACGACCTGGTCCGGGTCTGTGAGGCGCAGCCGACGGCCACCGCCTCCGACGGCACCACCGTCGACCTGACCGCGGCCTGCGCCGCCCTGCGTGGCTGGGACCTGAAGGTCAACCTCGACAGCCGGGGCGCGCACCTGTTCACCGAGTTCGCCCTGGCCGGCGGCCTGCGCTTCGCCGACCCGTTCGACCCGGCCGCCCCGCTCACCACGCCGAGCCGGCTCGCCGTCGACGACCCGAGGGTACGCACCGCCCTCGCCAATGCCATCCGCAAGTTGAACGGCATCCCGCTCGACGCCCGCCTCGGCGACATCCAGACCGAGCCGCGCGGCGCCGAGCGCATCCCGATCCACGGCGGGCGGGCGGAGGCCGGCGTCTTCAACATGATCATCGGGGTGCTGCAGCCCGGCGTCGGCTACTCGAAGGTGCAGCACGGCTCGTCGTTCGTGATGGCCGTCGAACTGGGCCGCAACGGGCCGTCGGGCCGGCAGATCCTCACCTACTCCCAGTCGGCCAACCCGAACTCACCCTGGTACGCCGACCAGACCCGCCTCTACTCGGGCAAGGGCTGGGACACCATCAAGTTCACCGAGCGGCAGCTCAAGGCCGACCCGAACCTGGTCACGTACCGGGTGGGGGAGCGGTAGGCCGGCAGCACCCGCTTCACCCGCGAGGGCGCGGCG
>NZ_JANAVK010000001.1:1176815-1315764 GCF_024213425.1 Micromonospora sp. A3M-1-15 | reverse complement strand
CCGACCCGAACCTGGTCACGTACCGGGTGGGGGAGCGGTAGGCCGGCAGCACCCGCTTCACCCGCGAGGGCGCGGCGCGGGCGTTGTGGTAGGAGCGGGGCGTCGATACCGCTACGTCGGCCCGGCGGACGTGCGAGCCTCGGTCGCGGACGTCCCCGAGGGCTGGCCCATTCGATCACCGGCCGATCTCGACACCTACCTGTCTGCCGCGGATCCGCGCGACCGTGACGAGCCGTTCACCGACGTCATCGACACCGGCGGCACGTTGCGGCTCGCGCCGAGACGCAGCGAGCACGTCGCCTGTGCCGGCGGTGGAGAGGTCCTCGGAGCGGGGGAGATTGCCTTCGCCGGTGAGCGGGGCGGCTGGGTCGTCACCGAGGTGAGCAACCACTCCACCGGGTACTGCCCCGATCCCATTTCCTGGGCGGCGGTGGCGAGCGCCCTCGACAAGGCGGGCATCTGCCGTCCGGAAGGCTTGACGGCGGCCGTCGTCTTCCGGCACTGCCTCGACTGCGGCGAGCGCAACCTGGTCCGCGACGACGACTACATCTGCGTGCTCTGCGGTGCAGAGTTGCCGGACGATGTGGAACCTCGGCTGGCGGCCCAGCCGTAGGCCGACCAGCGTTCACGCTGAGCGCCGGCTGACGTGGCGCGCCCAGTGAGGTGGCACCGGAGCTCGCCGTCCCACCGGCGTGGCGGATCCGGGACATCTTGCGTGGTGCAGGAAATCAGAGACGTCCTCCGCTCCTGGCACTCCGCCCGAAGCCACCAAAACGGATCGAAATAGCAATTTCCCTGGATGTTCGCATCAGGCAGGCATCGTGAACTTCAAGCCGATTTGGACGCTTGGCAGGCGAGGAGGACTCTGATGCCCCATTCACATCCATGGCGACGCCGGCTCGCCGCGATCACCGCCCTCGCCCTGCTCGCCGTCGCCCTGACCGTCCCCACCGGTCCCGCCGCGGCCGGGCAGGGCGGATATCAAGCGCTCATCCGCCGCGCCTCCTACGGCGTCCCGCACATCACCGCCCACGACTTCGGCAGCCTCGGCTTCGGTGTGGGCTACGCCCAGGCCGAGGACAACATCTGCCTCATCGCCGAGAACGTGGTGACCGTCCGCGCCCAGCGCACCCGATGGTTCGGCCCGACGGGCGAGGACGGCAGCAACATCGTCAGCGACCTGTTCCACCAGAAGGCCATCGACGACCGGACCGTCGAGCGGCTGCTCACCGGCCGCCGCGACGGCATCCACTCACCGTCGCAGGAGGTCCGCGACCAGGTCCGCGGCTTCGCCGCCGGCTACAACGCCTACCTGCGCCGCACCGGCCCGGCCCGCCTCACCGACCCGGCCTGCGCCGGCAAGCCATGGGTGCGCCCGATCACCGAGCTGGACGTCTGGCGCGTCCACTGGATAACCATGGTCCGCGCCGGCTCCGGAGCCCTCGCGGACGGCATCATCGCCGCCGCCCCACCCGCCGTGCGCACCCCCCAGGCCGGTGCCGGCGCCTCCGGTGATGCCGTGCCCTCCACCGCCAAGACCACTCCGGCGAGCCGGGGGAGCGCTGAGCAATCCAGCCGCACCACGCAGTCCACCCGGCCGACCTGGGTCAGCGGGACGCCCGCAGAGGCAGAGCCGGCAACCGGAAGCGCGAAGGTGATCACGGGCCAACTGCCCGCACCGAGAGCAGCGGCCGTGGTCAAGGCTCGCGACGGCGCGCCGGCCGGGTTGGGCAGCAACGCGTACGGCCTCGGAAGCGACGCCACCGTCAGTGGCGCCGGGATGCTGCTGGCCAACCCGCACTTCCCGTGGGACGGCCCGGAGCGGTTCTACCGGATGCACCTCAAGGTGCCCGGCCGCTACGACGTCGAGGGCGCCGCCCTGGTCGGCGACCCCCTCGTCGAGATCGGCCACAACGGCCGGCTCGCCTGGAGCCACACCGTGTCCACGGCCCGCCGCTTCGTCTGGCACAAGCTCACCCTCGTCCCCGGCGACCCGACCAGCTACCTCTATGACGGCCGGCCCCAGAAGATGACCGCCCGGACGGTCACTCTCCCGGGAGCAAGCACAAGCCGCACCCTCTACGACACCCACTTCGGCCCCGTCGTGCTGGTACCCGGCGTCTTCGGCTGGACCGCCGACACCGCGTACGCCATCTCCGACCCCAATGCCGCGAACCTCCGCGCTCTCGACGGCTGGCTCGCGATGGGCCGCGCGCGATCCACCAGGGAGCTACGCGCGGAGCTGGACCGGCGGCAGTTCCTGCCCTGGGTCAACGTGATCGCCGCCGACCGCTCCGGCACCGCCCTCTACGCCGACCACTCGGTCGTGCCCCGGGTCACCGACCGGCTCGCCGCCGCCTGCATCCCGCCCGCCTGGCGCGACCTCTACGCCACCAGCGGCCAGGCCGTCCTCGACGGCTCCCGGTCCCGCTGCGCGCTGGGCCGCGACCCGGACGCCGCGGTGCCCGGCATCCTCGGCCCGGCGCACCTGCCCACGCTCATCCGTCACGATTACGTGACCAACTCCAACGACAGCTACTGGCTGGCCAACCCGGCCCACCCGCTGACCGGCTTTCCGCGCGTCATCGGCGACGAGCGGACCGAGCGCAGCCTGCGTACCCGCCTCGGCGTGGACCAGGTCCAACGCCGCCTCGCCGGCAGCGACGGCCTCCCCGGCAGCCGCTTCACGGTCGACCGGTTGTGGGCGGTCACGCTTGGCAATCGGACGTACGCCGGCGAGCTGGTCCGCGACGACCTCGTGCGACTCTGCACGGCGCACCCGATCGCGGCCGCGAGTGACGGCACCCGGACGGACCTGACCGCGGCATGCAGGGCGCTGCGCGGCTGGGACCTGCGGGTCGACCTGGACAGCCGGGGCGCGCACCTGTTCAGCGAGTTCACCCTGGCCGGCGGGCTGCGCTTCGCCGACCGGTTCGACCCGGCTGCGCCGCTCACCACCCCGCGCCGCCTGGCCGTCGACGACCCGAGGGTACGCACCGCGCTGGCCGACGCTGTCCTCCGGCTGGCCGGAATCCCCCTCGACGCCCGCCTCGGTGACCTCCAGACCGAGCCGCGTGGCGGCCGGCGGATCCCGATCCACGGCGGCCGCCCGGAGCCGGGCGCGTTCAACATGGCCGTCGACATGCTGGTGCCCGGCGTCGGCTACCCGAAGGTGCGGCACGGCACCTCGTACCTCATGGCCGTCGAGCTGGGCCCGGACGGGCCGGCGGGCCGGCAGCTGCTCACCTACTCGCAGTCGGCCAACCCGAACTCGCCCTGGTACGCCGACCAGACCACGCTCTACTCCCGTAAGGGCTGGGACACGATCAAGTTCACGGAGCGGCAGCTGCGGGCCGACCCCAAACTGGTCAGTTACCGGGTGGGGGAGCACTTGTCGGGAAGGGGTACCTGCCCTGGCTGGTGCCAGAACTGAAGCGTGACTCATGCGCCCGGCACCACCGAATCCTCGGGGTGGTCCGGCTCGGCGGCTCGACGTGATACCGCCACCTGCCCGGGTGGGGCGGCGTGCGCCCGGGCGTCGCCAATAGCGTTCGGGTGACCGGTCAGCGATCTCCACCAGATCGAGGAGGATGCGTGAGCCAGCCACCCAGTCCGGCGCTACCCGGCGAGCCGAAGCCCGTGACCGTGCACATCGAGAAATGGCGTGCCGCGCTGCCGCCGGATGCCTGGCCCGCCGGTTTCCCAGAGGTCGGGTCGGTGTGGCGGCGGGACGTCTTCACCGTTGCCGAGGCCTGGCGCGCCGGAGAGGCGGGCCCGCGGCAGTTGCTGAGCGCGGTGCTCATGTGGGGTTACGGCCCGATCGGCTACGGCCCGTGGCGCGCCGCGCGGTCGCTGGAGGGCGATCGGGACGGCAAGCGCCTGGCGTACGCGCTCGACGGGCTGCGCGCGCCAGCTCCGGACGAGGACGCCCTGCGGACCGCCTACCAGCGCCTGCGTGATCCCAAGGAGTCGCGGCTGCCGCGCCTCGGCCCGGCGTTCTTCACGAAGCTGCTCTACTTCGCCGGCTACGGGCGCGGCGTGCCCGGCCGGCAACCGCTCATCCTCGACAGCGTCGTCCGGCGCCGGCTGCCCGTCGACGCCGGTGTGCGGCGCGAGTCCGGGTGGGTGTCGGAGGAATGGCTCGCCTACCTGGGCTGGGCGGCGGATCAGGCGCGCCGCCGGGGCATCGAGCCCGACGAGGTGGAGATGGCGCTGTTCCACGACCGCTGGGATTGACCGGGGGAGCGCCGCGCGGACGGACTCTGCCACCGGCACCGGCACCGGCACCGGCACCGGCACCGGAACCGGAACCGGAACCGGCACACGTGCGCGGTGGTGGCGCGGGCGGGAATCACACCGCCTCCTGATTCCGGATCGCGTCCCACCGTGGCCGATGGTGGCGGAGTGTGGTGTCCGCACCGGCTGACGGCGCGGGTTTGGTCCTCGCGTCGGCGGGAAGCTTGCGGATTTGCCGCCACAAGGAGAGGAATTCCGATGACATCGACCAGCCTTCCCGGCGGGACGTTCAGGATGGGGGACCTGACGGTCACCCGGATGGGGTACGGCGCAATGCAGCTGGCCGGACCGCACGTCTTCGGTCCACCGGCCGACCGTGCCGCTGCCGTGGCCGTGCTGCGCGAGGCCGTCGACCTGGGCATCAACCACATCGACACGTCCGACTACTACGGCCCGTACGTCACCAACGAGATCATCCGGGAGGCCCTGCACCCGTATCCGGACGACCTGCACATCGTCACCAAGGTCGGGGCGCTGCGCGACGCCGAGGGCAACTGGCCGCAGGCGCTCGCGCCGGAGCAGCTCCGCCAGGCCGTCCACGACAACCTGGACCGCCTCGGCCTCGACGTGCTCGACGTGGTCAACCTGCGCGTCGGCGGATTCGACCGGCCCACCCCCGGCTCGATCGAAGAGCCGTTCACGGTCCTCACCGAGCTGCAACAGCAGGGGCTGATCAAGCACCTCGGGCTCAGCACCGTCAACGCCGAGCAGGTCGCCGAGGCGCAGTCCATCGCGCCGGTGGTGTGCGTGCAGAACCTCTACAACATCGCCAACCGGAACGACGACGACCTTATCGACTCTCTCGCGGCGCAGGGCATCGCCTACGTGCCCTACTTCCCGCTCGGCGGCTTCTCCCCGCTCCAGTCGGAGGAGCTGAACGGGGTCGCCACCCGCCTCGGCGTCACACCGATGGCGGTGGCGCTGGCCTGGCTGCTGCAGCGCTCCCCGAACATCCTGCTCATCCCCGGCACCTCCTCCGTCGCGCACCTGCGCGAGAACGTCTCCGCCGCCGCGCTGACCCTTCCCGACGACGCGCTGGCCGAGCTGAACATCATCGCTTGACGGGTCCGGCGCGCGGATTCGGGCAGCTAGTCCAGCCTGCGGCGGCCCAGCCACTGTGGCTCGCGGCCGGCTAGCACCCAGCCGGCGACCGCGGCGAGCACCGGCAGCCCGAGAATCGTCGCCGCCAGGTGCGCGACCGGCGCGTCGGTGAGCGCGTCGAGGTCGCGGTGCAGCACGCTGGCCAACCCGAAGTACGCGCCAATGACGCCGAGGAGGGCGCCGAGCAGCGCGAGCGCCCCGGCGGTCGTGGCGGTCAGGGTGCGCCGTACCCGCCTCGGTGCGCCGGTCGCGGTCAGGGTGCGCAGGTCGCCGGCCGCCTCGCCGCGGATCAGGCCGACGGTCATGGCCAGGATGCCGAGGGCGAGCAGCGCGCCGGCGGCGACCGCTCCGGTCCGCAGTGACCCGAGCGAGGCCCGCTCGTGGCGGGACTCGATGGTGAACCCGGCGCTCACGGCAAGGTTCTGTGCCGTGGTCAACTCCTGCTCGGTGAGCGGGTGGTCCGCCTCGATGAGCCAGCCGACCCGCGTGGGCTGCCAGCCGTGGCGGGACATCATGCTCGCGGTGACCATCGAGTTCGGCATCGAGGAATACCGGGCACCCGGGAGCGCCTGGGTCTTCGGGTACACGCGGCGTTCGGGGATGTTCACCAGTTCGAGTGCGCCGGTGCGGACGGTGAGCACCTCGGTGTCGGCCGCGACCGCCGCACTGTCCAGCCGGTAGAGCCGGAGCAGCTCCGGGGTGGCGACGTAGAGGGGGTACGTCGTCATCTGCTGGCGGTCGGCAACCGGCGTGCCGATCTCGACGGCGGGATGGCCGGGCTGGCCGCCGGCCTCGCCCGGGTCGGTGTAGGAGGCGACCACCGCCATGTCGAGCGGGGTCAGGGTGGGAGTGCCGAGGTTGCCGGCCATCGTGTCGACCTGGGCCTGGAGGTTGGCCAGCTGCTCCGGGGTGCGTACCGGGATCACCGGGCTGGGTCGGCCGATGCGGACCAGGAGCTGGCCCTCGGCCAGGTTGCCCAGACCGGCGGCCTGCTTGGCCTGGTGGTCGGCGGCGGCGGAGCCGGCCACGATCGCCACCGAGATCCCCAGGGCCAGACTGATCGCGGCGAGCGCCGCGCCGGCCCGGGCCTGGTAGCGGACCAGGTCGGTCAACGCCAGCCGGACGGCCACCGGCATCCCGCCGCGCGCCGCGGCCAGCAACCGGATCGCCGTCGGCCCGACGAAGAGCACACCGACGGCCGTGGCGACGGTGCCGGCGGAGATCAGCACCGGTTTGGTCCCACCGGACAGCAGCAGGCAGGTGACACCGGTGGCGAGCATGACCACGGCGACCACCGCGGTGCGCCGGGCCGGTCGGGGCCGTGGCGGCCGCGCCGACAACGCGCTCATGATCGGGGTACGCGCGATGGCCCGCGCCGGCCACCACGCGGCGGCGGTGGCGGTCGCCACGGCCAGCACCAGCCCCGCGCCGATCGTCGCCCAGGGCAGGTCGAACCGGTCGATGCGGTGCCCGGCGGCGGTCTCCACCCGCTCGGCGACGAGCAGCCAGGCGGCGACGCCGACGGAGGTGCCGAGAACCGCCGCGACCGCCCCGACGACGGTGCCGTTGGCCAGCATCACCAGCCGCAGGTGCCGTCGGGTGGCGCCCATCGCGGCGAGCATCCCGAGTTGCCGCAGCCGGCGTTGCGCCACCACGATGAACCCGGCCGCGGCGACGAGCGACACCAGCAGCAGGCCGACGGTGGCCAGCGCCAGGGTGGTGGCGGCGATCACGGTACGGCTCGTGCCGGGCCGCGACTCGCGTACGAGGGGACCGTCGATGGTCGCGCGGAACGCCTCCAGCTCAGCCCGGCCCCCGGTGACGAGGACGGTGACGGTTTTCGGCGGGTCGGCGTGCGCCGCGTCCACCAGGGCGAACTCGTCGGTCAGGTCCCTGGGGTTCTCCACCGTCCCGACGACCAGCCGGTCGTGGCCGTCGAGGCTCACCCGCTTGCCGAGCCCGGTCCGCAGGGTGCGCGCCACCGCGTCGGTCAGCGCGACCTCGCCCGGGCCGGCCGGGTACCGCCCCTGCCGCACCGCCAGCATCGGTGCCCCGTACGCACCCGCGGGGTCCTGAGCCCGGACGTCGATCGGGTCGAACAGGCCCGGCACCTCCACGTAGCGGTGACCGATCGCCTCGATCGTGCCGAACCACTGCCGTGCGGCGGCGAGCCGGGAGTCCAGGGCGGCCGGGTCGCCGCCGTCGAGCTGCAGGAGGTGGTCGGCGCGCCCGAACGTGGCGTCGCTGGACGAGGCCATGTTGTAGGTCGCCGAGACGGCGAACGTGGCGCCCATGACCGCGACTGTGAGCAGCGCGAGGGTGAGTACCTGTTGGCGCCACTCGCGGCGGAACAGCCGTACCGCCCACCGGATCACGGCCCGGCGGGCCGGCAGGCCGCCGCCCGGGGCGCGGCGGGGTGCCGGCCGGTCGGTGGCCGGCGGGGTGGTCGTGGTCGCCGTCACGGGGCCACGTCCCCGGCGAGCAGCGTGTCCGGGCCGACCGCCGGCGCGGTCTGGTCGACCACCCGGCCGTCCCGGAGGAACACCACCCGGTCGGCCCAGGACGCGAGCTGCGCGTCGTGGGTCACCATCACCCCGGCGATCCCGCGCTTGCAGGCCGCGCGCAGCATCCGCATGACCGCCTCGCCGTTGGTCGAGTCGAGCGCGCCGGTGGGCTCGTCGGCGAGCAGCAGGCGCCGGTCGCCGACCACCGCGCGGGCGATCGCGACCCGCTGGCGTTCGCCGCCGGACAGGTCGTCGGGGAAGCGGCCGGCCCGCTCGGCCAGCCCCAGTTCCTCGAGTACGCGCAGGCCGGCGGCGCGGGCGGTCCGCGCGCCGACGCCGTCGAGTTCCAGCGGGAGCGCCACGTTCTCGACGGCGGAGAGCCCGGCGAGCAGATTCAGGTCCTGGAAGACGAAGCCGATGGACCGGCGGCGAAGCCTCGCCCGCGCGTCGGCGGACATGGTCGACACGTCGTCACCGCAGACCAGCACCGCACCGTCGGTCGGCTCCTCGAGGCTGCCGGCGATCGTCAGCAGGGTGCTCTTCCCGGAGCCGCTCGGCCCCATGATCGCCACCAGTTCACCGGCGTCGACGCTGAGGTCCACCTGGCGCAGCGCGGGTACGGCGGCGTGGCCCGTGCCGTACACCTTGGACACCCGGCGCATGCTCAGCACGGCGCTCATCGACGGGCCTGCTCGCGTGCCGGCGCGGGCTGGGCCGGTTCGTCGGTTGCGGGACCGGCCGGCTTGGCGCGGTCGCTCGGTGCCGCGCCGGTGGTGGGCGTGGCCGGTAGGCGGCGCAGCCGGGCGTCGGCCGCGTCGAGCCAGCGGACGACCGACTCGAGCCGGAACAGCTCCGCGTCGACGACGAGGCCGAGCGCGATGTCCTCGGGGTCCGCCTCGGCCTTGAGGTGGGTGTACCGCTGCATCTCCTCGATCAGGCGCCGGCGGTGGACCTGGAGGATCTCCCGTACGTCGACGCCGGGCATGCGTACCGCCACCTGCACCTTGATGACCAGTTCGTCGCGCGGTGGCGCCGTGGCGTCGGGTGGGGTCCGTAACCACGTGTCCAGTTCCCGCTCGCCGCCGGCGGTGATCCGGAACCGTCGCTGCGCGCCGTCGCGCTCGTCCGACTCGACGAGCCCTTCGCGTTCGAGGCGTTGCAACGTCGTGTAGACCTGGCCGACGTTGAGCGGCCAGACCTCACCCGTGCGGTTCTCGAACTCCTGCCGGAGTTGCAGGCCGTACTTCGATCCCTCGGTCAGCAGCGCCAGCAAGGCATGTCGGATGCTCATGGTCCACCACCCAGCGTAATTATACCGGGTATGATACTCGGTATAACCATGCTGTCCAGTGGCTTCGGGCATGAGCTGTCAGCCCACCGGCAGAAGCCCGCTGGGCGACGGTCCACACCGCACGGACGCTCAGGAACTGGCTCTCGCGATCAGCGGGATGCCCTCGCGGTAGGTCGGCACCCCCGGAGCCCAGCCCAGCTCGCGCTTGGCCTTAGCGTTGGAGACGCGCATCGACGTGGTCATCATCGCGTGCGCGTACGGGATGGGCCGCAGCATCCAGCTCGGCACCCGCCACGGCCGGCGGGCCCCGAATGCGGCCGCGAGCGTGTCCAGATAGTCGCCCCAGCGCACCGGCTCGTCGTCGACGATGTTGTACGCCTGCCCGGCGCGCCCCTTCTCCAGCGCGGCCACGGTCGCCGCGGCGGCGTCCTCCAGGTAGATGAAGTTGGCGAAACCGCCGGACGAGGGCACCGGCAACCGGCGCTTGCGCACCAGGTTGACGATCATGTTGGTCATGCGGTCCCGCCCGTAGAAGAACCCGTAGCGCAGCGCGACGCCCTCCATCTCGTCGGCCGAGAACACCTGCTTCTCGGTGGAACCCATGGCCGCGACCGCCTCTCCCAGCTTGCCGCTGACGGGTTCGGCGAACGGGTCGTCCTCGCTGATCACGCGCGGGCCGTGATCGCGGTAGCCGTAGCCGAGCACGATCGACTGGGTGACGAAGCGGTGGGCGCCGACCGCCCGGGCCGCCGCGAGCAGGTTGGCCGTGCCGGTGGTGCGCAGCGCGTTCGTGCCCTGAAGCGCCTCGCCCATCTTCGTGGTGCCCAGCGCCGTCAACTCATGGACGACCGCGTCGGCCCGCACGTCGCGTACGGCGGCGAGCAGGTTCTCGCGGTCCAGCACGTCGGCCACCACGGCCTCGGCGCCGGCGTTGCGCAGCCGCTCGGCATTGGACTGGCTGCGGCTGATGCCGATCACCTGGTGGCCGGCGGCGATGAGTTGGCGGGTGAGGGGCGTACCGATCGCGCCCGAGGCGCCGGCGAGCAGAACTCTCATGGCTTCGGTCCCTTCCTCTAGGTCTCGCTCCTATGGACGGGGTACCGGCCGGGCGTGTGATGACGTGCGGTGTGTCGTCTCGCACAGCCGCCGTCGTCCCTGGTGGCCCCGACTGATGAGATGCGTCAGCAAAATCGCGTTCGCGACGTCCGGTGGCGGTGCCTAGGATCGGGTCATGGGCCGGACCTTCGACATCATCTCCCCGCCGCGCTCCTGAGCGGGGCGACTCTGCTCATCGTGTCCCGCCGGTGTCGGCTGGACGCGCGGTCCGCGCATCGCTGAGTCCGGCACGCCCCGCTTCCGCGACCCCAATTCCTCTCGTCGCAGGAGCGATTTCTCATGCTTGTCTCCGAACCGGTGGTTGCCGTCCGGCGCTCCGCCACCGGCCTGTGGTCGCTTGTCCTTGCCGGCGTGCTGTGGGGCACCGGTGGCCCCACCGGCAGCCTCCTCGCCCACGAAACGGGGCTGTCACCGCTGGCGGTGGCGTCCTACCGGCTCGCCGTCGCGGGCCTGCTCGTCGTCGGCTGGCTCTGCCTGGCGCGAAAACCGCTGCCCCGCAGCCGGGAAGCCTGGGCTCGGATAACCGTGAACGCGCTGCTCGCCGCGGTTTTCCAGGCATGCTTCTTCGCAGCGGTGGCACTGACCAACGTCAGCCTCGCCACCCTGCTCACCATCGGCGCCTCACCAGCCTTGGTCCTGGCCGCGGAACGGGTCGCCGGACGGCGGCGGGTCAGCGCGTCGATGCTCGCCGCGGTGGTGCTGGCCGTGGCCGGTCTGGCCCTGCTCGTCGGCACGCCGGCTGGCGGCATCACCGCCACCGGCGCGCTCACCGGGGGCGGACTCGCGTTGGTGTCGGCCGCCGGCTTCGCCGCGATGACCTTGATCGGCACTCGGCCCGTCGCCGGTCTCGACGATCTCACCGGTACCGGCGTGAGCTTCGCCATCGGCGGGGCCGTGCTCGCCGCCGCGTCCACACTGACGTCCGGCATGAGCTTCGTCCCGACCCCGACGTCCGTGGGGTTGCTGCTCCTGCTGGGCGCCGTGCCCACCGCCACGGCGTACGCCCTGTACTTCCGCGGCCTGCGCACCACCCCGGCCGGTACGGCAGCGCTGATCGCGCTGCTGGAACCACTCGTCGCCACACTCCTGGCCACCCTGTTCCTCGGCGATCGCCTGAGCCCGACCGGGCTCGTCGGCGCTGGCCTGATCACCACCGCCATCGTGCTGAACACCCGCGGGCACCGCTGACAAGGAGGGGCCCGGGCAGGACCGACAGGACCTGCCCGGGCCCCGGGTCTCAGGACACCGGCGCTTCCGCCAGAAGCAGCGATCCCCGGCGCTGCGGGGACCGTCGTGGCCGCGTTCGGTTCCGCTCAGGCAGCTGCCGTGGCCTGCCCGAGGGTCGGCTCGTCGTCCCAGGCCAGCGAGCTCAACTTCCAGCCCGACGGGGTCTTGACGAACTGGGTCGTCTTCACGCCCCGGCCCTCGAACCACTCGCCGTTGAGGTAGCCCGACTTGCGGTACTCGCTGAACCGGTGGGCGATCGAGCCGTAGATCTCGGTGGTCTCCGAGGTCTCCCATTCCCGGAACTCGGTCAGCGTCCCGTCGGTGAGGATCTTCTCGCGAGGTTCGACGAACTGGCGCAGGTCGTAGATCACCGGGGTGGCGCCGACGGTGCTGATGATCATCCCTTCGGGGATGAACACGTCTTCGATCGCCTGGATGTTCGGCTTGCTGCCGCCCGGGTTGGCGAAGGCGCCCAGGAAGGTGGCCATCAGCCCGTCGAGTTCGGCCTTCACCTCCGCGGACGTGCCGCCCCTGCTCGCGAGGCGGGGTTGGCCGGCCCGGCGGGCCCGCCACTCGTCGGCCAGCACGGACCAGATCTCGAGATCGATCCGTCCGCCGTCGCCGCCCGGATAGTTCTGACGCAGCGTTCCGTCGCGGCTCATTCCCAGCCGCTGGGCGGCCGCGATGCTGCGCGCGTTGCGCGACTTGGTGCGCCACTCGACGCGGGCGATGCCGCGCTCCTCGACGGCCCAGTCGATGATCCGCTCGGCGGCGCGGGTGATCAGGCCGTGGCCCTGTGCGCCGGGCTCCAGCCAGCAGCCCGCTTCGCAGACGCCCAGCGCGGTGTCGAAGGAGACGAACATGACGCCGCCGACCAGGTGGCCGTCCAGCCAGATGCCCCAGATGCCGCCGCTGTCCTGAGCCCGCTTGTCCGCGTAACGCCGCAGTACCGCGCGAGCCCCGTCGAGGTCGCGGGCGACGAACGCAGGGGAGACCCACGGCAGGATGTGCTCGCGCGCCCGGTCCAGGTGGTGGAGGAACTCCTCGGCGTGCCAGGGCTCCAGCGGGCGCAGCACGGCCGAGTCGGTGAGGGGCAACGCGAACATCCCAACCTCCGTACATAACAAACGTTTGGCATGTACGCTAGCAGGCCATGACCCCCGCACGCACCGACCACGACTCCCGCCGCCAGGACGTCTCGGAGGCGGTCTGGCAGGTCCTGGCCGAGCACGGCTTCGGCGGCCTCACCATGCGCGCCGTCGCGGCGGCCCTGGGCTCCTCGACCGGACTGGTCACCCACTACTTCGCGGGCAAGCGCGAGCTGATCGCCCACGCCCTCGACATCCTCGAGGTACGCACCGCGCAGCGCCCCCGGCAGGCCGCTCCCGCACCCGGACTGGCGGCGCTGCGTACGCAGATGCTCAACATCCTCCCGCTGACTCCCGATGCGGTGGCGATGAACCGGATCTGGGTCGGCTCCTGGGACGTCGCCCTGTCCGACCCCGACCTGTTCGCCGCCCAGACCCTTCGCTACGAACGCGTCCGGGCAGGGCTGCGCACCGCCATCGAGGACGCCCAACGGCTCGGCGAGCTTCCCGACGGTGACCCGGGCCGGCTCGCGACGGCCGTGCTGGCGTTCACCCACGGCCTGGTGGTTCAGGCGCTGTTCGACCCCGACCGGCTGCCGGCCGCGACACAGACCCGACTCGTCGACGACTTCCTCGCCGCGTTCACCCGCTGAACCACGACGCCCTGGCACAGAGAAGTTGACGTGGAACGAGTCGAGGGCCCCGGGGGCGGGATCGGCAGGGGCGAGCGGTCAGGTCGAGGCGGCGGGACCGGTGTGGTTTGTCCACTGCGGCCCGCCGCAGGCGTAGGGTCGGTGCCGTGGCAGGGGCGGGACGCCGGTACCGCTACGTCGGCCCGGCGGACGTGCGGGCGTCGGTCGCCGACGCTCCGGAGGGCTGTCCCGTCCGATCGCCGGCCGATCTCGACACCTTCCTGGCGGCCACGGATCCGCGCGATCGTGACGAGCCGTTCACGTACGTCATCGACACCGGCGAAACGTTGCGGCTCGCGCCGAGACGCAGCGAGCACGTCGCCTGCGCCGGCGGTGGGGAGGTCCTCGGCGCCGGGGAGATCGCCTTCGCCCGCGAGCGGGACGGCTGGGGCGTGACCGAGGTGAGCAACCAGTCCACCGGCTACTGCCCCGATCCCACCTCATGGGTGGCGGTGGCGGGCGCCCTGGACCGGGCGGGTATCGACCGCCCGGAAGGCTTCACCGTGGCCGTCGTCTTCCGGCACTGCCTTGACTGCGGCGAGCGCAACCTCGTCCGCGACGACGACTACATCTGCGCGCTCTGTGGCGCCGAGCTGCCGGAGGATGTGGAACCTCGGCTGACGGCCCAGCCGTCGACCGACCACCGTCTGCGCTGACGACCGATCCCGGCCGGCAGGCTGCACCCTCAGCGGGCCGTCCAGGTCTGCACCTCGACCAGGTTGCCCTCCGGGTCGCGCAGGTAGGCCGAGCGCACACCCCACCCGGGCCGGTCCGCGGCCGCGGCCACCACCACCTCGGCCGGGAGGGCGGCGATGGTGGCGTCCACGTCGGGCACGGGGACCACCATCAGCACCCCGCCGTCACCCCGGCCCACCGGCAGCACCGCCTCCGCCGCGCGGCGGCCGAGGATGGCGAGGACGGTTTCGCCGCCCTGGTCGAAGCTGGCGTACTCGAAGTCCGGGACGACCTTCTCCGGCTCGCCGAGCAGGCCGGTGTAGAAGCGCAGGGTGGCCGGAAAGTCGTCGGCGACGACGCGGGCATGCACACTCACGCACCCGACCCTAGTCCTGCGGGCGCCGGCGCAAACTGGCCATCCCGGTGGGCGGACCCCGGGCTCGCTCGGGTGGATACCGCCATCTGCCGGGCCTGGCGCAGCGAGTGGGCCGGCCGCGCGGACAGCTTCCGGACATCCGGTCCGCGGCCTCCCCGACGAGGTGGAGATGGCGCTGTTCCACGACCGCTGGCCGCTGCCCGGAGGAGACGGATGGTCAGGCCGAACCTCCCTGGCACGAGAGAGGTAACGTCCTGCCGACAGGTTCCGGAAAGGGAGTGAGACACGTGCTGGCTGGGCTGGAGTTGCCGCCCGCCGTCCAGGCGGAACGCGTCATCACCGCCGTGCTGGCCGAGCTCCGCTCCGGCGACCACCGGGGCGTGGTGGTCGACTCGCCGCCCGGCGCCGGCAAGTCCACCCTCGTGGTCCGCGCCGCGGTCGAGCTGGCCGCCGCCGGTGAGCCGCTGATCATCGTGGCGCAGACCAACGAGCAGGTCGACGACCTCATCGACCGGCTCGCCCGCAAGGCCCCCGAGCTGCGCATCGGCCGGCTCTCCGCCACCGACTACCAGCCCAGCGACCGGGTCAAGGGCCACGAGACGGTCCGGGTCGCCGCCAAGGTCGCCGACCTCGGCGGTCCGGCCGTCATCGTCGGTACGGCCGCCAAATGGGCCACCGTCGCCGAGGGCGTCTGGCCGTGGGCGATCGTCGACGAGGCGTACCAGATGCGCTCGGACGCGTTGCTGCGCGTTGCCGGGCGGTTCGAGCGGGCGCTGTTCGTGGGCGACCCGGGGCAGCTCGACCCGTTCTCGACGGTGGAGACCGCGCGGTGGACCGGGCTGACCTGGGATCCGATGCAGTCGGCGGTGGCCACCCTGCTGCGGCACAACCCGGAGCTGCCGGTGCACCGGTTGCCGGTGTCCTGGCGGCTGCCCGCCACGGCCGCCCCGGTGGTGGCCGCCGCCTTCTACCCGTTCACCGGGTTCCGCGCCGGCACCGGGCCGGCCGACCGGGCGCTGACGTTCACCGAGCCGGGGTCGGGCGACCGCTTCGACGCGACGGTCGAGGTGGCGGCCGCCGCCGGCTGGGCGCTGCACGAGCTGCCCGCCCGGCACACGCTGCGTACCGATTCCGAGGCCGCCGCGGCCTGCGCCGCCCTCGCCCTGCGATTCCTGGACAGAAAACCGGTCGGGCTCTCCGAGCACGCGCCCGGCGGCGCGCCGGTGACCGCGGACCGGATCGCCGTCGGGGCCGCGCACCGCGACCAGGTGGCGGCCATCCGGTCCCACCTGGGCGCGGCCGGCGCGGGCATCACCGTCGACACCGCCAACCGGCTCCAGGGCCGGGAGTACGACGTGACGATCGTGCTGCACCCGCTCTCGGGGCGGCGGGACGCGACCGCCTTCCACCTGGAGTCGGGGCGGCTCTGCGTGCTGGCGTCCCGGCACCGGCACGCCTGCGTGGTGGTGGCGCGGGCCGGGATCGCCGAGCTGCTGGACGCCCACCCGTCGACCGAGCGGGTGCACCTGGACGTGCCGGTGAAATTCCCGGACGGCTGGGAGGCCAACCACACGGTGCTGGCCCACCTCGCCGCGCACCACGCCCGCTGACCGCGGTCCCTAGTTGCCGTGCGGGTCGGCGGCGTTGAGCGTGGCGACGACCTGGTCGTAGTCGCCGCGCGCCTCGCCGTAGCGGAGGAACTTCACCCGCTCGACCTGGATCTCCCGGGCGTCGGGCTGCGACTCGATCAGCGCGACGACCTCCGCCACGAACTCGTCGAGCGGCATGGCGAAGTCGCTGGTCTCCTGCCCGGGCAGCAGCGAGGTGCGCACCGACGGCGGCTCCAGCTCCACGACCTTGACGCTCGTGCCCGCCAGCTGCAGCCGGAGCGACTCGCTGAGCATGTGGATGGCGGCCTTCGACGCGTTGTAGCTGGGGGTGACCTTGAGCGGCGCGAACGCCAGGCCCGAGGAGACCGTCATGATCGTGGCGTCCGGCTGCGCCCGCAGGTGCTCGATGAAGGCCGCGATGAGGCGGATCGGGCCGAGCACGTTGGTGGTCACGACCTCCTCGGCCGAGGTGAGGAACGACTCGGGCCGGTGCCAGTCCTCGACGCGCATGATGCCCGCCATGGTGACGAGGACGTTGAGGTCCGGGTGCTTCGCCAGCACCTGCGCGGCCGCCGAGGCGATGCTCGCGGGGTCCGCCGTGTCGATGGCGACGGTGTCGATCTCGGGGTGCTCCGCGGCGACCTTCTCGAGCAGGTCGGTGCGCCGGCCGCCGATGATGACGGTGTTGCCCCTGGCCTTGAGTTCGAGGGCGAGGGCGAGGCCGATCCCGCTCGTGGAGCCGGGGATGAAGATGGTGTTTCCGGAGATGTTCATGCACCGAGCTTCGCCGACCGTCCGGCTTCGGGGGCAGAGACCGGTTATCGGGGGATCGGCAATCCCTGGTTGGCCCGCGCGACCGGCGGATACTGGGATCATGGACCGCGCAGCCCTGGCCGACTTCCTCCGCCGCCGCCGCGAGGCGCTGCAGCCCGGGGACGTCGGGCTGGCCACCGGCGTCCGCCGGCGCGCCCCGGGACTGCGGCGCGAGGAGGTGGCCGCCCTCGCCACCATGTCGACCGACTACTACACCCGGCTGGAACAGCAGCGCGGCCCGCAGCCGAGCCCGCAGCTGCTCGCCTCGCTGGCCCGGGCGCTGCGGCTGACCAGCGACGAACGCGACTACCTGTTCCGGGTGGCGGGGCACAACCCGCCGGCCTCGGTGTCGGCGGCGACGCACGTCTCCCCGGCGCTGCTGCGGGTGCTCGACCGGCTGGCGGACACCCCGGCGCTCATCCTGTCCAACCTCGGCGAGACCCTGGTGCAGAACCGGATGGCCGAGGCGCTGTTCGGCGACCGGTCGGGCCACACCGGCCTGGCCCGCAGCGAGATCTACCGGTGGTTCACCGACCCGGCGGAGCGGACCCGCTACCCCGAGGAGGACCGCGACCGGCAGAGCCGGGCCCAGGTCGCCAACCTGCGCGCCGCGTACGGGTCGATGGGGCCGCAGTCGCGGGCCGGTGAGCTGGTGCGGGCGCTGCAGAAGGCCAGCCCGGAGTTCGCCGAGCTGTGGGAGCGGCACGAGGTGGCCCAGCGCTTCGCGGACCACAAGACGCTGATCCACCCCGAGCTCGGGCCGATCGAGCTGGACTGCCAGGTGCTGTTCACCGAGGACCAGTCCCAGGCTCTGCTCGTGCTCACCGCGCCGCCGCGCAGCGAGGGCCACGAGAAGCTGCAACTGCTCGCCGTGCTGGGGCACGAGCGCTTCCCCGCCGACACGACGCCCGGTTAGCCACGGCGAACGTCGGTCCGCCCGCGCCGATCAGCCCAGCTCGGCCAGGTCCTCGGCGGTGAGGCGGAGGCCGGCTGCCGCGACGTTCTCGGCCAGATGGTCGGGCGAGCTGGTACCGGGGATGGCGAGGGTGACCGGTGACCTGGCGAGCAGCCAGGCCAGGGCGACCTGTGCGGTGGTCGCCTGGTGGCGGGCGGCCACCGTCGCCAGCGGGGCCTGGTCGATCCGTTCCCGGCCCCCGCCGAGCGGGAAGAACGGCACGTACGCGATGCCGTCCTGCTCGCACTGCGCGAGGACGTTGGAGTCGGCCCGGTGGTTCACGTGGAAGTGGTTCTGGACCGCGGCGACCGGGGCGATGGACCGTGCCTCGGCGAGCTGAGCCGCGTCGACGTTGCTGACGCCGAGGTGCCGGATCAGTCCCTCGTCGCGTAGGTCCGCGAGGGCGGCGAACCGGTCGCCGATCGATTCACCGCCGGGCTGGCCCATGCCGCCCACCCGCAGGTAGACGAGGTCGAGGCGGTCCAGACCGAGGCGGCGGAGGTCCTCCTCGACGAGACCGCGTAGCTGCTTCGCGCTCGCCTGGCCGGTGGGCACCACGCCGCCCTCCAGGAGCGGGCCGACCTTGGTCGCGATCACCAGCTCGGCGGGGTACGGGGCCAGCGCCTGCCGGATCATCTCGTGCGCCTGGAGGTCGCCGAACCCGTAGAAGCCCGCGGTGTCGATGTGGTTCACGCCGAGTTCCGCGGCGCGGCGCAGCACGGCGATGCCCTCCTCGGGTTGCCGTACCCGGCCGCCGAGGGCGAGCCGCATCGCGCCGAAGCCCAGGCGGTTGACCCGCAGGTCGCCGCCCAGCAGGAAGTCATCGGCGACGGTCGGGTTGTCGTCAACTGTCATGGCGGCAGGTCCTTTCAGCGGGATCAGCGGCGGTAGAGCTCGGCGAGGGTGGTGAAGGCGGCCTTGGGTTCCCAGGGCAGGCCCGGGTACGTCGTGCCGGTGCGGCCTTCGAGGACCTTGACCAGGCCGTAGCTGGCCATGTCGAAGTCCTCCCGCGGGTCGTCGCGGTGCGGCAGGTCGTAGCGGGCGAAGGTGTTCACGAACGCGGTGTCCACGCCTTCGGCGGTGAACACGTCCAGCAGTTCGCGGAGGTAGGTGGCCTGCTCCTGCTCGTCCCGGGTGTGCTCGCCGACGAGGCGGGCGGCCCGGCCGTCCGCGCCCCATTCGACGATGGTGTCCCCGCGGCCGCCCTTTGCCGCGGCGCCGCGGTGCGTGGTGCAGCCGAACTCGGTGATGGCCAGCGGCTTGCCCTGTGCGACCGCCGCCCGGATGTCGTCGCGGAACCGGTCGGCGATTTCCGCGTTCCGGTAGCTGGCGTCGGTGGAGATGATGTCGAACGGGGTCCAGTCGACGCCGTCGAGCGGGAGGGACGCGTAGCTGACCCGGCCGGCGAACCGGGCCCGGACCGTCTCGACGGCCCTGGCGAGGAAGTCGTTGACCCGCGCGGGCACCTCCGCCAGCACCTGCCGTAGGCGGTGTGCCTGGGTCAGCAGCGCGAGCCGCTCGTCGAGCGTGTCGCCGGGCAGGAAGCCGACGGTGAACAGGCTCAGCTCGGAACCGGTGAGGAGCACGACCTCGGCGCCGTCCCGGCGCAGCCGCTCGGCGCGGTCGGCGCTGTCGGCGAGGAAGTCGAGCAGTTCGTCGGTCGTCAGGTCACAGGTGAACGGCGAGTACCAGACCTCCAGGCCGGCCTCGGCGGCGTACCGGGCGGCGGCCTCCAGCCGATCCTGCCGGCCGCCGGTGATCCGTACCGCCGTGCAGTGCAGGTCCGCGCGGATGATCCGCATCTCGCGCCGGACGACGTCGAGGTCGAACGGCTCGCGGGTGCTGTGCCCCGACCGGGTGACGAACCCGGTGTCGTAGGTGATCCCCTTGCCGCGCATGACGCGTTGCCCTCCTGCTGACGGTCCCGTTGATCGGTACGGTACGTACCGTACCCTACGACCGGGCTGCCCTCCACCCCGCTTCCGCGCTCTCCAGTACGCTCCGTACCGAAGGGAACGGGATGGCGGACCAACCGACACCACAGCCGCAGCGCGTGCCGACCAGACGGCGGGGAGCCGCCCTGGAACAGGCGATCCTGCGCGCGGCCATGGCCGAACTCACCGAGAACGGCTACGCCGGGATGACCATGGAGCGGGTCGCCCACCGCGCCGGCACCAACAAGAACGCGATCTACCGCCGCTGGCCCACCCGCGCCGCGCTGGGCATCGCCGCCTACGGGCAGTTCGTCGCCACCAACACCGACGTCCCGGACACCGGCAACCTCCGCGACGACGCGCTGGAACTGTTACGCCGGGCCAACAGCACCTTCTCGTCGCCCGTCGGGGGAATCCTGCGTGCCCTGCTGGCCGGCGCGCGCGACGACCCGCACCTGCTGGCCCAGCTCCAGGAGCGCACGGCCGACGCGGGCAGCGCCACCTGGCTGACCATCCTGGCCCGTGCCGTGGCCCGTGGTGAGCTGCGACCCGAGGCCCTGCACCCGCGGGTCGCCACCGTGGCCGTCGTGCTGCTGCGCGACGAGTTCATCACCCGCGGGCACCCCGCCGTACCCGACAGCGTCCTCACCGAGATCGTCGACGAGGTCTACCTGCCACTGCTCTGCGGGCGCGGCGCCGACCGCCCGAACCCCTGATCTCCAGACCACGGCACGGCGGGCGGGATGGCGAAGGTTGCCATCCATTGCCATCATTGGGGCCGTGGTGTGGGACGACGTGGTAGATCACGCGGGCAGATCCACCCGTCAGGAGCACGTCGCGGATGCTCGCAACGACAACCGCACGAACCTGCTCATCGCGGAGTACACCGCGATCCGGGCCGTGGAGGCGCAGAAGTCGTCGGCGTCGCACGCTCTCGTGGGCGCGTACCTGACCGTGGTGGCCGTGATCCTGGGGTTCGTCGTCGCGAACCGGGCCGATCCGCGCCTGCTGATCACCGTTCCCATCCTGTCCGCCGTCTGTGGTACCACCATCCTGCGGCGCCGCCGGGACCGGGAGGTGGCGCACCGGTACGTCCGCGAGATCCTCAGGCCGATCGCCGTGCAGTGCTCCGGTGACGACCGGATCTTCCTGTGGGAGGAGTTCTACGCCCGCCACAAGGACGCGCGGTCCATGCGGTACGAGTTCGGGCTGCAACTGGTCTTTCCGCTCTCGGCCGCCGCCGCCCTGGTCGCCACCCTGCCGCTGCTGGCCTCGTTCGGCGACTGGCTGGCCTGGCTGGCGGGACTGAGCTTCCTCGTCATGCTGATCGTCACGTACCTGCACCAGAACAGAAAGCACCTGGGTCGGATCGCCGGTGGCGTTCGCGTCGCCTGCCGGACCGTCGTGCGCTGGCGGCGAGGGCGCAAACCGGGCAGCGGCTTCGCAGCAGATCAGTGATCGCTCGATGACGATCCTGGCGGGCCGGGGCTGCTGACCCCAGCCCGCCAGAAACGTTCAGGGCGTGGCGAGCGCCTCGGTCGGCGCGAGCCGGGCCGCCCGGATCGCCGGGTACAGCCCCGCGAGGGCCCCGATCAGCAGGGTCGCGCCGACCCCGCCGCCCAGCGCCCAGGCCGGCACCACCGCCGGCCACGACCTCGAGAACGCGTATCCCGCCGTGACCGCGCTGCCCAACAGGACCCCGCCGAGCCCGCCGAGCGCCGACAGCAGCAGCGACTCGGCCAGGAACTGAGTGCGGACCTGCCCGCGGGTGGCCCCGAGCGACCGGCGCAGGCCGATCTCCGGGCGCCGCTCCAGCACCGAGATCACCATCGTGTTCGCCACCCCGACCCCACCCACCAGCAGGGCGACCGCGCCGAGGCCGAGCAGCAGCCCGGTGAACGCCTCGTCGGTGGCCTGCTTCGCGGCGAGCGCGTCGGAGGGGCGCGCCACCTTCACCTCGTTCGGCGCCTCCGGGTTCGCCGTGGCGGCGAGCACCGCGCGTACCGCCTCGACCCCGGTCTCCGACGTCCGGGTGTAGACCGTGGTCGGGTGCCCGTCGAAGCCGAGGTACGACCTCGCGGCGTCCCAGCCGACCAGCGCGGACAGGTCCAGCTCCGGCGCGAGCGGCGCCGGCGCCAGGATGCCCACCACGGTGAACCAGCGCCCGCCGATCTGGATCCGCACGTCCGGTCCGGCGGCGCCGACGCCGAGCCGCCGGGCCGTGGTGGCGCCGAGCACCACCGCCGGGTAGCGGGCCGTGGCGGCGTTCAGCCAGGTGCCGCTGACCACCTCCAGCCCGACCGTGTCGCGCAGCTCCAGGCCCGCGGCGCGGGCCGCGATCCCGCCGCTCTCGCCCCGGGAGATCAGGTCCGAGCGGTACACCCGGGCGTCGGCCAGCAGCCCGGTGGCGGCGACCTCCCGGACCGGCCCGATCCGCCCGATCATCGCCACCGACTCCGCCGGCAGCTCCGCGTCGTCGCCGAAGAGCGTGTTGCCCGGACCGACGGTGAGCAGGTTGGTGCCGAGCGCGGCGAGCGTGCGGTCCAGCTCCGCCCGGGACGAGGCGGAGATGCCGACCACCGACACCATGGCGGCGATCCCGATCGCGATGCCCAGCCCCGAGAGGAACGCCCGCAGCGGCCGGGTGCGCAGCCCGACCCCGCCGACCCGCAGGACGTCCCGCGGGCGGAGCCGGGCGGGCGCCAGCCGGACCGGCCCGCTCATGCCGGCACCCCCACCGGCCGGTGGTCGGCCACGATCCGGCCGTCACGCATCTGGACCCGGCGGGGCAGCCCGGCGGCGATCTCCAGGTCGTGGGTGATCACCACGATGGTGGTTCCGGCCGCGTGGAGGTCGCGCAGCAGCGCCAGCACCCCGGCGCCGGACGCCGAGTCCAGGTTGCCGGTCGGTTCGTCCGCCAGCAGCAGCGCGGGCGCGCCGACCACCGCGCGGGCGATCGCCACCCGCTGCCGCTCGCCGCCGGACAGCTCGTGCGGCCGGTGGTCGAGCCGGTGCCCCAGCCCGACCCGGGCCAGCGCGGCTTCCGCTCGCCGCCGCCGCTCCCGCAGGGGTACGCCCGCGTAGAGCAGGCCGTCGGCGACGTTGTCCCGCACCGGCACGTTCGGAGCGAGGTGGAACTGCTGGAAGACGAAGCCGATCCGGGAGGACCGGAGCGCGGAGAGCTGCCGGTCACCGAGCGCGGCCACGTCGTGCCCGTCGATGCGTACCCGGCCGGTGGACGGGCGGTCCAGGGTGCCGATCAGGTGCAGCATGGTGGACTTGCCCGACCCGGAGGGGCCGACGATGGCCACCAGCTCGCCGGGCCGGACGGTCAGCGACACCGCGTCCAGGGCCCGTACGCCGCCCGGATAGACCTTGCTCACGTCGGCCAGCTCGACGACCGCCTCGCCGGTCACGTCGGCATCCCCACGGTCGCCCCCTCGGCCAGCCCGGCGCCGGAGACCTCTACCTGACCTGCGGCGAACAGCCCGGTCTGCACGGCGATGATCCGGGTGGCACCGCCCTCGACCAGCTGCACGCCGTAGCCGCCCTCGGCCAGCGCCAGCAGCGCGGCGACCGGCACGGTCAGCACGTCGCGGCGCTCGGCGGCGGTGAACGCGACCTTGGCCGAGGCCTGGTCGAAGCCGGTCAGCGCCTTGGGGTCGGCCACCGTCACGGTGACCTCGATCTTCGTCTCCGGGTCGCCCTGGCCGCCCGCCCCGCCGTCGGTGCCGGTCTCGATCACCGTTTCCGTGGCGGCGACGGTGCCGGCGACCTCCTTGCCGTCGGGTAGCGAGACGGTCACCTTGGTGCCCTTCTTCGCCAGCCGCTCGTCGTCGACGTCGAGGGACACGGTCACCACCCGGGAGGTGCCCGTCCAGTGGAGCACCGCCTGCCCGGGCTGGGCCGGGTCGCCGGGTTCCGCCTCGTGGCTCTCCACCCGGACCGCGCCGTCGGCGTAGACCACCCGGCCCAGCTCGACCCGGCCGGTCTCCGGCAGGCCGAGGTCCTCCTGCCAGTCCCGCACGGCGCCGGCGGTGGCCGAGGTGTAGTCGTCGTCGACGGTGAACCCGGAGTAGCCGAGCGCGGCCAGGTTCCGCTCGAACTGCCGTACGTCCTCGCCGGACATGCCGGGCCCGAGGGTCCGGTACGCCGGCAGCTTTCCGTACAGCAGCACGACCTCGGCGTCGTCGACCGCGAACAGCGGCTTTCCCCTGGTCACCTGGCTGCCGGTGGCGGCCAGCCAGGTGACCGTGCCGCCGGTGCGCAGCGCCGCGCTGTGGCTGGTGCCGTAGCCGAGTTCCCCGTCGAAGCTCTCCGCGTCGACCAGGGTCTGCCGGGAGACCGGGGCGGTCGCCGGCGGCAGGCCGCCGCCGGCCGCCGTACCCCCGTCGCCGCCACCGGCCGTCACCGCGGCCGTGACGCCCGCCGCGGCGGCGACCACCACCGCCGAGGCCAGCACCAGCGGGGTACGCGCTCGCCGGCGGCGACGGCTGCGCCCGGCGCTCGCGGGCACGGCGGCCGGCGGCTCGGCGGTGGTGGTCGCCTCGGCCGGCGTGGTGGTGCCCGCGCTCACGGGGCCGCTGTTGTTCGCGACTGCGGGGCTCGCAAAACCCGGCTCACTCCTCGCGCTCACGGGGCCGCTGTTGCTCGCGACTGTGGGGCTCGCAAAACCCGGCTCACTCCTCGCGCTCACTGCGTCCTCTTCATCAGCAGCGGCGCGTCGCCCTCGCGGCACTTCTCCAGCGCGGCCCGCGTGGTCGGGTTCTCCGGGTCGATGTTGGCGCCGCCCTTGAGCTCGATGCTGCCGTCGGGGCCCGGGTCCGGGAAGTCCGGCACGCCGTTCTCCCGCATGCACCGGGCCAGCTTCCGCACCTTCTCCACCTGCTCGGGGTCGAGCTTGAGTGCCTTGCCGCCGTTGGGCATCAGGCTGCGGCACTGCTCCATGGCCGCCTGGACCTTCTCCTTGTCGGTCCCGGCGGGCATCCGGATGCGGAAACCACCGCCCTCACCGGGCTCGGGGTCGGGGAAGTCCGGCACCCCGTTCTCCCGCATGCACTTGGCGAACTCGCGCTGCCGGTCCTCATCGCTGACCGGCGCGATGCTGGCGCTGGGCGAGGCCCCGCCCGCACCGCCGCCGGCCGTGGCCACCCGCTCCCCGTCCCGGTCGGTACCCGCGCAGCCCGCGGTCGCAAGACCCAGCAGCAGGGGCAGGACGAGCAGTGTGCCCGACATTCGTCGGCGCATGGCACAACTCCTTCCTCCCGGCCGGCGCCGATCGCCGGCCGATACGGACGAGTCGACCGCAGCGGCGGTATCCCGGGCGTAACCGCCGGCGTTAACGCCGCCGTTATCCGTGGGCGCGGCACCATGGGGGACGTGCGAGTGCTTGTGGTCGAGGACGAGACGCTGCTGGCCGACTCCATCGCGGAGTGGCTGCGCCGGGAGGCGTTCGCCGTGGACGTGGCCTACGACGGGGACGCGGCGCTGGAACGGCTCGGCGTCACCGACTACGACGTGGTGGTGCTCGACCGGGACCTGCCGGTGGTGCACGGCGACGACGTCTGCCGGGCGGTGGTGGACAGCGGTGCCGAGACCCGGGTGCTCATGCTCACCGCCGCCGCGGCCGTGCGGGAACGGGTGGCGGGGCTGGCCCTCGGCGCGGACGACTACCTGGTCAAACCGTTCGCGCTGGTCGAACTCTCCGCCCGGGTGCACGCGCTGGCCCGGCGGGCCCGGCCGGCGGTCCCGCCGAGGCTGAGCCGGGCCGGCATCGTGGTCGACCCGGCGCGCCGGGAGGTCTACCGGGACGGCCGGTACGTCGCGCTGTCGCGCAAGGAGTTCGCGGTGCTGGCGGAGTTGGTGCGGGCCGGCGGGGCGGTGGTCTCCGCGGAGGAGTTGCTGGACCGGGCCTGGGACGAGCACATCGACCCGTTCACCAACGTGGTGCGGGTGACCGTGATGAAGCTGCGCCGCAAGCTCGGCGACCCAGAGGTGGTCGAGACGGTGCCGGGAGTGGGGTATCAGATCCCATGAAACGACTGACCATCCGGGCCCGGCTGACCCTGGTGCACGGCGGGCTCCTGCTGCTCGCCGGCGTGGTCCTGCTCGGCGTCACGTACGTGCTGGTCGACCAGCGGATGCGGGAGCCGCTGACCGACGTGAAGGCCCAGATCGTCCAGACCCCGTTCGGCAAGCTGCCCGGCGTGGGCGCGGCCGATCAGCTGCGGATCCTGATCCAGGAGGCCCAGGACGAGGCGAAGCGGAACGCGTTGGAGTCGCTGCTCACCCAGGGCGCGGTCGCGCTGCTGCTGATCTCGGCGGTCGCCCTCGGCTTCGGCTGGCTGATCGCCGGGCGGGCGTTGCAGCCGCTGCACCAGATCACCGGCACCGCGCGGCGGATCGCCGCCGCCGACGCCGGCGGGCGGGGGCTGCACGAGCGGATCGCGCTGCGCGGGCCGCGGGACGAGGTGAAGGAACTGGCCGACACCTTCGACCTGATGCTGGAGCGGCTCGACCGGTCCTTCGACGGCCAGCGGCGGTTCGTGGCGAACGCGTCGCATGAGCTGCGTACCCCGCTCGCGCTCAACCGGTCGTTGCTGGAGGTGGCGATGTCCCGGCCGGGGGCCTCCGCCGAACTGCGGCAGCTCGGCGAGACCCTGATGGCGGTCAACGAACGCCACGAGAGGCTCATCGACGGGCTGCTCACCCTGGCCGACTCGGAGCAGCAGGTGGTCGACCGGACGCCGGTCGACCTCGCAGAGATCGCCGGTCACCTCCTCGACCAGGTGGCCGGCACGCCCGGGCCGGCCGTACGCCGGCGGCTCGCGCCCGCCCCCACGGCCGGTGACCCGGTGCTGCTGGAGCGGCTGACGCAGAACCTGGTGGAGAACGCGGTCCGGCACAACCTGCCGACCGGCGGCGAGATCGACGTGAGCACCGGCACCATCGACGGCCGCGCCACCCTGGTGGTGGTCAACACCGGACGGGTGGTGCCCAGCTACGAGATCGAGGCAATCTTCCAGCCGTTCCGGCGGCTCCACCACGACCGGGTGGCCGCTTCCCGGCCGGATCCCGAGCGGAGCGGCGCGCGCGACCGGGCCGGCGCCGGGCGGGGCTTCGGGCTGGGCCTGTCGATCGTGCGGGCGGTGGCGCAGGCGCACGGCGGCGCCGTGCACGCCGAGCCCCGCAACGGCGGCGGGCTCGTCGTGACGGTGACCCTGCCATGCCTGGGCGCGGCCGTCCCCGCCCAACCGGCGCGTACGCTGCCCGCCGCCGCGCGCGGCTGACGACGCGCGCCCGACGCCGCCCGTGAATGGATGTCGGACGGCACAGGAACGGTCATTCACGCCGCCGGGGATTCCCGGACTTCCTGTCGGCCTCCCGTCACGCGGAGTGTTCATCTGATTCGTCTCGGTCGATAGCGTCGGTGCACTGGCCGTCGACGAAAGGCCGACGATGAACGACAACGCGTACCCGCTCTCACGCCGGCGGCTGCTCGCCGGCGCGGCGGCGGCCTCGGCGGTCACCGTGACCGGCGTGGCCGGCGCCCCGACCGCCGCCGCGGCGACCCCCGCCCGAGCCACCACCGCGCTGGTCACCCGGGACCGGATCGCCACCGCGGCGCTGCGTGCTCCCGACGGCACCGCGGCGGCGGTCCCCTTCCAGGCCGACTTCCACGCCCGGCTGGCCACCTGGCTGGCCTTCTGGTCGGCGAACTCACCCCGCGCCTGGAGCACCCCCGTCCAGGTGGTCGGCCGGGTCGCGCCGGCCGGCGACGCCCTCACCCTGCACGCGATCCGCTACCGGCGCGACGACGAACTGCGCGCCGGCTTCGCGGCGGGGCGGCGGGACGCCAGCCACACGGCGACCCTGGCCAGCCTGCACCACCACTTCCCGAGCGTGCGCGTCCTGCCGGACGGGACGGTCCGGGTCGGCGACGGGCCCGCCGGGTTCACCGGCGCGCCCGGGCAGGTCGCCTTCGCGGTCGCCGCCTGCCGGGAGCTGTGGGGCGACGGCGACGCCACCGCCGCCCGCTGGGCGGAGCACGCCGGCCGGGCGCTCGCCCGGGCCGGGCAGCCGGCCGACGCCGCCTCGCACGCCGGCTGGGCGGCCTTCACCCGGATCAGCCTGCGCCGCGGGCTGGGCACCGAATCGTACGAGTGACCGGAGGAAACACATGTCCCGCAACGAGTTCCGGTTCGTGGTCGACGGCGTCGACCTGACCCCCGAGCAGCAGACCCTCATCGCCGGCGAGATCCAGAAGGCCGGCCTGGCCGCCCTGGGCACCGCCAACGCCAAGCTGAGCAGCCCGCTCACCCTCGGCCACGGCAACCTCAAGCTGCGTCCCGAGTGGTACGGCCTCTGGGTGCTCGACGGCCCGTTCGCTGAGGACCTCGGCCAGAAGATCAACGACATCGGCTTCTGGATGCAGCGGTGACCGACGTCGTCGGACGGACCGACCCGCCGGAGCGGATGTGTCCGAGCACGCCGGCGGCGAACGCCACCGTGTTCCTCGGCATGATCACTCCGGCGGGGCGGGTCGCGTACGTCACGCCGGCGGTGCCGGCCGAGGTGGCGCTCGCCGCGGCCGGCGGCTCCGACGCCCCGGTCGAGTCCCGCTTCCGGCTGGCCGGCCCGTGCGTCACCTCGTCCTGCGGCTTCTGGACCGGCGAGCACTGCGGCCTGGGCGCCCGGATGGCTGCCTCCTACGCGGAGACGGCCGAGCCGGGTGCGGAGCAGCTGCCGAAGTGCGCGATCCGGCGTACCTGCCGGTGGTTCGCCGAGCAGGGGCCGGCGGCCTGCCCGGCGTGCTCGCACGTGGTCACCGACGCGCGCTGACGCTCAGTCGCCCGGCGGCGTGTAGTCGGTCCGCGTCCGGGTCGCCTCGTCGACCTCGGCCGGGGTCAGCAGCGGGGTGACCCGGGTCCGCAGCCCGCGGGCCGCGCCGATGTGCATGGCCAGCGCGGCGGCGGTGCGGTGGTCCGGCAGCTCGCACAGCACGTAGGTGTCGTCGTCGGCGAAGGCGAAGTGCATCGACAGCAACTGCCCGCCGGCGTCCTCGACCAGCTTCCGGACCACCTCGGCACGCTTGGTGCCGCCGTCGCGCGTCAGCCCGTCGATCCCCTCCCGGGTGTAGACGGACCGCAGCAGGAACGCGGGCATCTCAACTGTTGCCTTGCCGCTGCACGCGCTGCGCGCCCTCGACCTTGGCCCGGCCCTGATCCCGCTCGCTGCCCCCGGCGCCGGTGGCGGTGTGCAGCTGGTGCCGCTTCCCCGTGCGTTCCATCCCCGAGCCCTGGCGGCCCGGGGCGCCGCTGCCCGGGTTCCGCCCCGCCCGCGCCGACTCGCCGCCCGGATCGTGCTTGTTCTGCTTGTGGCTACCCATGGGCCGCGGTTACCCGCTGCCTCCACCGCTAGTCATGGCCCTGGGCGTGATCCCGGTCCGTGTCACGGGCGTAGTGCAGCAGCAGCGCCCCGGTGCCGGTCGGTTCGCAGCGGGTCAGCCGGAACGCGGCCAGGGTGCCGTCCTCCGGCCAGATCCGCTTGCCACCGCCGAGGCGGACCGGATCGACCATCAGCCGCAGCTCGTCCACCAGATCGTGGGCGAGCAGGGTGGCCGCCAGGTCGGCGCTGCCGATCACGTGCAGCTCACCCTCGCCCCCCTTGAGCAGCCCGGCCACCGCCGGCACGTCCGGCAGCACCGACGAGTCCGCCCAGCCGGGGTCGGTGAGGCTCGACGAAACCACATACTTGGGCTTGTTGTTCAACGGGTCGGCGACCACCCGCTCGGGCCCGGTGACGTGCGGCCAGTGCGCGGCGAACCGGTCGTAGGTGCGCCGTCCGAAGAGGAACGCCGAGGCGGTGGTGAGCTGGTCGACCACCCACTGCCGGGAGCTGTCGTCGAACCAGCGCAGGTGCCAGCCGCCGTGCGCGAAGCCGCCGCTGGGGTCCTCGTCGGGCGCGCCGGGCGCCTGCACCACCCCGTCCAGGCTCATCCACTCGACCACCACGAGCCTCACGCCGCCACCTCCGCGAGCTTGTCGAGCGCCGACGCCCACCCGGCGCCGACGCCGCCGGCCACCTGCGGCAGCGCCGCGGCCAGGTCGTCGAGCCTTTCGTGTACGAGGGTGAGCGCGGTCCCGCCGGCCGGGTTGCCAGCCAGGGTGACGGTGAGCAGCGAGTCGAAGCGCGGTTCCGTCTCGCGCCGCGGGCCGACGAAGCCCCAGCGCCAGACGATGCGCCGGTCCTGCTCCAGCTCGACGATCTCGCAGTCGAACCCGCCGACGTCGGTGCCCGCGTCGTCGTGCCAGATCCGGTAGCGCCCGCCGACCCGGGGCTCCACCTCGGCCCGGGTCACGGCCAGGCCGCCGGGCGCCATCCAGCGGCGCAGCAGGTCGGGGTCGAGCCAGGCCCGGTAGACCTTGTCGGGTGGGGCGGGGAGGTCGCGGTGCAGCCGTACCACGGTGCTCATGAGGTGGTCCCTTCCTCGGTCAACAGCGCTTCGAGGGCGTCCAGCCGGTCGGCCCAGTGGCGCTGGTAGAAGTTCAGCCAGGCCGAGGCGGTGGCGAGCGGGGCGGCCTCCAGCCGGCAGACGTGCCGTCGGCCGGTGACGGTCCGCGTGACCAGGCCGGCGCGCTCCAGCACCTGCACGTGCTTGGAGGCCGCGGCCAGCGACATCTCCAGCGGCGCGGCCAGCTCGCCGACGGTCAGCTCCCGCTCGGCGAGCCGGCGCAGCATGGTGCGCCGCGCCTCGTGCGCGAGGGCGTGGAACACCGCGTCCATCCCCACCGGATCCTCAACCATGTGGTTGAACATAGCGGCTGCGTCCCGAATGTTCAACCACATGGTTGAGCTTCCTCGTGTCCCGCGATGTCGGACCGGTCGACTACCGTCGGGAGGTCATGGAGCCGCGGTTCGGCGAGGCGATCATCGGGCGGGAGCACCCCGCAGCCCTGCTGCGCGCCGAAGTGGACCGGGTGACCGCCAGCCACGGCGGCCTGGTCCTGGTCACCGGCGAGCCGGGCATCGGGAAGACCACGCTGGTCAGTGCCGCCGCCGACGAGGCCCGGCGGCGCGGGGCGCTGGTGCTCGGCGCCGCCTGCTGGGACTCCGACAGCGCCCCCGGCTACTGGCCCTGGGTGCAGGTGCTGCGCCGCCTGGGCCGCCGGCCGGACGACTGGGCCCGCGCGCAGGAGGCCGCCGGGCCCGGGCTCGCGGCGCTGCTCGGTGAGGGCGCCGGCGCCGACTCGGCCGGGGACGGGCCCTCCGACGACGGCGGCCAGGCGGAGTTCGCCCTGCACGACGCAGTGACCACCGCGCTGGTGGCCGTCGCCCAGCACCGGCCCGTCGTGGTCGTCCTCGACGACCTGCACTGGGCCGACCCGGCCTCGATGCGGCTGCTTCAGTTCGCCACCCAGCACACCTGGTTCGAACGGCTCCTGCTGGTCGGCACCTACCGCGACGCCGAGGTCGAGTCCGGCGACCACCGGCTCCGGCCGCTGCTGCTGCCGTTGACCGCGAAGGCCACCACCATCACCCTCACCGGGCTGGCCCGCGACGAGGTGGCCGCGCTGATCCGCCGCACCGCCGGGCGTGAACCCGGCGCCGACCTCGTCGACGAGGTGCACCGGCGCACCGGCGGCAACCCGTTCTTCGTCGAGCAGACCGCCCGGCTGTGGCACACCGACGGGCTGGCCACCACCATCGCACCCGGCGTACGGGAGGCGGTGCGTCGCCGGCTCGACCAGTTGCCCGCCCCGGTGGTCGAGGCGCTCACCGTGGCCGCCGTGCTCGGCCGCGACTTCCACCGCCAGGTCCTCGCGGCCTGCCTACCCGGCCCGGCCGCACAGGTGGACCGGCTGCTCGACCGCGCCGCCACCGCCCGGCTCGTGCTGCCCCGGGGCGACGGCCGGTTCGCCTTCGCCCACGACCTGGTCCGGGAGACCCTCTACGACGGGTTGACCGACGCCGAGCGGCATGCCCGGCACGCCGCCGTCGTCCGCGCCGTCGACCGGTCGGCGGCGCTCGCCGAGCGGCTCATCCCGGCCGACCTGGCCCGCCACGCCTGGCTCGCCGGCGCCGACCTCGACCCGGCGCGCGCCGTGGAGCTGCTGGTCGCCGCCGCCCGGGACGCCGGCGGCCGGCTGGCCGTGGAGGAGTCGGCGCAGCACTTCCGCCGCGCGCTGGAGGTCGCCGACGAGCCGGCCCGCCGGGTCAAGGTGCTGCTGGAGCTGGCCCAACTGCTGCACCACGTGGGCACCCAGGAGGAGGCCGAGCGGCTGCTCCTCGACGCCGCGGAGCTGGCCCGCCCGCTCGACGAGCCGGCGCTGCTGGCCCGCGTCGCGCTCACCGCCCACCGCCAGGAGACGGCCGCCCGCCGCCGCGTCGACGCCGACGCGCTGGTCGGCGAGGCGTACCGGCGGTTGATCGGCGAGCCCGAGCCGGGGCGCGGGACGAGGGCCCTGGTCACCGACCTGATCACCGCCACCGAGACGCTCGCCCGGCACGGCCGCGACGACGAGGCGCTCACCTTCAGCCTGTGGGCCCGGCACGACACCACCTGGGGGCTCGGCACCGCCGAGGACCGGGCCGTGGTCACCGCCGAGATCCGGGAGGTGGCCCGCCGCACCGGCGACCGGGAGACCGAGCTGTGGGCGACCTCGCTGCGCTGGGTCGCGCTGCTGGAACTGGGCGACCCGCGCTACCAGGACGAACTCACCGCCTTCGTCACCGGCTGCCGGCAGGGCGAGGTCGCCCGCCAGCGGATGGCGGCGGCCATCGACAGCGGCATCATCGCCGGCTTCCGCGGCGACTTCGCCGCCGCCGACACCCACTTCGCCGAGATGGACGGGTACGGGGAGTGGGAGCACTCCGACCACGCCTACATGGGCCAGCACCTGCGCTGGTGCCTGCTGCTGCTCCGGGGCCGCCTCGCCGAGGCCGGGGCGCTGCTCGACGGGCCGGAGGCGGCCTCCCACCCGCAACTGGAGCTGCTCCGGGCCATCACGGCCGCCGAGCGGGGCGACACGGAGACCGTGCTGCGGCTCACCACCGGGATCGAGGCGGCCGGCACCACGTACCCCCGTCCGGTGTCGCCGTTGTGGGTGCGGCTGCGGGCGCAGGCGGCGGCAGCGGGCGGCGACCCGCGCCGCTGCGCCGAGGCGCGGGCGGCGCTGGAGCCGCACCGGGGCCGGTGGCTGGCCGCGCTCTTCGGCTGCGACATCAGCGGCCCCGTCGACCTCTGGCTGGCCGCCGTCGACGCCGCCGAGCGGCGCTGGGACGACGCGGTCGCCGGCTACGCGGCGGCCCGCGACGCCGCCGACCGGATGGGCGCCCGGCCCTGGTCGCTGCTCAGCCGGGCCGGGCTGGTGGCCGCCCTGACCGCACGGGGGCGGCCCGGCGACGCGGCCACGGCCGCCCGGCTGCGCGCCGACACGGCGGCCGAGGCGCGGGCGCTCGGCATGACCCAGGTCCTGCACCGGCTGGGTGAGATGCCCGTCGCCGCCGCACCCGGGCCAGGACGACCGGATGCCGGCCCGGCAGTCGCGGTGCTTGCCGCGGCCGGAGCGGGTCCCCCGGCCGGCGGCCCAGCAGGTCCGGGCAGCGGCGGCTCAGCCGGTCCCGGCGGCGCTGGCCGGGCCGGCGAGGCGGGGCCGGGACTCCCGGGTTCCGGCATTGTGGGCGGTGAGCTGGCCGGTGAGGCGGGGGCGGGCCTCGCGGGTTCCGGCATTGTGGGCGGTGAGTCGGCCGGCGAGGCGAGGGCGGGCCTCGCGGGTCCCGGCATTGGCGGCGGTGACCCGGCCGGTGCGGCGAGGGCTGCCGTCGTGCCCGAGTTCCGGCGGGACGGGGCCGTGTGGCGGCTCGCCTACGGCGGCACGGTGGTGCACCTGCCCGACGCCAAGGGCCTGCACGACCTGCGGCTGCTGCTGGGCCGGCCCGGCGTCGACGTGCCCGCGGTCGAGCTGCTCGACCCCGCCGCCGGCCCGGAACTCGTCGCCGCCCGCCGGCTCGGCGGCGATCCCGTGCTGGACGACGAGGCGAAGGCCCGCTACCGGCAGCACCTGCGGCGGCTGGACGACGAGATCGACCGGGCCGCCGTACGCGATGACGCAGCGAGGCTGGCCGCCCTCGACGCCGAGCGCGCCGCGCTGCTCGACCAGTTGCGCGCCGCCGCCGGGCTGGCCGGCCGCAGCCGTCGCCTCGGCGACCAGGCGGAGCGGGCCCGCAAGGCGGTGACCGCCCGGATCCGGGACACCCTGCGCCGGATCGACGAGCGCCACCCGGTACTCGGGGCGCACCTGCGCGAGTCCGTCGCCACCGGCAGCGCCTGCCGCTACCTGCCGCCCGAGCCGGTGCCCTGGCGGCTCTGACCGCCGCCCAGGTCGGAGGGCGGAGCCGGTGACCGAAGCCGGGGTCGGGGGTGCCGTGCGACGGCACCCCCGGCCCGGGGTCAGCGGCGGTTGTAGCGGTACATGGTCAGGGTGCCGAAGACGACCACGAACCCGGCGCTCCACAACAGCAGCCACAGGGTGTTCGTGGCGTCCGTCGACCCGCCCATCGCGGCGCGTACGGCCGCGACCAGGTGGGTGACCGGGTTGGCCTTGACGAACGCCTGGAGCCAGCCCGGCATGGTGGCCGGGTCGACGAAGACGTTGCTCAGGAAGGTCAGCGGGAACAGCACCATCATGCTGACCCCCATCACCGACTTCTCGCTGCGCAGCACCAGGCCGAAGAACGTCCACACCCAGGAGAACGCGAACGAGAAGACCACCAGCAGGCCGATGCCCGCGAGTACGCCGACCGGCCCGCCGCCGGGCCGGAACCCGAGCGCCAGCCCCACACCGAGGATGACCAGCGCGGCGAGCACGTAGCGCAGCACGTCGCCGAAGATCATGCCGACCAGCGCGGCGGGCCGCCAGACCGGCAGGGTGCGGATCCGGTCGAAGACGCCCTTCTCGATGTCGTTGTTCAGCCCGACGCCGGTGTACATGGTGATCATCACGACGCTTGTCACCATGATGCCGGGCAGGAAGAACTGCAGGTAGTCCCGCGGGCTGTCGGCGAGCGCGCCGCCGAACAGGTAGGTGAACATCAGCACCATGATGATCGGGAACGCGGTCACGTCGAAGAGCTGCTCCGGCACGTGCTTGATCTTCAGCATCGCCCGCCAGCCGAAGGTCAGCGACGCGGACAGCGCGCCCGGCCTCGGCGGCCGCTCGCCCGGGGCGAGGACCGTCGCCAGCGCCTCGGCGGACGGCACGTAGACGGACGGCGGCCGCCCGGTCGTGGTCGCGGTCTCGCTCATCGGGCTGCCTCCAGTTCGTCGTCCCGCTCGTCCGTCGTCACGGCGCGGTGGTCGGTCAGGGCCAGGAACACCTCGTCCAGACTCGGCTGGCCGAGGGAGAAGTCGTCCACCACGATGCCGGCCCGGGCCAGCTCGCCGAGGGCCCGCGCGGCCTGCTCGCCGGCCTCCAGGTCGGTGCCGTCCTCGCCGACCCGGCAGGTGAGCACCACCGGGTCCGCCTCCAACTGCACCGGTACGCCCAGCGTCGTCCGCAGCACCTGCTCGGCCCGGGGCCGCTCGCCGGCGTCGCGCAGTCGTACGTGGACGGTGCCGGAGCCGACCGACGACTTCAGCTCGCCCGGGGTGCCCTCCGCGATCACCCGGCCGTGGTCGACCACCGCGATCCGCCCGGCGAGCTGGTCGGCCTCGTCCAGGTACTGGGTGGTCAGCAGCACGGTGGTGCCGTGCGCCACCACGGCCCGGATGATCTCCCACACCTGGTTGCGGCTGCGCGGGTCCAGCCCGGTCGTCGGCTCGTCCAGGAAGAGCAGGTCCGGGGTGTTGAGGATGCTGGCCGCGATGTCGATCCGGCGCCGCATCCCGCCCGAGTACTTCTTCACCTGCCGCCCGGCCGCCTCGGTAAGCCCGAACGCGGCGAGCAGGCGGTCGGCCCGCTGCCGGGCCGCCGGCCGGCCCAGGCCGAGCAGCCGGCCCAGCAGGACCAGGTTCTCCGCCCCGGTGAGGTCCTCGTCGAGCGAGGCGTACTGGCCGGTCAGGCTGACCCGGGCGCGGACCGCGTCCGCCTCCGCGACCACGTCGTGGCCGAAGACGCGGGCCCGCCCGCCGTCCGGGCGCAGCAGCGTGGCCAGCACCCGTACCGCGGTGGTCTTGCCGGCGCCGTTCGGCCCGAGCAGCCCGTAGACGGTGCCCGCGGGGACCTGGAGGTCCAGGCCGTCGAGCGCGCGGGTCGAGCCGAACGACCGGACCAGGCCGTCGGCCTCGACGGCCGGGCCGGTGTTCCGGTTACCCATGATCACTACCTCTCTTCGTCGGTGTTCTCAGGAGACGTACGGGCGCGCCGCGCGGCCCTCGCGCAGCGCCAGGCCCCACCAGCAGAGCTCGTCGAGGAGCACCCGGACGTCCTGCCGGAGCTGCTCCTCGGCCCGCCCCGTCGGCTCGCCGTCGAGCAGGTCGACGCCGACGGTGTCCCGCACGGTCATCGCGTGCAGGGCGGTGAACACGGTCCGCAGCTGGTCGACCGCGTGCAGGCCGACCGACCGGCAGCCGTACGACACGAAGCCGACCGGCTTGGCCTGCCACTCGTCGTAGGCGTAGTCGATCGCCTGTTTCAACGAGGCCGGGAAGCTGTGGTTGTACTCGGGGGTGACCACCACGAACGCCTCCGCGCGGTTCACCTCCTGGGCGAACGACCGCATCGCTTCCGTGGGCTCGGTCGGCAGGCTGGCCGGGAAGTCGTATCCGGCCAGGTCGAGCACGGTCACGGCCAGGCCGTCGCGCCGGCGTGCCTGCGCGACGAACCAGCGACCGATCCGGTCGCCGATCCGCCCCTCCCGGGTGCTGCCGATGATCACGGCGAGCCGCAACGGCGTCATGCTCCCCTCCCCGCTGGTGTCGGGCCTCACCCCGCAGGCGCCAGACGCCGGCCGACAGGCCGCCAGATCGGATCTGGCGGACGCGTGTCGGGGGCGGCTGCTTCAATCGGCGCGGGGACGAAGGGGGGACGGCATGACCGAGGTACGCCTCACGCGGTGGAGCGCCGACGACCTGGCGCTGCTGCGGCAGCTCAACGCGCCGGAGGTGCGGGCGCACACCGGCGGCCCGGAGACCGACGAGCAGGTCCTCGCCCGGCACGAGCGCTACCTGCGCGGCCCCGGCCCGCGCAGCGGGCACATGTTCACCGTCGGGCTGCCCGACGGGACGAAGGTCGGCAGCGTCGGCTACTGGCCGCGGGAGTGGCGTGGCGAGCCGGTCTACGAGATGGGCTGGGCGGTGCTGCCGGCGTACCAGGGGCGGGGGCTGGCGAGCGCGGCGGTGCGGGCGCTGATCGCGGAGGCCGCGGCGCACGGCGACCGGCGCTTCGCGCACGCCTACCCGTCGGTGGACCATCCGGCGTCGAACGCGGTGTGCCGCAAGGCCGGGTTCACGCTGCTGGGCGAGACGGAGTTCGAATACCCGCCGGGGCACCTGATGCGGTCCAACGACTGGCGCGTCGACCTGACCGGTTGAGGTGATCAGGGGCCGCGGCGCGGCCGCCGAGGGCCACCGCGCCGCGGCAGGGACAGATCAGCTGGCGCGGGCCTTACGGCTCCGGATGCTCGGGGCGAGGCGGAGCAGGGCCGTGCCGGCGATCAGGAGCGTCGCGCCGGCCACCAGCGACCACGTGATGCTGACGCCGGTGACGGGCAGGGAGGCCGAGCAGCCGGCGGCGGCAGCGGCGCATCCACGCTGGTACATGATGAGTGCCTTTCTTCTCAGGAATTGATCCACACGCGGTCGGTTCCGCGCACGGTCTCGGCCAGTGCTCGCCAGTAGGCGAACGACCTGACCTGCTCGTAGCACCACTCGGGAAGCAGCGCGGCGGCGGTGAGCAGTGCCCACCGGCCCTGCCGGCGGACGGTCAGCGCGCGCTCGAGCACGAACACGGCGGTGAGCGCGAGCCAACGGGGGTCCCACGGGACGAAACCGATCAGGAACCACCCCGCGACCAGGCTGGCCAGGTAGAGCGGGACGAGGAGCGAAGTGGTGTAGATGCCGAGCTGCCGCAGCCAGTTGCCGGCGTTCCACCAGTGCACGCCGTACAGGCGCAGCGAGTCGAGCATGCCGCGCTGCCAGCGGACCCGCTGGGCGATGAGGGCCTGGACGGTCGGCATGGAATCGGTGGTGGCCTCGAATCCGGGGGCGACCCGGGGGCGGTAGCCCAGCGACCGGACCGCGAATGTCATCTCGATGTCCTCGGTGGCCGGGTCGCGGTGGTACAACTCGCCCCGATAGCCGGGCAGGTCACCGGCGGCGCGGGCGGCCAGGATCCGCCGGACCACCGGGACGGGGAACAGGGTGGCCACCCCGGACAGGACGACGGCGTGGCCGCCCTTGCGCCAGACCCAGCGGGAGAAGCGGGCGTATTCGTTGCCCTGAAGGATGTCCAGCAGCCGGGGCTGGCGGTCCAGCCGGTAGTCGGCGCAGACCGCGCCGACGCCCCGGCGCTCCAGTCCGCGGATGGCGGCGGCGACCGCACCGGGCGCGAGGATGCTGTCCGCGTCCGTGACCAGCAGCATGTCCTGGTCGTGGAGTTGCGGCAGCAGCAGGTTGACGGCCCAGTTGAGGGCGCCCGCCTTCTTGTGCGGGTTCGGGCCGGGCATCTCCCACACCTCGGCCCCGGCCGCCCGCGCGACCGCGGCCGTGTCGTCTGAGCAGTTGTTCGGCACCACGACCAGCCGGTCCACGGGCCGGGTCTGTGCCTGGAGGGCGTGGATAGTTGCGGCGATGGTGCCCGCCTCGTTGTAGGCGGGCACCACCACGAAGACCCGCTTGTGGCGATAGGTGCTCATGGGGCAGCCGCCCCTGAAATCGTCCACATCTGTGCGTGGGCCCCGTTTCCCGTCGCTGGACTGTCACGTCGGTTGCTTCCGGTCCGGCCGCAGAGCGTGCCGGGAGCAACCCCGCTACATCCACCTAACGAGAGACAATGTCGGGAGTCATTCTCAATTGTGGTCGCATCGGGCAGGCGGACGGCCGACAGGAACGCGCCGAACGGTGGAGTTTCGCTGCACCGGCCGGCCGGCGGCCCGCGCCTACCGCGCCGTGTCCAGCCGGGCCCGCTGCTCGCCGGTCAGTTCCAGGTCGACCGCCGCGAGGCTCTCCTCCAGTTGCGCCACCGAGGAGAAGCCGACCAGCGGGATGGTCGGCACGTCGCCGCCCAGCAGCCAGGCGAGCACCACCTGGTTGACCGTCGCCCCGGTCTCGTCGGCCACCGCGCGCAGCGCCGCCAGCCGGGCCGGGGTGCTGGGCAGGGCGTACTCCTCGCCGAGGCGTTCCGGCTTCGCGTACGCGCCCTTGAGCAGCGGCGAGTACGCCACCAGGGTGAGCCGCGGCTCGGCCCGCAGGTAGCTGGCCAGGTCCGGGCCGACCCAGCCGACGTCGCCGTCCGGGTCCAGCTCGCTCGGCACGTCCGGTCGCCGGGCCAGGTAGCTGCGGTGGTACTGGAGCACCTCGTACCCGGGCAGGCCGGCCGCGGCGGCGAGGGCCCGGGCCCGCTCGACCCGCCAGGCGCGGTGGTTGCTCGCGCCCAGCAGCCCGACGGTGCCCTCGGCGACCAGCTCCGCGAAGCCCTGGACCGTCTCCTCCAGTGGCACGGTCCGGTCCTCGATGTGCGCGTAGAGCAGGTCGAGCCGGTCCACGCCGAGCCGTTCCCGGCTGCGCTCGGCCGACTCGCGGATCACCTTGGCCGACAGGCCCTCGGCGTTGTCCACGTAGCTGGTGCCCGGGGCGAGGGGACGGGCGCCGAGCTTGGTGGCGATGACCACCTCGCCGCCGACGCCACGGCTGCGCCGCCAGCGGCCCAGCAGCTCCTCGCTCTCCCCGCCCTGGCCCCCGTTCTGCCAGAACGCGTAGTTGTCCGAGGTGTCGATGAAGGTGCCGCCGGCCTCGACGTACCGGTCGAGGATGGCGTACGAGGTGGCCTCGTCGGTGGCGGTGCCGAAGAGCATCGCGCCGAGGCTGAGCACGCTGACCTCGCGGCGGGTGGCGGGATCGGTGCCGATGGTGCGGTATCGCATGGATTCCTCCCCGTCAGAACGGTGCCACCACCCTCCACCTTCGAGTGCGCGCGAAGTCAACCGCTCACCAGGGGAGCACCCCGTAGCCGCCGCCGGCGTCCATCTGGTAGCCCCAGAGCAGGCCGCTCGGCGCGTCCGCCGGCAGGGTCGCCAGGTGCACGCTCACCTCCGCGCCCTCCTCGGCGGTGCGGAACCCGCTGTGGTGGTTGAGGTCGGTGGCGCAGTAGCCGGGGTTGGCAGCGTTCACCTTGATCGGGGTGTCCCGCAGCTCCTTGGCGTACATGGCGGTGACCATGTTCAGCGCCGTCTTCGAGGACGGGTAGGGGATCGAGGTCAGCGCGAACAGGGCGCCCTTCGGGTCGGTCATCACGGCGATCGAGCCGACCTCGCTGGAGACGTTCACGATCCGGGCGGCCGGCGCCCGGCGCAGCAGCGGCAGCAGCGCGTTGGTCACCGCGACCACGCCGAACACGTTCGTCTCGTACACCTCGCGCAGCGTGTCCAGGATGGTCTCGCTGGGCAGCCCGGCGCCGTCGGCGCGGATGATCCCGGCGTTGTTGACCAGCACGTCCAGGTGACCGTACTCCAGCTCGACCAGCTCGGCCGCGGCGGCGACCGACGCCGCCTCGGTGACCTCCAGCGGCACGAAGCGGGCGTCCACCCCCTCGGCGCGCAGCTTGTCCGCCGCCTCCCGGCCGCGCGCGGCGTCGCGCGCCCCGACCAGCACGGTCATCCCGCGCGCGCCGAGCTGCCGGGCGGTGGCCAGGCCGATTCCCTTGTTGGCCCCGGTGATCAGGGCGATCGTCGTCGTCATGGGGTCGAGGCTGCCGCCGGTCGCGGACCGGCGGGAGAGGCCCGCCGAGGCTGGTACCGGCGGTACCACCTCCGGCGGCCGGCGATGCGGCAGGCTGGGGGCCATGAGCACGCTGCGCCGCGACGAACTGGCGGACTTCCTGCGCACCCGCCGCGACCGGTTGCGCCCCGCCGAGGTCGGCCTCCCCGAGGGGGTACGCCGCCGCACGCCGGGCCTGCGCCGCCAGGAGGTCGCCCAGCTCGCCGGCATGTCCATCGACTACTACATCCGGCTGGAGCAGGGGCGCGGGCCGCATCCCTCCCGGCAGGTGCTCGCCGCGCTGGCCCGGGCCCTGCTGCTCACCCGGGACGAGCGGGCGTACCTGTTCCGGCTGGCCGGGGAGACCCCGCCGGAGCCGACCGGGCCCAGCCGGGAGGTGCCGCCGGGCATGCGGCACCTGCTCGACGCGATGACGGAGACGCCCGCCTACCTGGTCGACGCCGCGTACGAGGTGCTGGCCTGGAACCGGCTGGCCGCCTGGTTCGTCGGCGACCTGTCGGCGGTGCCGGCCGGCGAGCGGAGCATGGTCCGCTGGATGTTCGGCCGGACGGTGCCCGAGTCGCACTGGGCCGACCCGGAGGTGCTGCGCTTCGCCCGGACCACCGTGGCCGACCTGCGGGCCGCGTACGGCCGCTACCCGGCCGACCCGGCGCTGGCCGCGCTGGTCACCGAGCTGCTCGGGCTCTCCCCGCGGTTCGCCGCGCTCTGGGCCGAGCACGAGGTGGGGGAGCGGCGCCCGACCGTCAAGCGGGTCGCCCACCCGGAGCTGGGCCCGCTGGAGTTCGAGTGCCGGGTGCTGCACGTGCCGGAGACCGACCAGCGGCTGATCGTCTACGTTCCCGCGCCGGGGTCGCCGACCCAGGCCGCGTTCCGCCGGGTCGCCGAGCGGGTCGACTCCTGAAGCCGCGACCGGGGCCCGGTGGCCGGGCCCCGGTCGCGGTGACGGCTCTATCGGGGGACGTAGTCGAAGGTGTCCGGGTTCGGCCCCTGCCGGCCCGGCTCGCCCTTGTCGAGGCCGTTGAGCCGTTCCATCGACGCGTCGTCCAGCTCGAAGTCGAAGATCCGGAAGTTCTCCTCGATCCGGCTCGGCGTGGTCGACTTCGGGAAGACGATGTCGCCGCGCTGCACGTGCCAGCGCAGCACCACCTGCGCCGGCGTCCGGCCGACCTCCTCGGCGATGTCAACGACGGTCGGGTCGTCGAGCACCTTGCCCTGGGCGATCGGGGACCACGCCTCGGTGAGGATGTTGTGCGCGCTGCCGTACGCGCGCACCTCCTCGTTGCCGAAGTACGGGTGCGCCTCGATCTGGTTCACCGCCGGCACGATCTCCGCCTCGGCGGCCAGCCGCTCCAGGTGGGCCACCTGGAAGTTGGAGACGCCGATCGACCTGGCCCGGCCGTCGCGCTGGAACTCCTCCAGCACCCGCCACGTGGACACGAAGTCGCCGTCGTAGAGGGTCGGCAGCGGCCAGTGGATCAGGAACAGGTCGACGTAGTCGAACTTCAGCGCCTGGAGGGTCGACTCGAACGCCTTGCGGGCGTCGTCCGGGCGGTGGAAGCCGTTGTTCAGCTTGCTGGTGACGAAGACCTCGCTCCGGTCCAGCCCGGAGGTGCGGACGGCCTGCCCGACCTCGGCCTCGTTGCCGTACATCTCGGCGGTGTCGATGTGCCGGTAGCCGACCTCCAGCGCCGTGCCGACGGCCTGCACGGTGTCCTTCGGGTCGATCTGGAAGACCCCGAAGCCGAGCTGCGGGATGGTGTTGCCGTCGTTGAGCGAGATGTCGGGAACGCTGTTCGGGGCCATTGGAAGCCTCATCTCCGATCGTCCGGGTGCCCGGGAACGCTTCCACGCGTGGGTGCCGGGCCTGCCACCAGCGTTCTCTACCCGCTCGGTCCGGATCGTCACGGCCGTGGCCGGGTGATCTGCGCCAACCGGCCGCCGGCGCGGGTCGGGCCCGCGCCGACGGCGCCGGTCAGCCCCAGATCGCCCGCGCCCACTCCGGGTGGTCGACGAACGGGTTCCGGTTGCCCTGCCAGCGTTCGTAGATCCGCTGGTTGCGCCGCCGCTCGAAGGCGTCCGGCGGGTCGAGGTCGTTCCAGGCGAGCAGCTTGGAGATCCGCCCCAGGTAGGGGGCGCTGCCGTTGCTCACCGAGTCGTTCGGCTCCAGGTTCGGCCAGCCGTCGTCACCCTCGTACCGGATCGCCATGTAGAGAATCATGCGGGCCACGTCGCCCTTGACCGCGTTGCGCGGCTCGAAGGAGTCGGCGTCGGTGTAGCAGCCCGGCGCCTCGGCGACCGTGCTGCCGCCCGAGTCGAAGTCCTTGTTGCCGCGCAGCGAGTTGACCGACACGTCCTCCGGGCGCAGGTGGTGCACGTCGGTGCCCGGGCCGTTGGCCGTTCCGAAGTCGCCGTGCGACTTGGCCCAGACGTGCTCCCGGTTCCAGTCGTCCACCCCGCCCCCGTTGCTGCTCTTGCTCTGCGAGCGTCCGCTGTAGAGCAGAATCACGTTGGCGGAGTTGGCCGGATCCTGGTCGGTGTCCTTGAGCGCCTCCCACACCTGGTCGTACGAGAGGGTGGTCTGCACCTTGATGATGGCGTGCAGCGAGCCGCGCAGCGCCGTCCCGGTCCTGCCGACGGCGGCGGCGTAGTAGGTCGAGTCGTACGGGCCGCCGATGCCGGTGGGGCTGGGAGAGGCGGTCGGCGACGGGGTGGTGCCGCCGCCGAGGCTCATGGCGGTCGGGTTCTTCAGCCCGCCGTGGCTGAAGTAGGCGGTGAGCGTGCCGGTCGCGGTGATCTGTCGGCCGCGCAGCGACGGGTTGGTGAGCAGGCCGAAGCTGCTCCGCCACTCGGCGGTGACCTGCACGTAGAGCATCCGGCCGGTGCTGGTCTCGGTGGCCGTGTCGGCGATGGCGATCGCGGTGTCCGCGGTGTAGTTGGCGGTGATCACGGTGGTGGTGGCGGTCGGCTGGCCGATCACGTAGCCGGTCACGGTGGCGCTGCGGCCGTCCTGGGCGGCCAGCGCCTGCGCCACGGTCAGGGTGGTCGCCGCGGACGCCGTGCCGGTCACCACCACCGGGGTCACCACGGTGACGGCCAGCACGATGGCCGCGATCAGCCGCCCGGGTCGCGAGCGGGTGACGCTCCTCATATCCATGAACGGCGATGCTAGCGGGCCGGGGGTGAACTCGGGGAGATCAGGAGGGCAACTCTGCGTCCTGGCCGGCCTCGAAGAGCACCGGCCAGGGACTGCCGCCAGGGTTCTCTACCCGCTCGGCCCGGCTCGTCGCGGCCGCCACCGGGTGATCTCTGCAGCATGCCGCCGGCAGCGCGGGCAAGGTCGGCGGCGCACATCGGCCCGGACTACTCCTGTGTGTGCGGGACATATATTGGCCCACATCGATGCTTGGTAGGAATCCTGCAAGTCGTTTCACCGTCTTGCAGGACTCCATCGCCACGGGAACGGGAGCGTCATGTCGTCCATCCGAACCGGTCTGCGTCGTCGCCTGCTCACCCTGCTCACCGCCACCGCCGTCACCGTCGGCGCCGCGCTCGGCCTGGCCGCTCCGGCCTGGGCGATCAGCCACTCCAGCGCCACCTCACAACTCCGCGCCGCCGGGATCTCCTGGACCTCCAGCGGCAACTGCAGCGACCGCTACGTCTCCACCTGCACCTCGTTCGAGGGCATCCGCCAAGCCACCATCGACGGGATCATCACGTTCAAGCGGGCCAGCGGCTGCGCCATCACCATCACGGCCGGCACCGAGGTCGGTCACGCGAGCGGCACCTACAGCCACTGGAACGGCTACAAGGTGGACATCGCCCTGAGCACCTGCATCGAGAACTACATCACCTCGCACTACGCCTACGTGGGCTACATCTCCGGGTTCGGCTACCAGTACCGCGCCGCGTCCGGCAACCTCTACACCAAGGAAGGCAACCACTGGGACATCCTCTACTACACCTGCGGCTGCTGACCGGCGCTCCGCCCGCCCTGGCCGGCCTCGAAGAGCACCGGCCAGGGCCGGGCGGCCGACGCGAGCGCCGCCGTCGCCGGTGGCGGCTCCGCGGCGGCCAGCACCTCGGCCGCGAGCTGCCCGAACATCGGGGCGGCGGGGTGCCCCGCCCGGGCCGGCCAGGCGGCCGAGGTGCGCTTCACCAGCGGCGCGCCGACCAGCGGCCGCCAGGCGACCCGCGGCTCGCGGCGGGCCACCGGCTCCGGCTCCAAGGCGACCGCGCCGCCGGCCAGCAGCAGTCCGAACAGGAACTCCGGGTTGCGGGCGGGCCGGACCCGGGCGGGCACGAAGCCGTGCCGCCGGCAGACCGCCAGCAGGTGCCCGTGCCAGCCGGGCGCGGTGGCCGGCGGCGCGGTGATCAGGTCCAGGCCGGCCAGGTCGGCCAGTTCCACCTCCCGGGCCCGGGCCGCCGGGGCGGCCCGGGGCAGCAGCACCCCGACCGGCGCGTCCACGGCCGGGCCGAAGCGCAGCCCGGCCTCCTCGACCGGGTGGTGCAGCAGGCCGACGTCGAGGCGCCCCTCGGCCAGCATCCGCCGCTGCTCGGCGCTGGTCAGCTCGTGCAGGTCCAGGTCGAGCCCGGGCGCCCAGGCGGCCAGCCCGTCGAGCAGCGCGCGCAGCGTCACGGCCGGGGTCTCCGGGGGTACGCCGGCGCGCAGCACGCCGAGCGCGCCGCGGCGTACCTGGTCGACGAGGTTGCGCAGCCGGCGCTCCCCGGCGAGCAGGTCGTCGGCCTCGCCGAGCAGGAGCTGGCCGGCCGTGGTGAGCCGGACCCGGCGCTGTGACCGGTCGAAGAGGGTGGCGCCCAGCTCGCGTTCCAGCCGCTGGATCGACTGGCTCAGCGGCGGCTGCGCCATGCCGAGCACCTCGGCCGCCCGGCCGAAGTGCAGCTCCCGGGCCACCACCACGAAGTGCCGCAGGTGTCGCAGCAGGTCCACGACGGGCCACCCTACGCCCGCCCCGACGAGCGGTGGCTAGCGTGTCGGGGTGAGCGCCGAGCGGATCAACGAGATCTTCCAGCGGGCCGGGATCAGCGGCTGCCTGCACGTCGTGGACGTCGACGCGCCGGGGCGGGAGGTGGCGCTGCGCGCCGACGAGCAGGTGGTGATCGCCTCGGTGTTCAAGATCCTGCTGGTGCTGGAGTTCGCCCGGCAGGCCGTCGCCGGGCAGCTCGACCCGGTCGAGCGGGTGCTGGTCGGCGCGGCCGACCGGCTGGGCGGCTGGGGCGTCGCCGGCTGCGCCGACGACGTCGAGGTGTCCCTGCGCGACCTGGCCTACTTCGCCATGTCGGTCAGTGACAACACGGCCGCCGACCTGCTGCTGCAACGGGTCGGCCCGGACGTGCTGCCGATGCTCGCCGCCGAGCTGGACCTGCCGCGTACCCGGATCGTCGGCGGCCCCCGGCAGCTGGTGGAGACGATGCTCGCCGACGTGGGCGCCCGCACCGAGGCCGACTTCGCCCGGATCTTCCCCACCCTGCCGCCGGAGCGGGTCCGGGCCATGCGGGTCTTCGACCCGGCCCACACCACCTCCAGCACGGCCCGGGAGATGACCCGGCTGCTCGGCCTGATCTGGCGGGACGAGGCCGGGCCGCCGGCCGCCTGCGCGATGGTCCGCGACCTGATGGCCCGGCAGCTCTTCTGGACCCGGCTCGCCGCCGGCTTCCCGCCCGGCGTCCGGGTCGCCGGGAAGACCGGCACCCTGCCCGGCGTGCACCTGGAGGCCGGGGTCGTCGAGTATCCCGACGGCGGCCGGTACGCGGTCGCGGTCTTCGCCCGCACCGAGCGGCTCAGCACCCGCCGGATCGACGTGGACCTGGCCATGGGCGACGCCGCCCGGGCCGCCGTCGAGGCGCTGCGCGTTAGCTGATTTCCCGGCCGCGACCGGCCAAGCCCATGGCTGTGACCTGCGGTGATATCCGGACGCGTATCGACCGTGCCGGCGGACGATCTTGGACGTGGGCGGGTGGCCGGTGGTGGGGTGGGGCCACCGGACAACCTGCTCCACGGGGAGGACCTTCCATGTTCGACGAACGGTCGTACGACCGCCGCCGTTTCCTGCGCGACGCCGCGGCCGGCGCCGCCGCCGTGTCGACCGCCGGCCTCGCCGCCGGCGCGCCGGCCCGGGCCGCCACCACCGCCCCCGCCGCCGCCACCACCACCACCGCCGGGGCCGCGCGCTCCGGCGCGGTCAGCTTCCGCTGGTGGGGTACGTCCGGCTGGCGGATCGACATCGGTGACCGGACGGTGCTGGTCGACCCGTACCTGAGCCGCTACGACACCGGCCTGTTCAAGGGCGCGTTCAACGAGGACACCCCGCTGACCGTGCGGCCCACGGTCATCGACCCGCTGGTCGACCGGGCCGAGAACATCCTGGTCACGCACACCCACTGGGACCACTTCAACGACGTGCCCTACATCGCCGAGCGGACCGGCGGCCGGGTCGTCGGCACCCTGACCGCCTACCACCTCGGGCTTGCCTACGGGCTGCCCACCGGGCGGCTCGCCCCGGTCAAGGGCGGCGAGGTGCTCGACTTCGGCGCCTACACGGTCGAGGTGGTCAGCTCCCTGCACAGCCGCAACGGCGCCTGGTCGATGGCCTTCCCCGGCGTACGGGTCAGCCGGCCGCCGAAGCCGGAGAAGATCTCCGACCTGCCCGAGGGGGACACGCTGGCGTACCAGATCCGGGTCGCCGGCGGCCCGTCGGTGTTCTTCATGGGAGCAAGCGACTTCGCCGAGCGCAACCTGGTCGGGCTGGCCCCCGACGTGGCGATGGTGGCCTCCGCCGCGAGCACCTCCACCGCCGACTACGTGCCCCGGCTGATGGCCGCGCTCGATCATCCGAAGGTCGTGGTGCCGGTGCACTGGGACAACTTCGAGACCCCGCTGACCAACCCGCCGACGGTGGCGCCGAACGACCGCAAGCGCCTCGACGACCTGATCGCCGCCGTGCGGAAGGCGTCGCCGCGCAGCCGCGTGCTGGTGCCGGAGTACCACACGGCGTACCACTTCTAGGACCCGTGGCGGAGGGGCCGGGTCACGGGGGCCGGCCCCTCCGTTCAGCTCGCGGTCAGGTCGCGCAGCGCCAGCACCGACTTCCAGTTCCGGGTGGTCGCCACGACGCCCAGCTTCTTTTCCAGGTGGGCGTTGGTGAATTTGGTCCGCCCGTAACCGCCGTCGGGGAAGTGCAGGTGGATCTCGCGGCCGTCGATCGCGAACTCCAGGTTCTCCCCGTCCGGCACGGCGAGGTCCTTGACCTTGGCCCGGCTCGGCGCGGCCGCGAGGAAGGCCACCAGCACCCGGGTCGGGTCGTCCTGCTTCCCGGCGTACGGGCTGGCCGCCACGACCGAGGCCAGTTCGTCGCCGCTGCGAACCAGCACCGGCACGCGCAGGCCCAGCTCGTCGGCGAGCTTGCGGGCGATGCCCTCGGCCAGGATGTCGTCCTTCGTCGGCGGGCTGCTGAAGACCACGTTGCCGCTCTGCAGGTAGGTCTTGACGTCCTCGTGCCCGAGGTCGGTGACGAGGCGGCGCAAATAGGCCATGGCGAGCCGGGTGCTGCCGACGTTGACGCCCCGCAACAGGGCGGCATAGCGGGTCATGGGGCCTCCTCGCCTCGGCGTCACGTGGACCCCAGCCTAGAACCGCCGCCGCCCGCTATCCGCGCGCGAACAAGTGACTCGCGTTCGTGACACATTCGTTACCCGAAGCTCCCTCCCGCCGCACCGTCGCAAGTGGTTGCCTGAAGACAACATTCCCCTGGTCAGCTGCTGCCTCGGGCGGCACCGACCGGGCAACTGCTCACCCGACGGCGGTGGCCGGAGCTGATCACCGCCTCACAGCAGGAGGCATCCGCGTGCGAATGAGACGACCGAGCCGGATCGCGGCCACGGTGGCGGGCGTGACGGCGCTCGCCTTCACGGTCTCGGCCCCGGCCGAGGCCAACGACCACGAGAACCTTCCCGGCGAGCCGACCATCACGGTGCCGATCAACGACAGCGCGGCGGGCGGCACCTACAACCAGGACTTCACCCGGGTCTACGCCAACACCACCCCCGACGGCACCCCGGTCTACATCTACGTCCCGAAGGGCACCCCGCTGGACGGCACCGCGCCGGCCGGCGTGGCCAGCCTCGACCCGCAGTTCGACCACAACCCGGGCGACGCGTTCGTTCCCTGCGCCACCGCGACGGCCGCGCAGTTCACCCTCACCCAGGCGCAGATCAACTACGTGGGCGACAAGCTCGCCGACCAGATCGTCGCCGTGGACGAGGAACACTACGGCCCGATGGACGCGGCGGACCCGGACGAGCCGGCCAGCGACTCGCTGGTCATGCTGGTCTACAACATCCAGGACGACGCGTACTACGACTGCGCGGTCACCTCGTACACCGCCGGCTACTTCGCGCCGGACTTCATCGACAGCGTCGGCATGAACGTCATCTCGGTCGACGGTCTCGACTGGGCCAACCGGGTCGGCCCGAACGACTCGCCGTGGCGGGACGCCAACCCGGCCAACGACCGGCCGGAGCTGTACGAGGGCACCGTCGCGCACGAACTGGAGCACCTGCTGCACAACTACAGCGACCCCGGTGAGCTGTCCTGGGTCGACGAGGGCCTGGCCGACTTCGCCATCTTCCTCAACGGCCTGGACGCCGGCGGCTCGCACCTGACCAACCACCAGGTCCTGTACGAGGAGACCTCGCTGACCCGGTGGGGCGGCAGCCTCGCGAACTACGGGGCGGCGTTCACCTACTTCCAGTACCTCTGGGAGCAGGCGGGCGGCAACGGCGACGGCACCTACACCCCGGACAAGCAGTACGACGGCAAGGCCGGTGACCTGCTCATCAAGACGATCTTCGAGGAGCAGGCCGACGGCATGACCGGCGTGCAGAACGCCATCGACGACTTCAACGCGGCGACCGGCGCGCACCTGCGCAGCGCGGCCGACCTGTTCCGCGACTGGTCGGTGGCGGTCTACCTGGACGACGAGGACTCGCCGATCTACGACATCAAGGCGTTCAACTTCGGCGACCCCGCCGACACCTCGTGGACGATCGACATCGCCGACGACGTCTTCTGGGCGGGCCGGGGCAGCTACAACGGCGCCACCCCGGAGGCCAAGTGGGCGCGGCTGAAGAACCGCCCCGACACCACCGCCGTGCCGTTCGGCATGTCGGTCGAACGGTTCCGCAACCCCGGCCCGACGGTGTCGCTGGCGTTCGACGGCGACGACGAGACGGTGATCGCGCCGCACACCGGCACCACCCACTGGTACGCCGGGTACGAGAGCCAGGACGACAACATCCTCGACGTCACCACCTCCGGCGCGGTCACCTCGCTGGACTTCTGGAGCTGGTACTTCATCGAGGAGGGCTGGGACTACGGCTTCGTCGAGGCGCTCGTCGGCGGCAACTGGGTGACGGTGCCGGTGCACAACGACGCCGGCCAGGTCGTCACCACCGACGACGACCCGCACGGCAACAACGAGGAGGGCAACGGGATCACCGGCACCTCCGGTGGCGAGTACTTCGTGGACGACCCGGTCTACGTGCACCTCACCGCCGACCTGCCGGCCGGCGCCACGGACGTGCGGTTCCGCTACTCGACCGACGCCGCGTACCTGGACACCGGCTGGTTCGTCGACGACGTCCGGGTCAACGGCGCCGCCGCGACCCTGACCTCGGCGGCGGGCAACTGGGTGACCACCACCGGCGTGCAGGACAACAACTGGACGGTGCAGATCGTCAGCCACTGCGACCTCACGCCGGGCGTCACCTCCGCGGGGGAGACCACCGACGGCGCCGGCAACTGGGTCTACCGGTACACCGGCGACCAGTTCACCGCCAGCGGCCTGCGGACGAAGTGCGCCAACGGCAACCAGGACGACTTCGCCGTCCTGATCTCCAACCTGCCGACCGGTGACCTCACCTACCTGGACGCGGACTACACCTTCCGGGTGACCAACACGGGCAACAAGAAGTAGCTCGCCCATCCCCGTCGGGCCCGCGCCGCACCTTGGGCGCGGGCTCGACGCCGTCCGGGGTCCGGCTTCCGAGCGGGCCCGCGGTCAGGAGTCGCGGTAGAGCGGCAGGCCGAGGCTGGTGCGTACCTTGTCGGCCTGCTTCCCGCCGTCGTGCGCGGCGGCGGCGCGGATCTCCCGCATCAGCGCCGCGGCGCTGCCGGCCTCGGCCGCGAGCTGCCAGTGCCGCAGCGCCACCTGGTTCTCCTCGAGCAGCGCGGCGACCGGGGCCTGCGCCACCGCCGGCCAGGGGGTGGCGCGGAGCTGCTCGGCGTGTGCGGCGTTGGTGGTGGCGACCGTCCGGGCCAGGCCCCGCACCGTCCGCCACGGCCGGCCCGCCTTCAGCGCCTCCTCCAGCTCCTCCAGCGCCGTGTTGTACGGCGCCACGATGGCCAGGTAGCGGCCCTTCGCCTCCTTCACGGTCAGCGGGGCCGGCGCGCTCGGCGAGGGGTTCTCCCAGGCCGGCGGGACGGTCGTCTCGGTGCCGCCGCCGCAGCCGGCGAGCAGCAACACCAGGGCCAGGGCGGCGGGCCAGCGACGCAACGGGGTCTCCCATCGGGCGGGCGGGACCACCGGGTCCACGGGTGATCCGGCGGCCGCTCCGGCCGCCCACTATTCGGCGACCGGAAGCACGACCTCGTTACGGCGCAGGAACCAGGGCTTCCACGGCGGGTCGAAGCGGGCGTACCGGACCGCGCCGGTCGGGCGCAGGCCGGCGGCGGTGACCGCGCGGCCCAGCGCGGTGGCCCGCCGCTCGAACGCCCGCGCGGTCCACCGCCCGGAGAAGCGCATCGCCGCGGCGAGCTGCGCGGGGACCTCCCGGGTGCGGACCAGCGGGTCCGCCGGCTCGGGCAGCGTGGCCGGGGTAAAGCCCGCCGGCATCACGAACCCCACCAGCCAGCTTCCCGGCCGCTCGCCCTCCTCCTGGAGCACGGGAGCCGTCATGGCGATCCGCTCCGCGCCGGCCGACCCGGGTGCCACCGCCGTGACCACCGGGACCGCCCGCCGCGACCGGTTCGCGCCGGAGATGTACCGGGCCAGCGGCCGGAACGCCGCGTTGCCGGCCGACTCGAACGACCCTTCGACGCGCACCTCGGCGACCAGGTGGGCCGGGTAACGGCGCAGCTCGAAACCCGGGTGGCGGGCCACCACGCGGTACGGCTGCCGCTCGGTCATCGCACCCTCCCCGGCCTCGGTGGTCCCACCGCCGACGCTACCGCCGGACGCCGTCCCGGTCCGGCGGACCGGGGACCAGCCGCCCACGACAGCGCGTCCGCCAAGGGGATTGAACTGCTGCCGGCGCGGGGCCGTACCAGTGGTCGAGGATGTGGTGCGGCCGGTCCGCCGCACCGCTGCCGAGCTGCGGGAGGCCTGCCGTGCGAGTTGGTGAGCAGTCGACGGATCCCATCGATCAGATCCTGGGCGAGGTGCCGGTGCCGGCATCGCTGACCCCCGAGGATGTCCGGCTCGCGGTCCGGGCGGTGGTGGTGCACGCCGCCGAGGAGTGGCCCGCCGGACCGAAGTGCCGCAACGACAGCGCCGCGTACCCCTGCCGTCTGCACCGGTGGGGGCGGCGGGTGCTGGAGGCCCACGGCCTCAACGAGCGCCAGATCGACGCCCTGGTACGCCACGGGAACCCGTTCGTGCACGTGCCCTTCCCGTTCGTGCTGTCCGGGCCGTCGGCCGGACGGCCGGCGCCCGCCCAGTCCCCGCGCGGCCCGGCCGGCCGGGTCGCCGCACCTCCGGTGCGGCCCGCTCTCCGGCCCGGCGGTACCGGTCGGCCGGTGGCGCCCCCCGCCACCCGGCCGCGCTGGCCCCGGGCGAGCTGACGACCATCCCGGGTCGCGGCGTGGCGCAGACACGCCGAGCCGGAAAGGTCGCCCGGCTCCCCCGGGGGTACAGACGGCGGCCCGGTCGCAGGGAGCCCCCACCCCTGCGCCGGGCCGCTGTCGACGTCGGGTCAGCTCACCCCGCAGTTCGGGGCGGACCAGCTGGTGGTGTTCGACGACCGGTCCTGGTTGTTCTCCCGGCGTGAGTCCACGTGGACGTGGTCGCTGTGGCCGGGGTAGCCCGGGCCGAAGAGGCCGCTGAAGCCGTGGTCGCGGGCCGACTGGGCCACCTGGCAGAGCGACCGGCTGCGGGAGAGCACGTCGGCCGCGGTGCCGTAGAGGTGCTGGCTGTCCGACGCGCCGCCGACCTGCTCGTTGCAGGCGATGCTGCGGAAGCCGCTGTTGACGTAGAGCGGCGTGTCGCCGAGGCTGCGGCGCAGCGCCTCCAGCTTCCACATGGTGCGCAGCGCCTTCTCCCGGGTCGCGGTCGGCGAGAGCGGGCCCCCGCTCCACCCGCCCTTGCCGCAGCCGTTGTCGAGTTCCGTGTAGCTGAAGTGCTTCGGCGTGCAGTCGCCGTCCTGGAGGTCGTAGATCTTGGCGAACGTCTGCGGGCCGGCGACGCCGTCGGCGCGCAGCCCGTACGCGGACTGGAAGCGGCGCACCGCGGCGGCCGTCTCGGGGCCGTAGATCCCGTCGACCCGGACGATGTCCCGGTACGCGGCCCAGCCGGCCACCCGGATCTGGAGTTGCCGCACGTCCTCGCCGGACCGCCCCTGGTAGAGGTTCCGGGTCCAGGTGTAGCAGCTGTCGGCGTGGGCCGGTGGCGCGGCGACGACCGTGGCGATGGCGGCCCCGGGCAGGGCCAGCGCGAACGCGACGGCCGCCCGCTTGAGCGTGTTGACGCGCACAGAGTTCCTCCCGGTTGAGAGTGTCGTGGGGTTGGAACGGGACATCGACCGGGACGTCCCGTCCCTTCCACCGTGACAGCCGCCCTGCCGATTCGTGGCGAATAACCGGAATTGCTCTCGCGTTAGGCCCTTGCTGGGTGTTCCCTGTGAATTGCGGCGAATTGTGAAACACCCATTCTTGCCTGGACGGTGCCGGCGACGGCCGGACCGCGCGAACGTGACGGAATCCGGTAACTCGCCACACTGAGGGTGATGTCGTCTTGTCACCCCGGCCCGGTAACGTCTGCCCCCGGAGGCCGGGCGCGGCCTCCGGGGCGACCTTCACGGGCCGGGGGTTCGACTTGCTGGAGCATCTGGCGGCGCGCGGCGGCTGCGAGATCGTCGTGGCCAACCAGGAGTCCCTGTCCCCGCAGCAGGAGTTGGTCGAGGATCTCCTGGGCGTTGTGCACACCTTCTCGTGCCGGCTGGACGGTTTGCGCCGCTACGAGATGGAGTTGAAGAGGGCGGACTTGGCTATGGAGGGTGACCGGTGAAGGTCACCCGGATCGCCTACTCGGCCGCACTGAATCCGGGCAAGTACGCTGCCCTGGCGGAGCAGGCCCGACGGTTGGGCCGGGTGCGCAGCGAGGTGTGGCAGCGCTACGGCTCGATCAACGGTGTCGGGGCCGGACTGCGGGACCGGCAGGTGCGGGACCGGTGGCTGGCCGACGGCACACACGCGTTGTTTGGTGTGCTGGCCAATGCGTGGAAGGAAACCGTCCGCGACGCTATGGCCGACATCGCCGCGAACCTGGAGGCGGCCAAGATCGACATCCGGCGGGCGATCAACCGACGCACCACCGATCCGACTGAGCGTAAGCGGATGTTCACGGCGTTGAAGGATGACCAGTGGGCTGGCGATCCGTTCCTGGCCCGGCAGATGCGCAAGCACTGGAAGCGTGGCCATAACCGCACGCACGATCAGATCGTGGTGCGCGCCGACAAGTACCACACCGCCGTCGATGGGCGGGGGCGGTTGTGGCTGGCGATTCCCGGGCTCGAGCCCCGCAAGATGGTCAAGATCCCGCTGTCCACGACCGTCGCCCCCACCGGGACGCTGCGCCTGATCCTGCGCGGCGGCCGAGTCGAGGTGCACTACCAGATCGACGCGTCGCAGATGCGCTCATCACAGCGGCCGTGCGGCGCAGCGACGATCGGCGTGGACAAGGGCTACACCGAAGCCCTCACCGACTCCGACGGCCAGCCCCACGGTGAACAGCTCGGCGACCTGCTCACCCGCGAGTCGGACCGGTTGAAGGAACGTAACAGCCGTCGGGCACAGCTACGCTCAATCGCCAACAACGCCGCCCTGCGTGGCGACTACGCGAAAGCGCACCGGATCAAGGCCAACAACCTCGGCACCGTGAAACGAGACCGGCAGGCCAACCGGCACCGAGCGCGGGTGCGCACGGAAATCTTCACCGCCGTGCACGAGGTCGTGGACAAGGCCGCCACCGTGATCGCCGAAGACCTCACCAAACGCTTCACCGGACGCAAGCCGCTGGGCAAGAACATCAACCGGCGTCTCGCCGCCTGGACCAAAGGAGTCACCGCCGAGGCCCTCAAGAACGTGTCGGAGCGCAGAGGTTCTGCGCTCGTCCACGTCAACGCCGCCTACACCTCACAAACCTGTCACCGCTGCGGACGGCTCGGCCGCCGCAGCGGGGACCGATTTCACTGCACCTCGTGCGGGGTGGTGTGGCAGGCCGACGTGAACGCCGCGATCAACATCCTGCACCGAGCCGGCGACCCCGACATCGCCCTGCACACCCCACACCACAAGGTGAAGCAGATCCTGCAGGACCGGACTGATCGCCACGGGACCAGACTGCCGGTCCAGGACTCCAGCCCAGCCACCGCCGGGCGGAGAGCGAACCATCCGAACCGCTCAACCATGAGCAACAAGTAGGAAGCAGGTGGGCGTTGGCGCGTGGTGGCGTCTTCTGCGTCGAGGGGCAGTGGCACCGGGACCTCAACGAGCGCGGCTCCGTGCTGCCCACCCTCGAACTGCTCGAACGGCTGGGCCGGATCCGATTCATCCACAAGGACGCCGCCACCCGCGACGAGCTCTTCTACTTCCTCGACCGCTGGCTGCTCAAGCAGTACGCCGACTACCGGGTCGGCTTCTTCGCCATGCACGGCGAACCGAGCCGGCTCTGCCTCACCGACTGGGACTCCGTCGAGCTGACCGACGTCGCCGAGCGGATGGCGGGGCGCTGCGAGGGGCGCCGCCTCTACTTCGGCAGCTGCTCGGTGCTGCGCGCCTCCGACGCCGCGCTGCGCGACTTCCTCGACGTCACCGGCGCCGCGCTGGTCTGCGGCTTCACCCGCGAGGTGGACTGGGTGGAGTCGGCCGCCTTCGAGACCGTGCTGCTCGACGTGCTGGCCAACGGGCAGCGGCACAACGCCGCCGAGCTGCGGATGGGCTCGGCGCACTGGGCGCCGCTCGCCTCCTACCTCGGCTTCCGGGTGATCTACGCCAACGGCCGCGCCTGGCGGCCGAGCGCGCGGCCGCGCGTGCCCGAGCAGGCGTCCCCGCGCCGGGTCGCCGGCCGTCCCCGCTGAGGCCCGCCCGGCCCGCCTGGTAGAACCGAGACATGGCACGCAGCATCGCGAGCAACACCCGGGTCGACCGGGACGCCCTCATCGAGTTCCTCCGTCCCCGGCACCGGGTGGTGCTCATGACCACCCGCGCCGACGGCCGCCCGCAGTCGTCCCCGGTCTCCTGCGGCGTCGACGCCGAGGGCCGGCTGGTGATCTCCACCTACCCGGAGCGGGCCAAGGTCGCCAACATCCGCCGCGACCCCCGGGTCTCCGCGTGCGTGCTCTCCGACGACTGGAACGGGCCGTGGGTGCAGGTCGACGGCACCGCCGAGGTGCTCGACCTGCCCGAGGCGCTCGAACCGCTGGTCGAGTACTTCCGCAGCATCTCGGGCGAGCACCCGGACTGGGACGAGTACCGCGCCGCCATGGTCAAGCAGGGCAAGTCGCTGATCCGGGTGACCGTCGACAGCTGGGGGCCGATCGCCACCGGCGGCTTCCCCGCCCGGCTGGCCGACTGACCTCAGTACGCCGCGGTGAAGCGGGCGTTGCCGAACCGCGGGTTCTCGATCTCGTCGACGATCGCCACCGCCAGGTCCTCGTAGGTGAGCACCGAGCGGCCCTCCGCGTCGGTGACCGGGTGGTCGGTGCCGGTGCGGTAGTGGCCGGTCCGCTCGCCCGGGTGGAACTCCAGCGGCGGCGGCGAGACGTAGGTCCAGGTCACCCCGTCGGCCGAGGAGCGGTAGAACTCCAGGGCGTCGGCCTGGCCCTCGGCCGAGTCCCGGTACTCCTCGGGGAAGTCCGGCTCGTCCAGGTAGCGGGTGCCCTTCGGGGTCAGCAACGTCGCCCCGCCGCCCACGTGGATCACCCGGGGCGGGTCGGGCAGTTCGCGCAGGGTGTCGACCAGGGCCCGCGCGGCGTCGCGCCACAGCTCGCGTTCGCCGCCGCCGATGGCCACCACGAACACGTCGGCGTCCCCGGCCAGCTCACGGACGCTCCGGGGCGAGGTCGCGTCACCGGTCACCGTGCGGACCCCGGGCGGCAGGTAGCTGGTCGCCTCCGGGCGGCGCACCGCCGCGGTGACCCGGTGCCCCCGCTCGGCCGCCTCGGCGGCGATCCGCGAGCCCGCGGTGCCGCCGGCGCCGAACACGACGATGTCGCTCATGCTCCCCAGGCTAGGGAGCGGGCCGCCCCGACCGGTGCCGTTCCGACGAACCGGCCCGGCGTCAGTCGATCAGAGCCGAGTAGACGAGCTGGCGCAGCTGGGGGCGGAGCGGGTAGGTGCTCGACGGCATGAGCTGGGTGAAGAGCAGCGCGGTGACCTCCTCCACCGGGTCCACCCAGAAGGCCGTGCTGGCCAGGCCGCCCCAGTAGTACTCGCCCACGCTGCTCGGCACCCGGGACGGCACCGGGTCGAGCACCACGGCGAAGCCCAGCCCGAAGCCGACCCCGTCGAGGATCGTCTCGGCGAAGCCCTCCGGGGAGAACGAGGCCAGGTCCCGGTTGCCGGGCAGGTGGTTGCGGGTCATGAAGCGCACCGTGCGGGGGCCGAGCAGGCGGACGCCGTCCAGCTCGCCGCCGCGCAGCAGGAACTGGGTGAACCGGTGGTAGTCGGCGGCCGTGGAGACCAGCCCGCCGCCGCCGGAGAGGCAGTCCGGCGCGCTGAGCGCGTAGCGGCCGATCGCGTCGGCGCGGACCGCCTGGCCGGTGGCCGGATGGGGGGTGTAGAGCGCGGCGAGGCGCTTGGCGTCCGGCTCGTCGACCCACCAGCGGGTGTCGGTCATGCCCAGCGGCCGGAAGATCCGCTCGGCGAAGAACGCGTCCAGCGACTGGCCCGAGACCACCTCCACCAGCCGGCCCAGCACGTCGGTGGAGACGCCGTAGTTCCAGCTGGTGCCCGGCTGGAAGAGCAGCGGCAGCCGGGCCATCCCGCGGGTCGCCTCGGCCAGGTCCGCGCCGGCCGGCACGCCCAGGTCGAAGCCCGCCGCACGGTAGAGGCCGTCGACCACGCTGACCTGGGCGAAGCCGTACGTCAGGCCGGCCGTGTGGGTGAGCAGGTGCCACACCCGGACGGGCTCGACCGCCGGCACCGTGTACGGCTTGAGCACGGAGCCCCGGTCGTAGACCCGGACGTCGGCGAACTCCGGCAGCCAGCGGCTGACCGGGTCGTTCAGCTCGAGCCGGCCCTCCTCCCAGAGCATCATGGCGGCGACCGAGGTGATCGGCTTGGTCATCGAGTAGATGCGCCAGAGGGTGTCCGGCTCGACCGGCGCGCCGGCCTCCCGGTCCCGCAGCCCGTACGTCGAGGAGTGGGCCACCTCGCCCCGGCGGGTGACGACGATCTGCCAGCCGGCGAGCCGGCCGTCGTCGACGTACCTGCCGAAGTGCGCGTCGATCCGCGCCAGCCGGGCGGGGTCGAAGCCGATGCGGTCCGGGTCGGTGCTCACTGCGACGCTCACGACGCCGAACCTACCGGCCGGTACGCCGGGCGGGAAGTGTCGGCCGGGCACACTAGTCTCGGCCCCATGCCGGAAGCCGTCGAGGACGTCACCTACCGCCACCAGGACTGGTACGCCGAGGAACTGGTGGACCGGCACTTCGTCCGGTGCGAGTTCTTCCACGTCGACCTCACCGAGGCGGTCAGCCAGGGCGCCACCTTCACGGAGTGCGTCTTCGGCAACGTGGCCCTCAACGCCTCCCGGCACACCGACTCCGCCTTCCACCGCTGCACCTTCAAGCGGTGCAACCTCTTCGAGGCCGAGTTCACCGGCTGCAAGCTGGTCGGCAGCACCTTCGAGCAGTGCGACCTGCGGCCGCTGCGGGTCGACGGCGGCGACTGGTCCTTCGTCGCCCTGCCCGGCGCCGACCTGCGCGGGGTGCGGATCACCGACGTGCGCATGCGCGAGGTCGACCTGACCGGCGCCGACCTGACCGGCGCGGTGCTCACCGGCGTCGACCTGTCCGGCGCCCAGCTGCACGCCGCCAAGCTGATCCGGGCCGACCTGCGCGGCAGCGACCTGACCGCGCTCGACCCCACGGCGGTGGAGCGGGCCGGCGCGGTCGTCGACGCCGAGCAGGCCGTCGTGCTGGCGCAGGCGCTGGGCTTCGAGATCCGCTGACCGCGCGGGAAAGGCGCCGCGGGCTGTCAGGTTTCCCTGCCAGGCTGGCCCGCATGACATGGTGGTCCGACCTGGTGGCGTCCGAACCCGACTTCGCGGCGCGGGTGCGCGCCCGCTTCGCCGTCCGTAAGCACGGCACGATGGCGACCCTGCGGCGGGACGGCTCGCCCCGGATCAGCGGCACGGAGTTCGACTTCGCCGACGACGGGCAGCTCCGGCTGGGCAGCATGGCGGGCGCGCTGAAGGCGCTCGACCTGCGCCGCGACCCGCGGGTGGCGCTGCACTGCCCGACGGAGGACACCCCGGAGGACGACCCGGCCTCCTGGGGCGGGGACGCGAAGATCGCCGGGCGGGCGCACGAGGAGCCGGCGGGCGAGGACGGTTCGCACCGGTTCCGCGTCGAGCTGACCGAGGTGGTGCTGACCCGGGTGGGCGACCCGCCGGACCACCTGGTGATCGAGAGCTGGCACCCCGGCCGTGGCCTGCGGCGGCGCGAGCGGCGGTGACCGTCCCCGCGTGGCGGTGACGACCGGGTCCGTCACGGTGCGTTGAGCCGCCGTCGCTACCGATTGGTAACGAACTGGAAACTGCCCCCCGCCGACATATGGCGCACCGCCGCCCATGATGGAAACGTGAACCGGCGGCCGGAGCGCGGCGGTGAGCGGAGGTTCGGTGGGGCAGCAGGACCACGGTCGGGTCGGCGACCGGACGTCGTACCCGCACGGGCTGACGCGGTCGGCGCTCCGCCGGCTGGCGCGGGCCCGGCAACGGCGGCGCTGGCTGCTGGAGGCGCTGGCCGCGTTCGCCTGCCTGACCGCGCTGGTGGCCTATCTCGGCAGCGAGCAGCACGACACGCCCCGGGAGGAGAGCGCCGTGCTGCCCGCCCCGCCGACCGGCCGACCCGTGCTGCCGCCCCCCGGCGGCGCGCAGGCCGGGGCCGTCACGCCGGGGCTGCGCCCCCGCCAGCGCCCACCCTCGCCCAGCCCGTCGCCGTCCACCCCCGCGGTGCCGCCGACGCTGACCGTGAGCCAGGCCGAGGTGCCGGCGCGGGTCGACCTCAGCGCGGCGGGACCGGTCGACTGGGTCCAGTGGGGGCTGCTCGGCGCACGGACGCCGGTGCGCAAGCGGCACGGCTCCGGCGACATCCGCGACGAGGGCGGCCGGGGCGAGCGGCAGAGCTACAGCAACAACCCGGAGGCGTACGCCTGGCACGACGGCGCACCGGTCGGTTCGGCCGACGGCACCATGTCCGCCGTGTACACCTGCGACCGGGGCAACGGGTTCACCCTGGCCGTGGCCGCCGACGGGCAGCTGCGCACCGTGCATCTCTACGCCGGGGTGTGGATGGCCCGTGGCCGCCTCGACCTGCGGATCTCCGGTGGCGGGCCGGCCAGCACGCTGCGTCTGGAGGACCCGCACACCGCGCGGACCGCCGACTTCGCCATCCGGTTCCGGGCCCCGCCCGGCGCGAAGCTGCTGATGTCCTGGACGGTGGAGGAGTCCCTGGGGGACTGCGGCAACGTCAGCCTCCAGGCGGTCGCGCTGCGCTGACCGCCGATCACCCGCGGGGACAGTTTGTCCGTCGGGGCCGGCGCGGGACGCCGTAGGTTTCCGCTGTTCCCGTCCGACCATCCGCTGTGGAGGCTCGACCGATGACCAGCAGGGCCCGCGTCGTCCGTTCCCTTCCGCCGTCCGACGGCGACGTGCTGCGGGAGATCCCGCTGCCGCCGTACGTGACCGGGGAGGACGCCCAGTTCGCGGTGCGGGCGGTGGTGGTGCACGCGCCACGGCGCTGGTCGGGCGGGACGATCTGCCGCAACGACGCCAGCCCCCACCCGTGCCGGCTGCACCGGTGGGGACGGCGCGTGCTCACGCTGCGCGGCCTGCCGCCGGCCGAGATCGACGCGCTGATCGAGCGCGGCGACCCCGCCGCCGAGCCGCGCCCGCCCCGGCCCGGCGCCTGAGCGGCCGGCCCGGGGCGGCGCGGCTCAGCAGACGACCGGCTTCACCCAGGAACACTCCAGGCCCTCGGGCACCCGCGGCGACTCCGGCGCCGTCGGCACCGCCAGCCGCGCCGTGGTCGTCCCCTTCTCGGTGTACGAGGCCAGCGCGATCGCGATCTGGTCCTCCAGCCCCTTGACCGACGAGGTCAGGTAGTTGTTGAGCACGATCGAGAAGGCCAGCACGTGCCCGTCGGCGTCGGTGGCGTAGCCGGAGAGGCTGGACGCGCCGGTCAGGCTGCCGGTCTTGGCGTGCACGTTGTCGGCCGCTGCGGTGCCGCGCATCCGGCTGCGCAGCGTGCCGCCGACGAACCGCTCCGAGTTGCCGGCCACCGGCAGGGCGGCGTACCAGGTGTCGAACCAGGGTTCGGCGCGGACCGCCGAGAGCAGCGCGACGAACTGGGCGGGCGGGATCATGTTGCGCCGGGACAGCCCGGAGCCGTCGCGCTGGCGCAGCGTGCCGGTGTCCATTCCGGAGCCGCCGACGTACTCGCTGATCGCGGTCAGTCCGGCGCCCCAGGTGCCGGAGCCGGAGAGCACCCGGCCCAGTTCCTTGGTGAGCACCTCGGCGTGACCGTTGTTGGAGAGCTTGAGGAACGGCACCATGAGGTCGGCCAGCGGCATCGAGTCGTGCCGGGCGACCGGCTTGGCGTCGTCCGGGGTGGCCTGGCCGAGCACGGTCCGGCCGAGGACCCGCACCCCGTGCCGTTGCAGCGCGGACCGGAAGATGTCGGCCGCGTAGCCGGTCGGCTCCCAGACCGTCATCCAGTCGCTCTCCTCGGTCTGGCCGACCGCGATCTGGCCGGTGACCACGATGGTGTTGCCGCCGTGCTCGCGCTCGAAGGAGATCGTCGTCTCGCCCGTGGCGACCGTCTCGGCCCGGTTGTCGATCCGCAGCCAGCCGTTGGCCGGCGTCATGGTGATCTTCGGTCGCGTGCCGGCCTGCCCGGCCGGCGCGGCGTGCACGATCACCGTGCCGGCGTCGTAGTCGGTGTCCGGCGCGACGGTCAGCGCGGAGACCTGCGCCGCGTAGTAGTAGGACTCGTCGTCCCAGGTCCAGTCGGGGCCGAGCCGGGTCCGGTCGTAGCGGGTGTCGTCGGCGACGAGGTTGCCGGTGACCACCCGTACGCCTGCGGCGGCCACCTCGGCGGCCAGCCGGTCGTAGTTCTCGGCCAGCATGGTGGGGTCGCCCCCGCCGCGCAGGTAGAGGTTGCCGGAGAGCAGCCCGGCATGCCGTACGCCGTCGCCGGACACGTCGGTGGTGAAGCGGTGCCCCGGGCCGAGCAGTTCCATGGCCGCCGTCGAGGTGAGCAGCTTCGTGTTCGAGGCGGGGACGAGCCGCCGTTCCCCGTTGCGGTCGTAGAGGGTCTGCCCGGTGGTGGTGTCGACGACGACCACGCCCGCCTGCGCCCCGGCCAGCCGGGAGTCGGCGAGGATCGCGTCGATGGTCGCGTGCAGCCGGGTCTGCGCCGGGGTGGGCGCTTCGGCCGTGGCGGTGGGCGCGCCGGCGGTGGCCGCGGTGGCGACCAGTGCCAGCACCGCGAGCGCCCGGGGGAAGAGACGACGATGCATGTGCCGATGCTGCCACGGAGCTTTCCTCCAGAGAAGACTCCCGCGCGAAAGTTATTGCCGGACGGGGGTCGAACCGGCCGCAATACCCTGAATACGGCGGGAAAAACATTCGTAGCCCCAGCATCACCGGTCCGGTGTCGACTGACCCGGCTCTATTTGACGGATGCCCGGGCAGGGGGCACCGTAGGCCATGAGGGGCCGTTCGACCTGCCCTGGTTTGCACGGCGAAGCCTGATTCGCCTTCCCCGGGTCCCGACCGGCCGCACGGGCCGCGTCGACCGCCCGCGATTCCCGAACCAGCCAACGAGGAGTTCCGCCATGCTGACCATGACCGAAAACGCCATCCTGGTGATCCGCGACCTGGCCAACCAGCAGGACGTCGCCGAGGCCGGTGGCCTGCGCATCGCCGCCGACACCGACGCCGGTTCGCTCTCCATCGAGCTGGTCGAGCAGCCGATCCAGGGCGACCAGGTGGTGGACAACCAGGGCGCCCGGATCTTCCTCGACTCCGACGCCGCCGAACTGCTCAACGACACCGCCGTGGACGCGACGGTCGACGACGAGGGCATCGTCCAGTTCGGCTTCACCGAGAAGGAGTGACTCACCCGGCGCGGCGGGTCTCGCCGCCGCGCTGCGGCCGGCCGGCGCGCCCCCGTTCGGGGCTGTCCTGGTCGGCCCGCCACGGCCCGCCGCGCTGTTCCCGCTCCGGGCGGAGCAGCGTGGCCAGCACGTGCGCCAGGTGGTGCGACGTGCTCCACGCGATCCAGTTCACCGGCGAGCCGGCGCCCGCGCCGCGCCGTGCCCGGCGCAGGATCTCGTGGTCGCCCCAGGAGAACCCCGCGCCCGCGGCCGGCCAGTGCGGGGCCGCGACGAGCGTGCGGCACAGGTCGGCGAAACGGTCGTCGCCCCGGCCGCCCCGGCGCGACCACCGGTAGACCCACCACGCCCCGGTGGTGGTGTAGCGCAGCGTCGGCAGCCGGTCGCCCGGCCCGTCCGCCCCGGGCACCGCGCAGCTCACGCCGTAGTCGCCGTAGCCGAGACCGAGGTCGGCCAGGCGCTGCCAGAGCTGCCAGTCGAAGCGGTCGACGCGTACCGGCTCGTCGGTGGGGAGCCGGGCCAGCGTCGGCGGCATCCCGCCGGCCGCCACGCTCACCGAGCGCCAGGCGTGCCGCCGGGCCCACTCCGCCAGCCGCCGGACCCGGGGCTCGACCAGGCGCACGTCGGCCGGGCAGCACACGTCCCCCGCGTCGACGAGCAGGTCGCACTGCTCCGGCACCAGCCGGGTCAGCCGCCACACCCGCTCCACCGCGGCCGTGGTGGCGTCCGGCCCGGCGCGGTCCTGTCCGGTCCGCAGCCGCACCACCGCCCGCCGCGCGTACGCCCGGGCAGCCGCGCCGTGCGCCACCAGCCGCCGGTTGCCCTCCGCGAGCCCGATCACCGGCACCAGCGGTACGCCCCAACGGACCAGCTCGCTCTCCGGCGAGTCGGGCAGCGCCGACACGTCGACGGCGGGAAGGAGCCCGGCCGGCAGCCGGCCGAGCAGGTCCACGGTGCACGGATCCACCGCGTGGACGTCGATGACCGGAGCGAGCAGCGGAGCGATGGCGTCGTCGAGATGGGCCAGCGCGTCCAGCTCACCCCGGCGACCGGCCAGCACAGGGCGGTAGACCGGTTCCGCCGCCCGACCCCCGTGGGCGGGCACCATACTTCAATGTAGCGACCCGATCGCGTTCCGCCACAGGCCTTCCGGGCATCGTCGACGCTCCATGCGGCCTCCGGGGCCGGCACCCGGCGCTCGGAGCCGGACGCCCGTGCCTCGTATCGGCCCCGATCGTCACAATTCGGCCGTGGCACCGAGCCGGTCCGGAGCCCTTGTGGCCGAGTTTTAGCAGGTCAGCGGCATCAACTGTCCTTGATCGGACAGGGCTGTGGCTGGTTGGCGGGCGGTGGGCCGGCATAGCTTCGGGAACACGGAGGGTGATCGCCGCCGATCGCCGCCCGCCATGTACGCCTCGCCGCCGCCGCCGCACCGGCCGCAGAGAGGATCGCCATGTCCAACTCCAGATCGAGGAGGGGAGCGGCCGGCCAGCCCGCCCCCGACGCGGAGGAGGCCGCCCGCGCCGACACCGAGATCAACTCGTGCACCGGGGCCGGGTTGCCGGCCAGCGCCCGCGTGCTGTTCGCCGTGGTCGACGCGAACGGCAGCCTGGTCCGCGGGCTCGGCGCCACCTCGGCCACCCGGCTGGCCGCCGGGATGTACCAGGTCGCCTTCGACCAGGACGTCGCGCGCGCCGCCTACGTCGGCACCGTGGGTCCCGCCGCCGGCGGGCTCGCCCCGCAGGGGGCCATCACGGTGGCGTCCCGAACCGGCATCCCGAACGCCGTCTTCGTCGAGACGTACGCGGCGAGCGGCCACACCGACCGCCCCTTCCACCTGGCCGTGCTCGCCTGACCGGCGCGGGGAGGGGCCGCTGGAGTACCACTTCCGGGTGACCGGGGGTGAGGACCTGCTGGGCTTCCTGGCGGCGGCGTTGGTGCTGGCCGGATGCCGGTGGGCGGAACGGGTGTGCACACGAGCGCACGGCGCCGCCCGACCTGGGTCGTAACGTCGCCGCGCTCTGGCCGTCTCCCACCGTCGCAGCCGTACGGCGGTACGACAGCAGGGACCTGGCTCGACCGGCCAGCGTGCACCGGTCTCGGAGCAGCAGATGCCCGTCCAGAGGGGATCCAAACCCCGCGCGGGTGGGGAATTCCACCATTTGCGAGTCCCGGCGTGAGCGGCGCGGCGACCGGGTATGTGCGGGCCATGGAGCATTTCACGATCGCGACCGTCGCCGAGAAGAGTCCCGACTTCCGCCGAGTGCTCTGGACCGGGGAGCACACCCAGTTGGTGATCATGACGATCCCGGCGGGCGGGGAGATCGGCGAGGAGGTCCACGAGGGCATCGACCAGATCCTGACCTTCGTCAGCGGCACCGGCGAGGCGCGGGTGGCCGGGGAGAAGAAGGAGGTCGTGGCGGGCGACCTCGTGGTCGTACCGGCCGGCACGAAGCACAACTTCGTCAACACCGGCCCCAACCCGCTCGTGCTGTACACGGTGTACGGCCCGCCGGACCACGCCGACGGGGCGGTGCACCGGACCAAGGAGGAGGCCGACGCGGCCGAGGCCGCCGGCGAGGACGAGCCGCCCACCTCCTGACCGCGCCCGACCCGCTCCCGCGCTCCACCATCAACGGATGGTGGAGCGCGAGTCGTTTGAGCTGCAACAATCCTGCACGTCGCAGCCATTGACGTCGATATCTGCGCGGGCCTAGCCTGCTCGTACGGGAAAGCCCTTTCCTGGGCTCCGCTTCCTCGCCACCCCGCATCCGGAGACCGGGCCTCCGGCCGGGGCGCACCGACCGTCGCGACCGTGGCCAGGCGTCGACCCTCCGCCGCGGCGGTCCACCACCTCGTGCCTCAAGGAGGACAACCGTGCAGACCTCACGTGCCAGACTCCGCCGCCCGCTGCTGCTGGCGCTGGGCGCCGGAGCGACCGTGGCGGCACTCGCCGCCGGGATGGGGACGTCGGCGTTCGCCGCCACCGTCTTCTCCGACACCTTCTCCGACGGCGACGCCGCCGGCTGGTCCAAGTCCGGCGGGACCTGGGCGGTCGCCGACGGCGCCTTCACCCAGTCCAGCACCGCCAGCGAGCTGGCCCGCCAGTTCGCCGGCCAGAGCGGCTGGACCGACTACCAGGTGCAGGCCCGGGTACGCCCCACCGGCTTCGCCTCGTCCAGCGCCCTGGTCGGGCTCGCGGCCCGGGCCAGCAGCAGCACGAAGATGTACCGGCTGGCACTGCTCGGCTCCGGACGGGCCGAACTCCAGGCGGTCAACGGCAGCCAGATCACCTCGCTCGGATCGGCGTCGGTCGGCGCGGCCACGGGCACCTGGTACACCCTGCGGATCGAGGCCAGCGGCAGCACCATCCGCGGCTACGTCAACGGCACCCAGGTCGGCGGCGGCAGCAACAGCCTCGTGGGCGCCGGCCGGATCGGCCTGGTCACCGCGTACGCCGCCGGCAGCTTCGACGACGTGGCCGTGGACTCCTCGGTCAGCACCCCGACCACGCCGCCGACCAGCACCCCGCCGGCCTCGCCCACCCCGACCCCCACCGGCACCCCGCCGCCGCCCGCCTCGTGGCCGACGCCCACCGCCAGCGTCAAGGTGGACGCCACCGTCCCGGTCTCCGGCACCTTCGACGGCGGGATGAAGCGCTACTACGGCATCGGCGACGGCGGGCAGAGCGAGAGCCAGGACCCGATGTTCGAGCTGGCCGCCGGCGCCACGCTGAAGAACGTGATCATCGGCGCGCCGGCCGGTGACGGCGTCCACTGCGAGGGCAACTGCACGCTCGTCAACGTCTGGTGGGAGGACGTCGGCGAGGACGCCGCCACCTTCCGCGGCGGCACCACCTACACCGTGGACGGCGGGGGCGCCCGGTCGGCCAGCGACAAGGTGTTCCAGCACAACGGCCCCGGCACCGTCTACATCCGCAACTTCCGGGTGGAGAGCGCCGGCAAGCTCTACCGGGCCTGCGGCAACTGCTCCACCTCCTACCAGCGGCACGTGGTGATGGACAACGTCACCGCCACCGGCACCAAGGTGCTGGCCGGCATCAACACCAACTGGGGCGACACGGCCCGGTTCAGCCGGATCACGATCCTCAACGACCCGAACCGGTCCACCCGGATCTGCGTCAAGTACCAGGGCGTCCCGAAGGGCAGCGAACCCACCGAGATCGGCGAGGGCGCCGACGGGGTGAACTGCTTCTACTCCGCCTCCGACATCACCTACCGCTAGAACGGGCCGACGCGGGCTCCCCGGTCGCGGGAGCCCGCGTCACACCGTCGGCACGCCGGAGACGTCCACCGTCTCCGGATACTTGAGGCCCGCGCCGGTGTTGAGCACCACCACCCGCTCGCCCGGGCGGATCCAGCCGCCGGCCCGCAGCTGTCGGGCGGCGGTCAGGCAGGCCGCCCCCTCGGGGCAGAGCAGCAGGCCCTCCCGGGCGGCGAAGTCGCGCAGGTCGGCGAGGATCTCCGCGTCGTCCACGGCGACCGCGGTGCCGCTGCTCTCCCGCAGCGCGGCCAGGATCAGCTCGTCGCCGAGCGGAGCGGGCACCGTGATGCCGAACGCCAGAGTGTGCGCGTCCGCCCATGGCGTGGCCCGGGGTTCGCCGGCCGCGAACGCCCGGACGATCGGCGCACAGCCGGTGGACTGGACCGCGACGAGACGGGGCAGCCGGTCCTCCACCCAGCCCAGCTCGCGCAGCTCGTGCAGCGCCTTGTGGATGCCGATCAGCCCGACCCCGCCGCCGGTCGGATAGATGATCACGTCGGGCACCTGCCAGCCGAGCTGCTCGACGATCTCGTACCCCATGGTCTTCTTGCCCTCCAGGCGGTACGGCTCGCGCAGCGTGCCGGCGTCGAAGACCCGCCCGCCCGACTCGGCGACCAGCCCGGCAATCCACCGGCCCGCGTCGCTGATCAGGCCGTCGACCAGCCGCAGGTCCGCCCCGGCGGCGACGCACTCCCGCCGGCAGATGGTGGGCGCGTCGAGCGGCATGGCGATGGTCGCGCCCATCCCGGCCCGCGCCGCGTACGTCGCCCAGGCCGCCCCCGCGTTGCCGTTCGTCGGCATGGCGATCCGCTCGACGCCCAGCTCCCGGGCCCGGCTCACGCCCACCGCAGCGCCCCGGGCCTTGAACGACCCGGTCGGCGTCAGCCCCTCGTCCTTGACGATCAGGTCCGGGATGCCGATCTCCTGCCCGTACGCCGGTGCGCGCAGCAGCGGCGTCCAGCCCTCGCCCAACGTGGTGACGAAGCGGGGATCGGCCACCGGCAGCAGCTCCCGGTAGCGCCACAGGTCGGCCGGGCGCAGCCCGAACTGCTCGGGGGTGACCGAGGCGGCCACCGCGGCCAGGTCGTAGCGGGCCAGCAGCGGGGAGCCGCACGCGCACAGGTTCTGCAACTTGTCGGCCGGATGCCGCTGGTCGCAGCGCGGGCACTCCAGGTGCGTCAGGTGCACGGTGCTCCTCAGCTCGGGTCGAGGCTCAGCCAGTGCCGGCTGCGCCGACCCGGCTCGTAGGGGGAGTCCAGCCGCTTGGCCACCACTCCCGGGAGCCCCTGCTCGCGGGCGGTCCGCAGGGCGTCCGCGCCGACCCCCGGGAACCACGGCGGAGTCTGCCAGTGCGGACCGGTCAGCGCCATACCGTCGAGCAGCTCCCGGCGCTGCGCGTACGGCACGTCGAGGCTGGTCACGCCCTCCAGCCAGAGCAGGTCGACGGCGAGGAACTGGCCGTCCCGCTTGCTGGGCGGCTTGACCCGCCCGCCCGGGTCGATCCGGACCAGCACGCCGTCCAGCACCGCCTCGACCGGGGCCAGCTCCTCGGCCATCGCCCGCAACCACGGGTACGCCCCGGTGACGTCCTCGTCCGACTCGTCGAGCAGCCGCAGCCGGCCGCCGGAGACGTACGCCATCGCCCGCACGCCGTCCCAGCGCAGCTCGTACCCCCAGGCGGTTTCGTCCTTCGGCAAACCCTTACCGGGCGTGGTGTGCATGGGCCGGACCAGCTCCGGCATCGGCGTCCAGCCCTCCGGGGCCGGGTCGGTGCGGCGGACCATCCAGTCCCGGCCCCGGCCGCCGGTGGCGAAGAGGACGTAGCGCCCCTTCGTCCGCCGGCCGTCCAGGACCACGATGACCTCGTCGTCGCGCCACTTCTCGACGCGGTAGGTGCCGGTGTCGTGGACGGTCATCCGCCCGCCGCCGTACTCGCCGGCCGGGATCTCGCCGTGGAAGGTGAGGTACTCCATCGGATGGTCCTCGGTGTGCACGGCCAGGTGGTTGCGGCTGGGGTCGCGGGGGAGGCCGCGCGGCACCGCCCACGAGGCCAGCACGCCGTCGTGCTCCAGGCGCAGGTCCCAGTGCAGGCTCCGGGCGTGGTGCTGCTGGATCACGAACCGGGGCTTGCGCCGCGCGGCCCGCTTCCGCTCCGGGGTCCGTTCCGGCACCGGCTCCGGGGTACGCGCCGCGTCCCGTTTCCGCCGGTACTCCTCCAGCCGGTCAGCCACCCGTTACCTCTCAGTGCACTCTAGTGAGCATGCGATCGGTAGTCTCGCCTTGCGGTGGGACGGTCCCGGTCTGACCCGCCGTGGCGGTGCCGGGTTCACGCTTCACTGCCACCTGCCCACGTACGCGGGTCTTCTGGTCGGCTCCACGTGCTGCCACCGGGCCACTCCCGGCGGTGTCGTACTCGGCCGTCAGAGCGGCCAGGTTGCGTGCGGCGTTATGGTCACGATCTATGGTCAGGCCGCACGTCGCGCAGGTGTAGGTGCGCTCGGAAAGGGCCAGCTTGGTTTTCACCGCGCCGCAACCCGAACACGTCTTGCTCGATGGATACCAGCGGTCGGCGACGATCAACCGGCCGGCGTTCCACTGCGTCTTGTAGGTGAGTTGCCGGCGCAGTTCGCCGAAGCTGGCGTCGGCGATGTGCCGGGCCAGGCGCCGGTTACGCAGCATGCCGGCGACGTTGAGGTCTTCCACCACGATCGCACCGTGCTCTTGGCAGAGGCGGGTGGTGAGCTTGTGTAGGCGGTCGCGGCGCAGGTTCGCCACCCGGGCGTGGGTCCGACCGAGCCGCGCGTTGGCGCGCTGCCACCGGTTCGACGGGCGCTGGCCTGTGCGCCGGTCCGGGCCGGCCTTACGCGCCATTGACCTGCCGAGTCTGCGAAGGCGGCGCTGGGCGTCACCCAGGTGGCGTGGGTTCGGCACCAGTTCGCCGGTGGACAGCACGGCGAGGTGCTTGACGCCGACGTCGACACCGACCGTCGAGTCGGGACGGGCCGGTACGCGGACGACCCGCTCAACCTCGACGCAGAAAGACACATGCCACCGGCCGCCGTAACGCCGAACGGTGGCCGACATGATCCGGGCCGTGCCGTTGTCGATACGCCGGGCCAGCTTCCGGGCGGACTCGTGCAGCTTCAACCGTCCCAGCCGGGGCAGCACCACATGCTTACGGTCCGGCTCGACCCGGATCGTGCCGGTGGTGAACCGCACGCTCGGTGTGGTGCGGCGGCGCGACTTGAACCGCGGGAAACCGACCGGGCGGCCGGCCCGCTTGCCGCCGCGGGAGTCCGACCAGTTCTTCAACGCGCGGGCGAGCGCGTCGAGGCCGGTGTTGAATGCTTCCTTCGAGCATTCCCGCCACCACGGAGCGACATCGGTCTTCGCGGCGTTCCACGCCTTCCGCATGGCAGGCAGCGACCAGCTGACCGCCGGGGTCAGCAACTCCTCTGGCACCCCGTAGGTCCGTTCTGCCGCCCGTTGGCCCATCACCGCCTTCACCCGAGCCAGCGCCCAATTGTGGGCGACCCGGGCAGCCCCGGCGTGCGCGAGCACCGCGCGTTCCTGCGACGGGGTCAGATCGAGGGCGAACCGGTACGCCTGGACCGCCTTCACGACGTCGCCCCGGTGACTGTCTCGACAGCACGGCGGACACGGTTCGCCGCCGCGCGACGGCCGTACAGCCGGGCACACAGCGACGTCAGGATCTCGGTGACCCCACCCACAAGGTCGTCGTCCACCTCGGCGGGATCAACCACAAGGAGCGGGCGGCCCTGTGCGGCCAGCACCGCCTCGACGTACCCGGCACCGAAGCGGGCGAACCTGTCCCGACGCTCGACCACGATCGTCAAAACAGCCGGGTCCCGCAGCAGCGCCAGGAACTTCTTGCGGTGCCCGCTGAGCGCGGACCCCACCTCGGTCACCACCCGGCCAACGGAGAGGCTCTGCCCTGTAGCCCATGTGACCACCCGGGCGACCTGCCGGTCCAGATCCGGCTCTTGGTCGGCGGACGACACGCAGGCGTACACGACGACCTGCTTGGCGTCGAGCCGCGCAGCGGCCATCGGCTCACCGACCATGATGAGCCGGCCGAGCCGGTACGCGGGAACGGGAAGTGTCCCGGCCGCATACTGCCGCCGCGCGATGACGTACGCGATTCCCTGCGACGCCGCCCACTCATTGAGGCTCAAGTCAACAATCATATTGCGTCAAGACCACTAAAGCCGCCCGGCGGGCTAGCTGTTAGCCACCCCCGCATTCTCCGGCAGGTCCGGCCCGATCGTCCGCTCCCCGCCGCTTCTGTCCCGTTCGGCCGTCGCTCGGCGGGTCGCCGGCATGGCGGCGGCGATCACGGGTAGAAGCGTCGGTATGGACCACGACCAGCCCACCGTCCCCCTGACCGGCGACGTCCGGATGCCGCTGCTCGGCTTCGGCACCTGGCAGGCCACCGGCGAGGCCGGGTACGACGCCGTGCTCGCCGCCCTCGACGCCGGTTACCGGCACATCGACACCGCCACGATGTACGGCAACGAGAAGGAGGTCGGCCGGGCGGTCCAGGAGAGCGGGCTGCGCCGCGAGGACCTCTTCATCACCACGAAGCTGCCGCCGGACCGGGTGGGCCGGGAACGGGAGACCATCGAGGCGAGCCTGGCCGCGCTGGACACCGACCACGTCGACCTGTGGCTGATCCACTGGCCGCCGTCCGCGCCCGGCGACAGCATCCCGGTCTGGCGCGAGATGCTCGCCGCCCGGGACGAGAACCTGACCCGGGCCGTCGGGGTGAGCAACTACAGCGTCAGCCAGATCGACGAGCTGATCCAGGCCACCGAGGAGACCCCGGCGGTCAACCAGATCCGCTGGAGCCCGTCCCTGTACGACCGCCAGGTGCACGCCGCGCACCGGGACCGGGGCGTGGTGCTGGAGGGCTACAGCCCGTTCAAGACCAGCGACCTGTCCGATCCGGTGCTCGTCCGGATCGCCCATGCGCACGACGTCTCGCCGGCCCAGGTGGTGCTGCGCTGGCACATCGACCACGAGATCGTGGTCATCCCGAAGTCGGTCACGCCGGACCGGATCCGGGCCAACGCCGACGTGTTCGGCTTCTCGCTCACCGCCGAGGAGATGCGCGACATCGACGCCCTGGGCGTCGCAGCCTGAGAGAGTGTTGTGATACCTCGACGTGATCTTTCTCTGACTGTGCCAGCGAAGATCACGTCTGTGTCGCTGTGTCTGTAAACCGGCGTACGAGTCGTCGTTGACTGATGCACTCGGCGGCATGTGCTTCACGATCTGGTGCCGTGGGACGTGGCGTATCGGTGGCTCCCGTGCTGGGGTGCTGACGGTACCTGGGTGGCTGCGCTCCGCCGCCCGCTGACCGGCGCGGTCACTCCGGCGGGGCGGCGGATCCTGACAGGTGGCCGAGCATCCGGCGCAACTGCGCGGCGTACGCGTCGAGGAACTCGGGCGCGTCGGCCGGCAGGCCGGTCAGCCGGCGGACGACCTGCGGCAGCACGGTCGGGGCGAGGGTCGCGGCGAAGAACGTCAGCACCACGTACGCGGGGTCGAGGTCGACGGCCAGCTCACCGCTGCGCTGCCGACGGCGTACGTCGTCGACCATCGCCGTGAAGTACGTGCGGGCCTGCGCCTCGTCCGCGGTGTCGGCCGCGGCTCCGGTGTCGGCCAACCCTTCCCAGGCGAGCAGCCGCGCCCACGACCGCTGCGTCGCGCCGAGGCGGAGGAAGCCGGCGACCACGTCGGCCATCGGCTCGTCGGGCCGGGCCGCGCCGCTCGTCGTGCGCCACCGCTCCTGCAGGGCCTGGTAGAGCCCCTCCTTGCCGGCGAAGTAGTAGGAGATCAGCTGCTGGTTGACGCCCGCGCGAGCGGCGATCGCGCTGGTGCGGGCGCCGGCGAAGCCGTGCTCGCCGAACTCGACCAGCGCCGCATCGAGGATGCGCTCGCGGGTGCGCTCCGCGTCGCGTCTGCGCTGATCACCGCTCGGGGACCGCCGGGACATGCTCATGATCCTAGCAGAGTCATGTGTCCGCATGACTTAATCAATCACATGGTTGACAAACTCAGGTGTGCAAATGAGGATCGGGTTATGGAGAACCTCAGCGTCATGATCATCGGTGGGGGCATCGGCGGGCTGTGCCTGGCTCAGGGCCTCCGCCGCGCGGGTGTCGCCGTCACCGTCCACGAGCGCACCCGCGAGCGCACCGACTGGCTGCAGGGCTACCGCATCCACATCAACCCCCACGGCGCCCACGCGCTGCGTGCCTGCCTGCCGGTCGCCAACTGGCAGGCGTTCCTCGACACGGTGTCGGTCGACGGCGGCGGCTTCGCGTTCACCACGGAGCAGCTCACAGACCTCGTGCGCCTCACCGCCGACGAGATCGCGTCGACCGGACGGTCGGACGAGCGCCACTACGGCGTCAGCCGGATCAGCCTCCGTGAGGTGCTGCTGACCGGGCTGGACGACGCGGTCCACCTCGGCAGGGAGTTCACCCGCTACGAGACGACGGCCGACGGTCGGGTGACCGCCCACTTCGCCGACGGCGGCACCGCCACCGCCGACGTGCTGGTCGGCGCCGACGGCGCCAACTCCCGCGTACGCCGGCAACTGCTGCCGCAGGCCCGGCGGATCGACACCGGCATCGTCGCGATCGCCGGCAAGCATCGCCTCGACGGGGCCGGCCTGCCCCGCGTCCTCACCCACGACGCGAACCTCGTGATCCCCAAGGGGCGTGGATCCCTGTTCACCGCCGTCTGGCACCCCGACCGGCGGGCCGTCAGGTCCGAGGACGCGCCCGAGCAGTTTCTGCTCGACAACAGCGTCCCGTTCGTCCTGTGGGGATACGCCGACGCGGCGTCCGCCCTCCCCGGCGGCGTGGAGACACTGTCCGGAACGGAGCTGCGCCGGCTGGTGCTGGACCGCACCGCCGGCTGGGCGCCCGCCCTGCGGGACCTCGTCGCGGGCTCGGACCCCGGCACCGTCAACGCCATCCGGCTCCGCAGCGCCACGCCGGTCGACCCGTGGCGGACCGGCCCCGTGACCCTGCTCGGCGACGCCATCCACAACATGACGCCCATGGCCGGCATCGGCGCCAACACCGCTTTGCGCGACGCCGAACTGCTCTGCCGGAGGCTCACCGAGGTCGCCGAAGGGAGACGCACCCTGCTGCCCGCGCTGCACGACTACGAGCGCCAGATGCTCGACTACGGCTTCGCCGCCGTGAAGCAGTCACTGCGCAACGCCCGCCAGGCCGCGTCGGGCAACCGCCTCGGCCGCGCCGCCGCCCGCACGACCCTGCGCACCGTTGGCGCCGTACCGCCGCTACGTCGCCGGATGGCCGCGCAGCTCGGACGCTGACCCAGGTGACCGGGGCGCCGCCCCGGGCGCCGAGCAGGCTGACGGTCAGGAAGTAGAGGGTCGCACCGCCGCACAGCACCCACCGGTTCGCCTGCGGCACCGGCTCACCGGTTGGCGACCAGCAGCCCGAAGCCCGACACCAGCGTCGCCAGGAGGCCGCGCTCCCCGTGCGTCGGAGGCGGCGTCGAGCAGCCGGGGCGCGGCCCGTGCGGACCGCGCCCCGGGATCAGGCGGGCGTCACGCCCTGGTGCAGGTGGCGCCGTTGAGGGTGAAGCTCGTGGGCGTGGCGAACGCGCCGTTCAGCGTCGCCTGGTAGCCGAAGCTGGTCGAGGCTCCGGGCGCCAGCGTGCCGTTGTAGCTCAGGTTCCGCGCGGTCACCGCGGACCCGCTCTGCGTCACGGTGGCGTTCCACGAGCCGGTGATCGTCTGCCCGGACGGCAGGTTGTAGTTCAGGGTCCAGCCGTTGACGGTGCTGGAGCCGGTGTTGGTGACCGTCACGTCGGCGGTGAAGCCGTTGTTCCAGACGTTGGTGGTGTACTTCACCGAGCAGGCCGCGTTGCCCGGCGGCGGGGTGGTGGTCGGCGGCGGCGTGGTCGGCGTGGTGCCGCCGGTGTTGACGCTCTGCGAGAAGGAGTTGACCGCCAGGCCGACGCCGCCCTGCCACGGCTCGAAGCCGGCCTGGATGCTGGTCAGGTACCAGTCGCTGGTGATCGCGCCGCGGTTCTTCGTGTCGTTGATGAACGCCATGGCGTCGAAGCTCATGCTGGGGATCGCCGACGGGGCCACGTACGAGATGACGTTGTTCGAGCCGTTGCTGCCCCGCCAGACCTCCCAGGTCCGGCCCGCGATGCTGGCGTTGCCGACCGGCGAGCCGATGGGCTGGATGGGGCCCTGCCGGTTGAGCCAGATCATGATCTCCATCTGGTTCACGCCGTCCTTCTTCGGGGACGGGTCGAGCCAGATGTCGTACGCGGCGTCGTAGATGGCGCCGCTGACGTAGTTGTAGCTGATGCTGCCCGGAGCGCTGCTGATGTTCTTCACCTGCACCGGGAGGTTGGTGCCCGGTGAGCAGTTCGTGTAGTGGCAGCCCATGAAGATCGACGGGTACGACACCGGCGCGCCGCTCGTCGATCCGACACCGTCCTGGCGGGTGATCGAGAAGCCGGTGGAGGTCACGTTGATGCACTGCTGCGCGCTGGTGCCCCAGCGGTTGTTCTGCACGACGTACTTCCCGCCGATGGTGGTCGACCCGTACTGCTCGCAGATCTGGGTGTCGGCCGAGGCGGTGCCGCCGAGCGCGACGGCGACGATCGCGCCGGCGGCCAGCAGGCCGGCCGCCGCGAGGGCTCTCAGTGGACGCTTCATGATGCTCCTTGGCTCGGCGCGGGGGCGCCGACTCGTGTCGGGGGTATGCCCGGGAGCGCTCCCAAGCTTCAAGCAACACATTTACATGTCTGAAACAGGTGCGCAACCGTGCCGGTCGAAGCAATCGATTCGACAACCGTCCGTGCACGGTCGATGGCGGCGCGTCGGGCCGTCGACGGCCAGGTCACCCGGTCGGGGCGGGATTCCCGCCGGTGGGAGGGCTCGTCGTCGCTGACCGGGCCGCGACGCCAGGGCCGATGGGCACTTCCGCCGGTTGGTTGCGGCGAGTAATGTCTTGCCTCCAACGCGTTCCGATCCCCTCCGGAGGCGTACCCCACGATGGGTGGTTCCCCCCTGCGCATCCTTGTCGTCGGCGCGGGCATCGCCGGTCTCGCCGTGGCCCGGGCGCTGCGCCTCGCGGGGTTCCGCCCCGACGTGACCGAGAAGCTGCCGCCGACCGAGCGCGCCGACATCGGCCTCTACCTCCCGGGCAACGCGGCCCGGGCGCTGCGCCGGCTCGACCTGGACGGCCCGGTACGCCCCCTCGGCCAGGTCATCCACCGGCAGCGCTTCCTGGACGCCACCGGCGCGCCGCTCTGCGAGGTCGACCTCGACGGGCTCTGGACCGGGGTGGGAGAGTGCCGGGCGCTGCCCCGCGCCGAGCTGCACCGGGTGCTGCTCACCGGGGCCGGCGGCGCCGTCCGGCACGGGGCCGAGGTCAGCACCGTCGATCCGCTGCCCGGCGGCGTCGCGGTCGGCTTCACCGACGGCACCAGCGGCGAGTACGACCTGGTCATCGGCGCGGACGGACCCCGCTCGGCGGTGCGTACCCTGGCCGCGCTCGGCGGCCCGCCCCGCCCCGCCGGCCAGGTGGTCTACCGCAGCGTGGTGCGCGGCGGCCCCCGGGTGGCCGACTGGACCGCCCTGCTCGGTCAGCGCGCCGGCTTCCTCGTGGTGCCGCTCGGCGCCGGCCGGCTGCACTGCTACGCCGACGAGGCCGGCACCGACCTGCCGGCCGACCCGCTCGCCCGGCTGCACGAGTTGTTCGGCGACTACGGCGGCCCGGTCCCCGAGGTGCTCGCCGCCTTGGAGACGGTCGACGTCGAGCTCACCACCGAGGTCGAGCTGGGGCGCTGGTTCCACGGCCGGGTGCTGCTCGTCGGTGACGCGGCTCACGCCACCGCGCCGACGCTCTCCCAGGGCGCCGCCATGGCGCTGGAGGACGCCGTGGTGCTCGCCGAGTCGCTGCGGGCGGCCGGCAGCGTCGAGGCCGCGCTCCTCGCGTACGAGAGTCGCCGCCGCCCGCGTACCCGCTGGGTGCGGGACCGGACCCGGGACCGCAACCGCACCCGCGACGTGCCGCCGGCGCTGCGCGACCCGTTGCTGCGCGGACGCGGCGGGCGGATCTTCCAGGAGCACTACCGGCTCCTCACCGGCCCGCTCTGAGGGCCGAAGATCGTAGCCGCCCACCCCACGCGGCGGGGCCCACTACCGGGGACTATCCTCCTTGCGGATGACGGCTGCGCAGATGAACAGCGCGCCGAGCGGGACAACCCAGAACCGGAGGCCACTCGTGACCACCGTCGCACCCAAGCCGGTCGTGACCCGGCCCTGGCCGGTCCGCGAGCCGGTCAAGGGGTCGGCCCTCGCGCGGCTGCTGCGCACCACGGACGCGAAGCAGATCGGGATCATGTACATGGTCACCGCGTTCGCGTTCTTCATGATCGGTGGCCTCATGGCCCTGATCATGCGCGCCGAGCTGGCGCGACCGGGGCTGCAGTTCCTGTCGCCCGAGCAGTACAACCAGCTCTTCACCATGCACGGCACGATCATGCTGCTGTTCTTCGCGACGCCGATCGTGTTCGCCTTCGCGAACTACGTGGTGCCGCTGCAGATCGGCGCGCCCGACGTGTCGTTCCCCCGCCTGAACGCGTTCGCCTACTGGCTGTACCTGTTCGGCGGCACCATGGCCACGGCCGGCTTCATCACCCCGGGCGGTGCGGCCGACTTCGGCTGGACGGCGTACACGCCGCTGAGCACCGCCGAGCACGCGCCGGGCGTCGGCGCGAACATGTGGGTGGTCGGCCTGGCCATCTCCGGTCTGGGCACGATCCTCGGCGCGGTCAACCTGATCACCACGATCCTGACCCTGCGCGCCCCCGGCATGACCATGTTCCGGATGCCGATCTTCACCTGGAACATGCTGGTCACGAGCCTGCTGGCGATCCTGGTCTTCCCGCTGCTGGCCGCCGCGCTCTTCGCGCTGGCCGCGGACCGCCTGATCGGCGCCCACGTGTACGACCCCGCCACCGGCGGCCCGATGCTCTGGCAGCACCTGTTCTGGTTCTTCGGGCACCCCGAGGTCTACATCATCGCGCTGCCGTTCTTCGGCATCATCACCGAGATCATCCCGGTCTTCTCCCGGAAGCCGATCTTCGGTTACAAGGGCCTGGTCGCCGCGACCATCGCCATCGCCGCCCTGTCGATGAGCGTGTGGGCGCACCACATGTTCGCCACCGGCCAGGTGCTGCTGCCGTTCTTCAGCTTCCTCAGCTACCTGATCGCCGTGCCGACCGGTATGAAGTTCTTCAACTGGATCGGCACCATGTGGCGGGGCCAGATCACCTTCGAGACGCCGATGCTCTTCGCGGTCGGCTTCCTGGTGACCTTCCTCTTCGGTGGCCTGACCGGTGTGCTGCTGGCCAGCCCGCCGCTCGACTTCCACCTGCACGACTCGTACTTCGTGGTGGCGCACTTCCACTACGTGCTCTTCGGCACCATCGTGTTCGCCGTCTTCGGCGGCATCTACTTCTGGTTCCCGAAGATGTTCGGCCGGATGCTCGACGAGCGGCTCGGCAAGATCCACTTCTGGCTGACCATGATCGGCTTCCACACCACCTTCCTGGTGCAGCACTGGCTCGGCGCCGAGGGCATGCCCCGCCGGTACGTCGACTACCTGCCCGGTGACGGCTTCACCTTCCTGAACACGCTGTCCACGATCGGCGCGTTCATCACCGGTATCTCGACCCTGCCGTTCATCTGGAACTGCTGGAAGTCGTACAAGACCGGTCCGGTGGTGGAGGTCGACGACCCGTGGGGCCACGGCAACTCGCTCGAGTGGGCCACCAGCTCGCCGCCCCCGCTGCGGAACTTCGACCGGATGCCGCGGATCCGCTCCGAGCGGCCGGCGTTCGACCTCAAGTTCCCCGAGCTGGCCGCCGGCACCAGCCTGGCCGGCCCGCCGGAGGGCGGCGCCAAGCCGCTGACCAGCGAGGCCGACGGTGGCGCCAGCTACCGCGAGGACACCGAGGGCCGGCTCGACAAGAGCTGACCCCGCCAGAACAAACGACGGGCGCCGCACCCCACCGGGGTGCGGCGCCCGTCGCCTTTCATCCCGCCCCGGCGCACACGGCCACCCCACCCCGACCGACCGCGCGCGCCTCTTGGGGACCGCGGGCGCGGTTGATCAAGAAGTTTGCGTCAGGAACGAGCCGAATCCTGACGCCAACCTCTTGATCGACGCGCTGACGGTGGGGGCGAGGGCGGGGAGGCCGGCCCGACACCCCCACCTCGCCGAGTTGGTGCTCGTCCGCGGGGCCCGGGGGCGTTGATCAAGGAGTTTGCGTCGGGAATGGGGCGGGTGCTGATGCAAACCTCTTGATCGATGCCCGTACCCGGGCCGCGGGGAGAAGGTCAGGGGGTCGCGGGGGCCAGTTCGGGGGTGGGGGTGAGGGCCTGGTCGCGGCGGTGGCGGATTTCGAGCGGGAGGACGGCCAGGGCGACCAGCACGCCGATCGCGCCGGTGACCGCGAACCCCCAGGCCGGCGCCGAGGCGTCGATCACCGCGCCGGCCAGCGGCGCCCCCAGCGCGATGCCGACGGTGACGGCCGAGCCGTGCAGGCCCATGGCCTCGCCGCGTACGCCGGCCGGGGCGAGCCGGCTCACCGCGTCCGAGGTCGAGGCGATGGACGGCGCGCAGAGCGCCCCGGCCGGGAACAGCGCCAGGCTGAGCAGCCACCAGTGCGCCCCGCCCAGCCCCACCGGGATGGTGGTCAGGCTCAGCGCCGCCACGAGAACCAGCGGCGAGAGCGAGCGGGTCACCGCCCCGTACGCGAAGCCGCCCAGCAGCGAGGCGATCGCCCACATGGCCAGGACGGCGCCGGTCCAGCCGACCTCGCCGCCCTCGCGCAGCACGGCGACCACCGCGACGTCGGTGCCGCCGAGCACGAGGGTGGCGGCCAGGCTGACCGCCAGGACGGCGAGCAGCCGGGGGGTGACCCACTCCCGTCGGGGCACCTTGCGGGCCGGGCCGGCCGGCTCGTCGGCGGCGCGGGTGGGCGGGTCGAGCAGCCAGAAGCAGATCCCGGAGGCGACGATCCCGGCGCCGACCGCCCACATGGTGAGCCGGGGCGACACGGCGGCGGCCATGGCCACGGCCAGCGCGGGGCCGACCATGAACGAGAGCTCCACCGACATCGAGTCGAGGGCGTACGCGGGGCGGCGCCGCTCGGCCGGCACCAGCGCGGCGACCGACTGCCGGACCACCGAGAAGACCGGCAGCGCGAGCAGGCCCGCCAGGAACGCGGTGGGCAGCAGAACGGGGTACGACAGGGTCGGCGCGCAGGCCCAGAAGACGCCCTCGGCGACCGTGGTGAGCAGCAGCACCGGGCGCAGCCCGCGCCGGTCGACCAGCCGGCCGAGCAGCGGGGAGCCGAGCGCGGCGCCGACGGTGGACGCGGCGCCCACCAGCCCGGCCGCGCCGTAGCCGCGACCGAGGTCGAGCACGACGTGGAAGGTGAGCGTCACGCCTGTCGCGGTGAGCGGGATGCGCGCCAGCACCGAGATCAGCAGCAACGACCGGAGACCGGGCAGGGCGAGTGCCTCCCGGTAAGGCTTCAAGTTCACGACGGTCCGTACCTCCGGCCGCAATCCTGGGCCGGGGGTACGACACCCGCAACCGATTACCCGCTCAAGCGGCCCTGATCACAGGCTCGCCGACCATGGCGACGCCGGCGCCCTCCAGCGACCGCAGCGCCACGTCCAGGGTGTCGGGCGCGACAGCGGCCGTGAGGTCCAGCAGGACGGTGGTCCGGAAGCCCTCCCGGGCGGCGTCCAGCGCCGTGGCGCGGACGCAGTGGTCGGTCGCGATGCCGACCACGTCGACCCGGTCGACGTCGTGCCGGCGCAGCCAGTCGGCCAGGCACTCGCCGTCGTCCGCGTGGCCCTCGAAACCGGAGTACGCGGCCGCGTGTTCGCCCTTGTGGAAGATCGCCTCCACCGGGCCGGTCTCCAGGTCGGGGTGGAACTCCGAGCCGGCGGTGCCCACGACGCAGTGCCGGGGCCAGGAGTCGACGTAGTCCGGCGGGTCACCGAAGTGCGCGCCCGGGTCGACGTGGTAGTCCTTCGTCGCGACCACGTGGTCCCAGCGCTGCGGCTCGGCGGCGAGCAGCCGGGAGATGCCGGCGGCGACGCCCGCCCCGCCGGTCACCGCCAGGGAGCCGCCCTCGCAGAAGTCGTTCTGCACGTCGACGATGATCAAGGCGTTGGCCATCGGATCGCTCCTCTCAGCTCGCGGGTACGACGGTCACCGGGACGGCCGGGTCGCCGCCGGAGAGCTTGAGCCCCTCCCAGGGGATGGAGATCAGGCACTCCCGCAGGTGCTCCCGGGACTCGTCGAGCGTGGGCAGCGCCACCGGCTCGCCCTCGACGACGAACGAGCGCTGGAGCAGCCGGTCGTTGGGCTGCCGGTCCGGCACCCCCTGCGGCACGATGATCTCCTCGGTGGCGGTGCCGGTGGGCTTGTGCCGGCGGACGGCCACCTTCCGGCCGCCGATGGTGGCCTTGTGCTCCGAGCGCTTGACCACCGGTCGCCCCTCCACCTCGACCAGCTTGTAGACCAGGCCGGCGGTGGGGGCGCCCGAGCCGGTCACCACGGCGGTGCCCGCGCCGTACATGTCGACCGGCTCGGCGGCGAGCGAGGCGATGGCGTACTCGTCGAGGTCGCCGGAGACGATGATCTTCGTCTCGGTGGCGCCAAGCGAGTCGAGCAGCTCGCGGGACTGCTGGGCGATCACCGCGAGATCGCCCGAGTCGATCCGGACCGCGCGCAGCTCCGGCCCGGCCACCGCGATGGCGTTGCGGATGCCCTGGCTGATGTCGTACGTGTCGACGAGCAGCGTGGTGTCCTTGCCCAGGGTGGCGACCTGCGAGGCGAACGCCGCCTGCTCGTCGTCGTGCAGCAGGGTGAACGCGTGCGCGGCGGTGCCCGCGGTGGGGATGCCGTAGCGCTGCCCGGCGGCCAGGTTGGAGGTGAACCGGAACCCGGCCAGGTACGCGGCCCGGGCGGCGGCCACCGCGGCCTCCTCGTGCGCCCGCCGGGAGCCCATCTCGATCAGCGCCCGGCCGCGGGCGGCGGTCACCATCCGGGCCGCCGCGGCGGCCACCGCGCAGTCGTGGTTGAGCACCGACAGCACAAGCGTCTCCAGCACCACGCACTCGGCGAAGGTGCCGGAGACGGTGAGGATCGGGGAGCCGGGGAAGAACAGCTCGCCCTCCGCGTACCCGTCGACGTCGCCGCTGAAGCGGTAGTCGGCCAACCACTGCGCGGCCCGGTCGTCCACCACGCCGGTGCGGCGCAGGAACTCGATCTCGTCGGGGTCGAACCGGAAGTCGCGGATCAGGTCGATCAGCCGGCCGGTGCCGGCGACCACGCCGTAGCGGCGGCCGGCCGGCAGCCGCCGGCTGAACACCTCGAAGACGCAGCGACGGTCGGCCGTGCCGTCCCGCAGGGCGGCGCTGACCATGGTCAGCTCGTAGTGGTCGGTCAGCAGCGCGGGGCGAAGGGTGCTCACCGCCCCAGCCTAGAGTTCAGGCCGGATCCGCGCCGTCGTGGCCCGGCATCGAGCGCAGCGCGGCCCGCAGCTCCGCCCGCCCGGCCACCCCGAGCTTGCTGTAGATCCGCTGGAGGTGGTTCTCCACCGTGCGGGTGGAGAGGAAGAGCCGCTCGGCGATGGCGCGGCTGGTCACGCCGTCGGCGGCGAGCCGGCCGATCTCCCACTCGCGCTCGGTCAGCGTCGGGCGGAGCAGCCGCAGCGCCGGCGTGGACACCTCGTCGCAGCGGCGGAGCAGGTCGGCGAGGCGCTCCCGGGCCGGGCCGGTGGCGCCGGCGCGGCCGCGGCCCATCCGGTGTAGCGCCATGGCGGTCGCCTCGGCGGCGTAGACGGTCAGCTCCCGGGCGGCGAAGCCGTCGGCCACGGCGAGCAGCTCGTCGGGGCCACCGTCGAGGGTGGCGCGGGCGTACCGGGCGACCAGCGGCGGCAGCACCCCGTCGACCTGCTCGGAAAGCTCCGCGAGGCGTTGCGCCACGGTCCGCCGGCCGCCGTCGGTGCAGCTCGGCCCGACCGCCGCGGCGGCCTGGTCGAACCGGACCAGGTCGAGCAGGACCAGCAGCTCGTGCCCGGCCAGGCCGTCCTCGCGCAGCCGGTCGGCGAGCGCGCAGAGGTGCTTGACGGCCGCCGGCAGGTCGCCGGCCACCGCGTGCACGGCGCCCCGGGCCTGCTCCAGCCAGGGGTAGAGCACCGCCATCCCGGGCGCGTGGGTCCGGTCCGCCTCGGCCATCGCCTCCGCCGCGTGCGTGGCGTCGCCGCGCAGCGCCGCCGCCTGGGCGCGCTCGGCGTGGGCCAGCCCGGCGTAGACGCGGCTGGTGGCGAGGACGGCGCAGGCGCCCAGGCTCGTCTTCAGCGCCTCGTCGCCGCGCCCGCGCAGCCGCGCCGCGTACGCCTGGAGGATGGCGAGATAGCCGGTGCCGAGCCGGAAGTCCCCGGCGCCGGCCAGGTCGGCGAACTCGTCGGCGACGATCGCGTCGATGCCGGCCAGGTCGCCGGAGAGCGCCAGGCGGGTGCCCCGGGCCAGCTCCATGGCGAGCTGGAGGTAGGGCATGTCGCCCCGCCAGCACGCCGCCTCGGCCTCCACCCGGGCGATCGCCGTGGCGCTGCGCCGGTACTGCCCCTGCGCGGCCTGAAGGTGCGCGAGGGTGCACCGGGCCAGCTCGCGTGCCGCCATCGGGGCGGCCGGCCGGTCGAGCACCGCCTGGGCCAGCCGGACCGCCGTCTCGATGTCCAGGCGGTGCAGCCGCATGATCGCCTCGAAGGCGCGGACGCGGGCCTGGTCGGCGGCGTCGGTCAGCTCGGCGCCCCGCGCGGCGATGTCCTCCACCGTGGACTCCCGGCTCAGCCCCCAGTAGCTCACCATGCCCCGGGCCGTCAGCCAGCGGCCGCGCCGCCGGTCGTCCTGGATCGCCCCGGCCACCTGGTCGAGGACCACGATGGCCTCCTCCGGCCGGTCGCCGAACATGAGGATGGTGGCGAGCAGTTCCGCCGCGTCCGAGCCACCCTCGCCGTCGAGCGCCGCCCGGGCCAGCCGGGTGGCCAGCGGCACGTCGTAGCGGCCGAAGGCCTGGGCCGCCGCGTCGAGCAGCAGGGCGGGGTCCTGCGCCGTGCCCGAGTCGAGCCGCCACACCGCGACGCGCAGCAGGTCGTCGCGGCGCCGCTTGCCGACGCGTTCCAGCAGCCCGGCCAGGGTGGCCTGGAGCCGGCGGGTGCGGCTGACCGGGCAGTGCCGGCGCATCACCTCGCCGTAGAGCGGGTGGGCCAGGCGGACGTTCAGCCGCCGGTCGTCGTGCACCATGGCGATCAGGCCGCGCTCCTCGGCGATCTCCACGTCGGCCGGGTCGACCGCCTGCTCCAGCAGTTGCAGGCCGAGCGGCTCGCCGAACGCGACAAGCTCGACCACGGCCCGTACGTCGGGCGTGAGCTGGCCGATGCGGGTGTCGATCAGGTCGGTGAGGCTGGGCGCCAGCTCCAGCCGGCCGGTCCACTTCCAGATGCCGTACCTCCGGCTCAGCTCGTCGCCGCCGGAGGCGGCCAGCACCAGCTCGCGCAGCAGCAGCGGGTTGCCGGCGGAGAGCCTGAACAGCCGCTCGGAGGAGCCGGCGTCGACCGGCCCGCCGAGGATCGCGGCGAGCAGCCCGGTGGTCTCGCTCGGGCCCAGCGGACCCAGCTCGACCAGGTCGACGAGGTCGTCGGTCCACAGGGCGCGGATCGGCAGCGGGATCTGCTCGCCGTTGCGCAGCGTGCCGAGCACCGTGGCGTTCTCGGAGCGGGCGATGAGGTGCACCAGCGCCGCCGACGGCGGATCGAGCAGGTGCGCGTCGTCGATGGCCAGCACGATCGGCCGGCCCGCGGCCTGCTCCTGGAGCACGTCGACCGCCCAGCGCAGGACACCGGCGGGGGAGAGGCCCTGCGGCTGGGCGGCCGGGAGCACCTGGACCAGGCCGCCGAACGGCAGCGCGGCCGTGGTGGCGCTGGCCGCGACGGACCAGACCGCGTAGCGGTCGGTGGGGAGGGCGGCCACCCCCTCGCGCAGCAGCCGGCTCTTGCCGACCCCGGCGCTTCCGCTGAAGAGCAGCCCGCGCCCCTCCGGGCCGCCGACCGCCGACGACAGACGGTTGAGCTCATCCGTGCGGCCGACGAAGTCCCACCGACTCATCGGTGCAGCATATCGACGGTGTTCCCTCCGCGGGCGTACCGTCACGCAGCGAAGTTGAGTAATCTGGTGATTACTCGTGAGTATCGGATGTGTTCGGTGTCGGATCCGCGACAGCCGTACTCTTCCGACATCCCCTGCGAGCAGGGATTTCCACGCGACCGGACCGCAACCCGGTCGCCTCACCGGGAGGCCGACTGATGAAGCCGGGTCCGCTCCCCGCGGTCGACGTGCCCGACCCCGACGGGTTCGCCGAGCCGCCCCGCTGCGCCCCGCTGCCCACCCGGCTCGGGGTGACCGAGCCCGGGCCGGAGGAGCCGCTGGCTGTCGTCGTCACCGGCCCGGCCGGCGCCGGCCGCCGCGAGCTGCTCGCCGGCCTGCTCGGGCTGGATCCCGGGATGCTCGCCGTGCCTGCCGGCAGCCACCTGCTCGTCAACCACGCCAAGGTGCCCACCCGCGCCGCCTACGTGCCGGGCTACCGCCAGCCGCACTCCTACGGCGCCGACCCGCTCGCCGCCGGTCCGGCGCTGGCCCGCCCGCCGCGCCGGGTGGAGCTGAGCCTGCCGGACCCGCTGCTGCGGCACTTCGCCGTGCTCGACACGCCGGACACCGGCGCCCTCGGGGTGGCCGGCGGCCGGGTGCTGCTCGACGCGGCGGGCCGGGCCGGCGCCCTGCTCTTCGTGATCTCCGCCGACCAGGCGTTCAGCGCGGCCGAGCTGCACCTGCTGGCCGAGGTGGCGCGCACCCGGGTCGAGGTGTTCTTCGCCGTCACCCCCGGCGTGGCCGGCTGGGCGGCGCCGGCGGACGGCACGACGACGGAGGACACGGGGGCGTCCGGGTCGTCGGCCGGCCGGTCCGGCCCGCCCGGCCCCGCCGCCCGCCGGTACGACCCGGTCGACGTCTCCGTGGCGGCGCACCGGGCCGCGCTGCTGGCCGCGGTGCCCGCGCTCGCACCGGCCCGCTGGTTCCCGGTCCGCCAGAACGAGCACTCGGTGCTGCGCCGCGCGCTGGTCGGCTGGGCCGCCGACGAGGGGCTGCGCCGGGCCAGCTCCCGCCCGCCGGAGCCGCCCGGCGCGCACGGCCGGGTGCCCGTGGTGGCCGGCGTCGAGCCGGCCGACCTCACCCAGCGGATCGACCGCCGGGCCCGCTCGTGCGCCCAGCGGATCCGCCAGCACCTCGCCCTGGAGCTGGCCGACATCCACCTCCGGGTGGTGCAGGAGATCGTCTTCGGGGTGGGCTGCGCAGGCCTGCCGCAGCTGCTCGACCGCGAGATGGAGGCGCTGTCGCTGCTGGCCACCGCGCAGTGCGACGAGGCGGTCCGGAGCATCGTCGACGACGCGGCCGCCCGGGTCTTCGGCGCGCCGCTCGCCGAGGGGGTGCGCCGCCGGATCGTGCACGCCGTCCGGTGGGGCCTTGCCGACCACCCGGACGGCCCGGAGCTGGATCGGGTGCTCCTGGTCACCAGCACGGCCGGGGTGGCCGGGCTGGCCGGGGCCGGCGCGCTCGACGCGCTGGCCGGCTGTCCGGGCGCGGAGCGCGACGAGGCGCTCCCGCCCGTCGGGGTGGCCCTCAACGGCGGGTGCTGGCAGCACTGGCGGGTCCCCGGCAACGCCGACCCGAACGCCGCCCGCTCCTGGGCCCAACGGGCGCTGCGCGAGGTCGAGCTGGAGCTGTCCCGCCAGGTGTCCCGCCGCTTCGAGGTGATCCGTCTCTCGCTGGGCGCGGTCCTCACCGATGCTGTCGACCACGGCATCCTGCTCGCCTGAGGTCGGGGCGGCCGCACGGCCGCGCGGGCCGGCGTACGCGGCCCGGGCGGGTGATCCCGACCGCCGCGCCGTTCCGGTTCATCGGTTCCCCGGATCCGGTGGCACGATGGGGGGCATGGCGGCTCCACAGGTTGCGCCGGTCGAGACGCCGGACACCGACGAGGTGCCGGTCTCCGACCGGCCTTGGGTGACCATCGTCTGGGACGATCCGGTCAACCTCATGACGTACGTGACCTGGGTGTTCCAGAAGCTTTTCGGATACAGCCGGGAGAAGGCCGAGCAGCTCATGCTGGACGTGCACCACAAGGGCAAGGCGGTCGTCTCCAGCGGCGCCCGGGAGCGGATGGAGCACGACGCGTCGCAGCTGCACGCGTACGGCCTCTGGGCGACGGTGGACCGGTCATGAGCATGTTCCGTCACCAGAGCGACCGCTACGTGGCCACCTTCGCGGTGGACGAGGTCCGGGTGCTGCGCAAGGTCGCCTCCGAGGTGGTGGGCCTGCTCACCGACGGCTTCGACCACGGCGACCCGGTCGTCGGCCGGCTCTTCCCCGAGGTCTACCCGGACGACGCGGCGGGCAGCGCGGAGTTTCGCCGCTACACCGAGGGCGACCTCAAGACCGCCAAGATCGACCAGGCCGGGGCGATCCTCGCCGCGCTGCCCGACGGCGAGGCCGGCGGCGAGGTGCGGCTGGACGCGGAGGCCGCCGAGGCGTGGCTGCGCGCCCTCAACGACGCCCGGCTGGCCATGGGCGTCCGCTTGGAGATCAAGGACGGCACCGACCTGGGCGAGGAGCTGGACGACGCGGTCGCCGAGGACCCCACCTCGTCGCGCGTGTTCCAACTGTCGGTCTACGCGTACCTGGGATATCTCCAGGAGTCCCTGCTCAACGCCTTGATCGACTGAGCCGTGACGGTCACCACCTCGCCGCCCGGGACCGCCAGGCGCTAGGCTGGGCGGCGTGCTGAGCATCGACCGGTCGATCATCGACGCGATCGTGGCCCACGCGCGCCGGGACCACCCGGACGAGGCGTGCGGCGTGGTCGCCGGTCCCGCCGGCAGCGACACCCCGACCCGGCACATCCCGATGGCGAACGCCGCGCGCTCCATGACCTTCTACGAGTTCGACTCGATGGAGCAGTTGCGGCTGTGGCGGGAGATGGACGACCGCGACGAGGAGCCGGTCGTCATCTACCACTCGCACACCGCGACGGAGGCCTACCCGTCCCGCACGGACATCTCCTTCGCTGGGGAGCCGGGAGCGCACTACCTGCTCGTCTCGACCCGCGAGCCCGACACCGAGGAGATCCGCTCCTTCCGGATCGTCGACGGCGTGGTCACCGAGGAGCCGGTCGAGATCGTGGCTGCCGTGGACCCGCACGCCGTCCAGTCCTACATGTTCGGGCAGAGCCCGGCGACGGTCGACTACGAGTGTTCCGACCGCTGACTTCCCAGCGCCGGCACACCTTTTCTTCCTTCCGTCACCTGGCAGCACCCGAACAAGGAGCACGAGACATCATGGCCATCGAGGTTCGCATCCCCACCATCCTGCGCAGCTACACCGGCGGCGCGAAGGTCGTCGAGGGCAGCGGCGACACCCTGGGCGACCTGCTCGCCGACCTGGACTCCCGGCACGCCGGCCTGCGGGCCCGGCTGGTCACCGACGCCGGCGCCCTGCACCGGTTCGTTAACGTCTACGTCAACGACGAGGACGTCCGCTTCCTCGGCGCGCTCGACGCCAAGCTCAACGACGGCGACAGCGTCACCATCCTGCCGGCCGTGGCCGGTGGCGCGTTCGGCTTCGCCGCGGCAGCGGCGATCGCCGGTCACCGCGCGGCCGTCGCCGCCCGCTGACGGCGGCGGGCGGCATGGCCAGGTACGACAGCCTGCTCGACGCCTGCGGCGGCACGCCCCTGGTCGGGCTGCCCCGGCTCTCGCCGACGGTGCCCGACGGGGCACCGCCGGTGCGGCTCTGGGCGAAGCTGGAGGACCGGAACCCGACGGGCAGCATCAAGGACCGGGCGGCCCTGTTCATGGTCCGCTCGGCCGAGGAGTCCGGCCGGCTCCGTCCGGGTGACACGATCCTGGAGCCGACCAGCGGCAACACCGGCATCTCGCTGGCCATGGTGGCCAAGCTGCGCGGCTACCGGCTGGTCTGCGTGATGCCGGAGAACGTCTCCACCGAGCGGGTCCAGCTGCTCCGGATGTACGGCGCGGAGATCATCTTCTCGCCGGCCGCGGGCGGCTCGAACCAGGCCGTCGCGACCGCGAAGCAGATCGCGGCCGAGCACCCGGACTGGGTGATGCTCTACCAGTACGGCAACGAGGCGAACGCCCGGGCGCACTACGAGACGACCGGGCCGGAGCTGCTGCACGACCTGCCGACCATCACCCATTTCGTGGCCGGCCTGGGCACCACCGGCACCCTCATGGGCACCGGGCGCTACCTGCGGGAGAAGGTCGACGGCATCCAGGTCGTCGCCGCCGAGCCCCGCTACGGCGAGCTGGTCTACGGGCTGCGCAACATCGACGAGGGCTACGTGCCCGAGCTGTACGACGCCTCGGTGCTCTCCCGGCGCTTCTCGGTGGGCACCCGGGACGCGGTGCTGCGGACCCGGCAGCTCGTCGAGGTGGAGGGGATCTTTGCGGGCTTCTCCACGGGGGCCATCCTGCACGCCGCCCTCGCGGTGGCGCACGAGGCGGTCCGCGACGGCCGCCGCGCCGACGTGGCGTTCGTGGTCGCCGACGGCGGCTGGAAGTACCTGTCGACCGGGGCTTACGGCGGCACCCTCGCGGACGCCGAGGACGCTCTGGAGGGGCAGCTCTGGGCCTGACGGCCCGCCGGTCGGTTCGGTCCGCGTACGCCGCCGACCGAACCGACCGTTACGTCCTGGGACCGGACGCGTGCGGGTGTCACGTTGATGACAACTTCCGGCGGATGATTCTTGCCCGACCGGGCCGACGCGTAGGCTGCGCAGCGTGGCGAACGCGTCGGTAGAGATCATCGGCGGGGCGACCGCCGGCGTGTCGACTACCGAGCGTGAGATCGAGGCGACCGGATGCGACTGACCGTTCTCGGCTGCGCCGGCAGCTTTCCCGGGCCCGAGTCCCCGTGTTCCGCCTACCTGCTGGAGGCCGACGGGTTCCGGCTGCTGATCGACTTCGGCTCGGGGTCGCTGTCCACCCTCCAGCGCTACGTCGGGCTCCACGCCCCCGACGCCATCCTCCTCACCCACCTGCACTGCGACCACATGCTCGACGCGGTCACCTACGTGGTGGTGCGCCGGTACGCCCCGGACGGCCCGTACCCGCCCATGCCGATGTACGCCCCCTCGGGCGCGCCGGACCGGCTGGCCAGCGCGTACGGGCAGGAGGACAGCACCGTCGAGGACGTCTACCAGTTCTACGGCCTCCAGCCGGGCACCTTCCCGATCGGCCCGTTCACCGTCACCGTCGACCAGATGAACCACCCGGTCGAGACGTACGGGGTGCGGCTGGAGCACGGCGGCCGGGTGTTCTGCTACTCCTCGGACACCGCGCCCTGCGACGCGCTGCTGCGCCTGGCCCAGGGCGCCGACGTGTTCCTCTGCGAGGCCAGCTACATGGACGGGGTGGAGAACCCACCGGACCTGCACCTGACCGGCCGGGAGGCCGGCGAGGCGGCCACCAAGGCGGGGGTGGGTCGACTGCTGCTCACCCACCTCGTCCCCGCCTGGGGCAGCGAGTCGCACACCGTGGAGTCGGCGGCCGGCGCGTACGCCGGGCCGCTCGAGGTGGTCCGCGCCGGCGCCTCCTACGAGGTCTGACCCCGCCGGCATCGCCGCCGGAGGCGCGAGTCCCGGTTACGCATCGTGCGGACGCGTCTGGTGACACTCCGTGCCCTGCTCGGGCCCGATGGCAGATGGCCGGTGCCCGCCTTTGCTCTGCAGCCATCCACGCGGCAGCTCGTCGACCTGCGGCTTGCCGACCGCCGTCCCGGTGGCCCGCGGCCGACGCCGATGACGGTCGGTAGCTGATGCGTCCGTGGCTGCAGAGCAAAGGCGCTCCGTGGCACCCGCCGGGGCGGCACGGCCGTCGCCGAGCGTGAGCTGTGCCGCGGCGCTGTCGGGCCTGCCGACCGTGACCGTCGCGGGCGACCGTGGGGAGACCGCGGGCCGGTTCGATCACGGCACCGCATAAGGTGCAGGCATGGCGCGACCTGACGGGCGGCGGCCCGACCAACTTCGACCGGTGACCCTGACCCGGGGCTGGAGCACCCACCCGGAGGGCTCGGTGCTCGTCGAGTTCGGGGCGACCCGGGTGCTCTGCACGGCCAGCGTGACCGAGGGCGTGCCCCGCTGGCGCAAGGGCTCCGGGCTCGGCTGGGTGACCGCCGAGTACGCGATGCTGCCCCGGGCCACCAACACCCGCTCCGACCGGGAGAGCGTCAAGGGCCGCGTCGGCGGCCGGACCCACGAGATCTCCCGGCTGATCGGCCGCAGCCTGCGGGCCTGCGTCGACCTCAAGGCGCTGGGCGAGAACTCGGTGGTGCTCGACTGCGACGTGCTCCAGGCCGACGGCGGCACCCGGACGGCCGCCATCACGGGGGCGTACGTGGCGCTGCACGACGCCGTGACCTGGCTCGCCGAGCGCAAGGCCCTGGCGGGCAAGGTGGAGAAGGTCATGCACCGGTCGGTGGCGGCGGTCAGCGTCGGCATCATCGCCGGCGAACCGCGGCTCGACCTCTGCTACGAGGAGGACGTGGCGGCCGAGGTCGACATGAACGTGGTCTGCACCGGGACGGGTGACTTCGTCGAGGTGCAGGGGACGGGCGAGGCCGGCGTCTTCGCCCGGGAGCAGCTCGACGCCCTGCTCGACCTGGGCGTGGCGGGCTGCCTGGAACTGGCCGACGCGCAGCGGAAGGCGCTGAACTGATGAACACGGTGCTCCTGGCCACCCGCAACCGGAAGAAGCTCGTCGAGCTCCAGCGGATCCTCGACGGCGCGCTCGGCGCCCACCGGATCGCCCTGCTCGGCCTCGACGACGTCGAGGAGTACCCGGAGCTGCCCGAGTCCGGCCTCACCTTCGGCGAGAACGCGCTGATCAAGGCCCGGGAGGGCTGCCGGCGCACCGGCCTGCCGACCATCGCCGACGACTCCGGTCTGGCGGTGGACGCGCTCAACGGCATGCCGGGCGTGTTCAGCGCCCGCTGGGCGGGTTCGCACGGCGACGACCGGGCCAACCTCCAGCTCGTGCTGGACCAGATCGCCGACCTGCCGGACGAGCACCGCGGCGCCGCCTTCGTCTGCACCGTGGCGCTGGTGCTGCCCAGCGGCAAGGAGCACCTGGTCGACGGCCGGCAGGCCGGCCGGCTGCTGCGCGCCCCGCGCGGCGACGGCGGCTTCGGCTACGACCCGATCTTCCTGGGCGACGGGCAGGAGCGGACCAACGCGGAGCTGACCCCGGAGGAGAAGGACGCGGTGAGCCACCGCGGCAAGGCGCTGCGCGAACTGGCCAAGCTGGTCGCCAAGGTGCTCCCGCCGGCCGCCTGACCGACCGCTCAGCGGTGGTGGAGCGTGGTCAGCTCGCCGTCCAGCTCGCGTACGGCCACCCGGTCCTCCACGGCCAGCGCCGCGAGGACCCGCTCCACCTCGGCCAGGGTGGCGAACCGACCCACCGAGACGGCCGCCTCGATGTCCAGGTGCTCCACCCAGAGGCCGCCGGGCTCCCAGGCGGTCTGCACGCAGGCGCCGGAGCGGCCCACGCAGGTGAGGCAGTCGTAGCTGGACGGGCGCATGGCGCGGATCCGGGCCAGCAGCTCCGCCAGCTCCATCGGCACCTCCTGCTCCCACCCGGCCGCGTGGCCGCCGGTCACCTCGACGTAGCCGACCGGTGCGGGCTCCGGCTCGCCGGCCGGGGGCAGGCCGCGCAGCGCCCGGACCAGCGCCAGGCCGTCGTGCCGGCCCACGGTCAGCTCCGGCACGTCCGGGTCGTCGTACGTCCCGACCAGCGCGTCGCCGCTGCGGCGCACCTCCAACGCTCGGCCCTCCCACTCCACGCGGACCGGGACGGAGGCCGGCAGCCACGGCAGGTGCAGGCCGGTGAACCGGCCGGCCCGCCCCGGCCCCTCCGCCGGCGCGTGCACGCCGATCCACGTGCCGAGCAGTTCCACGTCGACGTCGACGTCGTCCGCCACGGCCGCGGGTACGGCAGCGAGCCGGCCGACCCGCCGCCGCTGCCACCGCAGCGGCACGTGGATCCGCTGGCCGACCTCTCCGTCCCAGTTGACGGTCAGCCCCGCGGCCCGCAGCGCGACCGCCACCTCCGCGCCGATCTCCGCTGTGGAGGCTCCCTCGAACGCCCCGTACGCGAGCCACACCCCCGAGCCTTCGACGCCGCGTTCGGCGTCCTGCCGGTGGTAGAAGGTGTAGCCGCGCGGCTTCAGGCCCCGCCGCGCCTCGGCGCCGATCTCCTCGACGCCGCAGTTCTGGCAGCAGGTGAAGTTCTCCCGCGCCACGATCCCGGTGGCGTCGAGCGCCCGGAACGCAGCGGTGAGCCGGTCGCTGTCGGTTACCTCCGGCCAGGTTTCCTGGTCGGCCAGGTGCGCGCTCAGTTCCTCGGCCACCGCCGCCCAGGCCAGCTCCGCGACCCCGTTCTCCCCGGCCGCGTCGTCCAGGTACTTCACCGTCTCGGCGACGATGGCGGCCGCCGGCAGCTCGGCCAACGCCACCTGCTGGCGCACGAAGGCCCGGATCTGGTCGGGCAGGTCGCCGCCGTCGGGGACGTCGGCACGGTCGGGGGCTGCCACGGCGTCATCGGTCACGGCGGCGAACGGTAGCAGCCCCCGCCGACAGCGTCCGTGCTCAGGCCAGCGGGCCGACCTCGCGCTCGATCGCGGCGCGCAGTTCGGGGCCGCGGACGACCTCCCGCGCCGCCTCCATGAGCGGGGCGAGGAACACGTCCGGGCCCGGCTCGCCGGCCGCCTCGCCGAGCGCGGCAAGTGCGGCCCGGCCGGCCGGCGACGGGGTCAGCGGCGCGCGGAGCTGGAGCCCGCGCACGGCGGCCAGCAGTTCCACCGCGAGCACGCTGGTCAGGTTGTCCAGCACGGTGCGCAGCTTCTTGGTCGCCGCCCAGCCCATGGAGACGTGGTCCTCCTGCATGCCGCTCGTGGGCAGCGAGTCGACCGAGGCGGGGGCGGCCAGCCGGCGGTTCTCCGCGACGATCCCGGCCGCCGTGTACTGGGCGATCATCAGGCCGGAGTTGACACCGGCGTCGGGGGAGAGGAACGCCGGCAGTTCCCGGGAGCGGGTGACGTCGAGCAGCCGGTCCACCCGGCGCTCGGCGATCGCGCCCACCTCGGAGGCGGCGATGGCCAGGTAGTCGGCGGCGAAACCGAGCGGCGCCCCGTGGAAGTTGCCTGTCGACTCGACCCGCCCGTCCGGCAGCACCACCGGGTTGTCCACCACCGACAGCAGCTCCCGGCCGGCCACCACCTCGACGAAGTCGAGGGTGTCCCGCGCCGCGCCGGCCACCTGTGGCGCGCACCGCATCGAGTAGGCGTCCTGCACGGCGTGCGCCAGGTCGTCGCGGTGCGAGTCCATCACCGCCGAGTTCTGCAGCAGCTTGTGGATGTTCGCGGCCGAGGCGGCCTGGCCGGGGTGCGGCCGGATGGCGTGCAGCTCCGGCAGGAACGGCCGCTCCGAGCCGAGCATCGCCTCGATGGCCAGCGCGGCGGTCACGTCGGCCATGGCGAACAGGTGCCGGGCGTCGTGGACGGCCAGCAGCAGCATGCCGAGCATGCCGTCGGTGCCGTTGATCAGCGCCAGCCCCTCCTTGGCGGCCAGCTCCAGCGGCTCCAGCCCGAGCCGGCGCAGCGCGTCGCCGGCCGGGATCCGGTCGCCGGCCGGGCCGAGCACCCAGCCCTCGCCGAGCAGCGCCAGCGCGCAGTGCGCCAGTGGCGCCAGGTCGCCGGAGGCGCCGAGCGAGCCGTGCTCCGGCACCCACGGGGTCACCTCGTGGTTGAGCAGGTCCACGAGGGCCTCGGCGACCACCGGGCGGACCCCGGAGCGGCCCAGGGCGAGCGAGCGCACCCGCAGCAGCATCATGGCCCGCACCACCTCGCGGGGCATGGGCGCGCCGACTCCGGCGGCGTGCGAGCGGATCAGCGCGTGCTGGAGTTCGGCCCGCCGCTCGGGCGCGACGAAGGTGTTGGCGAGCGCCCCGAATCCGGTGGAGACGCCGTACACGGGCCGGCCGGCGGCCTCGATGCCGTCCACGATGGACCGGCTGGTCGCCATCGCCTCCACCGTGGCGGGGTCGAGGACGACCTTGGCGGTGCCGCGGGCCACCGCGAGCACGTCGGCGGGGGAGACCCCGGTGGGCTGGATGACTACGGTCGACATTGCGGCACTCCGTTGTGCAGAACCTGGCGGATCAAGGGCACACCGGGCCGGTAGGCCAGGTGCAGGTGGGACGGGGCGTCGAGGATCATGAGGTCGGCCCGCGCGCCCCGCGCGAGCCGGCCCACGTCGTTCCGGCGCAGCGCCGCCGCCCCGCCGGCCGTCGCGGCCCACACCGCCTCCGCCGGCGTCATCCGCATCTCGCGTACGGCGAGGGCGACGCAGAACGGCATCGACGAGGTGTACGACGACCCGGGGTTGCAGTCGGTGGCCAGCGCCACGGTGACACCGGCGTCGAGCAGCCGGCGCGCGTCCGGGTACGGCGACCGGGTGGAGAACTCGGCCCCGGGCAGCAGGGTGGCGACGGTCGAGGTGTGCCCGCCCTCGGCGCACATGCAGTCGACCCGGGTGGCGGCGAGCGCGTCGATGTCGGCGTCGGTCAGGTGCGTGCAGTGGTCCACGCTGGCCGCACCCAGTTCCACCCCGAGCTGGACGCCCGGCCCGGGGCCGAGCTGGTTGGCGTGCAACCGCACCCCCAGCCCGACGGCCTGCCCGCAGGCGAGGATCGCCCGGGCGTGGTCCACGTCGAAGGCGCCCCGCTCGCAGAACACGTCGATCCAGCGGGCGTACGGCGCGGCGGCGGCCAGCATCGGACCGCACACCATGCCCACGTAGTCGTCGGGGCGGTCGGCGTACTCGGCGGGGACCACGTGGGCGCCGAGGAAGGTGGTGTCCTCGGTGAACTCGGCGGCGATCCGCAGCGAGCGGGCCTCGTCGGCGACGGTCAGCCCGTACCCGCTCTTGATCTCGATGGTGGTGGTGCCCTGCCGCATGGCCTCGCCGCGCAGTCGCCGGACGGTGGCCCGCAGCTCGCCGTCGGAGGCGGCCCGGGTGGCGCCGACGGTGGTGCGGATGCCGCCCCCGGTGTAGGGCTCGCCGGCCATCCGGGCGGCGAACTCGGCGGCCCGGTCGCCGGCGAAGACCAGGTGGGCGTGGCTGTCCACGAAGCCGGGCAGCACGGCCGCGCCCTCGGCGTCGATCCGCCGGTCGGCGGCCGGCGCGTCCCGGGCCGGCCCGACCCAGGCCACCTGCCCGTCCTCGACGAGCACGGCGGCGTGCCGGCGGATGCCCAGCGGCCCGCCCTCGCCGCCGATGTCGTTGGTGACCAGCTCCCCGATGTTGTCGACCAGCAGGCTGCCCCTCATGAGGTCACCTCCGCGATGGCCGAGTGGAGTTCGGCGGGCACGTCCACGGTCAGGTGCCGGCCGTCGGCCACGACCGTCCGCCCGTCGACCACCACGTGCGCCACGTCGGCGGCGGTGGCGGCGAAGAACGCGCCGACCGGCGGCACTCCGGCGGTCCGGGCGCTGTCCAGCCGTACCGTCACGAGGTCGGCCCGGTCGCCGACGGACAGCCGGCCGGCGTCGCCCCAGCCGAGCGCGGCGTGCCCGCCGACGGTGGCCGCGCCGACCAGCTCGGCGGGTGTGAAGTGCCCGCGCCTGCGGGTGCGCAGCCGCTCGTCCAGCTCCACGGCGCGGGCCTCCTCGAAGAGGTCGACCACGGCGTGGCTGTCGCTGCCCAGGCTCAAGGGGCTGCCCGCCTCGGCCATCCGCCGGGCCGGCCCGATGCCGTCGGCCAGGTCCCGCTCGGTGGTGGGGCAGAGGCACACCCCGGTCCGGCTGTCCCCGAGCAGGGCGACGTCGGCGCTGGTCGGGTGGGTGGCGTGCACCGCCGTGGTGTGCGGGCCCAGCACCCCGTGGTCGGCCAGCAGTCGCGTGGGGCTGCAGCCGTGCACGGCCCGGCAGGCGTCGTTCTCGGCCGGCTGCTCGGAGAGGTGCACGTGCAGCGGCACCCCGTTGCGATCGGCCCAGCCGGCCACGGTGGCGAGCTGCTCGGCGGGCACCGCCCGGACCGAGTGGATCGCCGCGCCCAGCCGGGCGTGGTCGTTCTCCGGGCGGAACGCGTCGACCCGCTCCGCCCAGCGCAGCGCGTCGCCGTCGCCGAACCGGCGCTGCGTCCCGGCCAGTTCCGCGCCGTCCACGCTCGCGGTCAGGTACGCGGTGTCCAGCAGGGTGAGCCGGATCCCGGCGTGCGCGGCGGCCTCGACGAGCGCGGCCGACATGGCGTTCGGGTTGGCGTACGGCCTGCCCTCCGGGCCGTGGTGCAGGTAGTGGAACTCGCCGACGCAGGTGATCCCCGCGAGGGCCATCTCGGCGTACGCGGCCCGGGCGAGGGCCAGGTAGGAGTCGGGGTCGAGGCGGGCGGCCACGTCGTACATGACGTCCCGCCAGCTCCAGAAGTCGCCGCGCCCGCCGTGGGTGCGCCCGCGCAGCGCCCGGTGGAAGGCGTGCGAGTGGGCGTTGGCCAGGCCGGGCAGGGTGAGCCCGGGCAGGCGTACGGCGTCGCCCAGCACCTCGACCCCGGCGGGGGCCGCGCCGCCGCCGACCAGCGGGGTGACCGCGGTGATCCGGCCGCCCTCGGCCTCGATCAGCACGTCGGGGGTGGGTTCGGCGTGGTCGGGCAGCCAGGCGTACTCGGCCAGCCAGCGGGTCAGCGGCATGCCAGCTCCTCCAGCACCCGGGCCAGGGCGGCCACCCCGGCGGCGCAGTCGGCGTCGCTGGCCGACTCGGCGGGGGAGTGCGACACCCCGGTCGGGTTCCGCACGAAGAGCATCGCGGTCGGCAGGTGAGCGGCGAGGACCCCGGCGTCGTGCCCGGCCCCGGTGGGCAGCACCGGCGCGTCGAGCAGCGCGGCCAGCCGGTCGGCCAGCCCGCCGTCGAACGCCACCAGCGGGGTGGCCGACTCCTCGGTGCAGGTCAGCTCGGTGCCGTCCCGCTTCGCCCGCTCGGCGGCCTTGGCCCGGACCGCCTCGACCAGGCCGTCCAGCGTCGCCGGCTCGGCCGCCCGGGCGTCCAGCCAGCCGGTCACCTTCGACGGGATGGCGTTTGTGGCGTTCGGCTCGACGGCCACCCGGCCCACGGTGGCGTGCGCGTCGCGCAGCCGGGCCTCCTTGTTCGCCGCGAGCACCGTGAACGCGTAGGTGAGCATCGGGTCGCGGCGGTCGGCCATCCGGGTCGTACCCGCGTGGTTGCCCTCGCCGTGGAAGTCGAAGCGCCAGCGGCCGTGCGGCCAGATGGCGCTGGCCACCGCGACCGGCGCGCCCAGGTCGACCAGCGCGCGGCCCTGCTCGACGTGCAGCTCCACGAAGGTCGCGAAGCGGCCGAGCAGGCCGGGATCGGCGCCCGCCGGCCGGTCGCCCAGCGCCTCGGCGAAGCTCACCCCCGCCGCGTCGCGCAGCCCGGCCGCGCGGTCCACCGCGATCTCACCGGTGAGCAGCCGCGACCCCAGGCAGGGTACGCCGAACCGGCCGCCCTCCTCCTCGACGAACGCGGCCACCGCCACGGGCCGGACCGGGGTGGCCCCGGCGGCCCGCAGCTCGTCCACGGCCAGGAACGCGCTCACGATGCCGAGCGGCCCGTCGTACGCCCCGCCGTGCGGCACCGAGTCGAAGTGGCTGCCGGTGAGCACGGCGTCCCCGGCCGCCGGGTCGCCCCACCAGGCGAACAGGTTGCCGTTGCCGTCCTCGGTGACCGGCATGCCGCGTTGCCCGGCCTGCTCCCGGAACCAGCCGCGCAGGGTGAGCTCCGGTTCGGTGAGCGCGTAGCGCAGGTAGCCGCCGCTGCCGGAGTCCCGCCCGACCGGCGCGATCTCGTCCCAGAGCTTGCGGAACCGGACGGCGAGATCGCTCACGCCGTACCCTCCGTACCCTCCGCGCCCTCCGCCATGGGGACCCGGACGCCGGTGCGCGCGGCGACCTCGCGGGCGTCGTCGTAGCCGGCGTCGACGTGCCGGATGACGCCCATGGCCGGGTCGTTGGTGAGCACCCGCTCGATCTTCTGCCCGGCGAGGGCGGTGCCGTCGGCCACGCAGACCTGCCCGGCGTGGATGGACCGGCCGATGCCGACCCCGCCGCCATGGTGGATCGACACCCAGGAGGCCCCGCTCGCGGTGTTGACAAGCGCGTTGAGCAGCGGCCAGTCGGCGATCGCGTCGGAACCGTCGGCCATCGCCTCGGTCTCCCGGTAGGGGCTGGCCACGCTGCCGCAGTCCAGGTGGTCCCGGCCGATCACCACGGGCGCGCTCAGCTCGCCCGAGGCGACCATCTCGTTGAACCGCACCCCGGCCTTGTCCCGCTCGCCGTAGCCCAGCCAGCAGATCCGGGCCGGCAGGCCCTGGAAGGCGACCCGCTCGCCGGCCATCCGGATCCACCGGGCCAGGGACTCGTTCTCGGGGAACAGGTCGAGGATGGCCCGGTCGGTGGCCGCGATGTCCTTCGGGTCACCGGAGAGCGCGGCCCAGCGGAACGGGCCCTTGCCCTCGCAGAACAGCGGCCGGATGTAGGCCGGCACGAAGCCGGGGAAGTCGAAGGCCCGCTCGTAGCCGGCGAGCTTCGCCTCGCCGCGGATGGAGTTCCCGTAGTCGAAGACCTCGGCGCCGGCGTCGAGGAAGCCGACCATCGCCGCCACGTGCCGGGCCATCGACGCCCGGGCCCGGTCGGTGAACTCCGCCGGCTTCGTCGCCGCGTAGTCCCGGGCGTCGGCCAGCTCCACCCCCACCGGCAGGTACGACAGCGGGTCGTGCGCGCTGGTCTGATCGGTCACGACGTCGATCTCGACGCCCCGGACCAGCAGCTCGGGGAAGACGACCGCGGCGTTGCCGACCACGCCGACGCTCAGCGCCCGGCGCTCGCGCTTCGCGGCGAGCACCCGCTCGACGGCGTCGTCCAGGTTGTCGGCGATCTCGTCCAGGTAGCGGTCGCGCGCCCGGCGCTCCAGCCGGCTGCGGTCCACGTCGACGATCAGGCAGGCGCCGCCGTTCATGGTGACCGCCAGGGGCTGCGCCCCACCCATCCCGCCGCAGCCGGCGGTCAGCGTCAGCGTCCCGGCCAGGGAGCCGGCGAACCGCTTCTCGGCCACCGCCGCGAACGTCTCGTAGGTGCCCTGGAGGATCCCCTGGGTGCCGATGTAGATCCAGGAGCCGGCGGTCATCTGCCCGTACATGGTCAGGCCGAGCGCTTCGAGGCGGCGAAACTCGGGCCAGGTGGCCCAGTCGCCGACCAGGTTCGAGTTGGCCAGCAGCACCCGGGGCGCCCACTCGTGGGTGCGCATGACGCCCACCGGCCGGCCGGACTGCACCAGCATGGTCTCGTCCTCGCGCAGGTCGGTCAGCGTGCGGACCAGCGCGTGGTACGACGGCCAGTCCCGGGCCGCCTTGCCGGTGCCGCCGTAGACCACGAGGTCCTCGGGGCGCTCGGCCACCTCCGGGTCGAGGTTGTTCATCAGCATCCGCAGCGCGGCCTCCTGCGGCCACCCCTTGGCGGTGCGTGCGGTGCCGCGGGCGGCACGGACGGGCTGGTGCATCTCGTACTGCTTCCTACTAGTTGCTCATGGCTGAGCGGTTCGGATGGTTCGCTCTCCGCTCGGCGGTGGCCGGGCTGGAGTCCTGGACCGGCAGTCTGGTCCGGTGGCGATCGGTCCGTCCCTGCAGGATCTGCCTCACCTTTTGATATGGGGTGTGCAGGGCGATGTCGGAGTCGCCGGCTCGCTGCAGGATGTTGATCGCGGCGTTCACGTCGGCCTGCCACACCACCCCGCACCCGGTGCAGTGAAACCGGTCCCCGCTGCGTCGGCCGAACCGGCCACAGCGGTGACAGGTTTGTGAGGTGTAGGCGGCGTTGACGTGGACGAGCGCAGAACCTCTGCGCGCCGACACGCTCGCCAGGGCCTCGGCGGTGACCCCTTTGGTCCAGGTCGCGAGGCGCCGGTTGATGTTCTTGCCGAGCCTCTTGCGCCCGGTGAAGTGTTTGGTGAGGTCTTCGGCGACAACGGTGGCGGCCTTGTCCACGACCCGGTGGACCGCGTTGAAGACCTCCGTTCGTAGCCGCGCCCGATGGCGGGCTGCCTGCCGATCGCGCTTCACGGTCCCGAGGTTGTTAGACCTGATTCGGTGCGCTTTCGCACGATCGCCATCGCGGGCGGCGTTGTTGGCTATCGAGCGCAGCTTCGCCCGGCGCCGGTTACGCTCCTTCAACCGATCCGACTCGCCGGCCAGCAGCTCACCCAGACCGCGGCCGTGGCGGGCGCCGTCGGAGTCCGTTAGGACTTCGCTGTATCCCTTGTCCACACCGACCGTCTGGTTACCACACGGCCGCCGCGACGACCGCATCTGCGATGAGTCGATCTGGTAGTGAACCTCTACCCGGCCATCGCGCAGGATCAGCCGCAACGTGCCCGCCGGCGCGACAGTCGTGGACAGCGGAATCCTCACCATCCGGCGACGTTCGAGGCCGGGAACCGCGAGCCACAACCGGCCACGCCGGTCAACGACGCTGTTGTGCTGGTCGGCGCGCACCACGATTTGGTCGTGCGTGCGGTTGCGACCGCGCTTCCAATGCTTGCGCATCTGCCGAGCCAGAAAAGGGTCAGCAACCCATCGGTCGGTCGCGAGCGCGGAAAGCATCCGCTTTCGCTCGGCCGGATCACTCGTGCGCCGCAAGACCGCCCAACGCGCCTCTACCTTCGCCGCCGCCAGGTTCGCCGCGATATGGGCCATGGCATCCCGGACGGTTTCCTTCCACGCATTTGCCAACACACCAAACGAACCGTGGGTGCCGTCGACCAACCACCGATCCCGCACTTGTCGGTCCTTCAACCCCGAACCGGTGCCGCCGACCGAGCCGAAACGCTGCCACACCTCGCTACGTACCCGACCCAACCGGCGCGCCTGCTCTACCAAGGCCGCGTACTTGCCCGGATTCAGGGCCGTCGAATAAGCGATCCGGGTGACCTTCACCAGACGCCCTCCACGGCCAGGTCCGCCTGCTGAAGTTCCTTCACGTCACGTCGCAGCCCGTCCAGCCGACGTGAAAAGGCGCGTACGACCGCCAGTAGATTCGCCACCAAATCCTGCCGGGGGGACAACGCCTTCTGGCCGGCGAGGGCGACCTCGCAGCCGCCGCCCGCCGCCACCTGCTCCAGGAAGTCGAAGCCGAACCGTGCCAGCCGGTCCTTGTACGCCATCACCAGCGTGGCGACCCCCGCCCGATCGACCGCGTCCATCAGTTCCACGAACTCCTCACGGTGCAGGTCCATCCCACCGCCGGCCTCACGGCGCCCCGTCCTCACCAAGCGTCCCACCCGCTTGGCAAACCCACCGATCCGATAGAAGCCACCCACAACAAGCAACCATAGGCAGATGTGAAGAAGAGCTATCAAGTCACTCCTCCTCTCAGCCGAGGAACAACTGACGACGGGTGGCGGACGACTCGAATGCCTCGAGCCGGGCCTGGGTCTCGGCGGGGGTGGCGTCGCAGATCGCCTGGAGCACCACCATGGCCAGGGTCATCGGTGCGGTGTGCAGATCGAAGACCAGATCGGTGCCGACGGCGGCGGGAAGCACCACGTCGGCGTGGTCGGTGGCCGGACTCACCGGGGAGTCGGTGATCGCCACGACGGTCAGCCCGACCTCCCGGGCCTCGCGCAGCGCGTCCATGGTCTCCCGGGGGTAGCGGGGCAGCACGAAGGCGAGCAGCGCGCCCGCCCCGGCCGCGACGGCCTGTTCGAGCCGGTCGGCGAGGAGGCTGCCGCCGTCGTCGAGAACCCGCACGTCCGGGTGCACCTTCGCGGCGAAGTACGCGAAGTAGGCCGCCAGGGGCGCGGCGGCGCGCAGCCCGAGCACCGGCAGCGGACGGCTGGCGGCGAGCAGCTTGCCCACCTCGGCGATCCGGCCGGCGTCGGCGAGCTGCCCGGCGAGCCGGTCGAGGTTGCCCATCTCGGCGTGCACCGCCCGCTGGAGGGCGTTGCCGGCGTCGGCCGGGTCGGCGGCGCCCGTGGCGGTCAGCTCACGCAGCCGGCGGCGCAGCGCGGGATAGCCGTCGTGCCCGAGCGCCATGGCGAACCGGGTCACCGACGGCTGGCTGACCCCGGCCAGCTCGGCCACCTCCGCCGCGGACAGGTACGCCGCCGCGCCCGCCTGCTGGACGAGGCAGTGCGCGATCCGGCGCTGGGTCGGAGTGAGCCGGACGCCGTGGAAGAGGTCGAGCAGGCGGTCGGTGGGTGCCGCACCGCTTTCATTCACAGCGTGACTCTATGCATGAAATCTTTCAGCGCGCAACCTTCCGACCAGTGGCAGTGCGGTGACCGGAGGACGAGGGAGGGGGCGTCCGCTCTGTACTATCCGCACGGCGGATAAGCAGAGGAGTTGTCGCATGCAGCCGGTCGGCCCGTACAGGTTCACCGAGGCGCTGGGCGTCTGCCAGGTCGGCACGGCGTGGTGGGCCATCGACGGGCAGGACCGGCTGGTGACGGTGGCCGTGCTCGAGGGCGCGGCGGCGGCCGACCCGCCCTGGCGGGAGGCCTTCGCCAACGCGGCCAACGCCATGGCGCTGACCTCGGGCGGGCAACGCTACGTCAACGCCGACTTCGCCGCCGCGAAGCCGTGGGTGGCGTATCCCTCGGAGGAGGGCATGGGGGCGCAGCGGCTGTTCCAGACCCTCGGCATGGACCTGCACCCGGTGGAGTCCGAGACGCAGGTCCTGATCCCTGAGGCCGGCGCCGTCAGCGGACCGCCGCCCCAGCAGGTCTCCGGTGTGCCGGTCTCCGGCACCCCGAGCCCCACCTCCGGAGCGCCGCTGCCCTGGGCGATGCACGCCGCCGTGCCGCACCAGGTCTCGTCCCCGCCACAGCAGGTGTCCCCCGCGCCGCAGCAGGTGTCCCCCGCGCCGCAGCAGGTGTCCCCCGCGCCGCAGCCGGTCACCGCCCCACCGCACGACCCGTTCTCCGCGCCGGCCCGCCGGATCACGCCGTCCGAGCCGCGCCCCCGCCGGACCGGGCTCTGGATCGGGATCGCCGCGCTGGTCCTTGTGGTCATCGCCGGTGCCGGCGGCGCCGTCGTCTGGTTCGGCGGAGAGGACCCCGGCAAGCCCAGGACCGAGGCCACCAGCCCGGCCCTCCAGCCAGAGCAGAAGACGCCGCCCCAGTCGCCCGGCCTGGAGCCGCCGAGCGCCGGCGACTGGCCGAAGGAGTGGCCCAAGTTCACCCCGGGCGACTCGGTGCGCACCATCGCCGACCTCGACGGCCTGGGCTTCGCCCTGAAGGTGCCGGCGGAGTGGGACTGCACGCCGGCCGGCCGCGCGCAGGGGTTCGTCAAGTACAACTGCGGCGTCTCCAACGACAAGCAGCAGATCGGCGGCGAGCTGATCGTGCGGGAGTGCCCCGTGCCGTGCGACGCCCAGCGGCAGACCGCGATGCGCCAGGAGGAGGAGGCCTGGGGTCTCCAGTGGATGCGGGGCGGCCAGTTCGTCTCCTACGCCGACTCCAGCAAGCTTCAGCTCGACGGTGAGCGCCGGTACGGCCTGGTGCTGGTCGCTTACTGGCGCGGCGGGAACAGCGGGCAGATCGACCGGCAGGTCGTCTTCCGGATGACCTCCCCGATCGACGGTGCGGGCCGGCTGCGCCGGGTGGCCAACCACCTGCGCGACACCCTGATCTTCTGACCGCCCGACCCTTCCTCGCTGCGCGGAGTTCCGACATGCCCCTTGGTACGGCCCTGGCACGTCGGTTCGCCGTCCTGCTCGGCACCGTCGCGGTCGGCTGCGCCCCCGCCGTCCCGGCCGCCGCGGCGGTGCCGACGTACGCCCGCAACGAGCCGGCGGTCGCCGTGGCCACCCCGGCAACCGCCTTCCTCGAGGCGCGATATGCCGGCTACCTCCGGAACACCGCCACGGGCGCCCTGGTCCGTCCCGAACAGGTCGTCGTGGTGCGCCGGTGCAGCGGGGCCGTGGTGAACCCCGACGGCTACGTGGTGACCACCACGGTCTGCGTGCAGCCGAGCCGGGAGGTGCTCCTCGTCAACGCCCTCTACCGGCTCGGCCGCACCCTGGTGCAGCGCAACGAGCTGCCGGCGGAGCGGCTGGACGGGTTCGTCGCCGGTCTCCAGGGCTCGTCCGCGTTCACCGGGCCCCGGCGCGGCACGGCGCCGACCCTGCGGCTGACCGGCCAGTTCGGCGAGGCGACGTCGGGGGACGCCTCCGTCCCGGCGGTCGCCGGCGCCGTCACGAAGGCGCTGCCGGCGGTGGACGGCAACGTGGCTCTGGTCAAGCTGCGCCGCGGCGAGCTCCCGGCCGTCGAGCTCGCCCCCGCCCCGGACCTGCGCGCGGGCTCCTCCCTGGACATTCTCGGCTACGCCCTCGGCGAGAGCGCCGGCGACTCCGGCACCTACACCGTCCGCAACCGCACCGTCGAGGTCATCGGGCGTACCGGAACCAACCGCACCGGAGTCAGCGGCCAGCTCGGTCCCGACTCCCGGGGCGGGCCCGTGGTGGACGCGTCCGGCCGGCTCGTCGCGCTCCTGGACACCGACACCTCGGCCGAGGGCGAACCGATCCGCGACCTGATCGTCGCCGCCAACATCGAGCGGATCCTCGCCCAGAGCGGTGTCGACAACCGGCTGGGCGAGACCGACCGCGCCTTCCGGTCGGCCCTGGCCGTCTACTTCGCCGGCCACTACTCGCAGGCCATCGAGCGGTTCGACGGCGTGCTGAGCCGGGACCCCGGACACGCCGCGGCCCGGGCGTACCGGCAGCGCGCGCAGGAGCGGCTGCGGCTGGACGGCGACGTCACGGAGAACGCGGCGACCTGGTGGTCGTACCTCCTGTCCGCCGCGGGCGGCGCGCTGGTCATCGGCGCGGTGACCCTCGGGCAGCGCGCGCTCCGCCGCCGGCTGCGGCCGGCCGGGGCGGGCCTCGACACGGGATCGGAGGGCGTCGCCGTGCCGCCGCCCACCCCGGCGGAGGTCGGCCCACCCACGCCGGCACCGATGGCCGCGCCGGTGCCGTCTTCACCCGAGGACACGCTGGTGCTGACCGTGCCCGCGGCCCGCCGGACGGGGACGCCGTCGTCGCCGGACGACACGGTCGTCCTGTCCCTGCCCGGCCCGGACCGTAGGGACGAGCCGTCCGCGCAGGACGACACGCTGGTGCTGAACCTGCCCGAGGGGGCACCCGGCACGCCGGCGGCCGTGCCGGCCGACGATGACGCGCCGGCGACGCCCACTGACGCCGGGACGACCACCGAGCGGCCGCGGAGCGCGTTCCGTCCGGACATCGAGGGTCTCCGCGCGCTCGCCGTCCTGCTGGTGGTGCTCTGGCACGCGGGCGTCCCGTACGTCTCCGGCGGCTTCGTCGGGGTGGACGTCTTCTTCGTCATCTCCGGCTACCTGATCACGACCGGGATGGCGGCCGAGGTGGCCGCCCGGGGCCGGCTGTCGCTCGGCCGGTTCTGGGCTCGGCGGGCCAAGCGCCTGCTGCCCAGTTCCGCACTCGTCCTGCTCGCAGCCCTGGTCCTCACGTACCTCCTGCTGCCGGACATCCGCTGGCGGGACACCGCGGGGGACGTCGTGAGCAGCGCCCTCTACCTGGTCAACTGGCGGCTCGCCGAACAGTCCGTCGACTACCTCGCGGTCGGCCAGGCCCCGAGCATCGTGCAGCACTACTGGTCGCTCGCGGTCGAGGAGCAGTTCTACCTGGTGTGGCCGGTCCTGCTCGTGGGCGTCGCCTGGCTGGCCCGGCGCGGACGCACCCCGGGCTCCCGGTTCCGCGCCCTGGCGTTCGGCGCGGTGGCCGTCGTCTGGGCGGCCTCCTTCGCCTGGTCGGTGCTGCTGGTCGAGGCGGACCCGGGCCGGGCCTACTTCGTCACCACCACGCGCATGTGGGAACTCGCCGTCGGCGCGCTGCTCGCGCTGGCGCCGATCCGGCGGCTGACCGGCGCGGTCGCCGCGGCGGCGGGCTGGCTCGGCGTCGCGGCCATCGCCGCCTCGGCGGTGGTGCTGAGCACGTCGACCCCCTTCCCGGGCGCGATGGCGCTGCCCGCCACCGTCGGCGCGGCCCTCGTCATCGCCGCCGGGGCCACCGGCCGGTATGGTCCGGTCGCGCTCCTGCGGCTGCCGCCGATGCAGTTCCTCGGTGGGATCTCGTACACGCTCTACCTTTGGCACTGGCCGCTGCTCGTGGTCCTCACCGCGCGGATGCCCGACCCGGACCCGCCGGCCGTGGTCGCCACCGTGGCCCTCTCCGTGGTGCTCGCGTACCTGACCAGTCGGCTGGTGGAACGGCCGGTCTGGCACTCGCCCCGGCTCGCGGTACGGCCCCGGGTCGCGCTCGCCGTCGGGGCGGCGTGCACTGTGCTGTCGGTCTGCGCGGGGCTGGCCTTCCAGACCGCCGTCACCGCACCGGCCGCGCCCCGGGCCGGCGGGGGCGTGCCCGACGCGCCGGGTGCCGCCGTGCTGACCGCCGACGGCACGACCGCCGCCGGGGCGCCCGTCGACCGCGCCCCGTCGGTGGTGCCCGACCCGTCGGTGGCCCGCGACGACCTGCCGTCGGTCTATTCCGACCGGTGCCACGCCGGCCCCACCGAACGCGCGGTGCTGCGCTGCGCGTACGGCCCGCAGGACGCCACGGTCACCATCGCCGTGGTCGGCGACTCGCACGCCGCGCAGTGGGTGCCGACGCTGCGGGCGGTGGCGGAGCGGCGGAACTGGCGGCTGCTGACGTACACCAAGTCGGGTTGCCCGGCCCTCGACGTCGAGGTGGTCGGCGCGGACGGCCAGCGGCCCGTCGACACCTGCGCGGCGTGGAACCGGGCGCTGCCCGACCGGCTCGCCGCCGACCGCCCGAACCTGGTCGTGACGAGCAGCTACAACTACTCCGCCTACCGGGACGGCCGGACGCTCAAGGGGACCGAAGGCCGCACCGCGCTGGTGGACGGCATGCGGCGGACCTGGCGGTCGCTGGCCGGCATCGCACCCGTGGTGGTGCTGCGGGACACCCCGGCGCCGCGCCTGGATGTCGCCGAGTGCGTATCGGCGCACCGGGAGGAGCTGACGCGGTGCGCGGTGCCGCGCGACGAGGCGCTGGAGGGCATCGGCCCGCTCCAGGTGGACGCGGTGCGGGGCCTCACCGGGGTACGGCTGGTCGACCTGAACGACGCCATCTGTCCCGCCGACCGGTGCGCGGCGGTGATCGGCGGGGTGCTCGTGTACCGCGACACGAACCACCTCACGGCGACGTACGCGCGGACGCTGGCGGCCCGGCTCGACGAGCAGTTGCAGATGGTGATGGGGTGAGCGGAATGATCAGCCCGGACGGCGACGTCGCCGAGGTCGATCCTGCCGGCGGAGGCGTGGGGGGCCCGCTGCTGGCCGGCCGGTCGGTCGCCCTGGTGCACGAGTGGTTCGGCGCCACCGGCGGCTCGGAGAACGTCTTCCTGGCCATCCAGGAGGTGCTGCCGGACGCGAAGGGGTTCGTGCTCTGGCGCGACCGCGACGCGCGACGCGGCCTCGACCTCCAGGAGTCGTGGCTGGCCCGGACCCCGCTGCGGCGGTCCAAGGCGCTGGCGTTGCCGCTGATGCCGCTGACCTGGCGCACGCTGAGCAGCGAGCGGTTCGACGTGGTCATCTCGTCGAGTCACGCCTTCGCGCACACCGTGAAGTTCCGGTCCTCGCCGGACGCGCGCTACCTGAGCTACATCCACTCGCCGGCCCGCTACCTGTGGAGCCCGGACTTCGACGGCCGGGGCTCCAACGGTGTACTGACGGTGCCCCGGCGCGTGCTCCAGGGGGCCGACGTCCGGCTGAGCCGGCACGTCCACAGCTACGCCGCCAACTCCCGGGAGGTGCAGGCTCGTATCCAGCGGTTCTGGCGGCGCGACGCGCGCATCATCCACCCGCCGGTCGACGTGGATCACTTTACCGACGCCCCGGCCGGGCAGCGCCGACAGGACCGCGGCTACCTGCTCGGGGTCGGACGCTGGATCCCGTACAAGAAGTTCGACCTGATGATCGAGATCGCCGACGCCGCTGGGATGCCGCTGGTGATCGCCGGGTCGGGGCCGGAGGAGGAGGCCCTGCGCCGGCAGGCGGCCCGGGCCGCCGTCCCCGTCAGCTTCGAACGGCAGCCGTCCCGGGACCGGCTCCGCGAGCTGTACTGGGGGGCGCGGTGCCTGCTCTTCCCCACCCACGAGGACTTCGGCATCATTCCGGTGGAGGCGATGGCCTGCGGCACCCCGGTGCTGGGACTGCGCCGGGGCGGGGTGGTGGAGACGGTCGTCGACGGCGAGACCGGCTTCCTGGTCGACTCGGACGACCCCCGGGCGTACGCCGCCATGCTGCGGCACGTCGACGATCTGGACCGGGATCGGGTCCAGGCCCACGCCGCGCGGTTCTCCGTCGCGGTATTCCGCGCCAACGTCGCCTCGTGGGTGGCCGATGAGACCGCCTGAGGACGCCCGGCCCGCCCCGCGCCCCCGCAGGCTGGACGGCCCCGCCCTGGTCGTGACCGTCGCGGTGGTGGCCGTCGTCGCGGCCCTCGGGGTGACGACCGTGCTGCCCCGACCGACCGTCGCCGGTGTGCTCGGCCTCGTCGTGGTGGCGGTGTGCCTCACGGCCCTCTACCGGACGACCCGGTCGGCGTCGTTCAGCCCGGTCTCCGTGACGTTCTGGGCCTTCGTCGTGGTCTGGGTCGGTTTCGCGCCGCTGCTGCAGATCCGGGACCGGCGGCTGCCCTGGCCCGACCTGCCCCTGGACCAGTACTACGTCAGCGCGCAGGTCATCCTCCTGTTCGCGGTGCTGGCCTACTGGGCCGGTAACACCCGTCGCCTGCCCGCGCCGCGGTCGCGCACCTCGCCCCGGAGGCCGATCACCGTCGAGAAGGCGCTGACGGTCACCGCCACCGCCGCGGTGCTGGCCGCCGTCTGCCTGCCGATGACCGGCGGGCTGGCCGTCCGTTTCGGCAGCCGCGACGACCTCCAACGCGCCATCGCCGAGGCGGGCCTGAAGAGCCGGCAGGACCTGGCGCTGCTCGGCCTGCTCAGCACCTTCCCGGCCGCCGTCGCCGCGATCGCCCTGGTGCTGTGTCTGCTCTGCTGGCGGAGCCGGACCTGTGCCGGCCCGAGGACGCGGTGGGTGCTGCTGGGCACCACGGCCGCCGCGGTGCTCCTCAACGTCGTCTACAACAACCCGCTCTCCGCGAACCGGTTCACCGCCTTCGGCGTTCTGCTCGCCGCCGGCCTGGCGATCGTGCGGTTCGAGCGGCAGCGCTGGCGGACCCTGTTCTCGCTCGGCATGCTCACCGGCCTCGCCGTGCTCTACCCGCTGGCGAACCTGTTCCGCAACGAGCGGTCGCGCGGCGACCTCCGGCTGGGCCTGGACGCCTACTACACGTGGGACTTCGACGGGTTCCAGCAGACGGTGAACGCGGTCTACTACGCCCGCGTGCACGGCCACAGCTGGGGTCACCACCTCGTCTCCGCGTTGCTGTTCTGGGTACCCCGCTCGTGGTGGGAGGGGAAGGCGATCCCGGCCGGCAACGAGGTGGCGGCCAGTCGGGGCTACTCCTTCCAGAACCTGGCCCTGCCGTTCTGGGCCGAGACGTACCTGGAGTTCGCCTTCGTCGGCGTGGTGGTGCTGTTCTTCTTCTACGGGCGGCTCGCGCGGCGTCTCGACCGTGCGTTGACGGCCACGCCGGCCGGGCTGGGGACGGCCCTCACGGTCACCTTCGCCGCCTTCCAGATCGGCCTGCTGCGCGGTCCCCTCGGCGCGCAGATCCCGTTCGTCGGCGCGGCGTTCGCGGTGCTCGTCGTGGGCGTGCTCGCCCTGCCCGACCGGGGCTGGCGGCTGACCCGACCGCCCCCACCGGTGGACCACGGCTCGCCGGCCGCGGCACCCACCAGAGCAGAGGAGATGGCGCCGCATGACTGAACCACGGCCCAGGGTCGCCGTCCTCGCCGACTGGTGGTGGCCGGACGAGGTCGGCGGCGCCGAGCGGTCCGCCCGGGCGGCCGCACACGACCTGGCCGGCTACGCCGACGTGTCGGTCTTCGTGCCGTCCACCACCGATTCGACGTACGCCGACGGTCCGCTCACCGTGCACGCCGTCCGGCGGCCCTTCGCCCGCCGGCGCCACGCCGATACCCGGATCCGGCGGGGGCTGGAGTTTCTGACCGCCTGGCTGCTGCCCCTGGTCGCGTTCCGCCTGACGCGCCGGATCCGGACGTTCCGGCCCGACGCCGTGGTGGCCACGAACATCTCCCGCACCGGTCCCTGGTTGCCCCGCTGGGTGCGGGCGCGCGGGCTGCGCTACGTCCGGGTCTTCCACGACCTGAGCGACACGTGCTGGCGCCGGTCGCGACTGAAGGACTCCCGTACCTGCGAGACGGTGTGTGGGGAATGCCGGGTCAAGGCCGGGATCATGCGGGGCGCCACCCCACGCGGCGCCGTGAGCGTCTGCGTCTCCCGCTTCGTCCGCGACGAACTCGTCGAGGCCGGCCTGACCACCCCGGCGGCGAGTCTCGTCGGTTACCCGCTCATCGGCCCGCCGGAAGCGGTACGCCCGGCGCGGCGCGTCGACGAGACCCGGCTGGTGGTCGGGTACCTCGGCCGTCTCGACCCGGTGAAGGGCGTCGAGTCGGCCATCCGCACGGCGGGCGCCCACCAGCGGAGCACGGGCATCCGCGTGCGGATGCTGGTCGCGGGGGAGGGGCAGCCCGACTACACGCGGACACTGGCCGAGCTGGCGCGTTCGGAGGAGGTCGACCTGGACCTGGCCGGCCACATGACGGTCGACGCATTCTGCGACGCGGTCGATGTCGCCCTCATCCCGTCCCGCTGGGCGGAGCCGTTCGGCCGGGTCGCCGTCGAGGTCGGGCGCACCGGGACGCCCATGCTGGTCTCACCGCTCGGCGGACTGCCCGAGGCGGCCGTCGTCTCCGGTGGCGCCTACGCGTACGCCGACTTCCAGGACCCGGCCGCGGCCGCGGCCGCGCTCGATGCGCTGCTGGCTGACGCGGCGCCCTCGGGCGCCCGGCCGGATGGCGTGCCGATGACGCTGCCGCAGGCCGTCGTGGCCGCCACCCGGCAGGCGTGGTCCGGCGCGGACGACGTGACGGTGGGGCGGCGGCCGTGACCGGGACGCTCGCCCCGCCGCGGACCGGACGGAACTGGGCCCGGCTCGCGCTGACCCTCGGGCAGCTGGCCCTCATGGGCACCAGCCTGGTCTTCAGCCTCGCCCTCGGCTACGCCGGCGACCTGTCCGCGGTCGGCGCCACCGCGCCCGCGATGCTGGTGTTCCAACTGACCTGCGGCGTCCTTCAGCGGTCCCTCGCCGAGGCGACGCTGCTCGCCGAATCACACGCCGAGCGGACCGCCGAGCGGACGGACTGCCAGCGGTCGGTGGCCGCCGCGTTGACCGGCGGGCTCGCCGGCGCGGTGCTGGCCGTGGTGTCGGCGCTCGCGGTGTCGGGCGGGTCGATCGAGCTGGCCGTCGCCTACTCTGCCGGCATCCCGTTCGCCATCGCGCTCGACATCGGCCGGGCGGCCGGGGTGGCGGCCGGCGCCGCCCGGTCCGTCTTCCTGGAGACGGCCGCGTGGTTGGCCGCGCAGCTCGTCGTGCTGGTGGTCGCCGCCACCCGTTCGCCGCTGGCCGTCTGCCTGTCCTGGACCGTGGTGAACGTGGTGTTCCTCCTGGCCGCCGTCGGCCGACCCGAGCGGCGGCCGCGCTTCACCGGGCTGCCCGGCTGGGTGCGGTCCCGGCGGGGCGTGATGGGCGCGGCCTCCCTGGACGCCCTGCTCGTCGGTCTCACCCCGGTGCTCGCCCTGCAGGTCACCGCGTTCGTCGCCGAGGCCGCCACGCTCGGCGTCATCCGCATCACCCAGCAGCTGTTCGGGCCGTTGGCGTTCGTGTCGATCACCGTCCGGCGGGTGCTGGTCTACCAGCGCAAGGCCGACGCCGGCACGACCCGGCGGCAGGACCTGCGCGACGGGGCGCAGGCGTGGGCGTTCATGGCCGCCGGTTCGGTCGCCCTCGGGCTGGCGGTGCTCGTCGGGCAGGGCCTGGTCCCCGCGCTGTCGTTCCTCCCGGTGGGCTGGGTCCTGGTCGCCGCCGGGCTGGAGAAGACGGCGCTCGGGTTCTCCTACGGCTGCTCGTTGAGCAGGTTCATCCGGGGTGAGTTCGCCCTGCTCCTGCGCGCCCGCTATGTGATGCTCGGCCTGACCGTGCTCGCCGCGCCGCTGCTGACCGTCCAGTTCGGGCCGTCCGGCTATCTTGTCGCGTCGGCCGTCGGGATGGTCGTCTACTCGCTGGTTCTCGTCGCGCTGCCGGCCCGTGACCGTCCACGACCGACAGCTGTCGCGTCGGGCACCGGTCTGTCCTGACCGGCGGCGCTCGTTAAGGTTGTCGTCATGAGCGACACTGTCGGCCTGCTGCTGCGGCGTGCCGGATTCGGCCCGACCGCGGTCGAGCTCGCCGCCGCTCGCCAGGCCGGCTACGCCGCCGCACTGACCGGACTGACCGCCCCGCCCGGCCCGGACGTCGGCGCGACGGGCGCGCCCGTCCCGGACCTCGGGCCCGACGCGTACGCGGGCAAGCGCGACCTGACCTATGAGGAGAAGGTCCGGCTGGAGGACCTCCGCGACGAGCAGACCGCGCAGATCACCGAGTGGTGGCTGAACCGGATGACGGTGGCCAGCCACCACGCCGTCGAGAAGCTGGTCTTCTTCTGGCACGGGCACTGGGCCACCTCGGTCAAGAAGGTGCGCAGCCCTCAGCTGATGCTCAGCCAGCACCGCACGCTGCGCGGCGCGACCGACTTCACCGTGATGGCCCGGCGGATGGTCGTCGACGCGGCGCTGAACCACTACCTGGACGGGCACCTCAACACCCGGCAGGCGCCGAACGAGAACCTGGCCCGCGAGCTGTGCGAGCTGTTCCTGTTGGGGATCGGCAACTACACCGAGAAGGACGTCAAAGAGGCGGGGCGGGCGCTGACCGGCTGGCGGTTCAGCCTCACCATGGGCCGGTCGGTGTTCGACCCGCGCGCCCACGACGACGGCCGCAAGACCATCCTGGGCCGCACCGACACCTTCACCGCGCAGAGCCTCGTCGACCTGCTGCTGACCCAGGAGGCCTGTCCCCGGTTCGTCGCCGCCCGCCTCTGGTTCCGCTACGGCTCGTCCACCCGGCCGATTCCGAAGGGGCTCCAGGACAAGATGGTGCGCGCCTTCCCGGCGCCGATGGCCATGCTCCGGGTGCTGCTCGCCGACGAGGCGTTCCAGGCGACCGCCGGCACCATGGTGAAGCAGCCGGTCGAGTGGCTCGTCGGGGCACTGCGGCAGCTGGGGGTGCGACCGGCCAACCTGCCCGCGGAGACCCGCAAGGCCGTCCTGCACGACCTGGAGAACCTGGGGCAGCTGCCGTTCGCGCCGCCCAACGTGGGCGGCTGGCCCTCCGGCGGCTCCTGGTTGACCTCCGCCGCCGCGCAGGTCCGCCTGCGGCTGGCCGGTCGTGTGGCCGAGCAGGCGCCGGTCGACCAGTTGACCCCGGAGAGCCTGGCGTACCTGCTCGGCGTCGACCGCTGGACGAATCGCACCTACGCGGTGCTGCGCGGCACGCAGGACCGGCGGCAGCTGTTGACCCTGGGGCTGGCGAGTCCGGAATACCTGGTGACATGACGATGAATCCACAGACCCGACGTCGGTTCCTGCTCGCCTCGGGCGTCACCGCGGGTGCCGCGCTCGCGGCCGGCGCCGGCGGGATGGGCCTCGCCCAGCTGCTGCGGACCGCGGGGCAGGACCGCGCGGCCGCGCCGTCGAAGAAGCTCGTCCTGGTGACCCTCTACGGCGGCAACGACGGGTTGAACACCGTCGTCCCCTACACCGATCCCGCCTACCACGACGCGCGGCCGGAGCTGGCGTACGACCCCGGGAAGGTGCTGCACCTGGACGACGCCCTGGGCCTGAACCCGGTCATGCGGGGCATGAAGCAGCTCTGGGACGAGAAGCGGCTGGCGGTCGTCCTCGGGGTGGGCTACCCGCGGCCGGACCGCAGCCACTTCAGGTCCATGGACATCTGGCAGACCGCGTCCCCGGCCGACCCGGTGACGACCGGCTGGGTGGGCCGCTGGCTCGACGGCACGAAGGCCGCGCCGGAGGCCGCCGTCAGCTTCGAACCGGTGCTGCCCCCGGTGCTCGCGGGGGAGACCCGGGCCGGTTCCTGCGTCAACGTCGGCGGCCTCGAACTGCCCCCGGGCATCAGCGCCGACGCCGTCGCCGCCCTCGGCCGGGGGGAGCCCGGCGAGCCGGAGCTGCAGGCCCGCGCCGCGCGCGCCTACGGCGACCTGCTCCGGGTGGAGCAGCTGGTCCGCAACGCCGAACAGCACCAGAGCCCCACCCCGGGCGGCGTCGAGCAGGAGGTCCTCACCACCGGCCCGGGCAGCCGCAGCGTCCTGGAGACCCAGCTGGCGCTCGTGGCCCGGTGCGTCGAGGCCGGGGTGCCCACCCAGGTCTACTCGGTGAGCCTCGACGGGTTCGACACCCACGCGATGGAGCGGGCCGGGCACGAGAGCCTGCTCACCCGGCTCGACCGCGCGCTGTCCGCCTTCGTGGCGCGGATGGCGCGCACCGAGGAGGGCCGCCACGTGACCGTGGTCGTCTACAGCGAGTTCGGCCGGCGCGTGCGCGCCAACGCCTCGCAGGGCACCGATCACGGCACGGCCGGGCCGGTGTTCGTCCTGGGGCCGGCCGTGGCCGGCGGGTTCCACGGCGAGCAGCCGAGCCTCACCGACCTGGACGACGGTGACCTGAAGGCCACGGTGGACTTCCGGGACGTCTTCGGCACGGTCCTGGCCTCGGTGCTCGACGCCGACCCCGACCGCTACCTGGGCAGCGGCTACCGGGCCAGGCCGCTGCCGCTGCTCACCGTCGACTGAGGACGGCCGGTTGGCCGCTCAGCGTCCGCCCGCCCGGAACACCTCCGCGACGGTCCGCAGGATCACCTTGACGTCCAGCCAGAGCGACCAGTTCTCGATGTAGTAGTTGTCGAACCTCGCCCGGTCCGAGATCGGGGTGTCCCCCCGCAGGCCACTGACCTGGGCCAGCCCGGTCAGCCCGACCGGCACCCGGTGGCGCATCGCGTAGTTCGGGTACTCGGCGGAGAACTTCTCCACGAAGTACGGCCGCTCCGGCCGCGGCCCGACCACGCTCATCTCCCCGCGCAGGATGCTCCACAGCTGGGGCAGCTCGTCCAGCGACGTACGGCGCATGAACCGCCCGATCGGCCCGACCCGGCGGTCGTGCGCGATGGACCAGTTCGTCTGCGACTCGTGCTCGTCCACCGGTCGCATCGACCGGAACTTGACCACCTGGAACGGCTTGCCGTAGCGGCCGATCCGCTCCTGGTGGAAGAAGATGCCACGACCACCGTCGAGGAACGTGGCGATCGCGCACAGCAGCAGCACCGGACTCAACATCAGCAGCGCCGCCGTGGCGAGGACCACATCGGAGGCGCGCTTCACGGCCCACCGCGGGCCGGAGAAGGTGGTGTCGCCGATCTTCACGATCGGGATGGCGCCGATGTGGTCGGGGTAGCCGCCGTGCGAACGGGAACCCCACAGCCGCGGCACCGCCCACAGGTCACAACCGGAATCGGCCTGCCGGAGCAGCGTCTCCATGAGAACCGACTCCGTGCAGTCCGGGTCCGCGATGACCAGCACCTCGCACTCCAGCAATCGGACCAGATGCTCGAGGTCGTCCAGGGTGCCGATCAGCGGGACCGCCGCACCGTGCTGCGGTGCGGCGGTGTCGACGGAGCCCACGAAACGCAGACCGTACCTGGGGTAGCGACGCAGCAGCCGGGCCAGCTCCACCCCGATCGGGCCGGCGCCGACGACTATCGCGTTGTGCTCCACCCACCGGCGGCGGCGGGCGAGGAGGGTCACCTTCCGGCTGCACGCCCGCCCCAGCACCACGAGAGCGGCGGAGAGTGCCACGCCGTGCATGAATCCACTGACGTACGGCACCGAGTCATGCCGGTAGGCCGCCACGATGGCGACCACCGCACCGGAGGCCAACAGCCGCCCGGAGAGGCTCGGCAGCTCGTCCAGGATGCTGAGGTGCCGGCGCGCCCGGTAGAGCCCGCCGGCCGCGAAGACGGACACCGTGAGGACGGCGTTGGCCAGCGTGCCGCGCCAGTAGTTCTGGGTCACCAGCAGCGGCGCGAGCAGCGCGACGACGTCGACCGGTGCCGTCATCATCCAGGCCCGGAGCCGGCGCGTCCGGGTCGAGGCCCGGGAACTGGCGTACGGCAGCACCGCGGTCGTGTCGAGACCGCTGCGCGGCTCCGCCGCCGGCGCCGGTCCGTTCCTCGGCCGGGCGTCAGGGACGGGCGCCGGCGCCGTCGTGCCTCTGTCCGTCTCGGGCCGCCGCGTCATGATCTGCGGTGGCTCGTGCCAACGACCGGTCGCCGCCGGCTCTGTCGTGGCCGGTTGGCCTGACATGGTGGATCCTCCCCCGTGACTGCCCTCCCCGGCGCGAGCACAGTGAGGGCGATCGAAGGATATGAGCGCGCAGGCCTGACCGCCAGAGCCGGGACGCCAATCCCACGTCCTACTTCCCGGCGGAAAGAATCTCCGGGACCGAGTCGCGGCGGACCGCGTTGAAGAGGGTCTTGGCCTTCGCCGAGTCCGCGAACACCACGCTCTCACTGCCCACCCGGCCGGTTCCCTTCACCGGGCAGGTGTAGAACCCGAGGTTGCCGCTGCGCAGGTGACGCATCTCCATCGCCAGGTCCACAAGGGACATCGACTTGTCGACGGCCACCGAATTCGCGGTGGCCCGGACGAACGAATTCAGCTTCGTGGGGCTGCTCAGCGTGCCGCCGGAGGCCGCCTTGTCGAGGATCGCCTTGATGACCTGCTGCTGATGCTTGATCCGGGTGAAGTCGCCGTTGGCGAAGGCGTACCGCTCCCGGGCGTAGTCCAGCGCGGTGGCCCCGTCCATGGTCTGCCGGCCCTTGACGAACTCCCGCTTGCCGCTCGAGTCGAGCGAGTGGGTCGAGGTGAAGTCCTGCTCGACGTCGATCTCGATGCCGCCCAGCGCGTCGACGATCTCCTTGAAGCCGGCGAAGTCCACCATGGTCACGTGGTCGACACGCACACCGGTGAACTTCTCCACGGTCTGCACCATCAGCGGCACGCCACCCCACGCGTACGCTGCGTTGATCTTGGCGTCCCGGCCGCCCCGGCCCTCCTTCGAGCGAGGGACGGCCGTCCAGGTGTCCCGCGGGATCGAGATGAGCTGTGCGCTCGACCGGTCCTTCGGCAGGTGCGCCAGGATGATCGTGTCGCTCCGGGACCCCCCGGTGTTCTCCGGGTCGCGGGAGTCGCTGCCCAGGATCATGATGTTCATGGCGCCCTTGGCCACGACCGGCGGTCGGGCCTCCTCAGGCACCCCGGTGAACGCGTCCATCCGGTCGATCGAGGAATTGACCGACCGGTAGTACAGGCCACCGGCGAGCAGGCCGCCACCGGCGAGCAGTGCCAACACCAGCAGCACGATCAGGGTGATCCGCCGGCCGCGGCGGCGACGTGGCGTCGGTGTCAGGTTCTCCTCCTCCGCCGCGCCGTGGTCCACTCCCGACGTCGGGAAACGGGTGTCGGGGTGGGCGAGCGGGTGGCGATCTGACATGGCCGCGATGCTACTGACTCACGTTCCGTCACGCCGACCCTCGTCCGACCGGCCAGCCTCCGCCACCCGTTCGGCGCTTTCCTCCTCAACCGTCACCCCGAACCTGGTACAACGTCACGGGTGGATGCAACGAAGCTCCGTCGGGCCATCGCCCGGACCCGGCTGGCGCCGGTCGCCGCCTTCCCCAAGCGCCTCGCCCGGGTGGCGCGGCACGACGCCCGGGTGCTGCGCACCTCCGCCCGATGGCTGCTCACCTCCAGGGAGCACCACAACTACACGTACGAGCTGACCAAGCTCAGCCGGCACCACCTGGCCTGGTTCGTCAGCGTCACCTGCGACGTCCCCGTCGGGCAGGTGCGCCGCTGGTTCGCCGAGATCGAGGGCGACGACAAGCTGCGCGCCCACATCGAGACCGCCACCGCCACCGCCTCCCGCCGCGGCCTCGCCGACCGGCAGGTCCGCTACGCCCGCCGGATCGGCTGGTACGCCATCGTCCGCGCCCGCAAACCCGCCCACGTCGTCGAGACCGGAGTGGACAAGGGCCTCGGCAGCTGCGTCCTGGCCGCCGCCCTGCTCCGCAACGCCGCCGAGGGCCACCCCGGCCGGCTCACCTCGCTCGACATCAACCCCGAGGCCGGCTACCTGGCCCGGGCCACCCCGTGGGCCGACGTGGTCGACCTCGTCATCGGCGACTCGGTCGCCTCCATCGGCGCGCTCGACCGGCCGGTCGACCTCTTCCTCCACGACAGCGACCACAGCCGGGTGCACGAACGCAGCGAGTTCGAGGCGGTCGAACCCAAGCTCGCCCCCGGCGCCGTGCTGCTCACCGACAACGTCACCGCCACCAACGTCCTCGCCGAGCACGCCGAACGGACCGGGCGCCGGTTCCTCGCCTACCGGGAGACCCCGGCCCGGCACTGGTACCCGGGCGACGGCATCGGCGTCGCCTGGTGACAGACCTGCCGTCTTAGCTTTCGCTTAGCCCGCTTGTCCGGCGCCCCGCCCGTCCGGCAGCATCGACCGGCGTGACCGACGGCAGCGCTCCCAGCCGCCCGACCCCCGCCGGGGACGCGCACCGGCCCAGCCGGGCCGGCCGCCGCCGTGCCCCGACCGGCCCGCGCCGGTGGCTCGCCGCCGGCGGCCTCGCCGCGCTCGCCGCCGTGGTCGCCGTGACCCTCGCGGTACGCGGCGGCGCCGCCCCCGCCTGCGCCGCCCCGCCGCCCCGCGCCCTGCCCGCCGGGGCGCTCGCCGCACCTCCGCTCGGCGGCACCGTCCACACCGGAAAGGCCACCTTCTACGACTCGAACGGAGCCGGCGGCAACTGCTCCCGGCCCGCCGCGCCCGCCAACCGCCTCTACGTCGCCCTCGGCCCCGACGAGTACGCGGCCGGCGCGTCCTGCGGCGGCCACCTCGACGTCACCGGCCCCAAGGGCACCGTCCGGGTCGTCGTCATGGACCAGTGCCCGGAGTGCGATCCCGGCCACCTCGACCTCTCCGCCGAGGCGTTCGCCCGGATCGCCGACCCCGTCCAGGGCGTCGTCAAAATCAGCTACCGCGCGGTCGTCGACCCGCCGCTGCCCGGCCCGCTCACCTTCCGCGTCAAGGAGGGCGCCTCACAGTGGTGGTTCGCCGTCCTGGTCGGCGACCACGGCAACCCGCTGCGCGCCGTCGAGGTGCGGCAGGGCGGGTCCTGGCGCGCCGCGGCCCGCGAGGACTACGACTACTGGCTCATCCCCTCCGGTGCCGGCCCCGGGCCGTACACCATCCGGGTCACCGACGCGTACGGCCACCGCGCCACCGCCACCGGCATCCGGATGCTCCCCGGCCAGGTGCAGCGCAGCACCGTCCGGATGTACGGCGCCCCGGCCCGGTCGGCCACGCCCAGCCGCTCGCCGTCGGCCCGGCCCGGCCCTCGGCCGAGCGTCTCGGCCACTCCGTCGACCACGGCACCGCCCGGCACTCCCGCCGTCGTGGACGCGGCCGCCGCCCCGCCGGCCACCGTCGCCCCGGTCCCCGCCGGCTGCGGCTGACCGCGCGGCGGAGGTGGAGTCAGGCCGCGGCGGAGTCCAGGTCGAGCCACATGAAGACCTCGTCCCGGTCGTCCCCCGGCGCGAGCCGCAGCGCGCCGGGCAGCCGCCCGACCTCGCGGTAGCCGAGGCGCTCGTAGAAACCACCGAGGCCCAGCCCGTCCCGGACCGTCACGTGCAACGCCGCCAGACCCAGCTCCCGGCCGATCCGCTCGGCCTCGCGCATCATCGCCGCGCCGTGGCCGCGCCCCTGCGTGTCGGGATGCACCATGACCCGCTTCAGCACCCGCCAGTGCGTCTTCAGGTGGAACCGGTTGTCCGCGATGATCAGGACGCCGACGAGGCGGTCCCCCTCGTAGCCGGCCAGCAGCCGGTCCGGGCCGTCGCTGATGGCGGCGAAGGTCGTCGCGGCCATGGGCCGCACCTCGGCCTCGGTCACCGGTGCGACGAAGCCGACGGCGCCGCCGGCGTTGGTCACGTCCACCCAGAGGGCGATGATCTGCTCGCGCAGCTCGGGGGTGAGGTCGGGGTCCAGGACGAAACGCAGGTTCACGCCCGCCATCCTGCGCGAGGCGACGCCACGCGAACCCGCGTTCGTGACCTTCACGACACCGGGCCAGTGCGGGAGAGGGGAGTCGAACCCCCACGTCCTTTCGGACAATAGGACCTAAACCTATCGCGGCTGCCTGTTACGCCACTCCCGCAGACCTGCTGAGTCTAGAGCGTCGGGCCTCCGGCGTGGTGAGCCCAGCCTCCCGGAGGATCACTTGGACCGTGCGATGACTGATCGCCGTGCCGGTGCCCGAGGCGCCGGTCAGCGCCTCGGCGATCTTCCGGGATCCGGCCTCAGGGTGCGCGAGTGCGAACCGGATGACGGAATCGCGGAACCGGTGCTGGACCGGCCGGTCATGGCTGCGCGTTCGCGGTGCGATGGTTCCAGTTGCTTCGAGACGCCGCCGCAACCTGCTCACGTGGTCTCTCGTGCAGCCCAGCAGGCGAGCGGCCTCCACCGTCGTCACGTCACCGGCGCTGATCCGCCTGACCAGGGTTGCGGCATCCGGAATCGGTCCGTCGCCCGATTCGCTGCGAGCCGAGATGTCCGACGAGGCTGGCGCGCCGACCTGGGCCCGGGCGCGGCCGGCGAAGGTCGCCGTCTGGCTGTGACAGTTGGGGCACAGTAACCGCAGGTTGGGCGGCCTGTTGTCGAGCCGGTCGCCGTTGATGTGGTCGACGTGGAGGATGAGCGGAGCGTCCTGCCACCTGGGACCGAGGCCGCAGATCTCACATCGTTCGGGCACGCCGATGGCGGCAAGGGCGCGCCGGAGCCGGAAGCCGGGTGTTCTGGCCGCGTCCGGTGGCAGCCGGACCAGAATCTGCGACGACGCCTGCCGACGACCCCGCACTCCGCGGCTGTGCCGCTGCCCGGTGAAGTGTGAGGTGTCGATGCCGAAGCGCTTGAGCTGCCGGCTGATGTGGGCGTGCGAGCCGCCGCTCATTCGTATGCGCAGCAGCCGAAGCACCTCCGCGATGCTCCGTGCCTCTGCGGCTGCTGCGGTCAGTGCCTCAGGGGAGTATCTGTATCGAGGCATGCGCAGACCGTAGCGGCGGCCTGCGACAGGTTCAGTCGAGGCCGAGGTCCCGGCGCAGCTTGGCGACGTGCCCGGTGGCCTTGACGTTGTACAGCGCCCGCTCGATCTTCCCGTCCTCGTCGACGACGAAGGTCGAGCGGATCACGCCGGTGACGGTCCGGCCGTACATCTGCTTCTCGCCGAACGCGCCGTACGCGGTCAGCACGGCCTTGTCGGTGTCGGCGACCAGCGGGAAGGTGATGGCGTCCCGGTCGCGGAACTTGGCCAGCTTCTCCGGCTTGTCGGGGGAGATGCCGACGACCTCGTAGCCGGCGGCCTGGAGCGAGGCGAGCGAGTCGCGGAAGTCGCAGGCCTGCTTGGTGCAGCCGGGGGTCATGGCGGCCGGGTACGCGTACAGGATGACCTTGCGGCCGCGCAGGTCGGCCAGGGACAGGGTCCCGCCGCTGTCGGTGGGGAGGGTGAACTCGGGGGCGGGGTCGCCGGGGTTCAGGCGGTCGGTCATGGCGCTGACGATACCGCCGCCGTGCGGTCCCGTGCGGGTGGCGACGCGCCGTCCCCGTGATGATCACCATGGCTTGTTGCAAGGGATTGGCAACAACGACCGTACGCAAATAAGCTCAGCGGGTGGAAACCCTGGCGATGCACATCTCGAACGGGATCATCGACGGTCCCGTCGCCGCGGTGTTCGCGGCCCTCGCGCTGGCCGTGCTCACCTTCTGCGTGCTGCGCGGGCGCCGCGACCTCGACGACCGGCTGGCACCGATGGCCGGCCTGGTGGCCGCGTTCATCTTCGCCGTGCAGATGCTCAACTTCCCGATCTTCACGGCCGGTGTCAGCGGCCACCTGCTCGGTGGCGCCCTCGCCGCCATGCTGGTCGGTCCGTGGGTCGGCGCGCTCTGCGTCGCCGTGGTGCTTGTCGTGCAGGCGCTGGTGTTCGGCGACGGCGGGGTGGCCATGCTCGGCCTCAACATCACCAACATGGCGATCCTCGGCACCGCGGCCGCGTACCTGCTGATCGCGCTGCTGCTGCGGCTTCTGCCGCGCACCCCGGCCGGGCTCGCCGTCACCGCCTTCGTCTCCGCGCTGGTCAGCGTCGTGGTGGCGTCCCAGGGCTTCGTGCTCCAGTACTGGCTGGGCGGCACCACCGACCTGGGCGGCAACCTCACCGGGCTGGCCGGCACGATGGCCGGGGTCCACCTGCTGATCGGCATTGGCGAGGGTCTGATCACCGCGACCACCGTGGTCACCGTCGCCAAGGTCCGCCCCGACCTGGTGTACGCCCTGCGCGCCCTGAAGCCGGCCGTGCCGGCTCCCGCCGTCCCGGTCGCCGGAGGTGCCCGATGAGCAAGCGTCCCTGGCCGTTCGTCCTCGGCGGCCTGTTGGTCGCCCTGCTGCTGGCCGGCGTCGTCAGCAACTACGCCTCGGCGCACCCGGACGGGCTCGACTCGTCGCTGCTCAAGGGCTGCACGGTGAACGCCGACCACGAGATCGCCGGCGGCAGCTGCCCGGCCCAGCAGGCGAAGGACCACGAGCTGGCCGACAGCCCGCTCGCCGACTACGGCATCCGGGGGGTGAGCAACGGCTTCCTCTCCACCGGCCTGTCCGGCGTGCTCGGCGTGCTGCTCACCTTCGCCCTCGGCGGCGGCCTGTTCTGGCTGGCCCGCCGCCGCGGCCCGGCAGCCGGCCCGTCAACAGGCCACACCGACGGCACGGCGAACGGTTCGGCTGCCGGCCCGGCCGGCACCGGGAGCGACTCGACCGCCGACGAGCGCGCGGCGCGCGCCGCCGGCACCCGCTGAGCCCCGGATGGGTGCCGGTCACGCCCACGTGCTCTACCGCGAGTCGTCCTCCCGGGTGCACCGCCTCCCGCCGGAGGTGAAGATCGTCTCGATGGTGCTGTTCACCGTCGCGGTGGTCGCCACGCCCCGGGAGGCGTACTGGGCCTTCGGTGGCTACGCCCTGCTGGTCGGCGCCGTGGCGGCGCTGGCCCGGGTGGGGCCGCGCTGGCTGCTCGGCCGGGCGCTGATCGAGCTGCCGTTCGTGCTGTTCGCGTTCGCGCTGCCGTTCTTCGGCACCGGGGAGCGGGTCGAGGTGGCCGGGCTGAGCCTCTCCGTCGACGGGCTGCACGGCGGGTGGAACATCCTGGCCAAGGGCACGCTCGGCGTACTCGCGTCGCTCCTGCTGGCGGCGACCACGACGACGCGGGACCTGATCGTCGGCCTGGACCGGCTGCGCTGCCCGCAGATCCTCACCCAGATCGCCACGTTCATGCTGCGCTACCTGGACGTGCTGGTGGGGGAGGCCCGGCGGATGCGGGTGGCCCGGGTGTCCCGCGGCGACGACCCGCGCTTCCTCTGGCAGCTGCGCGGGTTCGCCGCCGGTGTGGGCGCCCTCTTCCTGCGTGCCTTCGAGCGGGGCGAGCGGGTCTACCTGGCGATGGTCTCCCGCGGCTACACGGGCCGGATGCCGGCGGTGTGGCAGGGCGCGGGCGCGGCCACCGCCGGCCAGTGGGCGGCCGCCGCGACGGTGCCGGCGATCGCGGCCTCCATCGCCGCCGTCGCGCTCGTCCTGACATGATCGGGTACGTGCAGCAGCCGCCCTCCCTGGACGTCCGTGGCGTCCGGTACGCGTACCCGGACGGTCACGTCGCCCTGCACGGGGTGGACCTGACCGTGCCGCGCGGCGAGCGGGTGGCGCTGCTCGGGCCGAACGGCGCCGGCAAGACGACGCTGGTGCTGCACCTCAACGGCATCCTCACCCCGACCGAGGGGACGGTCAGCGTCGGTGGCCTGGCGGTGAGTCGGGACCGGGACGCCCTGGCCGAGATCCGCCGCCGGGTGGGCATCGTCTTCCAGGACCCGGACGACCAGCTCTTCCTGCCCACGGTCGCCGAGGACGTGGCGTTCGGGCCGGCCAACCTGGGGCTGCGCGGGGTGGAGCTGGCCGCCCGGGTGGACGAGGCGCTCGCCGCCGTGGGGATGGGGGAGCACCGGGACCGGGCGCCGCACCACCTCTCGTTCGGTCAGCGCCGCCGGGTGGCGGTGGCCACCGTGCTCGCCATGCGCCCGGAGATCCTGGTGCTGGACGAGCCGTCGTCCAACCTCGATCCGGCCGCCCGCCGGGAGCTGGCGGAGATCCTGCGCGGCCTCCCGGTGACCCTGCTCATGGTCACGCACGACCTGCCGTACGCGGCGGAGCTCTGCGACCGCGCGGTGATCCTGGACGCCGGCCGGATCGTCGCCGACGCCCCGACGCTGGACCTGCTCTCCGACGAGCCGCTGCTGGCCCGGCACCGCCTGGAACTCCCCTACGGCTTCGCGCCCCGCCGCCCCTGAGAAGTGGGGGTCGACGGACCCGGGGTCGCGCGGGTGCGCAGGGCCGCCTGGGAGGCGGTGCGCAGGCGGAGCAGGCCGGCGGCCACCGCGCCGGCGCCGGTGGCCAGGGCCACGGTGACCAGCACGCGGGTGAGAGCGGGTGGGCCGGCCACCGGGGGGACCGAACGGGACAGGACGGCCACGTTCCCGATCCCGGCGAACAGGGTCAGGCAGGCGCCCGCCAGCGCCAGCGCGAAGTCGGCGGCGGGGCGGCGGGCCAGGGCGTACCCGCCGGCGGCGAGCGCGCCGAGCCCGGTGAGCAGCGTCCACAGCTGGCCGGTGAGCAGTTCGAGCAGCACCCCGCCGGTCCCGGCGGCGCCGGTGTCCACGGCCTTGCCGACGGTGAACGCCACGGTCGCCGCCCCGCCCAGGGCGAGCAGCGCGCCGACCCCGCGCAGCGCGCGGACGCCGGTGGCGGTGCCGGCCGGGACCAGCCCGGCCGCGCCGATCACCAGGAGACCGAGGGTGGCGGCCACCCACCAGGGGTACGCGTCCGGCGGCGGCACCCAGTCCAGGGTGCCGCGTACCTCGACCGTCGCGGTGCCGGCGCGCAGCGGCACCACCCAGTCGCGGACCCGCTGCTCACGGCCCGGGTCGGCGGCCACCTGGGCGGGCGGTTCCGACTCCAGCCAGAGGGTCCGTTGGTCGTGCCAGCGGGCGGTCGGGCCGTCGGAGATCCGTCGCCAGGCCGGCGCGGCCGCGGGGTCGGCCTCCGGCGGGAGCGGGGTGTCCCCGGCGAGGGTGCGGTTCAGGTAAGTGGCGGGGGAGCGGCTGTTCTCGTACACCCCGCCGGGCCCGATCCGCAGGTACGGCTCACCGGAGTAGCCGAGCACCTCGATGTCGGCCCCGGTGCGGTTGGTCAGCTCCAGCCGGGCGCCGGCCTCGACCATCCGGGCGGTCAGCCCGGGCCGGGCGGGGCCGACCCCGGTGACCTCGGCCCGGTAGTCGGTGCCGGCGGGGGCGTCGGCGCCGTGCGCGGCGGCCGGCGTGGCGAGGGTGAGGAGGGCGGCGAGCGCGGCGGTGACCACCAGGCCGGCCCGCCGCAGCGGTGCGGGGATCACTTGCCGGCCGCCTCCACGGCCGCCTTGATCCCCTCCGGGGAGCGGTCCGCGACGTCCTTGCCGTTCACCCGGATGGTCGGGGTGCCGGTCACGCCGGACTTGCTGGCGTCGTCGGTGACGTGCTCGGTCCACCCCTTGTACTTGCCGTCGTTGACGCAGGAGCCGAAGTCGTCGCGGTTCAGCCCGACGCCGGCGCCGATGTCGATCAGCTCGTCGTCGCTGAGCCCGGCGCTGCCCTCGGCCGGCTGGCGGGCGAAGAGCTGGTCGGTGAACTCCTTGAACTTGCCGCCCTGCGCGGCGCAGCCGGCGGCGGCCGAGGAGCGGGTGGAGTACTCGGTGGTGGAGAAGCGGTTGAGGAAGGCCACCGGGTGGAAGTTCACCCGGATCTTGCCGTCGCTGATCAGCTGGTTGAGCGTGGCGCCGCTGGTCTGCTGGAACTGCTTGCAGACCGGGCAGAGGTAGTCCTCGTAGAGGTCGACGGTGACCGGGCCCTGGCCGAGGACGATGGCGGTGCCGGGCGGGTTGGCGCCGGGCGGGGTGGTGAAGGTCTGCGACTTCTGGCTGGAGTAGACCGCCCAGCCGATCAGCCCGGCGATCACCAGCACCGCCACCGCGGCGACGGAGGTCCAGATCGTGCGGGTGCGCCGCTTCTCCCGGGCGATCTGGGCGCGGACCATCTGGGCCGCGTTCTTCCGCCCCTTGCGACTACTCATCGAGGTCCTCCACGGGTGATTCGCCCGCCAGCCAGCCGTCCACCGAGAACGGGGTGCGGGGCCAGATCAGCAGGAATCCGGCCAGTACCAGGAATCCCAGGTCCCGGAGGATCTCCGGGAGGTAGCTCGGGGCCTGGCCGGCGGCGAGCTGCCCGCCGCTGCCGAAGCACCCGCAGTCGATGGCCAGGCCGCGGGACCAGGCCGAGGCGATGCCGGTGACGAAGACCAGCAGCAGCGCCGTGGAGACGCCCGCGACCACCCGGGTGGCCAGCCCGACCAGCAGGAGCACGCCGAGCGCCAGCTCGACGAAGGGCAGCGCGGCGCCGATCACGGTGGCCAGGTCGTACGGCATCACCTGGTAGGCGTTGACGGCCCGGCCGGAGGCGGCCAGGTCGTCGATCTTCGCGCCGCCGGCGACCAACCAGACGGCGGCCAGGCCGAGGCGGGCCGCGACGCCGAGCCAGGGCCGGACGGCGGGCCAGCGGGCGGCCCGGGTACGGGATGCGGTCACGCTCGTTGGTCGGCCCGTCCGCGAGGAAAGTTCCACGATCAACCCGCCAGCGCGTCGCCGACGGCGGCGACCAGCTCGTCGCGGGCCCGTGCGACGCGGGAGCGGATGGTGCCCACCGGCACCCCTTCCACCGCGGCGGCCTCGGCGTACGACAGGCCGAGCAGCTGGGTGAGCACGAACGCGGAGCGCCGGTCGGCGGGGAGCCGGCGGACCAGGTCGGTGGCGCCGAGCTGCCCGGCCGGGTCCGGGTACGGCCGGTCGGCGACCGCGTGCGCGGCGAGCCGCTGGTCCAGCCGCCGGCGGCGGACCACGGTGCGCAGGTGGTCGGCGCAGGCGCGCCGGGCGATCCCGAGCAGCCAGGTCCGCGCGGTGGACCGCCCTTCGAAGCCGGGCAGCGCCCGGAACGCCCGCAGGTACGTCTCCTGGGTCAGGTCGTCCGCGCTGTCCGGGTCGACCAGGGCGGCGGCGAATCGCCACACCTCGGCCTGGGTGGCCCGGACGAAGGCGGCCTGGGCGGCCGGATCGCCGTCGCGGGCGGCCAGCGCCCAGTCGGTCGCGGCGTCCCGCGCAGCCTCGTGGGCCGGCGCGGGTCGGCCGGCGGAGGTGTCGCGCGGGGCGGGGATCACGTCACCCGAGGTTACGCGGCGTACCTGTGCCCGACAGGGTCCTTCGGCCCATTCCGTGGTCCGGCCCACGCCGGGAACTTTTCCCGCCGGCCCGCCGACTACCTTCTCGTGAACTGCGACGACGTGCGCCAGGCGCGCTCGGACCGGCTGGCCGGGGCGGCCCCGCAGGCCCCGCGGGTGGGGCACCGGGCCCGGCCGGCCCGCGTCGCGTGGCCGGCCACGGCGCCGGGACGCGGATGAGGTCGGGTCGCCGGGCGCCGCACGGTTCGGGAAGCATGACGGTCATGACTGCTGCCGTACGCCGCCGCCCCGTGGCCGGCGCCGACCGTCGCCGGGTCGCCCGGCTGGGGGCCGCCGCCGGACTGCTGGTCACCCTCGTCGCCCTGCTGCTGGCCCCGGCCACCCCGGCCAGCGCCCACGCGGTGCTGGTGAGCAGCAGCCCCGCCGCCTCGGCCGTGGTGCCCAGCGCGCCCGCCGAGGTGGTGATCACCTTCAGCGAGGGGGTCCGCAAGGTCCCCGACAAGGTCCGGGTGATCGCGCCCGACGGCTCCCGGGCGGACCGGGGCGAGCCCACCTTCAAGGGCGCCGTGGTCACCATCCCGGTGGACCCGTCCGGCGCGCGCGGCACCTACCTGGTCAGCTACCGGGTGATCTCGGCCGACAGCCACCCGGTCTCCGGTGCGTTCACCTACTCGGTCGGCGCGCCGTCCACGCCGCCGACCGACACCGGCACGGACACCCGGGCGAACCCGGTGGTGGGCAACGCCGTGAAGGTGGCCAAGTACCTGGGCTACGCCGGGCTGCTGCTGCTCGTCGGCCCGGCCCTGGTGCTGGCCGCGCTCTGGCCGCGCCGCCTGTCCCGGCGCGGCCCCGCCCGGCTGGCCTGGTCCGGCCTGGGCCTGCTCGCCGTGGCCACCCTCGCCGAGCTGTGGCTCCAGGTGCCCTACACCAACGGCGGCGGCCTGTTCGCCGTCTCCGGCTCGGGCTTCGGCGACGTGCTGAACAGCACGTACGGCACGGCCCACCTGGTCCGGCTCGGCCTGCTCGCCGCGGCGGCGTTCCTGCTCCGCCCGCTGTTCGCCGGCCCGGTCGGCCGCACCGACGGGCTCATCCTGGCCATCCTCGGCGGGGCGGCGCTGTTCACCTGGCCCCTGGCCGGGCACCCGGCCGCGTCGCCCGCGCCCGCCGTGTCGGTGGTGGTGGACGCCGTGCACCTGGGCAGCATGGCCGTCTGGCTGGGCGGCCTGGTGATGCTCGCGGTCTTCCTGCTGCGCCGCGCCGACGAGCGGGAGCTGGACGCCATCCTGCCGATCTGGTCCCGCTGGGCGGCGCTGGCCGTGGCGGCGCTGCTGCTCGCCGGCACCGTGCAGGGGCTGATCGAGGTGGCCACCCCGAAGGCGCTTGTCGACACCACGTACGGGCAGCTGCTGCTCGCCAAGATCGTGCTGTTCGCGCTGGTGATCGGGGTGGCCGCGTACTCCCGGTCGCTGGTCCGGCGGCGCACCGCCGCGGGGCGCCCGGGCTCGATGCGGCGGGCCGTGCTGGCCGAGCTGGCGATCACCGGGGTGGTGCTCGGCGTCTCGGCGACGCTGGTGCAGACCACCCCGGCGCGGACCGCCACGGCCGACGTGGCCGGCGCGCCGGCCGGCTACTTCTCCACCACGCTGAGCAGCCCGATCTACTCGCTCCAGGTCGAGCTGGACCCGGCCGAGACCGGCAGCAACTCGCTGCACCTCTACGCGTACACGAAGGACAACCGGCCCCAGCCGGTGCAGGAGTGGAAGGCCACCGCCGCGCTGCCCTCGGCCGGCATCGAGCCGATCACCATCCCGCTGCTGCCGCTGACCGACAACCACGCCTTCGGCGAGATCAGCCTCCCGGCGGCGGGGCAGTGGCAGCTGCGCTTCACCGTCCGTACGTCCGACATCGACCAGGCCACGGTGACCGCCACCGTGCCCGTCAAGTAACGGAAGGCCCGCCCACATGATCCGTCTCCGGCGTCCCGCAACCGCCGCCGCGCTCACCCTCGCCGCCGTGGCCACGGCCGTGCTCGGCCTGGCAGGGCCGGCCTCGGCGCACGTCACCGTCAACCCGACGGAGGCCAAGCAGGGCGGCTACGGCCGCTTCGCCTTCCGGGTGCCGAACGAGAGCGACACGGCGTCGACCACCAAGGTCGAGGTGAACCTGCCGGAGAACGCCCCGGTCGGCTCGGTCTCCACCATGCCGGTGCCCGGCTGGACGGTGACCGTGGAGAAGCGCAAGGTCGACCCGCCGATCGAGGTGCACGGCAGCCAGCTCACCGAGGCCGTCTCCAAGCTCACCTGGACGGCGGCGCCGAACGGCGGGGTCAAGCCGGGCGAGTTCCAGGAGTTCCCGGTGTCGATGGGCCCGCTGCCGCAGACCGACCGGATGGTGTTCAAGGTGCTCCAGACCTACTCGGACGGCAACGTCTCCCGCTGGATCGAGGAGCCCACCCAGGGCGGGGAGGAGCCGGAGAACCCGGCCCCGGTGCTCACCCTGACCGCGGCCTCGGCGTCCGCCTCGCCGGTCGCGAGCGCCGCGGCGGCCGCCGCGGACGACGACGATGACGACGCCGACACCGGCGCGGCCACCGCGTTCGGCGTGGCCGGTCTGGTCGCCGGCCTGGCCGGCCTGATCCTCGGCGGGCTCGCCTTCCTGCGTACCCGCCGGGAGCCCGCCGCGAAGTCCTGACCTCCGCCCGCCCGCCGGCCCGTCGGCCGTTCCGCGTCGCGGCGTGGCGTCAGACACGCCGAGCCGGGATGGTCGCCCGGATCTTCCGGCGGGCCGGCGGCGTTCCCGCGGTCCCTCAGGTGCTTGCCGTGGATATCCGGCGATTGTGCGGTCGCCGTCGGTAAGGTCGGCCGGGTACTTCGCTACCGAGGGGGACGACGCGAATGCGTTTCGTGCGCACGATCGCCGGCATGCTGCTGTTGACCGTGGGGATTCCGGCTCTGCTGGCGGGCGCCGGGCTCTGGCTCGCCGCCCGGCACGCCGACCCGGACGGCGGCTTCGCCGCCCGCTTCGAGACGGTCCGCACCCCCGCCCGGGCGGTCGTGGTGTCCGACGTGGACGCGCTGCTCCGCGCCGAGGCGCCGGTCGCCCGGGCCGGGCAGGCCCGACTGCGGCTCACCGCGCGGACCGCCGACGGCCCGGCCTTCCTCGGCCTGGCCCCGACCGACCAGGTGCGGCGGTGGCTGGCCGACGTCCCGCACGCCACCGTGCGCCGGGTCGCCCTGGCCCGCGGGCCGCTGCCGGTCCGCCTCGACCCGGCCACCGCCGGCACCGCCGCCGCCGTCCCGCTCGACCAGGACTTCTGGGTACGCGAGGGGGTCGGCGTCCTGGAGTGGAGCCCGGCCGAGCTGGCCGACCGGTCCCTGAGCCTCGTGGTGATGCGGCCCGACGGGCGGGCCGACCTGGCCCTGGACCTGGGCGCCGAACTGCGCGCCGGCTGGTTCCCGGGGGTGGCCTGGGCACTGCTGGCCGGCGGGACGCTGCTGGTGGTCCTCGCCGTGGTGCTGCTGCTGCGCCCGGTCCGCCCGCGCGAGGTGGTCTTCGTCGTCGAGCCGGACCAGATTCCCGTGCTGGCCGGGCGGCTGGGGGTCAGCTCGCTCAGCGGGCTGGGCCAGCGGTCGGAACCGTCCACCGTGCCCGAACGGCAACTGGTCTCCGTGGGGTCGGCGCCCGCCGAGCGCTCCCGCGCGGCGATCGGCCCGGTGCCGAGCCGGCGGCCGGTGAGCCTGGCCGACCTGCCGCCCGAGGCGGACTGGTCGTGGCCCCCGGTGGCCGCCGCGGAGACGCCCCGGCCGGCCACGCCCGTCGACGAGTGACACCCGCCCCACAGCGCGGGTGGCCCTCCGCGCTGCCGACGCGGAGGGCCACCGTCACCGGGGGAATTCGGTGCTACCTGGGAGAAACCTGAGGTAGTTGGGACCAGATTAGCGCTGAACGCCGCTTGTCGCGAGTTCTGTCCAGTTAGTGCAAGTTTCCGGCCGCGGCGCCGGCCCGGTCCGGCGCCGGCCGACGGGTCGGCAGCACGGCCAGCAGCAGCAGGCTGAGCAGCACGTACGCGTTGCGGGTGACGAACTCGCCAGGGTTGTCGGTGCGCGCCGGAGCGACACCCCAGTCCTGGAAGGTGACCACCCCGTAGACGATCACGAAGCCGGTGCCGAGGGCGAGGGCGAGCAGCCGCCGCCGCCGTCGGGCGCCCGCCACCGTGTCCCGGTCGGCGTCCAGCGCCGCGTCGACCAGCACCACGGCCGCCGGGATGAACCAGTACAGGTGGTGCGTCCACGTGATCGGGCTGACCAGCCCGCCGACCAGGCCGGTCAGGGTGAGGCCGGCCAGCGCGTCCCCGGCCCGCGCGGCGCGGGCGGCCCGCCACAGCCCGTACCCCGCGACCAGCAGCCCCAGCAGCAGCCACGGGAGCTGGCTGGGCTTGTCCGGCGCGGTGATCCGGCTGAGCAGGCCGAACAGCGACTGGTTGCCCGTGTAGTCGGTCCGGCCCACCCGGTCGGTCGCCCACAGCTCGTGGGTCCAGAACCGCCACGAGTCGGCGGGCGCGACCGCGGCCGCGAGCAGCGTGGCCAGCGCCGCGGTCACCGAGGCCACCGCCGCCGCCCGCCAGCGCCGGGTGGCCAGCAGGTAGAGCACGAAGATGCCGGGGAAGAGCTTGAGCGCCGTCGCCAGCCCGACGCCCACGCCGGCCCAGCGCCGCCCCTGCGGTACGCCGAACAGCAGGTCGCCCAGGATCAGCACCACCAGCAGCATGTTGATCTGCCCGAAGGTGAGCGTCTCCCGGGTGCTCTCGACGGCCAGGACCAGCAGCACGGCGACCGTGACGGTGAACAGCCCCGGCAGGTCGTGCCGCCGGACCACGGGTAGCACCAGCCAGCGGGTCGTCACCACCACGCCGACCACGGTCAGCACCGTGAAGATCGCGATGGTGGCGCCGAGCGGCAGCAGCGCGAACGGCCGCAGCAGCAGCGCCGCGAACGGGGGATAGGTGAAGTAGAGCGCACCCTGCACCCGGTCCGGCTGCACGTAGTCGTAGAGCGGGTGGCCGGCCGCCCACCAGTCCATCGCCCGCATGTAGATCTTGAGGTCGAAGAAGTCGTGCACCAGGCCCGGCAGGTAGAGCGCCGGCAGCACCGCCGCGAGCGCCACCACCGTGACGAGCCGACGAGCCGTGCGCCCACCCGGGTCGTCCTCGGTGACGGCGGGTGGTGCGACGGGTTCGGCTGGCACGGGGAAACCCTAGCGGTCCACCTGGGCGAGGGTGCTTCAGGCGCGGGCGGGTCGGCGGCGCGTAGTCTGTCCCGGTGGCTGATCTTCTCGTCTGGATCGACTGTGAGATGACCGGGTTGGACCTCGGGCGGGACGCGCTGATCGAGGTCGCCGCGCTCGTCACCGACCCCGACCTGAACGTGCTGGGAGAGGGTGTCGACGTGGTCATCCACGCCGACGAGGCGGCGCTGGAGGCGATGCCGGAGATCGTGCGCACCATGCACGGCAAGTCCGGCCTCACCGAGGAGGTGCGCCGCTCCACGGTCACCCTGGCCGAGGCCGAGGACATGGTGCTCGACTACGTCGCCAGCCACGTGAAGGATCCGCGGACCGCCCCGCTCTGCGGCAACTCCATCGCCACGGACCGGGGCTTCATCGCCCGCGACATGCCCCGGCTCGACGCCCACCTGCACTACCGGATGATCGACGTCTCCTCGATCAAGGAACTCTGCCGGCGCTGGTACCCGCGGGTGTACTTCGGCCAGCCGCAGAAGGGGCTGGCCCACCGGGCGCTGGCCGACATCCGGGAGAGCATCCGCGAGCTGGAGTACTACCGGCGGACCGTCTTCGTGCCGCTGCCCGGTCCGGACGTGGAGACCGCCAAGGGGATCGCCGCCCAGCTCTGAGCCCCGCCGGGCGGGCCGGCCCGAACCCGGTGGACGGGCCCGGCAGGGGTGTGGCTATTATTAGTCCGCGCACCGCCCGGGTCGACCGGCGCGGAGAGCATGGTGGCTGTAGCTCAGTTGGCAGAGCACCGGGTTGTGGTCCCGGTTGTCGTGGGTTCAATTCCCATCAGTCACCCCAGGAAGACCGAAGCCCCCTCCTCCGGGAGGGGGCTTCGGTCGTTTTCCGGTCCTCGCCACGGCGGGCGGCCCCCTCCGGGGTGGAGGAGGCCGCTCGGTGTCCGTCGATCAGGGGGTCGGCTCGACGCTCGGCTCGTCCGCGCTCGGGCTGGTGTCGTCGCCCGGCTCGGCCGGCGGCTCGTACGGCACGGCGCTGCCCTTGACGTACTCATCCCAGCTCATGTTCCAGTCGGTCCAGCCGTTGCCGTTCTGGAGCTTGCGCTCGGTGCCCTTCACCGTGATCGGGTCGCCCATGCGCGTGTTGGCGAAGAGCCAGTTGCCGTCCTTCATCGAGACGTTCACGCAGCCGTGCGAGACGTTCGTCCTGCCCTGCACACCCTCGGACCAGGGCGCGGCGTGGATGAACTCGCCGCCCCAGGTGAGCCGCTGGGCGTAGTCGATCTCGGTGCGGTAGCCCTCCTCCGGGCCCAGCTCCTCCATGGTGTCGAAGACCGTGTGGCGGAGCTTCTCGATCACCACCATGGTGCCGCTGGACGACGGGGTGCTCTTCTTGCCGAGGCTCACCAGGATCGTCTTGATCACCTTGCCGTCCCTGGTGACCGTCATCTTCTTGGTGCGGTTGTCGACGGTCATCACGAACGACGGGCCGATCTTGACGTCGACGGTGAGGTCGGAGCGGCCGTACCAGCCGTCGCCGAGCGGCAGTCCACCCGCCTGCACCTTGTAGGTCACCGTGCTGTTGGCCTTCCAGAACTCCTTCGGCCGGTAGTGCACCTCGGTCGGGCTCACCCAGTGCCAGATGCCCTCCTGGGCGGGCTTCGCGGTGACGGTCATCCGGCGCTGGAGGTCGTCGCGGTAGTCCTCCGGGATGGCCCGGCCGAACTTGACGATCAGCGGCATGGCCACCCCGACGACCTGGTTGTCGCCGAGGAAGCTGGTGACCCGGAGCTGCTTGCCGGGCTTGGCCATGGTGGTGAAGGTGCTGGTCGCGGTGGCCGGCTTGCCGTCGTCGCCGGTCGCGGTGACCGTGGCGGTGTACGTCTCGCCGTAGGCCAGCGCGCCGTCCGGCAGCCAGCTCTTCCCGTCCTCGGCGAGCTGGCCCTCGACGACCTTGCCGGCGGAGTCCTTCAGCTCGACGGTGGTCTCCTCCGCCTCCTTCGTGGTGAAGGTGACGGCGGTGGAGGCCGGCACGTCCTTGGCGTCGGCCGCGGGCTCGGTGATCGTGGCCGCCGCCTTCGGGCCCTTCTCCCCGCCCCCCTGCCAGCTCGACGGCTTGTCGTCGTCGCCGCCGCTGCCGGTGCAGCCGGTCAGGGCCATGGCGGCGGCGAGCACCGCGGCCGCGAACACGCGGCGTCGCCCGCCGCGCCGGGCGGTCCCGCCCCGGATCAGCTCTTCCTGGCTAGCTCGCATGCTTCCCTCACAGTCGTGGTCCCGGGTCCCATCGTCCCCTACAGACGCACCGGAACGGTTACCCGTTGCCGGACGTGAACCGAAACACCCCGCCCGTGATGTAACGATTCCGATATCCTGCGGCGCTTTGTCGAGCGGGGAGGTCCCTCGTCCGCCCGCCGGCACGCGGCCGAACGGTCGCCGGCCCTTGCCGCGTCCGCCCACGTTACGCCTGCTCAGAAGGGCGAACCCTGGCCGCCCTCCGGCACCGGCAGGGCGCTGCCCTCGACGAACTGCGACCAGCTCATGTTCCAGGCCGTCCAGCCGTTGCCAGGCTCCAACCGCCGCTCGGTGCCCCGCACGGTGATCGGGTCGCCGACCAGCGTCTTGCCGAAGAGCCACCGGCCGTTCGCCATCGAGACGTTCACGCAGCCGTGCGAGACGTTCGCCCTGCCCTGCACCCCCTCGGACCAGGGCGCCGCGTGGATGTACTCGCCGCCCCAGGTGATCCGCTGCGCAAAGTCGATCTTGGTGACGTACTGGTTGTCGGGATCCGGCTCGTCGCGGGTGTCGAAGACCGTGGACTCCTTCTTCTCCATCACCACCATCGTGCCGCTGGAGGAGGGGGTGCTCTTCTTGCCGAGGCTCACCGGGAGGGTGCGGACCACCGCGCCGTTCTCGTAGACCGTCATCTGCTTGGTCGCGTTGTCGACCTTCATCTCGAACGCGCGGCCGATCCTGGCGGTGGCGCTCCGGTCGATGTTGCCGTAGCGGCCGTTGCTCAGCGGGATCCCGGCCAGCGCCAGCCGGACGGTGATCGTGGTGCCCGGCTTCCAATACTCCGGCGCCCGGTAGTAGGCCTGCGTGCCGTTGTAGAGCCAGTGCCAGGCGCCCGGCTGCGGCGGGTCGGTCTGCACGAACATCCGCTTCTGCACCGCGGCGCGGTCCTTCTTCGGGATGCCCGGCGAGAACTCGGCGACCACCGGCATGGCCACCCCGTAGGTCTTGCCGCTGAACATGTAGAGCCCGGAGCCGATCATCGACTTCGGCTTGGCCATCGTGGTGAAGCTGCTGGCGCCCTGCCGGGTCTGGCCGTCCGTGCCGGTGCCCGTGACCGTGGCGGTGTACCGGGTCGCGTACTTCAGCGGGGCCGACGGCACCCACGACGAGCCGTCCCGGCGCAGCCGGCCGGCGACCGTGGCGCCGTCGGCGGCGGTGAGGACGACCTTCGACACCTTGCCGCCACCCGGGACCCGGGCGCTGATCTCGGTGCTGACCGGCCGCTTGTCGGACCCGTCGGCCGGGCTCACCGACAACGCCGGCAGGGCGGGCTCGCTCGGGTCGCCCGTCGTGCCCGGCGACGTGGTCGGAACCGCGTCGCCCTGCTGCGCGCCGGCCACGAACGCCGGCTTCTTCTGGTCGTCGCCGCACCCGGTCAGTGCCAGCGACGCCGTGAGGACCAGGACGCCCACCATCGCCCCCGTCCGCGCGAACCTGCCCATCCCCACCTCTGTTCTCGCGTGCCTGGCGGACATCGTGCCGCATGAGCGCCCGCGCCCTGCGCCCCTCGACCGCGGAGCTGCGAACTTTGTGGGCTTTCGCCGGTTAAGCTCGACCGAAGGGTGGAGCCCGGTATCGGATTGGAACCCGGGTCTGGGGGCGTGCTAAGGTTCTTCCCGTTGTCAGCGAGCGCCGCTAGCTCAACTGGCAGAGCAGCGGACTCTTAATCCGCGGGTTCGGGGTTCGAGTCCCTGGCGGCGCACGACAAGCGAAACTCAGGCCCGGTGCGATGCACCGGGCCTGAGTTTTTTCGCACCACCCGGCTCCTGCGCTCTCGCTGCGTGGCCGGCGGATGGTGATCCGGCTGTGGCCGCCGGCGCCCCTGCGCGAAAGGGTGGCCGCCCCCAGAAGGGGCCGGTCGGTGGCGTGTTAACGTTCCTGCCGTTGCCGGCGAGCGCCGCTAGCTCAACTGGCAGAGCAGCGGACTCTTAATCCGCGGGTTCGGGGTTCGAGTCCCTGGCGGCGCA
>NZ_JANAVK010000001.1:1071941-1176715 GCF_024213425.1 Micromonospora sp. A3M-1-15 | reverse complement strand
CGGTTCGGTCAGGCCCGGTCCTCTCGGATCGGGCCTGACGCGTTCCGGGCCCCCAGCCCCCCCGCCACACCGCTGGCATATCCAAGATCGGGCTGCCCGACGCCGGCTGCCGTCGGCTTGGGGCGAACGTCCGACGCCGCCCCTGGCCTCGAATGGCTGAGTGGAACGTCATGTATGTCTCCGGCGCCCGGATACCTTCGTGGTGTTCCACCGAGCGTGGGCGCGGGGCGTTGGGTGGAACGTCATGGGTGTCTCCGGCGCCCGGATGCACCCATGGTGTTCCGCTCGATCGGTGCGGCCTGGGCGGGGTGTCCGTTTCGGGGGTGGTCGGCGGCACCCTGGCGGCGGAATGGCCGGCGGGCCGGGGTCGTTGTATCCCCGTGAACGATCGAGGAGGACGGCCCGCGGACGCGGGTGTCCCGGGCCCGGAATGATGGTGGGCCGCCGGTCGTTGTACATGGTCCCGGCGCGACGAAGAGGCCCCGCCCCGCGCACCGGATCCCCCAAGACTTTGTTGAGCGCCTGACGGTGCTTGCGCACGGCCGACCCCCTATCGGCGTGTGCGCCAACCCCCGAATGGAGCTTTCCCCCATGAACACGATGCTGCGGAAGAGCGTTCTCGGTATTGCTGGTCTGGCCTTCACCGGTGGCATCTTCGCCGGTCCGGTCGCCGCCCACGCCGACGCCGCCCCCGTGCAGGGCACCAAGCCGGTCGCGGTGAGCGTGCAGGGCGCGCAGTCGAAGATCGACCTGAACGACGAGCAGACCGCCAACGCCAAGGCGATCATCGCCGCCACGAAGAAGGCCGGCCTGCCGGAGCGGGCCGCGGTCATCTCCATCGCCACGTCGCTGCAGGAGTCGAAGCTGGAGAACCTGGGCCACCTCGGCGACCGCAACGACCACGACTCGCTGGGCCTGTTCCAGCAGCGCCCGTCCTCGGGTTGGGGCACGCCGGAGCAGATCACCGACCCCGAGTACTCCACCCTGGCGTTCCTGAAGGGTCTGAAGCAGGTCGACGGCTGGCAGGACATGCCGCTGACCGAGGCCGCCCAGACCGTGCAGGTCTCGGCCTACCCGGACGCGTACGCGCAGTGGGAGCAGCAGGCCGCCGACATCGTCGCCCACAGCTGGAACAGCTGACACACACGAACGAACGCTGGCCGGCACCCCGAACAGGGGGTGCCGGCCAGCGGTGTCGTGCATGCCACAGTGGAGTGTGGGTCCGGTATGCGAGCATTCGCCGGGCCCCGACGGCGGGAGAAGATGGGTAGGGTCTTGCGGTCATCCTGAATACGGGGGTTTTCGCATGACCGCACGTTTCGCCGCCCGCCTCGCTCTGGGGGCCTCGGTCCTCGCCGCCGGCGTCGCCGCCCTGCCGTCCGCCGGGCACGCCGCTCCGGGCCCGGACAGCGCCACCCTGGCCGCCGTCACCGAGGTGGACCCGGCCACCGGGCTCAACATGAAGTACCCGGTCAAGTCCGGTGAGGTGGTGCCGGCCGCGCTCGGCGTGACCAACCTCGGCGACGCCCCGGTGGCCGGCCTCGTGGTGCAGGTCCGGGTGCTCGACGACCTGGACCTGGCCGTCAAGCACGACAACTGCTGGTACGCGGTGGACAGCAACCTGGAGTCCGCCTGGTGCGAGTTCGACAGCGAGCTGGCCGCGAAGCAGACCCTGGCGATCGTCGGTGACGTGGTGACCGTCAAGGCCGACGCGCGGCCCGACAAGGTCACCTCGATCGTCTTCCACTGGTACGGCAAGCAGTGGGTCGACGCCCAGGGCGGCGTGCAGCAGTTCGCCGACGGCGACGCAGGCCAGGGCACGAAGGCGGTGCGCGGCACCCAGGCGGCCCTGACTCTGGCCGAGCGGGAGCTGCCGCTGCCGGAGACGCCGCGGCCGATCAACTTCGCGTACGCCCAGCTGGTCGTGCCGACCACGCAGCCCACCCCGACCGCGACGCCGACCACCGCGCCGACCGCCACCCCGACGGGTGGCGCCGAGCCGACGGCCACCTCGACCGGCGCCCCGGGTGCGCCCGGCGCGGGTGCCTCGGGCGGCGAGGGCGGCGGCCTGCCGGTGACCGGCGCGAACATCGGCGTAATGGCCGGAGTCGGCGGGGCGCTGCTGCTGCTCGGCGGGGGCGGTTACCTGATCGCCCGCCGCCGCCGTACCCGCTTCGTCGCCTGACCGCACGCCGCACAGCGCCCCGGCCCGCTCCCCGCGGGCCGGGGCGCTCTGTCATGTCCGCGCCGGGAGTCGTCAACCAACGGTTGACGCGCCGACTCCGTCAACCTATGGTTGACGCATGGAGGAGACAGAGCCGCTGAAGATGACCCACCCGGTACGCCTCGATGAGCTGATCGACGGCATCAAGAAGGTGCACGGTGACGCGCTGGACCAGCTCACCGGCGCCGTCCTGGTCGCCGACACCCTGGGCGACATCGCCGACCACCTGATCGGACACTTCGTCGATCAGGCCCGCCGGTCGGGGGCCTCCTGGACGGAGATCGGCCGCAGTATGGGGGTGAGCAAGCAGGCCGCCCAGAAGCGGTCCGCCGCGAAGGCCGAGACGGCCGCCGCGCTCGACCCGAACGCCGGCTTCGGCCGGTTCACCCCGCGGGCCCGCAACGTGGTGGTGGCCTCGCAGGAGGAGGCGCGCACCGCCGGCAACGCCGAGATCACGCCGGGGCACGTCGCCCTCGGCCTGCTCGCCGAACCGGAGGGGCTGGCGGCCGCGCTGATCGTGGCCCGGGGCGTACCCCTGGAGCGGCTGCGGGAGGCGGTCACCGCGACCCTGCCGGCGAAGGCCGACCAGGTTCCCGACCTCATCCCCTACGACGCGCGGGCCAAGAAGGTCCTGGAGCTGACCTTCCGGGAGGCGCTGCGGCTCGGCCACAACTACGTCGGCACCGAGCACATCCTGCTGGCCCTGCTCGAGGAGGAGGACGGCGACGGTGTGCTCACCGGCCTCGGGCTGGAGAAGGCGGCCCTGGAGTCCGCGGTCGAGGGCGCCCTGGCCGAGATCACCCGCAAGCGGGCCTGAGCCGCGCCGCACCACAGCCCCCGCCGGGCACGCGCCACACCCCGCGCCGGGCACGCGCCACGGGGGCGCGTGCCCGGCGCGGGTGCGTCAGGCGGTGGGGAAGCCGTAGCGGGCCGCGTGCTCCGGGTCGGCCGGGTCGACCTGGCGGATCCCCGCGTCGGCGAGCCGCTTGTTCACCTCGTCGAGCTGTTCGCGGACCAGCCGGGCCTCCTCCTCGGTGACCCGGCCGCGGTGCGGCTTGCCGGCGTGCTCGATGGTGCCGTAGTCGATCTTCTCGGCGCCGCGCCGGACCTTGGGCGGCTTTACCCGCTCGGCGGTACGCAGCAGCCGCGCCATCGGCACGTCGGTGGCCATCGCGTCGAACTCGCTGGCGGTCAGCACCACCCGCCGCGGCTCGCCGCCGCCGTGCTTGTCGTGGATCTCCACCACGGCCACGTCCAGCGCGGCGTCGTCGAGGCTCTCCACCTCGACCGGGGTGGCGTCGAGTTGCACGGGCCCGGCGACCAGGTCCGGGTGCTCCAGCACGACGACCTTGACCACCTCGTCGTCGGGGCGCAGCACCTGGCCGCTGAAGTCGGAGACGTGGATCGTCTTCTTGCCCATGCGCGGAGCTTCTCCTGTCGTAGGCCGGGTTTCGGACCACAAGACGCTACAGGACACCTGTGCGAAAGCTCGGTGCGGAGCGGGCCAGGCGTGTCAGCGGGCGGTGAGGCCGCGCCGGGTGGAGGCGCCGGCCGGCAGCGCGTTCAGCGCCGCCCAGGAGAGCGACCCGCGCCGGGCCCCCCGGTAGTCGGCCTGCGCCGGGAACCGCCCGGCGGCCTCGACGGCCCGCCAGCGCTGCTCGGCGTCCTGCTGGTACCGGTCATTCGGCTGATTCGGCATGACCATTACCGTCCCAGAGAAACTTGTACATGTATGGAAATGAATATGACGCGGGATCGATGCGTCAGGTTCCCGTGGCCGGCAACCGGACCACGAATCGGCAGCCGTCGGTGATGTTCTGGACATCTACCCGCCCGCCGTGCGCCTCAATCAGCCCGCGCACGATGGCCAGCCCGAGCCCGCCCGAGCCGCCGTCGTCGGCGGCGCGCGGGGTCCGCGCCGGCTCGCCCCGGAACGCCACGTCGAAGACCCGGGGGAGGTCGCGCTCCGGGATCCCGCCGCAGGTGTCCGCGACGGCCAGCCAGGCGGTGTCGGCGTCCCGGCCCGCGTCCACCCGGACGGTGCCGTCGTCCGGGGTGTAGCGGATCGCGTTGAGCAGCAGGTTCCCCACCACCCGGGCGAGCTCCGGCTCGCTGGCGGTCACCGTCGGCCAGCCCGACTCGGGGGCGAGGAGCCGGATCCGGCGCGCGGCGGCCAGCGGCGCGGTGCCGGCCAGTGCGTCGGAGACCACGTCGCCGAGCGGCACCGCGGACAGCGACAGCCGCAGCGCGCCCGCGTTGATCCGGGACAGCTCGAACAGGTCGTCGACCAGCCGGGTCATCCGGTCGGTCTCCACCCGGATCCGGCGGTGGTACTCGGCCACCGTCGCCGGGTCGTCCACCACCCCGTCCTCCAGCGCCTCGGCCATCGCCCGCAGCCCGGCGAGCGGGGTGCGCAGGTCGTGCGAGACCCAGGCGACCAGGTCACGGCGTCCCTTCTCGATCCGGCGCTCCCGCTCCCGCGCCTGGTCGGCCCAGACGGCCGCGGCGGCCAGCCGGCGGCCGAACAGCCAGCCGACGGCGAGGCTCACCACCGCGGCGGCGGACACCGTGGTCAGCACCACCTCGAGGTCGTGCGGGGAGAGGAACATCGCCTCGGCGACCACCGCCACCCCGGCCGCCACGGCGCCGACGGTCATGGCGAGCAGCACGAAGATGTGCACGGTGATCGACCGGCCGCGCAGCGACCGCAGCGCCACGGCGCCGGCCAGCCCGACGGCGAGCGCCGCCACCAGGGCCGCCCCGAAGATCAGCGCGAGGTCACGCATCGGCGGGCTCGTACCGGTAGCCGACGCCCCAGACGGTGACGATCCGGCGGGGCGCGGCCGGGTCGGCCTCGATCTTCTCCCGGAGCCGTCGCACGTGCACGGTCACCGTCGACTGGTCGCCGAAGCGCCACCCCCAGACCCGCTCCAGCAGTTCGGCCCGGCGGAACGCCCGCGCCGGGTGCCGCATGAGGTGCGCCAGGAGGTCGAACTCGCGCAGGGTCAGGGTCAGCTCCCGGCCGTGCAGCCGGGCCACCCGGGGGCCGGTCGCCACCTCCAGGCCGCCGTCGGCGAGCAGCTCCGGGGGTGCGCCGGCCGGGTCGCCGCCGGCCCGGCGCAGCACCGAGCGGACCCGCAGCACCAGCTCGCGGGGGGAGAAGGGCTTGCTCAGGTAGTCGTCCGCGCCCAGTTGCAGGCCGAGGATCCGGTCGGCCTCGTCGCCGCGGGCGGTGAGCATGACGATGGGTACGCCGTCCGGCCGCTCCCGCAGCCGCCGGCAGACCTCCAGCCCGTCCAGCACCGGCAGCATGAGGTCGAGCACCACGAGCTGTGGCGGTTGGCGGGCCACGGCGGCCAGCGCGGCGGCCCCGTCCCCGACGTGGCCGACCTCGTAGCCGGCGTGCTCCAGGTAGCGGCAGACCACGTCGGCGACCGTCCGGTCGTCGTCGACCACCAGCACCCGTTGCGCCACGGCGTACCTCCCCGTACCCGGAGGCCAGCGTAGCCACGGGCGGGTGGTCGATCTATTGCCGAGTTCTTACGGCGCCCGGCGGGCGCAACCGGCGCGCCGGACCGGCGCGGCGGGCGTACCGTGATCACGTGCTCGACCGGCGATTGTTCCTGCACCTGGCGACCTGGTTGGGGCAGTGGCCGGCCGGTCCCGGGCTGCACGTGGTCCGGTCGCACCGGCGGGCCCGGCCGGCCTGGGACGGCCGGCTGCGGCCGGCCGTCGCGGTCGCCTCACCGGAGTGCGCGCTCCTGTCGGTGCCGCCGGACCGGGCCGCAGCGATCCGGGACCTGGTCCGGGAGCGGCCCGACGGAAGCCTGCTGCCCGCCCTCCCGGCGGCGGTCGGCGCGCCGGAGTTCACCACCCACGAGGGGCTGTTCCGGTGGAGCACCGCCCCGGCGCCGCTGCCGGACGTCGGAGAGTGGGTCGCGCCGACCACGCCCGGGTTGCCGCCGTGGCTGCGGCTGTTCGACCGGGAGGTGCTGGTGGTCCGGGACGCCGACGGGGCGTACCAGGCGGGCGCGGGGATCAAGCGGCACGACGCGTACGGGCACGAACTGGCGGTGGGCACGGCGCCGGCGGCGCGGGGGCGCGGGCTGGCCCGGCGGCTGGTCGCCCAGGCGGCCCGGCGGGTGCTGGACGAGGGGGCGGTCCCCACCTACCTGCACGACCACGGCAACCACGCCTCGGCGCGGGTGGCCGAGGCGGCCGGCTTCCCGGACCGGGGCTGGACCTCGTACGGGGTCTTCCCGCGTTGAGGCGGGCGCGGACCGTGGATCCCGGGCCGGATCCACGGTCCGCGGCCTCTCCTCCCAGGTCCCGACCCTGGTAACGCTATGTGTCCACCGCGTGTCGAGCAAGGGGTGACGGGCCGGTGACCCCTGTCCGGTTACGGACTTGACCTGCGATTCAGTCCGTCGTGGCGGCCGGGGCGGTCAGTGACGCAGCGTGTGGATCAAGGTGACGACCTGGCGGGTCACGGGGCGCAGCACCCGGAGCCGGGACAGCCCCACCAGCCGGTCGACCAGCGGGACCGCGCCGTCGATGAGCTGGCGGGTCTTGGCCTGGCCGGGGGAGCGGTCGTGCACCCAGTAGAGCACCACGCCCATGTAGCCGAGCCAGAGCAGCTCGGGCAGGGGTTCGCGCAGGTCGGCGTCCACCTTGGCGGCCGAGCCCTCCAGCACCTCGCGGAACAGCGCGACCGACGCCTCCCGCGCGCCGGACGACTCGGCGGAGAACGGGCTGAGCGGCGAGGTGGGCTCGGCCGCCGTCTTGAAGAAACTGGCGGCGAACGAGTGGTACGGCGTCAGCACGTCCACCCCGGCGTGCAGCACGGCCGCCAGCCGGGCGGCGAAGTCCCGCTCCCGGGCCAGCGCCGGCGCGGCCACCACCTGGTGTTCGCGCTGGGTTTCCGCGTAGAACTCCTGGATCAGGTGTTCCTTGGAGCCGAAGTAGTAGTAGGCGTTGCCCACCGCCACGCCGGCCTCCTGGGCGATGGCGCGCATGGTGGTGCGCGCGTACCCCCGCTCGCGGAACAGCCGCAGGGCGGTGTCCAGGATCAGCTGACGGGTCTGCTCACCCCGGGCGGTCGCCCCGGTGCTCGGGCCGTCCGCAGCGGTCGTCGGCGCAGTCTGCTCGGTCATCGTCGTCACCGTATCCCGGGTCCGGCCGGGGTTCCCGGACCAGCTCACGTACCGCGGAGGCGGTCGTCACCATCCGCCGGGCCAGCGGCAGCAGGTGCGGGCGGGCCAGCCGCTCGGCCGTCCCGCGGTGGTCCGCCAGGGCCCAGAGGCAGGCGAACCAGGCGCCGTCGCCCGCGTAGACGGCGCCGGTGTCGGCCACCACGGTCAGGTCCCGCAGCGTGGCGTCGTGGTCGAGCCCCGGGAAGCGCCGCCGGGCCTCCGCCGACCCGGCCGGCACGAACTCCAGGGGTACGAGCTGGGCGCGCGACGCGAGCCACTGGCGGGCGGCCCGGCAGAGCGGGCAGTGCGCGTCGTAGAGGACGGTGAACCCGCGGATCCCACCGGCCCCGTGCCCGGTGGGATCCGTCGGGCGCCCGCCCGGGGCGAGCGTCATCGTGGCGGTACGGGCGGCGTCTGCCCCGGCGTGGGTCCGGCCGGCGCCGGTCCGGCCGGGTTGACCGGTCGGGGGCCGCCCTGCGGCGGGAGGTAGCCGACCGGGGCGAGCGGCGGGTGCCCGGCTGCCTGCTGGCGCAGCCGCCCGCGGCGGTAGCGGCCGAGCGCGAACACGTTGAAGAAGTGCAGCGCGCCGAGGACGAGCAGCACGAGGCCCACCTTCATGGAGAGCTGTTCCAGTGCCTGGCTGGTGTCGCCCACCGGGTCGGACTCCTTCATGGCGACCGTGACGTAGCCGAGGTTGAGCAGGTAGAAGCCGACCACCAGCAGGCTGTTGACGGCGTCGGCCAGCCGCTTGTCGGCGAAGACGTCCTCCAGGAACACCAGCCCGTTGCGGGAGAGCGCCCGGGCCACCCAGACGGTCAGCCCGATGCTGACCGTGAGGTAGGCCAGGTACATCCAGACCTTCGCATCCATCGTCGTCGCCCCTCTTGAACGCGTTCAAATTGAAGTCCGGCTCAGCGTACGACAGGATTTGAACGCGTTCAAGTAGCCGTACGTCGCGCCGATGCCGCGCGGCCGGTATGGTCGCGACGGCGTTGACGGAGCGGACGGGTGGGTCATGGAGATCGGTACGCGTGACGCGGGGGCGGGCCGGCTGGTCCTCAGCCTGGTCGGCGACCTCGACATGGCCGGGACGCCCGCGTTCGACCGGGCGCTCGACGGCGTGCTGGACCGGCCGGGCCTGCTGGAGGTCGTGGTCGACCTGGGCGGTGTCGCCTTCCTCGACTCGACCGGGGTGGCCGCCCTGCTGCGCGGCGCCGCGGAGGCGGTCGGCCGCGGCGCCAAGCTCCGGGTGGCCGACCCGCAGCCCCTGGTGGCCCGGGTGCTGCGGATCACCGCGGTCGACGTCCTGCTCGGCTGGCCGGACGGCCGGGACGACGGCTCCGCCGTGGAACCCGGCTGGCGCCGCCTGCGCTGAACGGCCTCAGGGCTCCGTCCGGGCCGCCGCCGCGCCGGACCACTCCATCAGCACCATGCTGGCGTCGTCGCGGGAGGCGGTGCCGCGGTGCGTCGCCACGGCGCGGCTCAGCCGGCGCAGCGTCTCCGCCGCGGGCAGCTCCGAGCCGATGTGCCGCTCGGCCAGGTCGGCCAGCCGGGGCAGACCGAACATCTCCCCGGCGGCGTCACGCGCCTCGGTCACGCCGTCGGTGTAGAGCAGCAGCCGGTCCTCCGGCTCCAGCCGGGTCTCGCCCGGCGCGCCGCCGGGCAGGTTCAGTCCGAGGGGCGGGCGCCGGCCGCCGGTCAGGGCCCGGACCGCCCGTCCCCGGCGTAGCAGCACCGGGGCGGGATGGCCGGCGTTGACGTACCGGACCAGTCCGGTGTCGACCTCGACCTCGGCCAGGACGGCGGTCACGAACCGCCCGTCCCGCCACTGGCTGAGCAGGGCCGCGTCGACCGCGGCGGCCTGCTCCCCGAGCCCGCCGCCGGTGCGCCGGGCGGCCCGCAGGGCGGCGAGCGCCACCGAGGTGGTCAGTGTCGCGGGCAGCCCGTGGCCGACCCCGTCCAGCACCGCGAGCGCGAGCCGGCCGCCGTCCAGCGCGTAGTCGAACGCGTCCCCGCCCACCTCGTAGCAGGGCTCCAGGATCGCGCTGACGGCAACCGTGTCGGTGGCGAAGGTGAGCGGCGGGAGCTGTTGCCAGAGCAGCTCGGCGGAGACCGCCATGGGTTCGCTGCGCCGGACGCGCTGGAGGCCGTCGCCGTACGAGGACTTGCTGGCCACCAGGTGCCCGACCAGGCCGGCGATCGCCCGGCAGCCGTCCCGCACCACGGGGTCGTCCGGGTCCGCCCCGACCGGCAGGCCGACCTCCAGCAGGCCCAACCGCTCGGTGCCGTCGACGACCGGCACCCAGAGCCGGCCGTCCTGCCCGGCGCGCGCCCGTATCTCGGTGTAGGCGCGGCCGGGCAGGCTGGCGTCGATCGGCAGCGGATCCGGCAGCGGTCGACCCGGCTCGGGCAGCGGCCGCAGCAGCTCCTGCTCGACGTCCACCAGGTAGGTGGTCACGGTCACGCCGAGGTCGCGGACCGCCGCGGTCACCGCCGCGGACAGGGCGTGCGGGGGCACCCGGTGGGACCGGGCGACCAGGTCGGCCAGCGCCCGGTGCCAGGGGTCGATCGCACTCATCCGGACGGAGTACCCCGGAACGGGGTCCGGCAGACCTCAGCCGGACAGGCCGAGCACCTGTGCCGCCGCCCGGCCGTTGGCGTGGCTGGCGCCGTACGTGGTGACGAAGGCCCGCGCGCCGGTCGGTCGCCAGCCGCCCGGCCAGCCCATCTCCACCACGGTCACCCGGTGTGTGGCGGCCAGCGCGTCGACCAGCTCCCGCGCCCCGGGCAGCCGGTGCAGGTGCCGGCCGACCAGCACGATCTGCCGCTCCCCGGCGAGCCGGCGCAGCTCGTCCGGGTCGGTCTCGCCGGCGACCGCGCGGACCTCCTCGACGCCGGCCAGGTGCGGACCCAGCCCCCACGGCACCCGCCCCTCGGCGATGGTGGAGGTGGCGTGCACCTGCACCACCAGCGGCGCGGTGAGGCCGGTGACGTCGCCCTCCACGCGCACCGCGCGCAGTGCGGCGGCGTAGCCGAGGCCGTCCGGGTTCGTGGCCGCGGTGCCGCCCGCTGCCGTCCAGGCGGCCAGCTCGGCGGCCCGGCCGGCGGCCTCCTCGACCCGGGCCCGGTCCAGCCGGCCGTCGGCGAGCGCGGCCACGATCTCCTCGACGACGTGCGCCACCAGGTCGGCGTCGACCTTGGCGCCGATGCAGAGCAGGTCCGCACCGGCGGCCAGGGCACGGACCGCGGCCGGTCCCACCCCGCCGGCGGCCAGCGCGGCGCCCTTCATCTCCAGCGCGTCGGTGATCACGGCGCCGGTGAAGCCGTACTCGCCGCGCAGCAGGTCGACCAGGACCGCCCGGCTGAACGTCGCCGGACCGTCGCCGGTCAGGGCGGGCACCCGGATGTGCGCGGTCATGACGGCGCGTACGCCGGCGTCGACCACCGCGGCGAACGGCGGCAGGTCCCGCTCGCGCAGCACGGCCGGTGGCACGTCGACGGTGGGCAGCTCGTAGTGGGAGTCGGCGACCGTCGCGCCGTGCCCCGGGAAGTGCTTGGCGCAGGCGGCCACCCCGGCGGACTGGAGGCCGGCGACCGCGGCGGCCGAGTGGGCGGCCACCCGGGCCGGGTCGGCGCCGAACGAGCGGGTGCCGATCACCGGGTTCTCGTCGGCGGTGTTCACGTCGACGGTCGGCGCGAGGTCCAGGTTGATGCCGAGGGCGGCCAGCTCGGCGCCGATCGCCGCGTACACCTGGCGGGTCAGGGTCAGGTCGTCGACCGCGCCGAGGGCGGCGTTGCCCGGGTACGGGCTGCCGGTGGCGTGCGCCAGCCGGGTGACGTCCCCACCCTCCTCGTCGATCGCGATGAGCACGTCCGGGCGGCCGGCGCGCAGCGCCGCGGTGGTCGCCGCCACCTGGGCCGGGTCGTGGATGTTGGTGCCGAACAGGGTGTGCCCGGCGAGCCCGTCGGCGAGCAGGTCGACCGCCCAGTCGGGCGGGACCGGGCCGGGGTACGCCGCCAGCAGCGTGCCCAGCGCGAGCCGACGGAGTCCTGGATCCAACCCCACGAGTAGCCCCTTTCCCTGCCGGGTCGTCCGACGGCCCCGGATCGGGGTGGCCGATACGCTAACGGACACCCCTCGGCAGGCGTTTTGTGGTTAGCAAACTTTACTGAAAATAGAGGACGTGGCATGAGTGCGACCCGGCTGCCCGGCACCCCCCGACTGTTGCGGGCGCTCAACGATCGCGCGGCGCTGGAGCTGCTGCTCGAGCAGGGGCCACTGACCCGGGCGCGGATCGGCGAGCTGACCGGGCTCTCCAAGGTCACCGCGTCGCAGCTGGTCGAACGGCTGGAGGAGCGCGGCCTGGTCGCCCGGGTCGGTGAGCAGGCCGGCGGGCGGGGCCCGAACGCCCAGCTCTACGCGGTCCGCCCAAGCAGCGCGTACGTGGTCGGCGTGGACGTCGGGGCCGAGCGCGTGGTGGCCGCCTGCGCCGACATCACCGGCGCGGTGGTGGGCCGGGTGGAGCAGTCCACGAAGGACACCGACGACCCGGTCGGCGTGGTGCACAACGCGGTGGTCCAGGCGGCCAGCAGCGCCGGCGCGGAGCTGTCCAGCGTGCGGCGGATCGTGCTGGGCACCCCGGGTCTCGTCGATCCGGGCACCGGCGACATCACCTTCGCGTTCAACCTGCCGCGCTGGCACAGCGGCCTGCTCGCCGCGCTCCGCGAGGACCTGCACACCCCGGTGGTCTTCGAGAACGACGTGAACCTGGCCGCCGTGGCCGAGGCCCAGTCGGGCGCGGCGCAGGGTACGGCGGACTTCGTGCTGGTCTGGGTGGACGCCGGTGTCGGCCTGGCGATCATGCTGGGCGGGCGGCTGCACCACGGCAGCAGTGGCGCGGCCGGCGAGATCGGCTACCTGCCGGTGCCCGGCGTGCCCATCCCGCGCGACGTGTCGAAGCGGGCCAAACCGGCGTTCCAGCAGCTCGCCGGGGCCGACGCGGTCCGCGCGGTGGCCGCCGAGCACGGCTTCGCCGCGGCCGGCGCCGCCGACGCGGTGCGCGCCGCCGTCGCCGCCGGCACCGCCGGCGGGCCGATGCTGGACGAGCTGGCCCGCCGGCTGGCGCTCGGCGTGGCGAGCACCTGCGTGGTGCTCGACCCGCCGCTCGTGGTGCTGGCCGGCGAGGTGGGGCAGGCCGGCGGGGCGGCGCTGGCCGAGCGGGTGCAGCACGAGGTCGCCGCCATCACCCTGGTCCGGCCGCGGGTGGTGAGCACCGGGCTGACCGAGGAGCCGATCCTGCGCGGCGCGCTGCGCACCGCCCTGGACGCGGTGCGCGACGAGGTGTTCGGCTCGACGGTCGGCTGACCGCCGGCCCGTCGTCGCCCGCGCCGCCATGTGAAGGAATTCTTCACGAAGCGGCGAGCGACTGCAAGGAGTTGCCGGTGCGGCCCCTGGTCGGGGGCCGCACCGGCGCGACTCAGATCAGGTCCCGGCGGCGGAACACCGCGAAGGCCGCCACGACCAGGGCCGCGGTCAGGCCGAGCAGGACCACCAGCCCCGGCGCCCAGCCCACCGTGTAGGAGCCGTCACAGAAGCCGCCGTTGCCGCCGTCGCAGGCGCTGCCGTCCCAGAACCGGGCCTCGCCGCTCAGCCAGGCCGCCAGGTAGCTGGAGAGCATGAACCGCTCCGGGCGGGTCACCTCCAGGATCTGGAACACCAGCCGCGCGCCCAGCTCCCACACCACCAGGTAGGCGGCCACCGTGCCGAGCGCCGCCGAGGTGTGCCGGCCCACGGTGGCAACGGCGAAGCCGAGCGCCGCGGCCAGCAGCACCAGCACCACGCCCCGCACCCAGACGACGCCGAGCGACGACCAGAACTCGCCACTGAGCCGGCCGGTCAACCCGGACGCCACGCCGATCAGCCAGAACACCCCCAGGTACGCCACCGACGCCAGCGCGGAGAGCCCGAGCAGCCCGCCGAGCAGCGTGCCCAGCTTGGCGCCCAGCACGGAGATCCGGCGCGGCCGCCAGAGCAGCAGGTTGACCACGCCGCCCGAGTTCAGGTCGGCGCCGATGTACGAGGCGCCGACCAGGAACCCGAACATCGCCAGGAACGCGATCAGGAAGTAGAGCAGCGGCTCGGCCTCGTTGGCGAAGACGAACACCCCGCTGAGGTAGTCGGAGGCGGCCGGCAGCTTCTCCATCCGCGCCGGGTCGATCTGCGCGCAGTCCCGGGGCAGGTAGTCGTTCTCATCGGGGGTCACCGTGCCCGCCTTGATCCGCAGGCACCGGTCGTGCGCCAGTTCCATGTTGCGCACCTCCTCGGCGGCCTGCGCCTGGGCCCGGCTCAACTCCACGGGCGTGGGCCGGTGCGAACCGGCAAGCGTGGTCGCCACGGTCACCGCGAAGGCGACCACCAGCAGCAGCACCATGAGCTGCACGAAACGGCGGGCGGCCAGCCGCTCCAGCTCGGCACGGACCAGGTTCACGCGTCCACCTCCCGGCTCTCCCGGACGTCCAGGTCGATCACTCCGTCGAGCGGCGGGGCCCCGTCCACCTGGCGGGGCAGCGCCGGGTGCGGGTGGTCGCCGGTCAGCTCCAGGAAGACACTCTCCAGATCCGGCCGGAGCGGGATCAGCTCGCGCACCCACAGGCCCTCCTCGCCCAGCGTGCGGCTGATCAGCTCGGGGTCGACGACCCCGGTCACCACCAGGTGCTCCGGGTACGCGGTCACCGACAGGCCCGCGCGGCCGAGGAGCTCCACGGCCCGCTCGGGCTCGGCCACCCGGACCTGCCACTCGTGCTGGTCGAAGCCGGCCAGCACATGCTCCACCGGCCCGTACGCGACCCGCTGGCCCCGGCTGATGATCGTCACGTGGTCGCAGATGAGCTGGATCTCGGCCAGGATGTGGCTGGAGAGCAGCACGGTCACCCCGGCCGCGGCGAGCGACCGCATGAGGTCGCGCATCTCGCGGATGCCCGCCGGGTCCAGGCCGTTCGCCGGCTCGTCCAGGATCAGCAGCTCCGGGTTCTTGAGCAGCGCCGAGGCCACCGCCAGCCGCTGCTTCATGCCCAGCGAGTAGCCTTTCACCCGCTCGTCGCCCCGGTCCCGCAGGCCCACCTGCTCCAGCACCTCGTCGACCCGGGTGGTGGGCACGCCGCCGGCCAGCGCCAGCAGCCGCAGCGTCTTGTGGGCGGTGAAGTTGCCGAAGAACTGGGGGCTCTCCACGATCGCGCCGACCCGCCCGGCCACCTCGGACAGCCGTTCCGGGGAGTCGGCCCCGAGCACGCGCATGCGGCCGGCGTCGGCCCGCACCAGCCCGAGCAGGGCGCGCAGCGTGGTGGTCTTCCCCGAGCCGTTCGGGCCGAGGAAGCCGTGCACCTGCCCGCTCTCGACCAGCAGGTCGAAGCCGTCGACGGCGACCCGGCGCCCCTGACGCAGGGTGTGGAACGTCTTGCGGAGACCGGCGATCTCGATGACCGCGCTCATCCGCACGCCTCCCGGCAGCGGTCGGGCATGAGGAGTCCTCCCGGAGTGGTGACCAACGACACGGCGCCCCACCCTATGGCCGCGACGACGCCCGTGGGGGGCACCGGGCCGGCTGCGTGGTTGGATGGGAACCGTGACTGGTGACCTGATCCCCGGCGCCGCCGGCGCCCCCGCCCCCGCACCCGTGGACGCGGATCTGGTGGTCAGCCTCGACGGCGTCGGCGTCAAGCGTTCCGGCAGCGCGCTGCTCCAGGACGTCGACTGGCGGGTCGAGCTGGACGAACGCTGGGTGGTGCTCGGGCCGAACGGCGCCGGCAAGACCACCCTGCTCAACCTGGCCGCCGGCCGGCTGCACCCGACCACCGGCGTGGCGCACGTGCTCGGCGAGCGGATCGGTCGCACCGACGTCAACGAGCTGCGCACCCGGATCGGCCTCTCCACCGCCACGCTCGCCGAGCGGATCCCCGCCGACGAGCGGGTCACCGACGTCGTGGTGACCGCGGCCTGGTCGGTGGTCGGTCGCTGGCGGGAGAGCTACGACCGCACCGACGAGTCCCGGGCCCGCGCGCTGCTCGGCCAGCTCGGCGTCGCCCACCTCGCCGAGCGGACGTACGGCACGCTCTCCGAGGGCGAGCGCAAGCGGGTGCAGATCGCCCGGGCCCTCATGACCGACCCGGAGCTGCTGCTGCTCGACGAGCCGGCCGCCGGGCTCGACCTGGGCGGTCGGGAGGACCTGGTCGCCCGGCTCGCCGAGCTGGCGTACGACCCGGACGCCCCGGCCATGGTGCTGGTCACCCACCACGTCGAGGAGATCCCGCCGGGCTTCACCCACGCGCTGCTGCTGCGCGAGGGCGGCGTCGTGGCGCAGGGCCTGCTCGCCGAGACCCTCACGGCCGACAACCTGTCGAAGACGTTCGGCCTGCCGCTGGTCGTGTCGCGGGCCGGCGAGCGCTGGACCGCGCGCGCCGCCTGACCCGACGGGAGACGATGCCGTGCAGCAGACCCGGGTCGCCGTGGTGGGCAGCGCGAACATGGACCTGGTCGGCACCGCCGCCGCGCTGCCCCGGCCGGGGGAGACCGTGCTCGGCAGCGACTTCGTCATGCTGCCCGGCGGCAAGGGCGCCAACCAGGCCGTCGCCGCCGTGCGCGCCGGCGCGTCCTGCGTCTTCCTCGGCGCGATCGGCTCGGACGCCTTCGGGGTCACCCTCCGGGCCCGGATCACCGCGGCCGGCGTGGACACCGGCCACCTCCGGGTGGTGTACGGCTCCTCCGGCGTCGCCCTGGTCATGGTGGGCGGCGCGGGGGAGAACGCCATCCTGGTCACGCCCGGCGCCAACGAGGCGTTCACCGGCCTCACCGAGGGCGAGCTGGCCGCCGTACGCGAGGCGGACGTGCTGGTCGCGCAGCTGGAGGTGCCGGTCGAGACGGTGACCGCGGCGGCGCTGGCGGCCCGGTCGGCCGGCACCCGGGTGGTGCTCAACGCGGCGCCCGCCCGGCCGGTGCCGGCGGAGCTGCTGGCCGCGGTCGACCTGCTGGTGGTCAACGAGACGGAGGCGCACGCGCTCACCGGCCGGGCCGCCGACGAGCCGGCGGCGCTGCTGGAACTGGTGCCCCGTGCGGTGCTCACGCTCGGCGGCCACGGCGCCTGGTACGTCGAGCGCGACCGGCCCGCCGTGCACGTGCCGGCCGTGAAGGTCGACGTGGTCGACTCCACGGCCGCCGGTGACGCGTTCACGGCCGCCCTGGCGGTGGCCTGGGGCGAGGGTCGCGAGCTGGTCGAGGCGGTGCACTGGGCGGCGGCGGCCGGGGCGGCCTGCGTCCGCAGGCTGGGCGCCTCGGTGGCGCTGCCCCGCCGGGTGGAGATCGACGAGCTGTTCAGCCGGCCGGCCTGACCTCAGGCGGCCCCGGCCCGGAACGCCCGCCGGTACGCCGACGGCGACGTCCGCATGGCCCGGCCGAAGTGGTGCCGGTAGGTGACCGGGCTGTCGAAGCCCACGGCCGCGGCGATCCCGGCCACCGGGGCGTCGGTCGTCTCCAGGAGCGCCAGGCTGGCCCGCACCCGCTGGTCGATGAGCCAGCGGATCGGGCTGGTCCCGGTGGCCCGGGCGAAGTGCCGCAGGTAGCTGCGGGTCGACAGGTGGGCCTGCCGGGCCAGCGCCGCCACGGTCAGCGGCTCGGCCAGGTGGCGCACCGCCCAGGCCAGGCTCGCGGCGATCCGGTCGTCGTCCGGGTCCACACTCACCGGCGCCTCGATGAACTGGGCCTGCCCGCCGTCGCGGTGCGGCGGGATCACCAGCCGGCGGGCCACCGCGTTGGCCACCGCCGCGCCGAAGTCGCGCCGGACCACGTGCACGCAGAGGTCCAGCCCGGCGGCGCTGCCGGCGCTGGTGAGGATGTCGCCGTCGTCCAGGTAGAGCACGTCGGGGTCGACCGTGACCGCCGGGTGGCGGCGGGCCAGCGCGTCGGCGTACCGCCAGTGGGTGGTGGCCCGCCGGCCGTCGAGGAGGCCGGCGCCGGCCAGGGCGAAGGCGCCGGAGCAGATCGACATGAGCCGGGCGCCCCGGTGGTGCGCCCGGCGCAGCGCGGCCACCAGCTCCGGCGACGGGTCGACGGTCACGTCCGGCACCCCGGGCAGGATCACCGTGCCGGCCGCGGCGAGGGTCTCCAGGCCGTACGGGGTGTGCAGGGCCGCCCCGCCGACGACCGGCACCGGGCCGGGGCGCTCCGCGCAGACGGTGAGCCGGTACCAGTCGACCTCCAACTCGGGCCGGGGCAGCCCGAACACCTCGGTCACGATGCCGGTCTCGAAGACCGACATCCCCGGGTACGCGAGCACCGCCACGGTCCGGTCGACGGAGGTCATGGCGGAATGTTAGCGAAGGACGGCGATCACGCCACTCCCGCCGGTGTCCCGACGGGCCGCAGGATCGGCACATGACCTTCTCCGTGCCGCCGGCCGACCCGGCGACCGCCGCCGCCCACTTCCGCGCCCGACTCAGCTTCGAGACCGACGTCAGCGACGTGCACGCCGCCCTGGAGGCGGGCACGCCCGGACTGGTGGTGGTCGACTCGCGGGGCGACGCCGCGTGGCGGCAGGGCCACCTGCCGGGCGCCCTGCACCTGCCCACCGCCGACGTCGCCGCCCGCGGCGCCGAGCTCGTGCCGGCCGGGTCGACGGTGGTGACGTACTGCTGGGGGCCGGGCTGCAACGGCGCCACCCGGGCGGCGCTGGAGTTCGCCCGGCTCGGCCGGCCCGTGAAGGAGATGCTCGGCGGCTTCGAGTACTGGGCCCGGGAGGGGCTGCCGGTGGTCACCCCGACCGGCACGGTGCGCCGCCGGGTGGACGAGCTGACCGCGCCCCGGTCGGCGGTCGCCTGCGACTGCTGACGGTCAGTCGACGGGCTCGTCGGTCAGGCGTTCGCCCCGGCGGCGCAGCATGCCCAGCCCGGGGATGCCGGCCACGGCCAGCTTGAGGTCCCGCGTGACGTCCAGCAGGTCGTGCAGGTCCGGGCCGACCCGGTCCAGGGTGGCCAGGATCGGCAGCACGTCCGAGGTGAGGTGCTCCTTCAGCTTCGGCAGCTCGTCGACCAGCCGGATCGCCGCGGTCACCTCCTCCGGGCTGAGCTGCTCGACGAACCGGGCCGCCATCGGCGCGGCCCGGCGCAGCGTCGGCTCGTACGCGCCCAGCAGCTCGGCCGCGGTGCCGGCCGCCTCCCCGGCGGCGACCACCGTGCCGGCGGCCCGGGCGGCCACCGCGTCGGCCTCGGCGACCACGGTGGCCGCCGCCCGGGACACCCGGTCGGCCTCGCCCACCACGACGGCGGCGGCCGCGGCGACCTCGGTGGCGGTCTCGATCGCCTCGGTGGCGGAGGCGCTGATCACGGCGACCTCCCGGACCGCCGCCTCCGCGTCGTCGAGCACCCGGTCGGTGCGGTCCAGGGTGCCCTCGATCCGGTCGACCACCCCGTTGATCCGCCGCAGCAGCGTCTCCACGTCGTCGAGCACCGCGAAGGCGCGGGCCGGCACGGCGGCGAACGCGGCGGCCGAGCCGAACGCCTGGTCCAGGGCGGAACGGGTGAGCCCGACGACGGCGCCGGGACGGGGGAGGGGAATCGCCATGCCACCCAGTGTGCGTCCCGCCGGCCAGGACCGCCGGGTGGCGGCGGGGCGGCCACCGTCACACCCGCCGCCCGTCGGCGCGGACCGCGGCGGGGCGGCCGGCCGGCGGCCGCGCCGGGCGCTCAGCGGCGGTCGCCCTGCTGCTCGACGGCACGCTGCACGGCCCGGTAGATCTGCCCGAACCGGAGCGCGTCGGGGGTGCGCAGCAGCAGCTCCTCCCGCCCGTGGTGCTGAACCCACAGCTCGTGCACCCGGTTGCCGCGCTCGTAGGAGCGGTCCAGCCAGCCGAGCGGCACCTCCAGGAACGGGGTCAGGGCCAGCCCGACCACCACGAACGCCGCCACGATGACCAGCGCCAGCTTCCAGTCGCCCCGGTCCTGCGCGGCCCACGCCAGCGAGAGCACGCAGACCAGCGCGACGAGCGGCGGCAGCGACAGCAGCAGGACCAGCACCCCGCGGCCCAGGACCCGGCCCCGGACCGCCAGGGTGGTGGCGCCGCGGGCGTGCCAGACGTACGTGACGTCGGCGAGCGCGACGACGTGCCCGCCCGCGTGGATGGCCTCGGAGGTGACCTGTACCGCGTCGTCCCGGTAATAGATGGTCATCACTCAGCCTAACCACCGGGAGTCCAGAGGGGACGGTACGGCTGCCGGCGCGACGGTAACGTCGCGGCATGGCGGACCGGAGTGGGATCGAGGCGGGCACCGAGCAGGAGCGCAACATCGAGGTGGTCCGGCGGTACCTGCGGACCTTCGTCACCAAGGACCTGGCCGAGCTGGCCGAGGTGGTCGCCGAGGACGTGGAGATCTACGGCTCCGGCACGGCGGTGCGCGGCCGGCGGTACCCCGAGGCGGCCGTCTCCTCGCCGGGGTTGACCGTCCTCGACCAGCAGATCCTGGAGATCTTCGCGGCCGCGGACCGGGTGGTGGTGTCGATGGCGCAGACCTACCGGCGGGACGCGACCGGCGCGACCACGGTGCAGAGCGCCTGCAAGATGTACCGGCTGGCCGGCGGGCGGATCGTCCAGTTCTGGGGCGAGCAGGACACCTACGGCCTGCTGCGCGGCCTCGGGTTGCTGCCCGACGAGCCGATCGCCTTCTGACCGGCGCGCTGAGCCCGCTGAGCGGCGGGCGCGCTCTCCATGGCCCGCTGCACCGCCCGGTAGATCTGGCCGAAGCGCAGCGCGTCGCCGGTGCGCAGCAGCCGCACGGGCTGGCCCCGCCAGCGCGCCCACATCTCCCACTCCCGGCTGCCCCGGGCGTACGACCGGTCGAGGTGTTCGAAGAGCACGTCGGCGAGCGGCCCGACGCCGAGGCCGACCAGCACGGACGCGCCGACGATGGCGATCGTGACCACGGCGGAGCGGTGCAGCCAGACCGCCAGCCCGATGCCGAGCACGGCGGCCACCAGCGGGCCGGCGAGGGCCGCCCCGATCGCGCCCCGGCCGGCGAGCACCCGCCAGGAGCGGTTGCCCCGGCGGTGCCACACCATGCCCAGCTCGGCGAGGGGATAGGTGCGCCCGTCGACCCGGACGGCGGTGGAGGTGACCCGGACCGAGCGGTCGTCGTAGTAGGTGATCATGGCCTCACTCCCGGTGGCTGCGACAACTCCAGCTCGGCGCGTCTGACGCCGCGCGGCGACCTGGAGCCGTCGACACCACACTGTCTACCCCAACGACCCTGGTCGTAAGGTTGGCACGCGACTTCGACGAGGAAGTGAGGGCAGCGTGGGCGAGTTCGTCAGGCTGGAAGTGAAGGACGGCATCGGCACCATCCGGCTGGAGCGGCCGCCGATGAACGCGCTGAACACCCAGGTGCAGGAGGAGTTGCGCGCCGCCGCCGCGGCGGCCACCGCCGACGCCGAGGTCCGCGCGGTCATCGTGTACGGCGGGGAGAAGGTCTTCGCCGCCGGCGCGGACATCAAGGAGATGGCCGACATGTCCTACGTGGACATGGCCGACCGGGCCGCCGACCTGTCCAGCGCGCTGGGCGCGATCGCCCGGATCCCCAAGCCGGTGGTCGCCGCGATCACCGGGTACGCCCTCGGTGGGGGCTGCGAGCTGGCCCTGGCCTGCGACTGGCGGATCGTCGCCGAGGACGCCAAGCTCGGCCAGCCGGAGATCAAGCTCGGCATCATCCCGGGCGCCGGCGGCACCCAGCGGCTGGCCCGCCTGGTCGGCCCGGCCCGCGCCAAGGACCTGATCATGACGGGCCGGATGGTCGACGCCGAGGAGGCGCTGCGGATCGGCCTGGCCGACAGGGTGGTCCCGGCCGCCGAGGTCTACGAGGCCGCGGTCGCCTACGTGAAGCCGTACCTGACCGGCCCGGTGCAGGCGCTGCGGGCGGCCAAGCTGGCCGTCGACGGCGGTCTGGACATGGACCTCAACTCCGGCCTGGCCTGGGAGAGCCAGCTCTTCGCGGCGCTGTTCGCCACCGACGACCGGCGTGAGGGCATGGCGGCGTTCGTGGAGAAGCGCAGGCCGGGCTTCACCGGCCGCTGACCGCCGGTCCGGGTCGGCGGCCCACCCGCCGCCGACCCGAGAACGGTTCACATCCCGCCTACCGGCCAGTAGCGTGTGACTCCGGTCATGACGAAGGGAAGTGGCGATGACGGAACGGGTCGAGGGGCACGGCGGCGAACTGGCCCTCGCGGCGCTGCGCGCGCACGGCGTACGGGAGATGTTCACCCTCTCCGGCGGGCACGTCTTCCCGCTCTACGACGCCGCGCACAAGACCGGCTTCCCGATCTACGACGTCCGGCACGAGCAGTCCGCCGTCTTCGCCGCCGAGGCGGTGGCGAAGCTCCAACGCCGCCCCGGCCTGGCCGTGCTCACCGCCGGCCCCGGTGTCACCAACGGTGTCTCCGGCCTGACCAGCGCGTTCTTCAACGCCTCACCGGTGCTGGTGCTCGGCGGGCGCGCCCCGCAGTTCCGCTGGGGCTCCGGCAGCCTCCAGGAGATGGACCACCTGCCGCTGGTCGCCCCGGTCACCAAGCACGCCGAGACGGTGTTCGGCGTCGACGACATCCCGCGCGCGGTCACCGCGGCGCTCACCGCCGCGCTCACCCCGCACCGCGGCCCGGCCTTCCTCGACTTCCCCCTGGAGGCGGTCTTCTCGGTCGGCGAGGCCGACCTGCCCACGGTCACCCCGCCGGCGCCCATCGAGGCCGACCCGGACGAGGTCGCGAAGGCCGCCGCCCTGATCGCCGGCGCGTCCCGGCCGGTGATCATCGCCGGTTCCGACGTGTACGCGGGCGACGCCGTCGAGGCGCTGCGGGCCGCCGCCGAGTCCCTCCAGGTGCCGATCTTCACCAACGGCATGGGCCGGGGCGCGCTGCCGCCGGAGCACCCGCTCGCCTTCGCCAAGGCCCGCCGGGTCGCGCTCAAGGGCGCCGACGTGGTCGTGGTCGTCGGCACCCCGCTCGACTTCCGGCTCGCCTTCGGCGACTTCGGCGACGCGAAGGTCGTGCACGTGGTGGACGCGCCCAGCCAGCGCGCCGGGCACGTCCAGCCGGCCGCCGCCCCCGCCGGTGACCTGCGGCTGATCCTCACCGCCTTCGCCGAGCACCCCGGCGACCGGGCCGACCACGCCGACTGGATCGCCCAGCTGCGCACGGCCGAGGACGCCGCGAAGGCCCGCGACGCGGCGGAGATGGCCGCCGAGACCGACCCGATCCGCCCGGCCCGGGTCTACGGCGAGCTGCGCAAGGTGCTCGCCCCGGACGCCATCACCATCGGCGACGGCGGCGACTTCGTCTCGTACGCCGGCAAGTACCTGGAGCCGGCCCAGCCGGGCACCTGGCTCGACCCCGGCCCGTACGGCTGCCTGGGCACCGGCATGGGCTACGCCATGGGGGCCCGGGTCAGCCACCCCGACCGGCAGATCTGCGTGCTGATGGGCGACGGCGCGGCCGGCTTCTCACTGATGGACGTGGAGTCCCTGGCCCGCCAGCGGCTCCCCGTGGTGATCGTGGTCGGCAACAACGGCATCTGGGGTCTGGAGAAGCACCCCATGCGGGCCATGTACGGCTACGACGTGGCCGCCGACCTCCAGCCCGGGCTGCGCTACGACAAGGTCGTCGAGGCGCTCGGCGGCGCGGGCGAGACGGTGGAGAAGGCCGCCGACCTGGGCCCGGCCCTGTCCCGCGCCTTCGACGCGGGCGTGCCGTACCTGGTCAACGTGCTGACCGACCCGGCCGACGCGTACCCCCGCTCGTCGAACCTGGCCTGACCTCGACACCGCGACCGCCGTCGCCCGGGTGACCGGCGACGGCGGTCGCGCCGTTCTGCCCGGAGGTTAAATCAGCGGTCTGTCAGCGCCTGTCGCCGTAACGTCAGCGCCGTCGCTCAAGGTGGGGTGACCAGCGAGAACGACGGGAGTTCCGATGACGTACGCGATCCGCGCGGAAGGTCTGGTGCGCCGCTTCGGCGCCACCACCGCGCTGGCCGGGGTCGACCTGGCCGTCCCCACCGGGACGGTGTTCGGGCTGCTCGGGCCGAACGGGGCGGGCAAGACCACCGCGGTGCGGGTGCTGGCCACCCTGCTCGCCGCCGACGAGGGCCACGCCACGGTCGGGGGCTACGACGTCCGCCGTGACGCCCACCGGGTGCGCCAGCTGATCGGCCTCACCGGTCAGTACGCCTCGGTCGACGAGAACCTGACCGGCACCGAGAACCTGCTGCTCATCGGCCGGCTGCTCGGGCTGTCCCGGTCCGACGCCCGGGCACGGGCCCGGGCGTTGCTGGCCGACTTCCACCTCACCGACGCGGCCGAGCGGGCCGCCAAGACCTACTCCGGCGGCATGCGGCGCCGGCTCGACCTGGCGGCCAGCCTGGTCGGCCGCCCGCAGGTGCTCTTCCTCGACGAGCCGACCACCGGGCTCGACCCCCGCAGCCGCAACGAGCTGTGGGACGTTGTCCGCGTCCTGGTCGCCGACGGGGTGACCGTGCTGCTCACCACGCAGTACCTGGAGGAGGCCGACCAGCTCGCCGGCCAGATCGCGGTGGTCGACCACGGCCGGGTGATCGCCCAGGGCACCCCGGAGGAGCTGAAGGCGCGCACCGGCGGCCAGGTGCTCGCCGTCCGCCCGACCGACCCCACCGACCTGTCGACCGTGGTGGCCGTCGCCACCGAGGTCACCGGGGTCGCCCCGGAGGTCGCCCAGACCACCGTCACCGTGCCGGTGAACGACCCGGACGTGCTGCCGGCCATGGTCCGCCGGCTCGACGCCGCCGAGGTCGCGGTGGCCGAGCTGGCGCTGCGCGGCGCCAGCCTGGACGAGGTGTTCCTCTCCCTGACCGGTCACCGTGCCGAGCAGGACGTCCCCGCCGACACCGACCTGGAAAGGATCCCGGCATGACCGCCGCCACCCTCGCCGCCCCGCTCGCCCCGGCCCGCCGGCCGGGCCTGGTCGCCGGCCTGCGGCACACCTTCACCCTGGCCTGGCGCAGCCTCGTGCAGATCAAGCACAACCCCATGGAACTGCTCGACCTGAGCATCCAGCCGGTGATGTTCGTGCTGCTGTTCACCTACGTCTTCGGCACCGCGATCGCCGGCTCGCCGGGCGACTACCTGAAGTTCGCGCTGCCGGGGATCATCGTGCAGAACGCCTTCTTCGCGACCATGACCACCGGCTTCGGGCTCAACACCGACCTCACCAAGGGTGTCTTCGACCGGCTCCGGGCGCTGCCCGTGGCCCGCTGGGCGCCGCTGGCCGGCCGGATCCTCGCCGACACCGTCAAGCAGGCGTGGTCGGTGGCGCTGCTGATCGGCGTCGGGATGATCCTGGGCTTCCGGGTGAACCACGGGTTCGCCGGGCTGCTGGCCGCGTTCCTCCTGCTGCTGGTCTTCTCGCTGGCCGCCTCGTGGATCTCGGTGCTGGTCGGGGTGCTGGTCAGCGAGCCGGACAAGGTGCAGATCTTCGGCTTCATGGTGATCTTCCCGCTCACCTTCACCAGCAACGCGTTCGTGCCGACCGACAAGATGCCGTCCTGGCTCCAGCACTGGGTGGAGGTCAACCCGGCCACCATCCTGGCCGACGCGCTGCGCGGCCTGCTGGTCTCCGGCCCGGTGGCCGGCCCGGTCGCCAAGTCGTTGATCTGGGCCGGCGTGCTGCTCGCCGTCTTCGCCCCGCTCGCGGTGCGGGCGCTCAGGCGTCGAGTGTGACGGCCACCGCCTCGGCGGCGGTCTCCCAGCGGTAGCCCAGCCCGCCCGCGTACGCCTCGGCGAAGCCCGCCTCGCCGAGCGCGTCGCGGGCGGCCGCCTCCACCCGGGGTCGGTCCAGCACCGCGTGGTCGGGGCCGCCCCGGATCCCGGTCGCCGCCCCGAGCAGCCGGGCGGCGGCGGCCGGGCGGTCGAGCCGCAGCGCCAGGTCGGCGTAGCCGACCAGCACCGCCGCGACCACGGGGGCGTCCTGCGAGCCGACGGCCAGCTTCAGGGCCTGGTCGTGCCGGGTCCGGGCGGAGACCAGGTCGCCGTCGGCGGCGTCGAGCACGGCCAGGGTGGAGGCGTTGAGCGCCCGCCACTGCGGGGCGATCGAGCGCTCGCCCACCAGGCGGGCGCCCTCCGTGAGGCAGGCGCGCGCCCCCGCCCGGTCGCCCTCCGCGCGCAGCAGCTCCGCCTTGCCGTACGCGAGGGCCGCCCGCGTCTCGTCCGACCCGGAGACCTCGGCCTCGCGCACGGCCCGGTCCAGTTCCGCCCACGCCCGGTCCCGGTCGCCGCGGCGCCACAGGTTGTGCGCCAGCCGCAGGCGCATCTCCGGCACGTCCTCGCGGACGCCCAGCTCCTCGAAGTAGGTCATGGCCTCCTCGTGGTGGGGCGTGGCCTCGGCGGCCTGGCCGCGCCGGTCGAGCAGGTCGGCCAGCGAGGTGAGGCTGAACGACATGCCCCACCGGTCGCCGGCCCGGCGGTAGTGCGCCAGCCCGGCCCGCAGGTCGGCCTCCGCGTCGGAGTCCGGCAGGCCCCCGTTGAGCAGGGCGTGGGCCCGGAGCAGCCGGGCGATGCCGGCCACCCACGGATCCGGGTCGTCGAACAGGGACGTCACGGCGACCATGGCCGGCGGCTGGAAGTTCCCGGCGAACGCCGCCGTGATCGGCCCGGCGAGGCGCAGCAGCGGGTGTTCGTGCTCGTGCCCGCGGGACAGCTCCGCGGCGCGGTCCAGCCACTCCCGGCTCACCGCGATGGTGTCGGGGTGGGTGGCGGTCAGGTTCAGCGCGGCGGTGGCGAGGGCGATCGCCGTGGCGGCGGGCGGCGCGCCGGCCAGTCCGGGCAGCGCGAGCACCTGGCCGGCCAGGTCGGCGCCCTCGGCGCGCTGGCCGGTGAGCCACCAGTACCAGCCGAGCGCGGCGGCGTACCGGACGGCGGTGGGGGCGTCGGCGACGGCGATCGCGTGGCGCAGCCCGGAGTGCAGGTTGTCGTGGTCGGCCGAGAGCCGGCGCAGCCAGTCCAGTTGTGCCGCGCCGCGCAGTTCCGGCTCGGCCGCCTCGGCCAGGGCCAGGTACTCGGCGGCGTGCGCCCGCCGGACCCGGTCCGCCTCGCCGGCCTCGGCCAGCCGGTCCAGGCCGTACTCCCGGATGGTCTCCAGCATCCGGTAGCGCGGCTCACCCGTGCCGCCCGCCACCAGCAGCGACTTGTCCACCAGCGCGGAGAGCCCGTCGAGCACGTCCCCGACCGCTCCGTCGCCGCACACCCGCTCGGCCGCCTCCAGGGTTGCGCCGCCCGCGAAGACGGCCAGCCGCCGCCAGAGCGCGCGCTCGGTGTCGTCGAGCAGGTCCCAGCTCCAGTCGACCACGGCCCGCAGCGTCTGGTGCCGGGGCAGGGCGGTCCGGCTGCCGCCGGTGAGCAGCCGGAACCGGTCGTCCAGCCGGGTGTCCACCTGCGCCGCCGTCATCGTGCGCAGCCGCGCGGCGGCCAGCTCGATGGCGAGCGGCATGCCGTCCAGCGCCCGGCAGATGCGCACCACCGGCCCGACCGTGGCCGCGTCCACCGCGAAGTCCGGGCGGACCGCGCCGGCCCGGTCGGCGAAGAGCCGCACCGCCGGGTACGCGAGCGCGGCCGCCGGGTCCGCGCCGGCCGGGGGCAGGGCCAGCGACTCCACCGGCCGCAGCGCCTCACCGGTGATGCCCAGCGGCTCCCGGCTGGTGGCCAGCACCCGCAGCCCGGGGCAGGCGGTGAGCAGCCGTTCGGTGAGGTCCGCCGCCGCGTCGAGCAGGTGTTCGCAGTTGTCCAGCAGCAGCAGGACGGCCCGCCCGGCGAGCGCGTCGACCAGCCGCCCGACCGGGTCGGCCGGCTCGGGGGCGCCGCGGCCCGCCCGCGCCAGCAGCGCCTGCTCGCGCAGGCCGAGCGCGGCGAGGGCGGCCTGCGGCACCTCGGCCGGATCGGTCACCGGGGCGAGCGGCACCAGCCACACCCCGTCCGGGAAGCGACCGGCCATGGCCCGGCCCGACTCGACCGCCAGCCGGGTCTTGCCGGCCCCGCCCGGGCCGGTGAGGGTGGCCAGCCGGAACCGGTCGAGCAGCCCGGCGACCCGGGCCACCTCCTCCTCGCGCCCGACGAAACTGGTAAGCGTGGCGGGCAGGTTCCCCCGGGCGGGGCGACCCGGATCGGCGACGGCCGCCGGGTGGCCGTCGGTTGGCGCCGGGCTCTGGGCCGGGTCCGCCGGGACGCGGCTATCGGAGTAGACCGGGACGGCCGCCGGCTCGCCGCGCAGGATCTCCAGGTGCAGGGCGGCCAGCTCGGGGCCGGGGTCGGTGCCGAGGGTGTCGGCGAGGGTGGCGCGCAGCCGCTCGTACTCGGCCAGGGCCTCCGCCGCGCGGCCGGCCCGATGCAGAACCCGGATCAGCAGCCCGGTCAGCCGCTCCCGCAGCGGATGGGCGGCGACCAGCTCGCGCAGCTGGGGCAGCAGGGCCTCCGGCGCCGCCCGGTCCAGCCGCGCCCGCACCAGGTCCTCGGTGGCGGCGAGCCGCAGTTCGGTGAGCCGGGCCACCGGCGCCCGGGCGAAGTCGGCGTCGGCCACGTCGGCCAGGGCCGGACCGCGCCACAGGTCCAGCGCCTCGGCCAGCCGGCGGCAGCCCTCCGCCGGGTCGTCCGCGAGCCGGGCCCGGGCGGCCCGGACGGCGGCCTCGAACCGGTGCACGTCCACGTCGTCCGGGGCCACGGTGAGCCGGTAGCCGCCGGGCTGCGCCTCGACGGGCAGCCCGGCCCGGCGCAGCCGCGAGACCAGGGCCTGGAGCGCGTTGGCGGCCCCGGCCGGCGGCTCGCCCGCCCAGAGCGCGTCGGTGAGCCGGCCGACGGTGACCGTCCGGCCCGCCTCCAGGGCCAGCAGGATCAGCAGCCGACGCAGCCGGGCGCCGCCCACCTCCACCGGCGTACCGGTGTCGGCGCGCAGCTCCAGGGGGCCGAGCAGGCTGATCCACACGGCGTCGATTGTGCCCGGCCGGCGCCCGCCGGCGGCGTTCAGACCTCCGGCCGGTCCCGGTCGTCCTGCCCGCGGCGCAGCTCCTCCTCGCGCCGGCGCAGGTCGTCCTCCCAGCGCCGGAGGCGCTCCTGGTCCTCCGCGCGGGAGCGCTCGGCGAGCGAGGAGAGGAACTCGGGGTCGTCGTCGGGCGCGACCGGCCGCCGGCGCTGCTGCTCGGAGAAGCCGTTCCCCATCGGCCAAGCGGTGCGGGCCGACCGGGCGCCCGCCTCACGGCCGGCGACGAACCAGGCGATCGAGCCGACCAGCGGGAAGAACAGGATGATCAGCACCCAGGCGATCCGGGGCAGCGCCCGGATCTCCCCCTCCTCGGCGGAGAGGCAGCTGATCAGCGCGCAGACGGCGAGCACGATCTGGGCCAGGAAGAGCAGCCCGTAGAGGCGAACCATGCCGGACATCATGGCCCACGGGGGACGGTCAGCGCAGCCCGCGCAACACGTGGAGCACGCCGAGCAGCGCCAGCCCGGCCGCCGCCAGCGCGGTCAGCGGGATCGACCAGCGCTGCGCGCCCCGCGGCCCGGCCCCGGTGGCCCGGCGCCAGTCGACCACGAGGACGCCCAGCCAGATGACCACCGCGAGCCCGGCCAGCAGCGCGTCGAACGCGCGGCCGGTGAACGCCAGCCGGAGCTCCAGCACCAGGATCGCGGTCACCGCGAGCAGCGTCCGCCGCCAGGCCAGCCGGGTGCGTTCCGGTTGCAGCCCGGGGTCCCGGCTCACCCGAGGCCCCGGGCCAGCACGGCGACCACGAGCAGCAGCGCGCCCAGCGCCACGACCAGGGCCAGGACGGCCGGGAAGCGGGAGGCGGGCAGTTCCTCGCCCAGGCGGATGGCCCGCTCGGTGCGGGCCCAGTGGTCCACCGCCCGGACCGCCACCGTGGCGCCGAGCAGCAGCAACGCGACGGCGATCCCCTCACGCAGGTGGGCGACGGGGAGCGGGGGCAGGAACTGGGCGGCGGCCAGCCCGCCCGCGACCAGCGCCAGCCCGGTGCGCAGCCAGGCGAGGAACGTGCGCTCGTTGGCCAGCGAGAAGCGGTAGTCCGGGGTGCTGCCGACCGACCGCAGCTCGCGCGGGTCGAACCACCGCCTGATCGTCTCCCACACGGAGTCGATTATCCGCTTTGCCCGGTGCCTAGCCTGAAGGGATGACCGATCTTGACGCGCGGAGCCTGCGCGACGCCTACGACACCCAGATCCGCCCGGAGATCCCGGACCCGCTGCCGGCCGGGGTGACCGTCGACCGGGACGGCCCGCTGGTCCGGATCCTCGGCCTGGACCACCGCGGCTTCATCACGTACCGGACGCTGGACGGGCTGGCCGGCGCCGAGCTGGACGCCCTGATCGCCCGGCAGGTCGAGTTCTTCCGCGCCCGGGGCGAGGGGGTCGAGTGGAAGCTCAACGGGCACGACGAGCCGGCCGACCTGGGTGATCGGCTGCGCGCCGCCGGCTTCGTGCCGGAGGACCTGGAGACCGTGGTGGTCGGCCCGGTCGCGGCCCTGGCCGCCGCCGTCCCGGTGCCGCCCGAGGGGGTACGCCTGCGCGAGGTCACCAGCCGGGAGGACCTGGAACGGATCGCCGCCATGGAGGAGGCGGTCTGGAATGAGGACCGGAGCCACCTGGTGACCGGGCTGGCCAAGGAGATCGAGGCGGACCCGCAGTCGATCACGATCGTGGTGGCCGAGGCGGGCGACACCGTGGTCAGCGCCGGGTGGGTGCGCTACCTGCGCAACACCGGTTTCGCCACGCTGTGGGGCGGCTCGACCCTGCCCGAGTGGCGGCGCAGGGGCGTCTACCGGGCGCTGGTGGCGTATCGGGCGCGGCTGGCCGAGCAGCGCGGCAAGACGCTGGTGCAGGTCGACTGCTCGCCGGACAGCCGGCCGATCCTGGAGCGGCTCGGGCTCGTTGCGGTCACCACGACCACCCCGTACGTCTACACTCCGTGATCATGGAGCGGTTGACGGCGGACGAGCAGCTCACCCTCAAGACCGGCGCCTTCGGGGCCGTGTTCCTGGTCTCCAACGCCGTGCCCGGGATGCTGGCCATGGTGCGGGAGAGCATCGCCGCGTCCGGGGCGCTGGGCGACGCCAGCGGGGTGGTCAAGGAGGCGCTCACCACCGGCCCGCTGCCGCAGTTGCCTCGCGACTCGGCGCTGGAGATCGAGGCGATCGTGCTGCCGGCGCTGGGCCGGGCGGTGGAGATCCTGCGGGCCAAGTCGCCGGGGGACGTCCAGGCGTACCGGTCGGTGGTGCTGGCCGCGGCCGACCGGGTGGCGCAGGCCCACCGGGGGATCGAACCCGCGGAGGCGGCGGTGATCGACAAGGTCAGGCAGGCGCTGGCCGAGCCGGCCTGACCGGCTCGGCCGACCAGAGCGCCCGCACGCTGGCGCGGACGCAGCGGTCACGGGCCCGGCCGCAGGCGCACCGGTAGGTGTCCGCGAGCATCCGGCGACAGGCGCGGGAGGCGGTACGCGGTCCGCCCGCCGCCTCCCGCGCCTCCGTCGAAACGCGCTTTTCCGACATATCCGTCACCTCCCTGTTTCGGGAGCTTACCCGGCGCGACGCGCTCCGGTGAGCTGTGTCACCCTGAGGCTCCGGGGAGCGGATGCTACTTGTGGGTAACATTGCCCCGTGGGCAACTGCACAGCCCCGCGCGGTTGACCGAACGTTAAGCCACGCGCGAGGCTGCGCCCGTGACCGGGCGAGTGATCGCTACACCAAACAGGAGGGTCGTCGAAGCGCGATGAACATCGTCGTACTCGTCAAGCAGGTGCCCGATTCGGGCGCGGACCGCAACCTGCGTCCTGACGACAACACCGTCGACCGCGGTTCGGCGAACAACGTCATCAACGAGATGGACGAGTACGCCATCGAGGAGGCGCTGAAGATCAAGGAGGCGCACGGCGGCGAGGTCACCGTCCTGACCATGGGTCCGGACCGGGCGACCGAGTCGATCCGCAAGGCGCTCTCCATGGGGCCGGACAAGGCCGTGCACGTGGTGGACGACGCGCTGCACGGGTCCTGCGCCGTGGCCACCTCGAAGGTGATCGCCGCCGCCCTCGGCCAGCTCGGCGCCGACCTGGTCATCTGCGGCGCGGAGTCGACCGACGGCCGCGTCCAGGTCATGCCGCACATGATCGCCGAGCGGCTGGGCGTGGCCGCCCTGACCGGTGCGCGCAAGCTCACCGTCGACGGCGCCACCCTGACCGTCGAGCGGCAGACCGAGGAGGGCTACGAGGTGGTCACCGCCTCGACCCCGGCCGTCGTCTCCGTCTGGGACACCATCAACGAGCCGCGCTACCCCTCCTTCAAGGGCATCATGGCCGCCAAGAAGAAGCCGGTGCAGACGCTTTCCCTCGGTGACCTGGGCGTCGCCCCCGCCGAGGTGGGCTTCGACGGCGCCACCAGCGCCGTGCTCGAGCACACCAAGCGCCCGCCGCGCTCCGGCGGCGAGAAGATCACCGACGAGGGCGAGGGCGGCGTGAAGCTGGTCGAGTTCCTCGCCACCGAGAAGTTCGTGTGAGAGGTCTGGGACATGTCTGAGGTTCTCGTCGTCGTCGAAGCCACCAAGGAATTCGGCGTCAAGAAGGTCACCCTGGAGATGCTCACCCTCGCCCGCGAGCTGGGCACCCCGAGCGCGGTCGTGCTCGGTGGCGCCGGCGCCGCCGAGGCGCTGAGCGCCAAGCTGGGCGAGTACGGCGCGGAGAAGGTCTACGCCGCCGAGGGCGAGGAGATCGACGGCTACCTGGTGGCCCCGAAGGCGACCGTGCTGGCCGAGCTGGTCCGGCGGGTGCAGCCGGCCGCCGTGCTGCTCGCCTCCTCCCAGGAGGGCAAGGAGATCGCCGCCCGCCTGGCCGTCAAGCTGGACAACGGCATCCTGACCGACGTGGTGGCCCTCGCCGCCGACGGCACCGCCACCCAGGTCGCCTTCGCCGGCTCCACCATCGTCAAGTCCAAGGTCACCAAGGGCCTGCCGCTGGTCACCGTCCGGCCCAACTCGCTCAACCCGACCCCGGCCGCGGCCACCCCGGCCGTCGAGCAGCTCACCGTGTCGGTCTCCGACGCCGACAAGCTGGCCAAGGTCGTCGAGCGGGTCGCCGAGCAGAAGGGCTCCCGCCCCGAGCTCACCGAGGCGTCGGTCGTCGTCTCCGGCGGCCGCGGCGTCGGCAACGCCGACAACTTCAAGCTGGTCGAGGAGCTGGCCGACCTGCTCGGCGGCGCGGTCGGCGCCTCCCGCGCGGCGGTCGACTCCGGCTTCTACCCGCACCAGTTCCAGGTGGGCCAGACCGGCAAGACCGTCTCCCCGCAGCTCTACGTCGCGCTGGGCATCTCCGGCGCGATCCAGCACCGGGCCGGCATGCAGACCTCGAAGACCATCGTCGCCGTGAACAAGGACGGCGAGGCGCCGATCTTCGAGCTGGCCGACTTCGGCGTGGTCGGCGACCTGTTCAAGGTCGTCCCGCAGGCCGCCGAGGAGATCCGCAAGCGCAAGTGACCCCGTCACGACACGAGCCGCCGTCCGGTGATCCGGGCGGCGGCTCGCGTGTGTCGCGGGCCCTTCCGTGCGGTGGAAGGGAGCTGATCGGCGGGCCGGGGAGCTGAGCCGGCCCGCCGATCAGCCCGTCAGGGTGCCCCTCAGCAGACTGTCGCCGGAGTGGGCGGGCTTGTTGTCGAACTGTTCGGCGGAGACGTCGACCACCGAGTAGGTCCGGAGGTCCACGTTCGGGGGCATCGGCAGCAACTCGTCTCCCGACGCCTTGCTCAGCGTACCCAAGGAGAACATCTCCATCGTCTTGGGATCGATCAGCCAGACCTCGTAGTACCCCGGAACGCTCGGGAGATTCGCCACGTGCAGGTGGAGCTGGTTGTCGCCGAGCACCCGGGCGTCACCCGAGGCGTCCTTCGGCGTCGCCCCGAACGCGGCCAGCGGCGCGCTGGCCAGCACCGTCGGCTGCGGCGCCGGCTCGTCACTTCCGCCCAGCACCACGGCGGTGCCCACCACGCCGATCAGGGCGGCGGCCGTGGCGGTGACCGCGGTGGTCGCCCAGCGGGGCCAGCGGCGGCTGCGGCGCGGTCGCGGCGCGGCGGCCGGTGCGGCCGGCTCACCGGAGCGCGGCGGGCGCCGGTCGTCCAGCGTGGGCAGCTCCTCGGCGGCCCGGATCTCGGCGACGATGCCCTGCCAGACGTGCTCCGGCGGGTCGGGCAGGTCGGTCAGGCCCTGGGTGCCGGCGCCCAGCCCGGCGACGTGCTGGAGCGTCTCCAGCTCGCCGCGGCAGTGCTCGCAGGTGTCGAGATGGGTGGCCTCACGGTCCGCCGCCTCGCTCTCACCGAGCGCCAGAAAGACCAGCCGGTCGTGGTCCAGGTGCTGCACCGTCCACCTCCCATCTGCGTTTCAGGCTCTGCATGCCGCGCCGGATATGGCTCTTGACCGTACCGAGCGGCACTCCGGTCACGGTCGCGATCTGCTGGTGGGTCAGGTCGTCGTAGAACGCCAGCTCCAGCATCCGGCGCTGCTCGTCGGGGAGCCGCGCCAGCTCGTCGGCGACCACGAGGCGGTCGACCACCGTGTCGGGGTCGGGACCGGTGGAGACCGGCTCGGGCAGCTGCTTCACCGTCTCGACCACCCGGGTCTCCCGGGCCGCGACCCGGATCCGGTCGACCACCTTGCGTCGCCCGATGCCGAGCAGCCAGCCGATCAGTGAACCCTTCGCCGGGTCGAACGTCTCCCGGCCGAGCCAGGCGGCCACGAAGGTCGCCTGGGTCACATCCTCGGCGTCGCTCCGGTTGGCCAGCGTCGTGGTGGCCAGGTGCAGCACCGCTCTGCCGTACCGGTCGTACGCCTCGCGTAGGGCGGCCTCGTCGCCGTCGCGGAATCGCGTCGCGAGGTCGTCCTCGCCCGGCGGCTCCGGTCCCTGCGATGGCACCGTCACGGGGCGGCTCGCCTTCCTTGGGGCATGCCGAACTGTAGCTTCCACAGCCCTCGCCCCACTCTCCCGGTGTGTCCGTCGGTCCCCCCGTCACCTCCCGTTCGTCAGCGGGGGCGGGTCCGGATGCACCGCGGGCCGGAAAAAGAAATCGGATCCCGGGCGCATCCGGGGGCGACGGAGCCGGCGTAACTCGTTCTGCACGCCAGGCCTGACGAATCAGCACCAACCACCAGGAGACAGACAATGCAGTTCGCCATGTTCCGTCGGGTCGCCGCGATCGGCGCGGTGTCCGCCCTGACGTTCGCCGGCGTCGGCGCCGCCACCATGAGCCCGGCCTACGCCGCCTCGTCCAAGGTCTCCGTGGTCCACGGCATCCCGGACACCCCGGTCGACGTGTACGTCAACGGCAAGAAGACGCTGGACAACTTCAAGCCCGGCGACGTGGCCGGCCCGCTCACCCTGCCCCAGGGGGAGTACGACATCGCCCTGACCAAGCCCGGCGAGGCCATCGACAAGGCGATCCTCACGGTCGACGACGCCGCGGTGCCGGGCAGGGCGAACATCAGCCTCGCCGCCCACCTGAGCGCCGATGGCAAGCCGCGGATCACCCCGTTCGTCAACGACGTGTCCAAGGTGGACGCCGGCAAGGCCCGCCTGATCGTCCGGCACACCGCCGCCGCCCCGGCCGTCGACGTACGCGCCGATGGCAAGCCGGTCTTCGAGAACCTGACCAACCCGAAGGAGGCCAAGGCCGACGTGGCCGCCGGCACCGTCAAGGCCGACGTGGTGCTCGCCGGCACCGACACCGTCGCCATCGGCCCGGCCGACCTGAACCTCAAGGAGGGCACCGCCACGATCGTCTACGCGATCGGCTCCGCGGACGCCAAGAACCTGACCGTGGTCGCCCAGACGATCAGCGGGCTGCACTCGGCCCCGGGCGGCGTGCCCAGCGGCACCGGTGGCCAGGCCGGCACCGGCGTGGACGCCTGGTGGTACGTGCTGGCCGGCGCCGGCGTGCTGCTCCTGGTCGGCGGCGGGGCGCGGGTGGCCACCGCCCGCACCGGTCGTCGGTGACGGTGCGACACCGCGGGGCGCTGGCGGCCATGGCCGCCGGCGTCGCCGCGCTCACCGCCGCGACCGTGGTGGCCTGCGGGTCGCGGCCCGCCGAGGACGTCGGCGCCGAGGAGGCGGCGGCCCTGGCCAGCGCCACCCCCGCCGCGCCGGCCACGGCCGCGGGTGACCCGTCGGTGCCGGTGAACGCGGGCACCCTGCCGGCGGCCGGGGCGACCGTCCCGCCGGTGGGGCTGCGCATCCCGCCGATCGGGGTCACCGCCACCGTCGACCCGGTCGGCATCAACCGGCGCACCGACGAGTTCGAGGTGCCGCCCAGCGTCGACCGGGTCGGCTGGTACCGCTACGGCCCCGGCCTGGAGGCCGGGACCGGCTCGGTGGTGATCGCCGGCCACGTCGACAGCGCCGACCAGGGCAGGGGGGCGTTCTTCCGGCTGCGCGAGCTGGACCGGGGGGACACCCTCACGGTCACCGGCTCCGACGGCCGGGAGCGCCCCTACCGGGTGGTGGCCCGGGAGGAGTACGCGAAGACGCGGATCCCGCTCGACCGGTACTTCGCCCGGGACGGCAGCCCCCGCCTCACCCTGATCACCTGCGGCGGCCCGTTCGACGCGAAGACCCGGCACTACCGGGACAACATCGTCGTCACCGCGGTTCCCACCTGAGGTGTCCGGACCGTCCGCCCCCACCCCCGTGCGGGACGGGTGGTCCGGCATCCGGCGGCACGCCCGTCGGCCGTTAGGCTGAACGGTGATGGCATACCTGGATCACGCGGCGACGACCCCGATGCTCGGCGAGGCACTCGAGGCGTACGTCGCCACGGCCCGCGAGGTGGGCAACGCGTCGTCGCTGCACGCGGCGGGCCGGCGCGCCCGGCGCCGGGTGGAGGAGTCCCGCGAGCGGGTGGCCGCCGTGCTCGGCGCCCGCCCGTCCGAGGTGATCTTCACCGGGGGCGGCACGGAGAGCGACAACCTCGCCGTGAAGGGCATCTTCTGGGCCCGCCGCGCCGCCCGGGCCGAGCGGATCCGGGTGATCTCCAGCGCCGTCGAGCACCACGCCGTGCTGGACGCGGTGGACTGGCTGGCCGGGCACGAGGGCGCCGAGGTCGGCTGGTTGCCGGTCGATGCCGCCGGCCGGCTCGACCCGGAGCGGCTCCGCGCCGAACTGGCCGCGCACGGCGACCAGGTGGCCCTGGTCACCGCCATGTGGGCCAACAACGAGGTGGGCACCGTGCAGCCGGTGGCCGAGCTGGCCGCGGTCGCCGCCGAGCACGGGGTGCCCTTCCACACCGACGCGATCCAGGCGGTCGGCCAGGTGCCGGTCGACTTCGCCGCCAGCGGCGTGGCCGCGCTCACCGTCACCGGCCACAAGCTCGGCGGCCCGACCGGGGTCGGCGCGCTGCTGCTGGCCCGCGACGTCGCCGCCACCCCGCTGCTGCACGGCGGCGGCCAGGAGCGCGACGTCCGCTCCGGCACCCTCGACACCGCCGGCATCGTCGCCTTCGCGGTCGCCGTGGAGGCCGCGGTGAAGGGCCAGCAGGAGTACGCGGCCCGGGTCGCCGCGCTCCGCGACGACCTGGTCGAGCGGGTCCGGCAGGCCGTCCCCGAGGTGATCTTCAACGGCGACCCGACCGACCGGCTCCCCGGCAACGCGCACTTCTCCTTCCCCGGCTGCGAGGGGGACGCGCTGCTGCTGCTCCTCGACGCCCAGGGCATCGCCTGCTCGACCGGCTCGGCCTGCTCCGCCGGGGTGGCCCAGCCCTCACACGTGCTGCTGGCCATGGGCGCCGACGACGACCGGGCCCGCTCGTCGCTGCGCTTCACCCTCGGTCACACGAGCACCAAGGCGGAGGTCGACGCCCTCATCGCGGCGCTGCCGGGCGCCGTGGAGCGGGCCCGCCGCGCGGCCGCCCTCCGCACCCCCCGCTGACCCGGATACCCTCGGTGATGACGAGGGGAGTGAGCTGGTGAGGGTTCTGGCGGCGATGTCGGGCGGGGTGGACTCCGCCGTGGCGGCGGCGCGCGCGGTGGAGGCCGGGCACGACGTGACCGGCGTGCACCTGGCGCTGGCCCGCAACCCCCAGACCTACCGCACCGGCGCCCGGGGCTGCTGCACCCTGGAGGACTCCCGGGACGCCCGCCGCGCCGCCGACGTGCTCGGCATCCCGTTCTACGTCTGGGACATGGCCGACCGGTTCCATGAGGACGTGGTGGACGACTTCGTGGCCGAGTACGCGGCGGGCCGTACCCCGAACCCGTGCCTGCGCTGCAACGAGAAGATCAAGTTCGCCGCGGTGCTGGACCGGGCCGTGGCCCTGGGCTTCGACGCCGTGGTCACCGGCCACCACGCGCGGCTCGGCGCGGACGGCCTGCTGCGCCGCAGCGTCGACGCGGCCAAGGACCAGTCGTACGTCCTCGCGGTGCTCACCCGCGCGCAGCTCGACCGGTCGATCTTCCCGCTGGGCGACTCGACCAAGGCCGAGGTGCGCGCGGAGGCCGCCCGGCGCGGCCTGGCCGTGGCCGACAAGCCGGACTCGCACGACATCTGCTTCATCGCCGACGGCGACACCAGGGGCTTCCTGTCCCAGCGGCTCGGCGAGGCCCCCGGCGAGGTGGTGGACGCGCTCACCGGCGCGGTGGTGGGCAGCCACACCGGCGCCTACCAGTACACCGTCGGTCAGCGGCGCGGCCTGCACCTGGACCGGCCCGCCGCGGACGGCCGCCCGCGCTACGTGCTCTCCATCACCCCGAAGACCAACACGGTCACGGTCGGCCCGGCCGAGGCCCTCGAGGTCGCCGAGGTGCGGGCCACCCGTCCGGTCTGGACCGGCGGCGCGCGCCCCGACGGGCCGATCGAGTGCGAGGTGCAGCTGCGGGCGCACGGCGACGTGGTGCCGGCGACCGTTTCGCTGCACGCCGACGGGCTGCACGCCGACCTGCGCCGCCCGGTGCGTGGGGTGGCCGCCGGCCAGGCGATCGTGGCGTACCGCCCGGATCCGGCCGGCGACGTCGTCCTCGGCTCGGCCACGATCACCGGCTGAGCCTCGAGCCGCGCGGCGCGGTGGATAGGCTGCGGCGGTGAGTGAGACGACCTGGCCGTGGGGAGTGGGCACGGCGACGGGGATCGGGTCGTTGCCCGGCACCGACGTCGCCGAGGCGCAGCGCGTCGTGCTCGGTGAGCTGCCCGACCTGCCGCACCTGCCGGAGCTGCCCGCCCGGGGCCCCGGCGCCGACCTGATCGGCCGCACCGGCGGCCTCCTCGTCGAGCTGCCCGTCGAGCTGTACGCGGCCCGCTGGCGGATCGCCCCGCGCCCCGGCAAGGATCTGCGCCGCGCCCGCGACCTGATGGAACGCGACCTCGACCAGCTCGCCGAGCAGGCCGAGGAGTACGCCGGCCCGGTCAAGGTCCAGGCCGCCGGCCCGTTCACCCTGGCCGCCTCGCTGGAGCTGCCGATCGGCGGCCGGCTGCTGCGCGACCCCGGCGCGGTCCGGGACCTCGCCGGCTCGCTCGGCGAGGGACTGCGCGGGCACGTGGCGTCGGTGGCCCGGCGACTGCCCCGCGCCACGGTGCTGCTCCAGCTCGACGAGCCGTCGCTGCCCGCGGTGCTGGCCGGCCGGGTGCCCACCGAGAGCGGCTTCGGCACCCACCGGGCGGTCGGGTCCGAGGTGGCCCGCGCGCTGCTGCACGGCGTGATCGAGGCGGCCGGCGTGCCCACCGTGGTGCACTGCTGCGCGCCGGACGTGCCGCTGGACCTGATCCGCACCGCCGGGGCCGCCGGCGTCGCCCTCGACCTCGCCCTGGTCACCGACCTGGACCCGCTCGGCGAGGCCATCGACGCCGGGCTCGGGCTGCTGGCCGGCGCCGCGCCCGCGCTGCCGCCGCCGGCCGGTCGCGCGCCGACCTCGGCCCAGGTCGCCGACCGGGTACGCCGGGTCTGGGACCAGCTGGGTTTCCCCCGCCGGCAGCTCGCCGAGCAGGTGGTGGTCACCCCCGCCTGCGGCCTGGCCGGGGCCACGCCGGCGTACGTGCGGGCGGTCCTCGCCGCCTGCCGGGACGCCGGCCGCCGGCTCGCCGAGGAGTGAGGTTTCCTGTCGCACGGCGGGGGCAGGATGACCGGCATGATTGGACAGCTGCGTTCCGTGGTGATCGACTGCCCCGATCCGCGCGCGCTGGCCGGCTTCTACGCGGAGCTGCTCGGCCTCCCGCTGATCGAGGACAACTCCGACGGTGACGACTGGGTGGTGCTCGGCGGCCGGCCGGGCCACCAGCCGCGTCTCGCCTTCCAGAAGGCGCTCGACCTGCGTGCCCCCGAGTGGCCCGACCCGGAGCGGCCGCAGCAGTTCCACCTCGACGTGACTGTCGACGACATCGAGGCCGCCGAGAAGGCCGCGCTGGCCCTGGGCGCCCGCCGGCTGCCCGGCGAGGGGGAGGGCTTCCGGGTCTACGCCGACCCGGCCGGGCACCCGTTCTGCCTCTGCTGGGACTGACCGGGCGGGTCTTGCGCGGGCGGGGCATGATCGCCACCGTGATCGACTCCGCCCCGCGCCGCGCCGCCGGCTCGCTCTTCGGCCTCGCCTACGGCGACGCCCTGGGTAAGCCCACCGAGTTCCTCACCGTCGCCGAGATCGTCCGCCGCTACGGTCCGGCCGGCCCTCGCGAGCTGACCGGCGATCCCGCGCTGGTCACCGACGACACCCAGATGGCGCTCGCCGTGGCCTGGGCGCTGCACGACGCCCCGGCCTACACGGCGGAGGCGGTGGAGCCGTTGCTGCGGCGGCGGTTCCTCGACTGGGCGGTCAGCCCGGACAACAACCGCGCGCCCGGCATGACCTGCCTGCGCGCCTGCGCCGAGCTGGACCGGGGCACCCGCTGGCAGGACGCGACGGTCGCCGGTTCCAAGGGCTGCGGCGCCAACATGCGGGTCACCCCGGTCGGGCTGCTCGACGTCGACCTCGACACCCTGGCCGGGCTGGCCCAGCTCCAGGCCGGCCTGACCCACGGCCACCCGACCGGCCTGGCGGCAAGCGAGCTGACCGCGTACGCGGTCCGGCTGCTGCGCGACGGCGCCGCCCTGCCCGAGCTGCCCGGGCTGCTCACCGAGCGGGCCCACGCCCAGCGCACGGTCTACCGGGCCGACTGGCTCGGCGACCTGTGGCAGCGCGCGGGGGAGCGCACGCCGGAGGAGTTCATCGCCCGGGGCTGGGACGAGTGCCTGCGCGTGCTCGGCCGGCTCGACGCGGCGCTGGCCCGACCCGACGACGGCGGCGACCCGTGCCGGCTCACCGGCGAGGGCTGGATCGCCGAGGAGGCCCTGGCCACCGCCCTGCTCTGCGCGCTGCGGCACGCCGACGACCCGGTCGGCGCGCTGGCCCGCGGCGCCACCACGGCCGGCGACTCGGACTCCATCGCCGCCCTGGCCGGCGCCTTCGTCGGCGCCGCCCACGGCATGTCGGCCTGGCCACCCGCCTGGTCCACCCGAATCGAATACGCCAACCAACTAACGACCCTGACCACCCCCCTGGACTGACCTCCCCCGCGCGGCCCGAGCGCGTTGATCATGAAGTTATCGCCACGACACGCCGGAGAGCGGCGCAATAACTTCATGATCGACTCGGGTGGGCGGTGGGGCGGCCGGGTGGTGGGGGCCGGGGGGTCAGGGGGTCAGGTGGGGGAGGCGGCGGATGGCGTGCCAGAGGTCGGGGTCGCATGGGCCGGCCCGGTCCTCGAACGCGGCGAGGGGCAGCGGGATGGGCTCGCTGATGTCCAGGAAGCTGTCGTGGTCGGCGTTCGGATCCCAGCTCCGGGTCGGGATCGGCACGTGGTCGTCCCGCTCCGACTTGTCCTGGCTGGTGATCTTCAGGACGTCGGCGTCCCGGCCGTCGACCCGCAGCACCAGGCAGGGGCGCACCTTCGAGCCGGTCCCGTCGGCGTAGGGCACGTCGGCCCACCAGATATCCCCGGCCCGGGGCGCCGTCGCCGGACCCCGCCCGGCGTCCCGTGGCCGCGGCGCCGCGCCGGTACGCCCGCGCGCCGGTTCACCGCCCGGGCGCCCACCGCCGGGGCGGGTGCCGCCGCGGGTGCGCGCGTCCTTTTCCGGGCGCGAACCACGAGGGGACCTGCCGTCCGCCCCGCCCCGGCGCCCCGCGCGCCGACCCGCCTCCGAGGACCGGTCAGCGGCCCGGCGTCGCCATTCGCCCCACAGCCAGCCGGCCGCGACGCAGGCCACGATCACCGCCGCCCAGAGCAGCCCGTCGCGCATCCGTACCCCTGCCTCTCGCCCGTGCCGGCCCACCGCCGCCCGGCGATCCTCGCACGCCGACCACCCCGCCGCCCCGCACCACGACCCCGGCCACGACCCGGTAACCGCTGGTCGATCATGAGGTTGGCGCGGTGGAATGTCCGCCTCGGCGCCGCCAACCTCATGATCGACGGGGAACGGAACGACGGGGCGGGGGCGGTTGTCAGGCCCGCCCGCTACGGTGCGGGGGTAGCACGATCACGGGAGGTCGACAGCGGTGTCCGAAGGCGGCAGGGTGTCCGAAGAAGCGATTCCCCAGACGGTCAGCGCCGCGCAGGAGGCGGCGGCGGGCGCCGAACCGACCCCGGAGGCGCGGGAGCGGCACGCCACGCTGAGCCAGGAGCTCACCGAGCACCAATACCGCTACTACGTGCTGGACGCGCCGACCGTCTCCGACGCCGAGTTCGACAAGCAGCTGCGCGAGCTGGAGGCCCTGGAGGAGGAATACCCGGCCCTGCGCACCCCCGACTCGCCGACCCAGCGCGTCGGCGGCACCTTCTCCACCGACTTCACCCCGGTGGCCCACGCCGAGCGGATGCTCTCGCTCGACAACGCCTTCGCCGACGAGGAGCTGGCCGCGTGGGCCGAGCGGGTCGAGCGGGACGCCGGCGGCCCGGTGCCCTACCTCTGTGAGCTGAAGGTCGACGGCCTGGCCATCAACCTGACCTACGAGAAGGGGCGGCTGGTCCGGGCCGCCACCCGGGGCGACGGGCGCACCGGTGAGGACGTCACCGCAAACGTGCGCAGCATCCGGGACGTGCCGGCCCGGTTGACCCCCTCCGACGATTTCCCCGACGTGCCGGAGCTCCTCGAGGTGCGCGGCGAGATCTACTTCCCGGTGGCCGGCTTCGCCGACCTCAACGCCGGCCTGGTCGAGCAGGGCAAGGCCCCGTTCGCCAACCCGCGCAACGCGGCCGCCGGCAGCCTGCGCCAGAAGGACCCGCGGATCACCGCCTCCCGACCGCTGCGTCTCGTGGTGCACGGCATCGGCGCCCGGCGGGGCTTCCAGCCGGCCGCCCAGTCCGAGTCCTACGCGGCGCTCAAGGCGTGGGGGCTGCCCACCAGCGACCGCTGGCGGGTGGTGCCCGACCTGGCCGGGGTGGCCGAATACATCGCCTACTACGCCGAGCACCGGCACGACGTCGAGCACGAGATCGACGGCGTGGTGGTCAAGGTCGACCCGGTCTCGATCCAGGGCCGGCTCGGCTCGACCAGTCGCGCGCCGCGCTGGGCCATCGCCTTCAAGTACCCGCCGGAGGAGGTGACCACCAAGCTGCTCGACATCGACGTCAACGTGGGGCGCACCGGCCGGGTCACCCCGTTCGCCGTCCTCGAACCGGTCCGGGTCGCCGGTTCCACGGTCGCCCTGGCCACCCTGCACAACGCCCGCGAGGTCGAGCGCAAGGGCGTGCTCATCGGCGACACGGTGGTGTTGCGCAAGGCGGGCGACGTCATCCCCGAGGTGCTCGGCCCGGTGGTCGACCTGCGTCCCGCCGACGCGCGCCCGTTCGTCATGCCCACCACCTGCCCGGCCTGCGGCACCCCGCTCGCGCCGGCCAAGGAGGGTGACATCGACATCCGCTGCCCGAACTCGCGCAGTTGCCCCGCCCAGCTGCGGGAGCGGGTCTTCCACCTGGCCGGCCGGGGCGCCTTCGACATCGAGGTTCTCGGCTACAAGGGGGCCGCCGCGCTGCTCGACGCCGGGATCATCCACGACGAGGGCGACCTGTTCGCCCTCGACGCCGAGCAGCTCTCCCGCTCGCCGTTCTTCGTCAACAAGGACGGCAGCCTGGGCAGCAACGCCACCAAGCTGCTCGACAACCTGGCCGTGGCCAAGGAACGCGAGCTGTGGCGGGTGCTGGTCGCGCTCTCCATCCGGCACGTCGGCCCGACCGCGGCCCAGGCCCTCGCCCGGCACTTCCGCTCGGTCGAGGCGATCGACGCGGCGAGCGAGGAGGAGCTGTCCTCGGTGGACGGGGTCGGCCCGACCATCGCGGCCAGCATCAAGGAGTGGTTCGCCGTCGACTGGCACCGCGAGGTGGTGCGCAAGTGGGCCGAGGCGGGCGTACGGATGGCCGAGGAGGCCGGCGAGGAGGGTCCGCGCCCGCTCGACGGGGTGACGGTGGTGGTCACCGGCACGCTGGCCGGTTTCAGCCGTGACCAGGCGTCCGAGGCGATCCAGAGCCGGGGTGGCAAGGTCACCGGCTCGGTCTCCAAGAAGACCGGCTTCGTGGTGGTCGGCGACAACCCCGGGTCCAAGGCCGACAAGGCGGCCGACCTGAAGCTGCCGATCCTCGACGAGGACGGCTTCCGGGTGCTGCTGGAGTCCGGCCCGGACGCGGCCCGGGAGGTGGCCCGCGTCGAGGGCTGACCCCGCCCTCGCGCCGCTGCCTGCCGCGTATTCCAACTTAATTACGACTACGACCGATTCGTGACTGTCGTGTCGGGGAAATCGGCACCGAGGGCGTTTCATTGGCGTACGGCGTGTGACGGCGCGCGCCGGGGCCGATCCCGGGAGGTGCGATGGAGACCGGCGACCCGCGAAACTCCGTCCCGCCCGGGCGGACCGGGCCGTTCTTCGGCTTCGTCAGCGTGGTCGGCGTCCTGGCCCTGCTCGTCTCGGCCGGGCCGCTGGCCGCGCTCCCCGACGAGCTGCCCCACCTGCCGGCCGCCTTCTGGACCATGGCGGCGCTCGCCGTCGCCTGCGACGCCCGGCCGTTCGTGCCGCCCGGCCGGCGCCAGACCTCGGCGGTGTTCCCGTCGACGTGTTTCACCTTCGCCATCCTGCTCGGCTGGGGGCTCGGCCCGGCCGTCGCGGTGCAGGCCGTGGCGGTGGCCGTCTCCGGCTGGCGGCTCGGCTACGCCGGCTGGCGCACCGCCTTCAACGGGGCCCAGTACGCGTGCGCGCTGGCCGCCGCGTACGGGGTCACCCGGCTCGGGTCGGGCGAGCTCTTCGACGGCGGCCGGCTGCACTGGACCGACGTGGCGGCGGTGGGCGGCGCCACGGCGGCCTGGTTCGTGGTCAACTACGGCCTGGTCAGCTCCGCCATCCGGCTGCGGTTCGGCGACCGCTGGTGGCCCGCCGTCCGGCTCGGCCTGGCCTACGAGCTGCTCTCCACCGGCTCGCTGCTGCTGCTCGCCCCGGTGCTGGTGGCCGCCGCCCGGGCCAGCGCCGCGCTGATCCCGCTGGTGCTGGTGCCGCTGTTCGCGGTCTACCGGATGGCGCGGCTCTCCGCCGAGCGGGAACAGCTCGCCGACCTCGACCCGCTGACCGGGCTGCCCAACCGCAAGGCCCTGCTCACCGAGGTGGCCGAGCAGGTGCACCTGCACGCCGAGCGGGCGGCCCGCGGCGAGCCGGACGCCCACCTGGCCCTGCTGCTGCTCGACCTCGACCGGTTCAAGCACGTCAACGACGCGCTCGGGCACGCCGTGGGGGACCGGCTGCTGGTCGAGGTGAGCGCCCGGCTGATCGAGGTGGTCGGCGAGGAGGACCTGGTGGCGCGGCTCGGCGGCGACGAGTTCGCCATCGTCGTGCCCCGGCTCACCGGCACCGACCAGGCCCGCGAGCGGGCCGACCGGGTGGTGGCCGCGCTCGCCGAGCCGGTGCCGCTGGACGGCCTGCCGCTGGACGTGGGCGGCTCCATCGGCATCGCCCTCTTCCCCGAGCACGGCGAGGACTTCGCCACCCTGATGCGCCATGCCGACGTGGCCATGTACGACGCGAAGCACCGCAACGACACGGTCGCCGTCTACGCGGCCGAGTCCGACCACAACTCCGCCGAGCGGCTGAGCCTGCTCGCCGACCTGCGCAGGGTGCTGGAGTCCGGCCCGCGGGCCCCGGCCGAGGAGCCGACCGGCGTACGCGGCGGCGACGGCGCGGCCCTCGCCCCGGCGCCCGGCCTGCCGGACCCGTCGGCGCGGCCGGCCCGCGGCGACGCCCTGCCCCGCAACGGCGGCCGGGCCGGCGGTGCGCGGCCCGGGGACGGGCCCGCGGACGGTGCCGGTGCGGCACGGCCGGGGCCGCGCCGCACGCTGGAGCGGTCGGGCCGGTGGGGGCTGCGGCGGCGCGAGCGGGTGGAGGTGCGGCACGACGACGAGCTGATCAACCGGATCGTCACGGGCGCGGACCCGATCCGCCGTCGGGCCGCGCGCCCGGCCGCCGGAGCCGAAGGCCCGGCCACCGCGCCCGACGACCGCGACCGGCTCACCCCGGCCGCCGCGCCCGGTGACGGTGACCGGCTCACCCCGGCCTTCGACGCCGCGGCCGCGGGCGTGGAGCAGGTCGAGGCGCCTCACGGCCGGCCCGGTGCGGTGCTCGGCCGCCCGGCCGGGACCGTGTCCGCCGACCGTCCGGAGCTTGGCGGTCCGGATCTGCCGGACGCCGGCCGGCGGGCGGGCGCCACGGGCGACGCCGCGCCGGCCCCGGCCCGGACGGCGGACCGGCGCGGCCCGGGCGGGGCCCGCCGCAGCGGCGGAAGCGGGCTCGACGACCCGGCCGGGGATCCCGGCGAGATCACCATGTACTACCAGCCGCAGATCGCCATCGCGACCGGCGAGGTGGTGGGGGTCGAGGCGCTGCTGCGCTGGCGGCACCCGCGCCGGGGCATGGTCGACCCGGGTGAGCTGATCCAGGTCGCCGAGCAGAGCGCGGTGATGCGGCTGCTCACCCGCCGGGTGGTGGACGACGTGGTGGAGCAGCTCGCCAAGTGGTCGGCGGCCGGCCTCACGCTGCGCGCCGCGCTCAACGTCAGTGTCCGGGACATGCACACCGGCGAGATCGCCGACCAGATCGCCGACCGGCTGGCCCGGTACGGCGTCCCCCCGGACCGGCTCCAGGTGGAGATCACCGAGGGCGCGCTGATGGCCGACCCGCGGCGGGTGCTGGCCAGCATCACCCAGCTGCACCGGATCGGGGTCGGCATCGCGCTGGACGACTTCGGCACCGGCTACTCGTCGTTGCAGCACCTGCGCCGGCTGCCGCTGTCCGAGGTGAAGGTGGACCGGTCGTTCGTGCTCGGGATGGCCGACGACCCCGACGACGCGGCCATCGTCCGGTCGATGATCGAGCTGGCCGGGGCGCTCGGGCTGCGGGTGGTGGCCGAGGGCGTGGAGGACGAGCGCACCTGGCGGCTGCTGCACGCGGCCGGCTGCGACGTGGCGCAGGGCTGGTTCCACGCCCGGCCCATGCCGGCCGAGGAACTGGTCGCCTGGCTGTCCCGCTACCGCCCGGTCCACCCGGCCGTCGCGGCGGACGGCGAAGGGCCGCGCCGCCCGCCCCGCTGAACCGTGCCCGCGGGCCGGCACCGGGAGTCGGAGGCGTCGACCCGACCGGAGGGCAATAGACTCGCTCCGGTCACCGCGCGTCATCGTCACCGGCGAGCGCGCGGCCGGCACACCGCAGACGCAGCAGGACAGCCACGAAGGGGGCACCCGATGGCCGCCATCTCCCGCGAGGAGGTCGCGCACCTCGCGCGACTGTCGCGGCTCGCCGTCACCGAGGAGGAGCTGGACGTCTTCGCCGGCCAGCTGGACGTGATCCTCCAGTCGGTCGCCCAGGTGGGCGAGGTCGCCGCGGCGGACATCCCGCCGACGTCCCACTCGGTGCCGCTGACCAACGTCCTCCGCGAGGACGTGGTGACGCCGTGCCTGACCCCGCAGGAGGCGCTGTCGGGTGCGCCCGACGCCGAGGAGCAGCGGTTCCGCGTCCCGCGGATCCTGGACGAGGATGTGGCTTCATGACTGACCTGACCCGGCTCACCGCCGCCGAGATCGCCGGCCTGGTGGCGGCCGGCGAGACCTCCGCCGTGGAGGTCACGCGGGCCCACCTGGACCGGATCACCGCCGTCGACGAGCGGGTGCACGCCTTCCTGCACGTCGACACCGAGGGCGCGCTGGCCGCCGCCCGCAGCGTGGACGAGCGCCGGGCCGCCGGCGAGGACCTGGGCCCCCTCGCGGGCGTGCCGGTCGCCGTGAAGGACGTGCTCACCACGAAGGGCGTGCCGACCACCGTCGGCTCGAAGATCCTGGAGGGCTGGCGCCCGCCGTACGACTCGACGATCGTCGAGCGGCTGCGCGGGGCCGGCACCGTGATGCTCGGCAAGACCAACATGGACGAGTTCGCCATGGGCTCCTCCACCGAATACTCGGCGTACGGCCCGACCCGCAACCCGTGGGACCTGGACCGCATCCCGGGCGGCTCGGGCGGCGGCAGCGCCGCGGCGCTGGCCGCGTACGAGGCGCCGCTGTCGATCGGCTCGGACACCGGCGGCTCGATCCGCCAGCCCGGCGCGGTCACCGGCACGGTCGGCGCGAAGCCCACCTACGGCGGCACCTCGCGCTACGGCCTGGTGGCGTTCTCCTCCTCGCTGGACACCCCCGGCCCGTGCGCGCGCAACGTGCTGGACGCCGCGCTGCTGCACAAGGTGATCGCCGGTCACGACCCGCGCGACTCCACCTCCATCCCGGCCCCGGTGCCGGACGTGGTGAGCGCCGCGAAGCTGGGCGCGTCCGGCGACCTGACCGGGGTGAAGCTCGGTGTGGTCACGGAGTTCACCGGCGAGGGCGCCGAGCCGGGCGTGATGGCCGCGTTCCGCGAGTCGGTGGAGGCGCTGGCGAAGCTGGGCGCCGAGATCGTCGAGGTCTCCTGCCCGCACTTCCAGTACGCGCTGCCGGCCTACTACCTGATCGCGCCGAGCGAGTGCTCCTCCAACCTGGCCCGGTTCGACGGCGTCCGGTTCGGCCTGCGGGTCGGCGACGACGGCAACCGGTCCCTGGAGGAGGTCATGTCGCTGACCCGGGAGGCCGGCTTCGGCCCCGAGGTCAAGCGGCGCATCATGGTCGGCACCTACGCGCTCTCCTCGGGCTACTACGACGCCTACTACGGGCAGGCGCAGAAGGTCCGCACCCTGATCACCCGGGACTTCACGGCCGCCTTCGAGCGGGTGGACGCGCTCATCTCGCCGACCACCCCGTTCGTGGCCTTCCCGATCGGGTCGCGCACCGCCGACCCCTACCAGATGTACCTGGCCGACCTGTTCACCATCCCGACGAACCTGTACGGCGGGCCGGCCATCTCGGTCCCGTGCGGCCTGTCCGAGGGGCTCCCGGTCGGTTTCCAGATCATGGCCCCGACCATGGCCGACGACCGGATGTACCGGGTCGCCGCCGCGCTGGAGTCCACGGTCGGCACGTTCACCCCACCGGCACTGTGAGGCAGGAGCAGCGATGACGACGACACTGCCCGCGTACGACGAGGTCGTGGCGCGCTACGAACCGGTGATCGGCCTGGAGACCCACGTCGAGCTGGGCACGAACACCAAGATGTGGTGCGGCTGCCCGACCGACTTCGGCGGCGAGCCGAACACCCGGGTCTGCCCGGTCTGCCTGGGCCTGCCCGGCTCGCTGCCGGTGGCCAACAAGGCGGCCATCGAGGCGACCATCCGGATCGGCCTCGCGCTGAACTGCTCCATCGCCGAGTGGTGCCGGTTCGCGCGGAAGAACTACTTCTACCCGGACATGCCGAAGAACTTCCAGATCAGCCAGTACGACGAGCCGCTCTGCGTCGACGGCTACCTGGACGTCGACGTCAACGGCGAGACCGTGCGGATCGGCATCGAGCGGGTGCACCTGGAGGAGGACACCGGCAAGACGCTGCACGTCGGCGGCGCCACCGGCCGGATCCACGGCGCCACCGAGTCGCTCGTCGACTACAACCGGGCCGGCATCCCGCTCGTCGAGATCGTCACCAAGCCGATCCCCGGCACCGGCGCGCTCGCCCCCGAGGTGGCCCGGGCGTACGTCACCGAGCTGCGCGACGTGATCCGCTCGCTGGGCGTCTCCGACGTCCGGATGGAGGAGGGCTCGCTGCGCTGCGACGTCAACACCTCGCTGAACCTGCCGGGCGAGGAGTGGGGCACCCGCACCGAGACCAAGAACGTCAACTCGCTGCGCTCGGTCGAGCGGGCGGTCCGCTCGGAGATGCTGCGCCAGGCGTCGGTGCTCGACGCCGGCGGCACCATCACCCAGGAGACCCGGCACTTCCACGAGGACACCGGGGACACCACCCCCGGCCGGTCCAAGGAGACCGCCACCGACTACCGGTACTTCCCGGAGCCGGACCTGGTCCCGCTGGCGCCGGACACCGCCTGGGTGGCCGAGTTGAAGGCCGCCCTGCCGGAGCTGCCGCGGCTGCGGCGCAAGCGCATCCAGCAGGACTGGGGCCTGTCCGACCTGGACATGCAGTCGGTGGTCAACGCCGGTGCGGTCGAGCTGATCGAGCGGACCGTGGCCGCCGGCGCCACCCCGGCCGCCGCCCGCAAGTGGTGGCTGGGTGAGCTGTCCCGGCGGGCCAACGAGACCGGTGTGGAGCTGGCCGACGTCGGGGCCACCCCGGAGCAGGTCGCCGAGCTGCAGGGCCTGGTCGACGCCGGCAAGCTCAACGACAAGCTGGCCCGCGTCGTCCTGGAGGGCGTGGTGGGCGGCGAGGGCTCGCCGACCGAGATCATGACCAACCGCAACCTCGAGGTGGTCTCCGACACGGGCGCGCTCACCGCCGCCGTCGACGAGGCGATCGCGGCCAACCCGGACGTCGCCGACAAGGTCCGCAGCGGCAAGGTCGCGGCGGCCGGCGCGCTGGTCGGCGCGGTCATGAAGACCACCCGCGGCCAGGCGGACGCCAAGACCGTCCGCGAGCTGATCCTGGCGCGCCTCGGCGTCCAGGGCTGAGTTCCGTCCCGAGGGCCGCCGTCGTGACCCGGCGGCGGCCCCCGGTCTGTTCCGAGTACGCGGCCACCCCGCACCCCCCGCGCGTGGGCGTCAACGGCGACGCCCGGATGGAGTCACCGTGAACCAGCACGACCTCGACGTCCTCGACGAGATCCAGCGGCGGGTGCTCTGGCTCGCCACCCGCATCGTGGACGCGGCCAACCACGACCGGGACACCGGCGACGGGGTGAAGGTCGGCGGCCACCAGGCGTCCAGCGCCTCACTGGTCACCGCCATGACCGCGCTCTGGTTCGCCCACCTGGACGCCGAGGACCGGGTCGCGGTCAAGCCGCACGCCTCGCCGGTCTTCCACGCCGTCCAGTACCTGCTGGGCAACCTGGACCGGTCCTACCTGCCCAAGCTGCGGGCGCGGGGCGGGTTGCAGTCGTACCCGTCCCGGACCAAGGACCCGGACGGCGTGGACTTCTCCACCGGCTCGGTCGGCCTGGGCGCCGCCGCGCCGCTGTTCGCCGCGGTCACCCGCCGCTACGTCGACGCGCACTTCGGCGAGCGGCCGCACTCCCGGTTCATCGCCCTCATCGGCGACGCCGAGCTGGACGAGGGCAACATCTGGGAGGCCGTCGCCGACCCGGCCACCACCGGGCTGGGCAACGTGATGTGGCTTGTCGACTTCAACCGACAGTCGCTGGACCGGGTCGTCCCCGGGGTGCGGATCAACCAGTGGCGCGGCCAGTTCGAGGCCGCCGGCTGGCACGTCGTCGAGGTCAAGTACGGCCGCCGGCTCGCCGAGGCGTACGAGCGGCCGGGCGGGGCGGCGCTGCGCGACTGGATCGACCTGATGCCCAACGAGCAGTACCAGTCGCTGTTCGGGCTGGCCGGGCCGGCCCTGCGCAAGCAGTTCCTGGACGGCGCCCCGGCCGAGGTGGCCGCCTTCGTGGCGGACATCCCCGACGACGAGCTGGGCCCGCTCGTCACCGACCTGGGCGGGCACGACCTCCAGGCGATGCTCGACGCGTACGCCCAGTGCGACGCGGTCACCGACCGGCCCAGCGTGGTCTTCGCCTACACCGTCAAGGGGTGGGGGCTGCCGATCGCCGGCAACCCGCGCAACCACTCCGCGCTGCTCACCACCGAGCAGGTCGACGCGCTGCGCGCCGCGCACGGCCTGACCCCCGACACCGAGTGGGACCGCCTCGACCCGGCGTCCCCGGCCGGCATCCGGGCCGGCGAGCGCCGGGAGGCGCTGTCCCGGGCGCCGCGCGAGCGGGCGCTGGGTGTCACCGTCCCGGAGACCACGAAGGTACGGGTGAACAAGCCCGTCTCCACCCAGGAGGTCTTCGGCCGGGTGCTCGTCGACCTGGCCCGCGACCCGAAGGTGGCGCCCTACCTGGTCACCACCGCGCCGGACGTGGCCACCTCCACCAACCTGGCCGGGTTCATCAACAAGACCGGGGTGTTCGCCCCCACCGAGCAGCGCTCCTGGACCGAGGACCGGATGCTGCGCTGGACCGAGACCCCCGCCGGGCAGCACATCGAGCTGGGCATCTCCGAGATGAACCTGTTCCTGCTGCTCGGCCAGCTCGGCCTGTCGTGGGACCTGTCCGGGCAGCCGCTGCTGCCGGTGGGCACGGTCTACGACCCGTTCGTGCTGCGCGGCCTGGACGCCTTCCTCTACGGCACCTACTCCGGCTCCCGGTTCGTGGTCGCCGGCACCCCGTCGGGCATCACCCTCGCCCCCGAGGGCGGCGCCCACCAGTCGACCATCACGGCCTCCGTCGGCCTGGAGCTGCCCGGGGTCACCTTCTGCGAGCCCGCGTACGCCGGCAGCCTCGACTGGCTGCTCTGCGACGCGCTCGGCCAGATCGCCGGGGGAGCGGCGCCGGCCGCCACCGCCGCGCCCGCCGAGGACGGGGCGTACTACTTCCGGCTCAGCACCCGGCCGATCGACCAGGCGCCGTTCGAGGCGGCCCGGGCCCGGCTCGGCGACGCGGTGCTGCGCCGGCAGGTGGTGGCGGGCGCCTACCGGCTCGTCGACGCGCACGAGGCGTACCCCCACCTGGCGGACGCCCCGGTCGTGCAGCTCGCCGCCTCCGGCGCGGTGCTGCCGGAGGTCCTGGCGGCCGCCGCGGAGCTGGCGGAGGAGGGGGTCGCGGCGCACGTGGTCGACGTGACGAGCCTGGACCGGCTCTACCGGGCCTGGCAGCGGACGCTGCGCCAGGGCGTGCGGACGGCGACCGTGCCGAGCGTGCCCGGCGCGCTGCGGTCGGCCTTCGCCGACCGGGTGCCGGTGGTCACCGTGCACGACGCCGCCTCGCACGCGATGGCCTGGCTCGGCTCGGCGCTCGGCGCGCCGGCGGTCCCGCTCGGGGTGGACGAGTTCGGCCAGTCCGGCAGCGTCGGCGAGCTGTACGAGCTGCACGACCTGCTGCCCGGCAGCATCGTCAACGCCGCGCTGGCCGCCCTCTCGCTGCGCTGAGCGTCAGCCGGTGGGGCTCGGCGTCGCGGTCGGGCTGCCGCTCGGGGCGGGCGACACGGGCCCGCCCCGGGTCGGGGTCGGGGTCACCGGCACCTGGTCACCCTTCTTCGGGTCCTGGATGATGTGCCGTTCCAGGTTGACCTGCGACTGCCCGGTCCCGCCCACGGTGATGTCGTCGTACGCCTGCAGCAGCTTCTGCTGGTCGAAGTAGAGCACCGTCATCGACAGCGGGGTGGGCTTCTCGCCCTCCAGGCCGCGCAGCCCGGCGCCGCCCGTGGAGCCCTCGACGAAGAGCTGGGTCGGCTGCTTGTCCGGCACCTGCGGCAGCTTCGACACCTGCCGGGCGTGGGTGTGCCCGGCCAGCACCAGCGGGCAGGTGCCGGAGAGCGGGCCGGCCGAGGCCGGGTCGTGCACCAGCGCGATGTTCACCGGCTTCGGTGACGCCTTGACCGTGGCGGCGAGCTGCTCGCCGGCCCCGATCACCTGGTCGGCGACGACCTTGGTGAGCCCGCTGCCGGCCGGCGAGGTCTCCTTGTCGGGGGTGAACCGGGGATCCCCGATGCCGGCGATGGTGAGCCCGGCGACCGTGGTCGTGGAGTTGTCCAGCACGACGGCGTTCGGCTGCGCGGCCACCGCGGCGGCCGTCTTCGCCGAGTCGTGGTTGCCGCGGATGTAGACGTACGGCTTCTTGAGCAGGCCGATCGAGCCGACGAAGGACGCCTCCGGCTCGCTGCCCCAGTCGGTGATGTCGCCGGTGTCGATCACCACGTCGATGTTGAACTGCTCCACCACGGTGCGGATGAGCTGCCAGCCGGTCGGGTTGAGGTGCATGTCGGAGACGTGCAGCACCCGGGTGGTGCCGGGCGACGGCTGGACCACCGGCAGCGCGGAGACCGTGGTGTAGAGCTTGCTGACGTTGCCGACCAGCCGTTGCAGCTGTTCGGCGTACTTGGTGTAGTCGTTGGCGATCCGCCGCGCGTCACCGACGATGGCCGGCGCGTTGACCAGCAGCCCCTCGTAGCGTGGCTCCTCGATCGCCTGCGGCCGGATGGTGGCGGCGGCCAGGCCGAGGCTGCCGGCGGTGACCGCCAGCGCCAGCCCGCCGGCCCAGGCGGTGCGGCGCGCATCGCGGAAGACAAGCCCGGCCAGGAGCAGGGTGGCCAGCACCGACGAGGCGAGGGTCTTCAGGCCGAGCCGCATCACGCCGGCCCGCACGTCCTCGACCGCCGACTGGCTGGCCCGGCTGATGCTCGCCGGGTCGTCGATCAGCGCCTCGGTGCGCCGCTGGTCCAGCGCGCCCAGCTCGACGGTCAGGTACGCCGGCCCGTCGTGGCTGTCGAGCAGCAGCGCGCCGAGCGGCGGGATGTCGACGGTGGTGCCGCCGCTCAGCGACGGGCTGAGGTTGAGCTGCGCGCGGAACGGCCCGATGTCGGTGCCGACGTGCCCGCCGGCGTAGGTGCCGGCCACCACGCCGGCCAGCGTGACCACGAGCAGGGCCAGCACCACGCCGAGCCGGCGCAGCCAGGTGCCGGGCCGCCACCGGCGGCGGGCGCGCGCGTCCTCCGGGGTCGCCTCGTCCCCGGCGCCGTGCTGCTCGTTCTCCTGGCCGTCCATGCTGAGATTCTGACCTGCCCGTAGAAGGATCTTGGCAAACCCGCCGGATGCGGGATCAGCTCCGTCCGGCGCCGCCGTCGGCGAAGACCAGCCGCAGGATCCGGTCGTCGTCGCCGGCCGGCTTGCCACGCCCGTCCCGGTTGGAGGTGCTCACCCAGACCGACCCGTCCGGCGCCACGGCGGCGGCCCGCAGCCGGCCGTACCGGCTGGTGAACAGTTCGCGCGGCTGGCCGAGGACGGTGCCGTTGCCGGCCAGCCCGACCAGCCAGAGCCGCTGCCCACGCAGGCAGGCGGTGACCAGCAGCCGCTCCACGGCCGCCAGGCCGGAGCAGGAGGCGTCGCCGGTGCGCCACTGCACGATCGGGTTGACGTAGCGCTTGTCGTCGCCGCGCCCCTCGACCTGCGGCCAGCCGTAGTTGCCGCCCTTGTTGATCTGGTTGATCTCGTCCCAGGTGTTCTGGCCGAACTCCACGGCGTACATCCGCTTGTCCGGCGTCCAGGCGAAGCCCTGCACGTTGCGGTGCCCGGTGGACCAGACCGGCGAGCCGGCGGTCGGGTTGCCGGGCGCGGGCTTGCCGTCCCGCGTGAGCCGCAGGATCTTGCCGCCGAGGCTCTTCGGGTCCTGCGCGTTCGCGGTGCGCCCGGCGTCGCCGGTGCTGGCGTAGAGGAAGCCGTCGGGGCCGAAGCCCAGCCCGCCGCCGTCGTGGTTGCCGGCCTTGGGGATGCCGGTGAGGATCGGGGTCGGCGGCCGGCCCAGCTCCAGCTTCGCGATCCGGTTGTCCGCGGTGCTCGTGTAGTAGACGAAGACCGTGCGGTCCCGGGCGTACGCCGGGGAGACCGCGATGCCGAGCAGGCCCCCCTCGCCGGCGGCGGCGACGTCCGGCACGGTCTGCACCACCCGGACGGTCATCCCCTCCGGCCCGGACTCCGGGCCGACCTGGAGGATCCGCCCGCTGTCCCGCTCGGTGACCAGCGCGCCGCCGTCGGGGAGGAAGGCGATGCCCCAGGGCACCGCCAGCCCCTTCGCGAGCACCGTGGCGACCACCTGCTGGCCGGCGCCCCCGGGGCTGGCCGAGGTCGACGGCGACGGGAGGTTTGGCGGCTCGCCGGCCGGGTCGGGATCCGGGTCGCCGAAGGCGCAGCCGGCGGTGCCCAGCAGCAGCGTCGCGCAGGACGCCGCCAGCGCCGCCCGCAGGCGGCCGGTGCGGGGGTACGGGGGACGCGACCTCACCTGGCCAGCCTAGCCGGGCCGGGTGGCGAACCGGGCCGGACGAACGGTCCCGCGGCTCAGCGGGCGCGCAGGGCGAGCAGGGCGACGTCGTCCTCCCGCCGGTGGGCGGCGGCGAGCAGCCGGTCGCAGAGGGTCGGGAGGGGGAGCGTCGCGGCGTCGGCGAGCTGCTCGACCAGCGCGGCCTGCCCCTCGTCGATCGGCTGGTCGCGGCGCTCGATGAGCCCGTCGGTGTGCAGCAGCAGGGTGTCGCCCGGTGCGAGGGTCAGCTCCCGGCGGGTGCGCGGGAGCGGGCGGGCCAGGCCGAGCAGCGGTCCCCGCGTCCCGTCCAGCACCTGCACCGGCCCCCCGGCGGGCAGCAGCAGCGGCGGCGGGTGCCCCGCGTTGCACCAGGAGAGCCGGAATCCGGACGGGGCCGGGCGGACCCGGGCCAGCACGGCGGAGGCCACGGTCGGCACGGGCAACCCCTGGATGGCCCGGTCGAGGTGGGTCATGAGCTCGTCGACCGGGTCGTTCCGCCCGTACGCGTCGCCGCGGACCAGGTTGCGCAGCTGGCCCATGGTCGCCGCCGCCTCGATGTCGTGCCCGGCCACGTCGCCGATCGCGGCGACCAGCTCGCCGTCGGGCTGGACGAAGGCGTCGTACCAGTCGCCGCCCACCTCCACCCGGTCGGCCGCCGGCAGGTAGCGCGCGGCCAGCTCGATGCCGGGCACCACGGGCAGGGTGGGCAGCATGCTGTGCTGGAGCACCTCGGCCACGTGCCGCTGCTCGCCGTAGAGCCGGCTGTTGCCCACGGCCTGGCCCGCGCGCCGGCCGATGTCCAGCGCCGTGCGCAGGTCGCTCTCGTCGAACCCGCGCCGGGCCGGCCCGTTGACAAGCGTGACGGCGCCGACGATCCGGTCCGCGGCCGCGGTGATCGGCACGGTGAGGTGCGAGCCGAAGCCCAGCCGGTCGGCCAGCGGCGCCAGTTCCGGCCGGGTGGTGCCCTGCTCCACGTCGGCCAGCGCGGCGGTGCCCCGCATGACCGACCGCCCGCTGCGCAGCACCGATCGGATGATCGAGTCCGGGCCGAGGCCGGTGGCCAGCAGCTCGGTGAAGCGGCCCAGGTCGGCCGCCCGGGCCGGGTCCCGGTGCATCCCCGAGACCGTCCGGGGGCGGCCCGCCGGGTCGACCAGGGTGATCAGGCACCAGTCGGCGAGCAGCGGGACCATGGCCTGCCCGAGCCGGTCCAGCGCCGTGGTCATGTCGAGCGTGCCGCCCAGCAGCTCGCTCAGCCCGGCCAGCATGGCGAGCCGGTCGTGCGCCTCCTCGGCGCGGCGGCGGGCCTGCTCGGCCCCCGCCACGGCGATCCGCAGCCGCAGCTCCGAGGAGCAGGCGGCGGCCAGGTCGGCGAGGGTGCGCAGCTGCTCGGCGGTCCAGGCCCGGGGCTTGCTGTCGATGGCGCAGAGCGAACCCAGCACGCGGCCGTCCAGGTCGGTCAGCGGCATCCCGGCGTACGCGACCACCCCGAGGTCCTCGATGGCCAGGTTCCGGCGCACGCGGGGGTAGAGGCGGGCGTCGGGCAGCACCATCGGCACCTCGACGTCGACCACGTGCTGGCAGAACGAGTGGCTCAGCGGGGTCTCCCGCCGGCCGGCCCACGGCTCGGGCAGCCCGGTCGCGCCGGGGAAGAACTGGCGGTCGGCGGTGACCAGCGAGACCAGCGCGACCGGCACGTCGAGCAGGTCGCCGACCAGCCGCGCGAACCGGTCGAACGCCTCGTCGGGCGCCGAGCCGAGCCGGGTCTCGGCGAGGGACCGCAGCCGCTCGGGGTCGGCCAGCGCCGGAATCGGCACGACCGCACGTCCGGCGCTGTCCTCGCTCATGGCCACCCGTCTTCGACATGCGGAACGCCGGTCGGCGTTCCGCACTCGGTTATACCTCGCGCGGCCGACCGTCAACCCCGGCGAGCGGCGGTCATCACGGCCCGGCCGCCCGCGCCACCGGGTACGACTATCGTCGGCGGTCGTGAAGGTATGGATCCCGCACCCGGCCGGCCGGAGCCTCCTCGGCGAGCTGCCCGCGGGCGTCACCGTGGAACTGCTGACGGACCCGGCCCGGTTGCCGTCGTCCCCGTCCGGAGTGCGGTTCTGGGTGCCGCCCTTCCTGGCCGGCCCGGACGCCGGCGCGCTCCTGGCCGAGCTGCCGGACCTCGCGGTGGTGCAGCTCCTCTCCGCCGGGGCGGACGCCTGGGTGGGGCGGGTTCCCGACGGCGTGACGCTCTGCGACGCCCGGGGTGTGCACGACTCGGCCACCGCAGAGTGGGTGGTCGCCGCGATCCTGTCCGCGCTGCGCGGCTTCGGCCCGCTGGCGCGTGCCCAGGCCCGCCGCGAGTGGGCGTACGACGAGGTGGCCCCGACCGACGAGCTGGCCGGCAAGCGGGTGCTGCTCGTCGGCGCCGGCTCGATCGGCGCGGCCGTCCGGGCCCGGCTGGCACCCTTCGAGGTGAGCTTCACACTGGTCGCCCGGACGGCGCGCCCGGCCGAGGAGGTGCACGGGGTGGACGAGCTGCCCGCCCTGCTGCCCGAGGCGGACGTGGTGGTGCTGCTGGTGCCGTTGACCGACCAGACCCGGGGCCTGGTCGACGAGAAGTTCCTCGCCGCGATGCGGGACGGCGCGCTGCTGGTCAACGCCGCCCGGGGCCCGGTGGCCCGGACCTCGGCGCTGGTCGCCGAGCTGGCGTCGGGGCGGCTGCGGGCCGCGCTGGACGTGACCGATCCGGAGCCGCTGCCCGCCGACCATCCCCTGTGGGACCTGCCGAACGTCCTGCTCACCCCGCACGTCGCCGGCTCGGTCCGCGGCCTGCTGCCGCGGGCGTACCGGCTGGTGGGGGAGCAGGTACGCCGGTTCGCGGCCGGGGAGCCGCTGGTGAACCGGGTGGTGGACGGCTACTGACGGCTCAGCCCGCGGACTCCGGCAGCTCCTGACCGGTGGCGGAGACCAGCCGGGGCAGGTCGGCGGCGCGTACCGCGGGGAGCACCAGCGTCTCGCCGTCGTCGAGCCGGGCGACCGCCCGGCCGCGCGCGTCGGCGGTGAGCTCGGCGACCCGCGTCCAGGGCACCCGCCGCTGCCCCACGAGGGCCCGCAGCCGCAGCTCGCGGGCGTCCGCGTCGGTGCCGGCCCGCCACGCCCAGACACCGAGCGCGAGCGGGATCAGCAGCACCCAGAGCAGCCACCAGCGCGCGGTTGCCAGCGGCAGCGCGCCGATGAACGCGACGATCGCGGCGACCAGGATCGCCTGGTTGTAGCGGAAACGGACGGTGTCGGCGCGGCTCACCCCCCGATGATCCCACCCGGCGCCGGCCGCGATCCGGGCGGGCGGCGAGGCGTGGGCCGGCACATAGGTGTGACGGGCGTCACGTGCGGTGTCGCGTAACCCTGGGTGTCCGGGATCGTTTATGGGCGTGGCCGCGCCGGTCCCGTCCGGCGCCGGTCGTGCCCGAGACCCGACCTGCCCTGCCCGCTGACCCCGCACGTCGTACCGCAACCGCACCGCCCCGTGCCCCCTCACGAAGGCGACCGCCGTGCCCGTCACCCACCCCGCCGCCGGCCCCCGCAGCCGGCCACCGCTGCCCGACCTCGTCGTGTCGCTCGCCGGCGCGCTGTTCGTCCTGGCCGGCGCCGCCGGCCTCGTTCCCGGCCCGGCCGCCGTGGCGCTCGCCGTCGCCGGTGGCTGCGCCCTGGCCTGCGTCCGCCTCGCCTGGCTGGCCGGCGCCCCGCCCGACCCGCCCACCTCGCCCGAGCCGTCCGCACCCGCCGCCACGCCGACCGGCCGGCGGGCCCGACGGGTGGCGCTGTCCCGCCGGGTCGCCGGGATCCTCGACGTCGCCGTGCTGGCCGCCGGGCTCACCGTCGCGGTGCTGCCGCTGATCGAGCCAGCGCACCGGCTGCCGGTGGCGCTGGCCGGCCTGGCGGTGACCGCCCCGCTGTACGCCGTGGCCCTGCTCCGGCTGCCCGGCCGCTCCCGGCTGTCCGCCCGGGAGCGGCTGCGCCGCGGCGTGGACGTGGCCGGCCTCGGCGTCAGCCTCGTCTTCGCCGGCTGGGTGCTGCTGCCGCCCGGCCGAGTGCCGCCGGCCGCGCGGGCCGCCAGTGTCGGCGGCGCCGTGGCGCTGGCCGTGCTGCTGGTGGCCGCGCTCGCCGAGCGGCGCCGCCGGCCGGGCGCGGCCAGCTGCCACGCCGGCGCGGCGGCCACGCTGGGCGGCCTGGCCCTGCTCGTGGTGCTGCTGGCCTACGCCGCCCCGGACCCGGCCGTGCTGGCCGTCGCGCCGCCGCTGCTGGCCGGCGCGCTGGTCACCGCGGCCGGCGCCCGGCGCACCGCGGCCGGGGAGCGACCCCGGACCGGTGCCGCCCCGGCCGCCTGGCCCGGGCTCACGGCGCCGGCGGGCATCGCGGCGCTGGCCGCCGGTCAGCACCTGTGGACGGTGGGGGAGTTCACCGCCCCGGCGATCGCCCTGGGGTTGTCCGTCATCCCGCCCATGGTGGTCCGGGAGGTGCTGGCCGCCGCCGACCAGCGGCGCCGGGCCGAGCGGCTGGCCGCCAGCGAGGCGCGGCTGCGGCACCTGGTCGGCGACGAGAACCCGCCCGCCGGCGCCGCGCCGGTCGACCGGGCCGGGCTGGTCCGCGCCCTCGACCGGCGCGCCGGCGGCGCGCTGCTCGTGGTCGACCTGCACGGCGCCGACGAAACGGCGGTGCTGGACGCGCCGGTGCTGGCCGAGGTCGCCCGCCGGCTCCGGGCCGGCGCCGGCCCGCACGATGTGGTGGCCCGGCTCACCGACACCGAGTTCGCCGTGCTCACCGACGTGGGGCCGGTGCTCGCGTACGCGCTGGGCACCCGGCTGCTCGTCGCGTTCGGCGAGCCGTGCCCGCGGCCCGGCGGGGCGAGCCGGATCCGGGCCAGCGTGGGGCTCGCCGAGACCACCGGTGGGGAGCCGGAGGACGTGCTGCGCCAGGCCGACCTGGCCCGGCGGCGTGCCGTGCAGCTCGGCCGGGACCGGGTCGAGTGGTACGACGCCTACCTGGAGGAGCAGCTGGTCCGCCGGCTGGACCTGGAGCGGGAGCTGCCGGGCGCGGTGGCCCGGGGCGAGCTGGACCTGGTCTACCAGCCGGTGCTGGCGCTGGCCGGCCGGCTGCCGGTGGGCACCGAGGCGCTGTTGCGCTGGCGCAGCCCCGCGCTGGGCACGGTGCTGCCGGACGAGCTGCTGCCCGTCGCGGCCGACCTCGACCTACTCGGCGAGCTCGGGCGGTGGGTGCTGGACCGGGCCTGCCGGCAGCTCGCGGACTGGTCGGAAGGGGGTCGCGAGCTGTGGATGGCCGTCAACGTCACGCCCCGGGAGCTGGCCGCGCCCGACTTCGTGGCCCGCACCGCGACCGCGCTGGCCGCGTACGACGTGCCGCCGGAGCGCCTGGTCGTGGAGGTGGCCGAGCCGGCGGTGGCCGCCGAGCTGTCCACCGTGGTGGCCCGGCTCGCCGGCCTCCGCTCCCTGGGCGTGCGCACCGCGCTGGACGACTTCCGCGCCGAGCACGCCTCGCTGGCCCAGCTCCGCAGGCTCCCGATCGACCTGCTCAAGGTGGGCCCGCACCTGGTCGGGCCGGGCGCCGACGGGCAGCGCCCGCTGATCGACGTGGTGGCCAACCTCGGTGACCGGCTCGGCCTGGAGGTGGTGGTCGAGGGGCTGGAGTCCGACGCCCAGGTGGCCGGGGCGCGCCGGGCGGGCTGCCACTACGGGCAGGGCTTCGCGCTGGCCCGCCCGGCCCCCGCCGAGCGGGTGGAGGCGTGGTTCGAGGAGTTCCCCTCGACGCCGCGCTGACCTGGTCGTTCAGCCGGTTCGCTGAACCGGTTCACCGAGGGCGCGGGGGAGCCGTGCTGCCGCGCGGGGTGAGGTGGGCGGTCTCGTCCTGGAGGCCGGTGACCGGCTCGCCCGCGATCACGGCGAGGAGCTGCCGTGCGGCGTGCGCCCCGTACGCGGGGATGTCCCGGCCCAGCGCGGTCAGCGGTGGGTGCACGAGCTGGCAGAGCGGGGAGTCGTCCCAGGCCACGATCGACAGGTCGCCGGGCACGGCCAGCCCCATCTCCTGGGCCACGGAGAGCCCGGCGATCGCCATCACGTCGTTGTCGTAGATCACCGCGGTGGGCCGGCCGGTCGAGCTGAGCAGGCGGCGGGTGGCCCGCGCCCCCTCCTCGCCGGTGTAGTCGGACCAGACCGTGGTGGCCTCGTCCAGCCCGAGCCGCCGGCACACCTCGGTGAACGCGTCGGTGCGGATCTCGGTGTGCAGCAGCGAGGGCAGGCCGCCGACCCGGGCGATCCGCCGGTGCCCCAGCGCGACCAGGTACTCCACGGTCTCGACGAGGGCCGCCGCGTCGTCGGACCAGACGCTGGCCAGGCTGCCGGTGTGGCCGGGCCCGCCGATCACCACGGCGGGCAGTTGCAGCTCCTCCAGCGCCGGCACCCGCTGGTCGTCGGTGCGCAGGTCGCAGACGAACACGCCGTCCACCCGGCGCTCGGCCCACCAGCGGCGGTAGACCGCGATCTCCGCCTCCTGGTCGGCCACCACCTGGAGGGTCAGCGCGTACGAGCGGGCCGACAGCTCGGCCTCCACGCCGCTGATCAGCTCCATGAAGAAGGGCTCGATGCCCAGTATCCGGGCGGGCCGGCACAGGGCCAGGCCGACCGCCTTGGCGGTGGCGCCGGAGAGCGCCCGGGCGGCGCTGCTCGGGCTGAACCCGATCTCGGCCGCGATCGCCAGGATCCGCTGGCGGGTCGCCTCGGACACGCCGGGCTGCCCGTTCAGCGCGTACGACACCGCGCCCTTGGAGACCCCGGCCCGCCGGGCGACGTCGGCGATGGTCGGCCGCTTCACGGGCGCGCTCCTCCACTCGTCCGGCCCGCGCGGGGCCACCTTCGACAACCGGGGGTGACCGGCGGCTGTCACGCTACTGCACGGGAGCCGCGGTGCCGGCAGCGCGATGCGGCCCGGAACGGAACCAGGCGGCCCGTCACTTGCGCGGTTAAGCGTACGGCCCCACCCACCCCTTTCCGCCAGCCCCCTGGCTCACGATCGTGCTCCGGAGAGCGCTCAACCACGCATGAGCGCGCTCCCAGGGTTACCGGACGGTCTCGCTGTTGACCGGCCGTTGACAGTCCAGGGTGTCCCTCGTACGGTGTGCTCACTTATCCGGTTCAGTCAACGTCTCTCGATGTCGGGAGCGTTCCCATTTGGCGCGGAGGATGACATGAAACGGTCCTGGACGCACTGGGCCCGGGCGGCGGCCGTGGGTGCCGTCAGCCTGGTCATGGTCGCCGCCTGCAGCGGCAAGAGCACCACCGGCGGTTCCGACGCGGCCGACGGTCAGATCACCCTGAAGATCAATTTCTGGGGCGACTTCGGCCTCCAGGACCTCAAGGCCAGGTACGAGGCCGACCACCCGAACATCAAGATCCAGCTGAACTCGGGCGAGTACAACGCCCAGCACGAGGACCTGCAGAAGAAGCTCGTCGCCGGCAACGGCGCGCCGGACATCGCGGCGATCGACGAGGGCTTCATGGTCCAGTTCCGCAGCCAGTCCGACAAGTTCGTCAACCTGCTGGACAAGGGCGCCGGCTCGTACGAGAGCAAGTACCTGCCCTGGAAGTGGAAGCAGTCGCTCTCCGCCGACGGCAAGACCCAGATCGGCCTCGGCACCGACGTCGGCGGCCTGGCCATGTGCTACCGGACCGACCTGTTCAAGGCCGCCGGCCTGCCCACCGAGCGGGACCAGGTCTCCGCGCTCTGGCCCAACTGGGACAAGTTCATCGAGGTCGGCCAGCAGTACACCGCCAAGACCAACAAGAAGTTCATCGACGCCGGCACCAACCTGTTCAACCCGATCCTCGGCCAGCAGCAGGTCGGCTTCTACAACGACCAGGAACAGCTCCAGATGGACGGCGGCCCGAAGGTCGCCTTCGACTACACCGTCAAGGCCGTCCAGGCCGGGCTCTCGGCCAACCTGGTCAGCTTCCAGGCCGACTGGGACAAGGGCTTCACCAGCGGCGCGTTCGCCGTGCTCGCCTGCCCGGCGTGGATGCTCGGCCACATCAAGGACACCGCCCCCGGCACCCAGGGCAAGTGGGACATCGCGGCGGTGCCCGGTGGCGGCGGCAACTGGGGCGGCTCGTTCCTGACCATCCCCAAGCAGGGCAAGCACGTCGACGAGGCGTACAAGCTGCTGGAGTGGCTGGTCGCGCCGGAGCAGCAGATCGAGATCTTCAAGAAGGTCGGCAACCTGCCCTCGCAGCCGGCGCTCTACGCCGATCCGGCCATCGCCGACTTCAAGAACCCGTTCTTCAACAACGCCCCGGTCGGCCAGATCTTCCCCAAGATGGCGCAGGGTCTCACCCCGCAGTACCTGGGCAAGAAGAACGGCCCCACCCGGGTCGCCGTGGAGAACGTGATCCGGCGGGTCGAGAACAAGAGCCTGAAGCCGGACGCCGCCTGGGGCGAGGCGGTCAAGGAGGCCGACAAGGCCGCCAAGTCCTGACCGGACACCGGTGACGGGGCGGGCCGCGGCCGGCCCCGTCACCGCCCGATCTCCTCACCCACCTCGGCCCTGGAGTGATCCGATGTCCACCACCCGTGCCGCGCCCGCGTCGCCGAGCCGCCGAGCCGCGCCGGAGCGCGGCCGCTCCGGGGGCGACGACCGGCGGCTGACCTGGCGCAACCGGCTGTACCGCTTCGACATGCGCTACATGCCGTACCTCATGATCGCGCCGTTCTTCCTGCTCTTCATCGTGTTCGGGCTCTTCCCGCTGCTCTTCAACGCCGTGGTGTCGCTCCGCAACTACCGGCTCGACGACCCGACCCTGCCGTACTGGGCGGGCGTCGAGAACTTCAGCCGGCTCCTCGGCGACGAGGACTTCTGGAACGCCCTCTACAACACCTTCGGCATCTTCCTGCTCTCCTCGGTGCCCCAGCTGTTGCTCGCGCTCGTGGTCGCCTCGCTGCTCAACCGCAAGCTGCGCGCGCAGACCTGGTGGCGGGTCGGGGTGCTGCTGCCGTACGTGACCCCGATCGTCGCCTCGACCATGGTGTTCAGCGTCTTCTTCTCCCGCGACTTCGGCATGGCCAACTGGGTGCTCGGCCTGTTCGGCCTCGGCGGCCCGGACGACCCGATCGACTGGCGGGCCGACAAGCTGCACTCCTGGATCGCCATCGCCACGATGGTCAACTGGAAGTGGATCGGCTACAACGCGCTGCTCTACCTGGCCGCGATGCAGTCCATCCCGCGCGACGTCTACGAGGCGGCGGCGATCGACGGCGCCGGTCCGTGGAAGCAGCTGTGGCGGATCACCGTGCCGATGATCCAGCCGGTGGTGCTCTTCACCGTCATCCTCTCCACCATCGGCGGTCTCCAGCTCTTCACCGAGCCGATGCTCTTCGACCCGAACGCCCAGGCCGCCACGGGCGGGCCGGACGGCGAGTGGCAGACCATCGCCCAGCTCATCTACAAGGTCGGCTGGAAGGACCTCAACCTCGGCTATGCCGCGGCGATGTCCTGGGCTCTCTTCCTGATCATCCTGATCGTCGCCGGCGTCAACTACGTGGTGACGAACCGCCTGTCCGGAGGGCGCAAATGACGACGGTCGCACCCGCGCGCCGCAAGCCGCGGCTGATGGGCCGGGCCCCCCAGGAGACCCCGGCCGGCCTCTGGACCTACCTGTTCCTCGCGCTGACCATGCTGTTCGCGGCGTTCCCGCTCTACTGGATGTTCGTCATCGCGACAAGCGACGACGAGGCCCTCGCGAAGCTGCCGCCGGCGATCGTCCCGGGCAGCCGGTTCATGACCAACGTCGACGAGGTCTTCTCCCTCCAGGACGTCTACTTCGCCGCCTCGCTGGTCAACAGCGTCATCGTGGCCACCGTGGTGACCGCCTCGGTGCTGTTCTTCTGCTCGCTGGCCGGGTTCGCCTTCGCCAAGCTGCGCTTCAGGGGCAGCAACGCGCTGATGCTCTTCGTGGTGCTCACCCTGACCGTGCCCAACCAGCTCGGCATCGTGGCGCTCTACATCGTGATGGGCAAGCTCGGCTGGAACGGCACTCTGCTCGCGGTGATCGCCCCAGGGCTGGTGACCGCGTTCGGCGTGTTCTACATGCGGCAGTTCATCGTCAACACCGTCCCCGACGAGCTGGTCGAGTCGGCCCGGATGGACGGCGCCACCACCATGCGGGTGTACGCCAGCATCGTGGTGCCGGCGATCCGCCCGGCCCTGGCCGTGCTCGGGCTGCTCACCTTCGTGGCCACCTGGAACGACTTCCAGTGGCCGCTCATCACGCTGAGCGGCACCGACTTCCCGACCTCGATGGTGGCGGTGTCCGACCTGGCCAGCGGCAACTACGTGATCTACCGGCGGGTGCTGGCCGGCGCGTTCATCGCCACCGTCCCCCTGCTGGTCATGCTGTTCATCGGTGGGCGTCAGATCGTCCGCGGAATCATGGAAGGCGCGGTGAAGTCGTGAGCCGTCAGACGCTGCACGAGGGTTGGGTGCTGCGGGCCGTGCCCGGCCCGCAGGTGCCACCGGAGGTCGCCGGTCGGGCGGTGCCGGCGACCGTCCCCGGACAAGTGCACACCGACCTGCTGGCGGCCGGCCTCATCCCCGACCCGTACCTCGACGACAACGAGAGCGGCCTGGGCTGGATCGGCTGGACCGACTGGGTCTACGAGACCACCTTCGACTGGCGGCCGGGCGACGACGAGCGGATCGACCTGGTCTGCGCCGGTCTGGACACGGTCGCCACGGTCACCCTCAACGGCGTCGAGGTCGGCCGCACCGAGAACCAGCACCGCGGCTACCGCTTCGCCGTCGGCCCGCTGCTGCGGCCGGGCGCCAACACCCTCACCGTGCGGTTCGACTCGCCGTACCGCTACGCGGAGGCGCACCGGGAGCGGCTCGGCGACCGGCCGAACGCGTACCCGGAGCCCTTCCACTTCATCCGCAAGACCGCCTGCAACTTCGGCTGGGACTGGGGACCGACCGTGGTCACCGCCGGCATCTGGCAGGAGATCGGGCTGCACGGCTGGTCCACCGCCCGGCTCGCGACGGTCCGGCCGCTGGTCACGGTCGAGGACGGCACCGGTCGGGTGGAGCTGCACGTCGAGGTCGAAAGGGCGGGCGACGACCCGCTCACGGTGCGCGCCGTCGTCGCGGGCGTCGCCGTCGAGGTCGCCGTCCCGGCGGGGGAACGCCACGCCTTGGCGACCCTCACCGTCCGCGACCCGGCGCTCTGGTGGCCCGTGGGGTACGGCGACCAGCCCCTGCACGACCTCGACGTGACCCTGTGCGCCGAGGACGGCCGGGCGCTGGACGGCTGGTCCCGCCGGATCGGCTTCCGCTCGGTGCGCCTGGACACCGCCCCCGACGCGCACGGCTCCGCGTTCACCCTGCACGTCAACGGGGTGCCGGTCTTCGTCAAGGGCGTCAACTGGATCCCCGACGACGCCTTCCCCAACCGGGTCACCCGCGCCCGCCTCGCCGAGCGCTTCGCGCAGGCGGTCGGCGCGAACGTCAACCTCCTGCGGGTCTGGGGCGGCGGCCGGTACGAGTCGGCGGACTTCTACGAGCTGGCCGACGAGCTCGGGCTCCTGGTGCAGCAGGACTTCCTCTTCGCCTGCGCCGCGTACCCGGAGGAGGAGCCGTTCCGCACCGAGGTTGAGGCGGAGGCGCGGGAGCAGGTCACCCGGCTCGCGAGCCACCCCTCGCTGGTGCTCTGGACCGGCAACAACGAGAACATCTGGGGCTGGCACGACTGGGACTGGCAGGAGCCCCTGGCCGGCCGCACCTGGGGCCGCGGCTACTACCTGGAGCTGCTGCCCGCCATCGTGGCCGAGCTGGACCCGACCCGGCCGTACTGGCCGGGCAGCCCCTGGTCCGGCAGCGAGGACGTGCACCCGAACGACCCGGCGCACGGCACCACGCACATCTGGGACGTGTGGAACACCGACGACTACACGAAGTACCGGGAGTACGTGCCCCGCTTCGTCGCCGAGTTCGGCTACCAGGCGCCCCCGTCGTACGCGACCCTGCGCCGGGCCCTCTCCGACGAGCCGCTCGCCCACGACTCGCCCGGCATGGCGCACCACCAGAAGGCGATCGACGGGGACCGCAAGCTCCAGCGCGGCCTCGACGCCCACCTGCCGGCGCCCGCGGACTTCGACGACTGGCACTACCTCACCCAGCTCAACCAGGCCCGGGCCATCCAGCTCGGCGTCGAGCACTTCCGCTCGCACCGGCCGGTCTGCATGGGCACCATCGTCTGGCAGCTCAACGACTGCTGGCCGGTCACCTCGTGGGCGGCGGTCGACGGCGACGGCCGGCGCAAACCCCTGTGGTACGCGCTGCGCCGGGCATACGCCGACCGCCTGCTCACCGTGCAGCCGCGGGACGGCGGGCTGGCGCTGGTGGCGGTGAACGAGACCGGCGAGGCGTGGCGCGCGCCGGCCACGGTCACCCGGCTCACGCTCACCGGGGAGCCGGGGGCGAAGACCTCGGTGGACCTCGACGTCCCCGCGTACTCCTCGGTGGTGCTGGCGCTGCCGGCGGAGCTGGCGCGGCCGGACGAGGCCCGGCGGGAGCTGCTGGTCGCGGAGGCCGGCGAGACCGCGGAGCGGGCGCTGTGGTTCTTCGCCACCGACCGGGAGGTCGAGTGGCCGGCCGCGGAGCTTTCCGCGACGGTCGAGCCGGCGGGCGGCGGCCAGCGGGTCCGGGTGACCGCCCGGACGGTGCTGCGCGACCTGACCCTCTTCCCGGACCGGCTCGACCCGGCGGCGCAGGTCGACCGGGCGCTGGTCACCCTGCTGCCGGGGGAGTCGGCCACGTTCACGGTGCACGCCGAATCCCCGCTCGACCCGGCGGCGCTCACCCGCCGCCCGGTGCTGCGCTGCGTCAACGACATCACCCGATAGCGGTTTCTGGATCTTGGAGAGTTGCCGTTCGGAGCGGACGGCAACTCTCCAAGATCTCGGCAGCCAGTTGAAGATTTCTGCAAGTGCTAAAGTCTTCAGGGTCTCGGGGAGGAGTCGACATGTCCGTGCCGCTGTACCAGGCCAAGGCGGAGCTGTTCCGCACCCTCGGGCACCCGGTCCGGATCCGGGTGCTCGAACTGCTCCAGGACGGGCCCAAGCCGGTCCGCGACCTGCTCACCGCCATCGACGTCGAGCCGTCCAACCTTTCCCAGCAGCTCGCCGTCCTGCGCCGGGCCGGCATGGTCACCTCGCACCGGGACGGCCCGCTGGTCGTCTACTCGCTCAGCACCCCCGACGTGGCCGACCTGCTCGCCGCCGGCCGGCGGATCCTCGGCGCGGTCCTCACCGACCGGGACGCCCTCCTCGACGAGCTGCGCGCCGGGGAAGGGCAGCGGTGAGCGCGGCGGCCCCCTCCGCCGTCGACGGTTCGTCCCGGCCCGGCGTCCCCGGCGGCCCGCGGCGGCCCGGCCGGCTGCTCCGGACCCGGCTGTCCGGGCTGCTGCCGGGCCGGTCCGACTGGGCGGCGGTCCGCCGCTCGCCCCGCCGTGACCTTCTCGCCGGGCTCACCGTGGCCGTGGTGGCCCTGCCCCTCGCGCTCGCCTTCGGCGTCACCTCCGGCCTCGGCGCGCAGGCCGGGCTGGTCACCGCCGTGGTCGCCGGGGCCGTCGCGGCGATCTTCGGCGGCTCCAACCTCCAGGTCTCCGGCCCCACCGGCGCCATGACCGTGGTGCTCGTGCCGGTGGTGCAGCGCTTCGGCGCCCGGGGCGTGCTCATGGTCGGCGCGCTGGCCGGCCTGATCCTGCTCGCCCTCGCCCTGGCCCGCCTCGGCCGCTACGTCCGCTACCTGCCCACCCCCGTGATCGAGGGCTTCACCGCCGGCATCGCCGTGGTGATCGCCCTGCAACAGGTGCCGGCGGCCCTCGGCGTCACCGACGCCCACGGCGAGAAGGTCTGGGCGGTGGCCGCGGACGCGGTCGTGCGGTTCGCCGCCCACCCGCGCCCGGTGGCCGTCGCCGTGGCGCTCGGGGTGGCCGCGCTCATGCTGCTCGGCGCCCGCTGGCGACCCGGCCTGCCGTTCTCCCTGCTCGGGGTGGCCGCCGCCACGCTCCTCGCCGAACTGGCCCCGGTCGACCTGGTCCGCATCGGCGCCCTGCCGCAGGGGCTGCCCGCCCCCTCGCTGGACTTCCTCGACCCCGGCGCGGTCGGCGTGCTGCTGCCCAGCGCGCTCGCGGTGGCCGCGCTCGCCGCCCTGGAGAGCCTGCTCTCCGCCACCGTGGCGGACGGGATGACCGTCGGCGAACGGCACGACCCCGACCGGGAGCTCTTCGGGCAGGGCCTGGCCAACCTGGCCGCCCCGGTGTTCGGCGGCATCCCGGCCACCGCCGCCATCGCCCGCACCGCCGTGAACGTGCGGGCCGGCGCCTCGTCGAAGCTCGCCGCGCTCACCCACGCCGTCGCCCTCGCCGCCATCGTGCTGGCCGCCGCCCCGCTCGTCGGCCGCATCCCCCTCGCCGCGCTGGCCGGGGTGCTGCTCGCCACCACCGTACGGATGGTCGAGGCCGGGTCGCTGCGGGCGCTGCTCCGGGCCACCCGGGCCGACGCCGTGGTGCTGGTGCTCACCTTCGCGGTCACCGTGATGTGGGACCTCGTCACCGCCGTGGCGGTCGGGCTGGCCGTGGCCGTCGTGCTCGCGCTGCGCGCGGTGGCCCGCAGCGCCCGGCTCGAACAGGTCCCCCTCGACCCCGGCGAGCACAGCGCCGAGGAGCACACGCTGCTGGCCGAGCACATCGTGGCGTACCGGCTGGACGGGCCGCTCTTCTTCGCCGCCGCGCACACGTTCCTGCTGGAGCTGGCCGAGGTGGCCGACGTCCGCGTGGTCATCCTGCGGATGTCCCGGGTGTCCACGGTCGACGCCACCGGCGCGCAGGTGCTCGGCGACGCCGTCGACCGGCTGCGCGGGCGGGGGATCGCCGTGCTGCTCTCCGGCATCACGCCGGGCCACGACCAGGTGCTCAACACGTTGGGCGTGGCGGCCGAGCTGCGCCGGGAGGGTCTGATCTTCCCGGACACCCCGGCCGCCATCCGCCACGCCCGCGCGATCGCGCTGGCCGGCTGACCGCCGGGGCGGTTACTCCGGGACCCGCCGGTACGCGCCGTCGCTGGCCGAGGTGGCCATCGAGGCGTACGCGCGCAGCGCCGCGGACACCGGCCGGACCCGGTCGGTCGGGGTGTACGGGCGGTCGCGCTTCTCCTCGGCCACCCGCCGCGCCTGGAGCACGTCGTCGGGCACGTCGAGCCGGATCGACCGGGCCGGGATGTCGATGACGATGTCGTCGCCCTCCCGGACCAGCGCGATGAGCCCGCCCGAGGCCGCCTCGGGGGAGACGTGCCCGATGGACAGGCCGGAGGTGCCGCCGGAGAACCGGCCGTCGGTGAGCAGCGCGCAGGAGCGGCCCAGCCCGCGTCCCTTGAGGAACGAGGTGGGGTAGAGCATCTCCTGCATGCCGGGGCCGCCCTTCGGGCCCTCGTACCGGATCACCACGACGTCCCCGGCGACGACCTGCTTGGCCAGGATCGCCGCCACCGCGTCGTCCTGCGACTCGTAGACCTTGGCCGGCCCGCGGAAGGTGAGGCACTCCTCGGGCACCCCGGCGGTCTTCACCACGCAGCCGTCCGGCGCCAGGTTGCCGTGCAGGATGGCGAGCCCGCCGTCCGCGCTGTACGCGTGCTCCCGGTCCCGGATGCAGCCGCCGGCCGCGTCGGTGTCCAGCGACGACCAGCGGTTGGCTGTGGAGAACGGCTCGGTGGTGCGCACCCCGCCCGGGGCGGCGTGGAACAGTTCGAGCGCCTCCGGGATGGCGGAGCCGCCGCGCACGTCCCAGTCGGCGAGCCACCGCTCCAGGGTGGGCGAGTGCACCGCGTGCACGTCCCGGTGGAGCAGGCCGGCGCGGTCCAGCTCGCCGAGGATGGCCGGGATGCCGCCGGCCCGGTGCACGTCCTCCATGTGGTACTGCGGCGAGTTCGGCGCGACCTTGGCCAGGCAGGGCACCCGCCGGGAGATGGCGTCGATGTCGGCCACCCCGAAGTCCAGCTCCGCCTCGCGGGCGGCGGCGAGCAGGTGCAGCACGGTGTTGGTCGAGCCGCCCATGGCCACGTCGAGCGCGACGGCGTTCTCGAAGGCGGCCCGGGTGGCGATCGACCGGGGGAGCACGGACGCGTCGTCGCCGTCGTACCAGCGCTTGGCGAGCTCCACGGCGGTGCGGCCGGCCTCGACGAAGAGCGACCGGCGGGCGGCGTGGGTGGCCAGCGTCGAGCCGTTGCCGGGCAGCGCCAGGCCGATCGCCTCGGTGAGGCAGTTCATCGAGTTGGCGGTGAACATGCCGGAGCAGGAGCCGCAGGTCGGGCAGGCGGAGCGCTCGATCTCGCCGAGCTGGTCGTCGGTGACCGCCTCGTTCGAGGAGGCGATCATGGCGTCGATCAGGTCGATCTTGGAGTGGACGACGCCCTCGATCGCCACCGTCTTGCCGGCCTCCATGGGGCCGCCGGAGACGAAGACGGTCGGGATGTTGAGCCGCAGCGCGGCCAGCAGCATGCCCGGGGTGATCTTGTCGCAGTTGGAGATGCAGACCAGGACGTCCGCGCAGTGCGCGTTGACCATGTATTCCACCGCGTCGGCGATCAGCTCGCGGCTGGGCAGCGAGTAGAGCATGCCGCCGTGGCCCATGGCGATGCCGTCGTCCACGGCGATGGTGTTGAACTCCCGGCCCACCCCGCCGGCCTCGGCCACCGCTTCGGCGACCAGGCCGCCGAGGTCCTTGAGGTGTACGTGGCCCGGGACGAACTGGGTGAAACTGTTCGCGATGGCGACGATCGGCTTGCCGAAGTCGTCGTCGGTCATCCCGGTGGCCCGCCACAGGGCCCGGGCGCCGGCCATCGTCCGACCGTGGGTGGAGGTCCTCGACCGCAGCTCAGGCATGCCTACCAGTCTGACACCGCCGGCGCGGTGGCCCCCGGGCACGCACGCCGTGTCCCAACAGTTGCACACCCGGTGCCCCACGGGGGGCGCCGATCCGGCACAGTTGAGGTCGTGCAGTCGTCCCCGGGCATGGTCACCGTCGCGGTGCTGAGCGGGCTCGCCGCGGCCGGTGCCGCCGCCCTGCTCGCCGTGTCGGCGCGCCGTCGGGGCGGGCCGCACCGGCAGGCCCACCTGCTGCTCGCGGCCGCCGCCGGGATCGCCCTGCTCAGCCTGCTCCTCGGGCTGGCCGGCACGCTGGCCGCCGGCGACCACTGGGCGCACCGGCAGGGGCAGCGGACCGGCTGGGCCACCCTCGTCTCGTTCGGCACCACGCTCGCCGGGCTCGGCCTCGGCGTCGCCCTGCTCCGGCTGCCCGGCACCGCCGCGACCCGGGCGGCCACCGCCCGGCTGCTGCTGGACGGCCTGATCATGGCGGGGGCGCTCTGGTTCGTCGGCTGGGCGCTGTTCAGCCCGCCGACCCGGCTGCTCGGCGCCGCGACCCCGGTCGCCTGCCTGCCCATCCTGCTGGCCACGGTGAGCGCGGCGCTGACAGCCGGGCTGACCGTGATCATGGTGTTGCGGGCGGCGCCGCCGCGCGGCCGCCTCGTCCTGCTCGGCGCCGGCGCGACCGGGGTGACCTGCGGCGGCCTGGGCCTGTCGGCCGGGCTCTGCCAGGCCGGTCCGGGCCTGGCGTTCGCCGGCGCCGCGGTGATCGCCGCCGGCCTGCTGGCCACCGCCCTGGCCGCGCACCGCGTCGACCTGCCGCGGGTCGACGTCGACCTGATCGGCCGCGACGGCGAGTACGCCTTCGTGCCGATGTTCGCGATGGCCGCCTCCGCCATGTACCACCTCCTGCAGGGCGGCCGGTTCGACGTGTTCGGCATCGCGGCGGGCAGCTTCGAGGGCTTCGCCCTGGTGGCGCGTCAATACCTGGCCCTCAACGACGTCCGCGGCTACGCCGGCCGGCTGGCCGAGCGGGAGGCGCACTTCCGCGAGCTGGCGCACACCGACCCCCTCACCGGCCTGGCCAACCGGCGCGGCCTGCTGGGCGCGCTGCACCGCTGCGCCGAGGCCGGCGTCCCCTGCGTGCTGCTCGGGCTGGACCTGGACGGCTTCAAGAACGTCAACGACATGCGCGGCCACGACGTCGGCGACGCGGTGCTCGCCGAGGTGGGCCGGCGGCTGCGCGGCAACCTGCGCCCGGGCGACCTGGCCGCCCGGTTCGGCGGCGACGAGTTCGCCGTGCTCATGCACGGCACGTCCGACCCCGGGCCGGTCGCCGAGCGGCTGCTCAGGGTGCTCGGCCGCCCCTACGAGGAGGCCGACGGGCCGGTCTTCCTCTCGGTCAGCATCGGGGTGGCCGGCGCCTGCGGCGAGACCGATGTCGAGCTGCTGCTGCGCAACGCCGACCTGGCGCTGCGCTACGCCAAGCAGCGCGGCAAGAACCGGATCGAGCGCTACGACGCCACCTACGACCAGCTGCTGCGCCGGCGCACCATGCTGGAGCACGAGCTGCGCGGCGCGATCGAGCGCGACGAGCTGCGGCTGGCCTTCCAGCCGGTGGCCTCGCTGCCCTCGGTCCGCCCGGTGGGGGCCGAGGCGCTGCTCCGCTGGCACCACCCGGAGCTGGGCAACGTCCGGCCGGACGAGTTCATCCCGCTGGCCGAGGAGTGCGGGATGATCTCCAAGCTGGGCGCCTGGGTGCTGCACCAGGCGTGCTACCAGCTCTCCCGCTGGCTGGCCGACGGGCACGACGTCTGGGTGTCGGTGAACGTCTCGCCCCGGGAGCTGCACGCCCCGGAGTACGTGGTCCAGGTCGCCGACGCGCTGCGCGCCCACCACGTGCCGCCGCAGCGGCTCGTGCTGGAGGTCACCGAGCACGCCGTCGCCACCGACCTGGACGAGCTGATCCGGCGGCTCACCGCGCTGCGCCTCACCGGGGTGCGGATCGCGCTGGACGACTTCGGCGCCGGCTACTCCTCGCTGGGGCAGCTCCGCCGCCTCCCGATCGATATTCTCAAGATCGACCACAGCCTGGTCGCCGAGCACGAGCCGGTGCGGCCGGTCGGCCGGGACGGCCCGGCGTTCGCCCCGATGGTCGACATCGTCATGCGCCTCGGGCACCAGCTCGGCCTGGAGGTGATCGCCGAGGGCGTCACCACTCCCACCGAGCTGGCCGCCGTGGTGGCCGCCGGTTGCCGCTTCGGGCAGGGCGCGGCCTTCGGCTGGGGCGTGCCCGCCGAGCACCTGGAGGCGATGCTGGACGCGGCCACCTCGCCCGGCAACCGCCCGACCTCGGTGCCGCCCGCCCCACCGGCCGCGCCGGTGCGGACCGGGCCGTCGCCGCTGCTGCCCCGGCTGCGGTCGAACCCACCCGCCCAGATACCCGCGCCGCGTACCTCGAACGAGGGATCTTCGCAGGTCGCACCGGGCGTGGAGGGGGCGTCGGGAGCCGACACGCCCACGTCCGTGAACCAAAATGTGGGATCAGTTGACTCATCGCGTGAGATGCGTCAGGCTTGACCGCATGTCGTCGAACCGGTCGCTGCGAGTACTTACCTGAGCGCACTCTCCCGAACGAGAGTGCGCTGGCCCCGTGCATCTGCACGTGGGCCGTTTTTGTTGCCGTCGGACCATCGCCGGGACGCCCGCGTTCCATCCTGAGAAGCGCATCACACACTCCAGCCGAAGGCCTGAACCGCCATGACGAGACCCACGCCAGAGACCCTCGCCCACTCCGCCCGGCGAGCCCGCCCGGCCACCGAGCCGGCCGGCGACGCCGACCACGCCCCCGCTCCCCGCACCGGTGCCGCGCCGGCCACCCCGGCCGTACGGCAGCCGGACCCGGCGCCCGTCTCCGGTGCCGGGTCGCTGGTGCGGTCGCTCGAGGCGCTCGGCGTCGACGTCGTCTTCGGCATCCCGGGTGGCGCGATCCTGCCGGCGTACGACCCGCTCTACGACTCGACGGTGCGGCACATCCTGGTCCGCCACGAGCAGGGCGCCGGGCACGCGGCCACCGGCTACGCCCAGGCCACCGGCAAGGTCGGCGTCTGCATCGCCACCTCCGGTCCGGGCGCGACAAACCTGGTGACGCCGATCGCCGACGCGTACATGGACTCGGTGCCCATGGTGGCGATCACCGGCCAGGTGGCCCGCCCGTCGATCGGCACGGACGCCTTCCAGGAGGCGGACATCCAGGGCATCACCCTGCCGATCACCAAGCACAACTTCCTGGTGCAGACGGCCGAGGAGATCCCGCAGGTGCTCGCCGAGGCGTTCCACCTGGCCTCGACCGGCCGGCCCGGCCCGGTGCTGGTCGACATCCCCAAGGACGTCCTCCAGGCGCCGACCACCTTCACCTGGCCGCCCACCCTGGACCTGCCCGGCTACCGGCCCACCCTGCACCCGCACGGCAAGCAGATCCGCGAGGCGGCCCGGCTGATGACCGCCGCCCGCCGCCCGGTGCTCTACGTCGGCGGCGGCGTGCTGAAGGCCGGCGCCACCGAGGGGCTGCGCCGGCTGGCCGAGCTGACCGGCATCCCGGTCGTCACCACCCTGATGGCGCTCGGCGCGTTCCCCGACTCGCACCGACAGCACCTGGGCATGCCCGGCATGCACGGCACCGTCGCCGCGGTCTACGGCCTGCAGAAGTCCGACCTCATCGTGGCGCTGGGCGCCCGCTTCGACGACCGGGTCACCGGCAAGCTGGACTCGTTCGCGCCGGACGCCACCGTGGTGCACGCCGACATCGACCCGGCCGAGATCGGGAAGAACCGGCACGCCGACGTCCCGATCGTGGGCGACGCCCGGCACGTCATCGACGAGCTGATCGCGGCCGTCACCGCCGAGCAGGCGGCCCGGCCCGCCGCCGACCTCGCCGACTGGTGGAACCAGCTCGACGACCTGCGCGGGCGCTACCCGCTGGGCTACGAGGAGCCGGCCGACGGCACGCTCTCCCCGCAGTACGTGATCAAGCGGCTGGGCGAGATCGCCGGCCCGGACACCGTCTACGTGGCGGGCGTCGGCCAGCACCAGATGTGGGCCAGCCAGTTCATCTCGTACGAGAAGCCGTACACCTGGTTGAACTCCGGGGGCCTCGGCACCATGGGCTACGCCGTCCCGGCGGCGATGGGCGCCAAGGTCGGCAAGCCGGACACGACGGTCTGGGCGGTGGACGGTGACGGCTGCTTCCAGATGACCAACCAGGAGCTGGCCACCTGCGCCCTGGAGGGCATCCCCATCAAGGTCGCCGTCATCAACAACGGCAACCTGGGCATGGTCCGGCAGTGGCAGACCCTGTTCTACGGGGAGCGCTACTCCAACACCGAGCTGGGCACCCACAAGCACCGCATCCCGGACTTCGTGAAGCTCGCCGAGGCGCTCGGCTGCGTCGGCCTGCGCTGCGAGAACGCCGCCGACGTGGACAAGACCATCGAGGCGGCCATGGCGATCACCGACGCCCCGGTGGTCATCGACTTCGTGGTCGGCAAGGACGCCATGGTGTGGCCGATGGTGGCCGCCGGCACCAGCAACGACGAGATCATGTTCGCCCGGGGCGTGCGCCCCGCCTTCGACGAGGACGAGCTGTAGTCATGACCGAACGCACCGAGCGCAGCGAGGGCCATGAGGGCATGACGAGGAAGGCGCTGTAATGACGATGCACACCTTGTCCGTGCTGGTGGAGAACAAGCCGGGTGTCCTGGCCCGGGTCTCCGGGCTGTTCTCCCGGCGCGGGTTCAACATCGACAGCCTCGCTGTGGGCGAGACCGAGAACCCCGACGTCTCCCGCATCACCATCGTGGTCAACGCCGAGTCGTCCCCGCTGGAGCAGGTCACCAAGCAGCTCAACAAGCTTGTCAACGTACTCAAGATCGTCGAGCTGGACCCGCAGGTCTCGGTGGCCCGGGAGCTGCTGCTGGTCAAGGTCCGCGCGGACCGCAACTCCCGGGGCCAGGTGCTGGAGACGGTGACCCTGTTCCGCGCCCGGGTGGTCGACGTCGCGCCGGACACGCTGACCATCGAGGCCACCGGCACCCCCGACAAGCTGGACGCGCTGCTGCGTGACCTGGAGCCGTTCGGCATCAAGGAGATGGTCCAGTCCGGCACGGTGGCCATCGGGCGCGGCTCCCGCTCGATCACCGCCGGCCCGGCGCTGCGCGCCGCCTGATTCGCACCCACCAGATTTTCGACGGGCCGACGGGCACCGCCGTACGAAAGGGAAGTCAATGAGCGTTGAGGTGTTCTACGACGACGACGCCGACCTGGGCCTGATCCAGGGCCGCAAGGTCGCCGTGATCGGATACGGCAGCCAGGGCCACGCCCACGCGCTGTCGCTGCGCGACTCCGGCGTCGACGTGGTGATCGGCCTGCCCGCCGGTTCGAAGAGCCGGCCGAAGGCCGAGGAGCAGGGCCTGCGCGTGCTCACGCCGGCCGAGGCGGCGGCCGAGGCCGACGTGATCATGATCCTGGCGCCGGACACCGCCCAGCGCGGCCTGTACGCCGAGGCGATCGCCCCCAACCTCACCGCGGGCAAGGCGCTCTTCTTCGGTCACGGCTTCAACATCCGGTACGGCCTTATCAAGCCCCCGGCCGACGTGGACGTGGCGATGGTCGCCCCGAAGGGCCCCGGCCACCTGGTCCGCCGCCAGTACGTCGACGGCAAGGGCGTGCCCTGCCTCGTCGCCGTCGAGCAGGACGCCAGTGGCAACGCCTTCGGCCTGGCCCTGGCGTACGCCAAGGCGATCGGCGGCACCCGGGCCGGCGCGATCCGGACCACCTTCACCGAGGAGACCGAGACCGACCTCTTCGGCGAGCAGGCGGTGCTCTGCGGCGGCGCGGCCGCACTGGTGCAGACCGGCTTCGAGGTGCTCACCGAGGCGGGCTACGCCCCCGAGGTGGCCTACTTCGAGTGCCTGCACGAGCTGAAGCTCATCGTCGACCTCATGTACGAGGGCGGCATCGCCCGGATGCGGTACAGCATCTCGGACACCGCCGAGTACGGCGACCTGTCCCGCGGCCCCCGTGTCATCGACTCGCGGGTCAAGGAGGAGATGCGCAAGATCCTCGGCGAGATCCAGTCCGGCGAGTTCGCCCGCGAGTGGGTGGCCGAGGACGAGGCCGGCCGGCCGAACTTCGCCAAGTGGCGGGCCGAGGGTGCGGCGCACCCGATCGAGGAGACCGGGCAGAAGCTGCGCGCCATGATGAGCTGGGTCGACCGGCCCATCACCGAGACCGCCTGACCCCGGGTCGGGCAGCTCCGAGGCGGCCCGCGACCCGACGCTCTCCCCGGCGTCGGGCCGCGGGCCGCCGTCATTCGCCCAGTCGCGGCCGAGCGCCCCTCGGCGGCCCGTTCACCTGGTGGGACCGGGTGACCAACGCCTCGGCCGCCCCGGCCCGACCCGGGCAGCGGGTGAACGGGGGATGACGGACGTGCGACGAGCCTGTGTGAGGGCGCTCACCCCGCGGTCCGCGACCCGGAGGGCGGGCCGACCCCTACCATCCTTGGTGAGGTGCTGCTCCAGCCGGCACCCGACGGCCACGGCACGGATCGGCGCAGGGCGCAGCGAGGCGTCCCGACGCCCCAGGCCGACCAAGAACCCGAGCGTCTACGAGGACCGATGAATCCTGTCGTACTGATCGCCGAAGAACTCGCTCCCGCCGCCATCGAGGTGCTCGCGCACGACTTCGACGTGCGTCACGTGGACGGCACCGACCGCCCGGCCCTGCTCTCCGCGCTCTCCGAGGCCGACGCCGTGATCGTACGCAGCGCCACTCAGATCGACGCCGAGGCGATCGCCGCCGCGCCGCGGCTGAAGGTGGTCGCCCGGGCCGGCGTCGGGCTGGACAACGTCGAGGTGCCCGCCGCCACGGCGCGGGGCGTCATGGTCGTCAACGCTCCCACCTCCAACATCGTCTCCGCCGCCGAGCAGGCGCTCGCGCTGCTGCTCGCCGTGGCCCGCAACACCGCCAGCGCCAGCGCCGCGCTCAAGGCGGGGGAGTGGAAGCGGTCGAAGTACACCGGCGTGGAGATCCAGGGCAAGACCGTCGGCGTGGTCGGCCTCGGTCGCATCGGCGTGCTCTTCGCGCAGCGTATCGCCGCCTTCGGCACCCGCCTGATCGCGTACGACCCGTACATCCAGCCGGCCCGCGCCGCGCAGCTCGGCGTGCGGCTGGTGGGCCTGGAGGAGCTGCTCCGGGAGAGCGACTTCATCTCGATCCACCTGCCCAAGACGCCGGAGACGCTGGGCCTGATCGGCGAGAAGGAGCTGGCGATCGTCAAGCCGGGCGTCCGGATCGTCAACGCCGCCCGCGGTGGGCTGGTCGACGAGCAGGCGCTCGCCAACGCGATCGCCGAGGGCCGGGTCGCCGGCGCGGGCGTCGACGTGTACGCGAAGGAGCCCTGCACCTCCTCGCCCCTGTTCGCCTTCGACAACGTGGTGGCCACCCCGCACCTGGGCGCCTCCACCAACGAGGCGCAGGACAAGGCCGGCCTGGCCGTGGCGAAGAGCGTCAAGCTGGCGCTCCAGGGCGAGTTCGTGCCGGACGCGGTGAACGTGCAGGCCGGCGGCGTGGTCGCCGAGGACGTCCGGCCGCTGCTGCCGCTGGCCGAGAAGCTGGGCCGGGCCTTCACGGCGGTGGCCGGCGGGGTGGCCGCCGCCGTCACCGTCGAGGTGCGCGGCGAGATCGTCACCAACGACGTGTCGGTGCTCAAGCTGGCCGCCACCAAGGGCCTGTTCAGCTCGGTGGTGGAGGAGCAGGTCACCTACGTCAACGCGCCGCACCTGGCCGCCGAGCGCGGCGTCGAGGTCACCCTCGCCACCCAGGCCGAGACCGTCGACCACCCCAACCTGGTGACGGTCCGCGGGGCCCTGCCGGACGGCCGGACGGTCAGCGTCTCCGGCACGGTCGCGCACACCGGCACCCGGGACGTGCTCAAGCTGACCGAGGTGGACGGTTTCGACGTGGAGATCGGCGCCGAGGGCATCCTGGTCTTCCTGCGTTACGCCGACCGGCCGGGTGTGGTCGGCACCGTCGGCACGCTGCTCGGCGAGGCCGGCGTGAACATCGCCGCCATGCAGGTGGCCCGCCGCGAGGCCGGTGGCGAGACGCTGATGACGCTCACCGTGGACCAGGCGCTCGGCGCGGACCTGCTCACGTCGGCGGCCGACTCGATCGGCGCGGTCGCGGCCAGCGCGGCGGACCTGCGCGACGAGTAGTCCGACCACGACGCATCGGGGGCCCGGCCGGACGGCCGGGCCCCTCGTCGTATCCGTGGCTCAGGACGTGACGCGTGCGGGCGGCGGGTAGACCGAGCCGTCCTGCGCGTCGAAGAGCATGAGGTCGTGCTCGCCGGCGAGCCGTTCGATGTCCAGCAGCACCTGGTCCGCGCAGGTGGGGAAGAGGTTCAGCTCCACGTGGTCACCGGCCGCGTGCAACGGGGTGACCTCCCAGGGCGTGCCCGGGCCCGCCGGACGGTCGGGATAGGTGGCCGTGATGGCCCGGTAGAAGGCGACCACCCGCGGGTCGGGGTAGCGCTCACCGTGCCGCCCCTCGCGGCACCGCTGCACCGCCGCCCGCACGTCGTCGGGCGTGGCCCCGGCCGGCAGGGCCCACACGCTCAGATCGAAACTCACGGCGGACAGCGTGCCATCCCGGGTCCGCGCCGTCACCCCTGCCCCGCCGCAGGACAACGCGCTGATTGCCGACAGGGCGCCGGACGGTCCGCTGTGGAGACTCTTGCGTCGAGTTGCGTCGATTCGCTAGCGTACCCGTGCGGTCACTGGCTGAGTCGACATTCCGGCCCGTCTTCGGGTGACGTGGTCGGCCGTCCGGCCCACCGGCCCGCACCCCTCGATTGCGCGAGCCACGCGCACTCGTCGCTGACCGGCCCCCACGGTCGTTGCCGAGACCGTGGGGGCCGATCGCGGTTCACGTCCCGGATGCGAATGCGGGACGGCGCTCCACGATCAGTGCCGGCGGTGGGCGAAGAGCGCCCGGTAGTCCGAGCCGTTGCGGAACCAGGCCAGTCCGGCCGGGCCGGCGGCGTACAGGGCGGTGGCGTAGGCGTCGGCGACCGCGAGGTCCGGGCCCACCACCGTGGCGGCGACCAGCTGGTCGGCGGGCTCGCCGGTGTGCGGGTCCACCACGTGCCCCTGCCGCCCGGTCACCCCGGAGGTGCCCACCGCGCCGGCGGTCATCTCCAGCACCAGCGGCGCCCGCCGCGCGTCGGTCGGGTGGTGCACCGCGACCCGCCACGGGCCGCCGTGCGCGGCGTGGCCGCGGACGGTCAGGTCGGCGCCGGCCAGCACGGCGTAGTCGTGCACCCCCGCGGCGCGCAGCCGGGCCGCGGCCCGCTCCACCGCCCAGCCGCCGAGCAGGCCGCCCGGGTCGAAACCGCCCGGCACCGCCCAGGCGTCGAACCACCCGTCGGTGGCCGCCCGCATCGCGGTGCAGCGGTCCACCAGGTCGGCCAGCGGCGGGTACGACTCGGGGGCGATCTCGCCCCGGCGCAGCTTCGACACCAGGCTGTCGGGCTGGTTCGGCCCGTAGGTCAGGTCGATGGCGCGCAGTTCGGCGACCGCGTCCCGGAGCGCCTCCCCGACGCCCCGGCGGCCCAGCCACTCGGGCGCGTTGAGCAGCAGCGAGTATTCCGCGGTGGAGGTGCGGACGGTGTGCCGGACGCTGATCCGGTCCCCGGCGGCGCCGCCGGCCCGCTCCAGCCGGTGGCTGCGGGTGCCGAGGCGGAGGTCGGGACGGCGGTGGCGGAAGGCGGACTGGTCGATCCACCGGTTGCGGGGCTGCTCGTCCGTCCAGCGGGCCCGCCGCTGCTCCTCGATCCGCATGACACCGACCCTAGGCAGCGGACATGACCGCACCATGAATGCCACCTGGGAGACTCCTGTGCATCCCGGTTTCCCGAATGTTGGAAGACGCGTACCGGGAGCCGGGACGGCGACGTACGGTTGCGCAGAACGACGAGGTGAGGGAGCGCCAGGTGGCACGCATTGCGGTGGTGGCCGGGGACGGCATCGGACCCGAGGTGGTCGGGCAGGCCCGCAAGGTCATCGACGCGGTGCTCCCCGGCGTCGAGGCCACGGAGTACGACCTGGGCGCGGCCCGCTACCACCGCACCGGCGAGGTGCTGCCCGACTCGGTCCTCGACGAGCTGGCCGGGCACGACGCCATCCTGCTCGGCGCGGTCGGCGACCCCACCGTGCCGCCGGGCGTGCTGGAGCGGGGCCTGCTGCTCAAGCTCCGGTTCGCCTTCGACCAGTACGTCAACCTCCGCCCCTCCCGGCTCTGGCCCGGCGTGACCGGCCCGCTGGCCGCCGTGAAGCCCGGCGAGGTCGACCTCGTGGTGGTCCGCGAGGGCACCGAGGGCCTCTACGCGGGCGCCGGCGGCTCGCTGCACCGGGACACCCCGGCCGAGGTGGCCACCGAGGAGAGCCTGAACACCCGGCACGGCGTCGAGCGGGTGATCCGTGACGCGTTCGCCCGGGCCCGCCGCCGGGAGCGGCGCAAGGTCACCCTCGTGCACAAGACCAACGTGCTCACCCACGCCGGCTCGCTCTGGGCGCGCGCCTTCGCGGCCGTCGCCGACGAGCACCCCGACGTGACCACCGAGTACCAGCACGTCGACGCCGCCGCGATGTTCCTGGTGACCAACCCGTCGCGGTACGACGTGGTGGTCACCGACAACCTCTTCGGCGACATCCTCACCGACATCGCGGCCGCGGTGACCGGTGGCATCGGGCTGGCGGCCAGCGGCTGCATCAACCCGGAGGGGCGCTACCCCTCGATGTTCGAGCCGGTGCACGGCTCCGCGCCGGACATCGCCGGCCGGGGCGTCGCCGACCCGGTGGCCGCGGTGCTCTCCGCCGCGCTGCTGCTCGACCAGCTCGGCCACGCCGACGCCGCCGCGCGGGTCACCGCCGCCGTCGCCAGCGAGCTGGCCGGGCGTACGCCGGGCGCGCCGCTGCGCACCGAGGAGGTCGGCGACCGGCTCGCCGGGTACGCCGTAGCCTGACCGGGCCGTCACCCTGGGCCCGGATCCGGGCCGCCAGACCCGCACCCGGGCCCGCTCGAGTTGCGGTCCGTGCGGGCCGCCCGTCCGGAGCGCGCGATGTGCCGGGGCGGAGCTATCCGCTGAACGACCGTTCGGGGTAAGTTTCTGGCACCAGTGACGTCGGCGTGCGATCCCGCATGCCGTGGACCCGCAGGGAGGTCAGCGCGATGAGCGGTGGTGACAAGCTCGATTTCGAGATCCGTCCGAATCCCGCGCCGGTATCCGCCGCCGACCGGGCCGCCCTGCTGGCGAACCCGGGCTTCGGCCGGGTGTTCACCGACCACATGGTGACCATCCGGTACGCCGAGGGCAAGGGCTGGTACGACGCCCGGGTGGAGGCGCGCGCGCCGATCCCGATGGACCCGGCCGCCGCGGTCCTGCACTACGCGCAGGAGATCTTCGAGGGGCTGAAGGCGTACCGGACCGGCGACGGGTCGGTGACCATGTTCCGTCCGGAGGCCAACGCCGCCCGCTTCGTCGCCTCCGCCCACCGGCTCGCCATGCCGGAGCTGCCGCCGGAGACGTTCGTCGAGTCGCTGCGCCGGCTCGTCGAGATCGACCAGGACTGGATTCCGGAGCACGAGGACGCCAGCCTCTACCTGCGTCCGTTCATGTTCGCCAGCGAGGTTTTCCTCGGCGTCCGCCCGGCCAACGAATACCTCTACTGCGTGATCGCCTCGCCGGCCGGTGCGTACTTCGCCGGTGGGGTCAAGCCGGTGACGGTCTGGGTCTCGCCGGACTACACCCGCGCGGCGCCCGGCGGCACCGGCGCGGCCAAGTGCGGCGGCAACTACGCCGCGTCGCTGGCCGCGCAGGCCGAGGCCATCGAGGCCGGCTGCGACCAGGTGGTCTTCCTGGACGCGGTGGAGCGGCGCTTCGTCGACGAGCTGGGCGGCATGAACGTCTTCTTCGTCTACGACGACGACACTCTGGTCACCCCGCCGCTGACCGGCACCATCCTGCCGGGCATCACCCGCGACGCGATCCTCACCCTGGCCGCCGAGTCGGGGCACCGGGTGCAGGAGCGTCCGGTCAGCTTCGCCGACTGGCAGGCCGACGCGGCCAGCGGCCGGCTGCGCGAGGTGTTCGCCTGCGGCACCGCCGCGGTGATCACCCCGATCGGCGGGGTGCGTTTCCCGGACGGGGAGTTCCTGATCGGCGGCGGCGAGCCGGGCCGCTCCACCATGGCCCTGCGCCAGAAGCTGGTCGACATCCAGCGCGGTCGCGCCGAGGACCGGCACGGCTGGGTCTCCCGCGTGCTCTGACCGTCCACCCGCTCCACCCGCACGGCCGGCCCGTCCTCGACGGCGCCGGCCGTGCGCGCTTGCCGCGCAGGTCAGTCGAGGAGGTGGGCGCGGATGGCGCCGAGCTGCTCGTCGGTCACGCCGGCGTGCCGGAGGTAACCCTCGGGCGAGCCGTAGCCCTCGCGCAGTTCGGTGAGGAAGAGCATCATCGCCTCGGCGGGGGAGGCGAGGAACGGCGGCGGCGGCTCCTCGGCGTCCGGCACGGTGGCCCGGACCCAGGCGCTGAACCGCTCGGACGCCGCGGTGCTGAGCGCGTAGTCGGTGGCGATGTCCTCGTCGGGCACGCCGAGCACGGCGAGGGTGAGGCCGCAGACGATGCCGGTGCGGTCCTTGCCGGCGACGCAGTGCACCACCACCGGCGCGTTGGCGCTGTCGGCGATCAGGCCGACCGCCTCGGCCAGCCCGGCGGTGCCGGTGCGGGCCAGGTCGGCGTACCGGTCGGCGAGGTAACGGGCCAGGTCGCTGCCGGGCTCGTACCGCCGCTCGGCCCAGTCCTGGTGCTCGGGGTGGATGTGCCGGTAGGTGAGCCCGTCGTAGGCGGGCACCCGGCCGTCCCGCGCCACCTCGGTGGGGCGGCGCAGGTCGATGACGGTGCGGATGCCGAGCGCGGTGAACGCGGACCGGTCGGTCTCGTCGATCCGGTGCAGCGAGTCGGAGCGGTAGAGCCGGCGGTGCCGGACGGTGCGCCCGTCGTGGCTGCGGTAGCCGCCGACGTCGCGGAAGTTGAACAGCGCGGGGAAGGGGGTCTCCAGGGCGTCCACCCCTGACACGGTAACGGCCGGCGGGGCCACGATGTGCCCCGCCGGCCGCTGGTTGCAGGTGTCTCCGTTACCGGGCCGTGCCCGGCGGGATCGACGAGTAGGTGTCGTCGTAGTAGCCGCCGAGCTTGTCCCGGTACGCCGGGTCCGTGTCGGTGGTCTCGTCGTACTCGGGCGCGGCCTTGATCTGGTCCTTGCTCCGGTCGACGTAGACCTTCCGCTCGTCGTGGTCGACGTGGTTGACGGTGCCGGCCGGCAGCATGACCTTCTTACCGAAGATCCACGGACCGGTGTCGACCACGAGGAAACTGGAGTTCACCTCGTGGCTGGCCCGGTCCACCTTGCCGATACCGCCGTCCGTCGCCTCCACCTTGTAGCCCACCAGGTCCACGCCGGTCACCCCGGCGTCGTTCCGGTAGCTCCACGGATCGAAACGCGATTCCGGCGTCCCGTGGGTCGTTCGAGGGTCGAGCCGCTCCATGGCGTCAACACTCCCTTTCTCGACTTCTGGGGGATGTGCCTGTCGGATCCGTTCCTACCCGGATGCGAAGATCGATACACCAATCGGTTCAGGCCAGTGCGGCCTCCGCGTCCAGGGCCACCGCGGCGGCGTGCACGACGGACGCGATGCGCAGCCCCTCGTGCACCTGGTCGCGGCTGAACCCGGCGGCGCGCAGGGTCTTCTCGTGCGACTCCAGGCAGACGCCGCAGCCGGTGATCGCCGAGACGGCGAGGCACCAGAGCTCGAAGTCGACCTTCTCCACGCCGGGCCGGGCGATGATCTGCATCCGCAGGCGGGCCGGCAGCGAGGCGTACTGCTCGTCGCCGATGAGGTGCTTGGCCCGGTAGTAGACGTTGTTCATCGCCATGATGGTGGCCGCGCCCTTGGCCGCCTCGACGGCCTCGGGCGTGAGGTGGCCGGCCGCCTCGGCGGCGATCTCCCGCAGCACCACCGGGTTGCGGGCCGCCACCGCGCAGGCCAGGGCGGTGCCCCAGGCCTGCTCCGGCTTCAGCGTCGAGGTGGTGATGGTGGAGCCGAGGTTGAGCCGGATGTCCTTGGCGTACTCGGGCAGGGCCGCCTTGACCGCGTCCAGACCCATGGTCAGGCCCCGGCGCCGGCGAGCAGCGCGTTGGCGTCCAGGGTGGCGCCGCCCTTGTTCCAGTTGCACGGGCAGAGCTCGTCGGTCTGGAGGGCGTCGAGCACCCGCAGGACCTCGGAGACGTTCCGGCCGACCGAACCGGCGGTCACCATGGCGAACTGGATCTCGTTGTCCGGGTCGACGATGAAGGTGGCCCGCTGGGCGACGCCGTCCTCGCCGAGCACGCCGCAGTCGGCGGTCAGCTCGCGCTTGATGTCGCTGAGCATCGGGAAGGGCAGCTCGCGCAGGTCCGGGTGGTCCTTCCGCCAGGCGTAGTGGACGAACTCGTTGTCCACGGAGACGCCGAGGACCTGGGCGTCCCGGTCGGCGAACTCGCCGTTGAGGCGGCCGAACTCGGCGATCTCGGTCGGGCAGATGAAGGTGAAGTCCTTCGGCCAGAAGAAGACGACGCGCCACTTGCCCTCGTAGGTCTTGTGGTTGATCGTCTCGAACGCCTTGTCGGCGTCGAGGGAGACGCAGGCGGTGAGTTCGTACTCGGGGAAGCGGTCACCGACAGTGAGCACGGGTCCTCCTTGACGGCGGCCGGGCGACGACGCCAGGCCGGTAACTTGATCTGTTCCAGATGCTTCCGCAGCCCGGTTCCCGCCGGACGCCGGGCGGGCGCCGTGTTAACCCGATCACGGGTGCGTCCCGCGATGTGGATTTCGCCTCCCAAAACCGGTGCGGGGTGGCAGAGTACGAGCCGTGACCAGCTCCGTCCTGATTATTGGCAGCTAGCGCGCCGGCCTTCCCTCTCGCCGAGCGCGCAGACCTCCCGCATCCGCGGGGGGTCTTTTTGTTGCTCCCCCAGGTTCGAGAAGAGGAACTCCCCATGACCTTCCAGGTGTACGACACGACGCTGCGCGACGGCGCCCAGCGCGAGGGGCTCACCTACTCGGTGGTCGACAAGCTGGCGGTGGCCCGCCTCCTCGACGACCTCGGGGTCGGCTTCATCGAGGGCGGCTGGCCGGGCGCGGTGCCCAAGGACACCGAGTTCTTCCGCCGGGCCCGCACCGAACTGGAGCTGCGGCACGCGATCCTGGTCGCCTTCGGGGCCACCCGCAAGGCCGGCGTCGCGGTCGAGGACGACCCGCAGGTGCGCGGGCTGCTGGACGCGGGCACCCCGGCCGTGGCGCTGGTCGCCAAGGCGGACCTGCGGCACGTCGAGCGGGCGCTGCGCACCACCGCCGAGGAGAACCTGGCGATGATCCGCGACACGGTCGCGTACCTGGTGGCGCAGGGGCGGCGGGTCTTCGTCGACGGCGAGCACTTCTACGACGGCCACCGGCACGACGCGGCGTACACGGCCGCGGTGGCCGAGACCGCGCTGGCCGCCGGAGCCGAGCGGTTCGTCCTCTGCGACACCAACGGCGGGATGCTGCCCTCCCAGGTCACCGCCGCGATCACCGAGCTCGCCGCGCGCACCGGGATCACCCCCGAACGGCTCGGCATGCACGCCCAGAACGACACCGCCTGCGCGGTGGCCAACACGATCGCCGCGGTCGAGGCCGGCGTCCGGCACGTCCAGGGCACCGCCAACGGTTACGGCGAGCGCCCCGGCAACGCCGACCTGTTCGCGATCGTGGCCAACCTCCAGCTCAAGCTCGGCATGCCCGTCCTACCGGAGGGCTGCCTGGAACAGATGGTGCGGGTCTCGCACGCCATCGCCGAGATCGCCAACATCGCCCCCGACACCCACCAGGCCTACGTCGGGGCCGCCGCCTTCGCCCACAAGGCGGGGCTGCACGCGAGCGCGATCAAGGTCGACCCGTTGCTCTACAACCACGTGGATCCCTCGGTGGTGGGCAACGACATGCGGATCCTGGTGACCGAGATGGCCGGCCGGGCCAGCGTCGAGCTCAAGAGCCGCGAGCTGGGCCTGGACCTGGCCGGCCATCCGGACACCCTGTCCCGGGTGACCAACCGGGTCAAGGAACTGGAGGCCGGCGGCTGGTCGTTCGAGGCCGCCGACGCCTCGTTCGAGCTGCTGGTCCGCTCCGAGCTGCCGGACGCCGCGCCGGCCCGGCCGTTCGCGCTGGAGTCCTACCGGGTGCTGGTCGAGCACCGCGAGGACGGCGCGGTGGTCTCCGAGGCCACCGTCAAGATCCGGGTACGCGGCGAGCGCGTCATCGCCACCGCCGAGGGGAACGGCCCGGTCAACGCCCTCGACGAGGCGCTGCGGGTGGCGCTCGCCCGGCACTACCCGGAGCTGCGCGAGTTCGAGCTGGCCGACTACAAGGTCCGCATCCTGGAGGGCAGCCACGGCACCGGCGCGGTGACCCGGGTGCTCGTCGAGACCGCCGGGGCCGGCCGCGACTGGACCACGGTCGGCGTCCACCCCAACGTGGTCGAGGCCAGCTGGCACGCCCTCGTCGACGCCCTCACCTACGGCCTGGACCGGGCGCGGGTCTGACGCCGGCTCACCCGGCGGGCAGCCGCAGCTCGGCCAGCACGGCACGGTGATCGCTGCCCGGCACGGCGTACACGTCGACGGCGCGGACCGCGATGCGCCGGTCGACCAGCACGTGGTCGATGGCGACCGGCGGGATCGGGTCACCGTCGTACGGGCCCCAGGTGCCGGAGAGCCCGGCGCCGGCCGCGGCGGCGGCGTCGACGTAGCCGGTGTCGATGAGGTCGCGCAATGGCGCATGGTCGAGGGTGGCGTTGAAGTCGCCGGCCAGGACGCTCAACCCGCCCCGCGGGGTGGCCGGCGGCTGGGCCCGCAGGTCGGTCCACCAGTCCGGCACCACCTCGACGGCGTACGGGGCGGCCGGGTGCGCCGACTCCACCCGCAGCGGCGGCGCGCCCGGCACGGCCACCGTCCCGTACGCCTGGCTGAAGAAGAAGCCCTGGTTGCGCCGGTAGCCGGTGTCGCTGAGCGGGTGGCACGCGTACAGGCCGGAGCCGGTGGTGCCGACCTCCGGGTTCAGCATCCGGTAGGGCAGCAGGGTGGCCAGCCCGAGCCGGTCCAGCTCGGCGGCGGCCTGCGGGGTGAACTCCTGCACGGTCAGCACGTCCACCTTGTGCGTCCGGACCAGCTCGACCAGCCGCGCCGGGTCGGCGCGGCCCTTGAGCAGGTTGGCGGTGAGCAGCCGGAGCACCGGCCCGTGGACCGGAGGCCGGTCGTCGTGGACGGCGCGCGGCGCCACCGCGCCGAGCAGCGCCAGGGCGGCGAGCGCCGCGACCGCCGCAGGCGCGCGGCGCCGGAGGGCGAGCGCCAGCGCCACCGTGGCCGGCGCGGCGGCGGCGACGTACGGCGTGAAGGCGACCGCCTGCACCAGCGGCCCCCGTTCCAGCCCGGCCAGCCGGAGCACCGCCCAGGCGGCCACGGGCGTGACGGCCACCCAGCAGGCGATCGTGGCGAACCGGCGGACCCGGGTGCCGGCCGGTCCCGGCCCACTCGTCGTGATCACGGCTGTCACGCTACCGGCCGGCCGGCCGGGGCGGTGTCCCAAGCGGCCATTTCGTGAATGGTCGGACCCTCACTTCTCACGATTGTCGAAAACATATTTTGAATGGCGCGCCGTAAATGTGAAGCATTGACCCTCCGCATTTTCCGGTGTTAGGTTCCACGTGGTCGAGGCGTCGCGACTCTCCGTAGTAAGCCCAGTTCAGAGCCAGGTGCAGCTCGACATTAACGGTGCGCTGACGACGTGGGTCCCCCGATGGCCCGCAATTTTCCGCACCTGGCTGGCATGTCGAATCCAGCCGTCCCGCACCGCACGCGGGTCGGCCGTGTCACCACGGTCACACAAGGGAGATCTGTCATGGCCACATTCCTCAAGCGCAAGGCGACGGTGGTGGCCCTCGCCGCGCTGTCCCTCACCCTGGCCGGCGGGGGTATCGCGGCCGCCGCCCACCCGGCGGCGAAGACCGCGGCCGAGGCCGGGCAGCCCGGCGCCCGGCAGCCCGGCCACCAGCCCCCGGTGACCGCCGCCGAGAGCCGGGCGGCGAAGGCCGCGCTGAACGCCACCCTCGCCGCGCCGACCGCCGGCCTGGTCGCCTGGGCGGTGGTGAGCGCCAACGGGACCCTGCTCCAGCACTCGGCGAACGTCGTGAGCGCCAAGAAGTTCTCGCCGTCGCTGCCCGGCCAGTTCGCCGGGCAGTACCAGGTGACGCTCGACTACGACGTCCACCTCCGGGGGCTGCACGCGACCATCGGCACCAACGACGCGGCGAACGTCCCGCCGAGCGGTGAGGTCTCGGTGGCGCCCCGCTACCTGACCCCGAACGCCGTCTTCATCCAGACCCGCAGCTCCTCCGGCGGGTACGCCGACCGGCCGTTCCACCTGCTCATCGCCAACTGATCACAGGCCGCCACGCCGGCCCCCGCCCCACGCGGGGGCCGGCCGGCCTGACCTGACCCGCTCTGGGCCGGCCTGGGGTGCCCGATCCCGCTCGCGCCGTTGCGAACCGGGCGGGGGAGTCGTCCCGATCCGGGCCGGAAAGGGGCGCCGAGGGGCTGATAATCCGACGTTTGTCCGTACGTCGGCACGGGAAGCAAGCACCGTGACGGACATCTCGGACACCCTGGCCAGCGTGCCCAGCCCGGTCGATGCCGACGCGAGCGGCGTCGAGCTGGAACAGACCCTCTTCGAGGTCAAACGCGTGATCGTCGGGCAGGATCGCCTCGTCGACCGCCTGCTGACCGCCCTGATCGCCGACGGCCACTGCCTGCTGGAGGGCGTGCCGGGAGTGGCCAAGACCCTCGCGGCGCACACCCTCGCCACGGTGGTCGGCGGCAGCTTCTCCCGGATCCAGTTCACCCCCGACCTGGTCCCCTCCGACATCGTCGGCACCCGCATCTACCGGGTCTCCACCGAGGCGTTCGACGTGGAGCTGGGTCCGATCATGGCGAACCTGGTGCTCGCCGACGAGATCAACCGGGCCCCGGCCAAGGTGCAGTCGGCGCTGCTGGAGGCGATGGCCGAGCGGCAGGTCTCCATCGGCGGCCGGAGCTGGCCCGTCCCCGACCCGTTCCTCGTGCTGGCCACCCAGAACCCGATCGAGTCGGAGGGGGTCTACCAGCTCCCCGAGGCGCAGCGCGACCGCTTCCTCATGAAGATCGTCGTCGACTACCCGAGCGACGCCGACGAGCTGGCCATCCTCTACCGGATGAGCACCGAGCGGCCGACCGCGCGACCGGTGCTCGACCCGTCCCGGCTGCGGGCGCTCCAGCGGCGCGCCGCCGACATCTTCGTCCACCACGCCCTCGCCGAGTACGTGGTCCGGCTCATCCTCGCCACCCGGGACCCGGGGCGGTTCGGGCTGTCCGAGATCGCGCCCCTGCTGGCGTACGGGGCGAGCCCGCGGGCCACCCTCGGCCTGGTGGCGGCGGCCCGGGCGCAGGCGCTGATCCACGGCCGGGACTACGTCCTCCCGGACGACATCCGGGACCTGGCGGTCGACGTGCTGGCCCACCGGCTGGTGCTCTCCTTCGACGCGGTGGCCGACGGGATCTCCGCCGAGACGCTGGTCCGCCGGCTGGTCGAGGCGGTGCCGCCACCCCGGGTGGTCACCGGGCACCCGGAGGCGGCGCCCGACCTGGCGGCGGCATGAGGCGCCGGGACGCACCCGTCCTGCCCGAGCCCGGGCTGGCCGACCTCGCCCCCGACCAGCGACTGCGCCGGCTGGAACTGACCGTCACCCGGCGGCTCGACGGGCTGCTGCACGGCCAGTACCGCGGCCTGCTGCCCGGGCCGGGCAGCGAGGCGGCCGGCAGCCGGGAGTACCGCCCCGGCGAGGACGAGGTACGCCGGATGGACTGGGCGGTCACCGCGCGGACCACCGTCCCGCACGTGCGCGAGGTCGACGCGGACCGCGAGCTGACCACCTGGCTGCTGGTCGACGCCAGCCCCAGCATGGAGTACGGCACGGCCACGCTGGACAAACGGGAACTGGCCGTGGCCGCGGTGGCGGCGGTCGGCTTCCTCACCGCCGGCGCCGGCAACCGCCTCGGCGGCCAGGTGCTCGCCCCCGAGGGCGTACGCCGGTTCCCGGCCCGGGGCGGGCGTACCCACCTGCTCGGGCTGCTCCGCGCGCTGCTGGGCGCGCCGCGCACCGACGGGCACCGGGACTTTCCCCCGCCGACCCTTGCCGACGGGCTGGACGGGTTGCAACGGGTGGCCACCCGGCGCGGGCTGGTGGTGGTCGTCTCCGACTTCCTCGACGGGCTGCCCGACGACCCCGAGGCCGCCCCGGCCTGGGAGACCGTGCTGCGCCGGCTGGCCGTCCGGCACCAGGTGCTCGCCGTCGAGGTGACCGACCCGCGCGAGCTGGAGCTGCCCGACGTCGGGCTGGTCACCCTCGTCGACCCGGAGACCGGCCGCCACCGCGAGGTGTGGACCGGCGACCCGGCCCTGCGCGAGCGCTACGCGCAGGCCGCCGCGGCGCAGCGCGACCAGGTCCGGCACGCGCTGCGCCGGTCCGGGGCGACGCACCTGGCGCTGCGTACCGACCGGGACTGGAGCGCGGACATCGTCCGGCACGTGCACGCCCAGCGCCGGCTCGCCGCCGCGCCCGCCGCGGCCCGGGGAGGTGCGAGGTGAGCTGGCAGTCGCCCGCCCGTCTCTGGCTCCTGCTCGGCGTCGCCGCGCTGGTCGTCGGCTATGTCGTGATGCAGCGCCGGCAGAGCCGGTACGCGGTGCGCTTCACCAACCTGCGGCTGCTGGACCGGGTCGCCCCGCGGCGGCCGGCCTGGCGCCGCCACGTCCCGGCGGGCCTCTTCCTCGCCATGCTCGCGCTGCTGGTGGTCGGCTTCGCCCGGCCCAACGCCGAGGTGCGGGTGCCCCGGGAGCGGGCCACCGTGATGGTGGCCGTGGACGTCTCCACCTCGATGCTGGCCGGCGACGTCGACCCGGACCGGCTGACCGCCGCCAAGGAGGCCGCCCGCCGGTTCGTCGACGGACTCCCGGACGAGTTCAACGTGGGGCTCGTGGCGTTCGCCGGCAGCGCGGCGGTGCTGGTGCCGCCGGGCACCGACCGGGACGCCCTGCACGAGGGGATCGAGCGGCTCGCCGAGGGCATCACCGGGGTGCAGGGCACGGCCATCGGGGAGGCGATCAGCACCTCGCTGGGCGCGGTGAAGAGCCTCGACGCGAAGGCCGCGAAGGACCCGCCGCCCGCGCGCATCATCATCCTCTCCGACGGCGCGAACACCTCCGGGATGGATCCCATGGAGGCGGCCGGCCAGGCCGTGGCGGCCAAGGTGCCGGTGCACACCATCTCGTTCGGCACGCCGTCCGGCTCGGTGGACCGGGGCGGGCGGGCGATCCAGGTGCCGGTCGACGGGCAGACCCTCAAGGCGGTCGCCGACGAGACCGGCGGCGGCTTCCACGAGGCGTCGACAAGCCAGGAGCTGCGCGCCGTCTACGAGGACATCGGCACCTCGGTGGGCTACCGCAAGGAACGGCAGGACATCTCGGCCCGCTTCATCGGCCTCGGGCTGGTCTTCGCCATGGGGGCCGCCGCCGGTTCGCTGCGGTGGTTCTCCCGGCTGCCCTGACCCGCACCACGACCGGACGACGCACGACACGTGAGGAGCCCAGGTATGGCAGTGCAGACCGGACTCGGCGAGCCGCGCGGCCCGTGGTTCGTCTCGCCCGAGCTGGACCCGGACGGACGCGGGCGCTGGGACGTGCCCGGGGCCGAGCGGGAGGCGGCACGGCGGAGCTGGCGCGGCCGGCTGCTGAGCGCGGCGGTGGTGGTGGCCCTCTCCACCGTCTCCGGGGCGGCGGCCGGCACCTGGGCGGCCGACCGGGACGCCCCCGGCCCGGCGGCGGCCTCCGCCGCGCCGGTGCCGGCGGAGCTGGTCACCGCCGCCGAGAAGACCGTCCCCGGAGTGGTCTCGGTGATGGTCGGCGGGACGTCCGGCGCGTCGGCCTCCGGCTCCGGCTTCGCCATCGACAACGAGCAGCACATCGTCACCAACGACCACATCCTGGCCAAGGGCGGCTCCGGACCGGTGACGGTGGAGACCTCCGACGGGCGCCGGTTCACCGCCGAGGTGGTGGGGAGGGAGCCGGGAAGCGACCTGGCGGTGCTGAGGGTCCCGGCGGCGGCCCGGCTGTCGGCGCTGCCGCTGGCCAAGCCGAACTCCACCCGGGTGGGGGAGCCGGTGCTCGCGGTCGGCTCCCCGCTCGGCCTGGCCGGCACCGTCACCGCCGGCATCGTCAGCGCGCTCAACCGGCAGGTCCGCATCGGCAACGGCCGGCACACCGCGGTGCAGACCGACGCCTCCATCAACCCGGGCAACTCCGGCGGGCCGCTGGTCAACGCGCGGGGTGAGGTGGTCGGGGTGAACACGGCCATCGCCACCATCGACGGCAACGGCTCGATCGGCATCGGGTTCGCCATCCCGATCGACCAGGTCCAGCAGACCGCCGACACCATCATCGGCCGGGGCGGCTGACCGGCCCCGCGGTGCTGACCTGCGCCGGCGTGCCGAACGGTCCGCCGGAAGGTCAGAAGTGTCGGATATCCGGCGTGGGACCATCGGGCCATGGAAATATTACGCTGAGTATGGATACTGGCGGAGGTGGAGCAAGCTGTCATCGCGGCCCTCCTCCTGGTGGGCCTGGTCATCGGCGCCGGTGTCGGCGCGTCGTACGCCCGCGCGCAGCGGGGTTGGAAGGACTACAAGACCATCCGGACCACCGTCCCGGGCGCCCGGCGCACCGCGTGGATGGCGACCCGTGCGGTCATCACCAAGATCGGCGTGATCGCGCTGCTGCTGTTCGGGGCGGCGGCGTACGCGGCGGCCGGGTCGGACCACGAACGCGCGGGCCCCGGTCCCACCCCGACCCCGACCGTGACCGCCACCCCGGGCCACCGCGCCGGGCGTTAGCCTCGGGGCGTGGACGACGGACTGCGGGTGACCGACCGGCTCGTGCTGCCCGACGCCGAGCTGCGGGAACGCTTCTCCCGCTCGTCCGGCCCGGGTGGCCAGGGGGTCAACACCACCGACTCGCGGGTGGAGCTGAGCTTCGACCTGGCCGGGTCGCCGAGTGTGCCCGAGCCGCTGCGCGCCCGCGCCCTGGACCGGCTCGCCGGCCGGCTGGTCGACGGGGTGCTGACCGTGGCCGCCAGCGAGCACCGGGCGCAGTTGGCCAACCGCGAGGCGGCCCGCGAGCGGATGGCCGCCCTGCTGCGCGAGGCGGTCGCGCCGCCGCCGAAGCCGCGCCGCCCCACCCGCCCGTCCCGGGCCGCCAAGGAGCGCCGGCTGGCCGAGAAGAAGAGGCAGTCCCAGCGCAAGCGCGACCGCCGGGTGGACGGCGACTGACCGCGGGTCAGCGCGACGGCACCGGCCCGGTGGCGGCCCGCTCGTGGTCGCGGAGCACCTCGAACGCGGTGAGGGCCAGGCAGGCCGCGGCCAGCAGGGCCAGCGCGAGCAGCGCCGACAGGCCGGCCGTCAGCGGCAGCAGCGCCGCCACGACCAGGGTCAGCACCTGGCGGGCGGGTCGCCCGCGCCCGGTCGTCCGCCACCGGAACGCCTGGACCCCCAGCAGGTAGAGCAGCACCCCGCCGAAGAGCGCGGCGTGCGCCAGCGGGTACGGCGGCGGCCCGAGCTCGAAGAAGCCCCGGCTGCCCAGCACCGACATGGTCTTGCGCAGGCCGAGCGAGACCAGCACGATCCCGGCCACCATCGGCAGGTGCAGCCAGGTGTACGCGTCGCGGGCCAGCCGGGTCCGGGTGCGGAGGTCGGCGGCGGCCAGCGCCCGTTCCCCCTCGGTGCTGTCCCAGCCGAAGTAGGTCCACCACAGGGTGGCCAGCAGGGCGGTGCCGAGGAACGCCGCCACCACGATCCGGGCCGAGACCGGCGTGTAGACCACGGCGCTGCCCATCGAGATCACCGCCTCGCCGAGCCCGATGATGATGATCAGGCTGTGCCGGTCGGCCCAGTGCTCCGCCGAGCGCACGCTGAGGTGGCGCAGGCCCACCCGGGCGTTCCCGAGCACGTCGACCGCGATGGCGAGCACCCACAGCGCGACCCGCGGCGGGGAGAACTGGCGGACGTCGCCGACCGGCAGCGGCAGCAGCGCGGAGACCAGCATCAGGCCGAGCGCGACAAGGGTCGGCGCGGCGGCCCGCAACGGCGGCGTCCGCCAGGCCGGGTTCTGCCACGCCACCAGCCCGAACGAGGCCAGATGCAGCAGCCGGATGGCCGCGTAGCAGGCGACGAAGACCAGCGGCCCGGGCAGGCCGCCGCTCGAGTCGTCGAGCGCCTGCGGGCTGGCCAGCGTGATCATCGCGGTGAGCGCCACCACGAGCACCATGACCAGGCGGACCACCGCATTCTCCGCGCGGACCTCGGCCGCCAGCCAGGCGTACGCGCACCAGGCCTGCCAGAGCACGGCGAGCACCAGCAGCCCGCGTGCCAGGCCCGGCCACGTCGGGTCGTCGGCCATCAGCGCGGCCACCTGGAGGAACGCGTAGACGAAGACCAGGTCGAAGAAGAGCTCCTTCGGGGTGACCCCGCCGTGCTCCTGGATCGGCCCGATCTGCGCGTGCAACCGGCGGTGCCGGCGCCGGAACACGGTCAGGTCGGCAAGCGCGGTCGTGCCCACCGCGGCGGCCAGCAGGGCCAGCTCGGCCAGCGCCGGCAGGTGCGGCGCGAGGGGAGCCAGTCCGGCCACCAGCACGACGCCGAGCACCGGGGACCGGCCCAGGATGCGCAGCGTCCGCACCTCGAACAGCACCAGCCCCGACAGGTAGAGCGCCACTCCGCCGTGGAGCACCAGCAGGGTGAGCAGCGGGGTCGGCTTGTCGCTGCCCACCTGCAGTTCGCCGAGCACCTTCTTGAGGCCGAGCGCCACCAGGATCAGCCCGGTCATCATCGGCAGGTGCAGGAAGCTGTACGCGTCCCGGCCGAGCAGCGCGCGCCGGGTGCCGACGACCCGCTCCAGCGCCTGCTCGGCCGCGAACCGGGCCACGTCGAAGTACGTCCACCACAGCGCGCCGGCCAGCGCCACCCCCAGCAGCGCCCCGACCAGCACCTCCAGGGTCAGCGGCTGGGCGGTGGCCACCCCCTGGCTCAGCCCCACCGAGATGATCGTCTCGCCGAACCCGATCAGGATGATCAGTCCGTGCCGTTCCGCCCAGTACGGGATCGAGCCCATCCGCCACAGGTCCGCGCCGAGCAGCATCGCCCCGCCGTACTCGGCGACGATCGCGCCGCCCACGAGCGCGAAGCGGAGCCACTCCCGACCCACACCGTCCGGCACCTGTGCCGGGACCAGCGCGGCGGCCAGCAGGAACAGTGCGCCGGCCAACGGGGGCGGCCACGCCCGCCGTGCCAGCCGGCGGGGATGCACCTCTCCGGCGGCGGCCACCGCGCCGACGGTCAGCGTGGTGGCGCGCACGATCAGGTAGCCGACGGCGAAGACCAGCGGGCCGGGCAGCCCGCCGGGCCGGTCCTGGAACGCCTCCCGCACCGTGAGGCCCATGACGAACAGGGTGGCGCTGAGCCCGAACATCACCACCGGCATGACCCCGCGGTCCAACCGGATGGTGCTGCCCAGCCAGGCGAACGGCGCCCAGCACCACCAGAGCAGCACGAGCAGGAGCAGGCCCCGGGGCAGTCCGGCCGGGTTGAGCTGCTCGGCGGTCAGCCCGGTGACGTTGAGGAACGCGAAGACGAAGATCAGGTCGAGGAAGAGTTCCAGCCGGCTGACGTCGCCCGCGTCGCCGGCCAGCTGGATCCGACCGACGCCGCCCACCACCTCACTGTGCCAACCGGGCCGGGCGCCGACCGGGGATCCGTCCCAATCACCCCCCTGGACCGGCAGGCGCCGGAAAACTGTTTGAGGGCCCGACTGCCGTCGCCCAGAATTCGCCGGGTGCCGAGCGACTTCTCCGTCAAGCCCACCCTCACCGGCGACCGCGTCCTGCTGCGCCCGTTCGTCGACGACGACCTCGCGGCCTTCGAGGCGATCCTGGCCGACCCGGAGGTGGCCCGGCTGACCGGCAGCCCGCCCGGGGAGGGGCTCGAACCGGCCCGGCTGCGGGCCTGGTGCGGCACCCGCAACAGCCAGCCGGACCGGCTCGACCTGGCCGTCGTGGACCGCGCGACCGGGGCCTGCGTCGGTGAGGTGGTGCTCAACGAGTGGGACCGGCACAACGACAGCTGCAACTTCCGCACCCTCATCGGCCCCGCCGGGCGGGACCGGGGGCTCGGCACCGAGGCGGTCCGGCTCGTCGTCGGGTACGGCTTCGAGCAGCTCGGCCTGCACCGGATCGGGCTGGAGGTGTTCGCCTTCAACCCGCGCGCCCGCCGGGCCTACGAGAAGGTCGGCTTCGTGGCCGAGGGCACGCTGCGGCAGGTCCTCCGCGACGGCGACGGCTGGGTGGACGCCACCGTGATGTCGATCCTCGCGGACGAGTGGGCCGCGCACCGGGGCCACCCGGCCGGCTGAGTCCGGCACGCGGGACCGGGTTGAGCCGGGCGCGTCGAACCGCTTCAATACGTACGGGAGCAAGGGCCGTCACCGACCACCACGTCACGTGACAGGAGTCCCGTCCTCATGCTCCGCACACCCCTGCGCGCCGCCCTTGCCGCGGTCGCCGCCCTCCTGCCCGCCCTCGTGGTCGGGTTCGCTCTCGTCCCCACCGCGCCGCCGGCCGCCGCGGCGGCCACCCCGGTCCGGGTCATGCCCCTCGGCGACTCCATCACGGGGTCGCCCGGCTGCTGGCGGTCGGTGCTGTGGAACCGCCTCCAGTCCAGCGGCTACACCGACGTCGACTTCGTGGGCACCCTCGGCCCGCAGGGCTGCGGCCAGCCCTACGACGGCGACAACGAGGGACACGGCGGCTACCTGGTCACCAACGTGGCCAACCAGAACCTGCTGCCCGGCTGGCTCGCCGCCACCCACCCGGACGTGGTGCTCATGCACTTCGGCACCAACGACGTGTGGAGCAACATCGCCCCGGCCACCATCCTGGCCGCGTACTCGAAGCTGGTGGACCAGATGCGGGCCGCCAACCCGACGACGACCGTGCTGGTCGCGAAGATCATCCCGATGAACCCGGCCACCTGCACCGAGTGCGGGCAGCGGGTGGTCGCGCTCAACGCCCTCGTCGACGGCTGGGCGGCGGGGAAGACCACCATGGCCTCGCCGGTGGTGGTGGTCGACCAGTGGACCGGCTTCAGCACGGCCACGGACACCTACGACGGCGTGCACCCCAACGCCGCCGGCGACCAGAAGATGTCCGACCGCTGGTACCCGGCGCTCACCGCGGCCCTGCACGGCACCACCCCGACGCCCACCACCCCGACGCCCACCGCCTCGCCGACCGGCGGCCCCACCCCGACGCCCGGCACCACCCCGAGCGGCGGCCCGACGCCGACGCCGACCGACCCGTCCGGGACCGGGTGCACGGCGACCTACCGGATCGTCGGGCAGTGGCAGGGCGGCTTCCAGGGTGAGATCACCGTCCGCAACAGCGGCACCGCGCCGGTGTCCGGCTGGACGGCCCGCTTCACATTGGCCGACGGCCAGCGGATCACCCAGTCGTGGAGCGCCGAGGTGAGCCAGAGCGGCACCGCGGTGACCGCCCGGAACGCGAGCTGGAACGGCAGCCTCGCCCCCGGCGCGCAGACCACGTTCGGCTTCCTGGCCGGCGGCGCCGGCGCGAACCCGGTCCCGGTGGTGAGCTGCACCGTCGCCTGACCGCCTGGGCGGGGGCCCGCCGGCGCGCGTCGGTGGGCCCCGGTCAGGCCGGCCGGTCGGTCGCGTCGAGGGCGGCCAGCAGCCGGGTCCGCAGCCCGGCGGCCCGCTCGGCGAAGCCCCGCTGGGCGGCGGCGTACTCGGCCCGGCCCTCCGGGGTCTCCACCCGGACCGGCGGGTGACCGAGGTCGGCCAGGTCGTACGGGCTGGCCCGCATGTCCAGCGTGCGGATCTCCCGGGCCAGCGCGAAGGCGTCCGCCACCAGCTCCGACGGCACCAGCGGGGACAGCTTGTACGCCCACTTGTAGAGATCCATGTTGGCGTGCAGGCAGCCCGGCTGCTCCAGCGCGTGCTGGCTCTCCCGGGTCGGTGTGAGCACGTTGAGCGGCCGGGCCGGCGCCGTGAAGAACCGGAACGCGTCGAAGTGGCTGCACCGCACGCCCCGCTCCTCGACGACCGCCGCGGTGGCCGCCGGGCTGAGCCGCAGCGGCCAGGCGTTGTGCCGCACCTCGTCCTGCGTCTGCCGGTAGACCATCGCCCACTCGTGCATGCCGAAGCAGCCGAAGTGGGCCGGGCGGCCTGCGGTCGCCGCGAGCAGCGTGCGGATCCAGGCGACGGACTCGGCGCGCCGCGCGCGTACCCCCTCGGTGTCGAGGGTGACCCCGGCGGCGGTGGCGCGGTAGTCCCGGCCGAACCCGGCCGGGTCCGCGTCGCGCAGCACCACGCCGGCGCCGGGGTGCCAGCGGCGCAGCTGGGCCGGGCGGTGCGAGTAGTAGGTGAAGAGGAAGTCCTCGACGGGGTGCCGCACCGCGGAGCGGCGGCGGGCCAGGTGCGGCGCCAGCCAGGCGTCCACCCGCTCCTCGTGGGCGCGACGCCGGGCCTGCCAGTCGGCCGCGTCGAGCGCGGTGGCGGGGGCGAGGGCGGCGGTCACGGACCCCAGGGTACGACCGCCGCCCCGCCCCGGGTCACGGCACGTCCACCCGCACGCCGGCGGAGAAGACCCCGCTGCGCAGCTCCAACTGCTTCGGTGGGTCGTCGCCGTGCACGGTGAACACCAGCGGCAGCAGCACCCGGGAACCGGCGGCGACCGGCTGGGCGAAGACGTCCCGGCCGAGGTTCGCCACCCGGGTGGCGCTCTCGTCGGTGGCCACCCAGTTGCCCCCGGGCAGGTACGCCCGCTGCAACTGCCCGTGCCAGGTCTGCTCGCCCGGCGTGAGGTTGCGCACCCCGACCGTGGCCAGGCACTGCCGCCCGCCGGCCGACGCCGCGGGCTGCGTGCCCGCGCCGCAGGCCATCCGGTAGACGGTGAACTCGAACGCGCTCTCGCGCAGCGGGACGCCGAGCGGACCGGTGACGCTGTTGCCCACCCAGGCGCCGCTGGTCGGCTGCTTGGTGGTGTCCATCGCGGCGACCCGCTGGGTGGCCGTCCACGCCGCCGCGCCGACCACGCCGGCCAGCACCGCGGCAGCGACCCCGATCACCGCCCAGATCGGCGGCCGGCGGCGTCGTCCGGTGGCGGCGGGCATCGCCGGGCGCGGGTAGACCGTGCCGCGGTCCGCCCGGCCGCCCGCCCCGCCGCCGACCGGCGGGACGCCGGCGGCGAGCCGGTTCGGGCCGGCCGGGGTGCCGGTGGCCGCCCGCGCCGGGCCGGAACGCCGGCGCCGCCACACCCACCACAGCACGCCGCCGGTGACGACCAGGAGCGCGGCCAGCGCGGCCAGCAGCACCGGCGGGCGGCGCCAGGCCGGGGTCGCGGTCACCTTCGCGGCCGGCACCACCGTGGGCCCGGTCCAGGTCGCCGTGGCGCAGTCGTACGGCCGGGTGCCGTCCGTGCCGTACGCGCAGGTCGGCGCGGTCACCGGCCGGCCCTGGGCGGCCCCGCTGAGCGCCGTGTTCAGCGTGGTGGTGCTCCGCGCCGGCAGCCGCAGCCGCCAGGTCACCTCGTTGGCCGTGGCCGACCCGATCGGGCGGTTCGCCCGGCCGCCACCGGTCACCGCGGTCGCCCGCGACCCGGCCGGCAACTCCTGCCGGACGGTCGTCTCGACCATCGTGGGGCCGGCGTTGCGGACCTGGATCCGGTAGCCCGGCGCCGGGGTGCCGGCCGCCGCCACCGCCACGGTGACCGGCGGGGTGGTCAGCTGGATGGGCGCCGGCTTGGTGGTCGGCATCGCCGGGGGCGCCGCGGGCATCCCGGTCGGAATCGGGGTGGCCCGGGCCGCCACGGCCGGCGGAGCCGCCGCTTGCGCCGGCGGAGCCGCCGGTGGCGGGGGCGCGGCCTCCGCCCGGGGTGCCGTGAGCGGCAGCGCCGGCACGGCGGCCATGATGCCGAGGCAGTTCACGAGCACTGCCAGGGTCCTGTGGTGTCGTCTCGATGCAGGCATACGAACGAACCTCCGGCCCCGAAGCTATGGGCCCGGGCACGCCGGGCGGGTACGAAGCCGGCAATCCCGCCCCGGCCGGCGCGGGCCGGCGTATCCTGGCGCGCCACCCACCCGGCGGAGCCCGTGGCCACGTCCGGCGTGGCCCGGCCGGGCGTCGGGGATAGATTGGCCGGGTGCGTATCGCTCGTTTCGCTCATGCCAAGGGAATGTCGTTCGGGGTCGTCGAGGGCGAGCCGGAGGCCGGGCCGCAGGGCCTGACCATCGCCGAGATCGAGGGCCATCCGTTCGGGCAGATCCAGTTCTCCGGCGCCCGCTGGGCGCTCTCCGACGTCCGGCTGCTCTCGCCGATCCTGCCGAGCAAGGTGGTCTGCGTCGGCCGCAACTACGCCGAACACGCCGCCGAGCACGGCAGCGAGGTGCCCAAGGAGCCGCTGCTCTTCCTCAAGCCGTCCACCTCGGTGATCGGTCCCCGGGACGCCATCCGGCTGCCCATCTTCTCGAAGCAGGTCGAGCACGAGGCGGAGCTGGCCGTGGTGATCGGCGCGCCGGGCGCGCGCCGGGCCGACCGGGCCGCCGCCGAGCGGGCCATCTTCGGCTACACCTGCGCCAACGACGTCACCGCGCGGGACCTCCAGCGCTCCGACGGGCAGTGGACCCGGGCCAAGGGCTTCGACTCGTTCTGCCCGATCGGGCCGTGGATCACCACCGGGCTTGACGTCACCGACCTGGAGGTCCGCTGTGAGGTCGGTCGCAACCCGGAGGAGATGGAGGTACGCCAGCTCGGCCGGACCAAGGACATGGTCTTCGACGTGCCGGCCCTGGTGTCGTACATCTCCCACGTCATGACGTTGCTCCCCGGCGACGTGGTGCTGACCGGCACGCCGGCGGGGGTTAGCCCGCTCACCGACGGGGATACGGTCACCGTGCGGATCGAGGGGATCGGCGAACTCACCAACCCGGTGGTACCGGTCGCCTGATGCGTCCGACGCCTCGTTTCCGCAGCTCAGTGGCGGTTCGGGGGGTTGGATTTGGCCTGCCGGCACCGGGAGGGTAAAGTTCATTCCCGGCGCCGCAAGGGGCCAATGGGGTATGGGGTAATTGGCAGCCCGACTGATTCTGGTTCAGTTAGTCTAGGTTCGAGTCCTGGTACCCCAGCGCAGCCGCGGATTCGCGAGAATCCCGGACGCTGGATTCTGGCGGAGTTCCGCTCCGCCCCTCGCGAGAGGGGCGGCAGTTGATCTCTGATAGAGTGCAGCTTCCCGCCCGCGAGGGCGTGGAAGCATGAAGTTCTGGCCCCGTCGTCTAGCGGCCCAGGACGCCGCCCTCTCAAGGCGGTAGCGCCGGTTCGAATCCGGTCGGGGCTACCAGCGCTGACAGCCCGTCCCACCTCGTGGGGCGGGCTGTTTCGTGTTCCGGCCGTGGTTCGGCGTTCCGACCCCCTCCACGGGGGCCGGACGCGGTGCCGCTAGACTACTGCCGCACCGCCCGCCAGGGCGGTGAAGCAGGAAAAGTGCCTGGCCCCGTCGTCTAGCGGCCCAGGACGCCGCCCTCTCAAGGCGGTAGCGCCGGTTCGAATCCGGTCGGGGCTACC